>NZ_JAUCES010000005.1:2400000-3600000 GCF_030348825.1 Fictibacillus sp. b24 | reverse complement strand
CAGATCACATGTTGGATTCCTACAAAACAGCGCAAGGGCTAAGCAGGCTTCAAAAAGCAGAATACGGAATTTATGGACTCGTGTCTGCAAATGGCTTTGGTGAATATTTTACAGGGAAAGACATGTTCGGAAACGAATTAACCGAAGAGCAAAGAAACCAGAGTCTTTTTAATGCATTTGCTATTGCTGGTGTGGGCAGTGCAGGGTATGCGTTGGATGATGTAGCTTTAAGAAATAAAAATTATAATACTCCTCCAGTTGCAGCAGATTTAACTGAGGTTCCGCGAGGTAGATATGCAGATCGTTTAGACTATTTGAGAAGTAAATACGGTAGCTTAACTAAAGAGGAACTACATGCTCGAATAAATAAACCTGGAATTAGGAGGATGTTAAATAATTATAGTCCGTCCCAAAAAGCACAAGAGTGGCAAGGTGTATTTCCTTATGTGGGTACAGATGAATATATTGATAAAGTATATAAAAAAGGAACTATACTATATGCTGGGGAGCCTTATCCCACTGGTTATTTTTCCACTAAGGAAGCAATCGAGGCAACTGGTAAAGATGCTAAGGTGATTTTTGAAGGATTGCAAGTTAAACCATACTGGCAAAAGGGAATGGATCACGCCATTTATAGAGGGCAAATGGGCGCTTATAAACTTAACATAGATTTAATAGGAGCAAATGGAATTGCCAAAAGTAATCCGCAGTTTGGACAGGGTGGCATGGAACAAATTTTTATGTCAGACTTTAATGAGTTAGTTCATAATAAGTATATTACTAGAGTGGATAATGCTGAAATACAACTTCATAATGTAAAGATTACCTATGAAGAGTATGAATTGATGTTAAATAAAATTCAATAATAAAAAAAGGTGATAATCTTGTCTACTAATACTTTTAAGATAGATATTCATGGAGTAACCATTGATAACAATACTATGAAACAAGAATTTATTAATAAATTTGCGAGTTATTTATTAAGTACAAATATCAACTCTAAAATGTTTGTATTTAAGGATCCTGTTTTAATTAATGAATTGAATTTATGGATAGTTGTACATTTTAAAAATAATTCTGTTTCCATCATTGAATTGGAGAATGCTGATGAGTCTTTAAAAAATAATTACGGCAACTGGTCTAATTATAATGTTGAAAAAAAGAAAGAGAGTCATGATCTATGGTTGAAAAAGAACTTTGGTGAACCTTCCGATAGAAAAGGAAATTCTATTATTTATTACTTCCCTTTTTGCCAGATCATCTCATACATAGATGAGAAGAGTGGAGAAGTAGGAATAGCTATTGAATACAAGTAATAGGGTTTAGATAGCTCCATAACACAGATGCGATTTATTATGGAGCTGTGGTTTTGCCAGTATATTTGAACGAAGAAGAAGGGAAACAGGTTTTCCCCGAGGATCATTGTTTGCCTCTTAGCTGGCATGATATCGTTGTGAACTGTAAAAAATTCAATGCTGAATCCGCTTTTCTACAAATGAGTCATGAAGAGCAAGTTGGTCTTGGATATCCTTATTTGAAACAGTTAGAAGGTAAGAGTTGGCCGCATGCCGCTGCAAGTTGGGCTTTAAAGATTTGGTTTGCTGGGGCTTTTTTAGGACTTTTTATTACTTACGCGATAGGTAGTCTCAATGAATGGCTGATTGCAATTTATGTTTGGCTAGGCATTATTATTTTTATTACTGGAAAAGGGAGGGTCCCCAATGTAGGAACTCTCCCTTTTATAATTAAAGCTTAAACGAACTCTTCAGTGATACAATCTCGTTAAACACAATTTTGTCGTCAGTCGTATGCTTTGGATCTACGTTGAAGTAGCCGTGGCGGAAGAACTGGAACTTGTCTTGAGGTTTCGCGTCCTTCATGTTCGCTTCAATAAATCCTTGTTTTACAATAAGTGAATCTTTGTTCACGTAATCCAAGAACGTTTTGCCTTCGCTATCTTCTTCATTTTCCATATCTGCATCTGAAATGAGCGGCTGGTACATACGGAACTCAGCTGGTACGGCTTGTGTCGCTTCAACCCAGTGAAGTGTTCCTTTTACTTTACGGCCTGTAAATCCAGTGCCTGACTTTGTTTCTACATCGTACGTGCAATGAAGTTCAACCACATTGCCGTTTTCATCTTTTATAAAATCTTCGCATTTAATGAAGTATGCATGCTTTAAGCGAACTTCGTTGCCAGGGAAGAGTCGGAAGTACTTTTTCGGAGGATCCTCCATAAAGTCTTCACGCTCGATATAAATTTCACGAGAAAATGGAATCTGACGTGAGCCCATTTCTGGATTCTCTGGATTGATCTCAGCATCCAGCATCTCAACTTGTCCTTCAGGATAGTTTGTGATCACTACTTTTAACGGATCAACAATTCCCATCGTACGAGGTGCTTTCACTTTTAGATCTTCACGGATAAAATGCTCAAGCATCGCCGTGTCGGTTACACCAGAACCTTTTGAAACACCAGCTGCTTTTACAAACTCAACGATTGAGTCAGGCGTATAGCCTTTACGGCGTAAACCAGAGATCGTCGGCATGCGTGGATCATCCCATCCGTCCACATATCCTTCGTCTACAAGCTGCTTTAGTTTACGTTTGCTCATTACCGTGTTCGTTAGTCCTAGGCGGCCGAACTCAATTTGCTGCGGCTGGCTGTCCATCTCACATTCTTCAACAACCCAGTTGTATAGAGGACGCTGATCTTCAAATTCAGTTGTACAAAGCGAATGTGTTACGCCCTCAATCGCATCCTCGATCGGGTGAGCGAATGCATACATCGGATAGATGCACCACGTGTCACCGGTATTGTGATGGGTAGCATGAGAGACACGATAAATGACTGGGTCACGTAAGTTAATATTAGGTGAGCTCATGTCGATCTTTGCACGAAGTACTTTTTGTCCGTTCTCGAACTCGCCTTTACGCATGCGGTCAAAAAGATCCAAGTTCTCTTCAACAGAGCGGTTGCGGTAAGGACTTTCTTTGCCTGGTTCTGTCAGTGTTCCGCGGTATTCACGAATCTCGTCTGCAGTCAGGTCATCCACATACGCTTTTTCTTTTTTAATTAAAAGAACGGCACGAGCGTACATTTCTTCAAAATAATCAGAAGCAAAGCGTAGGTTCTCCCATTCAAATCCTAGCCACTCAACGTCTTTTTTAATTGCATCAACGTACTCTTGATCTTCCTTCAATGGGTTAGTATCATCAAAGCGCAGATTGGTTTCTCCGCCAAACTCATCCGCAAGTCCGAAGTTGATTACGATTGATTTTGCATGTCCAATATGAAGATATCCATTAGGTTCTGGAGGGAAACGAGTAACGATTTTCTTGTGTTTTCCGGATTCCAGATCGTTTTGGATGATTGTTTTAATAAAATTAGAAGAACTATTCTCCATCCCGTATCAAGCCTTTCCTTATATGTAAACTAAGATATACTTTACATTATAACAAAAATAAATTTCAACTAAACGTATTCTTTTGGGGTTAAGGAGATTATTTAACAAAGAAATGGTGGGATCAACATGAATGTCATTGACTTGCATTGCGATGCATTATTAAAACTATGGGAAACGGACGGTAAGCTGCGTTATGCAGATGCACCACAGCTTGCTACAAATAAAGAGCGACTAAAAAAGGGAAAAGTGAACGTTCAGTTTTTCGCTATTTTTATAGAGCCGTTTATTCCGAGTGATCAAAAATTTCAGTCTGCTCTTCAGCAAGTGGATTGTTTTTATAAGGAAGTCCTCGGTAAAAACCCAGAGATGAAGCATTTGAAAAATTGGTCTGATTTTCATACCTTAAAAGATGGAGAAATCGGGGCGGTGTTAACGCTTGAAGGAGTGGACGCAATTGGTGATGATCTTACAAAGTTAAGCATATTGCACCAACTTGGCGTCCTCTTGATTGGACTTACATGGAATCACGCGAATCTCGCGGCAGACGGGGCACAGGAACCTCGTGGAGCAGGACTTACGGTGTTTGGTAAAGAGGTTGTTAAGTTCAATAACAAGCATCAAATTCTAACAGATGTTTCCCATTTATGTGATCGTGCCTTCTGGGACGTTATGGACATTGCCAAATATCCTTTAGCAAGCCATTCTAATTCACGTGCTCTATGTGATCATCCGAGGAACTTAACGGATGAAATGGCGAAAGAGATGTTCGGTAAAGGAGGAGTGGTGCATGTTGTTTATAACCCTCCATTTACTAAAAGCGAGGGCTCGTCCAGCATCTCTGATCTCATTAAACACATCGACCATTTTTGTGGACTTGGTGGTGTGAAGCAGATTGGTCTAGGTTCGGATTTTGATGGAATCTCGCAACTTATTACGGACTTAGAAGACGCATCCAAAACCCAAAACTTAATAAATGAACTGTTGAAACATTATTCAGAGGAAGAAGTACGAGGATTTGCTCACCAAAACTTCTTAAACTATCTTCCAAAACCAACAGATAAATAACAAGAGAAAGCATTTGACGCAAACGTGTCAGATGCTTTTTCTTCTTTTTATATAGGTGTACGCATAGCTTTTATGGAATAGAAAAGTGAAGGGGGATTCTTGCGTGTATTACCCTGGATATCAAAATACCATGAGTGAACATTTGTATCGGCAAGCGAAGACAAACCGCATGACTGTAACAGGTGAAGGAACTGTGTCAGCAACACCTGATCAAGCCATCATTACAATAGGAGTCATTAATGAAGGTCAAAATCTAAGTGCAGCGCAAAAAGAGAATGCAGATAAAACAGCTGCTGTCATACAAGGGATGCTGTCCCTCGGCATTTCTCAAAGTGACATTCAAACGTCTAGTTATCGTATCGACCCTCAATATAACTATGAAAATGGCCAGCAAATATTTAGAGGCTATCGTGTAGAGCATCAACTGCAGGTAACAGTAAAAGATATTCGTAAGACAGGTCAGGTGATTGACACAGCTGTTGCAAGCGGTGCTAATTCAGTTTCTTCTATACAGTTCACCGTTTCCAACCCCGACGCTTTTTATAACCAAGCGTTAACATTGGCGATACAAAATGCTCAGCAAAAAGCAATTACGATGGCAAGAACATTGGGTGTCACACTGCAGCCTGTTCCGGTTGTGGTACAAGAAATATCTCAACAGCTTCCGCCTAGACCAATTCCATTTCAAGCGGCTATGCTGGCACAAAGTGCTGAAACTCCCATACAGCCGGGTGAGAATAGAATTACTGCCACTGTGAAAGTCGAATATACGTATAGCTAGGACAGGTATAAATTGACAGATATGTGAGGTGGGATTTATACTTAACCAAATGGTTAAATATAAATCCGATAATTTAAATGATGTATTTTCTGTTCTGTCTGATCCTACGAGAAGAAGTATCATCGAGCAGCTATCAATTGGGGAGAGGAGTGTTCAAGAGTTAGCGGAACCTTTTGATATGTCGCTGCCTGCCATCTCTAAGCATTTAAAAGTATTAGAGAGTGCAGGTCTTGTCACGCACCGAAAAGATGGGCGTTATCGCTACTATTCGATACAGCCAGAGGCAATGGACGGAGCCTGTGAATGGATGGAGACACTTAAACAGCTATGGACAAAATTTGAAGGTATGTTTTGTTGCAGCAAAAATAAAAAGCAGTGAAGTGTATGTTTGGAGAGTGAAAAATGGAAACCCAGCAAGAAATTATAAAGGTTGAAAGACTTGTGAAACGATATGGAGACTTTACTGCAGTAGATGGCAGTGAGTTTTCCGTACATAATGGTGAAGTATTCGGACTGCTCGGACCTAATGGAGCGGGGAAAACGACTACGCTTGAGATGCTGGTTGGACTACGGAAGCCTGATGAAGGAACAGCGATCGTTGGTGGTTTTGATATTACAAGAGAGCTTGATCAAGTGAAAGAAGTCATTGGCGTACAGCTTCAATCTACCACTCTTTTTGAGCTGTTAACGGTTGACGAAATTCTTCATCTCTACGGAAGTTTTTACCGTGAACATATCTCAATTCCTGAATTAATTGATGACATGCTTTTAACAGAAAAAAAGAATAGCAGAATCAAAGGGTTGTCTGGAGGACAGAAACAGCGGCTGGCCATTGCACTTGCACTTGTGCACGATCCGCAAATCATATTCTTAGACGAACCGACAACTGGGCTTGATCCACAGGCACGCCGTACTTTGTGGGATATTATTTTGCGCTTGAAAGACAGAGGGAAAACGGTTGTGCTGACGACTCATTACATGGATGAAGCACATGTGCTATGTGACCGCATCGCAATCATGGATCAAGGAAAGCTTATTGCGCTGGACACGCCTAGTGAACTCGTTAAAAATCTCCAGTCGGATAGTGCTGTTGAATTCCGGTTTAACGAAGATGAAGTGGATGTGAATTTGTTAGAGGTTGACGGGGTGAAGCAAGTGGGGAGTCAGAAAGATGTTCATGTTTTGTATACGGATGACTTGCAGAAGACGTTAACAAGTTTAATAGCTTTAGCTTCTGAAAAAGAACTTAAACTCGTAGACTTACAAACGAGAACAGCAACTCTTGAAGATGTATTTATCCATATGACAGGAAGAAGGTTAAGAGAAGGATGAGATCATACTATTTACTAACACTGGCTCAGCTTCGAATCTTCCTCAGAAACCGTCAAGTCCTGTTCTGGACACTCGCTTTTCCTATCGTTTTGATGGTGATGTTAGGTTCGTTCTTGGGAAATGGCAGCGGTGTATCAATCACGGCAGCTGTTGTAGATCAAGACCAAAGTGAACAGTCCAAGAACTTGATAGAAGAATTTAAAAAGACTGAAGTTGTGTCGCTAGAAGATAATTTTAATGAAAAAGACGCATTAGATAAGCTGAAAAAAGGGGATTTAACGTTAGTTATTACCATTCCAAAAGGTTATGGAGAAAGTCTTTCGGCTGAAAATAAGGCAGAACCATTTAAACTGCCAATCTATTATAATGAAACGAACATGGCAATGTCACAGGTCGGACTTCAGCTCGTTAATAATACGGTTGATTCAATCAGTAAAAAACAGGTGAATTATCAGCCGGTTGTGGTTACAGAATCTAAAGGCGTAGAAGCGCTAAATCTGCGTTACATCGACTTCCTTGTACCTGGTATTGTGGCAATGATGATCATGAGCAATAACATGAACGGTGTTGCAGGTCAGATATCTTCTTGGCGTGAACGGGGGATCCTCCGCCGAATGCAAGGTACGACGCTTAAAGCATCTACATTTATTGCCGCACAGATTACAGCTCGTTTCATGCTGAACGGTTTACAGGCGATGATTGTACTCGCTGTAGCCTGGCTTGCATTTGGCATTGAAGTCAGAGGTTCATGGCTTACCATTATCGCGTTCGTTACGCTGGGAACGTTAGCGTTTATGGCGATCGGATTTATTATTGCCGGTATTGCAAAAACGCCTGAGAGTGCAGGACCAATCGCGGGATTCTTGTCTTTCCCAATGCTGTTTCTAGGTGGCGTATTCTTTCCGATAAGAGACATGCCTGAATTCCTGCAGCCAATCGTACAGATTTTGCCGATTGCTCATTTAAGCCATGCATTGCGTGAAACCATGAACGTTGGAGCTTCTTTACTGGATCTTGGCATGGAAGCAATGATTCTAGGAGGATGGCTGATCGGAGCGTTTATTGTAGCAAGCTTTACGTTTAAGTGGGAGTAAATTGCTGAAAAGAAAGAGGAGAACTATATGAACACACAAAATTATAAAAATCATGCACGTATGCATCCAATCTATCACTATGTATTGTCATTGCTAGTGCTTGGGGGATTAATTGCGAGTATTGTTTATTTGTTTAAAGCGGAGGATATGTTCTTAGCCGTAATTTTATTGGTCATGTCATGCAGTCTGCTAGTTACGTTTGCTTTATTGCGACTGTACCCGCTAAAAGCTCAGGATCGTGCTATTCGTGCAGAAGAGAACCTGCGTTATTACGTGCTGACAGGGAAACTTCTACATGCAGGTCTTACACCCGGGCAGATTGTGGCGCTGCGTTTTGCACCTGATGAGGAATTTCCGAGCTTAGCTGAAAAAGCAGCGGCAGAGAACATGAAGCCAAAAGAGATCAAACAAGCAATTACGAACTGGAAAGCGGATCATAATAGAATTTAATTGGAAGCCTGCAGATTTTTGGGATCTGCAGGCTTTTGTGTAGGGTAAGCGTTTAGGTAAGTGAGTTTATTGGTTTGAAAGGAAGATGAATTATGGCTAAGAAAAAAATATTAGTGAGAGATACTGATCCAGTCATCTACAGGATAACAGGGTATCTACCGATTATTGTGATTATAATTGGTTGGCTGTTTTTTCTCTACGACAAACGTAAAGTAAATGAATATCTTAACGATTTATTTCTAAGTTGGGAAGAGATCATCATCTACACGATGTACATACTAGAAATGCTAGGAATGGCCATAACGCTGTACTTTATTATTATGCTTATATTTAAAAGTAGAAATATGCTTTACTTCAGTCCTGTTCCATTTTCTCTATTAATTCTTTCATTACTTACTCTTCCAAGTCTCCTGCTTTCAGCTGTTATCTATAGTTTTATCATGGATGACGCAAAAGTAATCTGGATCCTTTTGTTAACCATTCTACCGATTTTAATGATATTTATATACAAAAAAATGCCGGCCTTAATCTGGTTAATTATTGCTGCCTTAACGGGATTTATTATAATGACCCTGCCTTTATTTATACGGGAAACACTCGCATACCACATAACTGATTATCGACCATATAGAAATCTCCTAGCATCTAATTGCATGTTCTATTTCAGTTTGTTGATATCTTTTTTTGTGATAAGGGAGTACGTTGAGAAAAAATGAAGTAAGCCTAGTGGAGAGGAGAATAGAAAGCGCATGGGATTATCCATGCGCTTTATTTTATATAGGCTGTATTCGCAAACAAAATAAACAGTCTATGAAAAAACAAAAAGACTGCAGACTTAGGAATAAAGGATGAGATGTTCTTAATAAATCTTTTAAAAACATTTTCAGTAAGCAAAAAGTATCGTAAATTTTCAAATTTATGGTTTCGTAATTTCCATAAAAGGGCAAATATAGGTGTATTTATCCAAATGGACTTTCGGGACAACCGACCTTTATAGGTCGTTGTTTATAAAAATAAAATCACAAGGGAGAGAAGAAGATGTCAGGTATTATTCGCGTTACACCCGCAGAGCTTGTCGATATGTCAGGCCGATATTCAAATGAAAGCAGTCAGGTGGGAGATCAGATTTCAAGATTGAATGCCATGATTAGTCAATTAGAAGGAATGTGGGAAGGGGAGGCAAGCAGAGCTTTCAGCCAGCAATACGAATCATTAAAGCCATCGTTTCTTCAAATGCAACAGCTTCTCGAAGACATCTCTACACAATTAAACAATACTTCTAGAGCTCTTGAAGACGCTGATAACCAAATCGCAAGCCAAATTAGAGGGTAGCTTCACTATTTAAGTCATGTTTTATAGGAGCGCCTTCAACACTATAGGCGCTCTTCACTTTTTGAGGTGATTATTTTATGTACATTGAAGTTACGGTGGATCTAAAAAATTATACGGGAGAAACGTTTGATCTTCGTTTATCAAACTTTCATTCTGTCAAAAAAGTAGTTGATATTGTATGGCAGACAAAACAGATTCATGTTCCGCCTAGAGATGGCTTCTGGGTGCGTGTCCCAAATAAAAATATAGTGCTTTCCGGCAATCAAAAGCTGCTGGAGCACGGAATAATGACAGGTGACCGGTTTGAAATCCTTTGAGGGGGGCTAAGCAATGACTGAAAAAAATCAAACCTACTTGGAACAAAGTTTAGAATCCCAGATAAGCAGAGATGAGGATTCTATTACTTTTGCGTTTCAAAAAGAAAAAATAAAACTAGATGATGTTATAGAAATTGATTTGTTGAAGGAACTTGATTCTGACATTCAAAGGTCTATTTTATTAGAAGATGATGAACTAAAAATCAAAATTCACCCTCATGCCCGTTATCGATTTTTTCCCGAGTTAAAAAGTAAAAATGAAAGAAGTAAATGGATGTTTGCTTTTCAGCTCGTTAAAAAAGTAAAGGAACATGCGCTAACGCGTTTGCACCTTGTGGTATGTCCAGAAAACATCGTCTTTGATCAAAGTTTAACACCTTCCTTTCTTCATTATGGAGTAAAAGAGAGCATACCTCCTTATGAGGCCGACTATGAGAGAGTTTGGAAAGAACTGAAAGCAACTGTTGCCTTCGTAGTTGATGGTAAATTTGCATTTCAGGATTATCTAAAGCTTCATGAAACGATAGAGTTATCTTCTGTCGCTAAAGAAGTTATAGAAGCCGAAAATATTGATGCACTTATACAACTGATTCAGAAGAAATTAGACGAACTAGATGAGAAAGATAAATTGATTTTAACTATTCCTCAGAAGAAGTGGAGAATCACTCGATATGCAGCGTTAGGTTTATTAATCTGCTTTATCCCTGCTCTCATCTATACTCTGTACTCCTTGTTTTTTCTACAGCCAAGACAGGAAGCGTTTGTTAGCAGCAATGAACATTTTCTTGGGAAGGAATACAGTGATGTCGTTGAGGTCATGTCCGATTATGAAGTAGAAGATATGCCTAATGTCGTTCAATATCAGCTTGCCTCATCTTACATAATTAATGAATCGCTGACTGAAGAGCAAAAAGGAAATATACAGAACACTGTTACTTTACAATCTGATCCTTTTTATTTTCAATACTGGATTCATATTGGAAGAGGAAACGCTAAGGAAGCACTGGATATCGCTCGGTCGTTAGAGGATCAAGATCTTATTATGTTCGCTCTCATTAAATATCGTGAAGAATTAAAGTCTGATGATGAATTGAGCAGTGAAGAAAAACAGCAAAAAATAAAAGAAGTACAAGCAGAGATCGATGAATATCTTCAGGAACAAGAAGCGCTGAAAGAAGAAGAAGCTCGAGTAGAAGAGGAAGAAAGACTGGCGCAAGAGCAGGAAGAAAAAGAGCAAGAAGCTGAAGAGCAAAAGGCAAAAGAGGAAGCAGCCTCTGCTGAAAAGGAGAAGAATCCTGCAGCTGCGCCTAAACCAGCAACTGCAAACTAGAGGGGGTGAAGTATGAACAAACTATGGGTATTTCATGATAAGACTTACCAACACATACATCTAAAAAAAGACTCTTTTCGTTCACTGACAATTGGCCCTGCCATTCAAGATACTGTCACAGTTTTAAACTTTCCTTTTAGTAAAGGATCTTTAACGATAAAGCAAGATGGAGAGAAACTCGAAATTCTTCAAAGCGGCATAAATATCGGTTACGTTACAGAGAACGCTTCATACGATTTATCTGATGGCACCCAAACATTATCACTTTATTTGACACCGGATATTGAACACCAAGAAACCTTTTATCTTGGGTTTAACAAAGAATATACGTTCGCAGCGACAAATAATGCACACGTTATTCATCATTCAAAGGATCTTGTATCAGAAGAAGAATCTTTTGTATTAATAAGAGCGAGAGAAAGATGGATGATCTCGCCTAAGAGTGATCAAGTGTATTTGAATGGTCATAAAATAACAGGATTGACTTCTTTTGAGGTGGGAGATCTATTATTCTGGCCATTTATGTCTCTTAAATTAATAGAAAAAGATTTGCTGCAGATCTCAAGTCAGGAAGAATTCACTTCAAAACTGCCCATTGCCAACAAACCTGTTTCTGAAATGAGCAAGAAATATCCCAACTACCGAAGAACGCCCAGGATGGTATTTGAACTTCCAAAGGATAAGGTCACGTTGTCTTTTCCATCACAGGAAGGAGAAAATCCAAATAAGGGACTTTGGTTAATTATCATGCCTCCTCTTTTAATGATGATTGTTATGGGGATTGTAGCCATCATACAGCCGAGAGGAATCTTTATCATCATTTCGATGGTGATGTTTGCTACTACACTTGTCACTTCTTCGGTGCAGTATTTTAAAGAGCGAGGGAATTTTAAAAAACGAAAAATCAAACGTAAAAAAGTATACAGCTTATATCTAGATAATAAACGGAAAGAACTAGAAGAATTAGCAGATAAGCAAAGAAAAGTACTTCACTATCATTATCCCCCTTTTGAGCAGATGAAATATTATACAGAGCAGATTTCAGATCGTATTTGGGAGCGAACATCAGAAAGTCATGACTTTCTCCAGATTAGAATTGGAACGGGTAACGTTCCTTCAAGCTATACTCTTTCTTTAAACAGTGGAGATATGGCGAACAGGGAAATCGATCATTTATTAGAACAGTCGCAAAAAATGGAAAAGGTTTATAAAGAAGTTAAGAACGTCCCAATCACTGTTAATTTATCAACTGGTGCTATGGGACTTATTGGAAAAGAATCGATTATGAAAAGTGAACTTCATCAGCTCATAGGGCAATTAGCTTTTTTCCATAGCTATCATGACGTTCGTTTTATTTTCATTTTTAATGAAAAAGATTATAGCGATTGGGAGTGGCTGAAATGGCTTCCACATTTTCAACTTCCAAATTCACATGCTAAAGGGCTTATTTATAACGAGCAGACAAGGGACCAATTATTGTCCTCTGTTTATGAAATAATCCGAGAACGTGACTTAGAAGCAGGTGATGGAAAAGAGAAAATAAGATTTTCACCTCATTTGGTATTTATCATTTTAGATCAGCAGATAATGACTGAGCACGTATTGCTCGAATATTTAGAAGGAGAATTCTCGCATCTGGGTATATCGGTGATTTTTGCTGCTGAAACAAAAGAGAGCCTGAGTGACAACATACACACTCTTGTCCGATATATAAATGACTCAACTGGCGACATCTTGATTGAGGACAAGAAAGCAGTTCAAATTCCGTTTAAACTTGATCATCATAATGGGGAAGGAAACGAAAAATACGCTCGAACCTTAAGAACATTAAATCATCTTGTAGGAATGACAAACTCTATTCCAAACAGTGTATCTTTTTTAGAACTTTTTGGAGCTAATGAAGTAGTCGATCTTCCAATTGAACATAATTGGACGACCAGAGAGTCTTCTAAATCATTAGCCGTACCGATCGGGTTAAAAGGCAAAGAGGATATTGTAGAGCTGAATCTGCACGAAAAAGCTCATGGACCACATGGACTGTTAGCAGGTACGACGGGATCTGGTAAAAGTGAGTTCTTACAAACGTACATTTTGTCTCTAGCTGTAAATTTCCATCCCTATGAAGTCGCCTTCTTACTCATTGACTATAAAGGTGGGGGAATGGCCCAACCATTTAAAAACATGCCTCATCTTTTAGGTACGATTACGAATATTGAAGGAAGCCGTAACTTTACTGCAAGAGCACTAGCTTCTATAAAAAGTGAATTGAAAAGAAGACAGCGGCTTTTTGACAAATATCAAGTCAATCACATAAATGAATATACAAGCCTTTATAAGCGCGGAGAATCAAATGAGCCAATGCCGCATTTATTCCTGATTTCTGATGAGTTTGCCGAGTTGAAAAGTGAAGAACCGGAATTCATTAAAGAATTGGTAAGTGCTGCAAGGATCGGAAGAAGTTTAGGTGTTCATCTTATACTTGCTACACAAAAACCTGGTGGAGTAATCGATGACCAAATTTGGAGTAATGCCCGTTTCAAGATTGCACTGAAGGTTCAAGATGCGGCCGACAGCAGAGAAATTATAAAAAATGCTGATGCTTCTTCTATTACTATAACAGGCAGAGGATATCTCCAAGTTGGTAACAATGAAGTATACGAATTATTCCAATCTGCATGGAGCGGTGCACCATATTTGGAGGAAACAATCGAAAATGAAGATGAAGTAGCACTTGTAACAGATTTAGGTCTTATTCCCTTATCGGAAGTAACGTCAAACGCTAAAAATAAAAAAGAAACTGAAGCAGAGATTGACGTTATCGTCGACCGGATTGAAGAATTGCAGAAAACACTGGGAATTAAAAAGCTAAATAGTCCGTGGCTCCCTCCATTAAACAGTCGTTTAATCCATCTAAACGAGTTTGAAGAAAAAGATCACGAAGTCTATTTAGGAATGGTAGATGAACCAGAAAAACAGTCACAAACACCTTACATATACCGCTTAATGGATGATGGAAACATCGGTATCTTCGGTTCATCTGGCTATGGAAAGTCACATTCCGTTATGACGCTCTTATTATCAATGGCATCTAAGTTAAGTCCGGAAGAGATTCACTATTATCTTTTTGATTTTGGTAACGGGTCTCTATTGCCGCTAAGGCAGCTTCCTCATACGGCTGATTATTTTTTAATGGATGAAGAGAGAAAAATTGAGAAGTTTATGAGGTTCTTAAAAGATGAGATTGCCGATCGAAAACAACAATTCCAAAAAAGCGAAGTAAGCAGCATTAAGATGTATAACTCTCTTAATAAAGAGAAACTGCCAATTCTTTTTATTACAATCGATAACTTCGATCTTGTAAAAGAAGAGATGCAGGACCTGGAGATGCAGATGACACAATTTGCACGTGATGGACAAGCGTTAGGAATCTATATGATTTTCACTGCTACAAGGATTAACGCGATCAGGCAGTCTCTAATGAATAACCTGAAGACGAAAATTGTGCATTATTTAATGGACCAATCAGAATCTTACACTGTACTTGGAAAGGTTCCTTTTTCACCAGAGCCCATACCAGGAAGAGCAATCATTAAACGAGAAGAAGCTTATTTCTCACAAATTTACTTGCCCGCTCGTGGAGAAGACGATTACGAACTACTAGAAAATATGAAAAAAGATATTCAAGGAATCGCTGATAAGTATTCAGCTAGTGCAACTCCTCAACCGATTCCAATGCTCCCTTCTGAACTAACGATGGTGAACTTCACTCAATATACAAAAGGGAACCAAAGGTCAGGTATACTACCAATCGGGCTTGATGAAGAGTTTGTGCAGCCTGTTCATATGAACTTTCTTAAAAATAAACATTGCGTCATTGTAGGACAGACTCAAAAAGGAAAAACAAATGCGTTAAGAGTCATGTTAAATACCATTCTTCTTCAAGAAACTGAAAGAATAGGTATGTTTGATTCAGTTGACCGCGGCCTTTCTAATTATGCTGGAGAAGAAAAAGTAGATTATCTTGAAACGAAAGAACATATTTCAGCGTGGCTTGATGAATCTGAAGAGATATTTAAACAAAGAGAGCGCGAGTACTTAGATGCATTATCAAGAGGAACCCTATCGGAACAGCCGTTTACACCATTATATTTTGTGATTGATGGCTATTCTAGGTTCATTCAAACAACTGATAGTATGATTCAGGACCGCTTATCGAAATACATGAAAAATTATAGCCATCTTGGATTTAATGTCATTGTCTCAGGTAATAACAATGAAATTACAAAAGGATTTGATCTGTTTACAAACGAGGTAAAACAAATACGCCAAGCGCTCGTGTTGATGAAGAAATCTGAACAAAGTCTATATACCTTGCCTTATAACAGAAAAGAAGAAGATATTCATGCAGGTTTCGGTTATTACGTAGAAAATGGCAAAGAAACAAAAATACAAATTCCTCTAAGTGTCATTGAAAGGAAGATATACACATGACGAACTCATGGAAATATGGGATAAAGATGTTTCTTGCGATAGCTATTATTCTAGTGTTTCCCCAGCTCTTTATGCACTTCATTGGGGATAATCCCATGCAGGCAAAAGCAAACGGCACCCGATCAATAGCCATTGTAAACGAAGATCTTGGTTCAGAAGAGGAAGAGAATCCACTTCAATTAGGCAGGGAAGTACCTGCTATTTTGGAAGATGGATCAGAGTATAAGTGGACCGTAATCAGCAGAAGTGCGGCAGATAGCGGCTTAAAAAGTAATAAATATGATGCCGTTGTCTACATTCCATCTAACTTTACATCTAATATTCTAACCTATAATGAGGCTCAGCCGACTAAAGCTGACTTTCAATATACGGTTCAATCACAGCTTACTGCAGTTAATAAAGAAAAGATATTACGAGAGTTGGACTTTGCGGGTAATCGGTTAAACAAACAGATGACATCATTATATTGGAACTACGTTTCTCAAGACATGGAGGATGTCAGAAAAGAATTTGATCGTATTCTTGAGAAAGAGATTGAATTTCAAACGACGATGATTAGTTTTTATAAGCCTAGTTCTGGTGAACTTGCTGCGGAACTTCAAAGACAGAAAGATATGCTTGTGCAGCTTCAGTCTAGTATGAAGCAGGCGGATGAGACATCCCCAAAACGAGCAGGGAATTTAGAACAGTTTGAACAAACGCTCTCATCTTTTGTTCAATATGTTGAAGTATATAAAGAGTACCAGGGGAATCAGCAAAAATTACTAAGTGAAGCACAACAGCAAAATCTAATGTTCATTAATACAGGTAAAGAGAGTTTTGCAGCTAGACAAAGTGAATCTAGACAAGTTTTTAGTGAGCAGGGCGATAAATTTATAGCTAATATGTCGGGGATTAACGAATTGTTGGAAGGGAACAACCAATCTATTTCAATTTTAAATGATGAACGTTATAAACAAGTAGATCGGCAAAAAAGTGAAATGGCCACCATTCATAATGACATCATAGATGCTTATATTCAGCAACAGCAACAAACAGAACTCCTTCAGTTAGAAGGAGAAATCAGTAGAGTACGTGCAGGAATAGGTGGGGGAGGATCGGGTGAAGGTGGAGAATCAGAAAATCCAGGGAATCCAACAAACCCAGATATACCTATAGATACAGGAACCCCAATATCACCAAGCTTTGAAGAGGAACTAAATAAGCTTACTGAAATTAGTGAGCAATTTCTTCAAATTATTAATGTACTACAATCACTTCCAGAACCTAGAGATCCAATAATAACTAAATCTATTGAAGATTTAACAAATCTATCCAATCGATTAAATGAAGTAAAAGAAAGAATAAAAAATAAAGGGAATCAGGATGGCTGGAAAATAGAATATGATAAATTACTTCAGGCCTATGAATCTCTATTATTAAACCGGAATGAGATTTTAGAGGTGAATAAGAAACTAGTAGAATCAAACAACAATCTAATGAATGCAAATAAAAAATTAAAAGAAAACAACTCCAAATTATTTGAAGAAATTCGTGCTAAGGAGTTGGTTCTTTTAGATCTTAATAAGAATTTAAATCCTGCAATATTTACTCCTGCTTTAGTAGACGGGAAGTTAGACGGTGTACTTTCTTATTATGGGTTATTAACCGAATACGAGTCTGTACTTAAGAGATCTGGTGCTTCAACGAAAGAAACAGTACTTGGAAATGCTGATCTAAACAATCGAGTACAACAAGCATTAAATGTGAGTGAGGATGAAAAAGAAAAATGGGATGAACTTCAAACTAAGTTTCCTGTTACTCAACAAGAAATGAAGGGTCTAGGGAATTCTTTTTCTACTTTTAAACAAGATTATCAAATAAGCCTAGATGAGCAGCAGCAAGAGTTGATGGGCAACATTTATTCAATTGAAGAAAGTGCAAACAATGTTTTAATGAAGCTTCAGGAATTACAATCTAATGAACCATTACCAACTGGTGAAGGTTCACAATTAATTACAAATCAGCAAAGCATTAATCAAGAGGTAGCAATGATTAATGATCTAATGGCATCAATAGGGGAAAGACAAGCGTCTGTTGTAAATTACACAGGTGAACTACAAGGAAGAGTTAACAGTGTTCAAAAAGATGCAACCGTGTTAAATGAAAAATGGACCACAAATGTTGCATCTACAAAACTAGTACGAGATGATGTATTCAATGTACTCGGGAACACGTATTTAGATGGTCAGAGTAACGGTTACGTTTATGAATATCTAGCGAATCCGTTAAAAGTGACGGGTAATAATCCACAGCTGGAATCTGAAGCTGTGAAAGCTGTTCCGCCAGTGGTAATTCTGATCGTAATCTTAATTAGTGGTTTACTAATCGGCTATTTTAGTCATTATTTCAGTCCACTCCCGTTTTTAGTGAAAAACTCTATTTTCGGACTATTAAACTTAATCGTGGGACTAGTTATTAGTTTGTTTGGATTAGAAATATACTCTTTATCTAATACAGACTCCATACAGTTTTCCATCTTTACTATTCTGTTGTTAACGGCTGCATCAACACTTGTACGGTCAACCTTTAATATAGGATCATTTGTTGGATGGATGGCTAGTATTGGTCTAATTTTATTCTTTGTCAGCCCTTTACTTGCGTTAGCCGCACCTAACTTCCAATATGAGGATCCAATGTCTGCGATCTACATGTCCATTCAATATGGAGCGGATAATGATTATCGGATAGGTTGTTTCTTCTTAATAGGCCTCATTGCTATTCTGTCATTGATTCCGTATGCTGTTCAATTATGGAGAAAGCCTCCTAAGAAAAATAATACGGATCAGGCACATGAAGCTTATTAAGCAGATTTTAATAATGTCAGTTGTTTCCCTGATCTTCTTAGGACCTAACTCTGCTTTTGCCGGTAAAAGTATTAATGAACTAACTCCAAATCAGTATGAAAAAAACAATAATAAAGAAGATGCTGTTTTGAAGGAGTCACTAACAGATATAAAACAACGATTGCCAGAAGAACAAAAAGGTTTAACGTTTACCAAGGACGCGGAAAACAAGTTTGAAGATGTAAAAGATGGACTTTTCTCTCAAACAGTCACGTCCATCAATAATAGCATTACTTCTAAAGCTAAAAAGATGGGTCTTTTTTCTAAAGAGAAAGAAGATGTCCTATCCATATCCGCAGACAATGAGAATAAACAAAGCTTGAGTGATTCCGTTATATCAATATCTATGATTTATATGATATTAATTGTGCTTGGTATCCTAGTAATGGTGGTATTACTCATGACTGGAACAAGAAGAAACTCAAGAAATGAAGGAAACCTTCTTCAATAACAAAAAGCTAGTTCTTAAGGTTTTATAACCTTTAAAGAACTAGCTTTTTTATTAGACTGTCTTTCTTTCAATCAAACGCACCTGTATTTCCTCATGTGAAACTTCATCGCCGTTTAATGCTTGATTAAAGAGCTTCTCTCCTACAAGTGTAAGAGGGACTTCTAATGTTGTGATGTGCATCACTTTTGAAATGGGCTGGTTGTCAAAGCTCATAATGGCAAGCTCTTGTGGAACCAGTATGTTTTGATCTCTGCAGCTTGCTAAGATTCCTGCAGCTACTTGGTCACTTGTAACAAGTAAGGCAGTGGGACGGTACTTCATCTGTAATAACTCTTCTACAATCTTATATCCATCTTCAACGTTAAAACTGCCTGAAAAAACAAAACTAGGTTCATAAAGTAATTCGTGTTTTGCTAAAAAACCTTTATACGCAGCATCTCTTTGGCTGCTGTTCGTTCCTGATTGACGTCCTATCGTGTAACCAATCTTTTTATGCCCTTTCCCGTACAGGTAATCAAGGGCTATATTGAAGCTTTTATAATGATCAACAAATGTGGAAGAAACATTTTTATTCCTTGAATCTTCACATAAAATAATGGGGCCATATTCTGAATACTCCTCAATGACTTTCCACTCACAAATTCTTGAACAGATGACTAGTGCATCAATTAGTTTATCTTCTAGCATCTTTAAGGCTTCTATCTCTTTATTTTTTTCATAGTTAGTCTGAATCAAAACGAGTTTGTAGTTGTGAGCCAAAGCTGCGTTTGCTATTCCCTCTATTAAAAGTCCAAAGTATGGGTGGTTTGAAAAAGGAACAACTACTCCGACTAAAAATGTTTTCCCTGTACTTAAATGAACGGCATTGATGTTTCGATGATAGTTGTATTTCTTCATTGCTTCTTTAACAGCCGAGACTTTTTCAGCACTAACATATGGCTGGTTGTTGATCACACGGGACACGGTGGTAACGGAAACTCCAGCCATTTTAGCAATATCTCTTATATTAGCCATGCGTTCACCTGCTTCTGAAAAAGTTTTTCTTGCTTTGAAACGCGTTTCATACCATACGCTTTGCGTAAGAAGATAAGGAGGGAAAAGTATGTTGATTTTTTCAGGAATTATAAGTCTGATCGTTATGTGCCTCTCTATAGTCATTTTTTCTTCGTTTCCCGTTTCTTTGCATGAAAAAAGCGGATCTAAAAAATTGAGGACAGAAAAAAAGGATCCATTCAGTTACTTATTTGAGGTTTATGGTGACTAATCCATAGCTCAATTGTAGTAACATCTGTAAACTTGTTCAACTCCATTGCCGAAAATAGATACAATCAGTTAAACTGTAAAAATATTAACTATCCGTTTTTGGATAGAATGATGGTAAGTAATTAATTGGAGAGTATGCTTAATGGAAATGGAGAACCAAGAAACTTATGACATAATGGCCGTTTGTCTATTAGCGGGCAAGATTATGCTGCAAAGTGGAGCGGAGACATATCGTGTAGAAGATACAATGATGCGCATTGCGGCTTCTTTTGGTGCTTATCAATCGCATCCTTATGTAACACCAACAGGTATACTTTTTTCAGTCGAAGGTTCAGAGCCTACAAAAACAAAGCTTATTCGAATTGTGGAACGTACAACAGACTTAGAGAAAGTAGCCCAGGTTAACGGAATATCGCGAAAAATAAGTGCTGGGGAATACACAATCGAAGAAGCGTACAAAGAACTTAAGAAAATTAGTGAATCAGGATCTCCTTATTCACTCTGGATTCATGTGTTAGCTGCAGCCATTTCTTCAGGGTGTTTCTTAATCATGTTTCAGGGGGATTGGGGAGACTTTGTCCCTGCTTTTATTACAGGGGGATTAGGTTTCTTATCTCTTTTGTATTTTCATCAGCTCGTTCCTATTAAATTTTTCTCAGAGTTTTCTGCTTCACTATTAATTGGCCTGCAGGCACACTTGTTTGTCTCAACAGGAATTGGCGAAGAACTTGATAAAATCATTATAGGTTCAGTAATGCCGCTTGTCCCTGGATTGCTCATAACAAATGCTGTTCGTGATTTGATGGCTGGACACCTGATCTCGGGACTGGCTAAAGGCGCAGATGCGTTTTTAACAGCTTTTGCAATTGGAGCAGGAATCGCAGTTATGTTTTCATTTTTTTAAGGAGGAGCGTTTTCGATGACGATTGTTGAACAAATTATTACAAGTTTTATCGCGTCGGCGGCTTTTGTTATTATTTTTAACGGGCCTAAACGCTCACTATTTCATTGCGGACTAGTTGGTATGATTGGTTGGATCTTTTATTTTCTCTTAGAATCAAATGGGGTGGACATGGTATTAGCAACCGTTATTGCGGCGTTTTCAATAGCCATAGCTTCACAATATTTTGCAAAAAAATATAAAACACCTGTCATCATTTATAGCGTAGCAGGAATAATACCACTTGTTCCAGGGGGTATAGCCTATAATGCGATGCGAAACTTTGTGCAGAATGATTATAACTTAGCCATTAATTTAGCAGCAAAGGCTTTTATGATATCAGGCTCTATTGCCATAGGACTCGTTTTTTCGGAGGTTATTAATCAGATCATACGAAAATCAAAGCTGAAGACGATTGTAAACAAATCACAGTAAACGTGTAATGAATGTTGATAGGCTAAACCATCTGATAACCGGATGGTTTTTTTGTTGCCTGCTAAAAAGCAAAGAGTTTGTCTGTGAAATATGATAAGGCTTTTGCGTAAGTTAATTAGATTTGGCTGGGATTGGGATAGTTGGATTTTGTCGAAATTTATCAACTCGCCGATATATGGACAAAACTCGCTGGATTATAGTTAAATCTCGCCGGATTATGTCTGATATTTCTAGAATTAAATCAAATATTTCTTGAATTAGTTATAATTATACCAGCCAGGGTATAAGGGGAACCCGTTCTGAGAGCCTTAGCTACACCTATTTTGGTTCTTGCGCATACAACTCTTTAATTTAAGGAACAAAAACGGTAATTTTCGTGCTGAAATTAGATGGATTTACATCGAAACGCATGAATTATAAGACCCTTTCACTTTACTGCTTACATTCTACTATTAATTTGTTGGATTCTGGGATTCAACTAGTAACTTGTACACGACTAAAGATACAAATGTCCATACTGGAAAGAATTTTATCTTGTTTTCTTACCAAGGCTAACGTCATAATAAGATAATAAAATTGTTCATATATTGTCACAATTTGTAATCATATATGATTTATTTTATAATTAAAAATAGATAAAATTTTCAGTCAAATACAAGGGGGTAAAGTTTTTGAGCAACTTTGAAACGTTTGTAGGAGATGCAGTCGCGATTCTTTGGAGTCAGCCGATGATTTATTTTTGTTTAGGTGTAGGGCTATTATTTTCAATTTTAACTAGATTTTTGCAAGTGCGGCACTTTAAAGAAATGATCAAACTTATGATGGAAGGTAAAAGTTCGAAAGCTGGTGTTTCCTCTTTCCAGGCTTTAGCGATCGCGCTTTCTGGCCGTGTAGGAACAGGTAACATTGCGGGAACAGCAACAGCGATTGGCTTTGGTGGACCTGGTGCAGTATTCTGGATGTGGATGATTGCATTTATTGGTGCGTCCAGTGCATTTGTTGAATCAGCACTTGCTCAAGTATATAAAGTAAAGCAGGATGGAGAGTATCGTGGTGGACCTGCTTACTATATTGAAAAAGGAATCGGCTGGAAGTGGTACGGTATCATTTTCGCCATTTCAGCATTAGCTGCTATGGCATTACTAATGCCTGGAATTCAGTCAAACTCCATTGCTGCAGGGCTTGATAATGCTTTTAACATCAATCCATCTGTGACGGGTATTTTCTTAGTTATCATTTTAGCGGCTATTATTTTTGGTGGTGTTAAACGTATTGCAAATGTTGCACAATACGTAGTTCCATTCATGGCAATCGGCTATGTATTAGTATCGTTAATTATCGTTGCTTTTCATATTCCGCAGGTTCCAGAGGTGCTTTCTCTTATTTTCAGAAGTGCATTCTCATTTGATTCTGCATTTGGCGGAATTGTTGGTTCAGCTATTATGTGGGGAGTTAAGCGCGGTATTTATTCCAACGAAGCAGGACAAGGTACTGGTCCTCATCCAGCTGCAGCTGCAGAGGTGTCACACCCTGCGAAACAAGGTTTAGTTCAAGCATTTTCTGTATATATTGATACATGGCTTGTATGTACAGCTACGGCATTCATGATTCTTTTTACAGGTATGTACAATGTTCAAAATGAAGCAGATAAAACGTTTATTGTTGAGAATATTCCTAACGTTGAAGCAGGTACTGCATTTACACAAGAAGCGATTGAATCTGTACTACCTGGTTTCGGTTCTGGCTTTGTTGCTGTATCACTATTTTTCTTTGCGTTTACAACAATTATGGCTTACTACTATATTGCAGAAACGAATATTGCTTACCTCATGCGAGGCCGGAATAACAGAATTCCGATGTTCTTGCTGAAGATTGTACTGTTGGGAACAACGTATTATGGAGCTGTAAAGACGGCAGACCTTGCTTGGGCACTAGGAGATCTAGGTCTTGGTATCATGGTTTGGCTGAACTTGATCGCCATCTTAATTTTGGCAAAGCCAGCACTTCGTGTATTAAAAGATTACGAAGAGCAGAGAAAAGCTGGACTCGATCCGGTCTTCGATTCTACAAAACTTGGCATAAAGAATGCTGAGTATTGGGAAGGCGGATATAAAGAACCTGCTAGCCATTCAAAAGAAAAAGTATCATAAATGACGTTAAAACAGGCTGTTTTTTACAGCCTGTTTTCTTTATGGGTTTAAATTACCTTCATTACAGGAATTCTTATAGAAAAGACATAACAGGAGTGGAGGCAGACCTTTGATCAATCTACTTAAAAAAGGAAATAAGTCGTCTGGAATTGCCGCATTAGGAAACACCGTACTCGCTATCGCTAAAGGAATTGCTGCCGCAGTTAGTGGAAGTGGTGCCATGTTTGCGACAACACTGCATTCAGCTGCAGATGCCTTAAACCAGGGATTCGTCTTTTTCGGAAGTGCTCTTTCTGAAAAAGAACCGACCAAGAAATTTCCGTCAGGCTTCGGCCGTGTTGTTAATCTTTTCGTACTGGTTGCTGTGATCGTCGTTTCAATCATGGCTTACGAAACGATATTAAAAGGGTGGAAGCTCATACAAGATCCGCATCCTTCTACAAATCTATTATTAAATATTGGAATCATGGTATTAGCCATCTTGGTAGACGGATTTATTTTAATAAAAGCAATGAAGGAAATCGTACATGAAACACGAAGTGATGCGACAGGGTTAGGAATCGTAAAAGAATCCTTTAAAAATGTTGCCCTGGCTGCACCGCCAACCCGCTTAGTATTTTACGAAGATTTAATTGCCACATCAGGTGCATTGCTTGCTCTGATTTCAATCGTACTTGCAGACTTAACGGGTGCTTATATTCTGGACGGAATCGGAACACTGTTAATTGGTATATTGCTTGTAGTTGTAGCGTTTAAACTTGGCATCGAAAACACTCGAGGGTTAATCGGTGTCGCTGCACCAAAAGTGGTGGAAGATCGAATTGCAGAGACGATTCTTTCAGATAAGGACGTTGTAGATATTAAGGAACTGCGTATTCTGCAAGAAGGGCGAAGATATCATGTTGAGAGCTACATCGAGCTAAAAGAAGGATTTACGCTGGCTGATGCTGATGATATAAAATTCCGTGTAAGAGATACGCTGCTAGAAGACCCTGATATCGGTGACGTTACAATGGGAATTCTGGAAACGGACCATGTGAAAACGTGGCCGAAAGAAGCTGACATTGAAGTGAATGGAGAAGAAGATGTGACCGAGAAAACCCGCTAGCATACTAGCGGGTTTTCGTTTGCAAAGTCTCTTTTCTAAAGATTGTTGCTAGAGGCATTTTGTTCAATTCTCTCCTTTGACAAGTTGATTGGAGTGCAAGGTGCGTACCTACCACCTGAAAGACTTCTCGCTAGGTATGCGACGAGGAAGCTTACTACGGTAGCATTACTTGTAGACGCAGGAGCAAGAATACTTTCTTGACTCGGCAGGTGAGACACTTAAGGGCGCAAAGCGGCAAGTGGCTCACCGCACGCCCCGCGGAAAGCGAGCATCCTGGAACGGAAATCAACAACACTCATCTTCATTAATGATCAAGAGAAGTCGAAATAGTTAATTATTTTCATAAAAAAGGATAAAATAGTAGTAGATTGTTAAGTTTGTTAAACATCGGTGACGTTCGGGGGCTAACTTATGTGGAGAGTGTTTTCTTATTTAAAAACGTACCGGTTCGCGATCGGAGCAGCTCTTTTTTTGACTCTAATGGAACTAGGAGTTGAATTACTGCAGCCATTAATAATGGCAAAGATCATTGATGACGGTATTTTAAAAAGCGATTTGAGTGTAGTTAAGTTTTGGGGAACAATGATGTTTGGTCTTGCATTAGTTGCTTTTGCAGCAGGAATTGCGAACTCGTTTTTCTCAGCTCATGTCAGTCAAAACTACGGTTTTGATATAAGGCGGCTCGTGTTTGAAAAGGTGCAGTCTTTTTCGTTTGTGAATTTTAATAAATTTCCTGCTTCATCTTTAATCACTAGGATGACGAATGATGTGACACAGCTTCAGAATACCGTATTTATGAGTTTGCGGATCATGCTGAGAGCACCGCTTTTATTAGCAGGTGGAGTGATCATGTCTCTTATCGTCAATTGGAAGCTGGCTATGGTGTTAGTAGTGGCATTGCCGTTTCTATTGTTTTTTCTAAAATGGGTTCTTGGAACTGCCGGCAGCATGTTTCGGGATGTGCAAGATAAACTGGATGGCGTGAATCGTGTTATGCGTGAAAACTTAATGGGAATGCGGTTAATTAAGGCTTTTTTGAGAAGAGACTTTGAAAAAGACCGCTTTGAACAGGCGAGCGACGATTTAAAAGTACGTACCGTTTCATCTCTTAGATTAATAGAAGTTTCAATTCCAGTCTTGTTGTTCGTTATGAATATTGGGATTTTGTTCATCCTTTGGTTTGGTAGCCGACAGGTGAACTTTGGCACGATTGAGGTAGGGGAAGTTGTTGCGATCGTAAACTACTCTTTCAGAATTTCATCCGTTCTGACGATCATTTCTTTTATTATTATGGCTTTTTCTCGTGCAAAAGCGTCAGCTCAACGTATTGGGGAGGTACTAGATACGGAAGTGGATCTGATCGAAGCCGCAGATACTGACCAGTCACTATCATTGAAACAAGGAGCAGTGGAATTTAAGAATGTTTCTTTTTGCTATCCGGAAAGTGATGTACCTGTTTTGCAAAATTTATCTTTTTCAGTAAAGCCAGGAGAGACGTTAGCGATCCTTGGTTCAACGGGTTCTGGAAAAACCTCGCTTTTTCAGCTGGTGCCTAGACTTTATGATGTTACAGCTGGTGAAGTGCTGGTTGACGGTAATAATGTAAAGGATTATCCGATTGAGACACTCCGAAAAGGAATTGGTGTTGTTCCACAGGAAGCAGTGCTATTTACAGGTTCAATTTCTGAAAACATCGGCTGGGGAAAAGAAGGAGCAAGTCAAAATGAAATTATTATCGCAGCTAAAGATGCTCAAATTCATGAGACAGTAGAAAAACTGCCAAATCAATATGATACAAGAGTAGGACAACGGGGTGTTAACCTTTCTGGCGGGCAAAAACAAAGATTGTCCATTGCCAGAGCGTTAGTCCGCAAACCGAAAATTTTAATGCTGGATGATAGTACAAGTGCACTGGATCTTAAGACAGAAGCAAAGCTGTTAAAAGCGTTAAGAACCTATTCATGTACAACGTTTATTATTACGCAAAAAATAAGTACAGCAATGGAAGCCGATCATATTCTGCTTTTAGATGATGGTGCCGTAGAGGCCTGGGGAACACATGAAGAACTCCTTAAAACATCACAGCTGTATGTCAGAATCGTGCAATCTCAGTTTGGGGAGGAGGACTTTCAGCATGTCAAAGGGTTCAAACAGACCTCATCCACATAATCATTTATTTGGAGAGAAAGTAAAACCGAAAAACTGGGCAAGTACAATAAGGCGTATTGGAAGCTATTTTTCTAGTCAGAAATGGCTGTTAAGTTTGGTGCTGCTTATGGTGATCATAAGCTCTGCATTAAGCTTGCTCGGACCTTTTTTAATCGGAATGGCCATTGATTCTTATATTGTAAAAGAGAATATGGACGGATTAAATAAATTGCTGATCGGCCTTGTTTTTGTCTTTGTCGGCCAATCTCTTTCCATCTGGCTGCAAAACTATTGGATGATTGGAATTGCACAGGATACCGTATTAAAAATGAGAAATGATTTATTTAATCAATTTCATCGGCTCTCGATTTCATTTTTCGATAAACGGCAGCACGGTGAATTGATGAGCCGGATTACAAACGATATTGAAAATGTCAGTTCAACATTAAATAGTTCCTTCATTCAAGTGTTCTCCAGCATCCTCACGCTGATTGGAACTGTTGGTGTAATGATTTATTTAAGTCCTATTCTAACGCTCATCTCCCTATCAATCGTCCCCTTGATGTTCTTTGGATTAAAGTGGATTACAAAAAGAACAGGTGCAAGGTTTAAAGAACAGCAAAGAAATTTGGGTGAGATCAACGGTTATATTGAAGAAATCACTTCTGGACAGCGCATTGTAAAATCTTTTTCACAGGAAAAGAGAGTCATTGAAGAATTTATGGTAAAAAATGAACGCTTGAAAGAGTCGGGGTATTGGGCTCAGACGTTCTCGGGTTTTATTCCTAAATTGATGAACGTTCTAAACAATGGAAGCTTTGCTTTAATCGCGGGGATCGGGGGAGTTCTTGCTCTGAATGGAAAAGTATCCATCGGTGTAATCGTCATATTTGTTGAGTATTCGAGACAGTTCACACGGCCTCTTAATGATCTGGCGAACCAGTTTAATACGCTTTTGTCAGCTGTTGCAGGGGCAGAAAGGGTTTTTGAGATTCTAGATGAATCACAAGAAGAAATGGATGAGACAGGTGCTATTGAGCTGTCTTCTGTAAAAGGAAAAGTAGATTTTATTGACGTTGCTTTTTCCTATGAAAAAGATGAGAACACGGTAAGCGGATTGAGTTTTTCTGTAAAAGAAGGAGAAACAGTTGCCCTAGTTGGTCCGACTGGTGCGGGTAAGACGACTATTGTGAACCTGCTTTCACGGTTTTATGATGCAGATTCTGGTCAGATCCTGATCGATGGGAACGATATAAAGAAAGTAAAACGCAGCTCACTTCGAAGTCATATGGGATTTGTACTGCAAGATTCCTTTTTGTTTGAAGGAACGATAATTGAAAATATACGGTACGGAAGATTAAATGCTACAGACGAGGAAGTTATTGCAGCTGCTAAACTGGCTAATGCTCATTCGTTTATTACAAAACTGCCAAAGAGCTACAAAACGGTATTGAACCAAGAGGGAAGCGGCATCAGTCAAGGCCAAAAACAGCTCTTATCAATTGCACGAGCCATTTTAGCAGATCCTTCTCTTCTTATTTTAGATGAAGCAACAAGCTCTATAGATACGATTACAGAGATGAAAATACAAGAAGCCTTGCAGCGCTTGATGCAGGGGAGAACGAGTTTTGTTATTGCACACAGATTGAACACGATACAGCAAGCCGATCAGATTCTTGTTCTCCAGGACGGGGGCATATTTGAAAAAGGAACTCATGAAGAATTGTTGAATAATAAAAAGTTCTATTATTCTTTGTATCATAGCCAGCTGAAGCAAGATGCTTAACGCTGTCGATAATTACTACTTAAGTCTTATAAAAACAATGCTTTAGTCATAAAAAAAGGGAGATTCTTGGAGGAATCACCCTTTTTTTGTCGTATTCTTTAGACAAGCCATTTGAACTGGGGAGTAGACGATGATTGTAGAAAAGCTGCTTTTACATGTATTAATTGTACTTGTACCAGTATTAATCTATAGCTTAATGATCGAAAATCGAAAAATTGGAAAATCCCCATACTTTTTAGGTTTCTTATACGGAGCATCGGCATCTCTTAGTATGTACTTTGCTTATTATGATGCATCGCTATACTGGGATTTGCGTTATGTTCCAGTCGTTTTGGCTTTCTTTTACGGTGGTCCGATCTCTGGGATAATCACGATCACTGCGCTTATGATAACAAGAACATCGATGGGCGGGGAAACACTCTTTTTAGCTTACATAACGGCAGTGCTTTCATGTGCGGTCCCATACTTAATGTATAATTATTTTTGGAAATCCCCACCGAAAAAAAGAATCTCTCTCTCTATTATCATAGGGTCTTGGCCAGCTTTTGTTCAGCTTATCATCCTCTTGATTTACCTTTACTTTAATAAAGGGTTCGTCGAACTTAATCAAAAATTGCTTTTATACATAACCGTTTTTGGCATGATACAAATAATAACTGTTGTTCTTACCGCTATTTTAAATGAAGCTGTGATTGAGCGTAATCTGATGAAAGATGAGATCAGGCGCTCTGAAAAGCAGCACACGCTCGGTGAACTTGCAGCCTCAATCGCTCATGAAGTTCGAAATCCTTTAACGGTTGTCAAAGGCTTTCTACAGTTAATGGAAGGTGAGGACGAACGGCATAAGAATTATTATCCCCTCATTTTAAGTGAGCTGGGAAGAGCGGAGAACATTATAAGTGATTATTTGAATTTTGCTAAACCAGAATTTAAGAAGATTGAATCGTTTTCTCTTCCGCTTCTTGTTATGGAATTAAGTATTCTATTAAATCCTTATGCTCTAAAAGAAGGGATATCGCTGACTCATACCATAGAATCAGATGCTGTTATTACCACGGATCGTAATCAATTAAAACAAGCGCTGATCAATATTTTGAAAAATGCTGTTGAAGCAACTCCAAAAGAAGGGCGAGTTTCGATTAAGCTCATTGAAGATGGAGAACATGTAAAGATGATCATAAGGGATACGGGGAAAGGAATGACAAAGGAACAGCTTTCGCGTGTAGGTTCTCTGTTTTTTTCAACAAAAGAAAAAGGCACTGGATTAGGCACCATGGTGTCTGCTCGCATCATTGAGTCTATGGGGGGAAGAGTGGATTATACGAGCAAGCTGGGCAAGGGAACAAAAGTAAGTGTAACCATACCTTTAAAAATGATGTTTGATGAACAGCCGGTTTAAAATTGGTTATAAAGGGGAAAATGCTGAGAAGAGGTGAAGCAGCATGGATAACTTTATGTCTGATCTTTTTCGGTTTTTAGGCGGCTTCTTAAATGTCAGCTTATTATTAGTAGTCATTATTGTTATACTGATCGTTCGAAAAGCTAGAAAGAAAAAGCCGAAAAATGAAGAAGAAGACTATCTTAATCATAAAGAAAGACATTCAAAAGAATAATATTCGAAAAGCCTGCAGAATCTGCAGGTTTTTTTTAATTTGTCGAGTTTTATGTTTTATGTTTAAAGTTTATTTCATTTAAATATTTGAGAAGGTTTTCCATCTTTTTCGTCGAAACTACTTACATACCATATGTGAATTCGCACACATCAAGAGAACTTGTTTTTGAGTGTGTTTTTTATATCTTTTAAATTTGCCAATCGTTGAACACTCATCGTATAATTTTTGTATAATGCTATGTATATATTTTGTAAAGTTAGAAGGAAGGTATGTAAACATGAAATCTGTAGCTGTAATTGGTGCGGGACCTGGTGGGTTGACGGCAGGGATGCTTTTAGCCAGCAAAGGTTATCAAGTAACAGTATACGAGAAGCAACCGTTTATCGGAGGACGTACTTCTGCTTTACATAAAGATGGTTATACGTTTGATCGAGGTCCTACTTTTCTGAACATGCCTCACATCTTGGAGGAAATGTTTCACCTAGCCGGCCGGCGATTAGAAGATTATATAGAATTAAAAAAGCTTGAGCCTATGTATCAGCTTAAATTTAAAGATGCCGTAATAGATGCTACGACAGATCAATCGGTTATGTATCAAAACATTGAAGAAGCTTTTCCGGGTAATGGCGAAGGTTACAGATGTTTCATGAAGAAAGAAAAAGAAAAATTTGAAGCGTTAATGCCTATTTTGCAAAACAAGCATGATTCGCTTTTGGATTATCTGCAGCTTAAATTTATAAAAGCATTACCAAAGCTAACGATTACGGATTCTCTGCATGATCAGCTCTCCACTTATTTCTCAGACGAAAGACTGCGTCTTGCTTTCACGTTTCAGGCGAAATATTTAGGTATGTCACCGTGGGAATGTCCTGGTGCGTTTACGATTTTATCTTATATGGAACACGCATATGGGGTATATCATCCTGTCGGCGGTGTTAATAAGATCACAGAAGCAATGGCAAACGTCATCAAAGAGTATGGCGGAAAAGTCATTACGTCATGTGGAGTGAAAGAGCTGGCTATTGAAAAAGGGAAAGTTAAGGGGCTTCAGCTGGATTCAGGTGAAACGGTGTATGCCGATGAAGTGATCGTTAATGCAGACTTTGCACACGCCATGGAAAAGTTGATGCCTAAAGGTTCTACGAAGAAGTATACGAGCGACAAATTAATGAAGAAGAGCTATTCTTGCTCGGCGTTTATGCTGTATGTTGGCGTGAATAAAAAATACGATCTGCCTCATCATACTATTGTTTTTTCAGAAGACTATAGAAAAAACGTCGAAGAGATTACGAAGAAAAAAATCTTATCTCAAGACCCATCCATTTATATTCATAATCCTTCTGTTACAGATCCAACGCTTGCTCCTGAAGGGAAGTCGGCTCTATACATCTTAGCACCAGTTCCTAATAACTTCAGTATGATTGACTGGGAACAGCACAAGCATAAGTTTAGAAAACTGGTTCTTCAGCAGCTTCAGGAACGAACAGAGTTTAAAGATTTGGAGAAGCATATTGAAACAGAGCATTTGTTCACTCCGCTTGATTGGGAAACGCAGCTTCAAGTTTATAAGGGAGCAACGTTTAACCTTGGGCATCAATTAACTCAAATGATGTACTTGCGACCGCACAATAAACAAAAAGAGGTAGAAGGGCTGTGGCTCGTAGGTGGAGGAACACACCCCGGCAGCGGTTTGCCTACCATTATGGAATCGGCTCGGATTACGACAAGAATGATGACAGAAAAACATAGTGCTATGGAGGTTAAATCAGTATGAATGCTGGGATAGTTGGCGGAGGGATAGGCGGCTTAATTACGGCACTCTACTTAAAAAAGCAAGGTAAGGAAGTTACGATCTATGAGAAAAGCTCTAGCCTAGGGGGCAGGCTGAACTTTTTTAAAAAAGAGGGATACAGAATTGATAGTGGACCAACCATCGTTCTGCTGCCTGAGATGATTTATGAAATCTTAGGTGAGATTGGCATTGGGCGTGAAGAATTAGAATTAATTCCTTGCAACCCTATGTACAAGTTGAACTATCCAGATGGATCTCACTTTTATAAAAGAAGTGATCTTCCTGGACAGTTGAATGAAATTACTAGAATGTATCCTGGTGAAGAACAAGGTTTTTTGAAATATGTAACGGATATGTATGAACGATTCCATCAAGGAAAAACAGCATTCTTGGACCGTTCCTTTGTGAACAAGAGGGATTTTTGGACACCTAAAAATCTGCATACACTTACAAAACTGAAAGCCTATCAATCCGTTAAAAAACTAGCAGAAGCTTATTTTAACCACCCTAGAATGCAGGAGGCTTTTTCGTTTCAGACACTGTATATTGGCGGATCACCTGAAAATTCCCCTGCTATGTACTCGCTCGTGCCGTTCAGCGAGCATGCTCATGGCATCTGGTATGTAAAAGGCGGATATGCAAGTATCGTAGATTTATTACAAAAAAGACTTGATGAACAAGGTGTGCATATTAAAGTGAATACTCCTGTGAAATCCTTATCTTTAAAAGGAAATGCATGTAACGGTGTGGTCACAAAGGAAGGCACTCAATTGCACGATATGGTTATTTACAATGGTGACTTTCCAGGAATTCATAATCTCATTCCAGGTCCTAAGCCAATTAAAAAAACCTTCGAATCTTCTTCCGGATGCTTTCTGTTGTACCTAGGGCTTGATCAGACATATGACGAAGCAGATGTTCATCAGTTCTTTATGACTGATTTCTTTGACGAACATATGCAAGAAGTCTTTGTGCGTAAAAATCTGCCGCGAGATCCCGCAATCTATACGTTTTATCCTTCTAAGATAGATCCTTCTCTTGCTCCAGAAGGAAAAAGTGTACTTTACGTGCTTGTTCCTGTTCCATCAGGAGATACAGTGGATTGGGAGTCTGAAAAGCAAGCTTACGCTGATTTTATATTGAAGCGATTGGAAGGCAGAGGATATCCAGGGTTAAAGGAAGCTATTGTTTGGAAAGAGATTCGAACACCAAATGACGCACTCACAGATGGGTTATACCAAGGAGGCAGCTTCGGTATTGCTCCAACGTTAAAACAATCTGGTGTGTTTCGGCCTCAGATTAAACCTCTGCCATATGAAAATTTGTATGCAGTTGGTGCATCCATACATCCTGGTGGAGGTGTACCAATCGTAATGCAGAGTGCAAAACATCTCGCAAAATATCTTGAAAGGGCGTGAAACAATTGGTAACGGTTCAGGAATCTTATTCTTATTGTGAAGAAGTCATTAAAATTCATTCTAAAACATTCTATAAAGCATTTTCATTTTTGCCTGAAGAGAAGAGACGTGCCGTTTGGGCCGTTTACTCATTTTGCAGAACTGTAGATGATATTGTAGATGAAGGTGAGCGGCCCCTAGAAGAGCTTGCTATTTTCAAAGTACAGTTTCAGCAGTTCCTAAAAGGGGAAATTCCTGCATCCAAACCAATGTGGATCGCACTGCAGCATGTTTTTCAGCAGTTCGAGATGGATGAACAAGCGTTTCTGGATATGATCAAAGGACAAGAAATGGATCTATACAAGACGCATTATGAAACCATAGAAGAGTTGGAATACTACTCTTACCATGTGGCTAGCACGGTTGGCTTGATGCTGCTGCCAATTCTTGCTCCTGAACATAAAGATGTCCTTCGGGAAGGTGCTATTTCTCTTGGGATTGGGATGCAGTTTACAAATGTACTGCGTGATGTTAGAGAAGACTTAGATCGCGGCCGATTGTATTTGCCTTTAAGCGTAATGGATGAACATGGCTATACAGAAGATGACTTGAAAAAAGAAGTGGTCGATAATCGATTTATTGCTGCATGGGAAAGCATAGCGCTTCGTGCGGAGGTGTTTTATGAGAAGTTTAACGAAACACTGGAGCATTATCCGATTGATGCAAGGATGCCTGTTCAGCTGGCGGCCATTTATTATCGGGAGATTTTAAACAAAGTCCGCAAGCAAAATTATAAAGTGTTTAGCAGCAGAGCATTTGTATCGAGTGAGGAAAAAGGAGATCTTTTAAAGAAGATTGCTGTGAAATGATTATTTAGTTTTGTTATTTTAGGAAGCTCTTGAAAGAGTTGATTTCTGCTCCAGGATGCTCGCTTTCCGGGGGGCGTGCGGTGAGCCTCCTAGCGCTTTGCGCTGTTAGGAGTCTCACCTGTCCCGCTGATCCCCCAGGAGTCTCGCACCTTGCGCTCCAATCAACTTGTCAATGAAGAGAAGGGCAAAAACTCTTCAGTTAACAGATATAGGAAACACAAGAAACACAACATAAAAAGAGCTGGAAAACAGGTTCAGGGGAGCTGTTTTTCAGCTTTTTTGTTATTTCTGTGTATCTATACTTTTTAAAGCGCTCTTTTCTATTGCTTTCAAATGTTGTCTTCTATGATTGTTGATTGAAGTGGAAGGTGCGAGACTCCTGCGGGACAGGCGGCAGGTGAGACACTTAAGAGTGAAACGTACAAATGTGGCTCACCGCCTGCCCCGCGGAAAGCGAGCACCTAGAATGGAAATGAACTACTTTCAAAAACAACACTGAAAAGCAAAAGCTGCCTACTTATTATTCAATACTAAAGAAACAACACCATATGTTCTTCGTCTATAAACTGACCATCCACTTTTAGTGCTTTTTCTTCGTATCCATATGTTTTAAAACCTAGTGCGGTATAGAGGTTTTTTGCTTTTTCATTATCAGCTGCTACGGTTAGATTTAATTTTTCAATAACAGGAATGCTTTTTGCATGCTCGATGGCAGCTTTCATGAGAGCCTTTCCTGCTCCTGCTTTACGGTTCTCGGTACTTACATACATGGCATAAATGTTGCCTCTATGCTGCATCTTTAACACTTTTTCTTGAACTAAGGTAACGTTGCCGATGAGTTTCCCTTTAACAAACATACCAAATGTGTAGCTTCCCTCTTCTTGTAATCTTTCTGCTACTTGCTTTATTGGTTCTTTTCTTTGCAATGCTTCTTCATAGCTTGAAGAGAAAGCTTCGGGGCTTAATTTCAGTGCCTCTAGGCGAAGCTCCCAGTAGGCTTCTGCGTCTTCGGGTTTTAACAGTCGAACTTCCATGTTCCATCCCCCAATATAGTTTTAGAAAATAGTGTACCACAAAATGGAAAGTGTATGAAAGAAGTAATGAAAAATGAGCAAACGCCAGAGGGCGTTTGCTCATTTTTGAGGATTTATGATAATTGTGTGGGGTCAGACCCCTTTTAGCACTTCACGGGCGACATTGCGGCCGCTGATGATTACCATCGGAGAGCCGCCGCCAGGATGTGTCGTACCCCCAGCAAAAAACAAGTTGTTAATATCCTTAGAACGGTTAGAAGGGCGCAAAAATGTGTTTTTTCGTTTATTAGCGGATATACCGTATAATGCCCCTCGAAACGCTCCGAATTTACACTGAATATCATGCGGAGTGATCATTCTTTCCTGAACGATATGTGGTCTGATGTTCAGACCGAACGATTCTAAGCGATCATATACAAGGTTTTTGTAACGTTCATATTCAAGATTATTCTCTTGTTGGTTATTACGAATGGGTGGCGCGTTAACCAAAATAAACAGATTGTCCCCGTCAGGTGAAACGGAGGGGTCTGTTACGGAGGAATTTGAGATATAAATCGTTGGATCTTCTGGATACTTGCCATTAAACAAAGTCTCAAATTCTTGTCTGTAGTCTTTTGAAAAATACACTTGATGGTGAAGCATTTTATCCAGCCTTTTGTTTAGACCTGCTAACAGCACAAAGGCAGAGATTGAAGGAGAGTAACTCTCTACTTTCTTATTCGTCATAGAAGGTCTATAGTGCTCTTCTACGAGCTTGGGATACGCTTCTAATAGATCACCGTTCATTACAACGGCATCAAATTCAACTTCATCACCATTCGATAGTATAAGTGTTTTAGCGTGATTGTTCTTCACGTGAATTTTTTTAACCTCAACACCTGAATACAGATGAACACCGCGTTTTTCTGCTAATTGCGCCATACTTTCAGCGATTTTTACATTGCCTCCTTTAACGTAATATACACCTTGAATCATCTCTAGGTATGCAATTAATGCAAACGTCGCAGGAGCATGGAAAGGTGACGAACCAATATAGGTCGCATAACGGTTAAAGGTTTGGAGAAGCAGGGGGTGCTTAAAATACGCATTGTGGAAGCTATCCATATTTTGCATCGGCCTTACCTTCATAAAAGCGCGAAAAAGAGAAGGAGACAGGTAGTCTTTCATACTTGTAAATGTTCTTGGGAAAAATTCTTTTTCAGCTAAATGATACAAACGCGTTACCTCATCAAGGTAATCAGGATATTTTTGTGCAGCATATGAATCAAGTTTATGAAGCTGACTCACCACTTCATCGAGGTCAGTAGACATATCAAACACTTCACCGCTGCTGCTTATGTTCCGAGTATGTGTTTTTAATGGTATCCATTCAAAATAGTCTCTAGGATTTTCACCAGCATCTACAAATACTTGGTCAAAAACTTGAGGCATCGTGATTGTGTTAGGTCCAAAGTCAAACGTGTGGGTACCTAAAGTAACAGGCATCAATTTTCCGCCAAAATGATCGTTTTTTTCATAAACATGAACTTCGCAATTCTGCAAAGCAAGTGAAATAGCGGCTGACAAACCGCCGAGACCGCCTCCGATAACTGCAATTTTTTTCATTGATAAAGACGCCCCTTCCATTCGTAGCCTTGTTTTTTTAGCCCGCGCCACATAGAGGCGTTCATAAGAACCACCAATCCTATTGCTGATAACGGCATGAGCAAGGAAAGGAATGGTCTTTGTCCCGTCAATAAGTCCACATATGCCTTTTGCATTACGGTGAGCAGGTACGGCATGACCCATAACAGTTGATGAGTGACGATGCCGTAAATCGATAACAGTAGTGGTGCTATGTAAAAGACGCTATAAAAGAGAGATAAAAATATAACGAGTAAGATAGATCGCCCTAACCCTGGAAAAAGATTCTTCGTAAATCCGTTCCATACTTCTTTATTGCTGCGGTACATATAACAAGAAACGTACTCCGTAACGTTTGCAAGCACAACACGGTAATTTGATCGTTTCATTGCTTTTGCTAAGTCTACGTCATCTACGAGCGAACTTTTTATCACAGCATGACCGCCTATACCGTGATATGCCTCACTTTTAAACAGCATAAACGCTCCGTGTGCGGCTGTTGCTGGAGGCCACTTCATTAAATTTGCAAGAAAGAGAGGCAGATGAAACAGTATTACGAAATGCTGCAGTGGAACAATAAGTTTCTCGAAAAACAAGGAAACAGGGAATCTTGGAAAACCTGAAAGCAGACTGGCTTTGCGTTTTTTTAATAATGTGAGTGAAGCTTGAATCGTTTGGGGATGCAGCCGAACATCTGCATCTACAAACAGCAGGTAATCGCTTGAATCTGATTGACTAAGCTGGTGGCATGCATGAACTTTTCCAGCCCAACCAGAGGGGAGCGGCTTACCTTGTATAACCGTAAAACGCTCGTCACCATCAATTTGCTCAAGAAGCTTCTTATATGTTCCATCATCAGAGTGATCATCTAAAATTGAAAACGAAATGTTACGATACGTCAGTCCTTTAAGTGTAGAGACAAGTCCGGCGACATTTCCCTCTTCATTACGCATCGGTACAAAAACAGCAACCCTCTCTGAATGATCAGCCCTTGGTGAGGGCTTTTTTAGAGAGGGTAAAAAGAAACTATTTATGATTGTTGCTGCCAAAAAGGTTAAGGAAAGCGCAATAAAGAAGACTATCAAGAATATCACCTTTTTCCAGGACTGTATGCTGTGTTGTTATGAAGCTCTAATGGTTTATTTTTTAATCGATACAAACTCAATATGGCTAAACTTAATACCGTCACACCGATAGATGCTAAATAAAGTTGTGATGTGAATCCTAACAAAATAAACATGCTCATGACCATGATGAAAACAGCTAGAGTGCGAGAATGCCAGTATGGATGAGTGCTTGTTGTGGTTTTCTTTGCAGCATACAAACCAATCACTAATAGGACATGAAACAAGCTAGCTAAAAGAAACCAGCCAACAAAGTTTTGAAAAGGAATTCCATAATAAACCCCGGAGCCATCCCAAAACCAGTATCCTTTCACAAGATAAGCTACTGGATCAATGATACCGTCCATCACAACCGCAATGAGCGCACCCGTTATGATATAGAGTGGCAGCCGTATTGCTTCTTGAGCCTGAAACGGCTTTACAATACCACCAGCGAGTGCGTGAGAGACTGCTAATATCATCACCCACGCAAAGCCGATAGCTATCGGAACACTTAACCAGTTTAATCCCAGTTTGTCGCTATAATCATAGTGGCCGAAAATTACACCCGTTTTTACCCCGATACTTTCTGCTACAATACTTCCGATCAGAACAATGACCGTGAAAATGGCACCGAAAACACCATATGTCCGATAAAAATAAAGGCCTCCTAAAATGCCGCATAATATCAAGAACACACTGTTTGCCCACTCCAAAGATGGAGGGAGAATATCAAAAACGAGAAGTATTAACCCTACGCTGTACCAAAAGATAAAGAACCGGAAGAGTGCTTTATCTAAGGTGCCATGATGTGCTGTTTGCAATATTACCCGATCTCCTTTGAAACTGTTTTTAAATCTTCTCCAATTAAATCTGCTGTCAGCTGACCCGATAGCGTTACCATTGGTACACCACCGCCAGGGTGTGTAGATCCTCCGACAAAATATAGGTTTGTAAATTGATTGCTTCGGCTAGGAATCTTAAATCCACCATTCATCTTCCGGTCTGTTCGAATGCCATAGATGGAACCGCCATTCGGTCCGTACAGCTCTTTTAACGTGTCAGGTGTAAATGTATATTCCCACTCCACATGCTGTCTTAGATCAGTCGCTCCCATTCTTTCGAGCTTGTTCAGCACGAGTTCACGGTAGCTTTCAAGGTTGCTTTCCCATGTTTCTCCTTCTTTTAAAGGCGGAACATGTGTAAGGACGAACCAGTTATCTTTCCCTTCAGGAGCTTGGCTAGGGTCAGATTTTGAAGAAATACCTACATACACTGTAGGGTCATCAGCTAGAATACCAGTGTTAAAGATCTGATCGAATTCTCTCTCCTGACTTTGGGAGAAGAAGAAGTTATGATGAGCAAACTCATCGTACTTTTTATCGACACCAAGCAGCAATACTAATCCAGAAACGGTAGGTTCAAACTTGCTAAGATCTTCCGCCGCCTTTTTAGCCTGCGGGTGGTTGGAGAGAAGCGTCTTATAAGCTGGAATAGCTTCTAAGTTAGATACAACGATATCTGCATAAAGCTCATCTCCGTTCTCAAGCTTCACGCCTTTAGCCGTCGTGCCTTCCGTTAGAATGCCAGCCACTTTATGGTTCGTTCGAACATCAACGTTGAGTTCTTGTAGAACACTCTTAATAGATTCGGCGATTTTATACATGCCGCCTTCAACATAATAAATGCCAAGGCCTAATTGAACATGAATCAGCTGTGAGAGAACAGCTGGAGCTTGGTATGGGGAGGAACCGATATACATGATGAAGAAATTAAACAGTTGTTGCAGATGCTTGTCTTTAATAAACTTCTTCGTTGCCTGATCCATAGATTTAACGGGATCCATGGCGAGAAGTTCTTTGAAACTATGAAGAGCACGCAGGTCGTTCAATCCGGATAAGCTTTTCTTATAAAAGCTCTTCATGCTTAGCTCGTACATCTGGCTGCAATAATCGAGATATTTGAAAAATGAGGCCGCATCTTGCGGGTTTACTTTGCCAATTTCTTTTAGCATCTGAGGCAGATCGCTCGTCACATCAATAACGGTGCCATCTTCAAAAAAAGTTCTCCATTGTGGTTCGATGCGCTGGATGTTTATGTAGTCGTGGATGTTCTTTCCAGCAGATTCAAAAAGCTGTTCAAGCACCCAAGGCATCGTTAAGATCGAAGGCCCTGTATCAAACGTGTACCCTTTACCAGATCGCTGATTAAGTTTACCGCCAATACGCTCATTTTTCTCGAGTACAGTTACCTCGTGTCCATCAGCTGCTAAACGAAGAGCTGCTGATAATCCTCCAAGTCCGCCGCCTACAACTAAAACTTTTTTCTTCATCAAACTCCTCCTCGGTATTGGTTATAAAAAGTTACTAGTGTTTCTTAGCTGTTGCTGTACGACTGTTCATCTGTATTGTATAGTTTATGTACAACGGTTGTAAAATTATTGGACACTTAATAAGCACATCATGTAAAAATTCCTTTAGTTTTCAGTTCTTGACTGAAGTTGGATATTCCTCTTTTTTCAAGAATTGTTTGAAAAAAGAATACAAAGCCCAAGCTGTAAATAAAAGGTTTAAAAAAGGAGACAGTCGACATGTTTTCAACCATTATATATTTGTCAATCATGTGGCTTTGTGGGTGGTGCATGCTTATGAATATCCGTGTCCTAACCTTAAGTACTCCCAGACGATCCCAGTCTGTTTCGGTTATTATTCCCGCTCGGAATGAGGAGGCAAACTTGAGAAATTTATTGCCTTCTTTATTGAACCAAAGTGTGAAGCTTCATGAAATTATTGTTGTTAATGATGATTCTGAAGATAGGACAGAAGAGGTTGCACGAGAGTCGGGAGTAACTGTAGTAAAGCCTGATTTTCTTCCGAGTGGGTGGCTAGGTAAACCTTGGGCTTGCTGGAACGGAGCAAACCATTCATCTGGAGATCTTTTGTTATTTTTAGATGCGGATCTTACACTGGAAAAAGACGCAATAGAACGTTTATGCAGCGAATGGGAATCAAGAGGCGGCATTATTAGTGTTCAGCCTTATCACCAAATGAACTCTGCTTCAGAAAGACTTTCTTCTCTCTTTAACATGATCGTGATGGCGGCTATGCAAAGCTTTACATTGTTTCGTAAAAAACCTGCTGGTGCGTTTGGCCCTTGTCTCCTGATTGATCGAGAAACCTACACGAAAATTGGAGGGCACGAAGGAATTAAACATCAGGTTCTTGAACATATGGAAATGGGAAGGGTTGCTTTGTCACAGCAGGTTAAGGTTACTTGTTTTGCAGGGTATGATGCTGTTTATTTTCGAATGTATCCAGAAGGGCTGAAATCCTTGTTTTATGGATGGTGTAAAAGTTTTGCGCTAGGTTCATCTAAAACGCCTTTGATGCCTCTGATATTGTCTGTAGCTTGGATCACGGGAGGAATCAGTTTAACTCTTCAGCTGCCATTTTTAGTTTTTCAAGAATTTAGTGAAGTCGTTGTTTGGTGCATCTTTTATATACTCTATATGATTCAAATTAAGCTATTGATGCGGAGAGTGGGTACGTTTACATTTCTGACGGCATTATGGCACCCTGTACACTTTTTATTCTTTTCGATGGTGTACGTTTGGTCTTTTGTTTTGAGTGCGATAAAAAAAGAAGTAAAGTGGAAGGGAAGAGAAATTTCCGTTTCAGAAAAAGGAGATGTGTAGATGCTGGTTGAACTTTCGCCGTTTTGGACGATTGTGATTAATATTTTTGCCTGGCTAGTTCTTCATTTAAGTGTGGCATATATCATACACAAAATCCCGTTTTCCTATTTAACAATAGAGCGGAAATGGGACTCACCTTTTAAATGGGAAAGAAACGGACAAAAGTATGAAACGTTAGGAATACGCAAATGGAAAACCATCCTGCCAGATGGTGGTGATTTTTATCGTGGAGGTTTTGCAAAGAAAACCCTAGAGAAGGATTCTGCTGAATATTTATCTCAATTTTTAGCGGAAACTCGTCGTGCTGAATTGACGCACTGGCTTTCCATGCCGCCTGCCTTATTATTTTTCTTATGGAATCCTGTGTGGATTGGAAACATCATGATTGTCTATGCGATTTTGTTTAACCTTCCATTTATATTTATCCAGAGATACAACAGGTTTAGATTGATTCGGATCCTAACCTTGAAATATAGATCGCTTGAACGAAAAAGGAGGAGAGGTGTTGGATAAGTTGGATCATTCGAAGGACCTTACAGAAAAGCGAAAAACAGAACATATTCATATTAGTTTAAATGAAGACGTTGAAGGCAAAAACATTACAACTGGTTTAGAGGAATATCGCTTTGTTTCGAATGCATTGCCTGAACTTTCTTTTGACGAGATTTCTCTTTCGGCTGCCTTTTTAGATAAAAAGCTGCGTACACCTTTCTTAATCAGTTCGATGACAGGCGGAACTGAAACTGCCTATAAGATCAATCGGAATCTAGCAATGGCTGCTCAAGAAAAAGGGTGGGCAATCGGCCTAGGTTCAATGAGAGCTGCAGTGGAGAATGAGGATCTTGGCTTTACGTTTCAAGTTCGCAAATGGGCGCCTGATGTACCAATTATCGCGAATATTGGTGCTGTTCAGCTCAATTATGACTTTGGATTAGCACAGTGTAAAAAAGCAGTCGAGATGGCGGAAGCCGATTTTCTTGTATTGCACTTGAATACCTTGCAGGAAGTTTTCCAGCCAGAAGGAGATACGAACTTCTCCAATCTGCTTTCTAAAATAGAAAAAATCTCGCGTTCTTTACATGTACCGGTTGGTGTAAAAGAAGTAGGAATGGGAATTGATCAAGAAACTGCTGAGAGACTTATATCAGCTGGGGTTCAGTTTATTGATGTTGCTGGAGCAGGCGGAACATCATGGATCCAAGTGGAGAGTTTCCGTTCAAAAGATGACATAAGAAAAGAAGCAGCAAAGGCCTTTTTGGATTGGGGCATTCCAACTGCCGAAAGTATTGTTGCCGTTCGGAATGAGAATAAGAATATTCCGCTGGTCGCGAGCGGTGGATTAAAGCACGGTGTTGATGCGGCAAAATCAATTGCATTAGGGGCAAATCTTGCAGGGTTTGGGCGATTGCTCTTACATTCAGCAGTAGAAAAAGACGCTGATGCATTGCTCGTGCAATTGGAACGAATTGAATTTGAGTTCAAAGCTGCCATGTTTGGGATTGGTGCTGAGAGTATTGAAGAACTTGCTAAAACAAAACGGCTGGTTAAGAAATCATAAAAAAGCGCTCCTGTTTTTGCAGGAACGCTTTTTGTTTTCCTTATTTTAAATCATCTAATGTTTCTTCCATGTCATCAAATTGGTTTTGTACTTTTCTAGAAGGATTTTTCGTCAGTAAGCTTACGATAATAATTGCAATTAAGCTTAAGAAGAATCCTGGAATCATTTCGTATACTTGTTCTTTTAAGTCAGGGAACTGTACCCAAGTTAGTACTGTAACAGCACCAACGACGATACCTGCTAGAGCTCCCCACTTCGTCATCTTCTTCCAGAACAGACTTAGCAGAACGAGTGGTCCAAATGCCGAACCGAATCCAGCCCAAGCATAACCAACTAGGCTAAGGATTGTGTCACTAGGGTTTAATGATAATAATACGGCGATAACAGCTACCACTAAAACGGCGACTCGGCCAATCATCACTAGTTCCTTTTGAGATGCATCTTTCTTAAGGAATTGCTTATAAAAGTCTTCTGTTACAGAAGAAGAAGTAACCAACAGCTGAGATGAGATCGTACTCATGATTGCAGCTAGTATCGCAGCTAATAAGAAACCAGTAATTAACGGGTGGAATAACAGATTCGCAAATTCGATAAATACTGTTTCAGGATCAGCAAGTTCTCTTCCTTCTCTAGCAAACCAAGCTACACCAATCAATCCTGTTAGAGATGCACCGATAAGAGAGATAATCATCCAACTCATACCGATTCTTCTTGCTGTTTTAATATCTTTAACAGATGTAATCGCCATAAAACGAACGATAATGTGCGGCTGACCGAAATATCCTAATCCCCAAGCAAGTAAGGAGATAAGTCCAAGAGTTGTAAGCCCTTTTGTTACTTGTAGAAGTGAAGGATCAACTCCGCGAACCGTATCAATTAACGTTTGTGTGTCACCAATGTCAGTAAAGGCAACAACGGGTACTAAAATTAAAGCGATGAACATGATACAGCCTTGAACAAAATCTGTCCAACTCACTGCCAAGAATCCACCAAACAGTGTATAAGCTACAACTACCCCAACTGTAATAAGCATACCTGTTAGATAAGTTGTACCGAATGCACTTTCAAATAGTTTTCCGCCTGATACTAGTCCAGCGGATGCATAGAGAGTAAAGAAGATAATGATAACGAGCCCTGATACGATACGTAAGATTTTCTGCGTATCGTTAAATCGGTTTTCGAGATAGTCAGGAATTGTGATCGAATCATCAGCTACTTCCGTATACGTTCGAAGGCGAGGGGCTACTAAAATATAGTTTAAGTAAGCACCAACAGTTAATCCGACAGCGATCCAGATACTGCTGATCCCATCAGTAAACATCGCACCCGGGATACCCATCATCATCCAGCCACTCATATCAGAGGCACCAGCTGATAGTGCGGTTACAGCGGGACCAAGTCCTCTGCCGCCTAACATGTAATCATTCAAATCAGATGTTTTTTTGTAAGCCCAGTAGCCTATGTAAAGCATACCGGCCATGTAAATAACTAAAGAAATAATAACTCCTGTTTGCATGTAAAAATTTCTCTCCTTTTCTTTTTTCATGAAATGGGTCATGTTAGTTTGCTCAACGGATGACTTGTTTATGAAAAAGTTGGCAGGTTGAAAAAACTTGAGCTTTTTTGTGCAAAAAAGAGCTTGCGTGGAAAAACTTGAAGTCAAAAGCGCGGTAGAAATACGCAATAAAATCTTACTGGGTGTTTTGCTTATCCAGTATCAACAACAAGAAAAAAGCAAAGCCGATTAATTAATTGAAAATAGCGGCATCCGTTTTGAGCAAAAACGTGCCCACTCCTTTTCAGAACATGTTTATCACTATAACAAAAATGAAGAAAAAACCCAAATGATATGGGAAAGATGCTATTCTGACAGGGTTAAGCTACAATAGAAATAAAGACTTTGACCTAAGGAATGATATTGTTTTGAGTATCTTATTAGTAGAAAATTTATATAAAACATACGGTGAAAAAACACTTTTTGATAATATTTCTTTTTCAATCAATGACAAACAAAGAATCGGTTTGATCGGACCGAACGGAACGGGCAAGTCGTCATTATTAAAAGCTTTAGCAGAAATCGAACCAGCTGAACGCGGAACGCTCTCTCATGCCAATACGTTTCAGATTGAGTATGTGGCACAGGAGCCTGAATTAAATGAAGAGCTTTCTGTATTAGAGCAGATCTATTATGGAGATTCACTCATTATGAAAACGATGCGTGAATACGAGCAAGCCCTTATTGATTTGGAATCAGATCCATCAAATGAAAAGAAGCTGAAGCGTTTGATGAACAGCCAGCAAAAAATGGATGGGAATGAGGCATGGGAAGCCAATACTGTTGCAAAAACGGTGTTAACAAAGCTTGGTCTGCGTAATTTTTCACGGCAAGTTAAGCATTTAAGCGGTGGGCAAAAGAAACGGGTTGCTATTGCAAAAGCACTGATTCAGCCGGCAGATCTGCTGATTTTGGACGAGCCGACGAACCATCTGGATAATGAGACGGTCGAATGGCTGGAAACATTCTTAGGAAACTACAAAGGTGCGCTACTAATGGTTACCCATGACCGTTATTTCCTAAACCGCGTAACGAACCACATTTTTGAACTCGATAACGGTAAGCTCTATGTCTATGAAGGCAACTACGAAACATATTTAGAGAAAAAGGCTGAACGCGAAGAGATTGCCCTGCAGAATGAAGATAAAAGGCAGAACACGCTTCGACGAGAGTTAGCTTGGCTCCGCCGTGGTGCAAAAGCACGAACGACAAAGCAAAAAGCTAGAATTCAGCGCGTGGAAAGTCTGCAAGAAGAAACAGGACCAGCAGCAAAAGGGTCTGTAGAATTTGCGATCGGTTCACAGCGTCTTGGGAAAAAAGTGATAGAAGTTGACGGACTGAGTAAGAGCTTAGACGGAAAAGAGCTTGTTAGGAATCTGGATTATTTGATTGTTCCTGGTGAACGTCTTGGGATTATTGGACCGAACGGAAGCGGAAAAACTACATTATTGAATATGTTAGCTGGAAGAACGACACCAGACGCAGGTTCAGTCGAAGTCGGGGAAACGGTTAAGATCGGCTATTACACACAAGATCATGAAGAGCTGGACGGAAATCTACGAGTTGTCGATTATATAAAAGAAACAGCACAGATCATCACAACCGTTGATGGACAGACGATTACAGCCGAACAGATGCTAGAACGCTTCCTTTTCCCACGCTATATGCAATATACGTATATCCGCAAACTTTCGGGTGGAGAAAAGCGCCGTCTGTATATGCTAAAAGTTTTAATGGAAGAGCCGAATGTTCTGTTTTTGGACGAGCCAACGAACGACCTGGATATTCAAACTTTGGGCATTCTTGAAGAATACTTAGAAAATTTCCCTGGAGTCGTGTTGACAGTTTCCCATGACCGCTATTTTTTAGATCGCGTCGTAGATCACCTGCTTGCTTTTGAAGGGGCTGGAAAAGTTGTCAGGTTTCAAGGAAGCTATTCGGATTATATGGAAGAGAAAAAAGAGCGGGATGAAGAGGCGGCGGCTGTGAAGAAAGAAGCAGCTGTAGTGGATGATGCCCCTTTATCACCGCGCAAAGAAAAGAAGAAAAAGCTTTCGTATAAAGAGCAGCAAGATTGGGATACGATTGAAGACCGCATCATGACCTTAGAAGAGAAAAAAGAACAGATTGAAGCTGCAATTGTTGCAGCAGGCAGTGATTTCGGCAAGATCAGCGAACTTATGGAAGAGCAGAAAAAAATAGAGAGCGAGCTGGAAGCTGCGATGGAGCGGTGGGAAGAGCTTTCGCTTTTGGTTGAAGAGTTGAATAGTTGATTTTGTTAGTGTAGTTGGTTAAGTGGACACCTCTTGCTTGAAGGCGAGGGGTGTTTTTTATGAGGAAACTCGGCCGTGGCCGAGTAACTCTCAACCTGAATGCAGTCCCCTTTGTCGAAAGACTCAATAAATCTCATTTAGACTCAATAAATTAAAAATAGACTCAATAACTTCAGAATAGACTCAATAATCTCATATCAGACTCAATCCACTCTATAAATAGATAAAAAAGTTTTTAGCGACAAACAGGAATATTGTGGAATTATGGCGAAAGCATAGTAAATTGTTATTCATACCAAAAGAGGTGATTAATTGATTATTAAAAATCGTTCCAAATCGCTAAAACTGCTAAAACTTGAGGTATTGCTAGAGAGGACATCTTTAAGTCATAAAAGGCGGCAGGATTTTGAAGCAGAATATGCAAAGAATTTTGCGGGCTATAAAGGTGAGGCCTCCTTGGATTACTACCTTAATGGTCTTGTGGGAAAAGACTATCATATTTTTCATGATATTCGTCTCCCTAGGGATGAACATCATAAATACTTTTTTCAAATCGATTGTTTGGTAGTGCATCCTAATTTTTTTGTGCTCTTAGAAGTGAAGAACTTAATTGGCAACCTTTACTTTGATCACCAGTTTGATCAAATTATTCGAACAAAAGATGGTGTGGACGATACTTTCTCTGATCCTGTAAACCAGGTCGAATTACAAAAACTGCACTTTTCAAAATGGTTGGTACAATATAAGTTTCCGAAAGTCCCCATTCAAACCTTCGTAGTTGTTACAAACCCAAAATCTTTCATTAGAATTTCACCCAAATACGGAACAAAAGCGAATAAGATTATTCGAGGAAATGAATTAGCTAAAAAATTGAATGAGTACTCCAATCATTCAGCTGATTTTACATTATTTAAAAAAGACGTAAAAAAATTATCAAAACAAATTATGAAAGACCATACTCCGAACAATGTAGACATTTTGAAATCCTTCAAAATACAAAAAAACGAAATAATTACAGGCGTTGAGTGTCCGTTATGCAAAAAATTCGCTATGATACGAACGCATGGAAATTGGTTCTGTACATCTTGTCAGAATAAATCAAAAGGTGCTCATATAAAAGCGATACAAGATTATGCACTTTTATTTGGCGAGACCGCAAAGAATAAAGAATTAAGAGAATTTCTGCATATTGATTCGAGAACAAGTTTAAAAAAATTGATGATTTCTATGGATATTCCTCCAATTGGTACTACTAAGGCTGCCACATACACCTTACCGCTTCCCAAATAAAAACCCCCACCAAATAGTGAGGGTCTCAGAATTAAAACACCTTAGTCGTCCAGCTTTCACAATTCCAGACGTCGTTAGCTACTTCTTTATAAAATTCAGGTTCATGGGAGATCAAAAGGACGCTGCCTTTGAATGCTTTCAACGCGCGCATTAACTCATCTTTTGCCTCAACGTCCAAGTGGTTCGTCGGCTCATCCAGTACTAATACGTTATTTTCATGGTTGATCAGCTTACATAAACGAACCTTCGCTTTTTCTCCACCGCTAAGCACTTCAACTTTACTCTCGATGTGTTTTGTCGTTAGACCGCACTTCGCGAGAGCAGCGCGTACTTCATGATGAGAGAATCCAGGAAACTCACTCCAAATTTCTTCAATACATGTGTTATAGTTTGCAGATTTCACTTCTTGCTCGAAGTATCCGATCTCCAGGTTTTCGCCGCGCTCAACCGATCCCGAAACGGGCTTGATTTCACCTAGGATGCTGCGGAGCAATGTTGTTTTACCGATACCGTTCGCACCGACTAAAGCAATTTTTTGACCGCGCTCCATGCGCAAGTTCAGCGGTTTTGACAATGGCTCATCATAACCGATAATGAGATCTTTTGTTTCAAAGATCAGCTTGCTTGGAGTACGCGCTTCTTTGAAGTTGAACTCTGGCTTTGGTTTTTCTTTAGCAAGTTCAATAACATCCATTTTATCAAGTTTCTTTTGTCGAGACATCGCCATGTTTCGAGTGGAAACACGTGCTTTATTACGTGCAACGAAATCCTTCAACCCAGCAATTTCTTGCTGCTGGCGTTTAAACGCTGCTTCCAGTTGAGACTTTTTCATCTCATGTACGGATTTGAAGTGATCATAGTCACCGACATAGCGGTTCAGCTCTTGATTTTCCATGTGGTAGATCAAGTTAATAACGCTGTTTAAGAATGGAATATCATGCGAGATCAAAATAAACGCATTTTCGTATTCTTGGAGATAGCGTTTCAGCCACTCGATATGCTGTTCATCCAAATAGTTTGTTGGCTCATCCAGCAATAGAATTTCTGGCTTTTCTAATAAAAGCTTAGCGAGCAAGACCTTTGTTCGCTGTCCACCGCTCAGGTCGTGAACGTCACGGTCTAAACCGATATCATCAAGACCTAGTCCGCGTGCAATTTCTTCAACTTTCGCATCAATTACGTAAAAGTCATTGTTTGTTAGTGTATCTTGAATTACACCAACGTCTTCAAGCAGCTTTTCAAGCTCTTCAGGTGTTACTTCACCCATTTTTTCGTACATGCTGTTCATCTCAGTTTCCATGTCGAGCAAGTATTGAAACGCGCTCTTTAACACGTCACGAATAGACATTCCTTTTTGGAGGACCGTGTGCTGATCCAAGTATCCTACACGCACTTTTTTAGCCCACTCAACTTTACCCTCATCAGGCTTTAATTTTCCTGTAATTATATTCATAAAGGTTGATTTACCTTCACCATTCGCACCGATTAAACCGATGTGTTCTCCTTTTAAAAGACGGAAAGACACATCATTAAAGATCGCTCTGTCGCCAAAACCATGGCTCAAGCCTTGTACCGTTAGAATACTCATCTATATAACACCTTTTCTGTCAGTAATTTGTACCCTCTTGATTATAGTATTGAATGGGGAAGGAACTCAATAGGTGCGTGCCGAATCGGAAAAAGAAAAAGCACCCATGGAAGATTTTCCAAGAGTGCTGTGCAAATTATTTATTCCTGCTCACCAGTTCGGTTTTTAAATGCTTCTTTTGTAGCAAGATTTACTGAATCTGTTTCGTCGCTTTTCGCAACGAGTCTGTTTTGCAGTGTATTATCAGGAAATCTTCCTGGATGTCCTTGTTTTTTGTGTTCAAAGGATTTTCCGCGTGCCATGTTTTTCACTCCTCATCTCTTTACACCATATTGTGTCCAAGAGAAGAGCTGATTATGAAGATTAAAAAGGTTTTACCACCATTAAAATAATAAGTAAGACAGCTAAACCGTGCAAAGAATATACGTAAGGATCGAGTTGCTTATCGACCGAACGATATGAATCTGGAAGATCATCACCTTCATGAGAACCAAGAATTTCACTCATCTGCTTTTGTTTCTTAGGAATAATACCAATAACAAGAACTTGTGCTAATACATAAATAACCAATGAAGCGATGTACCATACTTCGCTAAATAATGAAGTATTTAAATAACCTAATAAAAGTCCAGTCGCAAGAAGTGTTAAGCTGCCAATCTTCGGCAATGTTTCAATCTTAGTGTTTACCTCGAGTGCATAGCGTGCCTGACTGGCCGTTTTAGCAAATTTTGTAACGACTGGCATGGCAAAGCTTGCACCTAAGCCGACAATGGCGGCCAAGACATGCAGCAATACGAGTGCGCCATAAAGAGTCATCCATTTTCCCCCTTTTAATATGTATGAATAAATACCTACCTTCAATTTATTACGCTATACAGGAAAATAGTCCTTCTTTTAAGTAGTGACTTTTATCCTGATTATAAAAGGAGTTCATTAAATGGAAACAAAACATGAAATCAGGCAAAAAGTGTGGAATAAGCTGACTGAAGAAAAATTAGGAAGATTTCCGTTTCCCTTAACGAATCGTATACCTAATTTTAAAGGGGCAGAGGCGGCTGCGAGGTATATAACAGAAATGAAACTGTATAAAGAAGCAAATGTGATCAAGGTGAATCCAGATTCGCCGCAGCTGCCACTTCGAGCGCAAATTTTAAAAGACGGAAAAATGCTTCTCGTTCCAACCCCTCGTTTAAAAGACGGCTTCATTCAAGTAAAACCAGAGTGGGTTCCGAAAGGGGAGGAAAGAAAAGCAGCGAGTCTTTCGAGCATTTTGAATTATGGAAGAGTTTTGCCTCTATCGCAAATGCCAGAAATTGATTTGATTGTTGTCGGTTCGGTGGTGATTCATCGTGATGGCAGACGGCTTGGAAAGGGAGAAGGATACGCTGACAGGGAGTATGCAATCATTCGGGAGCTCGGCAATAAAGAAGTGCCAGTGATCACTTCGATTCAAAGTGCACAGCTCGTGGAAGATGAAATCCCTGTTGATGTTTTTGATTTAACAGTCGACTGGATTGCTACGGAAAAAGGGTTGATCGAAACGTGTTCTCCTTATCCTAAGCCAACAGGGATCGTTTGGGATGAAGTGAGTGAGGAAGACATGAACATCATGCCTGTTTTAAAAGAAATTAAGGATCTGACAGCAAATAAGCGTTAGAACATTGTTGGCACTTTAAAATATTCAAGCGGATTCTCTGTGCCGGCAGGAAAAACGTTAAGCTGGCGTAAAACTTCTTCAGCGAATTGGATATAGTTTGAACCTGTTGCTGTGATTACATTTTGGTCAAGCACGAGATGTTCTTCACATTTATTGCTCCAGTTCATAACAGATGTATAGCGTGAGTCATCTTCAGTAAGAGAAGCTGTATATTGGATATGATTTAGAATACCAGCTGCACCTAGCAGGGCAGGTCCTCCACAGATTGCGCCAATCAGCTTGCCTTTATCAAAAAAAGCACGGATCATTTCTGTAACCATCGAATTTTCGAGAAAAGGAAATGGTGTACCTCCAGGGATAATCAGAGCGGAATAATCATCTGTTTTGACTTCGTTTACCGTTAGATCAGGTTTGATTTTAAGCTTTCCTGCTGATGTGACTGTATGGATGGAAGAGTTAGGAGAGCATGTAACAAGTTCATATTCTGATCCGCTCAAGCACGTATTTAAAATAGCTACTTCAAATTCTGCAAAAGAATCATAGACAAACAATAGAACCTTTTTCATATGAGTTACCTCCAGTTTTAAATAACCTATATCCAAATTTTAGCACCTGCTCATAGGAATTTGCTACAAAAACAAGCATAAATTGATTTGAAGGTGAATATATCTAATCACAACTAAATATTTCTTCTTGTGAACCGAGCATAAACACACTAATGACTTGCTTATTTTATTTGAAAGCTTGTCTTTTTTTTGTGTGAGGAGGTGGAGGCTAAAAGTAATCCCGCAGTAATTCCTACTTGACATATAGGTTTTATTGTATTAATTTATTTTAGTTAACTAAAGGGGGGACTTGTAGGTGACTACTTACTTAGTTTTATCGAACATTGCTATTATGCTTATTCTTTTAGGTGTTTTGTATTACATGCAAAAAAAGCACGTTTCTTTCTCAAAACGTGTGTTTACGGGTCTTGGATTAGGGATACTTTTTGGCCTTGGACTTCAGTACGGTTATGGAGCTGATTCAGAGGTAGCTGCTAAATCTACTGACTGGTTCAACTTAGTTGGTGGAGGGTATGTAACGTTCTTAAAAATGATCGTAATGCCGCTTGTGTTTATCTCGATCCTTTCAGCGTTCACACGATTGAACTTAAAAGGGAACATCGGAAAACTTAGCGGATTGATTATCGCAATCTTAATCGGAACAACAGCTATTGCGGCAGTTGTCGGTATTGCTACATCCGTTGCTTTTGATCTGGAAGCTGTTCAGATTGAACAAGGTGATGCGGAAACAGCACGTGGTGAACAAATGGAAGGTACTTTTGCAGAAGTAAAAGACTTAACGCTTCCGCAGCAGATTCTTTCATTATTACCAGCGAATCCGTTTTTAGATTTTACAGGAGCTCGTCCGACATCAACGATTGCAGTCGTAATCTTTGCAGCATTCCTTGGAGTTGCATATTTAGGGGTAAAGCGTAAACAAGAAGAACATGCAGAATTGTTTGCTAAGATTGTTGATGCCTTCTATTCTGTAATTATGCGTGTTGTAACATTGATTCTTCGTTTAACACCATACGGAGTACTTGCATTAATGACGAAAACGGTAGCACTTAGTGATATGGGTGCGATCGCCAAGCTTGGTAAATTCGTTATCGCCTCATATGTCGCGCTATTGATCATGTTCGGAATTCACTTATTATTAATAACGTTCGCTGGTTTAAGTCCAGTAACGTATATGAAAAAGGCATTCCCAGTTCTATCGTTTGCCTTTACTTCTCGTACTAGTGCCGGGGCACTTCCATTAAACATCCGTACACAAAAGAGCATGGGTGTACCTGATGGAATCGCAAACTTCTCAGGTTCGTTCGGCCTTTCAATCGGTCAAAACGGGTGTGCTGGAATCTATCCTGCGATGCTTGCGGTTATGATTGCACCGACTGTTGGAATCGATCCATTGTCACCATCATTCTTATTGACGCTCGTTGTAGTTGTGGCGCTTAGTTCATTTGGTGTTGCTGGTGTTGGGGGCGGAGCTACGTTTGCAGCAATCCTCGTGTTGTCTGCGATGGATCTTCCAATTGCCTTAGCAGGTCTTTTGATCTCTGTTGAACCGCTTATCGATATGGGCCGTACTGCAGTTAACGTAAGTGGTGCGATGACGTCAGGTCTTTTAACAAGTAAAGTTCAGAAGCAATTAGACACAGACGTTTACAACGACAGCGAAAACCAAGTCGAAGTAAGTGCTTAGCCAGTAAATGAAACGATCTTGCCTCTCTGGCAGGGTCGTTTTTTATTTGTAAATTTTTCATATGAAGGTGTGAATTGGAGGTTTTAAGGGTAAAAATTAAAAACTGAACTTTCAAATAGCACAAGATTCTTTTCCAGCTCATGAAGGCTCTTCCATATTAGTGAACATTCTATGGCAAAACTGTGATAAAGTTGTGAGCTTTATTTGAAGTAATCGTGACATTTGTTAGGGAGCCGGTCACATTTACTAGGTTTCTGGTACTATGAGGGCAAAGGTTTTCTGTCATTTTGATTTTGCCTATGATATCCATTGTGATTTAATTCACAATCCATTATAATCACTTTTGGTTCGTTTTTATTAGGCAAATTAAATGCTTGTAAATAGAGAAAGGAAGGTGGACCTGGTGATGCGACGGTTGAAGCCGTTTTTACCATTCGGGTTAATGATGGCCGTGTTTATGCTAAGCGGCTGCAGCGATATGATTGTTTTAGATCCAAAAGGACCTGTAGGAGAAGAACAGAAGGATCTCATCATGTATTCTATCTGGTTTATGTTATTTATCCTGCTAGTTGTTTACGCACTTACTGCTTTTATTGTTTATAAATATCGTGATCGTAAAAATCATAAAGGCTATGATCCTGATAACGAAGGAAGTCATCTTCTTGAAACGATTTGGTGGATCATTCCGATTATTATCGTTATTGCATTATCGATTCCGACGGTTAAGAGTATCTACTCTCTAGAAGGACCTCCTGAGGAGTCGAAAGATCAAAAGCCATTGGTGATTCATGCAACATCTGTAAACTGGAAATGGGTATTCACATATCCAGAGCAAGATATTGAAACAGTTAACTATCTTCATATTCCTGAAGATCGGCCTGTTTTGTTCAAACTGACTTCTGCAGATTCTATGGCATCTTTTTGGGTTCCTCAATTAGGTGGCCAAAAGTATGCGATGGCTGGCATGGAGACAGAGCTTTATCTGCAAGCTGACGAGCAAGGCACGTATGAAGGACGTAACTCCAACTTTACAGGAGAAGGGTTCACTGATCATACGTTTGATGTTATGGCTATGTCTGATGCAGAGTTTGAAAAATGGGCGAGTGAAACAAAAGCTGAAGCTCCAGAACTTACAAAGGGCCAGTACGACAAGCTGATGCTTCCTGGTCACGTGAAAGAAATGACTTTCTCTTCAACTCATCTAGATTGGGTAGACCACTCTAAAAATGCAGAATACGCGTTAGATGCTCGCGAACGTTTAGGTTATGAAGAGAAGATTCCTCACTCAAGAGCAGCGAAGGAAGAAAAGAAAAAGCGTGAAGAAGAGATGAAGAAGCAAGAAGAATCAGAGTCTCATGGGGATTCTCATGCCCATTAACAGAGGAGGCATTTCAATATGAAATGGGATGAATTTTTCGTAACAGGCGACCCGATGATTTATGGTGCTGACGTATCCATCGTACTAACGATGGTGGGTATCCTGTTCTATCTTACTAAATATAAAAAGTGGAAATGGTTGTGGGACGAATGGCTAACAACGGTTGACCACAAAAAACTCGGTATTATGTATATCGTTTCCGCTGTGCTTATGTTGTTCCGTGGTGGTGTCGATGCACTATTAATGCGTACGCAGCTCGCGGTTCCAGAGGCGAAGTTCCTCGATTCACAGCACTATAACGAAATCTTTACAACACACGGTACGATCATGATTATCTTCATGGCGATGCCGTTCTTGATTGGTTTGATTAACGTCGTTGTTCCATTACAGATCGGGGCACGTGACGTAGCTTATCCTTATTTAAACGCAGTTAGTTTCTGGACGTTCTTTATCGGTGCGATGTTATTTAACATCTCATTCGTTATCGGTGGTTCTCCATCAGCAGGCTGGACGAGTTACATGCCGCTTGCGAGTAACGAGTTGAGCCCAGGGCCAGGACAGAACTACTATCTGCTCGGTCTGCAGATTGCAGGTATCGGTACACTCTTAACGGGTATTAACTTCTTAGTTACGATCCTTAAGATGCGTGCACCGGGAATGACATTGTTCCGTATGCCAATGTTTACTTGGTCATCACTTGTAACAATGGTTATCATTATCTTCGCTTTCCCGATTCTTACTGTTGCACTAGCACTTATGACATTTGACCGTTTATTCGGAAGCCATTTCTTCACTCTGCAAGGAGCAGGAATGGATATGCTTTGGGCGAACCTTTTCTGGCTATGGGGTCACCCAGAGGTATATATCGTAATACTTCCGGCGTTCGGTATGTTCTCTGAGATTATTTCTACGTTCTCTAGAAAAACGTTATTCGGTTACAAAGCCATGATCTGGTCTATGCTTTTAATCGCAGGATACAGCTTCTTGGTTTGGGTCCATCACTTCTTTACGATGGGTTCAGGAGCACTTGTTAACTCTGTATTCTCTATCACTACGATGGCGATCGGTATTCCGACAGGGGTTAAAATATTTAACTGGCTGTTCACAATGTACAGAGGTAAGATTCAATTTACGACACCGATGCTTTGGTCACTCGGATTTATCGTGAACTTCGTAATCGGTGGGGTTACAGGTGTCATGCTTGCCATGGCAGCTGCTGACTATCAGTACCACAACACATACTTCCTAGTATCTCACTTCCACTATGTGTTGATCGCTGGTACAGTATTTGCTTGTTTCGCTGGTTTAATCTACTGGTATCCGAAAATGTTTGGCTACAAGCTGAACGAACGTATCGGTAAATGGGTATTCTGGATTTTCACAATCGGATTTAACGTATGTTTCTTCCCGCAATACTTCCTTGGTCTAGACGGTATGCCACGTCGTGTTTACACGTACAGTGAAGAGTCTGGCTGGGGCCCATTAAACATGGTATCTACAATCGGTGGATTCATGATGGGTATTGCCTTCTTAGTTCTTGTTTACAACATGTACTACAGCTTCCGTTTTGCGAAGCGTGAATTAACTGGAGACGCTTGGGATGGCCGTACGCTTGAATGGTCTACTCCATCAGCAATGCCTCCTTTCTATAACTTTGCTAAAATCCCGGAGGTAACAGGTCTTGACCACTTCTGGAGACAAAAGCAAGCAGGAAAAGTTGAGAAGTTAACAGCTAATGAACTTAAACCGATTCATATGCCTAGCAACTCTGGTGTACCGTTCATCATGGCATCATTCTTCTTCGTTGCCGGATTCGGTATGGTATTCGACTGGATGTGGATGGCGATCGTTGGATTGATCGGTGTATTCGGAACATTGATCTACCGTTCATTCGAGTATGATGACGGGTATTATGTAAGTGTTGAAGAGATTATTGAAACAGAAAAGATTTCTAAATAAGGAGGCGTGAAAAAATGGCACATGCAGAAACACACGACCCCAACACGCCTTTAGAGTATCGTTCGGAGATTGGGCGTCTAAACATTCTCGGTTTCTGGATTTTCCTAGGGGCAGAAATTGCGTTATTTGCAACATTATTTGCAACGTATATGGTTTTAACACATCGTATCGCAGACGGACCTGCTCTAGGTGAACTATTTGAAGTGAAGAGTTTGTTGATTCAGACGTTTTTGCTTCTAACAAGTAGTTTCACTTGCGGACTTGCGGTTCATGAGATGCGCCGTCACAATGTTAAAGGTTTGATCACGTGGATGGCCGTAACACTCGGACTTGGTCTCGGGTTCCTTTATTTCGAGATTCAAGAGTTCTTACACTTCATTCATGAAGGTGCAAACATTGGTACGAGTGCAGCATGGTCAGGATTCTTCGTTCTTGTAGGTACTCACGGTGCTCACGTAACGTTCGGTATCTTCTGGGTAACGATGGTCTTGATTCAAGTAGCTAAGCGTGGTCTTACGCCAGCTACTTCTGCAAAAGTTTTCATCACCAGTCTTTACTGGCACTTCCTAGACGTAGTGTGGATCTTTATCTTCACAGCCGTTTATCTGATGGGGATGGTGACGCATCATGGCTAATAAAACTGCAGCAAATGAACACCACGGTTTTCCGTGGAAACACTTAATCGGATTCGTGCTGTCCATCGTGCTTACACTTTTCGCATTATGGATCGCACTTGAAACTGATTTATCATTGACTTGGATTCTCATTATTATTTTTGGGTTTGCATTTCTACAGGCTGCCCTGCAGCTGTTAATGTTCATGCACGTAACAGAGAACTCGACAAAGAGTAATCTCACAAGCCGCGTGCAGATCGGTAACATATTGTTCGCAGCGTTCGTTGCGATCGTTATCGTGATCGGTTCTGTCTGGGTAATGACAGCAGGCCACGCAAAGCACGATAAAGATCAGCATGCCCCGAAGACTGAGAACCATGAAAATCACGGTTCTCATGGTGGCGGAAGTGAACATGATTCTGGTGAACATGGAAGTCATGAATAAGATATGATTTGAAAAACCTCTTGCTGGATTGATGGCAGGAGGTTTTTTTGTTTGAAAATGAGGCTCTCGTCGCACGAGAGCCTTCATTATTTTGTCAGTTAGATTTAGAATTAGGGTTTACGAGCGATTTTTAAGGTTTACGAGCGATTCCAGAGGTTTACGAGCGATTCTTGAGGTTTACGAGCGATTCTTGAGGTTTACGAGCGATTCTTGAGGTTTACGAGCGATTCTTGAGGTTTACGAGCAATTTTTAAGGTTTACGAGCGATTCCAGAGGTTTACGAGTGATTCCTGAAATTTAAGTGTGTTTCGGAAATTTTGTGAACGTAATATTATTTTCAGGTGGGATATGGCAGTGTGTAAACTCTTCCTTTATAGCCTCCAGTATGAGTTAAATTCATATTATCAAGCAGCCTCTTGGCCGTATGCCTGGATGAAAGACAAAGAAAATCACAAAATTGCTTATTAGTGATGCTTTGACCATATAAAAGAGCATAATCTGAAAGCGTATTTAGGTGAAGATCTTTAGACTTATATGAACATTTAGGACAATGCCAAGTAGCCTTCTTCCTCACCACAGGCATATAAAAGCACTCAGTACAATAAACGCCTTTGATAATATCTTCTTCTTCAATCTGATACCTTTTTAGTAAGTCAGGGTTTTCTGGAGTATGATGTCGAACGAGCATCTTTGACAGTTTGCCAACCTCTTTTTTCGTTAACTTTTCCTCTCCATACATCTTATCTATGACTTTAATTCTTTCCTGCAAATAAGGACTATGCGTAATATATTGAGGGACTTCTTTATTCGAAGGAGGGGCCTTAATGATGGTTCTAGGATTGCTCATCACAACTAGAGAACGGACGGGAATGGGAGGTATACGATTCTTCGCCATCCATTCGATCAAATGGGATTGCTGGCGTTTCACTTGAAAGATAGGATTTTTAAAAGCTTCTTCAGTGCCGTCATCCTTCAATCGGATGACCTGGTTGAGGTGGTCAAAAACTAATGTTCCGGTAATGTACTTAACTTCGAGGTTCACGAGGTAACGAGGGGAGAGGAGCAAGGTGTCAATTTGAAAATAACTATCGTGCGCTGACAGCCTTAAATCATGGACAACGGAAAATTCCCGGAAAGGTTTCAGAAAATAATCATTCGATTGCTCACCGAAGTGTCCGGCTAATCTGCCACTCAACTCATCTTCTATCGATAAATACCTTTGGTGATGCCTAATAATTCTACGCTGCATAACCTCGAGCTTTTTAATCCTAACAGATTTCGTACGATTTTTAATTAACATAAACGACCTCCTTTATATAAAAAAATTCTTCCACATTAGCTAATTTACCTGCACCGTTTCTACAAAAATATACAAAAAAAGACAGCCCCAAAAGGGACTGCCTACTAACTCATTACCTAACCTGTCCATCACCAGTCATTCTATACTTAATCGTCGTTAATGCTGGTAATCCCATCGGTCCGCGGGCATGCAGTTTCTGTGTAGAGATTCCGATCTCAGCTCCAAATCCGAGCGCTGAGCCGTCTGTAAAACGGGTCGAGGCATTATGGTATACAGCTGCTGCATCCACAAGATTTAAGAAATGCACAGCGTTCTCTGCATTCTCAGTCACAATCGCTTCTGAGTGCTTGGTGCCATAACGCTCGATATGAGAGATAGCCTCTTCAACAGAACTTACCACTTTAACAGCAACTGCTAAGCTTAAATACTCTTCTGCCCAGTCTTTTTCGTTAGCCGGCACCACATCCGGCAATACCTCTGCAGCTTTTTCATCACCATGTATTTCAATACCGTGCTTTTCAAAAAGTTCCTGAACTCTAGCAGCATTCTTCACCAGCCAAGCTTCATGGAAAATAAACGTCTCTGCAGCATTACAAACTGCTGGTCGGTCGGTTTTAGCGTTTTCCATGATTGCCAGCGCCTTTTCCACGTCTGCAAACTGATCCACATAAACGTGACAGTTACCCACACCTGTCTCAAGAACAGGAACTGTTGCATTTTCGACCACTGTCTTGATGAGCGCACCTCCGCCACGAGGAATCAGCACGTCAATATGTTCTTTCATCGTAAACAATTGTCCCGCCGCTTCTCGATCGGTAGAAGCGATAAATTGTACAGCTGCTTCAGGAATCTTTGTTGCGGACAATGCCTTATGAATAACAGACACAATTGCGGAATTAGAGTGAATCGCGTTCGATCCGCCTTTCAGAACGATCGCATTACCTGATTTCAATGCTAAACCCGTTGCGTCTACTGTTACATTCGGACGAGCCTCGTAGATCATTCCGATAACGCCTAGCGGAACGCGTACTTGTTCAACTTTTAGTCCGTTATCCAGTGTCCAGTCTGATAAAATCTCGCCAACAGGATCCTTTAGCTCAACAACCTCACGCAAGCCATCTGCAAATTCTTTCACACGCTTTTCGGTTAATCGCAAACGATCCATCAAGGCTTCAGAAAAGCCTTTATCCTCGCCGTTATCCAAATCTTTTTTGTTTTCTTTTAAGATAAAATCAGATTCTTTTTCTAAAATATCTGCAATCGTTAATAATGCTTCGTTCTTTTCTTTTTCACTTAACAGCGCTAGCTTTTTAGAAGCTTGCTGTGCTAATTTTGCTTGATCCTTAACGTTAATTTGTTTGGTTGTACTATTAAAAGTACTCATCCAACGCCTCCTTGAATTTTTAAATCATTCCATTTTAGTTTCTCAAACTTAATGAATAGGAACTGCCAAACGAGTGTGGCAGACTAGATCGTTATTGTTGATCGCCTCTTCAGGACCAACATCGTTCAATTCATGGCTTGAAATTCCTTTAATCTTAATCAGCTGCTTAGACGAATAGTTGGAAACGCCAAGACCAACTTCATTTCCATCCAAGTCCTTAATGCGAACGACAGAACCTTTTTTGAAATGGCCGCTCACATAACGAATGCCAGTAGGGTAAAGGCTTTTAAGTTCATCAATGCCTTGTTTGGCTTTATTTGAGACAACAATCTCGCCTTCTGGACCTGAGTGAAAGGCAATCCATTGGCGCTTAGTATCAAGGTTGAACTCGTTTTTATCAGGTACAAAATAAGTACCACGAGCATTACCTTCGACCGCCTCGTGAATAATGCCTGTTGAAGTAGCATTGCCAAGGAATGACGAGATACCCGATGCCATGGCAATCTTTACAGCATCGATTTTAGAACGCATACCGCCAGTTCCCACTTCACTGCCTGGTTCACCTGCTGATTCTTCAATTTCTGGTGTGATTTCATTCACTCTCGTTAGTAACTTCGCTTCTGGATTTTTTCGAGGGTCTTCTGTATACAGACCGTCAATATCAGATAGAATAATGAGCTGGTCTGCATCAACAAGACCTGCAACTTTTGCTGAAAGCGTATCGTTGTCACCAAACTTCAAGCGTTCAACGGTAACAGTGTCATTTTCGTTTACGATCGGAATGATACCACGGTCTAAAAGTACATTTATTGTGTTACGAGCATTGTGATAGCGGTCACGATCGGAAAAATCACTTCTTGTAATCAAAATCTGTGATGCGGTATATCCGTGCGAAACAAATCGTTCAGAATAAGCTTCCATTAAAAGACCTTGTCCTATAGAAGCTGCTGCTTGTTTTTCTGCTAAAGAAGTTGGTCGATTTAGACAGCCTAATCGTCTATAACCAGCAGCAACTGCACCAGATGATACAAGTAACACTTCATGACCATCATCTTTTAATTTCACAACTTCATCCACTAGTCGTTCAAGTTTTCGTCTGCTGATATCTCCAAGTCTGCTAGTTAAAGAACTAGATCCAATTTTAATTACAATACGTTTATTCATTGAATTATTTAAATCCATATCTAGTTAAAATCACTCCTGTTTTGTTAAGTGTTAAATTTGTTTTCCGGTCAAAAATACAACGGTAACGAGTATAACATGGTGAAATTTAAACACAACAGGGTTTGATGAGATAGTGTAGAAAACGGGCAAAAAGTGAAGAAAACGGAAGAAAAGAGGGTTATTTATAACATAGGGTGTGAGAGGGTGACAGAAAGGTGCAAAGCCATGTATACGAAGAAATTTCAAGAGATAATTTTTCCATAAAATGCAAAAACCCCTCTGAAAAAGAGGGGATTAACGTTAATAATTAATATTTAGCTTTTTCCATTTTACGTTTCGCCAGATATGGACGACCCCATACGATGTATGCTGCGTAATGAGCAAATACGACGTTTGCAATGAAGACTGTGATGAAGAAACTATGAACGAATAAGCTTAAGCTGTCATTAGCCATAAATAACACAACGTAAGTCCATAACAGGGCGATGAACGGCGTTTGCCATAAGGCTAACTTACGACTATCATTCCACAAAAATAGCGGTGTGGCAGTCGCTACGAATAAGTAAACCATAAAAACATCCATTACTAATCAACCCCTTGAAGTATTGTTTGCGCTTACAATTTTGACGAAATAGCGTCTAAAATGTGAACGATTTGTTACAATTAGTATACCACAATAGGAGAAAAATGCCACATGGATTTGTACATTTTTTGAAAATTCAAGTATCTGTACTAAAAAAAGAACTCAAAGCCTTGGGAGGACATCGAGTTCTTATAAGATGAAATTATAATGGATAACGCCAAAATCTTTCGTTTTTTACCCATTCTAGCATAGCAGGATCTTTTTCTACGCTATCAACGAGCCATTGGGTTTGTGATCTATGCGCTTTAATGCAATTCATTTTTTCCTCAAATACATCAGAGATATCCGTTACGATGTGTGGAGCACCTAGTTCCGCCTCAGAATTTTTTGCGAAAGCCACGCATAAAAGTTCAGGACGTTCCAGCTCCGGCATGCTCTTAACGGCACGAACGACAGCTCTTGCTGTAGCTTCGTGATCAGGGTGAACACTGTACCCCGGATAAAAAGTGATAAGTCTTGCTGGTTTCACTTCTTCTATAACGGATAAAAATTGGTCCGCTAAGAACTTTTCATCTTCAAATTCTACCGTCTTATCCCGTAATCCGAACTGCCGCAGATCTTCAATTCCTACTGCCGCACAAGCATCTTCCAGTTCTTTTTGACGAATAAGAGGGAGGGATTCACGTGTGGCAAACGGGGGATTTCCCATGTTTCTTCCCATTTGACCAAGGGTTAAGCAGATGTAGGTAACGGGTAATCCTTTTTTTGTATGTTGAGCAATCGTTCCCGACACCCCGAAAGCTTCATCGTCTGGATGAGGGAAGATCACTAATAAATGATCGTTCATCATGTAACCTCCTTATACATCAAATGGGGTAGAGCTAAGCTGAAGAGCTACTGCCAGACGGCCTTCTTGATCATGGCCAGCCATCAGCAACCTTCCTTCAGAATCAATTTCCCAGTGTGTTAATCCTTCTGCATAAATCCATCCCAGTTCGATTTTTAAGCCGACTCTAAAGGGACCGTTGCCCATGATTTTTCCTGACAAGGGGGTCACTTTTCCATTTCGGATATATGCGTTAACTGTAAGGACACTATCGTTATTGTGATTGGCATAAGCACCATTTGTTGTTTCTAAATGTAGATAAAGTTCTTTTCCAATAAGCTGATCCAGCGTGTTCTGGACTTCATTGGCTTGTATGAGCTGCATACCTTCACACTCCTGTGCAGAATAGATGTACTTATTATAATTCAAAACTCAAAATAACGTGTATGATATGCCTATGTTTTGTTTATTCTCTGTTGTTTGAAAGTAGTTGATTTCCACTCCAGGTGCTCGCTTTCCGCGGGGCAAGCGGTGAGCCACATTCGAACGTTTCACTCTAAGTGTCTCACCTGCCCGCTTGTCCCGCAGGAGTCTCGCACCTTGCGCTCCAATCAACTTGTCAATGAAGTAAAGTAAAACCAATTTTTACACCATTAGAGGCTTACCCATCTATTGCTTCTAATTTGTAGTGTATGTATCTTCCTACTACAAAAATAAAAAAGAGACTAATCAACAAGATCAGTCTCTCCATAAATTATTTGTTTAATTTCTCGCGGTAAGCGCCATGCCAAGTTGGTCCTACGTATTTGTTTAATTCAAAACCTGCTGCGATCGCTTCTGTGATGAAGTCTTTAGCAGTGAGGATCGCCTCGCGTGCAGGTTTTCCTTTTGCAAGCTCAGCAGTAATGGCTGCTGAGAATGTGCAGCCGGCACCGTGCGTCCACGTTGTTTCAATTCTATCAGATTCTAGTACTTCGAATTCTTCTCCATCATATAAAACGTCAACGGCACTTTCATGGTCTAATTTTCCGCCGCCTTTGACGATTACATATTTCGCTCCATTTGCTTGAATCTTTTGAGCAGCTTCCATCATTTGTTCAACCGTTGTGATTGGTGCCATTCCAGCAAGCTGTGCTGCTTCAAAAAGGTTTGGCGTAACAACTGTTGCTTTAGGAACGAGTACATTTTGAAGTGTGCTCGCAAGTTCTGGGTGAAGAGGCTCAGCACCTTTACAAACCATAACCGGATCAACCACTACATTTTGAAGATTATGCTTCTCAATTAATTCAGCCGTTGTTTGGATCACTTCAACAGAAGCAAGCATACCTGTTTTAAGTGCATCAACACCAATTCCGGATACGACTGTTTCTAATTGTGCTTTAAAAAGATCGAGTGGAAGCATGAATACTTCATGAAACCATTCACGGTGCGGGTCTTGAGCGACCACGACATTTAAAGCGGTCATCCCGTAAACGCCTAGCTCCTGGAACGTTTTTAAATCGGCTTGAATACCAGCGCCGCCGCTTGTATCCGAACCTGCAATTGTAAGTGCTTTATTAGGTGCCATCATTAAAATCTCCTTTATTCTCGTTTCTCTACCTGTAACAGATTATAGCAAAAGATAAAGGGAAAAGGAAAAGTTGAGGATTACCCAATACAGGTAAATCGCACCAGTGAAAACGTATCCATTGACTTATTTGTATATACAGGTTAAATTGATTTCAAGATATGTATATACAAGTTAAGTGTTTTATGTAAACGCTTGTACACATTTGATTAAAGAACTAGTTTTCATCAAATGATAAATAAGGGTACAGAGGTATAAGACTTTTTTTATCACGTTGTATGGAAACGGTTTCTAGGAGGGAACATTATGAGCAAAATTCGCGAATCAGCTGAACAAATCGTCGAAGCTCTTGGCGGTAAAGAAAATATATCAGCAGCAACGCACTGTGTTACTCGCCTGCGTCTCGCGCTAAAAGATGAAGGGAAAGTGGACGAGAAAGCGTTGGAGGAAATTGATCTAGTAAAAGGATCTTTCTTCACAAACGGCCAATATCAAGTCGTAATCGGTCAGGGTACGGTTGATAAAGTGTACAACGAGTTTATCGATATCACAGGAACCGGCCGAGCTTCTAAAGAAGACATTAAAGACGAAGCGAGTAAGAAGCTTAATCCGCTTCAACGAGCGATCAAAGCTCTTGCAGATATTTTTATCCCGATTCTTCCTGCCATCGTCACTGCAGGTCTATTGATGGGTATCAACAACATCCTTACAGGTCCAGGAATTTTTTATGATGAGAAATCATTTATAGATGTTCATAAAAACTGGGCAGATCTAGCTGGAATTATTAATTTAATCGCGAACACCGCATTTGTATTTTTGCCAGGACTGATCGGCTGGTCAGCGGTTAAGAAATTTGGCGGAAGTCCATTACTTGGTATCGTTCTTGGATTGATGCTTGTCCACCCAGACCTTTTAAATGCATGGGACTATGGTAAGACGAAAGACATTCCAACATGGAATCTATTCGGACTTCCGATTGAAAAAGTCGGTTACCAAGGTCAAGTTCTGCCAGTATTAATCGCATCTTATGTTCTTGCAAAAATAGAGCTTTTCTTGAAAAAGCGAATTCCTGATGCATTGCAGCTTTTATTAGTAGCGCCGATTACACTATTAGTTACAGGATTTTTAGCATTTATCGTTATCGGGCCGATCACGTTCTCAATCGGTAATGCTGTTACGGACTTTTTCGTATCCATTTTTGATAACTTTGCTTGGTTAGGCGGATTGATCTATGGCGGTTTCTATTCATTGCTCGTTGTAACAGGAATGCACCATACGTTCTTAGCGGTCGATCTGCAGCTTATTTCAAACACAGGCGGCACATTCTTATGGCCGATGCTTGCACTATCTAATATCGCTCAAGGTTCGGCTGCACTTGCTATGTTTGTCGCATCACGTGACGAAAAGCTTAAGGGACTAGCTGGAACTTCAGCATTATCCGCTTACCTTGGAATTACAGAACCAGCGATGTTCGGGGTGAACTTACGCTTCCGTTATCCGTTCATTTTCGCAATGATCGGTTCTGCAATTGCAGGTATCGTGATTACGATTGCCGGAGTCCGCGCATCATCTATTGGTGTCGGCGGTATTCCAGGATTCCTATCAATTCTGCCAGGCAGCTGGGGATCATTCTTTATCGGGATGGGGATCGCACTCGTCGTACCATTTGTACTAACATACATTTATGCAAAAGTTAAAAAAGCCAAGTAAAACAAATTAACAGGAACAACCGGGAGAGCAGCACGTATTTCCGGTTGTTTTCATGACTACTACAATTTTATGGCGGTGGAAAATATGAAGAATGAACCATGGTGGAAGCGCTCGGTCGTTTATCAAATCTATCCAAAAAGTTTTAATGACACGACAGGTAACGGAACAGGAGATATACAAGGAATTATAGACAAGCTTGATTACCTTAAGAATCTAGGAGTAGACGTATTATGGCTGACTCCTATCTATGACTCTCCTCAGCGCGACAACGGCTATGATATTCGTGATTATTATAAAATCTTTGAAGATTACGGCACGATGGAAGACTTTGATCGTTTACTGGCGGAAACTCATAAGCGAGATTTAAAAATCATTATGGACATCGTTGTGAATCATACAAGTACAGAACATGAATGGTTTCAAGCTTCACGACTATCAAAAAATAATCCTTACCGTGACTTTTATATTTGGAAAGACCCTGTTGAAGATGGAGAGCCTACGAACTGGATATCGAAGTTTGGAGGATCTGCTTGGAAACTTGATGAGGAAACAGGTCAATATTATCTCCATCTCTTTGACGTAACTCAAGCAGATTTAAATTGGGAAAACACTGAAGTTCGTCAAAAGGTATATGAAATGATGAACTATTGGTTTGAAAAAGGGGTAGATGGATTCCGTCTGGATGTGATCAATCTCATTTCAAAAAATCAAGAATTTCCAAACGACGATGGATCGGTACCTCCTGGTGATGGACGTAAATTCTACACAGATGGACCGCGAGTACACGAATATATGCAAGAGATGAACCGTGAAGTTTTCTCAAAATATGACGTACTTACTGTAGGGGAAATGTCATCAACCACAATCGATAACTGTGTAAAATATACAAACCCCAATCGGAACGAATTAAGCATGACTTTCAACTTCCACCATTTAAAAGTGGATTATCCAAACGGTGAGAAGTGGAGTGTCGCTGATTTTGACTTTTTAAAGCTTAAAGAAATCTTGTCAACGTGGCAAGTTGAAATGCATAAAGGCGGCGGTTGGAACGCTCTATTTTGGTGTAATCACGATCAGCCGCGAATCGTTTCCCGTTATGGTGATGACGGGAAGTATCGAGTTGAATCAGCGAAAATGCTCGCAACAACCATCCACATGATGCAGGGGACACCTTATATCTATCAAGGTGAAGAATTCGGGATGATAAATCCAAAGTTTGAGTCTATCGACCAATACCGTGATGTTGAGTCGTTAAACATGTTCAACCTATTGAAAGAAGAAGGACGCAGTGAAGACGAGATATTAGAAATCCTAAAACATAAATCACGAGATAATTCGCGTACGCCTGTTCAATGGGATAACAGTGACAATGCCGGTTTCACGTCAGGTGAACCTTGGATTCCAGTAGCCCAGAACTATAAAGAAATTAATGCAGAAGCTGCAGTTAACGATCAAAATTCAATTTTTTATCATTACAAAAAATTAAATCAGCTTAGAAAAGAAGTGGACATAATAACATACGGCGATTACGAGCTGATTTTAGAGAATCACCCTGAGATCTTTGCATATGTTCGTAACGCAGAGAATGGGGAGAAACTGCTGGTCATTAATAACTTCTATGGAAAAGAAGCAGACTTTAATCTTCCTGAAGATATCGATGTTTCAGGTCTAAATTCAAATGTGTTGATCAGCAATTACGAGTCTCTGCCAAAAAATATATCTTCATTTACATTAAGACCGTATGAATCTGTCGTTTTTCACTTAAGCTGATTTTAAGATTGTTGAATTTTATTTGACTTCATTGAAGGTTGATTGTAGTGCAAGGTGTGAGACTCCTGCGGGACAGGTGGGCAGGTGAGACACTTAAGAGTGAAACGTTAAGAATGTGGCTCACCGCCTGCCCCGCGGAAAGCGAGCACCTGGAACGAAAATCAACTACAATCATTTAAAAATAATGCTACAATATTCATGGTGAATAATGATGCGAAAAAATAAATTTCAAGAAATCTATCAAGAACTATCAACTCAAATACAAGAAGGTGAGCTGCGTGCGAATACGCAGCTTCCTTCAGAACATGACCTTGCTGACCGTTACGATACGTCGAGAGAAACGGTCAGAAAAGCACTCAACCTCTTATCCCAAAACGGATTTATTCAAAAGATTCGTGGTAAAGGCTCAATCGTCTTAGAAACAAACAAGCTCAGCTTTCCTATTTCTGGTCTAGTCAGCTTTCAAGAGCTTTCAGAAACGATGGGGAAAAGCAGTGTAACGACCGTTCATGATTTCGGACTGATCGAGCCAGACCAATTTTTACAGCAGCAGCTGCAGACAGATTCAGACGAGCTGATATGGAAAGTTCTTCGTTCGAGACAAATTGATGGTGAGACCATCATTTTGGACAAAGATTATTTTTTAAAAAAATATGTTCCAAAGCTTTCGAAGGAAATTGCAGCTAGATCCATTTACGATTATTTGGAGAATGAGTTAGGATTGAAGATCAGTTTTGCAAAAAAAGAAATCGTGGTTGTAGATTGTACGGAAGAAGATAAGAGATTGCTGGATCTAGGCGGCTTCAAACATATCGTAGTCGTGAAAAACTATGTGTACCTGGATGATGCCAGCCTTTTTCAATACACAGAGTCACGCCACCGATTAGATAAGTTCCGATTCGTTGATTTTGCGAGACGGGGAAGATAGATAGAAAAGGAGCAGGTAATGAAGCCTGCTCTTTTTTGTCTTTAATAACTCGCTTGATTGTTATGTCTTGTACTAATTGATGTCACCAACATAGGTTTGTCCTATGTATTTACTATCATTAATCTGCTGAATCATAGGAATTAGTTCTTTCGGAAAGAAATTAAACTCAGATAGTTTAGAAATAGGCAGCCAAACAATACCGAGTTGAGTTGAATCGGGTTCATTGGGTGAAAACTCGTCAAGAATTCCTTCATCAATCTTCACATCAAAAATATGCTCAACGATGTGTGCTTGGTTATTTTCTTGCTGCTCGATGATGTGGTTTTTACTAATGAATTCTCGAACCCATAAGAGGGGACCTACTCTTACCTCCACACCTATTTCCTCAATGCATTCTCGCATAACTGCATCTGGCAGTGTTTCATGAAATTCCTGACCACCACCCGGTATAACATATTTGCTGCTGCCCTTAATTCCTTTTTCTATCGTTAACACGTGGTTATCTTTAATAATCAATGCTTTTACAGAACTTCGAATTTTGTACAATACCAATCAGCCTCCGTTCAAATTCTCTTCTTTAATTTACCATGCTGGTGATGTTGACAGCTTCTATAAAGTCCGTTATCATGAGAAACAGTTACACACACACTTCAACGCATAAAAGCGTTTAAGTGCAATAGTGAATTAATCTTTTGATTAATACGAACGGAGAGATTCATCATGAAAAGACAAATGACATTGCCAGTGGCACTCGTTTTATTTGCAGCGATCTTTGCTGTTATGTTTACGAGTCTTGTATATATAAAAGTAGAACCTCATATCCCGTTATTAGCCTGTTTAGTATTGCTCGGAGCTGTAGGTGCAGCGTTCGGAGCTCCGTGGAAAACGATTGAGAAAGGAATACTAAACGGCATCATATCAGGATTGCAGCCGATTATGATCTTATTGACGGTCGGACTTGTCATTGCCAGCTGGATGTTAAGCGGAACAGTCCCGACACTTTTGTTTTACGGAATGGATATCATACAACCAGAGTGGTTCGCAGTAAGTGCGCTGTTCATTACGGTGATTGTCTCTACATTTACTGGAAGTTCTTTCACCACAGTTGGTACGGTGGGTGTAGCACTGATGGCAATCAGCCACGTACTGGGCGTTAATCCTGCATTAGCAGCGGGTGCCATTGTATCTGGTGCATGCTTTGGAGATAAGATGTCACCACTATCTGATTCAACGAACTTTGCACCTGGGGTTGTGGGAGTAAATATGTTTGAACACATCCGTCATATGATGTGGACGACTGTTCCTGCATTTATTTTAACAGCTATCGCTTTCTTTTTTCTCGGAGGAAATGGAGGCAGCGCAAATCTTCAAGAAATCAAAGAAATTCAATCCGTGCTTTCAAGTGAATTTCCAATTCATGCCTTAACACTTGTGTCACCGATCGTTGTTTTGGTTTTAGCATTCCGCAAACTGCCGATCATACCTATCTTGTTAACCGGAGTAATTGTTTCAATTGCAGTAGGATTTTTCTTAGTGCCTGATCTGACATTGCAAAAAGTGATCAATGTGATGCAGAACGGATTACAGGCTGAAACAGGGAACGCGACAGTAGATAGCATAGTCAACAAAGGTGGACTGATGGCTATGATGTGGTCGATCTCACTTGTTTTAGTAGCTCTAGCATTAGGTGGAGTCATTCAAGCTCTTGGAATGTTCGATCTGTTATTTGGAGCAGTAAAAGACACAACACAAAAAGCTGGTAAATTGATTGCGACAACACTAGCTTCTTCTGTTGGGATCAATTTGCTTGCAGGTGAAATGTATCTTTCAATCCTTTTACCGGGCCAGGCGTTAAAAGATGCTTATGTAAAATCGGGAGTTCCATTAAAAAACTTATCTCGAACAGTAGAAGATGGTGGAACACTTGTTAATCCGCTCGTACCTTGGAGTGTAAGTGGTGCATTCTTCGCTTCAACCTTAGGGGTATCCGTTGTTGAATATATCCCATTTGCTTTATTCCTATGGCTATCACCAATGTTTACGTTATTATTAGCGTTCACAGGTTGGAGTATCGGTCAAAGTAAAAGTGATGAAAAAAATAATGAACATGCAGCAGCATGAAGCTGAAGAAGCGTCCTATTGACAGGACGCTTTTTTTGTTGACAATATTAACAATTATTATTATCATTATCGATAACAATAACAAAAGGATGGTTTTATGAATCAAAAAAGTAAAGCGGATTTAATTTTACATCCTGTTCGCATGAAGATCATACAGCACCTTGCAAAAGGTTCAGCTACCGTTTCGGAATTAAGGGGATGGATATCAGATGTCCCGCAAGCCACACTATATCGACATTTAAACGTACTTAATAAGAACGAGATCATATATGTAACAGACGAGAGAAAGGTCCGTGGTGCTGTTGAACGGACTTATGCGCTTGAACAGGATACGGCATACATTTCAGCTGAGGAAGCAGCTAATCTTTCAAAAGAAGAACACATGAAGATGTTTATGACGTTTATATCCAATATTACTGGAGACGTTGAAGCTTATTTAAATGGTGATACAAATCTAAATACAGACATATTTGGGTATAATCAATTAGATCTTTATTTAGATGGAGAAGAGTGGGAAGAATTGAGCCGTGGTATGCAGGAGCTAATCAGTAAATATGTTCCTAACAGGCCTACTAAACGAAATAAAAAGGTTACGCTCGTGCAGATGTTAGTGCCAGAACCAAAAGAGAAACAATAAAGGCAATAGAAAGGCTGATATATTTTGCAGAATGATTTATACTTTGCATATAAGCAATTTCCAACATCAGGAACCGTTATCGATAATGATAACATTCATTTAAATAAAGCAGGTGATAGTAGATGAATATGACACGATTTTATAGAAATTTGTTTGAATTGAACGGTCATCCCGTTATAGCACGTTCATTAAAAAGATTTGCTCAGTCCAAAGTAAGTAAACCTTTAATCCCGCATTTTGTTAAATTGTACAAAATCAATATTAACGAGGCGACCCGTCAACTTCATGAATATAGCTCACTTCATGACGTTTTTGTACGTGATTTAAAGCCAGATGCGCGCCCGATTACATTAGAAACTAATGCGTTTGTGAGTCCGTGCGACGGCGTTTTATCCGTTGTTGATGAGCTTACAGAAGAAAGCCGTTTTACTGTAAAAGGACAAGAATATACAGTTGCTGAACTTTTAGGTTCTGAAACAGAAGCTAGGAAGTATTCTGGAGGACAAGTATTTGTTTTTTATTTAAGTCCTACAGATTATCACCAAGTACATGTTCCAGTGGATGCTGAAGTTGAGTCGGTATATACACTTGGACGAGAGGCTGCACCAGTTAATGAACTAGGTTTACGCCATGGCATTCGGCCGTTGACCCGCAATTACAGGCTGGTTTCCAAACTCAATGCGGCTGGTCAACCACTTGCACATGTTATGGTAGGTGCGTTGAATGTTAATACGATTGAACGCACGAATCATGAGCCTGTTGTTAAAAGAGGAGATTCGTATGGATATTTCTCATTTGGTTCAACAGTTGTACTATGTATTCCAAAAGGAGCGTTAAACTTCACTGGCAAAAAGGGCTCAGTCAAAATGGGTGAGATCCTAGGACAATGGATTCCAAAGGGAATATAAACAGCACACAAAAAAAGAACACGCTTAAGCAGCGAGTTCTTTTTTGTCTTCTTGTACTTCTTTCTTCAAGCCACCAGCAATTAGAGCAGTCACGATAGAACCGATTAGAATCGCTAATACATAAAGCAAAGGGTTTCCATTTACGATCGGAATGACGAACGCTCCTCCGTGCGGGGCCGGAAGTCCGATTCCAAACACCATTGAAAGCGCACCAGCTATAGCTGAACCTGCAATTGCAGCAGGGATTACACGGCCTGGATCGGCTGCTGCGAATGGTATTGCACCTTCCGTAATGAACGAACCTCCCATAATGTAATTTGTTTTGCCTGCTTCTCTTTCAGCTTTTGTATATTTCTTTTTAAAAATGGTAGTGGATAAAGCGAGCCCTAGCGGCGGAACCATTCCACCAGCCATGATCGCAGCATGTGGAGCAAAGTTGCCAGCATCAATCATCGCAATTCCAAACGTGAAAGCTGCTTTATTGATAGGGCCACCCATATCGACCGCCATCATTCCGCCTAAAATCAAACCAAGCAAGACAAGATTGCCAGTGCCCATTCCTTTCAACCAAACGGTTAATGCGTCGTTCAATGCTTTTACAGGTTCAATTACAATGAACATCATAATAAGACCGGTTAAGAGAATGCCGAATAGTGGATATAAAAGGACAGGTTTGATGCCTTCTAACGAGTTAGGCAAATTGCTGAAAAGCTTCTTTAACCCGATTACAAGATAACCAGCTAAGAAACCAGCGATCAATCCGCCTAAGAAACCAGCACCACCAGTTGCTGCCATAAATCCTCCAATCATACCTGGTGCGAATCCAGGTCTATCCGCTATACTCATCGCGATAAATCCAGCCAGCACTGGAATCATAAGAGCAAAAGCGTTGCCTCCACCAATTGTACTTAGTGCTTCAGCGATCGGGTGATAAGAAGGGTCTTTAGGGTCGGCTGCATTAATGCCAAAGATAAATGAGATAGCGATTAAGATCCCGCCTCCAACGACAAAGGGAAGCATGTTGGAGACGCCGCTCATCAAGTGTTTATAAAATCCGCTCCTTCCAGGACGAGCAGTCTTCGAATCTTCGTCAGACGAAGATTTCCCAGTACTTTTGTATATAGGTGCATCTTGCTTCAGTGCTTTTTGGATAAGCTCTTGTGGCTTTCTAATACCTTGTGCAACGGGAACTTGAATGACATGTTTACCATTGAAACGTTCCATATCCACCTGCTTATCTGCCGCGACAATGATTGCATCTGCTTCTTCAATGTCCTTTTTAGTAAGCTCATTCTTCACTCCGCTGGACCCATTTGTTTCAACTTTAAGGAAAACATCCATTTCCTTTGCTTTTGCTTTTAAAGCATCAGCGGCCATATACGTATGAGCGATTCCAGTTGGACATGCCGTAACAGCAAGGATTTTTTGTTTAGAAGAGGAAACGATGAGATCGTCGTCTTTCTCCATCTCTTTTTCTTTTGCATCAATTGCTTGTAAGATTTCTTCAGCTGAGCTCGCAGAGTCAAGTCTAGATCGGAATTCAGCATCCATTAGGAAGCTGGAAAGCCGTGAGAGAGTCGCTAGATGATCATTGTTAGCGCCTTCATAAGCGGCAATCATAAAGAATAAATGCGCGTTCTGACCATCTAGAGATTCATAGTCAATCCCGTTTTGTGAGCGGCCGAAAGCGATGGCAGGCTCCTTGACCGCATTTGTTTTTGCATGGGGAATTGCAATTCCCTCACCAATACCCGTCGTGCTCTGACTTTCTCTTGCTAGAATCGCCTTTTTATATTCATCTTTGTCATTGAGTTTGCCAGCAGAGTCCAGTTTTTCAATAAGTTCGTCAATGACGGCTTCCTTGGATTGTGCTTCTAAAGATAGTAAAATTGTACTTTTTGTTAGTAAATCAGTGATTTTCATAATAACTCCTCCCTGAAGTTAGCAGTTAGCTCTTCAATAAGAATCTGTTTTCGCAAAATTTCAGCCTGTTTTTTTGTGCAAAGGTCTTCTGAAAATGCAGTAGCACTCCCAGCAGCAACTCCGTATTGAAACGCTGCTCTCATTTCACTTTCTTGAATGATTTGAGAAAGGAATCCTGCTACGACAGAATCTCCAGCACCAACAGAGTTTTTTACCGACCCGACAGGCACGTTAGCAAAAAGTACGTCATCTTTACTTATGAAAAGTGCACCTTCTCCTGCCATAGAGACAATTACATGCTGAACGCCTTCTTTAAGCAATTTTTTGCCATAAATAATGGCATCTTCTTTATTTTCAATCGTGACTTGAAAAAGATCACCGAGTTCATGATGATTCGGCTTGATTAAGAAAGGTTTATGTTTAAACGTTTTTCTTAAAGCTTCTCCAGATGTGTCGATAACTGCTTTAATCCCTTTTTGATTACATTTTTCCGTGATGTGTGCGTAAAAATTATCCGAGATGGAGGGTGGGATACTTCCTGCTAAAACGAGAATATCGCCTCTGTTCATCTCATCAAGTTTTTGAAATAAGGAATTTTGCTCTTTTTCCGTGATCAAAGGCCCCTGCCCGTTAATCTCTGTTTCTTGCTGAGCCTTGAGTTTCACATTAATTCTTGTAACTTCTGAAACATCGATAAAATCGTGCAGAATTTCCTCATTTGTTAAAAAGTCTTTAATGAAGGCACCTGTAAAGCCGCCTGTGTAGCCAAGTGCCGTACTCTCGATGCCTAAACGTTTAAGCACTCTTGAAACATTTATTCCTTTTCCGCCGGGATATATGTGTGCGCTTTTAGTTCGGTTTAATTGGCCTTCTTTGAAATCTTCTACGCTTGCTACATAATCGATGGATGGATTGAGTGTGCAGGTGTAAATCATGGTGTCACAACCCTTATGTCTGTTTTGTCTTGATAATCGTAAGCAATTTCTTCGTCAATTTCATTAGTGATAATGATAGCTTCGTTTAATTCGGCTACTTTTGAAAAAGATGCTTCGTTAAATTTTGTATGGTCAGCTAGTACGAAAGCTTTTTGTGAAAGCGATATAGCTAGTTGTTTAACCGCAGCTTCTTCTGGATCTGGTGTAGTAAATCCGGCATGAAGATGAATGCCGTTTATTCCAAGAAACACTTTATCGAATCGGTACGAACTTAAGCTATTTATGGCTGCACTTCCAACGAGTGCTTTTGTTTTAGATTTTACGAGACCACCTGTTAAATAGGTTTTAATCTCGTAATCGGTCAAAGCTTCAAGATGGGAGATCGCATTTGTTACGACAGTTACTTCTTTATCTTGTAAAAACGGAATCATCTTCAGCGTTGTAGTACCTGCATCAAGGTAGATGCAATCTCCGTTGTCAATTAAGTCAGAGGCAAATTGTGCGATTTTTTCTTTTTCTGAAGAATTTCTCGCAGATTTTTCTACTACACTCAACTCTTCGCTTTTTTGATGAAGAAGAGAAGCACCGCCGTGTACGCGTTTTAATTTTCTTTCTTTTTGAAGCTGGCTTAAATCTCTTCGTATCGTAGATTCAGAGGACGCTGTTGCATCAACTAATTCTTGTATGGTTACGACTTGTTTTTCTCCTAATACTTCAATGATTTTACGATGTCTTTCAGGTGTTAGCATCCTGACACCTCCATAGGTTCAGTTTCGTTGACACCATTGTAACGTAAGCCCTTACATTTTTCAATCAAAATCAATCATAAATAATCAAAATCAATCAATAATAATCATATCCAAAAGTATCCATCCACTTTGCTATAATAATGGAAATGTCGTAAAAATAGAGAAAGTAGTGAGTGGAATGACAGATATAGAATTAAACACAGATTATCCGAAAACAAAAGTTTCATTAGCAGATGATCTTCGGAAATTGGGATTGAAGAAGGGGATGACGGTTATCGTCCATTCAAGCTTAAAGTCTTTAGGGTGGGTGATCGGCGGTCCTGTTGCCGTCATTCAGGCTTTAATGGACGTCCTAACTGAAGAAGGTACATTAGTCATGCCAACACATACTGCTCATTATTCAGATCCTGCAGGATGGCAGAACCCGCCAGTACCAAAAGAGTGGTGGCCAGTGATTCGAGAGGAAATGCCAGCTTTTGATCCTGAGATCACTCCGACCTATTTTATGGGAGCTATTGTTGAAGCATTTAGAACGTTTCCAGGTGTGTTAAGAAGCAATCATCCGACAGAATCGTTTGCTGCTTGGGGAAAGAATAAAGAAACAATCATAAACGGTCATACATTAGATTTTGGTTTGGGTGAACAATCACCGCTTGGAAAAATGTACAAAATGGATGGTTTTACATTGTTATTAGGTGTTGGTTATGATTCGAACACAACAATGCACCTTGCTGAACACCGTATACCGAATCTCAAAACAGAAGAAAATGCAGGCCCATTTTATAAAGAGGGAAAAAGAGTTTGGGAGACGTTCACTCAGGTAATTTATCGAGAAGAACTATTTGAGGAGATCGGAATGGCATACGAAAAAGCTGATTATCCCGTAAGTATAGGGAAAGCTGGGCTCGCGGAATGCAAGTTGATTCCGCAAAAAGAAATAGTGGATTTTACTATGAATTGGCTGCTACAGCATGATAAGAGCAGCAAGCCTATTAATCACGCATAATGTTGATTGAATGAGGGTATGTTTATAAGCAAATCCAATGAAATGAGGGAATTGCTATGAGACGTTCCGTACCCGCTACAATTATTTCATTTATTGTTGGTATCATTCAGCTTATCTTAATTTTACGATTCATTTTTCAACTGTTTAATGCAAATGAAGGAGCCGCATTCGCACAGCTTATTTACGGACTTAGTCAACCGCTGCTCTTGCCGTTTGCAGCCATTTTCCCTAACATAGAGCTTGCCAACGGCTTTGTGGTTGAACTGTCCACGATCATTGCAATTATTGTATATGGTGTAGTCGGCATGCTTCTGAAACGACTTTTCTCTGTTAGAAAAGAGCCTGTTCATAAGGAGACCGTAATTCGAGAAGAACCTAGAATTCAAGACGACCCGAATGTACGTGAAAAAAGAATCATTAGAGAAAGAAGATAACTAGCAAAAAGCGCACATCGCGAAAGTGAGATGTGCGCTTTTTCTTTGACTTTCTTAAGGCTATTCTCTAAAGGATTGCTGCACTTTGGAATTTCTCTCTTCCTATGCAAGTTGGTTGTAGCGCAAGGTGCGAGACTCCTACGGGACGAGCGGTCAGGTGGAGACTCCTAATGGCGCAAAGCGGCAGGAGGCTCACCGCACGCCCCGTGGAAAGCGAGCAACCTGGAGCGGAAATCAACTACTAACAACAAAAGCAACCTTGTATACGAAAAGAGCATTTTCTCCCAATACTATGTATTACGCAATCGTAATGACCTCGTACTTCGCAGAAAGCTCTACAAAATGTGCCATTCCAGAAATTTCTCCGGCAGCAAGTTCCTTTTCCACGTTATAATGGTCAACACATGTTTTGCAACCGAACACTTTTACGCCTTTATCTTCCATTTCCTTAAGATGCAACGAACAAAGAGATTGTTCTGTGAGACAGTAAACGCCACGGTTCATAAAAAAGATAGCAGCTGGCAAGTCCGATTGTTGCTTTAATACCGTAAAATACGTTTCCATCACGTTTTCACCAAGAGCAGAGTCGTTACCAGTACCAAATGAATCTGTCGTTACAAGAATGATTTTATTTTGCATTTAAATCACACCTCTCTATTAAACTTTTGGCGTTAGCCAAGGCTCATTATGTGAATTATACCATGCTTTGTTTACGCAAAGTCACACTTTGGTATGCTAATAAGAGGAGGGTGATCTATGTGAATGAATCTCTTTTTACTGTAATTGAAAAAGAAGAAGGGCGTCGCGCAACCTTTGAAGTCCTCGAATATAAACAATTGCCCGTTACTAGTGCGGGATCAAGTTCTTCGTATTATGCAAAAGAAACAGGAATTACGTTAAAACAAGTCCGGATTACGTTACGACAAGGAGCTGTGCAGGCTGAAGCGGGGGCACTGCAGTTTATGAAAGGTGACCTTGGGCTGAAAAGCAATGCTGGCGGAGTAGGCGGATTTATGAAGAAGATGGCATCCAACATCTTAACAGAAGAATCTCTATTTAAACCCCTATACGAAGGAACAGGCGAGATCTACCTGGAACCTTCTTACGGCCACTATTTATTATTGAATTTAAACGACGAAGAAGTGGTGGCAGATCGGGGAATGTTTTATGCTGCGGAGCCTTCTGTCCAATTAGGCGTGGCAAGGCAAAAGCTCACTTCCTCTATAAAAGGTGACGAAGGGCTGTTTCAAACCAAACTGAAAGGATCAGGCTTTTGTGTTCTCCAAAGTCCAGTACCACTGCAGCAAGTTATGAAGGTACAGCTTCATAACGAAAAACTCCAAGTGGATGGCAGCTTCGCGCTCTTAAGAAAAGGGGATATTGATTTTTCAGTAAAACGAGCTTCCTCTTCTATTATTGGGTCTGCTACTAGTGGTGAAGGATATCTTCATGTTTTTGAAGGAACGGGTGAGGTTTGGCTGGCGCCAACATTAGGCAAATAGAAAAAGAGCTCCTTTTCTCTAAAAGGAGCTCTTCATTTTTGTTTACTAACCAAATTTCTGCTGTTGTTGCCGTTACTTTTTACAGGCGTTTCAGCCATCATCGCTAGGAACATCAGCAGTACCATTGCTGCCATTGCTGTTCATACGATTACTGCCTTTATCGCTGTTTTGGTCCATGACTTGAATCGGAACGGTTGGATTCATCACTTCCCCGCCGTTTTTGTTGACGGCTATCGTGAGAATTCCATTCGTATATTGAGCTTTAACATCTTCATTTCGAAACATAAAAGGCAGCTGAACGAACCGCTCAGTTCGTTTCATAGCTTTTCTTTCTTGAAAATGCCCCGTTCTCTTATTTTTCATCGACCGAATTTCTTCTCTTTGGGCTTTGATTTGAAGTCCTTGGTTGAGAACTTCAATCTGAATATCTTCTGGGTTATATTCTTTTAAGTTTGCATAAACTCGATAATCTTCCGCTGTTTCTTCTGTATCAACCTCAAAAGACATTTGTTCCGCATATTGCTCGAATTGGGACAACCCTTTACTTACGAACTGCTCAAAAGATTTTAGCCAGTCATCCATAGAACGGTTATTAAAAAAAGGCATCAATGGACCTTTGTCAAACATCCGTATTCCCCCTACGCATTGCCGGCATTGTTGGAATCAAAAACATCAGGATCCAGCGTATTTGTAGCACTGACCACATTTATTGTTTGTATAAAGTTCCCTGTATTTCCTCCGCCAGAACCACTGTATCCCTTGCCTGTCGTTTTTGGATTGATTACTAATGTATCACCGAAATTCACAACCCCTTCTGCTGCATTAATGTTAATAGGAGCAACAATTAAACAGGGCACTTCAGCACCCCCCTTATTTTTATTTACGAGTGTGACGTCGTCCTTTACAGATAAGTTATGTAGGTAGAAGCCTAAAGGTGAATGTTAAGTACAGGAACAGAAAGATGGGCGAATGCATACGATGTGGGGAGTACTTGAAAGTGGGGATGAACGTATATGCCAGCTATAGTGGGATCTATATCAGTAAACTCCATATCCAGCGGCAGTATCCTTCATGTAGGCGATGTCCAGACGATCTGCCCTGTTAGTTATGCAAAAACGTATGCAGGAGCGGGTTCCTTTAACACGGGTGATAATCTTCGTGTGCACAATGGCTACAACGTGACGTATACGCAAGATCCTGATGTGAATGACAACACTGCAGCAGCAAATTTTTAAACGACAAGCAAATTCCTTAGGAAGAGGGCATACATCTTACTAAGGAGCTGATCGTATGAACGAAGAAAGTAACTATTATCTTAGTAAGCTTCAGCAGATGATACAAGATCAAAATGACAAGATCAGAGGTATGGAGCTTCAGATTCAAAAGCTGCAAAAACAAATGAAAGAACTTTCTTCAAAACCTCAAACGGTAGAATATAAGTTTGATCAGTTAAAAGTCGAGAAGCTCGAAGGGACACTTCATATCGGTCTTGGGCATTCTGCGGAAAGCAAAGACTTGATCGAACAGTTCAATATTGGCCAGAATACAGTTCAAATGCCGGGAGAAATGAAGCGAAGTTCGATCGAAAATCCAAACTACCGTGAGATGATCCAAGTAATGGATGGCTTTTTCGAAAAAGAAGCTCCTGTTTATTTAAAATCTCTTGAAAATAAAATGAATGTTCCGTTAGATGAGAACTATCGGATCTTCATACTCGAAGATGTGCAGCGTCAAGTACCAGGGCGGATCAAACACTACCTTACAAAATATGAACCTAAAGATGAAAGAGGCAGAAAAGATATCATTCAAAAAACCAAAGAGGACATCTATCGCGGAATCGAAACATTTATCGTTCATTTAAGAGATTCCAAATCTAATGGAGGTGACGAGAATGAAATTTTGCGTAACCAACCATGAGTTGTATGTCGGAGAAATCAGCATCATTGGTGTGGGTTTATCGTCGGTTGTATTAATTGGAGACTCAGATTGCATCAGTCTTGGTTCAGCTTTTGACACACCGCCTGAATCACTTGTTTTAGGAACATCACTCGTGCCGCTATAGAGGTGTGCTATGTACAGAACATCAATTGTCGATTGTGTTAACCTTAATTCACTTGCTTCATCTTCCGTTTTTCAGACGGGAGATTCAGATAAGATCAATTGTTATTCTGCCGCACTTGCCATACAAAGGGAAAGTACAAAGTTTGGTACTTTTAATGTTCCTTACAGTAAATACAAAGTTTTTTCACAGCCTGTTTTAGTGCCTATATGTCCGCCATACAAGATCAAAGAAACGTATAACGCGAACTCTTTTATTAGAGTGGGGAAAGTTGATATTCTTGGGGTGTCTAGTTCAGCGCTGCTCCATATCGGCTCAGTCAATGACATAAAGCTGCAATCTCGAGTAAAGCATGTTCGTAACTTCTTAACCAATCCTTATCCGGAAAATGAGGAGGAGGAAGAATGAATCTTTTTGTTAGTCAGACGATCGTCATCCAGCAAATTAGAGTCGATGGTATACAAAATTCATCTGTACTCCAAATAGGGAGTGCAGGAGTGATTCAGCCGATTTCGCAATTATTTAACACAGGCGGTTTTACAGGTCCTGCCCCTCAGATTCCGGATCCAGATAATCCTTCTGTTCCTTTAGGGCCGCCTTCTTAAGAGGTGATTGAATTGGACACTTGGAAGCAAATGATGGACTGGAAAAGGATGGCTGAAGAATATTTTGGGGATCAGTTTTTTACCCCTAACCAAGGTACGAACACCGATGCAAGAAATGAGAGCCCTCTTTGCAACATTTACGAAACCCCTCAGGAAATATGCTGTGTATTGGCTCTTCCTGGTTTGAATCGTACAGAAGATGTTGAGGTCATGGTCGATCCATTCAAACTGACTGTTCAAGGGAAATTGTCATTGACGATGGATTCCTATAGACTCAATGCCGAAGAATTTCAGCTTGGTGAATTTAAACGTGAGGTCACACTCCCTGTAAGAGTACTGCAGGAACCTGTTCAGGCTTTTTATCGGAAGGGGCTATTATTTATTCGTTTATTAAAAGACTCTCGGCCTGGAGCGAACCAGCGAAAGGTAAATCTGAATTGGGTGCAGGAATGATGCGAGGATGCTTGACTGATTCATAGGATATCGCTTACAATTTAGAAAAATAACGGAAGGAACAGGTGTATACGTCCAATGCGCAATTAATCTTATTTTAGCCATTTACTTGAATAAAAAAGTAGAATGCTAGATAGGATTTCTCTGCCCATTTTTAGGACTTTACAACAGCCTGTTTTTTGTTGCGAAAAACGTGTAATCACGTTTTTTAGTGATATAATTTCGGCTTGGGCAGACCTCTCTAGTCATAATGGGAGGTTTTTTTTATGCTTTTATTAGAAGCTAACAGACTAGAAAAGTCATATAAAGGAAGATTGATCTTAAGACAAACTGAGCCATTGCAGCTTTTTTCTGAAGATCGTATCGGTTTGGTCGGAATGAACGGAACAGGAAAATCCACTTTCTTAAAGCTGCTGACAAGAATGGAGGATGCAGAAGCAGGATCTGTACGTCATTACGGGTCATTTGCTGTTGTGAGCCAGTTCGATGACGTGGAGAAGGCGATAACCGCCAAAAGTGAAGGAGTTTGGGACCTTAACGGGAAAAAGTATGAGACGATGAGCGGCGGTGAAAAAACACGTACTCAGATTGCTGCTGCACTTGAACTAAATCCTGATATCCTCATACTTGATGAACCCACTTCCCACCTGGATGTGGAGGGAATGGATCAACTAGCAAAAGTTCTTAATCACTTCAAGGGTGCAGTGTTACTCGTTTCTCATGACAGAGTGTTTCTCGATATGGTGTGCACAAAGATTATCGAGCTAGATCAGCAAACGTTCACAGCTTATACAGGCAATTATTCAGAATATCTAATCCAAAAAGAACAAAAAAATGAGCGCCAGCAGTTCGAATATGAACAGTATATAAAAGAAAAAGCAAGGCTTGAGAAAACGGCGAAAGAAAAAGCGTCAAAAGCAAAAGGTATGAAAGATAAACCCGCACGCATGTCCTACAGTGAAGCGAAGTTAGGAAAGGGTAAGCTTCAGGGGGCGAAACGGTCACTTGAAAAAAAGTCAAAGGTAATCGAAAAAAGAATAGAGATGCTCGATAAAAAAGAAAAACCAGTGGAGCAGCAAAAAGTTGAATTTAATATACAGCGCTTCTCCGTTATTCATGGTAAACAGGCAATCTCAGTAAAGGAACTCTCAGTCGGGTTTGATCACCGACAGCTATTTCAAAATCTATCGTTTACAATAAAACCAGGGATGAAGGTTGTTTTAACAGGAAAGAATGGAACAGGAAAATCAACACTGCTCAAAGAGATCTACAGAGGCAATGAAAATATTATAAAATCTAAACAACTTAAAATCGGTTATTTTCATCAGCATCTAGATCTATTAAATCCTGCCAAAACCATTCTTGAGAACGTCATGGAAAACAGTTTATACGATGAGAAATGGGTAAGGACTATACTGGCCAGAATGCTATTCAAACGTGATGATGTATTTAAAAAAGTCGAAGTGTTAAGCGGTGGAGAAAAGATGAAGACGGCATTAGCAAAGCTGTTTTTGAGTGATTATAACTTGTTATTGCTGGATGAACCTACGAACTATCTGGATCTTTTCACACGAGAAGCGCTGGAAGATGTCTTGATGGCTTACCCGGGAACTTTTATTCTTGCTACTCATGATAGAAGGTTGATCGAAAAGACGGCAACACATATCTTGGAGTTGCAGCCCCCAAAAGCAATATGGTTTGAGGGGGATTATAACGAATTTAAAAGAGCGGGTGTTAAGCAGGTAACAAATGAATCTGCTCAAGAAGAAGTGATGCTTAAACTGCAGTTGGAGAAGACTGAGCTAATCAGCCAGCTTTCCATCTGTACGAATGAAAGTGAGAAGGTTAAGCTGGATCATCGATACGAAGAGGTTCTTAGTGAATTAAGGAAGCTGAAGTCATAAGAAAGAGCCGTTCCAAAGGAGCGGCTCTACTTATTTTTATCTGCTTTTACAGGTGGTTCTTCTTGATCAGTGATTCCTGAATCATAGCTGATCTGTCTTAAATCTTCTTCGTCGGCAACCGTACCTCCAGCCATTCCTTCGTTTATCATCCTGTCGATGTCCAAATAAAGATCTTTTTTGCCTTCATATTCTTTATCTTTTTCATTCATGTTCTTCCCAGCCTTTCTTTTATAGTACATCTCTAGGTTGTCCTGTTTTGAAACTTTCTTGCGTACCAATCCGTATGAGAAGGTAAGGTGACATGAGGAACGAGTAGAGTAGATTATGAAATTAAAAAGAAATGAGGAGATCGTATGAAGAAAACATTAATTGCTGTTCTTTTATCGTTCAGTGTTTTAACAGGTTGTTCAGCAGTAGAAGACGTGACAAACGGTATTAATTATGTTCCAGCAGCAACTGAATATATAAATGATGTACAACAATTTTCAAAAGACATCCCTGGCTTAGCTGAAAAGGCAATATCTGATCAAAATGCCCGTGTTGAACTAGAAAAAGCGCTTCAAGATATGAATGCAGATATAAAAGAATTTAACGGACTGACACCTCCGTCCGTTTTTGAAGATGTTCATAACCAGGTGATGGACCATAATCAGACGTTGCAAGATGGAATTGATAATTATTTAACTGCCGTAAAGAACGGAGAATTAAGTCCGGATTTCTTGAAGGAAAGTGGTTTGTTAGATGACATAGCGGTTTACACCGACTTGTTAAATGATATTAAGAAGCTCGGGGAGTAATACTTTCTTCTCAAGTTACTCACTTTAATCACTAATTTTTTTAAAATTTCATGTTACATTTCGACTAATTTCGGGAATATGACAATGAGATAATTGGTGAGGGTGGGTAAATATAATGGATGACTATCATATGAAGATTGAAGATTACATGCAGTTGTTGAAGAAAAGATACAAAAAAGGCAGGATTCAAGCGAAACAATATCGCAAACGGTTGGAGCTTATACACCTATGGCACGTACGGGGCGTTGTTAAAGTGCCAAAGGAATAATTAACAAAAGACATATCTTTGACGATAAATGTATAAACACGACTAGTCTTGGCAGGTGCAGCATGTTTCCAATAAATACTACATTCGTAAAGCTTGAGCATACAAAATATGATTATATGTTTCATATTGCGTTTGCCGTTCTTTTCTGTTTATATAGTTTTTTACTTCTTTTTTCCAGCAAACTGCTGGGTTTTTTGTTTTTTATTTATGGTTTAGTTTTGTTAGGCTTCACCGTCTGGAAAGGGATAAGAATTATATACTCGATTCCCGGAGTACTGCTGGGCTTAACCATATTATTTTTCAGCAGATTGTTTTGGATCGGCGCATTTCAAATCCTGCCAGTGTTCTTTTATGAGATCTTTCAAGTTGTATTTTTTCTTGGATTCGGTTTCGGAATCGCCTTGTTGTACAGCTTGACATGTAAGGCAGCTCCGTTTTCAAATAGAATTCAAAGACACGTGGTTCATGGAACGTACTTTGCTACAGGAATTTTGCTTCTTCCATATACGTGGATCTTTAGCTATGGAGCGATAATGCAAAGTAACTATAACAGTCTAGTGTGGGCAGTGCTTATCCTCATCTTGTGGGGGATTTTATATGTGGTACAGTTAATCACATTTCCAAACAAAGCAATGGGTATGGCGCTTTACGCTGTTAATATTGGCGTTGGATGCTGGACGGTTTATAGATGGATAGCGATTTTAACATAAGAAAAGAGAAGCCATAATCGGCTTCTTTTTTTTTACACGATCAGAAAGTATAACTTGTTAACACGATGATTTTTGACGTGGCAACAAGTTTAGGATCTCGGTATAAGCGCAACTATGGCTGACGCGATAAAGGCTAGGCGTCAGCCAAGTTTTCTTTAACGGCTTCTTAATTTAGCGAGCAAGTGCAAGATCTCAAAATACAGCCAGATCAAAGTGACCATAAGCCCGAATGCTCCGTACCACTCCATATACTTAGGTGCACCTCGATCTGCACCATATTCAATAAAGTCAAAATCAAGTACAAGATTCAGTGCGGCAATAACGACAATGAATAAGCTAATTCCTATTCCGATCGGACCTGTACTGTGAAGGTAAGGTACACTCATTCCGAAAAAGCCTAAGATAAAGCTAGTAATGTAAACAAGCATAATTCCCATTGTTGCTGAGAATACAATCAATCGAAAGTTATGAGTAACTTTAATGATCCTAAACATATAGGCAAGCAGTAAGGCAAACAAAGTTCCGAATGTTAAAGCTACAACTTGCAATGTAATTCCGTTAAATTGCGACTCGAAGCTTGCTGATATTCCTCCAACAGCCAGGCCTTCCAACGCTGCGTAAACGGGTGCAAGCAAAGGAGCGGTTTTAGGAACGAAAGCAACGATTAAAGCTGTAACGAGTCCTCCAACCATACCGATAACAATATAATGACCAACAGGATTTCCTAAACGATATTGGTACCATGTAAATATCGCTGTTGCCATCAATACAATCAGCAAAGCAAACGTCTTATAGACGGTTCCTGACAATGTCATTCTATCACTAAAAGACGTTCCTCTAAATTTATCAAAAGTTGAACCTTTTAAAGCAGGATTAGCACTTCTCATATAAAGACCTCCTTAGCCTCTCTAAATGAAATATACGATATTTTATCATTAAAGTTTCATGTACAGTTTTGGAAATCTTAGTTGCTCTTGGCAGTGGTTGTTTTTTGTAATAGAATGCTCGCTTTCCAAGGATGTGCAAAACATTTTTAAGACAAAGTTCCTCTTGCTTTTAATTGAAATATTGGCTTGATTAGGAAGGATTAACTATTTTGGACAAAGACCGACAAATATTTCATGAAATGGATGTAATATATAGATGAAAGAAGGGAGGTGAATTTATGCGAATACCAAACCTCATTATGCAGAGTTTGATCGCGGGTGCCGTCCTTTTTATACCTGCAGAAGTTTTTGCTGAAAAGGAAACTACAGCGAAACAGAATCCAGCTGCTGAACAAAATGCTCAATCAGCTGTCCAACCAGAAAAAGCAAAAGAACAAACTTCAGAACGAACGGCAAAACAACCAGAGAAGAAATCGAAAACACAGCCTTCTGACGTAAATAGTAAGAAAGCTGATGTGAATAGACCTGACTCTAAAGGTTCTGAAAGAAGTTCCGAAGTTAGGCAAGCAAATCCAGCTGGTGTTTCAAAACAGAAAACTGTTCAGCATACAAAGAACTCAAGCGGGATAAAAAAATCAGTTCCTCAAAGACAATCTGAAAAGAATGTTCCAATAAAGCAGCCTCAAATTAAAAAGGCTGAAACAACAAAAGTCATACATAGAAAATCACCTTTAATCAAAAAAGAATTGTCTAAAGAAACAGTTAAGGAACAAAGTAAGAATGGCGTTTTAAAGAATGAGAAAGTTAAACAGAAAAAGGCTGTGTCTAAACTTCCTCAGAATCTGCCATTTAAACCAGTTCCAAAACATCAAGACTCTAAGGCGATTCCTGCGACCTCAGGACAAGGATCGTCCCATTCATCCACTAACACGGATGGCGGGACAGGGACAGCGTCTTTAGCTAATGTAAAAGCTAATTTAGTTCTGCCGTTGATCTTTGCTGAAAGTGAAAAGGTTTCTGTGTATTTTAACAGAATGGACCTCTTGAGAAGTCAATGGGTGAACGCACCGCCATCGAAACCACCGGAAAAAAGCTCTTTAATTTTTCAAAAAGATTGTGTGATGTAAAACAACTATCTGAAAATTTAAGGAGCGAATTATAATGAAAAAAGTCAACCGTACATTTGTAAAATCTTTAGTATTTGCTGGAACATTAACTCTTGCAGCTGTTGTAGGAACTGGTGCTGCTGAAGCGGCTGGTCATAAATCTGAGAAAGCAATTGCTGTTCAGAACGCAAAAGCATCTCAAGGGAATGTACAAGCTAAAGATGAGAACTTTGCAAAACCTGCTAAGGTAACAGTAAAGGTTCAAAAGCCAGCTAAAGCTGAAAAACCAGTTAAAACTGTAAAAAAGGCTAAACCAGTAAAAGCTGAAAAGCCTGTACAAGACAAGAGTCATTCTCAAGCAGCTGAACATGCAAGTGAAACTGCAAAGAAAAACGCTGCTCCAAACTCAGCTGTTCATGCTGTACCTACTAAAACAGAAGAGCCAGTTGTAACAGAACCTGTAACTGAAGAGCCAACAGAAGAAGTTGTAGTGCCTGTTGAGGAAGAAGTAATTGAAATTGAAATTCCTGAAACAGATACTGAAGAAGGTAAAACAGAAGATACAGTGACTGAAGAAGAGGATGCTACTCGCAACGAAGATTCTGATGTTGACTCTGACGAAAAAGTTATTAAAGAAGATGATGAAGACGAAGACTCAGAAGATAAAGCTGTTCAAGAGGAAAATGAAGATAATCCAGTTAAAAAAGAAGATCAACCAGATGTAATTGCTGACGAAGATGCAGTGAAAGAGGATGACGATTCTGACGAAGAAGATTCTGAAGATGTTGAAGAAGTAAAAGAAAACAAATCTCTTCAAAACAAAATGAACTCTAATGCATTTGAGCGTTCAAGTGAAAACGCAAAATTGCATGCTGCACCAAACGCTGCTGTACATGCTGAGACAACAGAGGAAGTACCAGCAGAAGAAGAAACAACTGAAGAAGCTCCAGCAACTGAAGAGACTGTGACTGAGGAAGAAGGAACGGAAGAAGCTCCGGCAACTGAAGAGACAACGACTGAGGAAGAAGTAACGGAGGAAGCTCCAGCAACTGAAGAGACTACGACTGAAGAAGAAGTAACTGAGGAAACAACGACTGAAGAAGAACCAGAAGTAAAAGAAAACAAATCTATTCAAAACAAAATCAATTCTAATGCATTCGAGCGTTCAAGTGATAACGCAAAATTGCATGCTGCACCAAAAGCTGCTGTACATGCTGAGGCAACAGAAGAAGTAACTGAAGAAGCTCCGGCAACTGAAGAGACAACGACTGAGGAAGAAGTAACTGAAGAAGCTCCGGCAACTGAAGAGACAACGACTGAGGAAGAAGTAACGGAAGAAGCTCCGGCAACTGAAGAGACTACGACTGAAGAAGAAGTAACGGAAGAAGCACCAGCAACTGAAGAGACTGCGACTGAAGAAGAAGTAACTGAGGAAGCACCAGCAACTGAAGAGACTACGACTGAAGAAGAAGTAACTGAGGAAGCACCAGCAACCGAAGAAACAACAACTGAGGAAGAAGTTTCTGCACTTTTGAACAAGATTCGTTCATTAGCATCTGAGCACGCTTCTGAAAATGCAAAGCTTCATGCAGCAATCAACGCGGCAATTTTAGCAGTTGAAGATGTTATAGAAGAAAATGCTCCTGAAGTGGTTGAAATTCCAGCTACTGAAGAAGATACAACTGAAGAAACAGTTAAAATTGTATTAGAAACGGAAACAAAATAGTAAAAATGAGGTCAGGGATTCGCGGTCCCTGGCTTTTTTGTACTGAAATTTTCTTTTATAAGTCTTCAGAAAATTTTATAAGTCCTCAAAATTTTTTATAAGCCCTCAAAAAAATTTATAGGTCTTGAAGTTGAATTTATAAGTCTACCGCTTTAATTCAGCTTTCTAGCCAACATCATGCAGTTACTAAATATTCCAACGTTTTCTTTTATGTAATCGGGGAAGTATATTCTTATGATGCAAGGAGGTGGGTTGATTGTTAAAAAAGGGTGACCGTGCACCAGAATTCACATTGCCATCCACATTGAAAAAAGATATTTCGTTATCAGACTTTAAAGGGAAGAAAAATGTCCTTGTGGCTTTTTATCCCTTGGACTTCACACCTGGCTGAATAAAGGAAATAACCTCTTGGAAAGAGGATTACCAACGTTTTAAAGATGCCAATACAGAAGTGCTAGCGATCAGTGTTGATCATATTTATTCACATAATGTTTTTGCTGCAGCACTTGGAACCCTTCCGTACCCACTTTTAGCAGACTGGCATAAGAAAGTTACAAAACAGTTTGATGTATTAAACGAAGAAAATGGTACTGCCATTCGATCCTGCTTTGTTATTGACCAGAATGGAGTTGTTCAATTCTGCAACTACACATTCGATGCCAATGAAACACTTCAATATGAAGAAGTATTTAAAGCTTGTGAAACATGTGGAAAGGAAGAGTAGCTATGGACCGCGAACGAAAAAATAGCAAACCATATGAAGATCCAACTGCTCATGCAGAACAGGAGATCAATGCCTATTTTTATGATGAAAATCAAGAAACGGATGGACATCCTACTGATTACATGAATAGTGAGATGCCAGCTGTTAATATAGCAAAACCAGATGACGAAAAATAAGGCTGCTTGAATAGCAGCTTTATTTTTTTGCTATATCCTGCATATCTCATGAAACCGGCAACATAGCAGTGATGTTGTGTTACTATATAGAAGAAGTATGCTGATATAGGAATAGGAAGGAACGGCTTAATGAATATTTTTCTTACCGGAGCAACTGGTTTTTTAGGTGGTCGCTTAATTCAAAACTTGGCACGTGAAGGTCATACTCTTTATGTGTTGGCGCGAAACTTACAAAAAGCTGAACAGCTTCTTTTGAAGACGGCTGATTTGAACGGCGATATTCATATTATTCAAGGGGACATTACACTCCCTCATTTAGGTATGACTCAAGATACAGAACAAGAGCTTGTTGGTAAAATTGATGCTTTTTATCATATGGCTGCTCTTGTGAAGTTTGATTTAGATCTTAAAGATGAACTTTTTCAAATAAATTATACAGGTACACGCCATGCACTCCATGCAGCAAAGAAAATGGGCGTTTCCCAATTTTATTATGTAAGTACAGCTTATACACTTGGAAAGGACGAGTATGCAAAAGAAGAATTGCATGACTTGGGCAACAACTTTAACAACCCGTACGAAGAGAGTAAATGTAAAGCAGAACACCTATGTATGGAGTATAAAGACTGCTTTAATGTAACGATTTTAAGACCAGCAATCATTATCGGGGACTCAGAGACAGGGGAAGCAGATTCCAAATTCACGTTGTACGGTTTGCTTAGAAGTCTTGAAGTATTTAAAAAGAGATTTCAGCGTAAAGGTATGGGCGACCGTGTGTTTCACTTGCTTTGTGAAAAAGGTAGTACACAAAATCTTGTACCGGTTGATTATGTGGCAGATGTTTTGTCAGGTGTCTTGAAAAAAGGCAGGGAAAATAACATATACCATATTACAAACAGCAATCCGCCATTAAGTGCTGATGTTTTTCAGATCATGAGAGACAAAGCAGGTCTCGAACTCTTTAAACTTGCTCCGTATGATTATGAACCATTCTTGAACGAAGAGGAAAAGCTGTTAAACAGTGTCATAGATGTATATAAAAATTATCTGAATCGAAACATTACATTTGATGACGCAAACACGCAGGAATTACTAAAAGAGATAGAAGCTAAACCCTTAAATATGGATATGGCCATGATTAAACGAATCATTACCGGATACAAAGGAGATTCTGTTTCAAAATAAAAAATATGCATCTATTTACAAATTATGCATATACTGCTATAGTTGAGAAGTAAAGTAATTCTAATGAAACCCAAGGAGGGATGTATGATGAGACAACTTAATGGATTGACGTCAGAGAGTGTATTTCATGTACAGCCTATTGGGACAATGAAGAAACGCAAATAGTTTTTTGCGTTCTTAAATCTTCGTTTAAATTTGTCATCTAACCATGGGCTGTACATACAGTGCCATGGTTTTTTATATGAAGAAGGGGTATTTGTGAACCCATCTTTCTGTAAAGAACCTAAGTAGATAGGTTCTTTTTCTTTTATAAAAAAATTGACAACATTTATTCGGAGGGTATTACATTGAATTTAAAATCACTAGGTTGGAATCAAACATTTGAAGAATCATTTAAAGCATATGAAGATCATAATCTTGTTCCAGGTAGAATTAGTGTGGAACATAAAGGGCTGTACACCGTTCTTACCGAACACGGTGAAATGCTAGGAGAAATTACTGGGAAAATCCGTTTCAACGCCACAGGAAGACATGACTTCCCAGCGGTTGGAGACTGGGTTGCAGTTCAGGCCAATCCGCAAGAAGGGAAAGCATATGTACACGGAATCCTGCCGCGAAAGAGCAAGTTTTCTCGAAAAGCAGCTGGACTCACCACAGATGAGCAGATTGTAGCGACTAATGTAGATACTGTTTTCTTAGTAAATGCACTAAACCAAGACTTTAACCTGCGCAGACTCGAACGCTATCTATTGATGGCTTGGGAAAGCGGTGCAACTCCTGTTATCGTACTGAGTAAAGCGGATATTTGTGATGACATACAGAAATATATAGATGAAGTAGAAACGATTGCTTTTGGTGTTCCGACATTTGCGGTAAGTGCGGAAACAGGAGCAGGATTAGATGCTCTTTCTTCCTATATCACGGAAGGAGAAACAGTTGCCCTCTTAGGTTCTTCTGGTGTTGGTAAATCAACGCTTGCGAACAAACTATTTGGATCAGAGGTATTAAAAACAAATGTTATTCGCGAAGAAGATGGCAAAGGGAAGCATACAACGACTCACCGCGAACTGCTCGTACTTGATAGCGGAGGGATTTTAATTGATACGCCGGGAATGAGAGAACTGCAGCTGTGGGAAGGCGATAACAGCTTAAGTCATAGCTTTCAGGACGTTGAAGGATTTGCAGAACAATGCCGTTTCCGTGATTGTACTCATCAAAATGAACCGGGATGCAGAGTGCAGGAAGCGATTGAAACGGGTGAGCTTAGCGAAGACCGCTATAACAGTTATGTGAAATTACAACGTGAGTTAGCATACTTTGCGCGAAAAGAAGATCAAAAGTTAGCGCTTGCTGAACGGGCGAAGTGGAAAAAAATCGCAGGTGACCGTACGCGTGTTCACCGGAAATAGAAGGTATTGAAAAGGAATGACTCCACTAGTGGGTCATTCCTCTTTTTTTGCTTCAAAAATATGTTTCTGTACACTTGAAAAGAACAAAACGCAATTTTGAAAATCTGATTCGAACATTTAAAATTATTAAATGAAACATATTCACGTTAGCACCCATATATCAATAGATTTATAATTTTAAAAAGGATTTTCATACCGAGCTATCAAATAAAGAAGATAGAGGAGGGATGAAATTGTCTCAAGTTTTTACGATCCAAACGCATCAAAGAGATGAAATGTATGAAATTACGAGTACACTGCAGGCCTATCTTGAAGAGCAGCGGGTGAACGATGGTGTTATGTACATATATTGTCCGCATACAACAGCAGGGATTACAATCAATGAAAATGCAGATCCCGATGTTGTGTCAGATATGCTCATGCGACTGGACGAAGTGTATCCGTGGGAACATCCAAAGTATCGTCATGCAGAAGGAAATTCAGCTTCTCATTTAAAGGCAAGTACAGTTGGTTCATCGCAAGTTGTATTCATCCAGAACGGCAAGCTTCTCTTAGGAACGTGGCAAGGTGTTTACTTTTGTGAGTTCGACGGACCTCGTAAACGAAAGTATCATGTGAAAATTCTTGTAAATAAATAAACTTGCTCAAGATTCACTGAACATCTCAGTGGATCTTTTTTAAGCGCTCTTTTCTAAAAGATTGTTGTTTTCAAATGTTGTTTTCAATGATTAATGATTGAAGTGCAAGGCGCGAGACTCCTCGAAAATTAAACTTCAAATTTTCTTCGTGCGATGTGTCGCTGCCGAAGCCTTCCTTGTCCTGCGGGACAGGCGGGCAGGTGAGACACTTAAGAGTGAAACGTTAAGAATGTGGCTTACCGCCTGCACCAAGGAAAGCGAGCAGCCTGGAACGGAAATCATTCACATCCTTCCTACTTTAGTTGTAGACCTATCAAACAACAAAGAAATATGTTGAATATTAGGGAAAACTTTTAAATTTAATATAAATAATCTATTTTTTCTAAAATTTAGTTGTCTATTCTCTCATATTCATGTACTATTTTTTTAAATAGTAGCAATAATCAAAATATTTATACAAGGGGGATTTTAGGTGGGGATTAAGAGAGGGTTAAAAGTATTAGCAGCTTCTGCATTATCACTAGGACTTTTGGCAGGCTGTAATGCTTCTGGAGGATCAGAAGGCGGCAGTGGGGGAGGAAGCGGAAAAGTAATTAAAATCGCAACGCAAACTCCTTTATCTGGTGGAAGTGCAACACTTGGTGAATCTATTAAGCTAGGCGCACAACTTGCATTGGAAGAGAATAAGAAGAAGTTTGAAGACTTAGGGTACAAGCTTCAGCTTCAGCCGTATGATGATCAAGCAGACCCTAAAAAAGGTGTTGCCAACGCACAGCTTATCGGATCAGATAAATCAATCCTTGGAGTAGTTGGACACTTGAATTCAGGCGTATCCATCCCGTCATCTGAAGTTTATGAAAAGTATAAAGTGCCGATGGTTTCTCCAGCGAATACCGCAACGGAGGTAACAGATCGTGGTCTTAAAACCGTAAACCGTATCGTAGCACGTGATGATTTCCAAGGTCCTGCAGGTGCAGACTTTGCGATTAATAAATTAGGAGCTAAAAAAATCTTCGTTATCCAGGACAAAACAGCTTATGGAACAGGACTTGCAGATGCGTTCAAAAAGGCAGCTGAAGATGCTGGAGCTGAAATACTTGGTTACGAAGGAATCACTGTTGGTGAAAAAGACTTTAATGGTGTACTTACACAAGTATTGTCAAAGAAACCTGACTTAGTATTCTTTGGCGGACTGTACACGGAAGGCGGTCAGTTGATCCGACAAGCTCGTGACAAAGGAATTGATATTCCATTCATGGGCGGAGACGGAATGGATTCTTCCACGCTTGTTGAAATCGCAGGCGACGCTGTACAAAACGTATACTACACATCTGTTGCAGCTGACGCTAGCAAATCTTCAGATGGCCAAGCATTCTCTTCTAAATACAAAGAGAAGTTCAACAAGAACGTAGAATCCTACTCAGCTTACGGCTATGATTCTATGAGCGTTCTCTTAAAAGGTTTAGAGGCAGCGATCGAAGGAAGTGACGGAGATCTTCCATCCCGTGAGAAGGTTGCAGAAGAAGTTCGTAAGATTCAAGACTTCCAAGGTGTTGTTACAAAAGTCGGCTTTGATGATATCGGTGACAACAAGTTCGCAAAAGTTTACATCTACAAATTCAGTGAAGCTAAATATCCAGGAGTTCAAGAAGGCGAAATCAGTAAGTAAACCTATGTTTACAAGAGAGGGAATGACCCTAAAGGCCATATCCCTCTTCTTTTTTACACATATACTCCCTAGTTGTGAAAGAGAGGAATATTTATGTTAGCTGAAATTTTACAAAGTCTGCCTCAAGTACTTGTAGACGGAATAGCTCTAGGTGCCATTTACGCTGTAATTGCTCTTGGTTATACGATGGTTTATGGAATATTAGAACTTATCAATTTTGCACACGGTGAGATTTTTATGACAGGTGCTTTTATAGGGGTAGCTATGCTTATCCTGATGACAGGAATGGGCTGGTTGGCCGCTATGCCTGCCATTCTCGCCTTAATCCTCGTGCTTGTTGTTACATCGATTCTCACTGGTTTCATGGGTGTTGGCATTGAGCGGATGGCGTACAGGCCACTTAGAAATTCGCCTAAACTTATTACGCTGATCTCAGCAATCGGTGTTTCGTTTTTGCTGCAGGATCTCGTACGTTTCATTACAGAATACAAAAGAGGAAACTATATTTTAACAGGGCCCTCCATGTTCAATGAGAAATTTTCTATTAAATTTTCTAGTATCTCGTCATCCTTCAGTGATGCATTCTTTAAAACATCAACATTAATCCTGATCATTGCTGTTGTCATTATGATGATTGGATTAGACTTTTTCGTTAATAAAACGAAATGGGGCATGGCGATGCGGGCAGTAGCTCAAGATCGTGAAACGGCATCTCTCATGTCTATTAATGTGAACAAAGTCATTTCTCTTACCTTTTTTATCGGTTCAGCATTAGGCGGAGCGACAGGCGTTCTGTTTGCTGTTCAGTACGGAACCATCGACCCGTATATCGGCTTTATATTAGGATTAAAAGCATTTACGGCCGCTGTACTCGGAGGGATTGGAAATATTCGTGGTGCTATGGCTGGCGGACTTATGTTAGGTATTTTAGAAATGTTTGCAGCAGCAAATCTGCAGATATTAACAGGCGGCATCTTTGGGGCTGAGTATAAAGATGTATTTGCATTTGCAATCTTAATTATCGTATTGATTTTTAAACCAGAAGGACTGTTTGGCAAAGCAGTTACTGAGAAAGTGTAGGTGAAGAGCCATGCAAAAGCTGACAAGTAAATTAAAAGGCAACAAGCTGGCACAAATTATTCTGCTCGTCCTTTATGTATTGGTAACTTCGTTGAGCCTGTATCTTGCTCAAGCCTCAGTTACAGCTTTTCTTTTGCTTCTATTCTCATTATTGATTCTGTACTATACAGAATTGCCAGACCGCCTAAAATGGCTGATCGCCGGGATTGTACTGATTGGAGTCATTCCCTTTGTTTCTAGTACAGGACCAGGCTATCAATCTTACATGGAAGTTGCTACAGTAGTTGGAATTTATGTGGCGATGGCCTTGGGACTTAACATTGTAGTCGGATTAGCAGGTTTGTTGGATCTCGGATTCGTCGCTTTCTTTGCGATTGGAGCTTATACGTATGGGATTTTCGCAACAGGACAAGCTGCTAACTTTATGCCTTTCGGAACGTTTCCTTTATCAGGTGAAAGCTTTTGGATCTTTATATTAATAGGATGTTTTGTCGCTGCACTTTTCGGAGTCTTACTAGGAATACCTGTACTTCGTGTAAAAGGAGACTATCTGGCTATCGTTACGCTTGGTTTTGGAGAGATTATCAGAATCGTTTTCAACAACCTTGATAAGCCTGTAAATATTACAAACGGAGCAATGGGCTTAGCGTCTGTTAAACCGCCAGAAATATTCGGGTATCAGTTTGTTTATCCAAATCAATTCTACTATATCGTTCTTGCCATCTTGTTCTTCGTCATTTTGGCTGTTAGAAGATTTGAGTTTTCTAAAATCGGCCGTTCTTGGAAAGCGGTAAGAGAGAACGAAATTGCTGCCCAATCAGTGGGCATACATCTCGTGCGGACGAAGCTATTAGCATTTGCAATAGGGGCATCTTTTTCAGGAATGATGGGGGTTGTGTTTGCGGCGAAGCAGACGTTTGTTGACCCTACAAGCTTCACATTGCTAGAGTCCATCACCATCCTTGTAATGGTTATTTTAGGAGGAATGGGCAGTGTACCAGGTGTCATCCTAGGTGCGGCTGTAATTACGATACTCAATCTGCAGGTGCTTACTGAAGTAACAAATTATTTAAATCAATTGAGTCTGGATGGTGTTATCAGTTTCCCTGAGGCACTAGCTCCAGCCAAAATGCAGCGATTTATCTTTGGTGCGATTCTAATTATATTTGCTATCTATCGCCCTCAAGGATTAATCCCTGCTAAAAACCCTGTGTTTGATGAGGAATCACTTAAAGAGGGTTCGAAAAAGCATAGAAAAGAAAAGATCACGGTGGAACCTGACAAAGGTTTTCAGGCTTAAGGGGGCGATATAAACATGTCAATCTTAACGGTTAGCAATCTTACAAAACAATTTGGCGGTCTTGTCGCCGTAAATTCAGTGGATATGACAGTTGAAAAAGGCGCCATTACAGCAGTAATCGGTCCTAACGGGGCGGGTAAAACTACCTTTTTCAACTTGATAACAGGGGTTTATCAGCCTGATAAAGGGAATGTGCAACTCGGGTCAACTTCTTTGGTCGGATTAAAACCGCATGAGATTTCGAGACACGGAATTGCCCGGACCTTCCAAAACATTCGTCTTTTTTCAAATATTACAGTTTTAGAAAATGTGATGGTAGGTTTGCATAAGCAATTTAAAGCAGGAGTTGTCGGGACGTTATTCCAAACAAAAAAAGTTCGAGAAGAAGAGCAGCTGGCACAGGAAGAGGCTTACCATTGGCTTGAATATGTCGGTCTGGCTCAGCATTTAAATGAAGATGCTCAAAATTTATCTTATGGGGCACAGCGCAGGCTGGAAATTGCACGAGCGCTTGCTACAAAACCAAAGCTGCTTCTTCTAGATGAACCAGCAGCTGGAATGAACCCTAGAGAAACACGCGAACTAACAGAGTTTATTCACCGCATGAGGGAAGATCTAGATGTAACGATCGTATTAATCGAGCATGATATGAAACTTGTTATGGAGATCTCTGAACAAATCTTTGTATTAGATCACGGTGAAAAGATTGCTGAAGGAAAGCCTGCCGAAATCCGCAATAATGTAAAAGTGATTGAAGCTTATCTTGGAAAAAGTGCCGTAACACCAGCGTAAGGAGGAAAACGATGAGTATTCTGCAATTAAAAGATGTAAACACATTTTACGGTGGTATTCATGCGCTAAAGGGAATTAGCATCTCTGTTGAAAAAGGGGAAATCGTTACATTAATCGGGTCTAACGGTGCAGGGAAATCCACAACATTAAAAACAATCAGCGGTCAGGTTCTGCCAAAAACAGGTTCAGTGATCTATGAAGGAAAAGACATCTCTAAACAGCCTGCTCATATTACGGCTCAAACGGGAATTGCCCACGTTCCTGAAGGCAGAAGAATTTTTCCGAGGTTAACGGTAAAAGAAAATCTTGAGATGGGTGCTTTTATTGTAAAAGATAAGAAAGTCATTAAAGAACGAATGGAACAGGTCTTTGATTACTTTCCAAGATTAAAAGAGCGTTTAACTCAAAAGGGAGGAACAATGAGCGGTGGTGAGCAGCAGATGCTTGCGATGGGCAGGGCGCTCATGTCCAAGCCTCGTCTCTTGTTGCTAGATGAACCTTCAATGGGCTTAGCGCCTGTAATTGTGGAACAAATCTTTGATATTATCAGTGACTTAAATAAAGAAGGCATGACGATTCTTTTAGTGGAACAGAATGCGTTCCAGGCTTTGCAGATCGCTCATCGTGGATATGTTCTCCAAACTGGTGAAATCGTGATGGCAGGTCAAGGAAATGAACTCATTACAAATGAGTCTGTTCGAGAAGCTTATCTGGCTTAATTTCAAAAGGCTGTTTTCGTATTCTTTGTTGCTTTAGAAAGTAGTTGATTTCCGTTCCAGATGCTCGCTTTCCGCGGGGCAGGCGGTGAGCCACATTCGTACGTTTCACTCTTAAGTGTCTCACCTGCCCGCCTGTCCCGCAGGAGTCTCGCATCTTGCACTCCAATCAACTTGTCAGTGAAGTGAAAAAGCAGAGGGTTGAAAAGACTACATATAAAGCCCATAAAGCCCATACCAAAGTAAGCAGTGATTTCATTTAATCATAGGATGCTGACTATTCGAGTGAATTTTACCTTTATTAAAACAATGTATTAATACCAAAACTGCATAATTAAAGAACAAATAAAACCGGGTATGGTCAGGCCCGGTTTTCTTAATGTGTATATTGTCCCTTTATTATTGGATGAAATTGTTATACCTTTAAAGGTAAGACGAAAGGGGTATGATTGATGATTAAAGTACTCTTTGTTTGCTTGGGCAACATATGTCGCTCTCCGATGGCAGAAGCTGTTTTTCGAGATATTGTAAAAAGAGAAGGACTATCTGAATTCATTTCAATCGACTCTGCCGGAACAGGAAACTGGCATGTTGGTGAACCACCTCATGAAGGAACAAGGAACATTTTAAAAGAAAACCAGATCTCATATGAAGGTCAAACAGCTCGTCAGGTTAAAACAAATGATCTTACTCAATATGATTATATTATCGGTATGGACGCTGAAAACATTGGCAATATGCATAAGATGGCTGGCCAATCAAAGACAGGGATGATCGCTAGGCTCTTGGATTTTGTACCTGAAAATGAGTATGAAGATGTTCCAGATCCATATTTTACGGGTAACTTTCAAGAAGTTTATGACCTCGTAACAGCAGGTTGTGAAAGGTTATTAATCGAAATAAAAAATAGAGAGTCATTATAAAAGGAGAAATGAAATGGGAGAGATCAGGCAGTTATCACTAGAACACGAAGTGCGTGAGGCGTTTCCTGTAATGAGCCAGCTTCGAACACATCTTTCAGAGGACTTATTTTATGAGTTGTTTCTTCAAATGCAAAAAGAAGGCTATACGTTATTTGCAAATTTTAATGAAGGTAAGGTTGTTGCATTGGCTGGATTTGCGATTCTTACAAATCTCTATGATGGAAAACATGTTTATTTGTATGATCTCATTACAGATTCAGAAGAACGATCAAAAGGGTATGGAGAAGAACTGCTGGCATTTTTAGAGTCATACGCTCTTCAAAATAATTGCAACTGTGTTGCTTTAAGTTCTAATGTCAACCGCTTGGACGCTCATCGTTTTTATGAAGAAAAAATGCATTATGAGAAACCGAGTTATGTGTTTAAAAAGAGATTCTAAAATAATAAAAAAGCTGGTTCAGGAAGATCATATTATGATCAACTTGAACCAGCTTTTCTTTACGTAATGACTATGTGTTAGTGATTCTTATTATGCACGGCTACGCATGCTGCGCATGATAAAGCTTACGATAAGTACGACTACGATTGCACCGATAATAGCTGGAATAATCGCAAATCCTGCTACCATTGGTCCCCAATCTCCTAACAATAATCCACCTAACCATGCACCAACAAAACCTGCGATGATGTTACCGATGATTCCGCCTGGTACGTCACGTCCTGTTAAAAGACCTGCTAACCAACCGATGATTCCTCCAATTATAAGTGCCCATAATAAACTCATGTAAAATTCCTCCTTTTTTTTGTGTGTTGTAATATGGAATTATTCTTAAGTTACCCATTATAAAAAATTATAAACTTATCCTAAAAAAAGTTTTTATCACCCTTATGAAAGGGAATGATAAAGGGACTATACAAATACGTTAGGGGTGAGAAGAACATTGACATTATGGCACATACTTAAAAACATGAAAGCTAAATCGTTTGGAATCGAGTTCATGCATGGTTTCAAAAGAGGAGATGTAACAGGGCTTGCAGCACAGCTTGCTTATTATTTTCTGCTCTCCCTTTTTCCTTTTCTAATCTTCTTATTAACATTAGGTGCTTTCTTTATTGAACCTGCTGAAGCGCTTGATCTGCTTGAACATTTTGTACCAGCAGAAGCCATGGACTCTGTAAGGGAAAATTTACTTGCCGTATTAGAAGGAAGAAGCGGCGGCCTTTTATCGATTGGTATCTTAGCTACCATTTGGTCTGCGTCTAATGCCATTAACGCCGTCATTAAAACGCTTAATGAAGCATATGGGGTAGAAGAATGCCGAAGCTTTATTAAAACAAGACTGTTAGCTATCTTTTTAACTTTTGGAGTAATTTTTGCTTTTATTATTGCATTGGTTTTCCCGGTTTTCGGTAAGATGCTCGGCAATGCTACTTTTTCTTATTTAGGTTTAAGCGATGAATTTTTACAGATATGGGGAGTATTGAGATGGTTGATTAGTTTCCTCATTATTTCTACAGTTGTTTCTATTCTTTATTATCTTGCTCCATGCAAAAAACTGAAATATAGTGAAATTTGGTACGGTTCTCTTGTTGCAACTTTCTTATGGCAGATCGTATCATTCGGATTCGCTTTTTATGTTGATCATTTTGGTAATTATTCAGCTACTTATGGAAGTATCGGTGCCATTATTGTTTTAATGCTGTGGTTTTATTTGACGGGTATCGTCTTATTGTCTGGTGGTGTCCTTAATGCAACCTTTCACAAATATAAGATTGATTTTGCCAAGAAAAGGGGCTTGTTAAAGGCTGAATCCTAGGAAAAGCTAATAGTACCTTATCGTAAGGAGGTATTATTGATATGGGAAAAAGCAATAAACAGACCCACAACAATAAGAACAACAAAAATGACAGTCAGCATAAAACGAGCAAATCTTCGAACAAAAAGAATGACTTTCATTAATCTAAGCGATTAGTCAAAAAGCTGTCCTATAATGGGCGGCTTTTTTTACATAGATGCGCCAAAGAACACCTTCAGAACGGTGAATCCACTAGTTTAGACCTTAAATCCACGAGTTGTGCCCCCTGAATCCTAAAAGTTTTGCCTTTAATCCAGAAATTTTGGCCATATATCCACGAGTCTGAAATCCTCGACATGAGATTACGTCTTATCAAGATAAAAACAAAAAGCACAAGTTTTTGAACGGTTTTACGAAATGTTTATTGGGCATTGATACATGTGTTATAATGATTCTCGTTATGCTTGAATAGAAAGGGAGGGCGATAAGGATGGAAGAACTTATTCTCTCATTTATTGAGTTTTTAAAACAATTCTCGTATTTAGGACTAATTGTTGCACTTACATTTGAATTTGTCCCAGCAGAGCTTGTATTGCCGCTTGCAGGGTTTTGGGTATATGAAGGTGATATGAATTATTGGCTCGCCGTCCTGGCAGGAACGGTTGGTGGCACATTTGGCCCGCTCACGCTTTATGCTTTAGGCAGATATGGCGGCAGACCGTTTTTGATTAAATATGGTAAATATGTGTTTATTAAAGAAAAGGAAATTGATGCTGCAGACCGCTTTTTTGATAAATATGGTGCAGGGGTAGCCTTTTTTGGACGTTTTCTCCCAGGCGTCAGAACAACGGTCTCCGTTCCATGTGGCATGACTAAGATGAATGTATGGGTCTTTTCGATCTACACGTTTATTGCGATGTTTCCAATTACAGCGTTCTACATCTATCTTGGGAAACAGTTTGGACCTCAGTGGAAAGATGTTGGAGCAAAGGCAGAAGAATACATGCTGCCAGTAGCTGGAGTTATTGTTGTAGCCACCATTTTATTTTTTGTTGTAAAAAAGACACGTAAAAAAACGACAGCTTAAAATGTAGAAAATTACTGGAGAAAAGTTTGTGTCTTTTACCTGTATCTCCTTAAGAGCTTTGCGTGTTACACTAAAAAGGCACTTATGGGAATTTCTTTGAAAAAGGCAGGAGAAAGGCAGTATGAAAAAAGTCAGAGTGATATTTAGTATTTTAGGGGCACTTCTTTTTATCGTGTACTTTGCCGTTCTTATTAAGGCCACGCTTTTTTCGTTTAACGAATATGTGTATGGAAAATCAGCCAATCTTGTTTTATTCGATAGCATTAGGCTGATGTGGAGAAGCCACGATTATTGGCTTATTTTTAAGAACATCATCGGTAATGTAATACTGTTTTTGCCTTTTGGTCTGTTGCTGCCTTTAATATTCCGGGTGTTTAATTCATGGCGATTCATGTTTGTACTCGGTTTCGGTACGAGCTTTTTGATCGAAATACTGCAGTATGAGTATGCAAAACGCATCTTTGATATTGACGACATTCTTTTAAACGGAATAGGCGCAATGACAGGGCTATTTGTTTATAAGTTTTTAGCGTTATTGTTTCGTTTTATTGAACGAGCTTTCAAATAAAAATATTAGATCCAAAATAAAAACCGGGCATCTAGACTGACTTAGTCATTTGGGACAATAATAAAACACCTGTTAGGCTGCCATACTACCAATTTCAATCGGGGTGTGGTAGCCTAATTTTTCTTGAATTCGCTCTTCATTATAATATTTCATGTATTGATCTACTTTTTCCTTCACTTTATCTACGGTTATAGAATTAAACTTCACATATTGGAATTCTTCAGATTTTAGATTTGAATGGAAAGATTCAATAACGGCGTTATCCCAACAATTTCCCCTTCTGGACATACTGCTAATTAATTTACTTTCTTTTATTAACTGCTGATACGCATAAGATGTATACACACTTCCTTGATCACTGTGAATAATAACCCCTTTGGGGTTTCCTCGTGATTCTAAGGCAGCTTTTAAAGTATCTGTCACCAGAGGTGCTTGTTGATGCGTATAGAGCTTGTACGCCACAATTTGATTATTGAATAGATCCATAATAGTTGAAAGATACAATGTGCTTGAACCATATTGAATATACGTAATATCGGTTACCCATTTTTGATTGGGCAAAATGGCTGAAAAATCTCTCTGTAAAAGATTTGGTGCGACAATGATGGCTTGTCCTTGAGATTTCCATTTTCTCTTTGGCTTTACACGGCACTGTAGATGATGCTTTTGCATAATGCGTTGGACAGAATTTCGATTCAAACTCATTTGATATCGACGCTTTAGTAGATGCTTAATTTTCCTATGACCATACCGGTATTTCGTCTCTTCACAAAGAGAGATAATAGCCTTCTCGGATTCAGATAACCCTTTAGATGGAGCTGCTAACCATCGATAGTAGGTTGATTTTGGAACATTTAAAGCAGATAGAATAGCTCTAACGGTGTATTTTTTTCTTAATTTCTTTACCAAACGGAGAACTACTTCTTTTTCAGCTCCTTTTCGATCTCCAAATACTTTTTTAATATTTCATTCTCCTGTTTGTAGTGATTAAATTGACGTTCTTTCTTTTCCTCTTCACTAAGGGAGTTAGGTCCAAGACCATAAGAGTATTGCTTACCGATAGGTTGATCGAACCGATGTACTTCATTATCTCGATACCATCTCATCCACGTATTAATTTGGGACACATTTTTGATTCCATACTTATCCATGATTTCTTCGTTGGAAAATTGCCCACTCATTTTATCTTTAACAACAGCCCACTTTGTTTCTTTTGAATAAACGTTTTTGCCCATGCAAAAACACCTCCGATTTTTCACTTTTAATAAGTGTATCATTTCGAAGGTGTTTTATTGTGTCCCATCTACCTAGGTTAGTCTAATCCGCCCGGTTTTTTGCATGCTTATTTTGTTTCTTTTCCTAACACACGGTTAACACGCTTTGTAAGCATCTTCATTCCGTCTCCACCAGCTTGATAGTGACGAAGCTTTCCTTCTGCATCAAAAACGTAATAAGCTGGAACATACTCGTTTTCGAATGCATCTGTTAAAGCATGGTCGTTATCAACAAAGATCGGCTGTGTAATGTCGTGTTCTGCTGCTACTTCTTTAATTTGGTTGATATCCAAGTCTTTTTCAGAACGAGGCATGTGAACAGCGATAACATTCAGCTCATCTTTGTAGTCATCACGAAATTGATTGATGTTAGGCATCGCTTCCTTACATAATCCGCAGCTTACCGACCAAAAGTGAATTAGAGTCGGCTTATCTCCAATTAGATCGCTTTTAGAAACTTCTCCATTGATCCATTCTGTTGCACCGCTAAGTTCAGGCATATCTGAACGTAATCTCATCATACAAATCTACTCCTTATTTTGAATCGTCTAATTCTAGTTTAAAGAATGTTTAACTAAAGTCAAAATTCCTGCTTTTATTATATGGAGTAAAAAGAAAAAAATATGTTTTAAGCAGATTTAGACGCTAAAGAAGATTGTGGCTTATTTTTCATGAAAAGAATAGGTAAACAAAGAATAAATAACATTCCGCAGATGGCAAACACAAAAGCCCCGCCTTTAAACAAGCTGATAAAACTTCCACCGATTAACGGACCTGCCATACTACCTATGCTGAAACTGATTCCTGCTAAAATATTTCCTGCAGGAAGGTGATATTTAGGCAGCAAATCACTCATGTAGGCTATACCGAGTGAGAACATGGAGCCAACGAACATTCCTGATAAAAAGAACAATGAGATAAGGATCCAAAAATTGTTCATGCTCCAGTAGGTTGCTAAAAACGAGAAAAAACCGGATACAAAAGAAAAGATTAGAATCGGCTTTCGTCCCCATTTGTCACTTAATATGCCTAAAGGCAGTTGAAATACGAGGCTTCCTAGCACGAATGCCGGCAAGAGTACGGCTACCCAATCCAGGCTGATTCCGTTTCGAAGAGCAAAGACTGGGAAAGAGCCGTGCAGTGTTGCTTCTAAAAAACCGTAAGCAAATGGCGGAAGCAAAGAAACCCAAGCGATTTTTAACACATCTTTATAACGGTCAATTGCTGTTACACCAGCAGTACGTGCTGATTCCGTCTCTGGTCTTTCATTCCGAATCGTGGTCATTAGGATAAAGGAAATCAAACAAAGACCAGCTGCGAGCCAAAAAGGAAGGTTCTCGTTGATCTCTAACATTTTTGTCATAAGGGGCCCGATTCCAAACCCAGCACCAAATGCGATGCCATACAAGGAAATGTTGCGACCCCTCTTATTCTCTGGACTGTTTGATGTAATCCATGTTTGGGTAGAAAAGTGGAGCATATGATCTCCAATGCCAATCAGGAGTCTTAACACAAACCAAAACCAAAAGACTTTCCAAACCGGAAACATAGCAAAACAAAGAATTACGGCTAGAAGACCTGCTAGGATGAGGGGCTTATAGCCAAATCTTCTAAGCGGCTTCTCAATAAAGGGAGAAGCGATCAGAATACCAATATAAAGAGCGGTTGCATGGAAGCCGTTTAACGAAGCAGACGTTCCATCTTGTTCAAAAATAACCGCGATCAAAGGAAGTAGCATTCCTTGTGCGAAACCGGAAATAAAAACGATGCTGACTAAGACTGAGAATCTATACGTTGAAAGCTGCATGAGCATCTCCTTTTCAAAACAAACTAAAACCATTGTACAATGGAACTTGTAAAAAGTTGAGTATAAACTTAAATAGAGGAGATGCGTAATTTTGGAATTTAAAATGACCGAAAAAGGCTTTGAGACTTCTGTAGATTATGGAACGCTTCAGATCAGCGGTGATGCGGAGTATGGATACAGACCGTTTCAATTACTTGTTTCTTCTGTAGCTGTTTGCAGCGGTGGAGTTTTACGGAAAGTTCTAGAGCGCATGAGAATGACTTATGAAGATATCAGAGTACAAGCTAAAGTGACACGAGTGGAAGACGAAGCAAACAGAGTTTCTGATATCCATCTTCACTTTGTGATTAAGGGAAGCGAACTTTCTCAAGAAAAAGTTGAAAAAGCGTTAATAGTAACAAGAAAAAACTGTTCCATGGTTCAATCTGTTAAAGATAGTATAAACGTTACAGAAAGCTTTGAGATTGTAGCATAAATGAAAAGCACGAGCACCTCGGTTCTTAATGGATCGGGGTGTTTTATTTTCCAACAATACCCGAAGTAATCCAGAGGTCCAGCATGGATAAATTTTGAGGGATAGAAAAAAATAGGGTAAAGGAGGATGTTATGAAAAGAAGAATTTTTATTATTATATTTGTTATGCTTTTTGTATTGACGAATACAGCAATTGCAGCAGAGAAAACAAAACAGCAGCCAGAACAAAAGCCGGCAGAAAAAACAGAGAAGATAGAAAAAGCTGCTCCAAAAGCAGATATAAAGATGCCTAGCTCTGTTCTTAGCATATCTAAAGAGAACACGTATCCAAACTCTGCACAAGATCTTCCGTACTTGGAGCCGAGCAAGCTAGCTAAAGCGATGCTTAAAACTTCGGATGTACCGATCACAAATCCAGATTTGATCCGATTGCTTAATGAGTCGAGCATCAATGCTTCAAAAGTAGCTTTTTGGTACCGCGCAAAAATTTACTTAGGACAATGGCCGTTGTCTTATCAGTCCACGGAGACTACGGTGAACTGGGAACATCAAAAGATCAACACGAATCGTTTAGATAACAGAGGAGCAAAATCAGTTGCTAAATTATATTTCAACCAAACCGCACATAAAAAAGTAAGCGGCGGTTTGACAGCTTCTATTCCTAACAGTGAAGCGGTTCAAAAGATGATGCTGATCTCAGCGGCAGAAAAGTCAAAGCTTCCGTTGTCGTTCCAAACAGCTGTTGGAGCAGGAACAAAGAAATCTAATGTGTACCATGTATCACCTAAACAAGTGGGGTACTTACACAGTTACGTTCCAGCGGTAAATGAAAGAGGACGTGTTACGTATGGTGAAGTGTATATCGTTTTAAAAGGCGGCAAAAGAGAGATCGTCATTCAAAACGTAACGCAGCAAGGAATTGGTGCTTGGATCCCTGTTCAAGACCACGTATCGTTTAGCTTCCATACAAGCAATATGTAAAAAGGACAACCTCTGATGGCTGTCCTTTCTTTTTTTGCCTTTGTTATCTTTCGAAAGTGTCTGATTTCTGCTCCAGGTTGCTCACTTCAAACAACTTGTTAAAGGCAGAATCCAAAAGCAACAATCTTTTAGAAAAGAGTCAGTGCAAAAAAAGGAGGCACAGCTGCCCCCTTCATTAAAAAAGCTTAACAATGGTCAACCCATTGTTCACTCCAGTCTTGTATCGCATTGATGATTGATTTTAAAGAATTTCCTTTATCCGTTAGTGAATACTCAATTCGCACAGGTGTCTCAGGGTAAACATTGCGTTTTACAATTCCCACAGACTCTAATTCCTTCATGCGCTCAGTAAGCATACGATCACTCATCTCAGGAATTTGGGACTTAATATCTTTAAATCGTTTAGGTCCATCCATCAAAACGCGAATGATGAGTCCTGTCCACTTTTTACCGATAATATCCATGGCTACTTCGTATTTCGGACACATAGTGCTATAATCCATTATCATTCACCTCTATTAGTACAAAGCTAAAACTTCAGTATATAATTTCCTATTATTATACGATTTAAACTTACTTTTGTAAAGTTTATAACTTTTTAACGCTTTAAAGCTTAGACGTGTTCAACATAAAGTCGGTGTCCTTGTAGTAAGAGTGTTTAACGAGTACGTTTGGTCCCAAACATTGAACCGCAGGACAGTGGCAGCTAAGCTCTTTTGCAAGCGCTGAATCACTCCAGGTTTTATAAGCGTCGAGCAAGTTTGTATCTTTAATGTTCCCGAGTGCCGGAGCATCTCCGAAATCAGTCACAATGATATTGCCATCAAACAAGTTAATGTTTAGTCTTGAACGTCCGTCGGGATCGTTACGTACTGTAACATTTTCTTCTGATCGGAGCCTTTTGATGAGTTCTAGATCTTCTTGATTATTTGAACATGAATAAAAAGGAAGAGTTCCAAAGAGCATCCAAGTTTCTTTATCCCGAACATCAAGCAGATGATGAATACTTTCACGCATTTCATCTAGTGAAAGGGTCTCCAGTGCACTCGCAAAGTCACTAGGGTACATCGGGTGAATTTCATGGCGCTGACAGCCCATCTCGAGAACATGTTTATGTATGTCTTCTAAATAGGGAAGAGTCTTTTTGTTGAGCATTGTTTCAGCCGATACCAAAACACCTGCTTTAGTCAGTGCTTTAGCATTTTCAACAAGGCGGATAAAATAAGCTTTACGTTGTTCGACAGAAGGTTTCTTATCCATCATCGCAAAGCCCGTGTCAGAAAACTCCTCCAGCGTTCCCCAGTTATGGGAAATGTGAAGTACATCTAAGTAAGGAATAATTTTTTCATAACGCGCTAAATCTAAAGTTAAATTTGAGTTAATCTGTGTGCGTGCACCTCGTTCTTTAGCGTACTTTAATAGGGGCACAACATAGTTTTTAACCGATTTTAATGACATCATCGGTTCGCCGCCAGTGATACTGAACGCTCTTAACTGAGGGATCTCATCAAGTCTTTTGATGACAAGGTCCAACGGAAGAGGTTCAGGATCCTTGGTTTGTAAAGTGTAACCGACAGCACAATGAGCACAGCGCATGTTGCAAAGAGTCGTTGTTGTAATTTCGATATTGGATAGCTGCAATCTTTGGTGCTCACTCATATCTAAATAAGCTTCCCACGGATCATAATCTGGGGTTATCGCTTTTAAATTCGTTTTTAATACCATTTAACTATTCTCCTTCACGACCAAAATGGACAATTTCTATCTTAACTGAACGTACGTTAAAGAAAAAGGCTAAACTTATGTTGGCAAATGCTTAATTCTGTATTGGCAAAATCGGCTGGCCTTGTTAAAGTAGAGTGGATGGAAAGGAGAGATCAACATGGGTAACTCTATTCAGGATAAATCCTCTCAAAAAGAATATATTAAAAATCGTATTGATTTATTAGTTGATGTTTTAGATTCTATAGATGCTGAAACAGCTGGAATTGAAGAGATCGACAGAATTATTGGAATGCTTGATGACTTAGAAGAAAAGTGCAAACAATTCCGTCACGATTGGGAAGAAAAATAAGCTGAAATCCGTTTCTTTACTAAAGAGACGGTTTTTTTTGTTATAATGGACTCATTAATAATTTTGATTACGCTTACAATAGCAAGTCATAAAGGGGTAGTGAAGAGATGGAGAAATTTCAAGAAAGCATGTACAAGCTGATTGTTGAAACATCAACTAAATTGCCAAAAGACGTTCGCCGTGCGATTCTTGCTGCAAAGCTTAAAGAAAATGCAGGTACACGCGCTGCGATGTCCTTAGATACGATTACAGATAACATTTTAAAAGCAGATGAAAATGTATCGCCGATCTGTCAGGACACAGGACTTCCTACTTTTAAAATTAAAGTTCCTGTAGGAGCAAATCAGATTAAGATGAAAAAAGCAATTCGCCAAGCGATTGCAGACGCAACCAAAGATACGAAGCTGCGCCCGAACTCTGTTGACTCTATCACAGGTGATAACAGCGGGGACAACCTTGGTGATGGTACGCCTGTTATTAAGTTTGAGCAATGGGAAGAAGACTATATTGATGCACGATTGATCTTAAAAGGCGGAGGTTGTGAGAATAAGAATATTCAATACAGTCTCCCTGCTGAGTTAGAAGGATTGGGCCGTGCCGGAAGAGACTTAGATGGTATTCGTAAATGTATCATGCATTCTGTTTATCAAGCACAAGGCCAAGGTTGCAGTGCCGGATTTATCGGCGTAGGCATCGGTGGAGACCGTACTTCTGGATATGAGCTAGCTAAAGAAATGCTGTTCCGTTCAGTAGATGATGTTAATCCGAATGAAAACCTTCGCAAGCTTGAAGAGTATGTGATGGAGAATGCCAATAAGCTTGGAATCGGTACGATGGGCTTTGGCGGCGAGACAACGCTATTAGGCTGTAAAGTTGGCGTAATTAATCGTATTCCTGCAAGTTTCTTCGTTTCTGTAGCATACAACTGCTGGGCTTATCGCCGCTTAGGAGTGAAATTGAACGCTGAAACAGGCGAGATCCAGGAATGGCTGTATCAAGAAGGCGAAGAAGTAGATTTCAATAAAGCTGAAGAAGAAGCAGCTGCAGCTTTAGAACAACAAGAAGAAAAAACAAGAAGCGTAACGTTGGAAGCGCCGATTACAGAAGAGCAAATCCGCGAGCTGAAAGTAGGAGACGTAGTTACGATCAATGGTATGATGCATACTGGCCGTGATGCGATCCACAAGCACCTTATGGATAATCCCGCACCGATTGATCTTAACGGACAGATCATCTACCACTGTGGTCCGGTAATGGCGAAAGACGCTGAAGGCAACTGGGTCGTAAAAGCAGCAGGACCAACAACAAGTATTCGTGAAGAACCTTATCAAGGGGATATCATGAAAAAGTTTGGTATCCGCGCAGTAATCGGTAAAGGCGGAATGGGTCCAAAAACGCTTGCTGCTCTTAAGGAATATGGCGGTGTTTATCTAAACGCAATCGGCGGTGCAGCGCAATATTATGCGGAGTGTATGGAAAAAGTTGAAGGTGTTGATCTGATGGAATTCGGTGTTCCAGAAGCAATGTGGCACATTCGTGTAAATGGATTTACAGCAGTTGTAACAATGGATTCCCACGGAAACAGTCTTCATGAACATGTTGAAAAGTCATCTTTACAGAAGCTCGAGCAGTTTAAAGATCCAGTATTTAAATAAATTTGTTTTGAAAGCCACAGTTCGTGGCTTTTTTCTTTTTTTCAGCAATGGAAACTTCAAGTCAGTTAATACATGCTCGTCCAGCGGCACATAGTGCACGCTGGATGAGCGATTCTCAAGATTTATGAGCGATTCTCAAGATTTATGAGCGATTCTCAAGATTTATGAGCGATTCTCAAGATTTATGAGCGATTCTCAAGATTTATGAGCGATTCTCAAGATTTATGAGCGATTCTCAAGATTTATGAGCGATTCTCAAGATTTATGAGCGATTCTCAAGATTTATGAGCGATTCTCAAGATTTATGAGCGATTCTCAAGATTTATGAGCGATTCTCAAGATTTATGAGCGATTCTCAAGATTTATGAGCGATTCTCAAGATTTATGAGCGATTCTCAAGATTTACGAGCGCTATGTCACATTCGAATTCATACTTAATATTACTTCCTTTATATCCCTAGCATGCTTTTCTTTATTTACTGCAAAATAAAGGTATAGGCTGTCGTTTGAAGGAGGATGTATTATGAGAATCAACCGGCTCCTGTACCTAATATTGGTTTCTATTTTATTTTTTGCACAAACACATGTTATTTATGCTCAACGAGGAGTATCTAATCAAAAGCTTGAATGGTACTTTGAGAAAAAGGGGGAAGAAAAGCCTCCTGTTACTGACGCAAGATTTATGGAGCTCATTCAAAAATACGATAGTCTTTTTATCGGGGATCCTGCTAAGAAAGACATCTATTTAACATTTGATAACGGATATGAAAACGGTTATACCGATGATGTTTTGGATGTATTGAAGAGAAAGAAAGTACCTGCTGCCTTCTTTGTAACCGGACAATTTATGAAGACTCACCCTCACCTAATAAAACGAATGGCTGAAGAAGGGCATATTGTAGGGAACCACTCATACCACCATCCAGACCTTACCCAAGTATCCGATGCTCGATTGAAAAATGAGCTTGAAAAAGTAAAATTAAGATACACTGAGCTGACTGGCAGAACGGATATGCACTATATACGTCCTCCAAGAGGTGTATTTAGTGAAAGAACGATCATGCTTGCAAAACAAGAAGGCTATACACATGTGTTCTGGTCACTTGCTTTTCTGGATTGGGAAACCGATAAACAGCGTGGTTGGGAATATTCGTACAACCAAATCATGAAGCAGATTCACCCTGGCAGTATTATGCTGCTTCATACTGTTTCAAAAGATAACGCTGATGCGTTAGAGACAACGATAGAAGCTCTTCAAAAAAGAGGCTATACGTTTAAGAGCCTTGATGATTTGCAAACAAATAAATCTGCGCCGCCTTTATTGTTTCAATGATTTGTGCCTTTGTTTTAAGACAAAGGTTCTTTTTTTTGAAGCTCTTTTCTAAAGGATTGTTACTTTTAAAGTTAGTTGTTGTGCAGGCGTATAAAAAAACGCTCAAAATCTGACTCGACTTTGTAGGCGAGAATAGAATTTAAGCGTCTTTAAATGAATTTATTTTACTGCTTTCAACTCCACATTATCTAAAAAGATCGTGTGTGTCCCTATTGGGGATTGAGTACTTTTCCCAAGAAGGAATTTAAGTGACATCGTATCTGTTGCTGAAGGAGTAAAGGTATAAGTATAGTTTTTTTCTTCAGCTCCTACTTGTACTTTTTCATTAAAATATCTGTTATATTGTGCGTTTTCGAGCGTCACCTCTATGTCACGAGCAATTTCTGAGCGTGCTGTAAAACGTAACTCATACTGAAGTCCTTCAACTAATGCAAGATTGGCTTGCTCTAGAAGGACACTCCAAGTTTCATTTCCTTCGTTGACAATGCTGATTTTAGCTTGTTCATTTTCACTCTCTACACTCGCAGTTGCATCAAAATGGACATAGTTGCTCCAGTTAGACAGACCAGAACTAAAATCTCCATTTTGCAAAGGATTCATATCCACCTCTGTTTTTAAAACAATATCATCCAAATAAACATCTGCAGAGTCTCCGCCTAAATAGAAGATCAACTGGCTGTTAGAGTCTGTTTCCCCAGTATGCTTGAACTTCATTTCGAATTGATTACTTTTTTTGTTTAAGTCCATCTCCTGAGGAGTTATATACGATATATTGCCATCCTCATTCAATAGCGCGATCTTAATTTCCCGGTCTTTATCTGCTCTGCCTTTGAAGGATAAAACATACTCATTGTCTTTAATCAGTTGAATCCCTTTTTGGACAAGGTATTTATCTGTTGCCTTAGAAGGATGTCCTTTTAGTTTCGCATGAAATTCACGTGATTCCTCACTTACAGTCGCTTTATCTTTCTTGTTATTTGATTCAAAACTCCAATATGTCAAACGATCCATACTGCCCTGATCGAAGGTTCCGTTATATACATGATTGCCGTCTTTAAGAGGGGTTTTTGAAGCAGCCTCATCAATCGGCTCGTTTGTAACTTCTTCTACACGTACGTTACCAATCCACACAGGAGCCGTTCCGTTATTTCCAAGATTGAATTCAAGTCGAGCAGCTATATCCGTTTCAGCGAGCATATCAAAAGTAAAAGCATAAGATTGAAGGCTGTCACTTAGCTTGATGGATTCTTCGTTGGAATATTTGCTCCAGCCTCGATCAGCTCCACCTCCTGCTTTCACAACCATTTGTCGATCAGCCGTTGACTTTGCATCAAAACTGACTTTATATTTTCCGCTTTTACCAAGTGATACATTTTGGATGGCTTGGACAGAGTGTAGAAAGGAGCCTGGTGTAGCAGTTGAAATTTTAGCGAAATTCTTGTCATTGATTGGCTCAATGTCTACAGATGCTTCACCGCCAAAGTCGGGAAGAGTAACAAGATTCCAGTACAAGTTATCTAATGTCTGCTCATTCTGTGTGATGAATGTAAAAGGCTTTTCAAAGTTCCCATCATAGATTAAATTTCCGTCAGCTAATGGTTGTTTCGCATCTGCAGGCAATTCTACAGGCTGTGGTGTTGGCTCTACTGGATCACGGTAGTCACCATTTTTTAAATCATAAACACGGACGTAATCGATCTCCATTTGTTGTGGAAAGGTAGTCGTTTCATCGGGGTCTCCATCAAAATGGCCACCAACTGCAAGATTCATGATTAAATAAAAGTTTTGATCAAATGGAGCTGGGTATGAAAAATTTATAGGATTGTTTTGATTTTTTGCGTACCATGCATTTTGAGTTTGATACAGCACTCCATCTACGTACCATCTGATCTCACCTGGTTCCCACTCTACAGCATATGTATGCCACGTATTAATTCCTTGTCCTTCAGGCAGCACATATTCTTTTCCTGTATAGCGATTGTTTGGCCACGTTTCCCCATAATGAATGGTGCCCGCTACTACATTTGGTCTGCTGCCCCAGGCTTCCATGATGTCGATTTCTCCTGAGGCGGCCCATCCGCCGTATTTATCTTTTTCAGGAAGCATCCAAAGAGCAGGCCAAAAGCCTTTTCCAGTAGGTAATTTAGCACGGAGCTCATATCTTCCATAAGTTTGGCTAAATAACCCTTTTGTTTTTAGTTTAGCAGACGTGTAATCATATGTTCCTGTATCATCAGTGGTGGTTTCTTTTTGAGCACGAATGACTAATTTACCATCTTTCACAAAAGAGTTGTCTTTAGAATTCGTATAATATTGTTTTTCATCGTTACCCCATCCAGGGGCCACATTATTACCATCTTCATCTTTGATCCAATTTCCAATGTCGTGCGTCCATTTATTAGGATCAATGTGAGGTTTGTTGAATTCATCCGACCAGGTAAGAGACCATTTTGGTTTATGCTGCGTTTTATTTTTCACAGAATCAGCACCTTCTTTCGGAGTTGCAGAAACACCGTTAGGTATAACTAATAAAGCACTCAATAAAAATGCACAAGTTTTCTTCAAAGAATTTTCATCCTCCTTATAAAATTGAATTCATCTTAAATCGAAAGCGGTTTCGAAAATAAACGAAAGCGCTTTCGTTTATTTATTATACAAGGTAATAACAATGATTCAATCTGACTTTAGATTTATTTTTGATTTTCTAAAAATAAAACTGTGTTTTTTAAATGAATTGAAGTTGGTAGAAGCGAGCGGTTTCGTCTACAATAAGAAAAGCCACTTTAGCTAAGAAACGAGTGATAAAGATATGAAAAATACGAAGAAAGAAAGTCCCATAATGAAAGTTGGTCAGACAGTACCCATTTCCATTAAACGTATGGGTATTAATGGTGAGGGAATTGGATTCTATAATAGGCAGGTTGTCTTTGTGCCAGGTGGGATTCCGGGTGAAGAGATTTCTGTTATCATTACAAAAGTTTTTCCTAATCGAGCAGAAGGAAAAATTAAAAAAGTATTTAAAAAATCCAAGAACAGAGTAACACCACCATGTCCGATCTATGAAACGTGCGGTGGATGTCAGATTCAGCATATGACCTACTCAACACAGCTTAAAGAAAAACGAGATATTGTTGTACAAGCTTTCGAAAGATACACGAAGATTTCGAAAGATAAGCTGAATGTGAGTAAAACGATTGGAATGGACGAGCCTTGGTCCTATCGAAATAAGTCTCAATTCCAAGTAGCTAAAATCGATGATACCGTTATTGCCGGACTGTACAGCAGCAATTCACACAAGTTGATTAACATAGATCATTGTCTTGTACAGCATGAAGATACGAATATCGTGACAAATAAAGTGAAACAAATTATTCGTGATCTAAACCTATCTGTATATGACGAAAGAAAACGAACAGGAAGCATTCGTACGATAGTTGTGAGAACCGCTTTTCGTACTGATGAGATTCAGCTGGTCATCGTAACGGCAACAAATGAACTTCCGAAAAAAGACCTTTTTGTTTCTGAGATTAAGAAAAGACTTCCTCAGGTTACATCCTTTGTTCAGAATGTTAATGAAGAAAAAACATCGCTCATCTTTGGAGAACTGACAGAAGGGATCTATGGAAAGGAAACAATTACAGAACACTTAGGTGACATGAGTTTTGAACTTTCTGCACGTGCCTTTTTTCAATTAAATCCAGAGCAAACCGTCAAGCTGTATAACGAAGTGAAAAAACAAGCGAAACTTACGGGAGAAGAAAGAGTCGTTGATGCCTATTGCGGTTCAGGAACAATCGGTATGTGGCTTGCAAACGAAGCAAAAGAGATTAGAGGGATGGACATTATAAAAGAATCCATCTTGAATGCAAAAGAAAATGCAGAGAAGCATCATATAACAAATGCACATTATGAGGCCGGAAAAGCTGAGAAATTGCTGCCAAAATGGTTAAAAGAGGGTTGGCAGCCTGATGTTGTAGTGGTAGATCCTCCAAGAACCGGGTGTGATCTTGCATTCTTAGAAACGGTTGTAAAAATTAAACCGAAAAGAATGGTTTACGTTTCATGTAATCCATCAACATTAGCAAAAGATGTCCACATGTTGATAAGTAACGGATTTGAAGTTGAACAAATCACACCTGTGGATATGTTTCCGCAAACTGCTCAAGTAGAGGCAGTTTGTACATTAGTACGTAAATAAAGTATGTAGATTTAAGTAAACCGTTGTTGCTCTTGAAAGTGTTGATTTCCGTTACAGGTTGCTCGCTTTCCGGGGGGCGTCCGGTGAGCCACCTCGGCGCTTTGCGCCCTTAGGTGTCTCACCTGTCCCGCTGATCCCCCCCCCAGGAGTCTCGCACCTTGCACTCCAATCAACTTATCGAGGAAGAATATGAACAAAATTAACAAAAACATCATTTTTAAACAACATTCTAGTATACAACTTGAGAGGAGAGTACTTCGTGAAAACTGAAAAAGAAAAGATGTTAGATGGCGAGATGTACCGGCCAGACGATCAGCAGCTTATGGATGAGCGTACTCGTGCAAGGAGACTTACTAGAGAATACAATATGACCACAGAAGAAGAATTGGATAAGCGAAGTGAACTAATAAAAGAGCTTTTCGGTTCAACAGGTAAGAATATAGGAATCGAACCAAACTTCAGATGCGATTATGGCTATAACATACATGCTGGTGAAAACTTCTTTGCTAACTTTGACTGCACCATTCTAGATGTTTGCGAAGTAAGGTTTGGGGATAATTGTATGCTCGCACCAGGCGTTCATATTTATACGGCTACTCATCCATTAGATCCAGTTGAACGAAATTCAGGCGCTGAATTCGGCAAGCCTGTGGAAATAGGCAATAATGTTTGGCTTGGTGGAGGTGCGATTATCAATCCAGGAGTGAAGATTGGGGATAACGTAGTCGTTGCATCTGGAGCGGTTGTAACTAAAAATGTTCCTTCCAATGCAGTAGTTGGGGGAAACCCTGCGAAAATTATTAAAACACTCGAAATTAAATAATAAATTTAAAGCTTTAAAAATTCAGAAATATACACACTATCCACATGCTTTTCCACAGAAAATGTGTATAACTTATATGATTTGCACATATTTGCACAATAATGTTTCATCATACTAAGCAATTATTCACAATATCCACAAACCTGTGTATAACTTTATCCACAACATAAAAAATGTATAAGATTTCTATATTAAAAAAAGACCTGCTATCCCAGCAGGTCTTTTCGCACTTAGCGACGGCCGTTTTTTTGGCGTCGGTCAGCGGCTTGTGCACGTGCTTGTGCTTCAAGATCGTTTTGATCTGCCAATTCACTTGAGTACTCGACGTCAAGTCCTTTGGCTTGAGAAGCTTTAGCATTGTTGTGCGATGGGGACTTTCGGTTACGTTTTTCCACACAAATACCTCCTTAAAGATATCACGATGTTTGAAACGTAAAACAAAAGCTAGTGAGGAACTTGTCCTCACATATAGAATGTGCAGTTTTTAGGATTTTATTAAAGGAATTATCATCCTTTTTACGAATAATCCTCGTTCGTCATTTCTTTTTGTTCTGCAGTTGATTCTGCAGATTTTATTTCTTCCTTGTATAGGATTTCTTGTGTTTTGGTTAAATCGTTATTTCTCTCTTTTGCTTCTTGTTTGCTGCTTTTCATGATCATACCTCCTAATTAAAATAACACCACCTTCAAAAAGTGAAGGTGGTGTTAGTATGTGCAGAGCACGCCGTCATGTTACCTGTATTAAGCTTCCTTTAACTGTTCTTCAACAATTTCAAGAGGCTGTGTCTGTGTGCGAAGCTGATGCATGAGGTAGTTATCTTTTTCAATCTGATATAAGTTGTAAATATCTTGGCCTTGGTTGAGCTGATCGTAAACGTCTTTTCTTGTTTCGTTTGCAAGGGTAACGTAAGGAATTTTCTCGGCTGCCTTTTGTGACCGGACATTAACTTTACGAATACGCATAAAAACAGTGTGGATATCCTTCTCATAAAACAACTCAGAAAAGAAGGCTTCTTTTGCTAAAGAATTATAACCTTTTCCAAAATAAGGCTGACCAATCCATGTTCCAAGGAAGCCATAGCCATCTTGGACATCGAATAGATTAATGGTGCCGATTGGATTTTGCCACTCATCCAATATCGTTCTGGAGATAATCTTTCCTTGTTCTTCTTCCTCTAGCGTTTGCTTCGTCAGGAACATAAACTCCTCAAAAGAAGCAGCTTTTTGGCGTACAAAAGGGAAGACTTCTGGGTGCACCATTAAATTGTAAAGAACATGACTCTCCGTTAAATCACGCTTTTTCAACAATTTAATCCCTCCTAGAGGGCAGAAGTATCCCCCACCCTCGAATTAAGAATAAAAATTAATTCGGGGTGGGAATCGAACCCACTAGGACCAGTCAAAGCTGGTGGCGCACCAATTGCCTTCCCTTGCTCAATATTTAATTTATAAAAATAATTTTTACTTTAGCTATTAGAGCGACTTTTAAATTTTCCCGGATTCGATAATCCGCATGTTGCTCTTCTTGTATCATAAGACATTTTTTTAAAAAAGAAAATAGTTATTTTGTAGATTTTTTGTAAATTATTTCTCCGTCAATCATGGTCATTACAGGGTTTGCAGAAAAGTGGAAAGGATGCTCGGTCCAAAGGGATAAATCAGCATCTTTTCCTGGCTCAATACTTCCTACACGATTATCAATTCCAAGGTTTCTTGCGGGTGCAATCGTAATCCCTTCAAGTGCTTTCTTTTCACTTAGACCTTCCCGTACAGCAATGGCTGCACAAACATTTAGATATTGAATAGGAACGTAAGGATGATCGGTCGTAATCGAAACTTCAACATTATTTTCAGATAGTATGCGATATGTGTCCCATGTCTTGTTTTTTAGTTCGATTTTTGATTTTCGAGTTAAAGTTGGTCCAACACTCACTTTTAAGTTTAGATCCTTGAAAGCATCAGCAATCAAATGGCCTTCTGTACAATGTTCAATTCGAAAATCAAGGTTGAATTCTTCCGCAAAACGAATAGCAGACAGAATATCGTCAGAGCGGTGCGCATGAATTCGAACGGGTATTTCACGGTTTAATGCAGCTGCGATCGGTGCGACACGCAGATTATCTTGGTATGCTGAGTCTTTCGCTTGATAAAAAGCCTCACGAAGCATACCCATGATACCCATGCGGGTGATGGAATCATTATGACGGCCGCTGTGAATGCGTTTTGGATTTTCTCCAAGCGCTATTTTCAGACCGGCTGTTTCTTTAATGATCATTTTTCGAATGTCATTACCATGCGTTTTGATAACAGAAGTCGTTCCACCAATCACATTAGCACTTCCTGGCATAATATGCGCGGTAGTGACTCCAAAACGAACAGCATCTTTAAAGGCAATATCTAACGGATGACAGCCATCAATGGCGCGGATATGAGGGGTAAGCACTTCATGGGTTTCATTTGCATCATTACCAGCCCAGCCAGTACCTTCATCATAAAGTCCCAAGTGAGTATGGACATCAATAAATCCGGGGAGAAGATGAAGGTTTTCAGCTGAAATAACATCCATTTCAGATGTAGGTTCTATATGCTTTTCCACAGCTAGGATCTTGCCGTTCTCTACAAGAACATCTCCTTTTTGCAATTCATTGCTCGTAATAGGATAGACTTTTGCTTTTTGGATTAATATTTTCATTATGTGTCACCTGATAAATTATTTTTATTATCATTGTAACAAATCATGTAAAGCCCCCTTTAGATGAGGATAAGTAAATTGAAAACCATTGTTCAGTGCTTTATCGGGAAGCACCTGCTGCCCTTTTAAAATCAGCATGCTCATTTCACCGAATAGAAGCTTAAACGCGATCGAAGGAGCAGGAAGCCAATGTGGGCGATGCATGACGTCACCTGTTACTTGACCAAACTCTTTCATCGTAACAGGGTGTGGAGCAGTCACATTCACGGGACCTGAATATTGCTCGTTTTCGATTGCTGCTTTTATAAGGTTTGCCAGATCTTCAACATGAACCCACGATACCCATTGCTCACCTGAACCAACAGTTCCTCCAGCAAAAAATCGATAGGGAAGACTTAGCTGTGGAAGTACTCCGCCATCCCTGCCTAAAACGAGCCCAAATCTTGTATATATTGTTCTGCAGCCAAGACTTTCTGCACCTTTTGCTTTTGTTTCCCACGCTTTAACCACTTCAGCTAAAAAATCCGTCCCATGAGTTTCCGTGTCTTCTGTAAATACTTCTGTTTCAGATGTTCCGTAGTATCCGATCGCAGATGCGTTCACCCAAACAGAAGGAGGCTCTGGTAATTTTTCAGCGAGATTCAATAGCGATTCTGTTGCTTTTAAACGGCTGTTTAAAATAGTTTGTTTCTTTTCATCTGTCCATCTGCCATTGATGGATTCGCCAGCAAGGTTGATAACAGCATCGATTCTAGGAAGCTCTTTTTCGGGCGTGCTGTGAGGAGTCAGCCACTCTATATACGTGACATTCTTTTGTTTCGGTTTGTTTTCTGGATTACGAGTAAGAATGAAGATTTTATAAGTACTTTGCATCAATTGAGTGATATGTTTTCCAATGAATCCTGTGCCGCCAGAGACCAAAATGTTTTTCATATTAAACTCCTCTCAACTTTATCTTTATTAATAATTATCTTTTCTTATTCGATTCCCTTGTTTACCGGTCTCTAAAAGGGGTATTTTTTCAAACTGTACAAGCAATTATGTTAAACTAGAGTGTGAAAGAAGGTGGGTAGATGGTTGTCATAACAAGGATTTCTGCTCAGCAAAAAAACGATGAACGATTTAATATTTTTGTACAAAAAGGAACTAAGGAAGAGTTTGCATTTAGCGTAGACGCTGATGTACTAATAAAGTTTCAGCTGCAAAAAGGGATGCAGATCGATGAAAAAGAATGGGAAGAGATCATTGAGGAAGATCAATATCGAAAAGCCTTTAACAAAGCTTTGCATTATTTATCTTTCCGAATGAGGACCGCTCATGAGATTGAAGAATTTTTAGAAAAGAAAGAAGTACCGCAGCCGACGATTAAGAGGGTCCTGCAGAAACTGTCTGAATACGATTTTGTAAACGATAAGACCTTTGCGAATGCTCTTGTTAAAAGCCGCATGAATACATCATTTAAAGGGCCGGGTATGATTCGGCAAGAGCTTAAGAAAAAAGGAATCAGTGAAAGTCATACAGAAGAGGCGCTGAATCAGTTCAGTTTTGATGAACAGCTTGATGCGAGTATAAAGTTTATTCAAAAACAATTTTCAAGCAGAGCTAAGCGTTCTGAAAAGGAACAGAAACAAAGAATTGCTCAGCAGCTTCAGCAAAAAGGATTCATGTGGGAAGTGATCGAAATGGCGTTTCAAGAAGCTAAGATCAGTCAATCTGCTGAAGATGAAAAAGAAGCCTTGCTCACTCATGCTCGAAAAGCTCATCTTAAATATAAAAAGTATAGCGGATATGAGTACGAGTCTCGCATGAAGCGTTTTTTATACAGCAAGGGCTTCGATTCTGATGTTATTTCTGAGCTGCTAAGCGGGGACGAGCTTAACGATCTATAAAGATCTCACTTCGATTGTCGTCTTGTTCAATAATTAGTTCTGCAATTTTTTCAGGGGATTTTAAACGTGATCGGTCACTGATATGATCGGAACCGTCCCAAAACGGAGTATCCATTCCTCCCATATAGACAGCGGTTGGATAAATGCCAGTGCCATCCCATTCTTTAACAAGGCTCTCCGTAAATCCTCTAACAGCAAACTTAGACGCACAATAAACAGATTCGTTTACTTTACCGCGTAAACCAGCTGTAGAGATAATGTTCATTACCTTGCCATATCCCTGCTTTTTGAAAAGGGGAAAAGCCGCCTTTGTTGGATAAATCGAACCATACACGTTGGTCTCCATCATTTGACGGATGTCGCTTTCAGATAATTCGTTAAAAGGCTGAAAAATACCCGTACCAGCGTTGTTGATTAATAAGTAGACGTCTTCATTGTGAAAAATGGACCCAAGCACCGATTGCACCTGTTCATAATGTGTTACATCACAGACTTTATACGATACGGTATTTTCGCTGCTAGTTGAAAAGGTCTGTACAGCTTGTTTTAATTTTGCTTCTGTGCGGCCAATCAGGCACACGTTGAAATCTTTATAATATTGATGGGCTAAAGCAAGACCGAGACCTGAACCGCCGCCCGTTATAATTACAGTTTTGTTCAAAATTATCACTCCTATGTAGTTAAATCTCAAGCATTTATAGGGTACAGAAAAGAAAGGAAGTATTCAAATGGAAAAAAGGTTCAGTGAGATGACAGAAGCTGAAATTAAAGCCGAGATTGCTTCGCTTCGTGCAAAAGCACAAAAAGCAGAACAAATGGGCATGGTAAGTGAGTACGCTGTTCATGAACGAAAGATCGCGATGGCAAAATGCTATCTGATGGATCCTTCATCAATCGAAAGCGGAAAAGAATACAGCATTCAGGGAGACCCTGGCTCAACCTTTTCTGTATTGTATCTTAATGGTATTTTTGCCTGGGGCTACAAAAATAAACAGAGTATACTTGAAGCATTGCCAATTTCGGTACTTGAGGCTTAAATGTGCCATATTGCTTTAGAAAGCAGTTGATTTCCGCTCCAGGATGCACGCTTTCCGCGGGGCAGACGGTGAGCCCCTTGCCGCTTTGCGCCGTTAAGGGTCTCACCTGACCGCTTGTCCCGCAGGAGTCTCGCATCCTTACGCTCCAATCAACTTGCAAAGAGGAATCCTGATTTCTGTTACAGGATGCTTGCTTTCAACAGTCTGTGTAGGTGTATTTGTAAATTAAAGGCCACAACATCAGTTTACTAAAAAACATAAATAAAGAAGCGATATCAAGACCGCTTCTTTATTCGTCACTATGAACGCTTACGTGTTTGAATTTCAAGCACATAGTTATTTAATGCTTGCTGGGTCTCCCCGTTCACTTGATTATACGCATGCTTCGAGTTGGCACGCGGTGAGTGAAAGGGGTCAGAATACTTACCGTTAAATCGCGTTGATGAGAAGTAATCTTTCTTGTTCAACTGATTCACCCCCCAGAATGAAATTCATAACCGCAAGAGTTACTGATCATCTCGGTGTTGATTGGATAAAAACATTCGCTCCTGTGGATGGTCACGAATGGATCCATCTGGCCGTTTAGAAGAGAACTCTTCTTTTGATCTCGGCTCACCTGAGAAGGAGATCCGATTAGGGAAGTTTTTCGATTTGTTTCGCATGTGTATTACCTCCTTTATATCGGTTCTCAACTAGTATGAAACGTGACAGAACCCTTTATGTGACGGGACTTTCTTTAAAAATTGGATAAGGAGGGAGAATAATGGAAGAGCGTTTTGACAGATTGGCTAAACAACTGCAAAAAATGAACCCTACCCTTAGTTATCAGGAAGCAAGGGAATGGGTGGAAGGTTTATGGGAAGATTTTGAGTCCACACGTGCAAAAGCGGGATGGGAGTATGAAGGGCAAGAGGTAACCGAGAAAATGGTAACACAGCTTATTACTTCCTATGGACATAAACTGCATGAGTATTTTTCCAGCAATCCAAAATTTCAGCGATTCATTAAAAAAGACGGGCCTATTCATTAAGCCCGTCTCTTTCCTTATTCGTTGTTGTTAATTAGGTCGAGCGGAGAAAACTCCATCTTCTTTTTTAGGCGGTCCTCAGAATACACCCAACCTGTAAAAGAAGTAATGATGTTTAGGTTCTCATCCAGTTGAACCATTGCGACAAAAGGATAATGACCTTTGCTTCTATATCGTAAGTCTATAAACTGAACCAAATGACCATGATCGTTCTTTTCGACTTCCCATCTGTGTACTGGAGAAAAGGAAAGAAAGGCAGATATGTTTTTATCTTTTTTAGCCGCGTCAATCAGTTTTGATTTTGGAACGGGCAGACGGTCAAATGTATCCCAAACGGTAATTTTTCCGTTTTTTAGACCAGCTACAAAAAATTCGTGCTTGGATTTGATGGCCAGATGATATTGTCCCCATCGAATGGTCGGACTGGCGTAAATTTCTTCTGCTTCTGGAATTTTTTTAAGAACGATCGTGTTTACGCGCTGTCGGGCAATGATTCGTATGATGTAGTAAAAAACGAGTATCACGTAAACGGTAAGAAACGTGTAGCCAGGATTAACTCCAATATACCAGAGCAGCAGCCCGGCTATATGCAGGAAGAAGATAAAGGGATCAAAGATGCTGATCACACCGAGAGCAATCCATTTCTTTGAAACAGGATACAACGCTTGAGTGCCGTAAGCATTGAATATATCGACAAACACATGCAGGAAAACAGCAATTGCTGTCCATAATAAAAGCTTTCCGTTATCTGCTTCTGGGACAAATAAAGAGATTCCGCTAAACAGCAGAAGAGGCCAGATAACGAGCGCAGGCAGTGAGTGTGTAAGACCTCTATGGTTGCGGATATAAACCGCATTATTTTTTAATTTTAATACCGTGTCAAAGTCTGGAGCTTGAGAGCCGATTAGTGTCCCGGCAAGAATGGCTTGGGATGTCGCTGGATCATTTGCAATTGCAGGGTCGAGCATTGCCAATCCGCCTAATCCCAGCCCCATCACAATATGTGTGCCTGTATCCAAGGCGATCACCTCCTATGTAGGAATGGAGTGAAATAGAATGTTAACTGTTTTTATGGAGTATAAAGTAAGTCCGGATTCCATTCAATTTTATGAGACACAAATGCCTTTTGTGATAAAAGAGCTTAAGGTGTGCGGTGCATCAAATATTCAGTGGTATAGGGCGGCAGACCAGCCTTCACTGTATGTTGAATGTTTCCAAGTCAAGAATCGAACCACGTATGATACCATTAAGAAAAATCGAACGGCCCTAGAGCATCCTGTTTTTTCAAAACTAAACGAATGTGTGACAGGTGGAGTAGAGAAAATCCATTGCTGGGCGTTTGAAAAGCTGAACACAAAGGAAGATTTATAAATTGAACACAACAAGTAATAGTTTATTTTCCCTCGATGCTTCATATGTGAAACAATTTCAAGATCATTTATTAACATGGTACAACGATAACAAGAGATCTTTGCCTTGGAGAGAAAATCAGGATCCGTACCGTGTCTGGGTTTCGGAGATCATGCTGCAGCAAACAAGAGTAGATACGGTAATTCCTTACTTCGAGCGATTCACTGAATTGTTCCCAACCCTTCAAGACCTTGCTTATGCAGACGAAGAAAAAGTTTTGAAAGCGTGGGAGGGTCTAGGTTATTATTCCCGAGTTCGAAACTTACAAACCGCCGTAAAAGAAGTATGCGAAAGTTATGGTGGAAAAGTACCGAATACACCTAAAGAAATCGCCGGATTAAAGGGAGTCGGCCCTTATACAGCAGGAGCGGTTTTAAGCATAGCGTATGGTGTACCAGAACCTGCTGTTGACGGAAATGTTATGCGTGTTTTATCACGAATTTTGCTCATTGAAGAAGATATCAGCAAACCAAAAACCCGTGTGACTTTCGAAAAAGCAGTGAGAGAGTTGATATCACACGAAGATCCTTCTTCTTTTAACCAAGGTTTAATGGAGCTTGGCGCTATAATTTGTACTCCAAAATCTCCAGCATGTTTGCTGTGTCCGATGAGAGAATTGTGCCGAGGCTTCGAGAGCGGAAGACAAAGAGAACTTCCGGTTAAGCTAGGAAAAACAAAAGTAAGAAAAGCGAAGATGATAGCTGGGGTGTTGGTGAATGACGACGGCCGTTTGTTGATTCATAAGAGACCGGCTGAAGGGCTTCTCGCCAACATGTGGGAATTTCCGAATACAGAGTATGTTGGTGAAAACAAACAAGCAGAGATTTCTGCTTTGGAAAGCTATGTGGAAGAACAGTTAAATTATGAAGTGACAGCAGAAGAAAAAGCAGGCTACATTGAGCATGTTTTTTCACATCTGAAGTGGGAAATTCAAATTTGGCAAGGGAAGGTTAAGTGTAGGGAAGAAGACAGAACTCTGCCTGCTGATTGGAAATGGGTCAGTGTGGACGAGCTGGATGCGTACCCGTTCCCTGTCTCTCACCAAAAAATTATTCGGCTCATAAAGGAGGCGTTAATTGTATGAATTTAGAACTTGAAGGAAAAACGGTACTAGTTACAGGCGGTTCAAAAGGAATCGGTCAAGGAATTGCTTATGCTTTTTTGAGTGAAGGAGCAAAAGTAGGGATCGTTGGGCGTAACTTGGCAGATTTGGAAGCGGCGCAAAAAGAGGGTATTGAGATTTTTCAAGGTGACGTAACGAACGCTGGGGATCGTGAGCGAGTGATGAATGAGTTTTTAGGTAAGTTTGGCACGATCGACATTTTAGTTAATAATGCAGGCGGAAGCAACGGATCTTCAGTTATGGAAACGAGCATGGAACAGTTTGAAGAAGCTATGCACTTGAATTTTTTATCGGCTGTAGATTTGAGCAAGAAAGCTGCAGCGATAATGAGCGGGAATTCAGACGGTGGAGCTATTATTAACATTTCGTCTATTTTTGGACGGGAGTCTGGCGGCAAACCTACTTACAATGCGAGTAAGGCCGCAATGATTTCCTTTACGAAATCTTTTGGTGACGAGATGATTAAGAAGGGCATACGTGTGAATGGCGTAGCTCCAGGATCTATTTTGCATGAAACAGGAAACTGGAAAAAAAGATTGGAACAAGATCCATACAAGATCAATTCGTTTGTGGAAGAGCATATTTCCGCTGGACGATTTGGAACAGTGGAAGAAGTGGCCAATGTAGTTGTTTTCTTGGCATCTAAGAAGGCATCCTGGGTCGTTGGGAGCACGTTGAACGTGGATGGCGGCCAGTCATATAGCAATTTTTAATGGATATGAAAGAAAGCAAGCCCCAGCGATGCGCTGGGGCTTGCTTTTATGCTCGCTCGGGAAGTTTTGTGCTCGTCCAGCGGCATATTCATGCACGCTGGACGAGCGATTCCCAAGGTTTACGAGCGATTCCCAAGGTTTACGAGCGATTCCCAAGGTTTACGAGCGATTCCCAAGGTTTACGAGCGATTCCCAAGGTTTACGAGCGATTCCCAAGGTTTACGAGCGATTCCCAAGGTTTACGAGCGATTCCCAAGGTTTACGAGCGATTCCCAAGGTTTACGAGCGATTCCCAAGATTTATGAACGACAACACAACAACAATAACCTGGCGCTCTCAGTATATAAGATCAGTCGTACTTAACCTCAGTACCATGCGTCCAATCAGCTTCGTTACGCTTCAATCCCCCGCGAGCTTCTATTTCCTTGATGATCTCTCTGTGCATGCTTGTTCCTTCCTCGTTTAAATAAGGAGCCATCTGCTGCAAGGAGTGGTGGAAATACGCGAGTTCTTCATCTTTCCAGTCGTTCTTGCCAGTCATACTTAGTTCGGTCATATCTCTTCCTACATACATCGTGCTGTCCCTCCTTAAAATAGTGTAATCATTCATTTATCCCCCATATTTATAGGTTTTAATACTGGAAATATATAATAAAAAAATCACTTATAAAATTTGATTAGCCCGGGTAAATTATATTTCGTGGAGGTGAAAAACATGGACAAACAACAACAACAAAAACAACAACAGCAACAACAAGCTCGTCAAAAGCAACAAAACGCTCAACAACAAGCTGGTCAATCTTACGGGACTGAGTATGCTAGTGAAACTGACGCACAACACGTTCGTCAGCAAAACCAACAGTCTCAACAAGGTAAGAACCAACAACAAAAATAACCTCTATCCAGGAATGCTCCCTAGTCACTAGGGAGCATTTTTTGGTTTTTCATCATTTTCATCCACATTTTATTACATACGTTTTCTATACATAACCTATGGGAATACTAGTGACGAGTGAATTATCTGAAAAAAGGCGCTTATTTTTTTAAAAACAGGGACAAGTACATTTCCAAACTATTCTTAAAACGATATAATAAAGAAGAGAAAAAAAAGCGTGTGTTTTGAAAGAAAGTAATGATCGGGAATAAAAACGTGAAAAAAATTGAAGAACGAGGTTTATGAATGAAGCTGGTGAATTACCGACAAATGGTTATAAAGAAAGGAGATTTAACAACTCAATAGGTAACATTAGCTTCCGGAACTCGGGCAGAAAGGAGAGAGAGATGAGTTTTCCTGCAACCGGAAGTATAATCAATATTCAAAGCTACAAACATAACGGCTATCTACATCGGAATTGGGAAGATACTGTTATTTTAAAAGGTACTCCTAGTCAGGTGATATGCGGTAACGACCGGATCCTTGTTACTGAATCTGACGGACGTCAGTGGCGGACGAGAGAACCTGCAATTTGCTATTTTAACGCGAAGCAATGGTTTAATGTGATCGGTATGATTAGAGAAGACGGTATCTATTATTACTGTAACTTGGGATCCCCATTTATGTGGGACAAGGAAGCATTAAAATATATTGATTATGATCTTGATATTAAAGTTTTTCCAGATGGGACTTATATCTTATTAGATGAGGACGAGTATGAACTTCACAAAAGAATGATGAGGTATCCGAGTCAGCTTGATACAATTATTAAAAAAAATCTTCAAGAATTAATCTTGATGGTTACCCAAAAAAAGGGCCCATTTGAACCAGGATTTGTTGAACAATGGTATGAAAGATATTTAGAATTCCGATAAAAAGGAAAACCTGTTGAAGAGTCAGCAGGTTGTCCTTTTTTTAAATAAGGTTAACTTGGCGCTTTGCCAAGTTTTCTTTTTATGATGGAAAGAATGGTGTGATGAAATGGATAGTATTAAACGTTATTTAATTTTTGTAAAACCTTACAAATGGCAAATTTTCTGGACCATCTTAATTGGGCTCGCTAAGTTTGGTATTCCTTTATTAACACCGCTTATTTTAAAATACGTGGTAGATGATATCATCCAGGTATCAATACCCATGGATGAAAAGCTAAACAAACTGTACTGGCTGATGGGAGGAGCAGCACTCATATTCGTTGTGATGCGGCCTCCTATTGAATATTGGAGACAATACTATGCGCAATGGGTTGGTACAAAGGTTTTATATGACATTCGAGACAAGATGTTCGATCACATTCAGCGCTTAAGCCTGCGTTTTTACTCTAATAACAAATCTGGTGAAATTATCTCAAGAGTGATTCATGATGTAGAGCAAACAAAGACATTTGTCATTACGGGTCTTATGAATGTTTGGCTGGATATGGCTACCATAATTATCGCGGTAGCAATCATGTTTTCTATGGATTTTTGGCTGACGATCGTGGCATTATCCATGCTGCCGGTCTATGCGTTTTCAGTAAAGTTTTTCTATGCACGTCTTCGTCAATTAACAAAGGATCGTTCCCAGGCACTTGCTGAAGTGCAAGGTCACCTGCATGAGCGTGTTCAAGGAATGTCTGTTATTCGAAGTTTTGCACTCGAAGATCATGAGCAGATTCAATTTGATAAGCGAAACCGAAATTTTTTAAATCGGGCGATGGATCATACGAAATGGAACGCAAAAACGTTTTCTGTTGTAAACACTGTAACCGATATTGCTCCGCTGCTTGTTATTGGATTTGCGGCGTACCAAGGAATACAAGGAAATATTACAATAGGGGCTCTGGTTGCGTTCGTTGCCTATATGGACAGGTTGTACAATCCGCTTAGACGGCTCGTCAACTCATCTACGACACTTACACAATCGATCGCTTCTATGGACAGGATGTTCGAGTTTTTAGATGAGTCGTATGATATTGAGGACTCACCAAATGCGAAACCGTTAAAGTCGGTAAAAGGTGCGTTAGAATTTGAAGATGTTTCATTCACCTACAATGAGGAAGAAGCAGATGTGTTACATAATGTTTCCTTATCAGTAACGCCAGGTGAAACAATCGCTTTAGTTGGCATGAGCGGAGGCGGTAAGTCTTCGTTGATCAGTTTGATTCCGCGTTTTTATGATGTTACGGAAGGAAGTATTAAGCTCGATGGAACGGATATTCGCGACTATCAGGTTCGAACGCTAAGAGATAATATAGGTATGGTACTTCAAGATAATATTCTTTTTAGTGAATCAGTTCGAGCAAATATTCTTATGGGGAATCCAGAGGCCTCAGATGAACAGATGATTGCAGCTGCCAAAGCGGCAAATGCACATGAATTCATAATGAGTCTGCCTGAAGGCTATGACACAAAAATTGGAGAGCGTGGCGTTAAGCTTTCTGGAGGTCAGAAACAGCGCGTTGCGATATCACGTGTCTTCTTAAAAAATCCGCCGATTCTAATTTTAGACGAAGCGACGTCAGCATTGGATCTTGAAAGTGAACATCTGATTCAAGAAGCTTTAGAAAAACTTGCAAAGGATCGGACGACTTTCATTGTGGCGCATCGCCTTTCTACTATTACTCACGCTGATCGCATTATCGTTATCGATCACGGCAGAATTGTTGAGATCGGAAAACATAAAGAATTGATGGAAAAACAAGGACCGTACTACGATTTGTTTACGGTACAGCAACTGGTATAAATAAAGCAGAAAAGGTCGGCAGATGCCGGTCTTTTTTTATTTGTTTAAAAATGATCCTTGAGAGCGTAAATTATAGCAAAATCTTAAAGCAAACATCCTAAATTTCGCACTACACCTAAGATTTAGCCTTACAGCCATGCGCAGAATTCCATTCGATATCGAAAAATGCCTATATTGTTTGGTGATGCGTGAAAATCGCCATGATGTGCGCGTAAAGGGTTGGTTTGTGCGCGTAAATGAAGCTCAGCTGAGCGTAAATCCCATTCAACTGCGCGGATGTGTAAAAATAACAAAAAACAAGTGTAACGAAAAGAGAAAAACTCTCTTTTTTTATTGGCTATGACCATTTCACCCATAAACATCCTTTGAGCGAAAGTGATGTATAAGACCTACAACAGAAGATGTAATTGTCGAACATTCTGAAAATTTAATATTGTCAAAATGTCAGAGTAGTGTCATAATTCTCAACAGAGAAGTAATATTCTAGGAAATTTGACAGCTTAGAGAAAGGAGTGAGATCTCATGGGAAATCCTGTTTTAGAAGTTAAGAACTTAAGAACTTCTTTCCTTACAGATGATGGAGCAATTCCAGCCGTTGACGGTGTCGATTTCCACGTCAATCCTGGTGAAGTACTAGGTATTGTGGGGGAGTCCGGCTGTGGAAAAAGTGTTACGTCACTATCTGTAATGGGACTAGTACCTACCCCGCCTGGGAAGATCGAAGGAGAAATTCTCTTTAAAGGTGAAAATCTTGCTTCTGCACCAGAAAAAAGAATGCGGCAAATAAGAGGCAATGAGATTGGAATGATATTTCAGGAGCCGATGACAAGTCTGAATCCGGTTATAACAATCGGAGACCAGCTTATTGAATCACTGCGCATACATAGAAAATGGTCAAAAAAAGAAGCGATGGGTAAAGCCATTGAAATGCTTAAGCTAGTAGGGCTTCCACGGGCAGAAGAGCTTGTAAGAGAATATCCGCATCAGTTATCAGGAGGTATGCGTCAGCGTGTCATGATTGCGATGGCCATGATCTGCGACCCAAAACTTCTAATAGCGGACGAGCCTACTACCGCTCTGGATGTTACGATTCAAGCTCAAATTTTAGATCTGATGAAACGATTAAACAAAGAAACTGACACCGCAATCATGATGATTACTCATGATTTGGGGGTTGTTGCTGAAATGTGTGAACGCGTCGTGGTTATGTATGCCGGAAAAGTAGTAGAAGAGGGAGCGGTTAAAACCATCTTCCAAAATCCGAAGCATCCATACACGGTTGGATTGATTAAATCAGTACCAGACATGAGAGAGAAGGTAGGAAGATTATATTCCATACCTGGAAACGTACCGAAACCAGGCTCGATTACAACAGGATGTTCTTTTGCACCGCGTTGTGAACATGCCGGAACACGGTGTATTGCCGAAACTCCTCAACTGAATACTCAAGAAGGCAGTCATCAAGTAAGATGCTGGCTTTACGAGGATGGGAAAGGAGTGAACCTGCATGAGTCAGACACAGCCATTAGTTAAAGTAGAAAATTTAAAGATGCACTTTCCGATCAAAGGCGGAATATTGAGCAAAACAGTCGGTGAAGTAAAGGCGGTAGATGGAATCTCTTTTCACATAAAAAAAGGAGAGACACTTGGCCTTGTAGGAGAAAGCGGATGCGGCAAGTCCACTACTGGACGGATGCTGTTAAGACTTTTAGAACCTACAGAAGGAAAGATCTACTTCGAGGGCGAAGATATTACGAAATTATCTACAAGTGAAATGAGGAAGAAACGCCGTGAGATGCAGATGGTGTTTCAGGACCCATTCGCATCGCTTAACCCGCGTCATACGGTTGAGAAGATTTTAGAAGAGCCTTTAATCGTTCATGGTGTAAAAGATAAAGCAGAACGAAAAAGACGAGTAAAAGAACTGCTTGAAGTAGTAGGACTCTCAAGCTGGCACGCGAAGCGATATCCTCACCAGTTTTCTGGGGGACAAAGACAGCGTATCGGAATTGCACGTGCACTTGCGGTGAATCCGAAACTTATTATCGCGGATGAACCTGTATCAGCTTTAGATGTTTCCATACAATCTCAAGTGCTGAACCTTTTACAAGATCTGCAGAAAGAATTTGATCTTACGTATCTGTTTATCGCACATGATCTTGGTGTAGTACGCCATATCAGTGACCGAGTGGGAGTTATGTATTTGGGTCATATAGTAGAGCTTGCTGATAGTGAAAAGCTGTACGATGATCCAAAACATCCATATACACAAGCTTTACTGTCAGCTGTTCCAATTCCTGATGTTGAGCATCGAAAGGACCGTGTCATCCTGCAAGGGGATGTTCCGAGTCCATCAAATCCGCCTGCTGGCTGCCCGTTTCATACACGGTGTCCTGCAGCGATGGAGCATTGCGGGTCAGTTAAACCGGTATTAAAAGAAGTTGCTGAAGGCCACTACGCTGCTTGCCATTTATACGAATAAGGCAAGCGCGTACATATAAAAAAAGGCACTACTAAAATGAGAACTGGGGGAAAGAAGATGAAGAAAAGTTTATGGACTTTATTTGCTTTAATGCTAGCTTTATCTCTTGCGTTGGCAGGGTGTTCATCATCAGGCGGAGACAGCAGCAAGGGTGGAGACGACGGTAAAGTCGATCCTAACAATGTAATGATCTACGGACGCGGCGGGGACTCTGTTGCACTTGATCCGGCAGTAGTTACAGACGGTGAATCTTTCATCGTAACAGAACAAATTTATGAGCCGCTAGTAAACTACGGAAAAGATAACACAGATATCGTTCCTGGTCTTGCAAAAGAGTGGGATATCTCAGAAGATGGATTAACTTACACGTTCACTCTTGAAGAAGGCGTTAAGTTCCATGATGGCGAGAAGTTCAACGCTGATGCAGTTGTAAAGAACTTTGACCGCTGGGCACAAAGTAAAGACGGAGAGAAATTTGCATACTACGGATCTATGTTTGGTGGATTTGAAGGTGACGAAGGCCACGTAATTAAAGATGTGAAAGCTGATGGAGACTACAAAGTAGTTATTACATTGAGCAAACCTCAAGCTCCATTCTTAAAGAACGTTGCTATGAGCCCGTTCGCAATCGCGAGCCCTAAATCATTAGATGGCGACAAGCTAAGCAAAGAGCCAGTTGGTACTGGACCTTTCAAATTCAAGAGCTGGAAGCCAAACGATACGATCGTTCTTGAAAAGAACGCAGACTATTGGGTAAAAGATATGCCGAAACTTGATGGCGTAACTTTTAAAGTAATCAAAGACAACTCTTCTCGTTTGAATGCACTAACAAAGGGCGAGATCGACTTAATGGATGCTCTTAATCCATCTGATATGAAAAAAGTTTCTGACAACGGAAAGCTACAGTTGTTCGAGCGTCCTTCAATGAACGTTGGTTACCTAGGATTTAACGTTGAAAAAGCACCGTTTGATAAAAAAGAAGTACGTCAGGCGATAAGCCACTTGATCGACAAGCAAGCGATCATCGACAACTTCTACGAAGGAACAGCTGAGCCGGCTAAAAACCCAATGCCTCCTTCAATCGCTGGATACAACGATGAAATTCAAGACCGTGAGTATGACGAAGCAAAAGCAAAAGAACTTTTAGCTAAAGCTGGTTTAGAAAAAGGCTTTGAGATGGATCTTTGGGCAATGCCTGTAGCACGTCCATACATGCCGAACGGCCAAAAAGTAGCTGAAGCGATTCAAGCAAAACTTGCAAAAGTGAATATCAAAGCGAACATCGTTACATTTGAGTGGGGTACTTACCTTGAGAAAGTTCAAAAAGGTGAAGCACCAATGTTCATGTTAGGTTGGACTGGTGACAATGGAGATGCGGATAACTTCCTTTATACGCTTCTTGATAAAGACACGATCGATTCTAACAACTACTCTCGTTATGCGAACGAAGACGTTCATAAGCTTTTAGTTGAAGCTCAAACGACAGCTGATGAAGCAAAGCGTGAAGAGCTTTACAAACAAGCACAAGTTATTATCCATGAAGATGCACCATGGGTACCACTTGTTCACTCTAAGCCGCAATTAGCTGGAGCAAGCAAGATCAAAGGATTCGTACCACATCCTACTGGTTCTCAATCTTTCGCGGATGTATCTTTCGAATAATGTATGGCGAGGAGTATGGCCTAATATAGCCAGCTCCTCTTTTTTTGGAAAACAACTCGTAACCTAACATACTTGTAATTCTTCTTAAGAAAGAGGTGACCCTATGTTTGCCTATACGATCAGACGGTTAGCAACGCTCGTTCCTGTATTGCTTGGAATGACATTTATCGTGTTCATGATGATTCGTGCTATCCCGGGTAATCCAGCACAATTAATATTAGGGCAACAGGCCACAAAAGAAGCCGTTGCATCTTTAACGAAGCGACTTGGGTTAGACCAACCTTGGTACACGCAATTTATAGATTATTTAACAGGTCTTTTTACAGGAGATCTAGGTGTTTCTCTTAAAACAAATGTTGCGATCTCGGAGGAGATCTGGCCGTATTTAGCTGCAACGATTGAACTGGCTTTTGTAGCGATGGTCATTGCCATTGTAATTGGTGTTAATGCAGGGATCATTTCTGCTTGGTTCCAAAATTCTTGGTTTGACTATACAGCGATGGTTCTTGCACTAATTGGTGTATCCATGCCGATCTTCTGGCTTGGCTTGATGGAGCAATATGTATTTTCTATCCATTTTGATCTATTGCCAACAACTGGCCGTGACAACATTCGTGTTCCGGTGGATCCGATCACACACTTGTATTTAATTGATACATTGATTCAAGGAAGAATGGATCAGTTCGGTGAAGTGGTTAAGCATCTTATCTTGCCGGGTGTTGCACTTGGTACGATTCCGATGGCGATAATTGCACGTATGACACGATCAAGCATGCTTGAAGTAATGCGTTCAGATTATATTCGTACAGCTCGTGCTAAAGGGATGAAAATGTTCTGGGTAGTGTACAAGCATTCATTGAAAAATGCTCTAATTCCAGTAGTGACTGTCATCGGACTGCAGACAGGACTGCTTTTGGGCGGAGCGATCCTGACGGAAACGATTTTCGGATGGCCAGGGATTGGGACATATATTTACGATGCCATCTCGTATCGTGATTATCCTGTTATCCAATCAGGAATCCTAGTTGTCGCTACAATCTTTGTATTAATTAATCTACTCGTTGATTTGCTGTATGCAGCAATTGACCCGAGAATTAAATTCAAGTAGGAGGGATTAGAGAATGTCAGAACTATCAAGATCAACACCTCCCGTAGTCCCGCAGCCACAGCATATGCCTGTGGAACCTGTGGAAGACAAAGTAATCTCTCCTTGGAAAGATGCATGGAGAAGCTTTAAAAAGAATAAAATCGCTCTTGTTGGATTATCCATCGTATCCTTGTTCATCGTGGTGGCGATATTTGCCGATCTGCTAGCACCTTATAACTATAGTGATGTTGAACTAAAGGATAAACATATTGCGCCATCTGCTGAACATTGGTTCGGGACAGACGAATTTGGCCGTGATATCTTAAGCCGCGTGATCCACGGAGCCCGTATCTCCTTATGGGTAGGTTTCTTCTCGGTAGCCGGATCCGTAATCATAGGTTCCTTGCTTGGAATTGTGGCAGGTTATTATGGAAAATGGATTGACGGCATCATATCTAGAATTTTTGATATTTTGCTAGCGTTCCCGAGTATCCTGCTTGCTATCGCAGTAGTTTCTGTACTTGGACCATCACTGAAAAACGCTTTGATCGCGATTGCTATTATTAACATTCCGACGTTCGGACGCTTGTTGCGCTCCAGAGTGCTTAGTGTAAAAGAAGAGGAATATATAACAGCAGCGCGAGCGATCGGTATGAGTGATTTTAGAATTCTGATTCATCACATTCTGCCGAACAGTTTAGCTCCAATTATTGTTCAAGGCACGCTTGCCATCGCAACGGCAATAATTGAAGCAGCTGCGCTTGGATTCTTAGGAATGGGAGCTCAGCCGCCAACTCCTGAGTGGGGGAAAATGCTCGCAGATTCAAAAGATTTTATTATTCAAGCACCATGGACAGTTCTTTTCCCTGGTCTTGCGATCATGTTAACGGTACTCGGATTTAACCTGATGGGTGACGGTTTGCGTGATGCACTCGATCCAAGAATGAAGAGCTAGTATGATGGATTAGAGAGGAGGCTTGGCATTGGCCAGGCTTCTTTTTTTATGTGGTTTTTTCTAGGAGGGGTTCTAGGTTGTATTTGCGAGATTTTGTGGAACCTGTTGTAGGGAGCTTAAGAGATCGAAGCAGATGGTTAGTTTGGTCACTAGTTTTTAAGTGTAAATATTTCATACAATCTCGGTTAGATATTTGAGTAGAAAATAAATAAGCATAATCCTGCAGAGCTTTAATATGGGCAGTTTTTGAAGAGTAATTACAGGGGAGACAATGCCAAGTTCCCCTTTTATAATTCATAATAGATTGATCACATAACGGACATAGCACACCAGTTAATAAGTCTTTTTTATCGATTTGAAAAAATTCACATATATCTGGATCAAATGATGAATTTACTTTTATAAAAAACTTAGATAGTTTTTTAATTTGTTTCGGTAAAAAAATAGTTTGAGGGTGCTTTTGACTGAACTCATGGAATTTTTGTTGAAGGCTTGTGCTCTTAATTACTTTTTCATAAGTTTCTTTATATGTAGGAGAAGCTTCGATGATTGCATGTGGATGAGTCATAACAACGAGTGATTCAATGGGGATAGGAGAATATTTTTGTTGAAGAAGAATTTCTTTTAGGTGATAACTTTGGCGTTTAACCTGTTCAATTGGATTAGAGAAGGCTTCTTTTTGTCCATTATATGTTCTGATAAGCTGTGAAAATTTATCGTCAAAGTATAAGTGTCCGGCTAAGTTTTTTATTTCTAAAATTGTAATGAAGTTTGGAGTCAAAATTAAAGTATCCATTTGAAAGTAATAATGGTCATGGAGAATTCGGATTCCGTGGAGTAAATTCATGTTGGTTTTTGGTAAGTAGCGATAAAAATAGTCTAATGATTTTTCACCGGTGTGGCCAGAGGAGTAATTTCGTAATTGTTCTTGAAGTAACTTTTGCTTAATATGATTTTGTGGAATTCTTCTAATTAATTTGGATAATTTGGTTACAATAGGTGGGGTTTTTAAAGCATTTTTAATAAAAAACGCTCCTTTCATTCTTCACAATATTTTACAACATTAGTTTGTTGCACTTTAAGAATATGTGCAAATCCTAATATTCTTTATTTAAAGCATAAATCTAAATAATCCCTGAAATTTCATCTATAATCCCGCGAGAAATGAGGTTAATTCCGCGAGTTTTTTCCAAAATCCCGCGAGTTTTTAACGTATTCCCGCGAGTCTATATTCTACAGCATTACCGCATGCTTGATCCGGGCCTCCCAGTACATAACACAAACAAAAAGCCAGCCCTATAAAAAGGACTGGCTCAACGATCAATCCATATTCATCTAATCTTCCAATCGCTGATCCAGCTGTACTTCGCTGTCGTCCTGGTGGTAATTTTTAAAGCTTTCCACCAAGGTGTTCAGGTGCTCAAGCTGATCAGCGTAATCAATAATTAATGCAAATACCGGGAACAGTTCAATCCACTCTTCGTTCTCCGGGTTTTTGTAATAGCTCATGATGCATTTCATGAGGGCTTTCTTATTGATGGCGTCATCCATATCATACGTATGCTGTGCCCGAATTTTATCTGTATACTTTAACAGCAGCTGTTCATGGAAGTTCGTTAATCCATCAAGCTTGATTTGAATCAATTCTTGAAGAGGTTCGGGCATATTGTGCAATTCGTTTTCATGACGGTGAAGACTCTTCAACAGTTCTAGTGCTTTGTTTGTTGTTTGAATCATCTGTCTGTACAGAACAAGCTTGCGTGTCTTCGAATACTTGTTGCTTCTAAAATACGTACGTTCCTCTTTGTACAGTAGATAATACTGATCCATTTTAAAACGGTTTTCCTTTAAATGAGTGAGATCCTCTTTGATGGCAATATGTTCTGAAGCATGCCGGGTGATCATGCGGATCCATTTTATGATCTCGTCGGTATGATCTGAGATTTTATAATACAATTTTGTTTCATATTTAGGTGGCATAAATACCAGGTTCACTAAGAATGCTGATAGGACACCAAGCATAATGAGCAAAAAGCGATCAATCGCAAAACCGATAAAGTTTTCCGTATGGCTTTCCATGATTACGATCACGGTAACGATTGATAACGGAATGGTTTTTTCAATCTTCATTTTTAAGTTCGCTGCAATAACGAGTACAACAACGAATCCGATAACAAAAGGGTTGTTGCCTAATAATAAAACAAAAATAATGGCAAATATGGCACCAACGAGGTTACCTTGAACTTGTTCTAGAATGGTTTGATAAGACCTGTAGATGGATGGCTGAATCGCAAATGTTGCAGCAATGGCTGCATAGACGGGCTGATCCAATTGAAACAGCATCGCTAGGTATATCGATAAAGATATGGCTAAACCCGTTTTGATCATTCGGGCTCCTAATTTCATAACTGCGATAATTCCTTTCTCATAAAAAATGTTAATAATCTCAAACACTATAAACTGTTTCTAATGTTTAATCAAGTGAAAGTGTGTTAACACATTGTGAAAGTTACAGACTTACATACCGTATGAAAAATAAAGCTCTATTATTACAGGTTTTCCCTTAAAGCAAAAAAAGAATCCGTACGATGACGGATTCTTTCAAAACTTAAAGACGGCTGAATGCTTTTCCTGCTGCTTCAATCGTAGCAAGAACGTCTTCCTCTGTATGTGCTGTTGTTAAGAACATCGCTTCATATTTAGAAGGAGCCAGGTTGATACCTTCGTTAAGCATATGTTTGAAGTACCTGCCGAAAATCTCTCCGTCTGTCGCTTCTGCCTGAACATAGTTCTCAATTGTTTCATCAGTAAAATAGAGGGTCAATGCGCCTTTCAAACGGTTGATGGTAACAGATACGTTATATTTCGCAGCCTGTTCTAGCAATCCTTTTTCCAAAATCGCGCCTAAGCGGTCCATTTCTTCGTAAACACCTTCTTGTTGAAGAACTTCTAAACATGCGATTCCAGCTGAGATCGATGCCGGATTTCCAGCCATTGTTCCTGCTTGATAAGCAGGTCCGAGCGGTGCCACTTTTTCCATGATTTCTTTTTTACCGCCGTATGCTCCAATCGGAAGGCCACCACCGATAATTTTCCCGAGTGCTGTCATGTCTGGTTTCACACCGAGTAAATCTTGAGCACCACCATACATAAAACGGAATGCAGTAATCACTTCATCATAAATGACAAGTGCGCCATGCTCGTGGGTAATATCGTTAACTGCTTGTAAGAATCCTTCTTTCGGTTCCACAATTCCAAAATTCCCGACGATCGGCTCAACTAAAACAGCAGCAATTTGGTCACCCCATTTTTCCATTGCGGCACGGTAGGCTTCAACATCGTTGAACGGAACGGTAATCACTTCTTGAGCAATTGATTTTGGTACACCTGCTGAGTCTGGAGTTCCAAGTGTAGATGGGCCGGATCCAGCGGCAACTAGTACTAGATCAGAATGGCCGTGATAACAGCCTGCGAACTTGATAATTTTATCGCGCCCAGTATACGCACGCGCAACACGGATGGTGGTCATTACCGCTTCTGTTCCAGAGTTTACGAATCGGACTTTATCCATAGCAGGCATAGCTTCTTTCAGCATTTTAGCGAACTTCACTTCAAGGGAAGTAGGAGTTCCGTATAGTACGCCGTTTTCAGCCGCTTTAACGATCGCCTTTGTGATATGAGGATGAGCATGTCCGGTAATAATAGGACCATATGCAGCAAGATAATCAATGTAACGGTTGCCGTCCTCATCCCAAAAATAAGCACCTTGTGCGCGCTCCATAAAAACGGGTGCGCCGCCGCCAACTGCTTTAAAGGATCTGGATGGGCTGTTAACCCCGCCGACAATATGTAGAAGTGCTTCATCATATAAAGCTTCAGATTTTGTGTGATTCATATCTATATATACCTCCTGTAAACGATATCTATTAAGTTCAATAAGTATTGTAGCATGAATAATCATCATAAACAGGGATGGAAAACTCTGCATAATAGTCTCAACTATTTGAGTTTAGGAAGACGATTAGAGTAAACTTATCGAGTGCTTGAGTTTCTATTACGGAAACTCCATATTTTGCATTAGCAAAATTGGGAGCTTAACAGTCAAATGAGTTGGTATTTGTTAAAGCTCTTTTCTAAAAGATTGTTGCTTTTGGGTCTGTTCATTTTCTTCAATGACTAGTTGATTGGAGCGCAAGGTGCGAGACTCCTGCGGGACAAGCGGTCAGGTGAGACACTTAAAAGTGAAACGTTACGAATGTGGCTCGCCGCCTGCCCCGCGGAAAGCGAAGCACCTGGAACGGAAATCAGCACATTCAAACAGAGACAGCGAAAAAAATTACGGAGGCATTTTTATGCAGAACATTATAGATGTACAGGGTTTAAGGAAAGAGTTTAAGTCCTTTTCGAGCCGTTCTGGTTTGAAGGGGGCGTTTCGTGATCTTTTTACACGAAACTATACGATTAAAACAGCTGTAGATGATATCTCTTTTACGATTAAAAAGGGAGAGATGGTCGGTTATATCGGAGAGAACGGTGCTGGTAAATCTACATCTATTAAAATGTTGACGGGCATTCTTACACCGACTGATGGGAAGATTGTCGTGAATGGCATGAATCCCCATAAAGAGCGGGAGAAGTTCGTGAAAACGATTGGTGTTGTTTTCGGCCAAAGATCACAGCTCTGGTGGGATATCGCCGTTCAGGAGTCGTTCAGGCTGTTAAAGAAGATATACAATGTTCCAGATCAGCAGTACGAAGAGCATATGAAGGATGTCATTGAAACGCTTGATATCGGGCCGTTGCTCGACAAGCCAGTACGAAAGCTATCACTCGGGCAAAGAATGCGCTGTGAATTAGCTGCAGCTCTCATTCATAATCCACCGCTTCTTTTCTTGGATGAGCCAACGATCGGACTCGATGTTCTTGTTAAACTTAAGATTCGTGAGTTTCTAAAAAGAATTAATGAAAAGTACGGTACGACGATTCTGCTAACGACACACGACCTTTCCGATATTGAAGCGCTTTGTGAGCGGGTAGTAATGCTCGATGAAGGCAAAATCATTTATGATGGGCCGTTAAAAGAGCTTCGTGAAAACTGGGCAGAAGGAAAGCAGATTCAGTTTCAGTTCAGTGAAGAAACAACATTGGAAGAATTACAGCTACTCACACAAGAACATCTAGTTGTTTGGGAAAAAGGAGAGAGCGATCTCGTTTGGGTAGCCTCAGTTGATAGCGATGAGACGGTGATCTCAGGAGTAATAGGTAAAGTGACGGCTTCTAAAAAGATTGCGGACTTAAAGATTCTCGAGATCTCGACAGAAGAGATTATTCGAAATATTTATGTTGAAGGTGCTGTTCGTCATGGGTAAGTATATCGAGATGATTCGCATCCGCTTTTTAATGATGCTTGCATACCGGACAAACTACTACAGCGGAATTTTAATTTACAGCATCAATATTGGTGCGTATTACTTTTTATGGAGTGCCATCTATGGCGGGAAAGAGAACATTCAAGGTCTGTCCATCACACAGATGACAACGTATATTGCAGTTGCGTGGATGGCGCGTGCGTTCTACTTTAATAATATCGACCGAGAAATTGCGATGGAGATTAAAGAAGGAAAAGTAGCAGTCGAGATGGTTCGACCTTATCCCTATTTAAATATGAAGATGATGCAAGGTCTGGGAGAGGGGATCTTCAGACTTTTATTCTTCTCAGTCCCTGGAATGGTAATCGTAGCTCTCGTGTTCCCAGTGGAATTGTCAACGAACATGAGTACATGGTTATTCTTTTTCCTGTCGATTATTTTTAGTTTTATCATTAATACGCAAATTAACTTGCTTGCCGGAATCGCCACTTTCTTCTTATTTAATAATGATGGTCTGATTCGTGCAAAACGTGTAGTGATTGACCTCTTTTCTGGACTTATCCTGCCGTTAAGCTTTTATCCGATGTGGGCACAGAACGTGATGAGCTACTTGCCGTTTCAAGGAATCAGCTATATACCAAGCATGATTTTTACAGAAGGATTTAAAGGGTCGCAAATATATGAAGCCCTGATTAATCAAGCTGTTTGGTCACTGCTTCTTATCATACCTGTGTATGGGTTATGGATTTTAGCGAAGCGGCAGCTTGTGGTTCAAGGGGGTTAGAAGCAGATGGACTATATTTCGATCTTTTTTCAGTACGTTGCACAATATTTAAAAACAAGACTGACTTATCGCGCGGACATGGTGGTAGAGATTTTTTCGGATCTGTTGTTCCAAGCAGTTAATCTCGTGTTTATCCTTGTTGTTTTCGGACATACGAGTCTTCTTGCGGGCTGGAGCAAGGATGAGATGATCTTTATTTATGGATTTTTCCTTGTACCATTTTCGATCTTTGCCTCTTTCTTTAATATTTGGGATTTCACGGATAGATATATTGTTAAAGGTGAGATGGACCGTATACTTACTAGGCCGGTTCACAGCTTGTTCCAGATCGTGTTAGAACGAATGGAACTGGAATCGCTTTTTGGTGTGATAACAGGATTAGTGGTTATGTTTTATGCGGGCGATAAGCTAGGTTTAGAGCTCAGCTGGTATGATCCGTTTATTTTTATCCTGCTTGTTATTGGCGGTGCGCTCGTATATGCAGGGATCTTTATCGCCCTGGCAACAATCGGGTTTTGGTCAGACTCAAGAACTGACATTATGCCGATGATGTACAACATCGGAAACTATGGAAGATATCCTGTTGATATTTACAACAAAGTAATCAAGTACGTGTTAACGTGGATTCTTCCGTTCGCATTCGTCGGTGTTTATCCTTCTTCCTATTTTTTAAAAAGGGAAGAGTGGTACACGTATGCCTTTTTAACACCTGTAGTTGGACTAGTCTTTTTCTTAATAGCTGTAACGTTATGGAACGTTGGGGTAACAAAGTACAGAGGTGCAGGAAACTAAAGAAAACCGTTCTCCAAAAATGGGGAACGGCTTTTTTTAATAGATTGTTTGTTGATCAAATCTTTTTTCAAGGCTTTTAGTCATGATATTAACACATAAGATTAACAAGGTATAAGCAACCACAGGAATCATAACAATAAAAGGTTCAAGCATCAGTTCCCGGTGATACATGCTGATTAGCCCAGTCCATTCGTTCGAAACAGTAGAATAGTTGTTAAATTGATCATGCTCTTGTCCTGACGTAATCTTAACCCCTCCAATAAATAAATGATAGATAGCCAAGTGGAGCATTAAGGTAAGGACTTGCGAAAATTGCCTGCCGGCGAGGACGAATAGTCGAGGCCATAAATGTGGCAGAACATGGCGCTTGGTAATTTGTAAAGAGGATGATCCCATGTGTTTTGCGCAAGTAACATAATCATTTTGGGTTAATGAGTCAGCTATTTCTGCAATTATTTTAGCTAGTGGGAAGATGCCTACTGCAACAAGAACAACCAATTGGATAACCAAAGTTTCTGTGAAGTTGAGAACCGACTGTGTTCTAAGCTCATAAAAAAGAAGCGGAGATAAAACAAGCAGTATGATTAATGATTGAGGGACATAATGAAAGCCCTGCAACAGGCCGCTTACCCAGTTGTTTTTAAACAAACGTTTAAAAATAAGTCCACCAATAAATGAAAGCAGCATTCTTAAAAGTGTAATAACAAGAGCGAAAAATACCGTATATTTAGCCCCATCTACTATCGCATAAAATAAATCTTTGCCATTTCGGTCTGTACCGAACCAATTATCTGCAGATGGACTGAACGGTGGAATATCGAGTGATCTTTGATTAAAATTGTAACGAAATTTCTCGGCAGACGGTTCGGGCATTAGAGTTGGAACAACAATACTTATAATGATAATGGTAGTCAGGAGAACTGTTCCTAAAGAAAAAGCATTTATTTTACGCAGCATTTGAAATCCTCTCTTTCTTAATAAACATCCTTACCCCTTTTACCGCTGCAAAAAGAGGAAATGCGATAAGCATCAGCAGCATAGCCCTCGTTTCCGCTGGCTGCTCACTAAGCAAAATTTGTATAATTCCATTCATGTTAAAGAGATATTCTAGTATGATCAAATGGCTAAAAAGCAGGAGCATGATATACGGTAGATGTATAGAAAGTTCTCGAAGTGTATTTTTTAAAAGATGATGAAAGACAATTTGTGAATTAGCCAGTCCCTTTGAACGTGCGAAGGTAATATAGTCTTTTTCAATTTCAGCTTGCGATAGTGTTAACTGCATTCTGAACAAATAAATAGCCGGTACAATGCTCAGTGTTATAACCGGTAATAGAAATGAAGGTTCTTTGCTAGATGTGAAAGGATTTGCTGCAAGGAATCCAGTTTTTTTATAAATCCAAACAACAGCCAATTGGATGCAAAATACAAAAAATAAATCCGGAAATGCTTCGAGAATCTCACTAATTCGTAAAGCAGCTGTCTTGAATGAAGCCGGAAGCAGTTCTGCTATCCACCCCAGAAAAACAGCGATGATGAATGCAGCTGCAAAGCTAATCAGCAGCATGCTTAATGTATAAAAAACGATATTCCAAATCTCAGGAAACAAAGGTTTTTCATAGATTTCATTAACAAATTTGTATGAAATATTTACGGGCATTGGCTCTAATATCATATTTTGAGAATGGATATACAAAGTAAGAGAGTCTGGTCTTATGAGAGTTGTAAGTACCTCCAAAACAGACTCTACGTATCTCAAAATACTAAAATTAATGCGGTTTTGGTCAGCAATGAAAGAAGGAACTGTGGCAATAAGAATAATACTTATACTTAGTAAAAATAGTTGTTGAAGATCTAAAATTATCTTCCTCATATAACAGCTCCCCTTTTCAAGTGAGATCAGGTATAAAGATATATTCATCTAAAACAGGCTGCTGCATAAATTGAGCAACATCTGTACGAAGTGATTCTAGTCTGTCTCGTTTACCGGTGTAGAACACGTAGTAGCCTTTTCTTTGTGTAACGGCTAAACCGCATGAAAGCAATTGCTTTAAATGATTCGATACGGTAGCTTCAGTAAGATTGTATTTATGAGCTAGCTGTTTTGTGCTGTATGGATGGTGAAGCAAGTCTTGTAGGATCTTAAGTCTTGTTGGTTCACTGAGTGCCTTTAATAAGGTAATTAAGTCTTCAGGTGGTTCATGGTTTTTTTCAGAATCGGGTACAGCAACATGAAGGGCAATAGCGACACGATCTTGGTTGCAGCAAAGCATGACGTGTGGCGTAGCAAATGTAGATGGCTGAATTACGAGTTTGGGAAACTCTTCAAACGAAAACGTGTAAACGTCATTCTTCTTAATTTTTATAGAATCAGAAGTAACAGTTACATCTGGATGTATGCTGTTTAAACTTTCGATTTTGGAGTCATTCAGTTCTTTCTTAAAATTTTCAGATGCTCTTGCAATCCAAGGAGTAATTCTGAAAAGCTCTTCAGCAAATAAGTAACGGTTGTATTCATAAAAAAAATCACAGAACTTTCTTTTCCAGTCCGCAGCATGTAAGAGTATGTCTTTTTCAATTGAATGAAGAGGTGCTGATGCAGGGTTGTTTTTCCACTTTAACAAAGAGTCGCTGCCATATCTCTCACCTAGCATGAGATAGGAAAACGTTAGGTCTGGTAGGAGAGCTAGACGTTCGATGGCTTCTTCAACTGTTGATTCAAAAAATTGAAATTCATTTCGAATGTTAACAAAATACATCCAGTCATAAAAATGCGGTCCCCATTCTTTGACTAAAAGTAAAAGATCTTGTGGTAATTTCTTTTCTGCTTTTTCAGCCCATGCAAGCCGATAAGGGTGGTGAGCAGGATTTTGAATAACATGAAGACTCATTATCATCTCGTTAAAAGGAGAAAAATCAATCGATACAAGTGCCACTTAAATCGTCCTCTCATAATGCTATTTTTTTCATTTGATTAGTTCAATACCTAATTAGTTTTTTAAAACTCCAAAATTACAAATAATTTACATTCTAATGGGTAATAAGTCAATGATTATTTTTCTGGACTTAAGACCTGATTTTCAACAAATCAAACCTAATTGCTACAAAGTATCCTTAGAAATCTTGTAAGATATGAACATACTTACATTGCATAGCAGAAATGAGGAAGATATAAATGAAAATCATGGTTATAGCAGGGAGCCCAACAGCAGAATCCAGAACAAGAGGAATTGCACAATATGCGGCTGAAGTTCTAAGGGAGTTGAATGTTGAAGTTTTATATTTTGATGTAGGAATCGATAAATTGCCTCTATTCACAGGGGATGCATCATCAGCTCAGAACGATACCGTCAAAAAGCTGGCTGAGTATGCTGAGCAAGCAGATGGATTCTTCGTAACGAGTCCTGAGTATCATAGCGGAATTAGCGGGGCTTTAAAAAATGCTCTAGATTTCTTAGGAGGCAAACATTTTAAAAACAAACCTTCAGCTATTGCTGTTGCAGCAGGCGGCGGGAAAGGCGGAATAAATGCACTTGCCAATTTGCGCACGGTGCTTCGTGGTGTTTACAGTCTCGTGCTGCCCGATCAATATGTGGCAGATCCGGTGAACTTTGATGAAGGCAATGTGTTAGTGGATGAGCTGGCTCAAACACGCGTCCGTGAACTGGCAACTCAGTTAAAAGAACTGACAGAGGTCGTCTCTGTTAATAAAGCAAAATCTTAAAAGCGGAAGACGGTGTTTGTAATTCTCCCTTGGAAGTGGTTGATTTCTGTTTCAGATGCTCGCTTTCCGCGGGGCAGGCGGTGAGCCTCTCACCTGACCGCTTGTCCTAGCCGAGAGTCTCACACTTGCACTCCAATCAACTTATCAAGGAAGCGGATCGAACCAAAATGCCTCTTAAGCAACAATCTTTTTAAAGAGAGAAAGACAGCCAGCATAAGCGGGTTGTCTTTTTTTGCTTATAAGGCTGTCCTATTACATCCAACCTTTTCATATGATGAAATGAGGTGGACTGAATGGAAAAAGCCGTTTTAATAATCTTACTTATAACAACTTCAGCTCTTATTGTCCGGAGTATTTGGATGCTTTTTAAACATCCCGGGATAAAAGAACATCTGATGCCGGTGAGTCATCTGCTGATTCTGTTTATCGTATATGGAACGATCATTTCGGGATTTGGACTTATATATGCACTCATATCATTAATGGGATATCCCGTCATAAAATTAGAACTGAATCAAAGTGATTTTTTTTCTTTTATAGAAGCTTGCATCTATTTTAGCAGCACGACGATACTTTCGGTTGGATATGGAGACATTGTTCCCGTCGGGGCAGGAAGGTGGATAGCTGCTCTTCAAGCACTGATCGGATATTTGCTGCCCATCGCCTTTGTACTATCTTCGGTTGTTCACCACAACAAAATGGCAAAATAGTTGTTTGAAAACAAAGAAATAGGCTACCCTTTAAGAAGAATGATTAAGGAGGGCCAAATAATGACAATAGAAACAGGAAGTAAAGCACCAGACTTCAAATTGCCAGCAAGCAGCGGGCAAGACGTTCAATTATCAGACTTTAAAGGAAAAAATGTCGTTTTATATTTTTATCCAAAAGACATGACACCAGGATGTACAACACAAGCGTGTGACTTCAGAGATCGTCATGCTGATTTCGAAAAGCAGAACACCGTTATTATCGGGGTTAGTCCAGATCCTTTAGCGCGCCATGATAAATTTATCGAAAAGCATGGTTTGCCATTTATTCTATTGGCAGATGAAGAGAACAAGGTTGCAGAGCTTTATGAAGTATGGAAGCTGAAGAAGAACTTTGGTAAGGAATACATGGGCATTGAACGCTCTACTTTTATTATCGATGGCGATGGGAATATCGTGAAAGAGTATCGAAAAGTAAAAGTGAAGGATCATGTAGAAGATGCACTGGAATTTATAAAAGAAAACCTGTCATAGAAAAAAGCCCTCGAGAAATCGGGGCTTTTTAACTTTCCTGAAGTTCGTTTACTGGTATGTCCATTTCATTATCTGGCTGTTCTCTCGTATAAGCTCTTGCTGTTTGATTGTTTTCGTCTACTGATTGAAGCCATACTGGTGTTCCATTGTGCAGGACTTCTATTTCTTTTTCCGATTCAATGATCTGCTGAGCGCGTGAAATATTCATGTGTTGATTCACCTCCACGCTTGTTATTATGCAGCAGGGGCTAACACTCTATGCTTTTCATTCATAATAAATAGGCATAACGGATTATGAGTGATAAAATAAAATAGTGCGAATTTTATAACATATATTGTCGGGGGTATACATAATGAGAGATGAACGTTTAACGACGTTAGCAAGAACTTTGCTGACACATTCACTTAAGGTTGAAAAAGGGCAAAAAGTACTGATTACCTCTTTTACAGCTGGCAAGCCGCTTGTAAAAGAACTCGTTCAAGAAACATACAAGATGGGAGCTTATCCTTACGTACAGCTTGCTGACGAAGAGATTTCCCGTGCTTTGATGCTGGGTTCAACAAAAGAGCATACGGAAGCGCAAGTGAAATGGGATCTAGCTCGCATGGAAGATATTGATGCTTATATCTCTATTCAATGTAAAAATAATGATTCTGAGTTCTCTGAAGTTCCTAGCGACATCTTTCAGATGAAAGCAGAGCTGAATAAGCCTGTACAAAACTTGATCATCAATGACCGCCAATGGGTATTGCTGAACTATCCTACAACAGGTCTCGCTCAAATGGCTAAAATGAGCTTAGAAAAGTTCACTGATTTTGTACTTGATGTGTGCAACGTAGATTATAAGGCGATGGCGGAAGCGCAAAAACCGCTTCACGCTTTAATGGAACGTACGGATAAAGTTCGCATCACGGCTCCAGGTACAGATCTAACTTTTTCAATTAAAGGAATTCCAGCTGTCATGTGTGCGGGTGAGAACAACATTCCTGATGGAGAAGTGTTTACAGCACCAGTAAAAGATAGTGTCAATGGAACCATTACATACAACACGCCTTGTCCTTACCATGGCACAACTTTCAATAATGTAAGTCTTACGTTTAGAGATGGGAAAATTGTTGAAGCCACTTCTGATAATACAGAGAAATTAAACGAAATCTTTAATACGGATGAAGGCGCTCGTTATGTTGGTGAGTTTGCGATTGGTGTGAATCCGTTAATTCAGCATCCAATGGGAGATATTTTATTCGATGAAAAGATCGGCGGAAGCATTCACTTCACACCTGGAAGAGCTTATCAAGATGCATACAACGGAAACGAATCAGGCATCCATTGGGATATGGTGTTGATTCAGCGCCCAGAGTACGGTGGAGGAGAAATCTATTTTGATGATGTATTAATCAGAAAAGATGGCTTGTTCGTTCTGCCAGAACTTTTAGGACTTAATCCAGAGAATCTTAAATAAACACTCTTTTCCAAAAGATTGTTGCTTTCAAATCTTGTCTTCTATGATCGATGATTGGAGTGTAAGGTGCGAGACTCCTGCGGGACAGGCGGGCAGGTGAGACACTTAAGAGTGAAACGTACGAATGTGGCTCACCGCCTGCCCCGCGGAAAGCGAGCATCCTGGAACGGAGATCAACCACTATCTAAAACAACAAAGCGTTTCAAAACAAAACAGCAACAATTTAAAAAAAGCGGGGAGCACGTTCCCGCTTTTTCTAATCCATTAAAAGAAGGTGTTTCTCATGATTCTTTCAAGTGCAAGATTAAGAGAAGAGATAAAAGACGAGATAAAGAAGCGTTTTCCTGAAGAAGAGTTCCGCTTTTACAACAACATGAAAGAAGCTAAGGCATATCTTGAACAAGCCGAAATCCTACTATCATACGGAGAAGATTTGACAGATGAATTGGTTGCTGAGGCGAAATCCCTTAGATGGATCATGGTCATTTCAGCAGGTCTTGATAAAATGCCTTTTGAAGCCCTGGAAAAACAAGATGTTCTCATCACGAATGCAAGAGGCATCCATAAAACACCAATGGCAGAATATACGATTTCGATGATGCTTCAAGTGTCACGCAAGGCGAGTCTGCTTTTAGAAAATCAAAAACAGCATACATGGGATCGGAAAGTCCCGATGACTGAGATTTCTGGAAAGACTCTCGGTATCCTAGGTACTGGTGCAATCGGCTGTGAAATAGCGAGGCTTGCAAAAGCGTTCAATATGAGAACAATAGGCTTTAATAGAAGCGGACATCCTGCTGAAAACTTGGACTTAATCGTAGATAAAGAAGGAATCAATAAGCTGTATGAAGAAAGTGATTTTATCGTAAATGTTCTTCCATCTACACAACAAACTCATCAATTTGTAGGAGAAAGAGCGTTTTCCCTCATGAAAGAGAGTGCAATATTCATCAACATTGGCAGAGGGACGACAGTAAATGAAGAAGAGCTTATTCAAGCACTGCGAGAAAAGGAGATCAGCCACTCTGTACTCGATGTGTTTGAAAAAGAACCATTACCAGAAGAAAGCCCGCTTTGGGATATGGAGAACGTAACGGTTACTCCACACTTATCAGGGATTTCTCCACAATATCAAGAAAGAGCCATTGAAATCTTTTGTGATAATCTTACTTCTTTTAGAAAAGATAAAAGTGAAGAGATGGTCAATATCATTCCATATGACCGGGGGTATTAATATGAAAATATACACAAAAACTGGAGATAAAGGAACGACTTCATTAATTTATGGAGAACGCGTTTCTAAAAATGATGTGCGTGTAGACGCATATGGAACGTGTGATGAGGCAAACAGCATGATCGGCTTTGGTGTCAGCCTAATGCCCAAGGAGGATTGGGCGGAGAAAGCAACGGTAACTATGCAAAAAGTACAAACCGTTCTTTTCCATGTTGGTGCAGAACTGGCAACACCTGCAGGGAAAGAAGTAGCGTGGAAGTTGAAAGAAGAGGATATCCGTTTTCTTGAAGAAACCATCGACGAATGGCAAGCGGGACTTAAACCTCTTAAACAGTTTATACTTCCAGGAGGTTCACCATCAGCAAGTGCTTTTCATACAGCCCGTACGATTGCGAGACGAGCCGAGCGAATTGCTGTTGGAATAGATGGCGTTAATCCATTAGTGATGTCTTACTTAAACAGACTGTCTGACTTTTTGTTTATTGCAGCAAGATATGTAAACGAAAAGATGAAGGTGAACGAGCCTGTTCTGCACGAAGATCATTCATAAAACTGCGCTTCAATTGACAAAACCTGTAGGTAGCAGTAGACTAATTATAACGATTACAAAGTAAGAATTCTTAAAGAAATGGGGTGCATGACGATGTCTAGCGCAAAAATCAGTGCGGCAATTGACAACTTAAAATCAGCAGGTGTTCGTATAACGCCTCAGCGTCATGCTATCTTAGAGCATCTTATCCAATCAATGTCCCATCCAACAGCTGATGAGATCTACAAGGCGCTGGAAGGGAAATTTCCTAATATGAGTGTTGCAACAGTCTACAACAACCTTAGAGTTTTTAAAGAGGCGGGTCTTGTTAAAGAACTGACTTACGGAGACTCATCAAGCCGATTTGATTGTGTAACAACAGATCACTACCATATCATCTGTGATTCGTGCGGTAAGATTGTGGATTTTCATTATCCTGGTCTAGACGAGGTTGAGAGTCTCGCAGAATCTGTAACAGGCTTTGATGTAGGACGTCACCGTATGGAAATTTACGGAGTATGCCCAGATTGCAAAAGAAAACATTAAAAAAAAGCTGACTTCCCATACGGTGAGTCAGCTTTATCTATTTTCTTTGCGCATTTGGCGTTTAGAATTATATTTTTCATCAAAATCTTCGCCTTCAAGACTTTTATCCATCGTAAGCGGCTGATTACAGGACATGCAAGCATCTACACGACCTAATACTTTTGTGACCTTACCACAGTTCGGACAAACCACCTGTACAGCTTGGGTAGAGATCATTCCGATCCAGAAGTAAACACCAGCGCTGGCGATTGTTGCGATAAACCCAACCACCATAAAAATTGACATAACGACAAAACTTGTCTTGAAAAACAGGCCAGCATACATGATGATAATACCTATAAACACTAGGCTTAAGGCAAACGTACGTATTTTATTAATTTTGCTCGTATACTTTATCATACCTGTCCCTCCTCCGTTCATTAGTATAACATATGAACTCTCTAGAAAAGAAAAAGGATTTCTTTATTTGATGTTGAAAGATAACAAACAGGATTTTGTTAAAATGGGAGATGACCTTCATGGAAGATATTTTACGCCCGCTATATCAAGAGAGAGCAAGCAACGAAAACACACTAGGTGTTCTTTTCGTTGAAAAAAACAAAACATTCAGCCCTGGAACCGATCACTTTGACTGCGTTCTTCTTATAATAGTAAAAGAATCAGATCAACCTTGGATGATTAAACACTATGAATTCGAATCAGGATCGGCTGCTCTGCATGTTGTAACAGAAGGCCTTCTTAATTCCTGGCTGATGCTAGGATCTAATAGAAGAGCTGTAGACTGGGTAATGAACGGCAAAGTTCTATTTAACCGTAACGAATACATAACGAGATTGCGTGACCGGCTGCACGAGTTTCCGGCAGAAGAAAGAACACATAAGATTGGCCTTGAGTTTGCAAAGCTGCTCCGTCGTTATAATGATGGAAAAGAACTATTTCACTCAGGTCATTATTTAGATGCATTTAACAACATCATGCATGCTCTTCATCACCTTGCTCGGTTATCGGTTATTGAACATGGATACTATCCTGAAGTTACGGTATGGAATCAGGTTAAAGTGATACAACCGGAAATCTTCAAGTTATATGAAGAACTCGTCACAGGTGAAGAATCCATTGATAAACGAATTGAACTTCTATTACTTGCATCTGAGTTCTCGCTCTCTTCAAAAACCAAATTAGGTGCCAATCACTTGTTAGGTGTTATTAAACAAAAAGAAGAGTGGGCTTATCATGAATTAATGGAACATAGTGAGGTTCAGGACTATGCTATTGATCTTCCGATGATTCTTAATCACTTAAAAGACAAAGGTTATATTAAGACGGTTAAACGAGAAACAAAGAGCAAGAACCTGTACCATCGCTACTACGCAATAAAAGAATAAACTTTTTTATAAAAAGGTGTTGACCTGTTTATCTATATCGTGCTATATTATTTCTTGTCGCTGCGACACACAGAAACAATGTTGCAGACGGGAAACACGATAAAAAAACAGGTTGACATCTTCTTTTTAAGATGCTATCCTAATAAAGTCGCCAAAACGAGCGACAAGCTAAAAACACACAGTTCTTTGAAAACTGAACAAAAGAAATAGGTAAGGAATTAAGAATTAATTCCGTCAGTTTTAAAATCGAGCAAGACAAACACTTTTATGGAGAGTTTGATCCTGGCTCAGGATGAACGCTGGCGGCGTGCCTAATACATGCAAGTCGAGCGAATGAAGAGGAGCTTGCTCCTCTGATTTAGCGGCGGACGGGTGAGTAACACGTGGGTAATCTGCCTGTAAGACGGGGATAACTCCGGGAAACCGGGGCTAATACCGGATAATAAGAGAAGAAGCATTTCTTCTTTTTGAAAGTCGGTTTCGGCTGACACTTACAGATGAGCCCGCGGCGCATTAGCTAGTTGGTGAGGTAACGGCTCACCAAGGCGACGATGCGTAGCCGACCTGAGAGGGTGATCGGCCACACTGGGACTGAGACACGGCCCAGACTCCTACGGGAGGCAGCAGTAGGGAATCTTCGGCAATGGGCGAAAGCCTGACCGAGCAACGCCGCGTGAGCGATGAAGGCCTTCGGGTCGTAAAGCTCTGTTGTTAGAGAAGAACAAGTACGAGAGTAACTGCTCGTACCTTGACGGTACCTAACCAGAAAGCCACGGCTAACTACGTGCCAGCAGCCGCGGTAATACGTAGGTGGCAAGCGTTATCCGGAATTATTGGGCGTAAAGCGCGCGCAGGCGGTCTCTTAAGTCTGATGTGAAAGCCCACGGCTCAACCGTGGAGGGTCATTGGAAACTGGGAGACTTGAGTGCAGGAGAGAAAAGTGGAATTCCACGTGTAGCGGTGAAATGCGTAGAGATGTGGAGGAACACCAGTGGCGAAGGCGGCTTTTTGGCCTGTAACTGACGCTGAGGCGCGAAAGCGTGGGGAGCAAACAGGATTAGATACCCTGGTAGTCCACGCCGTAAACGATGAGTGCTAGGTGTTGGGGGGTTCCACCCTCAGTGCTGAAGTTAACACATTAAGCACTCCGCCTGGGGAGTACGACCGCAAGGTTGAAACTCAAAGGAATTGACGGGGGCCCGCACAAGCAGTGGAGCATGTGGTTTAATTCGAAGCAACGCGAAGAACCTTACCAGGTCTTGACATCCTTTGACCACTCTAGAGATAGAGCTTTCCCCTTCGGGGGACAAAGTGACAGGTGGTGCATGGTTGTCGTCAGCTCGTGTCGTGAGATGTTGGGTTAAGTCCCGCAACGAGCGCAACCCTTGACCTTAGTTGCCAGCATTCAGTTGGGCACTCTAAGGTGACTGCCGGTGACAAACCGGAGGAAGGTGGGGATGACGTCAAATCATCATGCCCCTTATGACCTGGGCTACACACGTGCTACAATGGATGATACAAAGGGTTGCGAAGCCGCGAGGCCAAGCCAATCCCAAAAAGTCATTCTCAGTTCGGATTGTAGGCTGCAACTCGCCTACATGAAGCCGGAATTGCTAGTAATCGCGGATCAGCATGCCGCGGTGAATACGTTCCCGGGCCTTGTACACACCGCCCGTCACACCACGAGAGTTTGTAACACCCGAAGTCGGTGGGGTAACCCTTTTGGGAGCCAGCCGCCGAAGGTGGGACAGATGATTGGGGTGAAGTCGTAACAAGGTAGCCGTATCGGAAGGTGCGGCTGGATCACCTCCTTTCTATGGAGATTATGAAACAGCTTCGACTGTTTCGTAAGTACACCTATTCTTCTTTTGTTCAGTTTTGAGAGAACTAAATCTCTCTACTTTATATGTTCTTTGAAAACTAGATATCGACATCCAAACAATATGCAAGGCAGATATATTATTTATCTGCGCCAAGCAAGATCTTGATGTGTAAACATCATATAAGGTTAAGCTAGAAAGGGCGCACGGTGGATGCCTTGGCACTAGGAGCCGAAGAAGGACGGGACGAACACCGATATGCCTCGGGGAGCTGTAAGTAAGCATTGATCCGGGGATTTCCGAATGGGGGAACCCACCATCCGTAATGGGATGGTATCCATATCTGAATACATAGGGTATGAGAAGGCAGACCCGGGGAACTGAAACATCTAAGTACCCGGAGGAAGAGAAAGCAAATGCGATTTCCTGAGTAGCGGCGAGCGAAACGGAAACAGCCCAAACCAGAGGGCTTGCCCTCTGGGGTTGTAGGACACTCTACATGGAGTTACAAAGGAACGAAGTAGGTGAAGCGGTCTGGAAAGGCCAGCCAAAGAAGGTAACAGCCCTGTAGCTGAAACTTCGTTCTCTCCTGAGTGGATCCTGAGTACGGCGGGACACGTGAAACCCCGTCGGAATCCGGGAGGACCATCTCCCAAGGCTAAATACTCCCTAGTGACCGATAGTGAACCAGTACCGTGAGGGAAAGGTGAAAAGCACCCCGGAAGGGGAGTGAAATAGATCCTGAAACCGTGTGCCTACAAGTAGTCGGAGCCCATTAACGGGTGACGGCGTGCCTTTTGTAGAATGAACCGGCGAGTTACGATCCCGTGCAAGGTTAAGTTGATAAGACGGAGCCGCAGCGAAAGCGAGTCTGAATAGGGCGACATAGTACGTGGTCGTAGACCCGAAACCGTGTGATCTACCCATGTCCAGGGTGAAGTTCAGGTAACACTGAATGGAGGCCCGAACCCACGCACGTTGAAAAGTGCGGGGATGAGGTGTGGGTAGGGGTGAAATGCCAATCGAACACGGAGATAGCTGGTTCTCCCCGAAATAGCTTTAGGGCTAGCCTCGCGGCAAGATTCCTGGAGGTAGAGCACTGATTGGACTAGGGGCCCCCACAGGGTTACCGAATTCAGTCAAACTCCGAATGCCAGAGAATTATCCGCGGGAGTCAGACTGCGAGTGATAAGATCCGTAGTCAAAAGGGAAACAGCCCAGACCATCAGCTAAGGTCCCAAAGTATACGTTAAGTGGCAAAGGATGTGGAGTTGCCCAGACAACCAGGATGTTGGCTTAGAAGCAGCCACCATTTAAAGAGTGCGTAATAGCTCACTGGTCGAGTGACTCTGCGCCGAAAATGTAACGGGGCTAAACGTATCACCGAAGCTATGGCTTGTACCGTATGGTACAGGGGTAGGGGAGCGTTCGAAGTGCAGCGAAGTCAGACCGGAAGGACTGGTGGAGCGCTTTGAAGTGAGAATGCCGGTATGAGTAGCGAAAGACAAGTGAGAATCTTGTCCATCGAAAGCCTAAGGTTTCCTGAGGAAGGCTCGTCCGCTCAGGGTTAGTCGGGGCCTAAGCCGAGGCTGAAAAGCGTAGGCGATGGATAACAGGTTGATATTCCTGTACCACCTCCTTTCCGTTTGAACAATGGGGGGACGCAGTAAGGTAGGGTGAGCGCACTGATGGAATAGTGCGTCTAAGCAGTTAGGCTGTTGGGTAGGCAAATCCGCCCAACGTGAAGGCTGAGCTGTGATGGCGAGGGAAATTTTAGTACCGAAGTCCCTGATCCTACACTGCCAAGAAAAGCCTCTAGTGAGGAAAGAGGTGCCCGTACCGCAAACCGACACAGGTAGGCGAGGAGAGAATCCTAAGATGATCGGGAGAACTCTCGTTAAGGAACTCGGCAAAATGACCCCGTAACTTCGGGAGAAGGGGTGCTCTGATAGGGTTTATCGCCCGAGAGAGCCGCAGTGAATAGATCCAAGCGACTGTTTAGCAAAAACACAGGTCTCTGCGAAACCGCAAGGTGAAGTATAGGGGCTGACACCTGCCCGGTGCTGGAAGGTTAAGAGGAGGGGTTATCCTTACGGAGAAGCTCTGAATTGAAGCCCCAGTAAACGGCGGCCGTAACTATAACGGTCCTAAGGTAGCGAAATTCCTTGTCGGGTAAGTTCCGACCCGCACGAAAGGTGTAACGACTTGGATACTGTCTCAACGAGAGACCCGGTGAAATTATAGTACCTGTGAAGATGCAGGTTACCCGCGACAGGACGGAAAGACCCCATGGAGCTTTACTGCAGCTTGATATTGGATTTTGGTACAGCTTGTACAGGATAGGTAGGAGCCTGAGAAGCCGGAGCGCCAGCTTCGGTGGAGGCGTCGGTGGGATACTACCCTGGCTGTATTGAAATTCTAACCTTGAACCGTGATCCGGTTCGGAGACAGTGTCAGGCGGGCAGTTTGACTGGGGCGGTCGCCTCCTAAACAGTAACGGAGGCGCCCAAAGGTTCCCTCAGAATGGTTGGAAATCATTCGCAGAGTGTAAAGGCACAAGGGAGCTTGACTGCGAGACCTACAAGTCGAGCAGGGACGAAAGTCGGGCTTAGTGATCCGGTGGTTCCGCATGGAAGGGCCATCGCTCAACGGATAAAAGCTACCCTGGGGATAACAGGCTTATCTCCCCCAAGAGTCCACATCGACGGGGAGGTTTGGCACCTCGATGTCGGCTCATCGCATCCTGGGGCTGAAGTAGGTCCCAAGGGTTGGGCTGTTCGCCCATTAAAGCGGTACGCGAGCTGGGTTCAGAACGTCGTGAGACAGTTCGGTCCCTATCCGTCGCGGGCGCAGGAAATTTGAGAGGAGCTGTCCTTAGTACGAGAGGACCGGGATGGACACACCGCTGGTGTACCAGTTGTTCCGCCAGGGGCATAGCTGGGTAGCTACGTGTGGACGGGATAAGTGCTGAAAGCATCTAAGCATGAAGCCCCCCTCAAGATGAGATTTCCCATCACGTTAAGTGAGTAAGACCCCTTAGAGATGATGAGGTTGATAGGTCTGGTGTGGAAGCGTGGTGACACGTGGAGCTGACAGATACTAATCGGTCGAGGGCTTATCCTTAAAATGCATAACGTTTGGAAACGTCGTATCTAGTTTTGAGAGAACATACTCTCAATATAATTGGTTCAGTGATGATGGCGAAGAGGTCACACCCGTTCCCATACCGAACACGGAAGTTAAGCTCTTCAGCGCCGATGGTAGTTGGGGGTCTCCCCCTGTTAGAGTAGGACGTCGCTGAGCCATACATATTCCACAGTAGCTCAGTGGTAGAGCTATCGGCTGTTAACCGATCGGTCGTAGGTTCGAGTCCTACCTGTGGAGCCATATTGGAGAGCTGTCCGAGAGGTCGAAGGAGCACGATTGGAAATCGTGTATACGGTCAACCCCGTATCAAGGGTTCGAATCCCTTGCTCTCCGCCAGATACATACTCTCTAGCTCAAACAACTGGCCCGTTGGTCAAGCGGTTAAGACACCGCCCTTTCACGGCGGTAACACGGGTTCGAATCCCGTACGGGTCACCATTTTATACATAACCAACTTAAAATATGGAGGATTAGCTCAGCTGGGAGAGCACCTGCCTTACAAGCAGGGGGTCGGCGGTTCGAACCCGTCATCCTCCACCATTTAAACTTTAGTATCATATTTATATCATCGCGGGGTGGAGCAGTCTGGTAGCTCGTCGGGCTCATAACCCGAAGGTCGCAGGTTCAAATCCTGTCCCCGCAACCAATTGGACTCGTGGTGTAGTGGTTAACATGCCTGCCTGTCACGCAGGAGATCGCCGGTTCGACCCCGGTCGGGTCCGCCATTTTTATCAAAACGGTGGTTTTAAAACACCAAGAATTTTATTCTTGGCTCGATAGCTCAGTCGGTAGAGCAGAGGACTGAAAATCCTCGTGTCGGCGGTTCGATTCCGTCTCGAGCCACCATTTTTTTTGCCGGTTTAGCTCAATTGGTAGAGCAACTGACTTGTAATCAGTAGGTTGGGGGTTCAAGTCCTCTAGCCGGCACCAGTTTTTTCTTCCTTAATTGGAATAAAAAACGTATTGAAAAACAGGGTGTTTATGTTTTATAATAAAACCTGTCTTCATTTTGTGGAGGGGTAGCGAAGTGGCTAAACGCGGCGGACTGTAAATCCGCTCCCTCCGGGTTCGGCGGTTCGAATCCGTCCCCCTCCACCATCTTTTAAATCCTTATACAGGGGCATAGTTTAAAGGTAGAACGAAGGTCTCCAAAACCTTTGGTGTGGGTTCGATTCCTACTGCCCCTGCCAATTATATACTGTGGCGGTCGTGGCGAAGTGGTTAACGCATCGGATTGTGGTTCCGACATTCGGGGGTTCGATTCCCCTCGTCCGCCCCATTAATATTTAAAGTGTTGGGCTATAGCCAAGCGGTAAGGCAACGGACTTTGACTCCGTCATGCGTTGGTTCGAATCCAGCTAGCCCAGCCATTTTTATTTTTATAACATAAGATACCTTTAACAGCATATTATAAGTTAATTAAAAAAGTTAATTAAATGTTTGCGGAAGTAGTTCAGTGGTAGAATACAACCTTGCCAAGGTTGGGGTCGCGGGTTCGAATCCCGTCTTCCGCTCCATTTTTATATTCTGGCGGCATAGCCAAGTGGTAAGGCACGGGTCTGCAAAACCCTTATCCCCCGGTTCGAATCCGGGTGCCGCCTCCATAATTCCAATTCAAAAAAGATTCAAATGCCGGTGTGGCGGAATTGGCAGACGCGCACGACTCAAAATCGTGTTCCTTCTGGAGTGTCGGTTCGACCCCGACCACCGGTACCATTTTACTTAACTTAACATTTAAACTTAAAACTTCTCACGTTTGTGGGGAGTTTTTTTATTGTTGTTTGTGGGCGGAACTGAAGCTCTACTGCACGTAAATGTCATTCAGCTGCGCGCAAATGCCGGGTAGCTGCGCGAACTAAAAAATACGACTAGGAAAACCAGGAGTGCTGTCACAGTTATTTATAAATCAAAATGATCAAAAGGAGGACTGAACGATGGAAGATTTCTTCGCTGAGATGAAAAATGATTTAGGAATATCCTTAAATGCTGTTCAAAAAAAAGCGGTCTTACAGACGGATGGGCCTCTTCTATTACTAGCATCGCCAGGATCAGGGAAAACAACTACTATCATCATGCGTATTGGTTATTTAATTAAGCAAAAAGGGATAAATCCAAATCGTATAAAAGCTGTTACATTCAGTAAAGCCTCGGCAAATGATATGAAAGATCGATTCATGCGGTTTTATCCGGATCTTCAGCCAGCAGACTTTTCAACCATACATAGCTTTGCTTTTGAAGTAGTTAGAAATTATTACAGAGGGATGGGGACTTCTTTTCGAATTATTGAAGGTGAGCAAGAGTTAGGCGAGAGTGCAGCGCGGGATGAAAACATTCAGTTGAATAAAAAGTTAATATTGAGAAACTTATTTAAGTCAACAGTAGGTGAGAACATAACAGAGGACCAAATGGAGGAGCTCGTCACCTATATCAGCTACGTTAAAAATAAAATGCTGCCTAAAGATAAATGGTCAACCGTATCGTGTGATGTTCCTAAAGCAGAACAAATTATTATTCAATACGAAGAATTTAAGCGTGCAGACCGAAATCAAATTTTATTGGATTTTGATGATATGCTTACAGTTTGTAATGAGGTATTAGGAAATAATGAGAAATTGCTGAGTCTATATCAGCAAAGATATGATTATATTTTAACGGATGAAAGTCAGGATACGTCGCTGGTGCAGCATTCCATAATAGAAAAGTTAGTATCAATTCATAAAAATTTATGTGTTGTAGCCGATGATGATCAATCGATTTATAGCTGGAGAGGTGCTGAGCCTTCCTATTTGCTTGAATTTAAGAAGGTGTATCCTGAAGCAGTTATACTTTTTATGGAACAGAATTACCGCTCTACACAAGACATCGTGAATGTTTCTAATCAGTTTATTAAACGAAATAAGAATAGATACGAAAAGAATATGTTTACAGAAAATCCTCCGAATAAACCTATTGAAATAAGAAAACTTATCAATTTTAATGAACAATCCAAATACTTGGTTAAGGAACTTAAAGATGAAGATGATTTAAAAGAGATCGCCATTTTATACCGTAACAATTCCTCATCCATTGGCTTAATGAATGATTTTGACCGTGCAGGGATTGCATTTTATATGAAGGATGCTGATAATCGTTTCTTTTCACACTGGGTCGTTCAGGATATATTGAATTTTATGCGCATGGCTTTTACCGATAAGAGGCCAGATATTTTAGAAAAGATACATTTAAAATTTAATGGCTATATCAGTAAACAGCAGATGAGTGCTTTAAAGCAATTGAATACGAACGATTCTGTATTTGATAATTTGCTGAAGCATGTAAAATTACAGGATTACCAAGTTAAGCTATTGAAAGCAAGCCAAGAAACATTTAAAGAAATGAAAGAGATGAAGCCGCTTCAGGCTATTCGGGTAATCAGGGATCGGTTAGGTTACGATAAGGCTCTGGAGAAGATATGTAAAAGTCTTGGGTTTCGTATTGATTATTTAATTGGCATTTTAGATACTCTTGAAGAGATTGCGGCAGATCTAAAGAGTCTTGAGGATTTCGCAAAAAGACTAAAGCATCTGGAAGCTGTTTTAAAGACAGCCAAAAGGAAAAAGGGACAAAATGCTGTTACGCTCTCAACATTTCATAGCTCAAAGGGTCTTGAGTTTGAGAAGGTATATATGATTGACTTAGTACATGGAATCATTCCTTCTAGTGAAGACCAAACTGACAGCGGTTTGATGGAAGAATCGGCTCGCCTTTTTTATGTAGGAATGACGAGGGTGAAAAAACAATTAAAACTTATTACTTATGGTTACCGGGACGGGAAAAAGGCAGAAGAATCCTTATTTGTTGCTGATGTTAAGAACATTATCAATCCTCCTGATCTATCTGCATCTAAAGAAGCTATAACCCAGAAGAACATAAGAATAAGAAGAGAAGTTGGATCAAGTAATCGAGAAAAGATAAATGGAGTTCCTTACAATCCTAATGCTATTCGAGAAAAGGAAGCATTACGTACAGGTATTACGGTTGTACATAGGGTATTCGGAACTGGAGAAATTACAAATGTGGATGAGGAATATATTCATATGAAATTTCCCTCCAAAGAAAAAAAGCTATCTATTAAAGCTTGCTTAGATATGGGGTTATTAGAGCCCATGATAAAAGAAATTTAGTGAAGCGAATGCTGTTTTCTGCAGCGTTCGCTTTTTTCACACAAAATAGATCATAACTCCCATAAATATTTTAATATTTTACAATTTTCTGATTAGTAAGAAGGATTTATCCTTGTTTATTAGAATTATACATTCTAGTAGATGTGAATACTCATTCACTTCTATCAAAAAATGTTTTTATTTTGTATAAACGGGGGGAAAGGGATGAGTGTCTTTCGCTTATTTTTGGCTGAAATGGCAAAGCTGGCAGCAAAAAAAGGGGTACTGATTTCAGTGATTGCTGCTTTGCTCGTACCGGTCGTCTATGGTGGTATTCTTTTATCACCGACATGGGGACCGTACGATAATTTGTCGAACTTGCCAGTTGCAGTGGTCAACAAGGACAAAGGTGCACTGTCTAATGATGAGCCGATCAATGTAGGACAAGATTTGGTCGCAGATTTAAAGAAAGGCCAGGATCTTGGATGGGACTTTGTTAGTTCTGCTGAAGCTAAAAAGGGTCTTGATAGCCTGAAGTATTACATGGTTATTGAAATTCCTGAAGACTTCTCACAGAGAGTAACTACAGTTTTAGAAGATAATCCGCAAAAACTTGAGTTAAGGTACATTCAAAATGAAGGTTTAAACTTCATGGCGGCGCAGGTAACGAGAAGTGCGACAGAAAAGTTAAGAGAAAAACTTGGGGATAAGATTACAGAGAAGTATGCGAGCAACATGTTTGCAAGTCTCGGAGATGTTTCTGACGGATTTCAAAAAGCAGCAGACGGATCGGGGAAACTAAATACAGGTATTACTGATCTTCATGACGGAACGAGCTTACTTTTGGAATCGCTTACAAATAAGGCGACTGATATTTCGAAATTAGCCAATGGCGCAAAAGAGCTTCAAAATGGAACTGGACAAATGGTTAATTCTTTATCAGCTAAGCAAGCGGATATCAGCAAACTCGCGAATGGATCTCAACAGCTAAGTGCTGGGACTGCAGAAATGCTTCAATCTCTGCAAGCAAAATCAGGCGATATTTCAAAGCTAGCTGCTGGTTCTGAAGCAGCAAATGAAGGTACTGGATTATTATTGCAAGGGTTGAAGGACAAGCAATCAGGCATTAAAGATCTAGCCGCTGGAGCGAAGCAGCTTGGAGATAATATTCCTCAATTAAAACAGGGTACATCTGGAGTTCTTACAGGATTAAAAGGGGTTCAAAGTGCGATAAAGAGTGAACTCGCACCTGGGACACAAGCTGTTTCTGCAGGAGTGAATACGGTAGTAGATGAATCTAAACAACTGGGAGCTGGTCTCCAAGTTTTATCAGCTGATCTTCAGGCTTTCTTAAAGCAGCACCCAGAACTGCAGACAGATCCTGCTTTTATGAAGATATTTGGTACGAGCCAAGCGTTAGCTCAAAAGACTGCTGATCCAGCTAAAGGACAACAGCTGGCTGCTCTTCAACAAGGAGCAGCATCAATCGCTGCTGCGTTCACAGCGAATGAAGTACCTAATCCAAAATCTTTGGCAGACGGTGTAAATCAACTCGTGGCTGGTCAAACTCTAGTTGATAACGGAGTAACAACGCTAAGCGAAAAAGTTCCTCTTCTTCAGCAAGGAACGGCTTCTGTTGAAAGCGGTTGGAACACGATGGTCGGTAAGGTTGGCGAGCTACACGCAGGAACTTCCCAAATCGCTGCAGGAAACCAATCGGTTAATACGGGCTGGACAGCGTTAACGACAGGGGTTACTCAGTTAAATGATGGGGCAAAGCAAATCTCAGCGGGTAACTCTACAGTTGAAAAAGGCTGGCGCGATCTGACAGCCGGTGCAACGAAAATTAACTCTGGGATGTTACAGGTGAAGGATGGAAACACTTCGGTTGAAAAAGGCTGGGGTGAATTGACTGACGGAGTAACGAAGCTAAATGATGGTGCGGGACAATTAAATGATGGAAGCAACGAGCTCTCAACAGGTCTTAAGGATGGAGCAGAAAAAACGAGCGCGATTAAAGCGGCTACCGATAAAAATTTAAGCATGTTCTCATCACCGGTAGAACTGAAAAGTGAAACGGTAAACAAGTATCCGCTATATCGTGATTCGACGGCACCATATGTGCTTTCACTCGCATTATTTGTGGGGATTTTGATTATGTCACTGTTCATCAACTTTAAGAAGCCTGAAGGTATTTCAGCAATCTCATGGTTCGGAGCTAAGTTCATGAACCTTGGCGCACTTGCGATTGTACAGGCATTGCTTCTATCTACTGTCGTTCTGCTTTTCTTACATGTAAAAGTTCAGAACCCAGTTGGATTTATAGCTTTTGCTGTTTTTGTGAGCATCGTGTTTACAGGCATCGTATTATTCTTTGCTTCATTTGGTAACATTGGACGCTTTATCGCATTTGCCCTTGTGATTCTACAGCTTTCAACAACAGGAGCGAACTTGCCGATCGCTATGCTTCCAGAGAACTTGCGTGCATTAAGTGAGTTTTTACCTTTCACCTATTCGATCGCTGGTTTTAAAGCGCTCATTACGTTGAATCATACAAGCTCTGCTTTTGCGAACATGAGTGTCTTGCTTATCTATCTACTTGCATTCAGTCTTTTGTCGATAGCAGTATTCATGTTTACAAAAACGAAAAGTCAGCCACAAAAACTGGATTTAGCGAGCTGATCACAAACTGTATAATACGAATAAAAAGTTCCTGGCTCTCAGCCAGGAACTTTTTTTGAATCTTCTTCTTGTACCCTGAATATGTAGGTGTAAAGGAGGTCATCTAAGGTATGTATAGAGATCGGCGTGCAACGATTTGTCTGATACTAATTACTATCTCCTTGGTTTCCATAACTTTTATTTCGGCAGATATCTTTCACTATATGCATATGATAAATGGCTTGTTGATAAGAATATTCCAATCTTTAAGGCTGCTTGTTGTCATGTTTATTCTTTTAGTGTTTTCTATCCTTGTATTATTTCGATATTTATAGAGATGTTCACACGCCCCTTATTTAAGGGGTTTTTATTTTGTGAGAAAAGCATAATGCTTTATTAATAAAATAAAGTAAAGATAAAGCACTACATACTTTTGGCTCAATAGGGGGTAAGAGAATGAAGGTTGATTTATCTGTGTTTAATAAGAAGTGGCTGTTATATATCTTAATCTCTCTTTTGTTAGTGATTGTTAGTTCTTTATGTGCGCACTCGATCGGGTATAACAAGGCTTCAATACTGCTTCAAGGTAAAAAGGTCATAGCAGATGAAATTGACGGTGAAATCAAAGAGTTGAGAAGTGAGCTAAGAAGTATGGAAGAAAATGTGGAAGCGATGATGGAAGAGGAAAGCAATAAACAAGTTGAATTGGATGATCTGCAAATGAAGTATGAAGAAGTTTCAGAGTTGGTTAGTCAAAAGGAAAACATTCAAAAAGAAGTGGATACGTTAGTGAGTCAAGTCGAAGAAAAGAATGGTGAATTAAACAAGATCAGCGGTGAGATTGCAAATAAGAAAAGTGAGCTTGATAAATTAAATAAAGGCATATTAGCAAAAAAGAAGGAACCCAGAACTTTGGTTGCCGGCGTCTTTTTAGCCGGAAAAGATATTCCTCCAGGACGGTATAAAGTAGAGCCGGTGAACGGATTTGGTAACTACTTTGTAAATGGCGGTAGTAAAGTAAATATCATCTTAGGAAGAGGAGACGATCTGTTCCTTCCTGAATATGTGTTTGAACTGGATGAAGGAGACGAAATTGAAGCCACTCTGTCTGTAAAATATACGCTTGTTGAGTAAAAAGGGCTTGGCTGTAACAAAAATTCAAATTTGTTTAAAAGAACTTGTCATAAATGTCCTATATGCTGCTTATATATAGAACAAGTTAGTTGTAGGTTTTAATGCAGGGCTTCGTTGATCCAATGAAGCCCTGCATTTTTTTGTTTTTCATGTTGATGAGCAATGAATACGGCGAGTTTAAGCAATAATCCGGCGAGATTACATAATAATACAGCGAGTTTAAACAATAATCCGGCGAGTTTTCATCGTATATCAGCGAATCGACAACTTTCACCATTAATCGACCGCAGGCAGAAGCTCCATAGAATAGAACTTGTAATTGAGTTACCTAAATGATTTTGATCTCAGCACTTCCGCCATTCACTTGAGTAAACATCTTAGCCATTGACTCCAATAATTGGCGAGCTTCATTCTTATCCATAGAGGGCTGCAAATAAACGATATGTAGCGCGTTACGTACCGTTTCGTCTACCATCGTACGCTTAGAGTCTACAATCGGACTTCCAAAAGCCCCAGCGGAGTCAGCGGACAGCAGTTTGCCTTCCATGTTCATCTCACGTCCGTTCAAGCCCTCATACGAATCTTCAGCAACACCAATACGAATCTCCACATCACCCTGAATCTGATCAAGATTGTATAGACCGATCGGAATGGCAAAACGAATGGAGAAAAAATTATTCACGTCGACCCCAGAATTGATCGGGGGAAGATCCTTACCGCCTAAAACGCGTCGCAACAATGCTTCTGAAGCAGGCCGGTATCTTGATGGATCAGTGCCTAGCGTTTTAAAAACAGAGCGATATTCAGCGACACCAGGGTAGTCTGCAGCGGTCTTTTCTTCGAGACGCATCGATTCTGTGAAAAGTTGGAATCTTCCCTTTATCATTTGCGGTGACTCGCTAATCGCGATATCATGGTATGTAATTGTGCCTATTTTAAAATTCGGGACAAGTTCGTTTATTTTTGGAGAAATTGTAATCATCATCGAACCCCGTTTCAGTTTTATATATAATTGTAGTTTATCATAAGTGTGAAAAATAAATGTAAAGGAGGGATATGCGTGACAGGTGCCCAGTTGAAGGAAGAGATTGTTGCATATAGTAAAGAAATCGGAATTGACAAAATTGGCTTCGCACAAGCGGATGTTTTTGTTGAGCTAAAAGAACGTCTCCGATTACAGCAAGACCTTGGCTATCAATCAGGATTTGAAGAAAGTGATATTGAAAAAAGAACAGAGCCTGAACGACTGCTTTCGGGTGCTTCAAGCATCATTTCTATCGCTCTAGCATATCCTTCCAAAATGAAAAACGCCCCGAGAAGCATTAAGGGAGAACGAAGAGGTATTTTTTGCAGAGCATCATGGGGGAAAGATTACCACCATATATTAAGAGAAAAGCTCTCATTGCTGGAGGCTTTTATTATAGAAAAAGTTCCAGAAGCGAATGTGAAATCAATGGTAGATACAGGTGAACTGTCAGACCGGGCTGTTGCTGAGAGAGCCGGGATCGGATGGAGTGCTAAAAACTGTGCGATCATGTCTCCAGAGTTTGGTTCATATATGTATCTCGGAGAAATGGTTACAAATATAGCACTTCCACCAGACACGCCAATGGAAGATCAATGCGGTTCATGTAATAAATGTGTTGAGGCATGTCCGACAGGTGCACTCGTGCAGGGAGGACAGCTCGATTCGTCTAAGTGTATTGCATTTTTAACCCAAACAAAAGATTTTTTACCTGACCGATATAGAGACAAATTAGGCAATCGGCTTTATGGCTGTGATACATGTCAGACGGTATGTCCTGAGAACAAGGGAAAAGATTTTCACCACCACGTTGAGATGGAACCTGACCCAGAGATTGCAAAGCCACTATTAAAGCCCTTATTGTCTATGAGTAATAGAGAGTTCAAAGAAAAATTCGGGTATGTTTCAGGCAGCTGGAGAGGGAAGAAACCGATTCAGCGCAATGCGATTATTGCTTTAGCTCATTTTAAAGATGAAACTGCTGTACCAGATCTTGTAAACTTATTAACCCATGATCCTCGGCCTGTCATAAGAGGGACTGCAGCATGGGCCATCGGTAAGATAGGTGGAATGGATGCAGAATTGGAACTATTGTCTGCAAAAGAGCGTGAAAAAGACGATTTGGTAAAGCTAGAGATAGAAAAGGGACTGAAAATGGTTCGAAATCAAGAAATTTCGTAATCGCATATGTTCGAAGTGTCCGATATAGTAAGGTCAAGTAATGAAAAGAAGGGATAATTATGTGTCAGATTAAAACGTTACTCTATTACGAAGAAATGGAAAGCGTAATCGGACCGTTAACAATCATTGCAACGGAGAACGGAATCTGCCGTCTCGATTTTGGTTCAATGGAGGATAACCTTCCATCTTTACGTTCATGGATGGCTAAACATTTTATTAAAGGAGAACTTATACACTCTCCTGTGTATTTGGAAGATGCCATTCAACAATTACATGCATACTTTGCAGGCAACCTGCATGAGTTTAGCGTGAACTATGATTTATTTGGTACCGTTTTTCAAAAAAAGGTATGGAACCAGCTTTCGAGTATTCCTTATGGTGCCACTTGTTCATACAAGGAAGTTGCTCAAGGCATTGGTGCAGCTAAGGCCGTTCGTGCTGTAGGAAGCGCGAATAACCAGAATCCTGTACCAGTATTTATTCCGTGTCATCGCGTCATTGGAAGCAATGGAGCACTTGTAGGATACGGCGGAGGATTAGACAAGAAAGAAATATTATTATCAATTGAACAGAATAGCTGTAAGAAGACATCCTAGAGCCCTTAAAGGGTTCTTTTTTTTGATATCCCACTCATATGTTAGTAGAAGCAGGAGGGATGTCTGATGTGGATGGAAACACTTAAAGCTTATATTCAAAACCAATCGCAGTGGATGATTCATGCAGATGCAGATGGAAGAGGCTTCTTTTTACGAGAAGAACAAGAAAGTTTTATACGTAAAAAACAAATGTACACCGATAGAAATGCGTATATCGTGAACAATCAAACGAACGGAAGTGTTTTGCGAACGACAGAAACAGAAGGCAAAGTTCAGGTAGATTATTTGGTTCATTATAGTTTCTTGATTAAGCATGGCTTTGACTTTTATGTAGAAGAGATGTCTCAAGAACGGCGAGCCATTTTTGAAGATGGTGACATGAAAAGTGATGAACCGGTTAACGTTGAAGGGAATTATCGTGAACTGCCAAAAATAGAACGTGAAAATGAATCGATCGCACCAACGAAAGGCGGATATGACAGACTTGCTGCGGTAAGATATGCAGAGCGATGGTGGAATACGTTTAATCCTGCTTATAAATCATTTGAGAACGATTGCACGAATTATATTTCACAAAGCCTTCATGCCGGCGGAATTCCGATGACATCTCAATCCATTAAGTCTAAAGGCTGGTGGATGCGAAACAATTCCTGGAGCTATAGCTGGTCGGTGGCTAATGCACTTAGGTGGTATTTGAGCGGATCAAAATCTAGTCTTCAAGCGCAAGAAAAGTCTGCAGCTCACTTGTTATTGCCGGGAGATGTAATCTGCTATGACTTTGATGGTGACGGGCATTATCAGCATACGACGATTGTTGTTGCAAAGGACCCTTCAGGTGAACCACTCGTAAATGCACATACGACAAACAGCAGAATGCGGTATTGGGGCTATGAAGATTCAACGGCGTACACAAAGCGCATTCAATATAAATTTTTTCATATTCTATAAGGGGAAAGCTTGCCTTCTAAAGAGTGATATTCCTAAAAAAGTGCTATAATAAGTACTTGTTGGAATATTGTTTTTGAGGTGAGCTTTTTGGCTATACATGTTGTATTATTTGAACCGTTAATTCCTGCAAATACAGGAAATATTGCACGTACATGTGCTGGGACCGGCGTACACTTGCATTTGATTCATCCACTCGGTTTTTCTTTGGAAGACAAATACTTAAAGCGTGCCGGACTTGATTATTGGGAGCATGTAAAATTGTTTCATCATGATTCTTTGGATGCCTTTTATAGTGAATATCCAGACGGTGAGTTTTATTATATAACCAAATTTGGTGAACAAACATACTCAGATTTTGATTACTCAGATTCAGAGAAGGATGTCTTTTTTGTTTTTGGAAAAGAAACGAAGGGACTTCCTAGAGAAGTGATTGATGCGAACATGGAAAGATGTTTGCGCATTCCAATGAATGAACATATTCGTTCATTAAACTTATCGAATACAGCAGCGATCTTAATCTATGAAGCTCTGCGCCAGCAAAGTTTTGGAGAGTTGAAATAAAAGAGCTGTGGAATTATTTTGTAAACCGTGTTGCTTTTGAAAGTAGTTGACTTCCGTTCCAGGTGTTCGCTTTCCGCGGGGCAGGTGGTGAGCCACATTTGTACGTTTCACTCTTAAGTGTCTCACCTGCCCGCCTGTCCCGCAGGAGTCTCACACCTTGCACTCCTGTCAACTTTTCAATGAAGAGAATGAACAAACACAATGAGCGACAACAGTATTCTTTTCGAAAAAGAACAAAATAAAAAAACGTCCTTGTATGAAAAGGGACGTTTTTACTTCCATATGTACATGGATTAGTTTTTTCCAGGACGATCGTTGTAGCCTGCTGTAAAGATGGCAGTCAGGAAGGCGAGCATCACGAGTAGGATGAGGATAAAATCCATTTGAACTCCTCCTTTGAAAGTAGTCTTATTCTTTCCATTCTCTCTACTCATTATAAATGAAAACGGTTTTCATGGGAATGCATTTCTGCGAAGATTTAACATTTTGAGGGGATTCGTGTTGCGCTAATGAAGAAAAACGTTTATATGACAGGGTATCTTCCTCTGTTTTCTATTATCCTGTTCAGCTCTAGTTTTGCCATTTATTTTGAAAGACTTTTAATCGATAAGCTAAAATACTTTGGGGTTTATCAAGGAATGCAGGAGCTGTTTAAAGATCATGTGATTCACCTATCTGTCGGCTTTTGCTTATTTTTATTGTTCTTTATGGGGTTTGCCGCTCTGAAACTATTATCCGATACATTGACTCACTTAAGTTTGTTCTTTTTTTCGAGTGATTCGGAAGGGACTCTTCTTCAGCAAGGAAAGGGCGGGGGATGGTTCTTTTTTGCTGGCGGTATGCTTGCCATTATTTTGAACCACTCTGTGCTGCTTATATGTATCGTGTTTGTTGCAGCATCACTAGTGTACTTCTTTTATCTTTTATTGAGAATCGGCGGGAGTTTAACCACAGTGGGCATCATCGGCATGGTATTTATGCATTTGTTCTTTTGGACAGGCTTCATTCTGCTCGTTGTTTATACGGTGATGCGTCTTTATAATGCATTCGTTGCGGCGATTACATAGCCCCGAATTGTCCTATTGGCAGACTCGCGGGTATATCATAAAAACTCGCGGGATTATTGCTATTTTTCGCGGTATTTACTCAAGATCTCGCGGAATTAATTTGGAAACTCGCGGGATTACCCTAGATTTCTTTAATTTGCCGTATAATAAGTACCCAAGTACCAGCTAAAAACCCTGTCGCTCAATAAGTGACAGGGTTCTTCATTCATTTCTGATGTGCTTTTATCATAATATCTCGCCAAATCATCACTTCCGGTGACAATCCCTCAATAAATCGAAGGCTGCTCGGTTTATCCCGGCCCACCCAAACTCCAGCCGTATATCGATCTGTCAGCCCTACAAACCAAAGATCTTTCACATCGTTTGTAGTGCCTGTCTTTCCGCCAATATAGGCTGAACCTGAAAAACGAGCATCCCTTGCTGTTCCAGAAAGCGTAACTCCTTCAAGCATCTCCCGCATAACGGTGTTTGTCTTCTCACTCCACACTATAACAGGCTGATCGTCCCATTTATACAAAACCTCTCCGCTCTTATCCTTAACAGAAGTTATCAATCTAGGTTTAATATAAGTTCCGTTAGAACCGAAAGTCGTATATGCACTAGTCAGTTCGAGCGGGGAAAAGCCACTGGTAAAACCGCCGAGTGCACTTGCAAGCTGATGATCTTCTCGCATAACAGACGAAAATCCAAAGGAATCTAAATAAGAAAAAGCTTTTTCAACACCTGTTTTCTTTAGTGCTCGGACAGCTGCTGTATTTATTGAACTTGCCATCGCTTTTTTTAATGAGACAGTCCCGTAAGAAGCCCCGCCGTAGTTGTTTGGACAATAATTACCTTCACAGATCTTCGCTGCAGAAATAAGTGAATGCGGTTTTGCGCCAAACACATCAACATAAGGCCCATAGGCGAGGAGTGGCTTTATGGAAGATCCAGGCTGACGCTTCGCTTGATAGGTGCGGTTAAATTCTTCTAACCCGACATTCTTTCCCCCAATCATGGCAACAATTTGTTTTGAAGCATGATCCACAACAACGGCGGATCCTTCCACTCCTTTAAAAGGCAAACGGCTATTAACAGCCTGCAAAGCTTCTTTTTGCAGTCTGGAATCTAATGACGTTTCAACAACAACACCGCTTCGCAACAGTTCATCTCGTTTACGGACAAGGGCATCCGCTGTTAATCCCTTATTACTTGGAGCTCCAGCCAGCAAGCTTAGCAGTTCCTCTTTTACGTAACCAACTACTTCAGGGAAGGGAGCAACCTGCTGTGAAACATTTATTTTAATCGGTTGTTTAACAGCTGCACCATGCAATTCTTCATCAATAAACTTTTGTTCTTTCATTTTATCTAAAATCCATTTTTGCCGTTTCTGTGTGTTGTTGAGCTTTGTTAGGGGATTATATAGTTCCGGATTATTTGGAATTGCTGCAAGCAGTGCGGATTCCCCTAATGTAAGCTTCCCAGCAGGTTTACTAAAGTAATAACGGCTCGCTTTCTCAATACCGTACACACCGTTTTGAAAATAGATGGTATTTATATAAAGCTCGAGGATCTCCTCTTTTGTTAGCTGTTGTTCAATTCGGTAAGAGATTAGTAATTCTTTTAGTTTCCTGTCATATGTACGTTCATGTGTTAAAAAGAGATTGCGGGATAGCTGCTGTGTAATCGTGCTGCCGCCTTGCTGGATGCCGCCGTCTGTTGAGTTGGCTATAAATGCGCGAGCAATCGCTTTCCCGTCTATACCGTGATGCTGTAAGAAGTATTGATCTTCTGTAGCGATAAACGCTTGGCGGATATATTCGGGAATTTGTTTATAAGACAAATAAATACGGCTTTCTTCACCTCTGAATTCGAAAAGAAGGTTTCCGTTTTGGTCGAGAAGACGACTGTTCTCATCAAGGTTAATACTTTCTACCTTAGCGAGCGTTTGAACAGCTTTTTGAAACGGAATATAGTTTTCGAATTCATTTCTTAAACCAACAAATGAAAAGAACACGACACTTAGTAAAAAGAGCACCGCGACAAGGCCAAGCTTTTGGTTCATAATACTTTCTCCGTTTCAAATCACAATGATAAACATATTTTACCATGAAAGGGATAATAGAATTTCTTCGTTTTTAAAATAAAAAATCACTATTCAAACAGAATGATTACGGACATCCCCGCATAGAGTAGATTAACACTTGATGGAGCCAATACAATCAAGGAGGTACTCATGGATATTTTATCGAGAATCCAACTGCATCGTGAAGAAGAACAGCGTTTAGCCTGGGAAGGTACCTTCGCTGAATACCTTGATATTTTACGAGATCGGCCATTTGTTGCCCAGTCTGCGCATTCAAGAGTATACAACATGATCAAAGATGCTGGAATTTCAGAAAAGAATGGTCAAAAGGTGTATCATTTTTTCAGCGATCAAATTTTTGGTTTAGAAGAATCGATTGAAAGACTTGTTGAAGAGTATTTTCATCCTGCCGCTAAACGCCTTGATGTCCGTAAACGTATATTGTTGTTAATGGGGCCAGTATCCGGTGGTAAATCCACTTTAGTTACGATGTTAAAAAGAGGATTGGAGCAATACACAAAAACTCCTGCGGGAGCGGTTTATGCGATCAAAGGTTGTCCGATGCATGAAGATCCGCTTCATCTCATTCCGCAGCACCTGAGAAAAGAGTTTTATAATGATTATGGCATTCGTGTTGAAGGAAGCTTGTCACCGTTAAATACGATGAGGCTTGAACATGAGTATGATAATCGCATTGAAGATGTAATGGTAGAGCGCGTCTTTTTCTCTGAAGACAAGCGAACTGGAATCGGAACGTTCAGTCCATCTGATCCGAAGTCACAGGATATCGCTGATTTAACGGGAAGTATCGACTTCTCAACGATTGCTGAATATGGATCTGAATCTGATCCTCGTGCTTATCGTTTCGATGGTGAGCTGAACAAAGCGAACCGAGGGATGATGGAGTTTCAAGAAATGCTGAAGTGTGATGAGAAGTTCTTATGGCACCTTCTTTCACTCACACAAGAAGGTAACTTTAAGGCGGGTCGTTTCGCACTGATTTCGGCTGATGAGCTTATCGTAGCTCATACCAATGAATCGGAGTACAGATCCTTTATCGCTAACAAGAAAAATGAGGCGCTGCATTCCAGAATTATCGTGATGGGTGTTCCATATAATTTAAAAGTTTCAGAAGAAGAAAAGATTTATGCAAAAATGATCTCTGAGAGTGACATGTCGCATGTTCACATTGCACCTCACGCGTTAAGGGTAGCAGCGACCTTCTCAGTATTGACGCGATTAAAAGATTCAAAGAAACAAGGAATGGATCTGTTGAAGAAGATGAGATTGTATGATGGGGAAATAGTTGAAGGGTTCAATCATGTGGATCTTGAAGAATTGAAGAAAGAATTTTCGGATGAAGGCATGTCAGGTATCGATCCAAGGTATGTGATTAACCGTATTTCTTCAGCCATTATTCGTAAAGAGTCACCTTCTATCAACGCGTTAGATGTTCTGCGTTCATTAAAAGACGGGCTTGATCATCATGCATCCATATCGAAGGAAGATAAAGAGAGGTTTATTAACTTTATCTCGGCAGCTCGTAAAGAGTACGATGATATTGCGAAGAAGGAAGTACAAAAAGCGTTTGTTTACTCGTATGAAGAGTCTGCAAAAACGCTTATGGACAATTACCTCGATAACGTTGAGGCGTATTGCAATAAAAATAAGCTTCGTGATCCGCTTACTGGTGAAGAGATGAGTCCTGATGAAAAGTTAATGAGATCGATTGAAGAACAGATCGGGATTTCAGAGAATGCCAAAAAAGCGTTCCGAGAAGAAATACTTATTCGAATTTCGGCATATGCAAGAAAAGGAAAGAAATTCGACTATAATTCTCATGAGCGCCTAAGAGAAGCGATTCAGAAGAAATTATTTGCTGATCTTAAAGATGTTGTAAAAATTACAACATCGTCTAAAACGCCTGATGAGTCACAACTGAAAAAGATTAATGAAGTTATCGCACGGTTGGTTGATGAGCATGGCTACAATTCAACTAGTGCCAATGAACTACTAAGATATGTAGGAAGTTTGTTGAACCGATAAAATAGCAAAACACACCCTGGACACGATAAAAGGTTGTCAGGGTGTGTTTTTTTACAAAAAAATGGGGAAAACTAAACAAATTCTCAAAGGAAATTGACCATCATGTTTATGATAAAAATAATTGAACTTGTATTTACTTATTTAAAAATGGTAAATTGATACTAATAAGCTAACTAAAGGAAGTGAGCTGTATGAGCTCGGCTCGAAAAGAAAGAAACGGATTAGTAGATTGGATTAAAGCAATTGGAGTTGCACTTATTCTTGCTATTATTATAAAAAAGTTTCTAATTGAACAATATGTTGTATACGGTGAGTCGATGATGCCTACGATTCAAAATGGAAATCGGCTGATCATCAATAAGATTGGCTATGAAATCGGAAATCCAGAACGGTTCGACCTTATTGTGTTTAAGGCAAACCCGAAAGAGGATTATATAAAACGAGTAATCGGTCTGCCCGGAGATCATATTGCGTATAAAGATGACAAACTGTATATCAACAACAAGGCAGTAGCTGAACCTTACTTGCAAGAATTTAAACGGTTTGCTGGCAATCGGACATTGACTGGGAACTTCACACTCGAAGAAATTACAGGACATGACACTGTTCCAAAAGGCAAGATCTTCGTACTGGGCGATAACAGGCTGCATAGTATCGACAGCCGCCATATTGGCTTTGTGGAAATGAAAGATATTGTAGGCGAAGCAAATATCCGTTATTGGCCAGTTGATGAGATGAAAGTTTTTAATGGTTTTAAAAAGGAATAAATGGGGAAAATTTTCTTTAAGAGGTGAATCCCTATGACAAAACAAAATAATGAACCAAAACGAAAAAATAGTTCAATGGCTTCTAACTTTGAAGAAATGAAGGAACATGGCAAAGTAATGGAACATGTTTCAACGAACGAAGAAGTGCGTAAGAGCGGGAAAACGCCAGATCCCCAGCAGCACGACAAAAAGGAATACAACAAATAACAAAACAGGCCATCTTTTCTTTTATAGAAAAGAGGGCTTTTTTTATCGTGAAAGTTTAGCAATTATAAGGAGTACGTGCATATGATAGAGTAACCAACCCTTTTTTTCTGATAAAAGCTGATTCATAAATACAGGATATGTCCTGGGTTGATCAAGAAAAAGCAGCATTGCATCTTGCTGCTCTAGAGGGGGATTAGCAATGAGTGAACCGGATAAGAACAATTTTGTTGTGTCTCAGGAAAACTGGTCCCTCCACCGAAAAGGATATCAAGATCATCAAAGGCATATGGAAAAAGTGCAGGAAGCCATTAAAAACAACTTGCCGGATTTGATAAGCGAAGAGAATATCATTTTATCCAACGGACGTGATGTTATTAAGATTCCAATCCGTTCAATGGATGAATACAAAATCCGATACAACTACGACAAAAACAAGCACGTAGGCCAAGGTGACGGAGATAGCCAGGTGGGGGATGTAGTAGCCAGAGATGGACGTGCCGGACAAAGCGGGGCTGGAAAAGGAAAAGGACCAGCAGGCGATAAACCAGGTGTAGATTATGCAGAAGCAGAGGTCTCGATATTAGAATTGGAAGAGATGCTTTTTAAAGAATTAGAACTGCCGGACCTTAAACAAAAAGAACAAGATCAAATCGTGTTAGAAAAGATCGAGTTTAACGATGTTCGAAAAAAAGGACTTATGGGTAACGTAGACAAAAAGAGGACCATCTTAACTGCGTTTAAACGAAATGCGTTAGTCGGTAAGCCGAGTGTAGCACCTATTCATAATGACGATCTTCGTTTTAAAACATGGAACGAAGTCATAAAACCCGAATCCAAGGCTGTTGTATTGGCTATGATGGATACATCTGGATCGATGGGAATTTGGGAGAAGTATATGGCACGAAGTTTCTTTTTCTGGATGACACGTTTTCTGCGTTCGAAGTATGAAAAAGTAGAGATTGAGTTTATCGCTCACCATACAGAAGCAAAAGTTGTTTCTGAAGAGGACTTCTTTAATAAAGGAGAAAGCGGGGGAACGATTTGTTCTTCTGCATATCGGAAAGCTCTTGAACTCATCGAGACGAAATATTCTTCAAGCCGTTATAATATCTATCCGTTTCACTTTTCGGATGGTGATAACTTAACGAGTGATAACGCAAGGTGTGTGAAGCTCGTTCAGCAGATTATGGAACATTCCAACATGTTTGGTTATGGGGAAGTAAATGCATATAACCGCCACTCCACTTTGATGAGTGTGTATAAGAATATGGATAATCCGAAGTTTAGCCATTATATTTTAAAAGAGAAAGCCGATGTTTATCATGCCATGAAGAGCTTTTTTAAGAAGAATGAAGTGGGTGTTTAATTAGTACCACTGTCGGTGATGAAGGTAGTTGATCTCCGTTTCAGATGCTCGCTTTCCGCGGGGCAGGCGGTGAGCCACATTCGGACGTTTCACTCTTAAGTGTCTCACCTGCCCGCCTGTCCCGCAGGAGTCTCGCATCTTACACTCCGATCAACTTTTCAATGAAGAAATAATCAAAAAGGGCTCAATAGCAGCCATCTTTTAGAAGAGAGCTCTCAGGTAGCATTCTAAGAAACATTCTAAAAAGAGCTTTTGAAATCAAAACAAAACACCCGCATCCATGTATTGGATAGCGGGTTTTGTTGTTGAAACCAGCAGAATTACATATAACTAAGGATATGTTTTATGGACGAAAAATAAATTTTAAGGGGTGTGAGATTTGAAAATAACTACAAGGTTAGCAGCGTTCTGTTTAAGCGTGCTGCTGATATTGGTGGCAGTGCCGCAAAAGGCTCATGCAGACTGGTTTGATCCGCTAACCATCCACTTTTTAGATGTAGGGCAAGCTGATTGTATACTGATTCAAGCTCCCAATGGCCAAACCATGCTGATCGATGGTGGAGATGAACATGATGCGGAAAAGATTATCACGTACTTAAAGAGGGAAGGTGTGACTCACCTTGATATTGTTGTCGCAACTCATCCTCATCATGACCATATCGGATCATTGGATGATGTCATTCGCGAGTTCCCAGTCAGTGTTTTGTACATGCCGAACCTTCCGTACGATACAAAATATTACCATGATCTTTTTCGAGTGATAAACGAAAAACAAATTCCTGTTGATCGAGCGAAAGCAGGAGTTAATTTCAAGATGGGTTTTTCTGTGAAAGTTGAAATGTTGGCACCAAAAGGCTCGTATTACAAACACATCAATGATTACTCAGCGGTGATAAAAATTAAGCATGGCAAAAAGAATTTTCTATTGATGGCAGATGCAGGAGCTGAGGAAGAAAGAGAGATCCTAAGCCGGGGCGGCTATAAAGCGGATGTTATCAAATTAGGACACCATGGGGCTAATACAGGTACAACCATGGAATTTTTGAAAAAAGTAAAAGCTAAAACAGCAGTTATATCGGTCGGACGTAATAACCCCTATCAATTTCCATCAAAAGAAGTGTTGTATCGGTTAGATAACCGGAACATGACGGTATATCGCACTGATCAGCTTGGTGCCATAATCGCAACAAGCAATGGAAAAAAGATTATGTTTAGAACAAATGTGCTTCACTAATGGAGACTTCATTGATAGTAGTAGGTCATAACAGCCTTAAGAAACCAGTTTTCTTGCGTCTTTATGAAAAGTTTAAGAAAATAGGATAAAACGCATAAAGATGGGATGGGGTTACCGTGATCAAAGCACTTGTATTTGATTTTGATGGAACAATCCTTGATACAGAAACTCAGCATTACAATGCTTTTCAAGAAATGTATCAAGAACATGGAAGCGACCTGCCTTTAGAAGTTTGGGGAGAGTGTATCGGTACCCATTCTGAATTTAATCCGTACGAATATTTAGAGAGGCAGATCAACAAGAAGTTAGATCATGACAAGCTAAGAGCAAAGAAAACAGAACGGGCTCTGACCCTAATCTCAGAGCAAAAGCCTTTGCCAGGTATAGAGGATTATCTTGAAGCTGCAAAAGAGCTTGGATTAAAGATTGGACTTGCCTCTAGTTCAACAAGAAAATGGGTAGAAGAGCATCTTGGGAGAAGTGGTTTAATGCATCATTTTGAAGTGATTAAAACGGCAGATGATGTTGCCCACGTTAAACCTGACCCTGCCCTTTATATTGAGGCAGTTAAAGCGTTAGGCGTACAACCAAATGAAGCCATCGCTTTTGAAGACTCTGTAAATGGATCAGTTGCTGCTAAAAAAGCGGGACTTTATTGCGTGGCGATTCCAAATCCCGTAACAAAGCATATGACCTTTAGCGAAGTGGATCATCAGATGGAATCTATTGCAGAGATGAAACTGACAGTACTTATTGAGCAAGCTGAGAAAACAGATAAGTAATATGATCGAAGTATGTGGAATTAACCATATTACCTTAAGGGTTTCAGACTTACTGAAATCTGTTGAATTTTATAGAGGTATTTTAGGTGCTAAAATCATTCATAAAGGGAATACAGATGTATACTTGGATTTCTGCGGAACGTGGATATGTTTACTTGAAATCAAAAATGCAAAACCTATGAATAAAGATCAAACCGGTGTAGATCATGTTGCTTTTTCAATTAAAGAAGAGAAGTTCCCAAGAGCAGTAAAACAGCTTAAAGAAAACAAAGTACACATCACAAGAGGGCCTTTAGAAAGAGGCGGAGGAATGACGGTCAGCTTCACAGATCCTGATGGCAATGAGCTTGAATTATTTACAGGCTCACTCTATGAACGGATGAAAAGTTGGAAGTAATGATTAGAAGCAGGTTAGAGGAGTGGATAGCATGAGTGAGATTGATGTATCAAAATTTGAGAAAAAGATAGAACTGCGAAACATTGAGTTTGAGGATATAGATGAGATTTTAAAGCTTCAGCAAATTTGTTTTCCTAATAATATGGAGCCTTGGGAACGCGATCAATTAGAGAGTCATCTTCGTATTTTCCCAGAGGGCCAGTTTTGCGTAACGTATGAAGGAAAGATTGTTGGGAGCTGCTCAAGCTTAATGCTGAACTTCGATGAGTATGATGATAAGCATACGTGGGACGAGATTACAGACAAGGGCTACATTACAAATCACGATCCTGAAGGTTTTAATTTATATGGCATTGAAGTTATGGTTCATCCTGAATATCGGCGAATGAAGATTGGTGCTCGTCTATATGAGGCACGAAAAGAGCTGGCAGAACAAAAAAATCTTAAAAGTATCATTCTTGGTGGAAGAATTCCAAACTACCATAAGCATTCTAAGGAAATGACACCGAGAGAATATGTGAGAGAAGTCATTCAACATAACATTTACGACCCTGTATTAACCTTTCAGCTAATGAATGGCTTCACCGTTATGCGTTTGAATAAAAGCTATCTTCCAGATGACAAACAATCTAACGCATATGCAACGCTTATGGAATGGAACAACGTTGATTATATTCCTAATAAAACGAAGAAGCACTTTAAGACGAGTGAACCGGTTCGAATTACGACCATTCAGTACATGATGAAGACCATCGAATCATTTGAGGATTTTGCTACCCAAGTAGAATATTATACAGATGTTGCTTCAGATCAAGGGTCAGATTTTGCGGTTTTCCCTGAACTCCTTACAACACAACTGCTATCGTTCTGTGAAGAAAAGAGTCCTAGCTTAGCGATTCGAAAGCTGACAGAGTTTACAGAGCAGTACATTGAACTATTTACGAACCTTGCAGTACGGTACAACGTAAATATTATCGGGGGATCCCATTTCGTTGAAGAAGATGGAGATATCTACAATGTTGCTTACTTGTTCAGACGTGATGGTACGATTGATAAGCAGTATAAAATTCATATAACACCAAACGAACGTAAATGGTGGGGAATAACGGCAGGAGATAAAGTTCAAGTATTTGATACAGATTGCGGTAAGGTTGCAATTTTGATCTGCTATGATATCGAATTCCCAGAGCTTTCACGTATCGTGACAGATCAAGGGGCAAAGATCATCTTTACACCTTTCTGTACAGAAGATCGCCAAGGATACCTCCGTGTCCGCTATTGTTCGCAAGCCCGTGCGATTGAAAATGAAATTTATACTGCAATTGCAGGAACAGTAGGTAACTTATCACAAGTGGAGAACATGGACATTCAGTATGCCCAGTCAGGTATCTTCACACCGTCCGATTTCTCATTCCCAAGAGACGGAATCGTAGGGGAATGTCATCCGAACATTGAAACGGTTGTAGTAGGCGATGTTGACCTAGAGATTTTAAGAAGACAGCGTAAAACAGGTAGTGTAACTCTTCTCAGAGATAGACGATTAGATCTGTATAGTGTTGTTCAAAAAGATAAAAGTAAATAATAAAAGGAAAGCGGTAAAGCAAATGATGCTTGCCGCTTTTTTTCTATTTCTCGGGAAATATCGTGAATCATGTCAAATAAACGTAAGCTGATCTCGGCAGGTTTTATTTTTATGCTGAAAGCGGTATAATAAAGGCCGTATTTAATAGATATGGCAGGAATAACTCGATTCATATCGAAACTAAATAAAAATCAACATACATAATTTTTATAAACTAGAAGGAGGCAGTACTATGTCCTGGGAGACAACTTATGAAAAGTGGATACAAAATGAAAAACTGGAACAGCCATTACAAACTGCATTAGAAGGAATGAAAGAAAACAGGACTGCACTTGAAGACTGCTTTTATAAAAACCTAGAGTTTGGCACTGGTGGTATGCGCGGGGAAATCGGACCAGGTACAAACAGAATGAACACATATACAGTTCGAAAAGCATCATTAGGACTCGCTCACTTTATCGAAGAGCAAGGGGAGAAAGCAAAAAAGCGCGGAGTTGTAATCGCTTATGATTCGAGACATCAATCCCCTGAATTCGCTATGGAAGCTGCTAAGACATTTGCATCACAAGGAATTCAAGCTTATGTATTTGAAAGCTTAAGACCAACTCCTGAATTATCTTTTGCTGTTAGATATTTAAAAGCGTATAGCGGTATTGTTGTTACAGCAAGCCACAACCCTCCGGAATATAACGGTTACAAAGTATATGGTCCAGACGGAGGACAGCTGCCTCCAAAAGAGGCTGATGAAGTTATTGAAAAGGTAAACGCTGTTGAAGATGAGCTATCTATACAAGTTAAGCCAGAAGAAGAGCTAAAGAACATCGGCTTGATCCAAGTTGTTGGTGAAGAGATCGACAAAGCATACATGGAACAGCTAACAAAAATCAGCTTGAACCGTGAAGTGATCAAAGAAATGAACGACTTGAGCATTGTTTTTACGCCACTTCATGGGACGGCAAACATACCTGTAAGAAAAGGTTTGGAGCAGTTAGGATTTACAAACGTAACGGTAGTAAAAGAACAGGAACAGCCAGATCCAAACTTCACTACAGTTAAATCTCCAAACCCTGAAGAGCATGCTGCATTTGAACTAGCTATTAAGTATGGGAAAGAAGTTAATGCTGATATCTTGATGGCTACAGATCCAGATGCAGACAGAGTAGGGATTGCGGCAAAAAACAGTTCTGGTGAGTATGAGATTTTAACGGGGAATCAGACTGGTGCACTTATGATTGAGTACATTCTTTCTCAACGTAATGAGAAAGGCAGTCTTTGTTCCAAGGGAATCGTCTTCAAAACAATCGTAACTTCCGAACTAGGGCGAGTGATTGCTGAATCTTACGGATTAACGTGTGAAGATACCCTGACAGGTTTTAAATTTATTGGTGAAAAAATTAAAGAATACGAAAAGAACGGAAAACATACTTTTATTTTCGGATATGAAGAAAGTTATGGTTCTTTAATCGGAGACTTCGTGCGCGACAAGGACGCTGTTCAAGCATGTTTAATGGGAGCAGAAATGGCTGCTTATTACAAAAAACAAGGGAAAACACTTTTTGATGCGTTAACAGATGTTTATGAAAAGCACGGATTCTACAAAGAGGATCTTGAGTCTCTCACATTAAAAGGTAAGTCTGGTGCAGAACAAATCGAGGGTCTACTGGCAGGCTTCAGAGCTGACATGCCACTTGAGATCAATGGCCAGAAATTAGTGATTTCAGAGGATTACAAAGCAAGCATTCAATATAATGTAGAGAAGAATGAAAGTAATGACATTCATCTTCCGAAATCCAATGTACTTAAATATCAATTGTCAGATGGTTCTTGGTTCTGCGTAAGGCCGTCAGGGACAGAGCCGAAAGTGAAGTTTTATTTTGGTGTTCAAGCCGATACGAATGAAAAAGCTAACAATACCTTATTGAACTTGAAAAAAGCCGTTATGGATTTGGTTCATGAAAGAATGCAAAAAGTGGCACAATAAAAAGGACGAATGGCTGAAAGGCAAATGTCTCTCAGCCTTTTTTTCTCCTAGTTGACAAGTTATTAAAACAGGTGTAGTATACCCCTATAGGTATTTCATGAAGAGGAGGTGCTGATTTGGAATACACACAAGAAATGAAAAATCGTCTAAAAAGAATTGAGGGTCAAATACGCGGAGTGCTGCGTATGTTAGAAGAAGAGCAAGATTGTAAAGCCGTTATTACACAGCTTTCTGCTTCACGAACTGCTATTGATCGTACGATTGGATTAATTGTCGGCACGAATCTTGAACAATGCTTGCGTGATCAAATGGAAAGCGGAGAAGAAATGAACTCCGATCTGGTTAAAGAAGCCGTTCAGCTTCTTGTAAAGAGCCGCTAATATCTGTCATAAGCATCGTCTGTTGACAGATTCTCTTTTGTCGTTTAATATACCCCTATGGGTATTTATGAAGTGGAGGTGACAGTTTGAATATTACGGAAAAAGCAATTGAGTACATTCATGGAAAATCTGTTGCTCCATATAGAGTAAGAATATTTAAGGCTGGCTTTGGCTGAGGCGGACCCCGAATAGGTGTTGCCCTGGATGGGTCACATAAACAAGATATTGTCATTATGTTAAATGATATTGAAATAGCTATTGATCCAGTTATAGAACCATTCATGAAAGATGCAATCATTGATTTAAACCAAATATTTTTTATCAAGCAACTGTGTGTTAGAAGTAATAATATTGGATCGTGCTAAATTTTTTTAGTTTTTAATATACCTGTACGGGTATAAGTATTACGTATCATACATTCTTTAAGAGAGGGGATAATAAACGGTGTCTTTTAAAACAATTGAACCACAAGAAGTAAAACGTTTAATGAAAGAAGGAAATCAGTTAAACATCATTGATGTTCGTGAAAACGATGAAGTTGCACAAGGCATGATCCCAGATGCTAAGCATATACCGCTTGGGGAGATTCCTTATCGATTGAACGAATTGGATGCAGCAAAAGAATACATTATGGTTTGCCGCTCTGGAAAACGAAGCGAGAAAGCTTGCAGTGTTCTAACTGCTAACAATTTTAGAGTCATTAACATGACTGGCGGCATGCTTAGTTGGAACAACGAAACAAAATAAAGACTATGTGGAGGTTTGAATAAATGAGTATTAAAGTAGATCAAGTTTTAGATTGTAAGGGATTATCTTGTCCATTGCCAATCGTACGTACGAAGAAAGCAATGGACCAGCTTGAAGCAGGTCAGGTCATTGAAGTTCAGGCAACAGATAAAGGTTCATTGGCTGATATTCAAGGGTGGGCTAGAAACACAGGAAACCAATATCTAGGTACAAAAGAAGATGGGGATGTTCTTAAGCATTATTTAAGAAAAGCGAACCCTGGTGAAGTAAAAGAAGCAGCTAAGTTTGAGCATACGATTCAAAACGATGAATTAGAAAAAGCTTTGGCTGAGAATAAAGAAGACATGATTCTGCTTGATGTTAGAGAACCTGCAGAATATGAGTTCAAACGTATACCTGGGGCAGTATCTATTCCTTTAGGAGAACTTGAAAGCAAATTAGACACACTTGATAAAAACAAAGAAATCCATGTGATTTGCCGTACTGGCTCAAGAAGTGATATGGCTGCTCAAGTTTTATCTGAAAAAGGTTTTGAGCGTGTGAAAAATGTATTGCCAGGAATGTCAGAATGGACTGGAACAACTGAAGGAGGAAATCAATAATGGCTAACAAAACTGCAATTATCGCAAGTAACGGAAGTGCTTTTGATGCATACAAGGTATTCAACATCGCAACAGCTGCCGCATCTGCAGATTATGAAGTAACGATTTTCTTCACATTTGAAGGTCTGAACTTAATTCATAAAGAGGGCTATAAAAACTTGCCGCTGCCAGCAGGAAAAGAAAATATTGCTGAAGGATTTAAAGCAGCAAATGTTCCTTCAATCCCGGAACTGGTTGAAATGGCTGTAGAAATGGGCGTTAAGATCATCGCTTGTCAAATGACGATGGATGTTATGAATCTGAAAAAAGAAGACTTTATCGACGGAATTGATGTTGGCGGAGCAATGATGTTCTTAGATTTCGCAAAAGATGCAAACATGACATTAACATTTTAATTCTAATTAAAAATTTTAAAACAAATTATACCTGGGGAGGTATTTAAATGGTTAAAGCATTATCAGCTAAAGAAGTAGCAAAACGTGTTGTAGAAGGCAAAATGTTTATTCTAGACGTTCGTAATGAAAGTGATTTTAAAGACTGGAAAATCGAAGGAAAAGGAATTGAGTCGATCAACCGTCCTTATTTCGATCTAATTGATGGTGTAGAAGATGTATTAGAACACCTTCCAAAAGAAGAAGTATTAGTTGTCTGTGCGAAAGAAGGATCTTCTGTAATGGTAGCAGAGATGCTTGATGAAGCAGGTATTAAAGATGTGTATTACCTTGAAGGCGGTATGAAAGCCTGGAGCGAATACTTGATGCCTGTGAAGATCGGCGACTTAAAGGATGGAGGCTCTATCTATCAATTCAACCGAATCGGTAAAGGCTGCCTTTCATATCTCGTAGAATCAAACGGTGAAGCGGCAATCATTGATTCCGCTCGTACGATTGAAGCTTACGAAGATTTTACTAAAGAACATAATATTGAAGTTAAGCACATGATTGATACTCACCTTCATGCTGACCACATTTCTGGCGGACGCCGTCTTGCGGAAAAAACGAACGCAACGTACTGGCTGCCTCCAAAAGATGCTGAAGAAGTAACGTTCTCTTATGAAGCATTAGAAGAAGGCAAAGACATTTCGATCGGTAATACAAAGATTGAAATTCAACCGCTATATACACCAGGTCATACGATTGGAAGTACGTCTATGATCGTTGACGGACAATACTTGCTATCTGGAGATATTCTATTTGTGGATTCAATCGGACGTCCAGACCTTGCTGGTAAAGCTGAGGACTGGGTGAGTGATCTGCGTGATTCTTTATACAACAAATACAACAATCTTTCAAAAGATCTAGTGGTATTGCCAGCTCACTTTGGTAAAATCAGCGAACTTGATGAAAAGGGTGCTGTTCAAGCTCCTCTAGGAGAGCTATTTGAAAAGAACGAAGGATTAAACATTAAGAGTGAAGATGAGTTCCGTAAGGCTGTAACAGAAAACTTACCGCCTCAGCCAAACGCATATCAAGAAATTCGTGAAACGAACATGGGTAAAATCGATCCATCAACTGATGAACAGCGCGATATGGAAATTGGTCCAAACCGCTGTGCGATCACTGAATAAATAAAACTTAAATTACTAGGAGGTTCTTCAAATGAACGTAAAACAAACTTTAGATACAAAAGGGTTATCTTGCCCAATGCCAATCGTAAAAACAAAAAAAGCTATGGATACTATTTCTAGCGGAGATATCTTGGAAGTACTTGCAACTGATAAAGGTGCAGTAAACGACTTATCAGCTTGGTCAAAATCATCTGGTCATGAATTGTTAGAACACAAAGAAGAAGACGGCGTATTCAAATTCTATATTCAAAAAGGTTAATCATGCATGAGGGGGTATGTTCACATGCCTCCTTATGACATGTAAATCTAGGGGTTAATTATGAGGAGGAGATTTTATAATGGAACAACAAACACAAGATAAATCAACAATGGTCGTATTCAGCGGTGACCTTGATAAAGCGATGGCAAGTTTTATTATCGCAACAGGAGCAGCTGCTATGGGGAAACAAGTAACAATGTTCTTCACTTTCTGGGGATTAAACATCTTAAGAAAAGAAGAATACGTAAATGTGAAGAAAACATTCATGGATAAAATGTTTGCAAAAATGATGCCAAGAGGACCTGAAAAGCTTGGTATTTCTAAAATGAACTATGGCGGTCTAGGCGGAAAGATGATGAAGTATACGATGAAAAAGAAAAACATCGTGACGTTAAAAGAATTAATTGAAATGGCTCAAGACCTGGATGTGAAAATGGTTGCTTGTACAATGTCAATGGATGTTATGGGGATTACGCAAGATGAACTTATCGATGGTTTAGACTATGCAGGTGTAGCTTCATATCTTGCTGATGCAGATGAATCAAAAATCAACTTATTTATCTAATCAAAACAGTCATGGGGAGGTGAAGTCATGGAAATAGGATTCATAATAACGATTTTTCTTATTGGCTTTATAGGTTCTTTTATATCCGGGATGGTAGGAATCGGCGGATCAATTATCAAGTATCCAATGCTTCTATATATTCCAGCAATGTTAGGCTTCACAGCATATACGGCTCATGAAGTTTCAGGTATAAGTGCTGTTCAAGTATTCTTTGCTACGATAGGTGGAGTTTGGGCTTATCGTAAAGGAGGCTATTTGAACAAAACGCTCATTATTTATATGGGTGGAGCTATTCTGTTGGGGAGTTTCATCGGCGGATATGGATCACAGGGTATGTCAGAGGGGCAAATTAATATTGTGTATGCAGTATTGGCAACATTAGCTGCTGTGATGATGCTCATTCCGAAGAAGGGCATCGATGAAATTCCGTTAGATCAAGTTACGTTTAATAAATGGCTTGCAGCGGTACTGGCATTTATCGTAGGGGTAGCAGCAGGTATCGTAGGAGCAGCGGGAGCATTTATACTTGTACCGATTATGCTCGTTGTTCTTAAAATACCAACTCGCATGACGATTGCTACATCACTTGCTATTACATTTATTTCTTCTATTGGTGCGACAATCGGTAAGATTACCACTGGGCAAGTATTGTTATGGCCGGCTATCATCATGGTTGTAGCAAGCTTGATTGCGTCTCCGCTTGGAGCTCAATTCGGTAAAAAAATAAATACGAAAATCCTTCAATTTATTTTAGCAGCACTTATTATCGCAACGTCCATTAAGATTTGGTTAGATATTTTAGGATAATTGCAAAGAAAAAATCCGTCTTATATTCAGGCGGATTTTTTCTATATCTTTATTAAATCTTAATGTTTGTAGTGTGTAATGGATCACAGAGGTGAGAGTATATGGATATTATTCAAATTGGAAACATGCCTGTATCTATACAGACGCTTTCCTTCTTTTTAAGCTTGGGAACTGCTTTAATAGGCTTGCTGCTGATCAGCCATTATTTAATTGCTGGAAATTACAAACCGGCATATAAGTGGTTATTTTCAGGTGTTATTAACTCGTTATGGATTTGGAAACTCAGTCCTATTTTATTTCAGCCTTTAGAGACTATTAAACATCCGTTTACACTTTTATATTTTACAGGTGGAACGAAAGGCGTTCTGCTGGCTTGTTTGTTTTTTATTGGGGATAGCATATGGAAAATTTATAAACAGCCACAATTTATTATTTCTTTTATATCACAAACCGTATTGTTATGGATGATTGGAAGCGGTGTGTATTTAATTTGGAATCATACTCTTGGATCTTCAAATGAGGGTACTGAAGTTTTTCTGATTCTGATGATTGTAATGGTTGTGTGGTACTTGATTACAAGCAAGAATATCTTGTTGATTGGGACGTTTTATGGGCTCTCGGGTGGTGTTCTTTCTTTGCTTTATGACTATGCTCCCGAACTATATTTCATTTCTGGCAGCTTCTTTTTTGTTCTATATCTTTTACCTTTATCAAATCTTAACAAAAGGGAAGCACAATATAGTCAGGAGGTGGTGAAATGGAGAATGTAACCGTTATTTTTGCTTTAACAGCAGGCGTACTTTCCTTTTTTTCTCCATGTATTTTTCCTTTGATTCCCGCTTATACAGCTCATTTAACTGGCGGAACAATCAATGGGGGCAAAGTTTTAGTTGATAAACAGACAGTTATGATTCGTTCACTATTTTTCATTCTAGGTTTTAGTGTGATCTTTGTACTTATGGGAGCTTCTGCAAGCTGGATTGGACAGCTGATTGCCTCGTATCGTGAAACGGTTGAGAGAGTAAGCGGATTATTAATAATAATTTTCGGATTACAAATGCTAGGTTGGCTTCAATTGAATTTTCTAATGAAGACGAAAAGCTTCAACTCTTCTTCAAAACCGAGTGCAAATCCGTTTAGTTCATTCTTGATTGGCTTAGCCTTTGGATCAGGATGGACGCCTTGTGTCGGATTGGCTTTATCATCCATTCTGCTAATGGCAGGTTCTACAGAGACTGTATACTCTGGGATGTTTATGCTCTGGATCTACTCTTTAGGCTTAGGGATACCTTTTTTAATTATCTCGTTTACACTTACTTATTCGTTTAAAACAGTAAAATCAATCAGCAAAATTTTACCCAAGCTTTCAAAAATTAATGGAGTTATCTTATTAGGAATGGGACTGCTGTTGTTCACAGGACAGATGCAAATAATCAGTTCATGGCTTTCAAGCTGGTCATGGGCACCGTAAGAGGGGAGATCATCCATGTTTAAGAAAAATATTTTTGCCATAATTGTTATCTTAGGTTTAGCGGGATATACCTTTTATGATTTACAATTAAAAGAAGATAAAAAAAGTGCTGAAGCTGAAAAGACTGCACAACAGCAGGAAACTTCATCAGAAGCATCATCAGAAACACAGGAACCTGAACAAGGGACAGCAGAACCATCAGGGGAAACAGGTGTGAATGAAGGAGATATCGCTCCAGATTTTACGATGAATACGCTTGATGGAAAAGAGGTCAAGCTATCGGACTATAAAGGAAAAAAAGTAGTATTGAATTTATGGGCAAGCTGGTGCCCGCCTTGTAAGGCTGAAATGCCTCACATGCAAAAGTATTATGAAAAAAATAAGGATAAGATGAATGTCGAGATTTTGGCTGTTAATTTAACAACTATGGAAAAAGACCAGTCAAACATTCAAACTTTTGTTGATGATTATGGCTTAACATTCCCTATACCCCTTGATGAAACGGGAGATATAGGTGTAACGTATCAAGCGTTTTCGATTCCGACGACGTATATGATTGATACAACAGGAGTTATTCAGAAAAAGATTGTAGGTCCGATGAATGAGGAATTCTTATCTGATATGGTAACACGTTTAAAATAAAGGGTGTTTTGTGATGGAACTTAAGGGAAAGTCGATTATGATCGTAGAAGATGATCCTAATATTCGAAACTTGATAAAAATATACCTTGAGAATTCAGGTTATGAAACATATGAGGCGAGTGACGGCAGCGAAGCCATGGATACTTTCTTAAAGATAGATCCATGCTTTTTAGTCGTGGACTTAATGCTTCCTTCTGTTAGTGGAGAAGAATTAACGGAATGGATCAGAAAGGAACAAAAGAGCGAGATACCCATTATCATGGTAACGGCGAAAACGGCTGAACAGGATAGAATTAGCGGCCTAAAAGCAGGTGCAGACGATTATGTAACTAAACCATTCAGTCCTGCAGAACTTGTAGCACGTGTAGAAGCGGTCTTAAGAAGAACGGCTCATAGATGCAACAAGATTTCTTTCAACGGGCTGACGCTAAAACCTTTTAAAGGAGAAGCAAATTTTTCAGGTGAAAAACTCTCCCTGACGCCTCACGAGTTTCGCCTTTTGTATATGTTCATGCGCCACTCAAACCAAGTGCTTTCGAGGGAACAGCTTTTGAACGAACTATATCCGAAGCAGGAAAAGGCAGTGGTAGACCGAACAATTGATGTTCATGTCGCAAATTTACGAGAAAAGCTGCGCAAAGTATCAGGCAAACCATTTATCACAACGGTGCGAGGAATGGGGTACCAATTTGTGGCGTACTAAATTCACTCAAATGAGTCTTTTTGTAAAGCTTGCTTTAATTAACGCAATGGCTTTAGGTGCAGTAGTGTTATGGTCAGGTTCAGCGATTAAAGACTATGCATGCTTACTTGTGAATGATTATGAAATTAACGGCCCGATTTTAAATAGCGAACTGCACATTTATTTTTTGCAGATCAGTATTATCGCTTTTTCAATTGTCTTCCTTTTGTATTTTTTATTCTTAAAACGTTTAATCGATCCATTAAAGAATTTGACTCAACATGCAGCTTTTATTAAAAAGGGCGTCTTTCCTGAACCATTGCCTGTTACCAGTCAAGACGAGTTAGGAAAGCTTTCAGAAGCATTTAACAATATGGCACAAACTCTTAAAAAGAATGATGAAAAAAGAGATCAGATGCTCAAGGATATCTCTCATGAATTAAGAACACCTTTAACAAACTTGAACGGATATTTAGAAGGACTTCAAACAGGAATTATAGAACCTACACCTGCTCTTTATGGAATATTGCTGAAAGAGTCTAAAAGATTAACTCGTATGGCTGAACAAATTAATCAGCTAGAAGGCTGGACTAATTTCCATCAAGAAAGCCAGATGCTCCCCGTTCAAAAAGTCATAGAAGATGCTCTGGACAGCTTCAATCTTTCATTTGAAAAAGCAGGAATATCCGTTGATTCCAACATCGAGAAAGGAAACGTTTATGCAAGTGAAGATGCCTTGAAACAAGTGATGTCCATCATGTTAGAAAATGTATGTTTTTATGATGAAGGAAGTTGGGTAAAGATAATAGGGGCGGTACGAGGGAAGATGTATCGAATTGAATGGCATAATAAAGGGCAGTTCATTGACCCTGACCATTCGGAAAAAGTGTTTGAACGGTTCTATCGAGCTGATTTTTCTAGAACCTTGAAGACGGGAGGATCTGGCCTTGGATTATCGATTGCAAAAGAAATCATAACCATGGCGGGCGGCAGAATAGGTCTTCAAACGGACGGAACTGAACACTGTTTTTGGGCAGAGATCCCTTTATCTGATAAGGAGGAATTTTAATGTTTCATTATACAGTCGAAACTGCAATGACAATGGATGAAGCGGCTCTAAAATTAGAGGAAAATTTAAAAGAAGACCAGTTTGGTGTTTTGTGGCAGTTTGATGTAAAAGAAAAGCTTCAGGAAAAAGGGTTAGATTTTAATGATGATTTTCTTATCTTTGAAGTGTGTAACCCAAAAGAAGCAAAAGAAGTATTGGCAGAGAATAAACTAATGGGTTATTTTCTTCCTTGTAAGATCGTACTTTACACAGAGAAAGATAAGACAAAGATCGGGATGCCTAAGCCGACTGAGTTTGTAAAATTGTTGAATGATAAAAATCTCGAACAAAAAGCAATTGAGATTGAAAACCGATTGGTTACATGTATGGATAAAACAGTTTCATGAAAAAGAAGCCTTAAAAAGGGCTTTTTTTTATATGCTTTTATAGAAGTTAATCGAGCGGATGAGGGTCATTGTCATCGTTGCAAAGCCTACAGAAAGAATCGTCACAAGCGAATAGAATAGAATTCCTTCTCCCATTACATAAAGTCCTGCTATGATGACCGCAGCATCAATCAAAAAGATGACCATGCCCACATTAATTGAAAACCAGCGGGATAAAAAGAGCGCGATTAAGTCGGTTCCACCCGTACTCGTTTCATGTCTCAGCATCCAGCCAATACCTGTTCCGATGAAAAGTCCTCCAATAATGGACCCTTCCATTATAGAAACAGAAAACACACCTCTTAAAGGTGACAGAAAATCTATAATGAAGGACGACACTAATAATCCATGTACACTATTTATAAAATAGCGGCGTTCCAGTTTCCACGCTAAAAGATAGATGGGAATACTTAAAATGATAATCGTAAGCCCTACTTTATATCCCCATACATATTTAACGAGAAGACTGATGCCAATCATCCCGCCATCCAAGAGATGAAAAGGGACAATGAAACCATTTATGCCAATACCAAGCAACACACTGCCAAGGAAAATAGCTACTGTTCGTTTAATCATGGCACTCATCCCTGTCTATGATTATTTCTACATAATATGCGTGATTGTCCAAGAATAGTCATGTGCACAGGGTGTTTGTCCGTGTCTCTTTTTCTCTTTTTGCATGTAATAGTATAGAAAGCCCCTTGTTTGCAGTGCAAAATAGGGAAGGTGAGTGTTGTGAAGGACTTCAGAAGAGCTGCAAAACGTCTTTTGGAGAGACAGGTCGTGGTGGATACAGCGAATCAATCTTACGAAGGCAGACTAAGAGCAGTTGAAAGAGACTATATTACGTTATGTGTAATGAGCTGTGATCAAAAATATAGTGACCAGATTATTATTCGCATTGCAGAAATTGTTGCCTTATCCACCCTTTAATCAAAAAAAATCCCTTGCATATTTATTATGCAGAGGGATTTTTTTGCTATTTTTTTGTGAAACCTAGCGTAACCGGTTGAGTTTGTTGAGGGGGTGCACAGCATAGTGATAGATCTCGTGCATCTCCTGCTGATTCAAATTCTGAGTCTTCTTTTGTATAGAAGATCTCCCATGCGTTGCCGTCTGGGTCGTATACCCATACTTTGTCTTGAACAGCATAACAGCACGTTGTGTTCATCTCATCTATTAAGAGCAGTCCTGCTTCTCGAAGTCTTTCGCCCATGGCAAGAACATCTTCTGTGTTGTTTACTTGGAATCCTAGATGGTTGAGTACACCATCTTTTGCAAAAGGGCGTACATTTAGAGAAAAATGAAGAGCAGGCTGATCAAGCTCGAATTTTGCATAATTGTCTTTTACTTTTGTAGGTTCAGTGCCAAAAAAGCTTTTGTAGAATTCAAGGGATTTTTCTAAATCTGAACAGTTAACAGCGACATGCATGCGTTGTATCATAATGTGAACTCTCCTTTTTTATGAAAGTCTGTGCTTCTGAAAGTAGTTGATTTCCGCTCCAGGATGCTCGCTTTCCACGGGGCGTACGGTGAGCCTCCTGCCGCTTTGCGCCATTAGGAGTCTCCACCTGACCGCTCGTCCCGTAGGAGTCTCGCACCTTGCGCTCCAATCAACTTGTCAAAGAAGCGATTGAACAAAAAGATCTAAAAGCAACAATTCTTTAAAATAGCCTTTTTGAAAGACTGTATAAAGAACCTTAGTATGATTTGTTACTCTAAAAGTGATTGATTTCCGTTTCAGGTGCTCGCTTTCCGTGGGCGACCCCCTTGCTACTGCGTCTCCAAGTAGACTCTGCCGATAGCTTCCTCCTATGCCTTGCAAGCAATCAACTTGTCATGAAGAAAGTCATTGTTACTGACCCAAAAGCAAAGCATCTTTTAGTTCGCAGTCTATGAAATAATCATTAACCATAAATAGAGGCCGGTTAATGTGATGAAAAGTGTTGGTATGGTTAAGATGATCCCAATCTTGAAATAATAGCCCCAAGTGATTTTTACACCTTTTTTTGATAACACGTGCAGCCATAGAAGTGTGGCTAGCGACCCGATCGGTGTAATTTTAGGTCCTAAGTCTGAACCGATAACATTTGCGTAAATCAAGGCTTCACGAACAACACCAGATGTTTCCGTTCCTTGAATAGCTAGAGCATCGATCATAACAGTAGGCATGTTGTTCATAACAGATGATAATACAGCCGCTAAAAAGCCCATCCCTATTGTAGCAGCGAATAATCCTTGATCGGCAATGACTTGAATCCAGCTGCCGAGCATGTCAGTTAGTCCTGCATTACGCAGTCCATAAACGACTACATACATACCGATAGAAAAGACAACGACAGTCCATGGTGCGTCTTTTACCACTTTTTTCGTTTGAATAGCTGGACTTTTACGAGCAACAATTATAAAGAAGAGTGCTGCTGCACCAGCAATAAAGGAAACGGGAACGCCGATAAACTCACTCGTTAAATATCCGACTAGAAGTACAGCAAGAATTACCCAAGATAACTTGAAGAGCTTTTCATCACGGATGGCTTCTTTCGGTTGTTTGAGCTGTGAAAGATCATAATTTTTTGGAATATCTTTTCCGAAAAAGATAAGTAAAACAATCATACTTGCAAATAAAGAAAAGAAGTTCGGCACAATCATGCGGCTTGCGTATTCAACGAACCCGATGTTAAAGAAATCAGCGGATACGATATTTACTAAGTTTGAAACAACAAGTGGCAGTGAAGTTGTGTCTGCGATAAATCCACTCGCCATAATAAATGGGAGCACCATGGATTCTTTAAAATTGAGTGCTCGAACTTGAGCGAGTACGATTGGTGTCAGAATTAGTGCTGCACCGTCATTCGCAAAGAATGCCGATACTGCAGCTCCGAGTAAGATGACATACGTAAACATCTTCTTTCCGTTTCCGCCTGCTAACCTCGCCATATGTAAGGCGGACCATTCGAAGAAACCAATTTCATCTAAAATAATTGAGATGAGGATGATCGCAACAAATGCTAATGTAGCGTTCCAAACGATGCCGGTAACGGTCCAAACGTCAGCGAATGAAACCACTCCAAGAAGAAGTGCTATAATGGCACCTGCTGTAGCAGACCAGCCGATCGATAGACCCTTTGGCTGCCAGATAACAAAAATAATCGTAACTAAAAATACAGCGAAGGCCATAATCGCCATGCTGTCCATATAAATTCCCCCAATTTCTCAAGTGATACTAAGTTAACAGCAAACTTTTCCGCCTGACGCTTTTAATTGCTCTATTTTTTCTGACATGTCAGGAAGGGCTTCTAAGTTGCCTTTAATAAAAGGATAGATTTCTCCATCAATGGAGTAGAAAATCCATTGGCTGTTGCGTCTTTCCTTAACGAGTTTAGCTTGCTTTAATTTTCGTAAATGCTGTGAAATACTAGGTTGTGTCATTTTTAAAATATCAACTAACTCACATACACATAATTCTTCGTGGCGCAGTAATGCTAAGATATTCAAGCGCGTTTTATCTGCCATAGCTTTATAACATTCTGTTAACTGATCCAGTTCCATATCGATCTCACCTCATTAGTATATAACCATATGTTTATATAAAATGTCAAAGAATATATAAATAAATATTGATATAAGGATATACTTATATTATGATGGTCTCGAAAGAAGTTCTTTTACTACAGGAGGTTTTTTAAAATGGCTAAACCAATCATCTATTTCCTTTGCACAGGAAACTCTTGCCGTTCTCAAATGGCTGAAGGATTCGGACATCACTATCTTGGAGATAAATATGACGTATATTCCGCTGGGATTGAAGCGCATGGAGTAAATCCAAACGCAATCAAGGCGATGAAAGAAGTAGACATCGATATTACGAATCAAACTTCAGATGTAATTGATAAAGAAATCTTAGAAAAAGCAGATCTAGTTGTTACACTTTGTGGTCATGCAAACGATGTATGTCCAGCAACACCACCACACAAAACACGTGAACATTGGGGATTTGACGATCCAGCAGGGAAAGAGTGGAGCGAATTCCAGCGTGTACGTGACGAAATAGCGGCACGTATCAAGCGTTTTGCTGAAACAGGAAAATAACATTGGACAAGCTCAGGACAAATTAGTTCCTGAGCTTTTTGTATGAAATTCCTCATTTCGTTCATGTTACTAATGAGGTGATTCATGTGATGCGTTGTATTCTTTTCTTATTAAGTTTTGTTTTAATAATGATCAATCAGCCGCAATTAGCAGAAGCTGCTGATGATAAAGCAGCCTTCGTTCGGAAAGATGGCCTTTGGCTAAAAGAAGGTGAGATGGAGCGTAGGATTGTTCAAGAACCGAACGTTTCCCATCCACGTTTTTCAAGTAACGGGACATATATCAGCTATGTCTCAGGGAATCACAAGGAGTTATGGGTGTATAACCGTGTTACTCGATTAAATAGAAAAGTGTTTGATGGAGATGTGAGTTTAACGAGGTGGTCTCCCTTCGAATCAAAGCTCGCATGGAAAAGCGGGAGTGTATTAAACGTAATTGACCTCTCAAAGCCTTCTTCATCTTTTCAAAATGTCATTCTAGGAGCAGGCAATTATAGTTGGGCACCTGATGGTAAAGGATTTGTTGTATCGTCATCTGCTAATTTAGAACCAGATGGATGGAGTCCGGTTCGACTATTCTATGTTCCAGTGAATGCAAATGGTGATTTAAAAAAAGTGCAGAACATTACTACGCTGCCAAAGATGAGTCAGACTTTCTTTGCGATTGGTACGACTGAATTCAAGTGGGGATTGGATAATCAATGGTTTGCATTTATCGCATGTCCGACAGCTTCCATGTCAGCTGACAGCAATACATTAATGGTTGTCTCATTAGATGGTTCCCGAACGAAAATCATTGGGAATATGTTAGATCAGCCGAATTGGTTTCATTGGTCTCCAAATAAAAAGAAGTTGGCATTTATTAAAGGAATCGGCCGGCTAACATCTGAAAATAAACGGTTAACCCTGTGGGATGCTAAAAGCGGCAGGGAAACAAACCTTGGATTTGATGGATATGCCGATGGTGATTTCACTTGGAGAAACGATAAGGAGATAGTAGTGAGCAGACAGATCGAATGGGGCTGGGATGTACCTGAAGAAAAAAGATCAAAGCCGTTTTTAGCAAGTGTAAATGTTGGAGATGGAAGTGCAAAGAAGTTAACGAAACCCGGTCTTTTTGAGGCAGATGTTTATCCGAAAACGCTCGTAAGCGGTGATCTTGCTTGGGTAAGAACAAGTATTCATACTGCAGAAGCAAAAGTGATGATAAAAACTGCTAGCGCCCAAAAAGAAAAAGTATGGATTGAAAAGCTGCGTACACCTCAAGATTGTTCAGGCTGGGCGTGTATGATAGATATTTATCAAGCAAGATAAAGAATAAAGGCGAATTCCAAGTGGGGAGTTCGCCTTAATTATTTGTACCCGTCCGATTTTTCCGTGCTGTTTTCTCATGAATGCCTGTTTTCTTTCATACAGTTAGAAGTAAGGAAATAGCAGGAGGGGGAAAATATGAACTGGGAACTGCAAAATAAAGAGCTTGAAAAAGCAATTGCTGAAATTACGGAGATCGCTGACCACTTTGGCCTTGATTTTTATCCAATGCGGTATGAAATATGTCCTGCAGATATTATCTATACATTTGGTGCATACGGGATGCCAACGCGTTTTTCTCATTGGAGTTTCGGAAAACAGTTTCACAAAATGAAACTTCAATATGATTTAGGGCTAAGCAAAATTTATGAGCTTGTTATTAACTCAGATCCTTGTTACGCGTTCTTGCTTGATACCAATTCGCTCATTCAGAACAAATTAATTATCGCCCACGTTCTCGCGCATTGTGATTTCTTTAAAAACAATGTTCGCTTCTCAAATACAAGAAGAGATATGGTCGAGTGTATGACTTCGACGGCCGAACGTGTGGCTATGTACGAACATTTGTATGGCAAAAAAGAAGTGGAAGAGTTCTTGGATGCCGTTCTTGCTATACAAGAACATATAGACCCTTCGCTCGTAAGAAACAAATTAAGTTATGTATTTGAAGACGAAGAAGATCTTACGCCGAAGAAAGAAACACCTTACGACGATCTATGGAAGCTAGATGATAAAAAAGGTCCGAAACCAGTACTTAAAAAGAAAAAATCATTCCCACCGCAGCCTGAAAAGGACATATTGCTTTTTATTGAACAATACAGCCGTGAACTTGAAGAATGGCAGCGTGATATTTTATCCATGATGAGAGAGGAAATGCTATATTTCTGGCCTCAGCTTGAAACGAAAATCATGAACGAAGGCTGGGCTAGCTATTGGCACGCCAAAATCCTGCAAGAGATGGATTTGACCTCACACGAGACAATAGAATTCGCGAAACTAAACGCGGGTGTTGTGCAACCTTCAAAGACTTCGATCAACCCGTATTATTTAGGGCTACAGATCTTCAAAGACATCGAAGAACGCTACAACAATCCAAACGAGGAATTGTTGAGACAAGGCGTGAAACCAGGTTCAGGGCGTGAAAAGATGTTTGAAGTGCGTGAACTTGAATCTGACATGTCCTTCATCCGAAACTATCTCACTAAGGATCTCGCTCAGCGGGAAGACATGTACTTGTTCCAAAAGCAGGGTAAAGAATACAAGGTAGTCGATAAGCAGTGGGAAGAAGTCCGAGATCAGCTCGTGAGTATGCGGGTAAACGGTGGATTCCCATACATTACGGTTAATGACGCAGATTATATGAAGAATGGAGAGCTCTACCTCAATCATAGCTTTGAAGATATGGAGCTGGATGTGAAGTATCTTGAAAAAGTGCTTCCTCATCTTCATTATCTCTGGGGGCGACCTGTTCACATGGAAACGAGAATTGAGCAGAAGCCTGTATTGTTTACGTATGATGGGAAAACGGTGCATCGAAAGTATTTATAATGAAATAAGCACGCAGCCGCGTGCTTATTTTTATTTGAGCCTATAAATCTTAAGTATTTGATGAATTATCAATAAAGTATTTTGAAAATATTATTAGGGAATTACATCTGAGTTAAATTGCACCTGGGGGCATAATATACGATATAAATAAAATGAGGTGAATAAAAATGGCTAATATAAAGTTATTTAGAGCTATTTATATTCCAGAGACACCGTTTGTAAATGGAGTATTAAAGCCTAAAAAGGCAAGGAAATATAAATTTGAATTATTGAAAAGTGAAAAAGTAGTAAACAATCTATATCATCTTATTTTTAAAAAGGATGAGAAACTAATTCACAGTTATTATTTTGAGAATATAGAAGATGAGTTGGAAAGATACTTGTTTGTGGAGAATAATGAATTATATGATGACTTTATTTCACAGTTTTGGGGCGGCGGACAAAGGTACTGGGAAAGTGGAATGGACGTTTATTTAGATTTAAATCGTCCTGAAGAGGTATTTGAACAGTTAACTCATGTATATAACAATAGTTTTTATGAGGAGGATGAGCCTACGCCATTAAGCCATATTTTCGGTCAACAAATGTGGCATAGCAACGCCTATCTTATTGCCAATCGAACAGCTTTATTGGAACTAAAAGAGGCGATTGATGTTGCCTTAAAGTATAAAGAAACACGATTAGGCTTAATGCCTTCTGATGGTGAAGGATATGATTTATTTATAAAATGTGTTGAAGATGATTTTAAATGGGAAGAGTTAGAAATGCCTTATCATGATAGAGAATGTTATGTACCTGATGAAAAAGTAGAGCTACCTCCGCATAAGATTTTTAAAAATTATAAACTTTAGACGGTAATATATCTTCTGATAAAGTAATGATCTTTATTCAACAAACGTAGCAGGTTTGTTGAATAAGGAATAGATAAGTATTTAAGATTAAACTTAAGTTAGGGGTAGAATTGTGGATGACAAACTTATGGAAATGCCTTTTCCAGAACTTATCTCAAAATTAGCAGTATCACCTTTATTCATTGTAGTGGTACTAGTGGCTATTTTAAATGTAATTCTTAATAGAAAAGATAAGGGATGTTTTAATTTTTTATCGATAATAGGTTCTTGGATATATATTTTTATGTATGTATTAGCACTGTATTTCTTCTTCGTTAGAAACAAATAGATATTCAACATACGGGTGCGATAGTTGAAGATTCAGAGAACTGCTCACGCAGCTCTTTTTTACTTAACTAACAGCAGTTTAGTTTAAGAACATATTTGATAAACTTAAAGAAAAAGAAGCTAGGTTGAGATAAGAAAAATGTATGATTTTAAACACGAGTCCGAAAGAAAAGAAAAAAAGTTTAAGATATACCTTTATTTATTTTCTATCACTGTTTTAATAAATACATTCATTGATTTTTTTGACTTGGGAATTGAAAAAGTTTCTGAATTTCGTGTAGTTATTAGTCTCTTAATTTATGTTGTTATCCTTTATTTTGGATTGCGTAGGAAGTTATGGGCTGAGGTTATAATTAAATTTTTTGTCTGGCTAAATATCATTTTATTGTTAATCATTATAAATGCTAAGGTTTTAGGATTATAGTTCAAAATAATGCTAATTGTTCTTCCAGAAATGGGTGCGATTATTGAATAAGCTATCTAAATAATGAGTTCGACCTGAGATCCTTAGGAGAAGGAAGGCTGGGCTAGCTACTGGCACGCCAAAATCCTGCAAGAAATGGATTTAACCTCTCATGAGACGATCGAGTTTGCGAAACTGAACGCTGGAGTTGTCCAGCCATCAAAGACATCGATCAACCCGTATTATTTAGGCTTACAGATTTTTAAAGACATTGAAGATCGCTACAACAACCCCAACGAAGAGCTCATCAGACAAGGTGTAAAACCTGGTTCTGGTCGTGAAAAAATGTTTGAGGTTCGTGAACTAGAGTCTGATATGTCGTTTATCCGAAATTACCTAACCAAAGATCTCGCTCAGCGGGAAGATATGTATCTATTCCAAAAGCAGGGCAAAGAATACAAGGTAGTCGATAAGCAGTGGGAAGAAGTCCGAGATCAGCTCGTAAGTATGCGAGTAAATGGGGGATTCCCATACATTACAGTTAACGATGCAGATTATATGAAGAACGGAGAACTATACCTCGTTCATAGCTATGAAGATATGGAACTCGATGTGAAGTATCTGGAAAAAGTACTGCCGCATCTTCATCATCTCTGGGGAAGACCTGTTCACATGGAGACAAGAATCGAGCAGAAGCCTGTGCTGTTTACGTTTGACGGGAAAACGGTGCATCGGAAGTACCTCTAAAATTAAACAAGTGTTTAATAAGAACGATAAAAAGCACGCTTTTGGCGTGTTTTTTATTTTGGAAACATCGAATATACACAGCTTTACTTGTTCGTTCTAAACACTATATAACAACTCCATTGGAGGTTTCAATTTAAACTTGCGCTATTATTAACCTGCAAGGAGTTTGGTACGTTTGATTAGATGCAACTCTGGAATAGTATAAAAAGAATTTGAACTAATAAATACTACTATGAGAGCTGCAAGTTGATATAATTAGTGCAAAAAAGGGTGCTTGAAGGAGTTCGTCTATTCTTAGTAACTCTTGATGTTCAGACCAGTTGTAAATCTACACACCTCTGTTGGAACGGACAGGCTATCCTTTAAATTTGGGTCCTAGAAGTACAAAGAGTGAGATTTTGAAGGAATAAGCAGACGTGAAGAGGTGATTAAGAATGGCTAATGTAAAGTTATTTAGAGCTATTTATATTCCAGAGACACCGTTTGTAAATGGAGTATTAAAGCCTAAAAAGGCTAAGAAATATAAATATGTATTATTGAAAAGTGAAAAAGTAGTAAATAATTTATATCATCTTATTTTTAAAAGGGAAGAGAAAGTAATTCACAGTTATTATTTTGAGAATATAGAAGATGAGTTGGAAAGATACTTGTTTGTGGAGAATAATGAATTATATGATGACTTTATTTCGCAGTTTTGGGGCGGCGGACAAAGGTACTGGGAAAGTGGAATGGACGTTTATATAGATATAGATCGTCCTGAAGAGGTATTTGAACAGTTAACTCATGTATATAACAATAGTTTTTATGAGGAGGATGAACCTACGCCTATAAGCCATGTTTTTGGTCAACAAATGTGGCATAGCAACGCCTATCTTATTGCCAATCGAACAGCTTTGTTAGAACTGAAAGAGGCGATTGATGTTGCCTTAAAGTATGAAGAAACAAGATTAGGCTTAATGCCTTCTGATGGTGAAGGATATGATTTATTTATAAAATGTGTTGAAGATGATTTTAAATGGGAAGAGTTAGAAATGCCTTATCATGATAGAGAATATTATGTACCCGATGAAAAAGCAGAGCTTCCACCGCATAAAATTTTTAAGAAATATAAACTTTAGAGGGGAGTTGTCACGAACAGGTTCAATTATTGAACAAGTTACCTTTATTAGATGATTTAGATGTGAGATTCCTTGAATAACGAACGCTGTACTAGCTATTCGACGCAAAAATTCTCTATGCACCAGCTGCACCTGGTAGGAGTCTGTTTTTTTATGAATTACCTGGGGGGATAGTATGAACTATTTGTTTATTGGCTTCGGTGGTATTGTAGGAGCCCTGTTGCGTTATTATGTTGGACTGATGGTCGTACATAAATCTTTAGCGGGGTTTCCAATCTCTACATTGGCAGCAAATTTACTCGGTTGTTTTGCTTTAGGATGGTTCACTACTAGAGTCGCTAATCATAAGATAATGCGTCCAGAAATCATTTCTGGATTGGGGACAGGATTAATCGGATCATTTACAACTTTTTCTACTTTTAGTGCAGATACGATGCTATTAATACAAGATAACCGTTTAGGCACAGCCTTTTTATATGTATTTATTAGTTTGTTTGGGGGCTTGTTATTATCCTGGGCAGGTCACCGTTTAGGAGAAGTGAGACATAACAGCAAAATGAAGGGGGATGTATCATGATTTCTAGTGTCCTTGTTGCGACGGGCGGTTTTTTTGGTGCCATTTCCAGAGCTGCTGCGTCTAAAAAGATTAATCAATATAACAAAAGGGAATTGCCATTAGGCACTTTACTAGTTAACTTGGCAGGATCATTTCTTTTAGGAATCTTAATAGGAATCAACATTAACCATTCTTTATTTTTGCTTTTTGGAACAGGTTTTCTTGGTGCGTTCACAACTTTTTCAACATTCAAGCTAGAAAACATTCAGCTTCATATTAAAAAGAAATGGAAAACATTTTTTCTCTATATAGGCCTCAGTTACAGTTTGGGAATTCTTTTAGCGTTTGCAGGTTTAAAGATAGGTTATTCTCTATAAAATAGAGATTCCTCTGGCAGTAAAATATTATGATTCTTCGTTACTTGCAATTGTTCCTGTCATCGTGGGTGCTAAACTTATATTTGTGTAGACTGACCTGTAAGTTGAGGAATACATAAGAAGGTTCATAACGTGTAGAAGGTGAATGGTGTAATGAGGCAAATAGTAGATAAAATAAAACACTGGGCAAAAGAGATAAAAAGACAGCTCTATGTCTTATATTTAGTCTCCCGACACCAGGACGTTCCGATTTATGCGAAAGCATTGGCAATCACTATTGTTGCATATGCATTAAGTCCTATCGATTTAATTCCTGATTTCATTCCGTTATTAGGCTTTTTGGATGATATTCTTCTTCTTCCTTTAGGAATCGTCATCGTATTTCGATGGATTTCTCCATCGGTTCTAGAAGAATGCAAGAAGCGGGCTGCTGACCAAAACAAGAGGCTTCCGAAGAATTGGATAGCAGGCGGAGTGATTTTAACCATATGGGTGACTGTTTTAATTTTACTAGTAAAAAAAGCAGCAGAGTTATAATCATAGTCATTGTGTCTTAACATAAGATGTATCATTTTTTTACCTGGCTAAAAATTGTTACTATTAAATAGACACAATTGTTTATATTGGATAGGCACACAATCTATTAAGTAAATGAGGAATAAAAAAATGGATATCCAAAAAGATAGTCAGACTGTAGATTCCAAATTTATTCAACAGCACCTTGCGAACGAAAGAACGTATTTAGCATGGATTCGGACTGCAATAGCAATAATAGGAGTTGGTTTTGTTATTGTAAATCTTCATTTTACATTGCAGGATAAAATCTCTCATACGGCTGATCTAGTGGCAGTATTCCTTGGGGGATTAGCCTTTTTATTAGGAACAGCTACAATCCTGTTATCTTCCTTTGAATATACGAAAAAAAGAAAATCCATTAACCAGCAGACGTTTAAAGCTTCGCATAATTTAATCATGATTCTATCCAGTTCATTAGTTGTTTGCTTAATCGTAATGGGCGTTCTATATATCATTTATGTCATAAATAAAATGTACTAAAGAGCTTGAGGTACCACAGCTGAAACCACAAGCCTATTAGGTGCACTAATATTGAAGACTTATAAATTTGTATGATGACCTATACTACCCTAAACAATGATAAAGACCACTCTGATCTGAGTGGTCTTATTCTATTGTAAAATTTTACAATATTGTGAAACCTGCTGGTTATCGATTCTATTACATGTAAAAAAATGTATAATTAAATTAGAACAATCGTTCAATTTTAGAGAGGAGCTTTCGATTCATTGAGCAAACGTCGTTACAACAGTGAAACTGCAAAACAGGAAATCATGGAAAAAGCCTTTTTGATCTTTTCTCAAAAAGGATATACACAAACTTCTGTGGCAGATATCTCTAAAGCTTCTGGTTATAGCAAGGGACACATTTATTATCACTTTGAAAATAAAGAAAAGCTGTTTGTATTATTAGCCCAAAGAACGATGAAGGATTGGTACACAAAATGGATGACAAAGGAACCAGCGTTTTCTTCGGCTATTGAGAAGTTGTATGGGATGGCTATGCATGTTCTCTACAATTATCAGACACCTTTGTTAAAAGGTGGGCAAGAGCTTGCTTCTAATTCTGATTCAAGTCCTGAATCTATCAAGCAGCTGTACGAATTGGCAGTCATTCCTATGGGAGCTTATCGTGCCATTCTTTTAGAAGGTATAGAAAATGGAGAATTTAAGAATGGCAATGTAGATCAGTGGACGGTGTTAATCGGCACGTGGCTTGGAGGACTCTGTCAGCTTACCAACACGCAAGAACTTCATAGTCTTGAACCACTTTTTTATCAAGCTGTTTCAATATTTTTAGAGTCTATCAGTAATTGAGAGATGTGAAATAAAATTGATGTATAGGGGCGATTGATGTGATGGAGAATAGAAAAATTGCGATCGTAACGGGTGGAGCTTCGGGTATCGGCCATGCGCTTTGTAAGGAACTTGTGTCACAAAACGTTTTTGTAATTATTACAGACATCAATCAAGTAAAAGGAAAACAGGTTGAAGAAGAGCTAAATAAAGAATCGATAAATGCTAGATATCAGTACTTAGACGTAAGAGATGCTGAAAGTGTAGAAAGTGTAATTACAGCTATATTCAAAGAGTTTAGCAGGCTAGACTACCTTTTTAACAATGCGGGAATTGCTATGTACGGTGAATTATATGATATGACTTTTGAAGACTGGAGAAAGGTTATGGACGTTAATCTTTGGGGAGTCATTCATGGTACGCAAATTGGATATAACATAATGAAAAAACAGGGTTTTGGTCATATTGTAAACACTGCATCTGCTGCAGGACTTGGACCATCACCCGTATCCTCAGCTTATGGAACTACAAAACACGCTGTCGTTGGCTTAACTACATCGCTCCATTACGAAGCAGAGGAATTCGGAATAAAGGTAAGTGCACTTTGTCCTACGTTCGTGGACACCCCGATTTTAGAAGAGGCGAGAGCAATTAACATCAATAAAGCGGTTATTATGGAGCAATTTAAAAAGCAAAAGATGATGGCGCCAGAGAAGCTGGCAAAAATCACATTAGACGGCATACATAAAAACAAACCTATTATATGCCCAATGCCGATGCGCAAAGCGATGGATATCTTTTTCACACTCGTTCCCTCAGCACACAGAGGACTTATGCGGATCGTTTGCAGAGTGAGTAGAAAAGCTAGAATATCATAAAGAAGTTATAGTCAAGAACTGCACTCGCTAATGAGTCAGTTCTTATTTTTATTTCGTCACCCAATCATCCGTTATAATACAAGTACTAAACCTTTTGGGGGAGTTATTGTGAAAACCATTTTAATTGTGGAAGATGAACCAAAGTTATCGGAGGTTGTCTCTTCTTATTTGAAGACGGAAGGGTTTAATACACTTGAAGCTCTAAATGCAAATGATGCATTAAAACAAATTAAAAATCATTCTATTGATTTTGTGGTTCTTGATCTTATGCTCCCAGATATGAGTGGAGAAGAACTTTGTCAAAGAATCAGGCAGAAACATACATTACCCATTCTAATGTTGACTGCAAAAGTTAAGGAAGAAGAGCGTATAAACGGCCTGGCTCTCGGTGCTGATGATTACATGGCGAAACCTTTTAGCCCGCGTGAACTTGTGATGCGTATTAAGACGATTTTACGCCGTTCAGGAAATGGGGAATTACTTGCTGAGCAGATTACATATAACGGAGGAGAACTAAAAATTGATGCTAGTAAACAAGAGGTGTTCGTAAAGGGAGAACCAGTAAATCTTACGCCTAATGAATACAAGTTGTTGCTTACTTTTGGCAGGCATCCTAATCGTGTTTTTTCTAGGGAAGAGTTGGTGGAGAAAATTTTGGGTTTTGATTTTGAAGGAGATAGCAGGACCATTGATCAGCACGTGAAAAATCTTAGGTATAAGCTGGAGATCGACCCTAAAAACCCTAACTATATTGTTACTGTGTTTGGTGTAGGTTACAAGTTTACAGGAGGCGGTCATGTTTAGAGGACTGCATGCAAGATTAACCGTTATATTTATTTTGGCCGCGTCATCTATACTCGTAATTGCCGGCCTTATTATCATGTATGAGGTTCATTACCACATCACGATGTTTCAAAGAGATGTGCCAGAATTTCAAAGTATTCAGCCCTTAACCCATCATTTTGAAAAGGCCTTATTAAGTTCTGTTCTCTGGACTTCGATAGGTGCCATTATTCTGGTTTGTATTATAAGTTATTTTGTGGCGAGAAACTTATCAAGACCACTGGTGGAGATGAGAAAAGCGGCTGAAAAGATGTCAAAAGGTGAGCTCGAAGTAAGGATAGAAACGCTAGGAAATGATGAACTCAATGAACTTGGAAATTCCCTAAACCTGCTAGCTTCTAAACTTCAATTACAGGAAACATCTCGAAAAAATATGACATCCGATATCGCTCATGAACTAAGGACACCTTTAGCCACTATTAAAAGTCACTTAGAGGCCTTTGAAGATGGTGTTTTCCTACCAACCTCAGATCGAATACATTCTCTTAAAGAAGAAATTGAACGCCTTATTTCTTTAGTTCAAGATCTAGAGCATTTAACAGCCATGGAATCGCCAGAATTCTCATTAAATAAGAAACAGGAAAAACTGAATTCTATCATTAATAAAAGTATGGATGCCGTTGCAGGAGCGTTTGTGCAAAAGGAGGTAACACTTCATTCAGAATTGCAGCCTAACATAGAACTAAATATAGATGCAAAACGATTTGCACAAGTATTAATAAACTTGTTAAGTAATGCTCTTAGATATACACCGGCTGGAGGAATGGTGATTATTTCTACTCATACAGATAAGGACTCTGTTTTCCTTTCAGTTAAAGATACTGGAATCGGTATTCCAAAAGAAGAGATTAAACAAGTGTTTGAACGTTTTTATCGTGGAGAAAAATCCAGGAGCAGAGAACACGGCGGAAGTGGGATAGGCTTAACCATTGTAAAAAGGATTGTCGAAGCACATGATGGGCAAATTTGGATCAACAGTGGGTCTGGAAAAGGGACAGAAGTTAATATGAAGTTTAATAGGGAAAAGGCTGGCATTTAACTTTAAAGTGCCAGCCTTTTGGGCAATTGCGTTTACGTTTGGGAGCAAAGGTGCTGCCTCTGTTTTTTGTCGAAAAGCCTATAAAATTTTTTAAGGGCCTAAAAACGCTTTTGAAGGCCCATAAATTTTTTTCAAGGACTATAAATAGGTTTAACAGCCTTGCCTTATACAGCTTATTCAGCTGATAGCTCGCTTTCGGTAACCCACTTATGATTGGTTACTTTTTCACCACCGGTAGTAGGAGTATAATCTACCATGTAGACTGTGGTTTGTTCCGCAGAATCAATAACTGCCTTTGCCCCTTTCATACCTTTCATATGGTCTGCGTTAAGGACGGCTTCGGTGCCAGCAGCTAGAGGTTTATCTCCTGCATCTTTAATTTCCTCATGAATCACCCACTTGTGGTTTGTCACCTTTTTACCGCCTGTTGTTGGTGTGTAGCTTACCGTGTAAACCGTTGTATCATAAGCTCCTACAATTGTCGCTTCCGCACCATCCATGCCTTCCATATGATTAGCTTTAATTATGGCTTTGCTGTCCACTTTAAAGGTAGGATTATCTGCATTTTTCAATCCTTCTGGAACTTCACCAGATCCAGAGTGATTCATGTCTCCATGATCCATACCACCGTGGTTTTCTTCGCTTTCTTGTGGTTTTTCTTTTGTTTGATCATTACCACACGCCGAAAGTACGAGTGAGAATGCGAGCAGTAGGATGGCAATTAAGTTCTTTGTAATCTTCATTTTGTATCCTCCTTTTACAATAGGGTTTCCTTGACTTCAAAAAAATACCAGGTTATTACATTCATATATTGAGCATAACAACTAGTTGTGAAGAAGTTGTGAAGAGTAATATCAAATTATTTTGATTTAATGGTTGCAAATTAGAAAATAAAGGATATACTGTAATTACATCAAAAGTATTTGATGTTAGGAGATGATGATGTGAAAAAGGAAATACCTTTAATAAACAATATGAATTTTTCTAAAAATGACCTTGAGAAATACGAACAAAAGTTTAAGGCACTTGCCGATCAACAGCGATTGCAAATTATTAATATTTTAGCTTTGAAAGAGAGTGTTTGTGTGTGTGATTTGACACCGATTATCGATATGCCACAATCCAAACTTTCTTATCACTTAAAAATTCTGTTAGAAGCTGACTTGATAAAGAAAGAAAAAAGGGGAACCTGGAATTATTATTCGTTGAATGTTAGTGAGCTTAAGGGACTATTATCAAATCAGTTATGCTGCGTATTTCTACCATCTTGTTGTTAAGAGAAGTACTACAATTTGTAGTACTTCATTTATGAATAAAGCATCAATTTTTTTTGATATATAGATCAAATTTTTTTAATGTAACAGGAGGAGATTTTAATATGAATACTTACTATCTTGAAAAGATGATGGAGATAAAACAAAGAGAAATGGAGCAATTAGCAGCAAAAGAAAGCTCGAGATCTCATTTCACTAAAAAGAAAAATTTAGCTCTATTTGCTACTTCACTTTTTTCAAAGAAGGAGACAAAACAATCGAATCAAGTTTGCTGCGCTTGATAACAAAGGAGAAGACAAGTCATGTGGATGGAAACATTTAGAAGTTTTTTGAGTATCGCATTAGAACTAACCGTTCTGTTTGTTGCTATTTCTTTTATCATCAACCTGCTTCAATCGTATATCCCTTATGAAAAAGTGGAGAAACATCTAAGTGGTAAAAATAAAGGTTTAGCTGCACTCTTCGCCTTGATTTTTGCCTTTGTCACACCATTTTGTTCATGCTCAACTATCCCTGTCATTGTTAACATGCTAAAAAAGAAGATGCCTTTTTCAATAGTTATGATCTTTCTATTTGCATCACCTGTACTAGATCCAACAATTATTACCATCATGGGAGTCATACTTGGCTGGAAAGTAACAGTGCTCTACACGATCATTACAGCTATCTTCTCTGTAATCATCGGCTTCTTATTGGACGCACTTGGCTTTGAGAAATCGGTGAAGAATGTGGTGATGACTGGGTATGAAGAGGAAACGAAAAAACTCAATGTAAAAAGAGCTCTTTTTGAAACCTTTAACTTGATGAAAAGTGTTTATCCCTACCTGATTGCAGGTGCTGCAATTGGAGCGGTCATTCATGGTATTGTGCCAACTGATTGGATTGCAAGTACTTTCGGAAGTGATAAATGGTGGATCATCCCCCTTGCTGCGGTTATAGGCATTCCTTTATACATCAGATTATCTAGTATGATTCCAATCTCTCAAGTTTTGATCGCGAAAGGAATGGCTTTAGGACCTGTAATGGCCCTTATGATTAGTTCTGCGGGTGCTAGCTTACCAGAGCTCGTACTTTTAAAGTCAATTTTCAAAAAGGAGCTTGTCATTACTTTTGTTATCTCGGTCATTACTATGTCTACGGTATCAGGATTTATTTTCTACATCATTTAAAAAAGTAGATGAGAGGAGGTGAGCAAAGATGAATTTTATCATTAAACTGATGGGCAGTAAAAAGGAAAAAGATAGTGGATGCTGCAAAATTGAGATTAAAGAGATCGATGTAGTAGCAAATGAATGCTGCAGCAATGATCGTGAAGAGGAAAAGTGTTGTGAGTAAATATGTTGCTTGTAAATAGAAAGAAACTGCCATGAATAGCAGTTTCTTTCTCAGTTTTTAAACAATTGTTTAAAAAAGCGACATCAACAACCCTCCGACTGCTCCTGTAACAACGATTACCCAAGGAGGCAGTTTCCAATAAACAAGCATGCTAAATAGGATAGCTGCGAATGCAAAGTCGATTGGTTTTAAGATAGTGCTCGTCCAGATCGGTTTATAGAAGGCAGAGATTAATATTCCGACTACGGCGGCATTTACGCCCATCAGCGCACCTTTTATCTTCGGATTGCGTCGCAGCATGTTCCAAAACGGAAGGGAACCTAAGATTAATAGGAACGCAGGTAAAAATATCGCAAACGTTGCGAGTAGTCCGCCTTGCCAGCCGTTCATCACAGCTCCAATATAAGCCGCAAATGTAAACAATGGACCAGGTACTGCCTGTGCAGCTCCGTAACCAGCTAGGAAAGCTTCCTCACTTATCCAACCAGTTGGAACAAATTCACGCTCTAGTAATGGAAGTACAACATGACCGCCTCCAAATACTAAAGAACCTGAACGATAAAAGCTATCGAAAATAGCAATCCAGCTGATGGATGTGCTCTCTCTTAGAATTGGCAATATAATGAGCAGCGCAAAGAATAACGTTAAGCAAATAACAGCGAACTTCTTTGAAATAGGAAACTCGTACTTCGTATCATCGCTTTCGTTCTGCTCTCGATATAAAAGAAATCCTAAAATTCCAGCAACAAGAATGACACCAACTTGTGAAAAAGCAGTTTGCCATAGCAACGTTCCAACTAACGCAAATAAAGCGATCGTTTTTCTTTTTAGATCTGGTGTTAATTTTTCAGCCATTCCTAAAATGGCATGTGCTACTACCGCAACAGCTACAAGTTTCAAGCCGTGAATCCAGCTTAGGTCGGCTACATTCAAACCTTGAAGGATAAGCGCGAATAAAACAAGTGCAATAACAGAAGGGAGGGTAAAACCGATAAAGGATACGATTCCGCCTAGGACGCCTCCTCGCATAACACCAATTCCTATCCCTACCTGACTGCTTGCTGGTCCGGGCAGAAATTGACATAGAGCAACAAGGTCTGCGTAGCCTTTTTCATCCAGCCATTTTCTTTTTCTAACATATTCTTCATGAAAGTACCCTAAATGTGCGATGGGTCCCCCAAAAGAAGTCAAACCAAGTCTAGTTGAAACGAAAAGGATTTCTAACAATGTTTTTAAACGATTATTGTCACGCTTCAATGTATTTCACCTCTTAATCCTTAATTTCTTTAAATAACTCATATGCTTTTGTTCTGGCTTCAGATAAAACGATTTTGCCTTTTTCAGTAGCGGTATAATATTTTCTTATTTTCCCTTCTACCTTTTTGTCTTCTCTGATTAAAAGGCCGTCTGCCTCCATGGAGTGAAGAATTGGATAGAGAGTACCAGTACTTATGTTGTAGCCGTGTTCTTTAAGTTCTTCTAACATCCAAACGCCATAGATGGGGTGTTCCAGTGCATGGTGCAGGATGTGAATTTGAATAAAACCAAGAAACAGTTTTCGCAAAACTTTTTCTTCCATAGAATCACCGCCTAAGTAGAATTACAATATCGAATACCTATATCGGTTTTCGAAATCATGGTAACATGAGGATCTTTGTCTTTCAAGTGAGTACCTTTAATGTTTACATAGTCTTAATATTTATCTTTATCTTTATATTTCTTGGTCAAAAGGATGTTCTGTTAAAGAATGTTGTTTACGTTTGTATCTTCTCTTCTTTGACAAGTTGATTGGAGTGTAAGGTGTGAGACTCCTGCAGGACAGGCTGGCAGTCCGAAAAGTGGAAGTGGCTCGTTCAGCCCCGACAAGCAAAAGGTGAATGAGCTAGGAAGGCGCACTTTGCCTTCTGGATCATTTAGCTTTTGACCTCGAGGGGCTAGACACTGCAACTAGACAGGTGAGACACTTAAGAGTGAAACGTACAAATGTGGCTCACCGCCTGCCCTGCGGAAAGCGAAGCACCTGAATCGCAAATCAACTCCTTAAGAGACCTTCGTTATTCATTATTTTATTATTTTCACAGCTTAGCCATTTACTGGTTTTTTAATGATACAATCATTAAAGGTACGACATTAAAACTATATTTTTTGAGATGGAGTGAAGCAAATTGAAATCAACATTAACGGTTGCTCATTATCTAAAAGAAAATGCTGAACTTCTAGCTAATAAAATCGTTGATGATATTATTAAAAAGTTTGGCTTTCAGGTAAGTGAGGAAGACATCAATCAAGCAATCATAGTGTATGCTGAATTTTTATCGTTTTTAAGTGAATCTATTGATTGTGAAGAGGGTTCAGTACCTGAGCAACTCCTGAAATGGAGCAGGGAGAACGGGGAAAAAACAGCCGCCAAACATCACAGAATTTCAGATATATTAATTCGTTATCCTGACACGCGTATGGTGTTTGCAGACTTTATTCTAAATGTTAGTGCAGAATTTGGGCTGTCTACAGAAGATGTGATTTTAATTCTTAAGCGTGTTCATCATATGCTTGATGTGAGCATCAACGAAACGGTTCTTGCCTTTGAGCGAAAGTCAGAAGAGATTTTAGAGAAAACAAAGACAGAGCTCCGGGAACTATCTACACCTGTCGTTCCGATCGAGAATGGACTGGCTGTCTTGCCATTGATCGGCACCATTGACGCTGATCGAACAGAGCATCTTATGAATAATGTGCTCCCTAAAATCCCTGATCTTCAAATTGAACGTTTAATAATGGACTTCTCAGGAATCGTCGATATCGATTCTGAAGTAGCTTCTCATATTTTTAATATATACCGTGTATTAGGTTTATTAGGGATAGATGTACTGGTGACGGGTTTGCGTCCTGAGCTAGCGATTAGTGCGGTTTCTGAAGGAATCGATTTTTCATCTATAAAAACTTTTGCAAATGTAAAACAAGCGATTAGTGCATTAAACAAATAAACTAGCATGCTAAGCGTGCTAGTTTATTCTTTATACTTTTGGCTTCCAGCATGAACGATCTGAACAGAAACTTTTACGGAATCTAATGAATCGCTCTCTAACGCATACTTTTTAACTAAAGACGGTGATTTCCGATAAGTAGAACGAGTTAGATTGTAAAGGTCGCTATTGATAGAAACACCGTTTAAGTATGTTTGCTGGATTTCTGTCTTTATTTCTTGCACAATTTTTTTCTCAAGTGCCTTACGTGGGACAATATCTAAATTCTCATCGATTGTTGCTTTAGCTTTCACTTCAACTGTGTATTTCAGCTCTTTTTGAACAGGTTCTTTTAAACGAATTTTGTATTTTTTAACTTCAACCTCTACAACAGTGCCCCCTAGCGCAACTTCTAACTTGTTTTCTTTTTCTTGAGGTGTTAACCACTCCAATCCGAAAAGTTCCTTATGATTTAGCTTTCCTTTAAAATTCATTTTATTAAGCACATAGCCTCCGTTAATAGTAGGCAACATCGGTTTATCTTTATCTTCACGCCATTTTCCTTTTACTAATTTTACATTAGGAATAATCGCTGACCCGAACGGTTCGCTGCCATCCCGTAACAGCATCTGCATAGATAGTGGGTTAACAGAGTGGTTTCTTTTCAACATATTTTCTGGATGAAACAATACTTTGTAAGTGGGTGCTTGCTTAAAAAAAGACTTCGCTTTCAATACATCGTGTATTTCTTCGGACGTACCGTAAACCCATGATGTAAATCGAATGAGAGGATCATGCCCAAGGTGAGAAATAACGTCTTTCAGCTTTTCGTTTATAACCCTCTCGCTAAACAGAATCACTTGCACATGTCCATAATATAGTGGATATTGAGAAGATTTCTCTAACTTTCTAAAAGCCATAGTGAGAGTGTCGCCTTCTTCTCTCCCTACTAAAACAGGAGAGTCAGCTGTCTGGGCACCGCCGCCTTCTTGTTTAGCTATAGACGAAAAGATTGCCGATTCTGTATAAACGATATACTTTCCATCTTTGTAATCCACACCTAAAGCCTCTATATAGAGCTGTTCATTGATTCCTCTAGAGCCCCAACAACCTGTAAGCAATAGACATAATAGAGACAAAACGAACGACATCTTTGTTTTAATTCTCATTGCTATCACCTTGGCGAGTAGAGTCTTTTGGATACAGGTACGAAGATCTTTTCTTCATGAAAGTAAAAGGAGCTTTGAAAAATGTTTTAAACGTATCAGCCGCATTTGGTGCAGCTAAGGATTCAATATATGGATAGTCAAAGGAACGAAGGGAACTTACCAACAAGAATATGCTAAGCATAGCGATGAAAAATCCAAACAGTCCAAACGTTGCACACATAATAAGGGTATATATACGCAAAAAAAGCAGATTCCCACTCAATGATTGATTAACGAAGGTGTAACTGGCAATCATCGTTATAGCTACAACAACAAGTGTTGTAGGAGAGGTTAACCCTGCCCGGATTGCCGCATCCCCAACGATTAAACCTCCTAAAACGGCAACTGTCTGACCAACAGCCCTAGGAAGTCTTGCGCCTGCTTCTTTAAACAATTCAAACAAAACGACCATGATCATCATTTCAAGTGGTAACGATAACGGTAATCCTGTTCGAGAGAGTGTTAATGTCGCTAGGAGAGGATAAGGCAGCTGATCTGGATGAAAGGTTGTCAATGCAACCCAAAGCCCAGGTAAAGTAACGGTTGTGAAAAGCCCTGTGAATCGAAGAAACCTTTCAAATGAAACCATGTAAAAACTTGCATGTGCGTCTTCTGGAGATTTCAATGTAATCGCAAGAGAAGAAGGTCCGATCAGTACTGTAGGCGAACCGTCTACAAGAATAACAAATCTTCCTTGAATGAGTGATTGGACTGCAAAATCCGGACGACCTGTATTATCAAGCAGGGGGAAAATAGAAAATACTGAATCAGATAATGCCTCTTCTAGTTCACTGCTTGATACGAGTGCGTCTACATCGATCTTAGAGAGACGCTGTTCGACACGTGTCACGAGATCAGGGTCGATGATGTCTTCAATAAATAGTAGAGAAACAGCCGTTTGGCTCCTTTTCCCAATCGTAAAAGACTTGCTGTTGAGTGAAGAAGTTTTTAAACGTTTACGGATTAACGCAAAATTAATTTCTATATCTTCAATAAAACCGTCTCTTGCACCACGTATTGAGATTTCCGTATTCGATTCTTCTGGTGTTCTCTTTGGTGTATTTGCAAGATTGATGGCATATAGAGAATTGTTTTCAGAACCGATTAATAATACTTGTCCTGAAAATAAGCTATGCTCAATCTTTAGTTTGTTTGCTGCATCAATTTTGATTTCGTGAACCACAAACCGATTTTCTAAAGAACGAAAAAGATTTGCATCACCTTGCTCAAATACGTCATTTAAGAAGGGGAGCAGGATTTTTTCTAAAAGAGGGACATCCACTAGCCCTTTACAGAACATCAGGGTGTAATCAGTGGATTTCGCTTTTTCTGCAAACAAATCTTTTTTTACTACAACATCTGTTGAATGTGTAAACCAGCTAAGAAGTTCAGTAATTTTTGTATTTTCTTTACGGTGGATAAACTTCATCACAGATACCTCATTTCTTAACGAGAACATAGAGACAGATAATCGAAATAATGGGCAGCATCACATAGAGCTGTATCGGAAAGAAGTAATGATACAAAAAGTTAAAAATAGAAATGTTTGAAATAGGAGCAAGGGTATAAGCAACTGCAAGCAGATATAGGGAAGCAACTACCCATATCCTGTGTTTCTTTACATCAATCAGTTTTGTAACTAAAAACATCAATAAACTCACTCTGATAAAAGCACCAGAAATCCATTGGAAGATGGAAAGGAAGTCCATCCTTGTGATCTCTTTACTGATCGTTAGAAGCTTCCATTGCTCAAAAGCAGGATATCTTAATTTATTGGCTTCATAAGGGCCAAACTCTGCTATGGCTGCCATAGTTGGTCCTAACATTAGTCCCATTAAAACAAAACTCACAAAAAAGATGTGTTTCCATTTCAGAGTTTTATGTGTGTGATGTACAAGGAATAAAAGCGTACTTAACTCTGTCAATCCCGATAAAACATACACTCCACCTTTTAACACAGGAGACCAGCCATTTTCTGCAATGGGCAATAACATCGAATAGTCTTTATGCTGAATGTTTCCAATTGCAATAAAGAAACCGAATGTTACAACTAACGGTAAGGCAATCAAAGCTACCATGCTTAATTCTTGAAGTCCTTTATAAGTCCCGAAAAAGCAGAGCAATCCTAACAAAATACAAAGAGCAAGAGGAGGGCTATCCATTAAATAATTTGTTTTAGTCCATGTGATGGTATCTCGGAAAGTGATCGTTGCATTTAAGAAAAAGTAAAGGATAAACACACCGCAAAGCAGATAGAAAGGGAGAGGACCTAGTCGTTTTTTTATAAAATCTATAAAATTTTGATTTCCTAATTTTTTTAAAACGGAACCGATAAGCAGAATAAAAAGGATGTAAGGAACAAGAGAAAGAAGAATACTTACCCAAGCATCTCTTCCTGAAGCTGATAATATGACGGGTATGATCAGAACATGATTTACCAGGCCGGATGAAAGAATTAATAGAACATAAATATGTAATGGAGTTACTCCAGATTGAATTCTCATACGTTCCTCCGGTCACTTAAATATGAGTTAGTATTGTATTAATTTAAGGGCATTATTCTATGGTGAAAATATAAATGGGGAAAAGGTGCTTAATCTCAATCACAATTGGAATCCCGCAAATTCATATGTTTTTTCCGCGAGTTTAGGCTAGATTTCCGTAAATTTACAACTTAATCCCGCGAGTTTACTTTAAATTTCCGCGAGTTGCTAAAAAGACTAGATTCGCCATTGCTCTTGGCCAACAAAAAAACTCAAACAAAAGATCGGTCTTTTGTTTGAGTCATTACTTCGCTTTATCTGTTATGTAGCGTATGTAACCTTCACGATGTCCGCCTTGATCAATAATCTTTCGTACATAATAGGGATCTTTTAATAAACCGTTCTGTTTATCAAGTTCAATCCACTTCTTGATTTCAGGGTCCTCGTTCAATTCTTTAAACCATTCTTCATTTTCTAACTCTGCCCATAACTCATGGATATCTGGGTCTTTTATCTTCAACACATGCTTTTGGATAATCTCAATAAAAAAACCAACAGTCAATAAACAAAGAAATAAAAAAAGTAACATATATAATCTCAGCCTCCACTCTTAACATACCAAAATGATCCCATAAAAAATAGCACGCTGATTCAGCGTACTATTTCTTGTCGTTATGTTTTTTAATAATTTCTTTTAACTCTGACCAATCGGTTAAACGTGGCATGTCCAAGTGTTTATTATAGTTCTGGTGCCTTACGTATAGCTGAACAGATTCACCAGTCAGAGTATTTAATACGTTCGGCTTATCATCAAAGTAAAAATCGAGATTTAAGTCTTTAATCGTGTGAATCTTTTCTTCATCTTTCATTCCGCAGAAGAATCGTCCTGCTTGTACAGGGAATCCGGCATTTTCAACCCATTTTTTCGTTTGCTCGCAATGCTTTGCAGGTCTTGCTGTAATGTAGTAGATTTCGTGTCCTTGTTTGTCGAGCTCTTGCAGAACTTCTATCGCTTCAGGGTAGGCAGGACAGTCTGTAAAATAGATTTCTTCCATAGAATCGATCCATAGCTGATTGCCTTCTTTTGTAGAAAGACCAAACGGCTCATGAATCTCAAGCGTTTCAATCGTATGAAAAACATCCAAAGGAATATCTTGCTTCAGTTTTTTATTGTAGATATGAAAAGCATGCTGACGTAAGTTGATTAACGTATCATCAATATCAAAGCCAAATCTCATTATCATTACCTCTTATTCGTATTTAGGATAACTGGTGAACTTAAAGTCTGGTCCTATTTGTGTTACCGTCATATTTTGCAGCTGAATGGCATCCGCCATCTTTTCAATTCCTGTACCACCGAAAAACGAAGGGGAACTTTGGCCGCCGATTAACTTGGGTGCGATGTAGAATACAGCTTTATCAACGAGCTTGTCTTCTAGAAAAGCAGCATTGATGGTTCCACCGCCCTCAATTAAGAGTGAAGAAATTAGGTTGTCACCTAGAATTTTCAAAACCTGCATTGGACTTACACGATCCTCACCTGAAACAAATACTTTTACACCATAAGCTTCAAGCTGTAGTTTTTTTTGTGCATCGTAATTTTCTGAAGTGAAAACCCATGTTTCTGCTTGACGGTCAGTTACAACTTTTGAATCCAACGGAATTTTAAGTGTTGAATCCATAATAACCCGTATAGGGTTACGTCCGTTCGGAATTCTTGTAGTAAGCTCAGGATCATCATGTATTACGGTATTTACTCCAACAAGTATAGCCTGATTTTCGTTTCTAAGCCTGTGCACATCCAAGCGAGCTTCAGGTGACGTAATCCACTTGCTGTTATTTGTATGACTCGCGATTTTTCCATCGAGTGTAATACCTGACTTCAACGTTACAAATGGAATTTTTTTAACGATAAATTTGTTGAACACTTCATTCATCTTTTCTGATTCCTCTTGAAGAACGCCTGTCTCCACTTCAATTCCAGAATCTTTTAAGATCTGAACGCCTTTGCCTGAAACGAGAGGGTTAGGATCGAGTGCAGCAATGACCACTTTCTTAATTCCGGCTTCAACGACTGCTGCAGCACATGGCCCAGTTCTGCCATGATGGGAGCAGGGCTCTAGTGTAACATAGATCGTTCCGCCTTTCGCTTTTTCACCAGCCATTCGAAGGGCGTGAATTTCAGCATGAGGTTCGCCAGCTTTAAGGTGCGTACCGACACCGACGATCTCATTATGATTAACAATAACAGATCCAACTAACGGGTTTGGGTCTGTTTGTCCTTTCATCGCCTGAGCATTGTTTAGGGCAAGCTTCATATAAAATTCATGGCTACTCATTCGTGAATACTCCTTCGTCTAAATGACCAGATCGGTTGATCTTCGTTTGTAAGTATTTCTCGTTGTATTCAGAAACATCCCCCCAAATCGGAGCTCTTGCAGAAACTGAGAGTCCAGCATTATGAAGCGCTTCTAATTTTTTCGGATTGTTGGTAATGAGAGTTACCGGCTTTGAACGTAAGGCCTTCAGTACTTCAATAGCATCTTCATAGTTACGGGAATCGTCCACAAATCCAAGACTTTCATTGGCTTCCACTGTGTCTTGTCCATTTTCCTGCAGAAGATAAGCCATAGCCTTACTAAATAGACCAATACCGCGGCCTTCATGGTTTGCTAAATAAAAGAGGGCTCCAGTTCCGTGTTCTACGATCATTTTCATGGACTGTTTTAGTTGATAGCCACAGTCACATCGCTTGCTGCCAAAAATATCTCCGGTGTGACAGATCGAGTGCATGCGAATGAGCGCTTCTTCGTTGTATTCAAAGTCTCCATAAACTAAAACGCTGGACTGCTGATATTCAGCCAAATTTGCCGAAGAGAGCTTGTCGATCACTTCTTCAAAGTTATCCGTTTGTTCACAGCCTTCTAGCCAGCAATACCAGTTGAACACAACAGTTTCTCCATATAAATTAACAGGCAGTCGGATAGGCCCTACTAGATAGATTGCGCCTTCGTCTTTTTTTATAATTTGTATTTTATCTTCAAGGATGGAAAGAACTTTTTCCTTTACGTTTTTGCTTTGTATCATCATAAGTACCCCTTTGTAGAACATACGATTTTTTTTTGGTTATTTCAGTGAATACGTATATTTTATACTAGATAAATGAATGGAAAGTAGTGTTTTGCTCTCATTGGAAAAAAAAAGCATTGAAACCATTATGATTATGGTCCAAGACTCTAGGATTTGTGTCATTTAAAAATATAGCAGTGTACTAGTCCTTCATCCTATGTAAACCACTTGTAAATGACTGTATGTTTGACTAGCAAGATGAAAAAGACACCTATTCTAATAGATCCTATATAACTAGATTCTTGATTTTCCACTAAGTACCTGTTCAGTCCGCTGCATGCAGCATGTACCCTAGAAATGTAGAGAAAAAGGGTAAACTGGAGGGGAACTTTGTATAAATTCACTTTAATTATTGCAGCATTATTTGCAAGTCTCTGTCATTCTAAACAGGCAGACGGAGCTGAACCCGTTTCAGTTGGTACGGTTTCAGCGTCAAAAACGGCTGCTTTCACGTCATCAGAATTACATTCACCGATCGTAACAACGTTGGTACGAGGTGAAGAATTTCCTATCCTAAAGAGGAAAGAGGCAATAGATTCAGAGCTTATTCATACGGTTGCAACAGGGGATACGCTTTATCTAGTTGCCAAGCAGTATGGAGTAAGTGTGAACCAAATGAAAAGAGCTAATAGGATTATTGGTTCACGGCTATATGTAGGTCAGCGTCTAATCATACCGATTGATTTAGTTAATCATCAGATAAAAAAGAAAGATTCACTGTGGAAAATCGCAAGGACGTATAACGTTTCTATAGATCGTCTTATTAAGAATAACGATTTAGATGCTGTTGTACTTCAGCCAGGAACTGAATTAAAAATTCCTGAAGGATTTTATCAGGTGCAGCTATTAGGCGGCAAAACTGGCTGGGTTCAGCAATCAGCTGTTAAAGAGAGTAAGCTGAATCGTTTCAATCTTGGCTGGAAGTATAATGGTAAGCAAGATTCGTATCAAAAACAACTCCACATCGATGGGTTAGATGTGGTATCACCTAGGTGGTATACACTGAGTTATGAGAACTTAATCAGCTTAAATGAGGATGACAATTATGCAGTTTCTGCTGCTAAAGCAGGAAAACATGTATGGCCTCTATTTGGTAACAGGTTTGATCCAGAGCTTACCGACTTTATTCTTTCTGACGCCGAAAACCGCCAGAAGGTTATTACTGCATTAAAAAAATCTTTAGTGAAAACAAAGAGTCAAGGAATTAATGTGGATTTTGAAAACATTGATCCTAAGAATAAGAAGGATTATGTTACTTTTATTCAGGAATTAAAAAAGGAACTTAGTCCAAATGGAATTGAAGTCTCAGTAGATGTTAGCCGAGAAAATGATGATCCGTTCTGGTCAGGCAGCCTGGATCGGGCAGGGCTAGGTAAAGCAGCGGATTATATCGTGTTGATGGGCTATGACGAACATTGGGGAAGTTCTCCAAAAGCAGGTTCGGTTGCATCCCTTCCTTGGACAGATGAAGGGATTAAGTTGCTGTTGCGCGAAGTGCCTGCACATAAGATTCTTCTTGGCGTCCCTTTTTACACGAGAGAATGGATCACAGACAAAAGTGGAAAAGTCAGAAGTGTAGATAGAACCATCACGGAAACAGAAAAGTTGATTCACGAAAAGGGATTAACAAAAAAGTGGGATCAAAGCACATCGCAAAACTATGTAGAGTTTATGGAAAATGGCGAGAAACATCAGATTTGGGTTGAAGACGAAACTTCAATGAAGCTTCGTTATGACCTTGTGAAGAAGTATCATTTGCGTGGAACTGCAGCCTGGTATGTTGGCGGTGGACCAGAGGGAATCTGGGATGTGTTGAAATAGAGGAACACAAAAGAGCTAGCCGCATTGGGCTAGCTCTTTTTCATAGAAGTTTGCTTAAAAGTATAGTGAGTATTCCTAAAAAGGCTAAACTATAATTATGAACCATGTTGTTCTCTTCCAACTTGTCTACTTCAGGACTGAATAGCTCATCATAGGCTTTTTTACGGAATTCTGTTTCATGGATAATCATGATACTTCGCTTCCTTTCCTATTGAAATCGCTCTTCATATACTCATTATACAAATTTTCCGCTTCATAATCAAAATATTCTAACAATTACAAGAGGTAAAAAGGATACACGTTGAAGTGTATCCTTTTGTTGCTTATTTTAATGAGCTGTCACCTTAGAATCTGCTTTATCATGCACAGCTAATTTTTTTACTAGTGCTGAACTATCATTATTAAGTCCAGTTATCTCAACGTCAACATCGTTCTGGCGATACTTTAGTACAACTTTATCGATAGCACCAACCGCAGAATCATCCCAAAGGTGAGACTGTGATAAATCAATCACAACATGCTCCACATTTTCTGAAAAATCAAAGTGCGAAACAAAGTCTGTTACGGATGCAAAGAACAATTGTCCTTTAACGATGTAGGTTTTGCTGTTGTTTTGAAGCGTCGATTCAATCTCAACTTTTGAGATTTTAGCTGCAAAGAACAGAGCACTTAAAATAACACCAGCTAAAACACCTTTTGATAGATCGTGAGTTAAAACAACCGTCACAACCGTAACAATCATAACTGCAGCATCTGACTTAGGCATCACATGCAGTTTTGTCAGGGAAGACCAATCAAATGTACCAATCGAGACCATTATCATAACCCCGACTAGTGCAGCCATCGGAATCATAGATAGCAAGTCGTTAAGGAGGATGATAAGTATCATCAGGAATGCACCAGCTACAAATGTAGAAAGTCTTCCGCGTCCGCCAGATTTAACGTTGATAACGGATTGTCCGATCATCGCACAACCAGCCATACCGCCGAAGAAACCAGCAACGATGTTAGCAATCCCTTGACCTTTAGCTTCACGGTTCTTATCACTACCTGTATCAGTCATATCATCAACGATTTGAGCGGTCAGTAAGGATTCCAATAAACCAACAAGAGCTAGAGCAAATGAATAAGGGAAAATAATTTGTAATGTCTCAAACGTTAACGGAATGTCAGGGATTAAGAACATTGGTAGAGCTTGCGTTAATTCACCCATATCTCCAACAGTTCGTACAGTGGAACCAGACATAACCGCAATAATCGTAATCACAATAATAGCAATTAATGGAGAAGGAACAGCCTTCGTCACTCTTGGTAATAAATAGATGATCGCTAAAGCACCAGCTACCATCGCATACATCACCCAAGATTCTCCCACAAAGTGAGGAAGTTGTGCTGTGAAAATCAAAATGGCTAAGGCATTCACAAATCCAACCATTACGGAGCGAGGAACAAATTTCATATACTTACCGAGCTTTAATACACCGATCAAAATTTGAATAACACCCGTCAGTACGGTTGCAGCTAATAAATATTGCAAACCGTGTTCGGCGACAAGGGTAACCATTACTAGTGCCATCGCTCCTGTTGCGGCTGAAATCATCCCGGGCCTGCCGCCTAAAAAAGCAATTACAACGGCAATACAAAATGACGCATATAATCCTACCATCGGGTCTACACCTGCAATGATGGAGAACGCAATGGCTTCTGGAATAAGCGCCAGTCCTACTACAAGTCCAGCAAGAACATCTCCGCGAATGTTCCCGAGCCACTCTTTTTTAATTGTCTGTAAATCCAAAAAATACACCTCTCTCTTTTAAATGAAAACTGTTTTTGACTTTCAACTCTCATGAAAGTCGGGCCGATGTCAACGCGTTCGATTATAACACGATTTGTAAGAACGTAATAACGAAATGTAAGCGAATAAATTCCACATTTTCTTCAATTAACAAGGATTTTCTTGCGTTATCATAGTAATAGTAGAAAAATACAATTATGCGAGTTGAGTTGAAGAAAATGATGAGAGGATGGAGTACATTCATGACAGAAGCATACAAATACGCGGATTATTACAAAACGTATGTGAAGCTAGTGCCAGAAGGGGACATTGCTCAAATACTTGGTGATCAAATGCGTGAAACGGTTGGAATAGTAAGCTTGTTGAGTGAAGAAAGATGTGAATATCGATATGAAGCGGGCAAGTGGAGTATAAAAGAGGTGATAGGTCATGTAGTGGATACAGAAAGAATCATGAGCTACAGACTGCTGTCCATTGCGCGGGGCGAAAAGGTTTCACTGCCTGGATATGATGAAAATGCCTATGTGGAGATAGCGGATTTTGATAGCAGTTCAATGAAAACTTTGTTAGAAAACTTTGTTGCCGTTCGCCAAGCAACGATTCAACTGATCAAAAGTTTGAGTGAAGAGTCTTTAACGAGAACTGGAACAGCAAATGGTCATGAAGTTTCAGTTTCAGCGCTTATGATGATTATTGCAGGGCATGAACTGCACCATCGAAATATCATTTTGGAGCGATATGTCGCCAAAAATTAAACAAGTGTTTAAGCAAAGAGCCGGAAAATAGGTCACCGGCTCTTCTTTATGCATTAGGGAATCTGATGGGTATGTGTGTCTTATTATGGAAGACATGATAGTGAATTGTTTGTTTCAAGCGAACACGGAAATTTATATCCACGTTAATTTCAATAATTCCACGTTATTTCCAATATATCCACGTTAATTTTAATAATTCCACGTAAATACCAATATATCCACGATAATAGCATTCAGCTGATTTACCGCCGAATCAGGACTTCGATATACCTTTAATCGCAGCTGCCACAAGCTCTTTTTCAGCCTCCATTCATCTCAAACGCTGCCCGTATTCCTGACTCTACCGCGCCTTCAACCCAACCATGCTTTAGGGTTGTATGTTCACCCGCAAAATGCAATCTTCCTTCAGGCGTTTTAATCGGTTCATATAACTCTAACTCCTGGTAGGGTTTATACATCGTAAAACAGCCTCCAGCATTCGGATCGGTAGACCAATCATGGCTAGAGCCCGTAACAAAATGCTGATAAACTTGTTCACCGTGAAATTGTGCGAGATATTTTAGCGTTTCTTTAATCTTCATCTCGTTCGATGAGCTTCTCCAAGGGAACGTATCATCTTCCCACGTATAACTTCCTATTACCACGCCTGAGGATGTATCTTGTCTGCTTCGGCTTGGAAAATGGGTGAAGCGTGTCGCTAGATCTGTAACCGTTTTACCGCCTGTCAGTCCGTTTTTTTCCCAAAATCGATGTTTAAACTCGAGCCCAATTTTAATAGAAGGGACGTAATGAAGTTCTCGTATTGCTTTTCGTTTGAAATAGGAAAGAGAGTTAAAAGGTTCAATTTGAACAAAATTTAATACGGAAAAAGGGAGGGTTAGTAACACTTTGTCGGCTTCAAAAGAGAAACGATGCAACGTTTGAGGACTTTCTGTGTATAGTTTCACTTTCGACTGATCCTGCACAATTCTCGTTAATTTTTTACCAAAGTATATGTGATGCCGTAAATCCCTCAGAAAAGCTCTAGGCAAAAGATCGTACCCGCCTGTAATTTCATAATATTTAATCTCGGGTTTAAAGATAATGAGTATGTCACGCAGCACCTCTAAAAAAGAAAGTTCTGGAAGGCCTTCAAGGGATAACAGAACTTTGATGCTATCAATAGCACTAAGAGATAACGACCTTCCAAACGGATTATTCCGCAAATAATTGTCTAGTGAATACTGCTGAAAATTTTGAATGACGATCGGCCAGTTTTTATCCGGATCTTGTTCAATGAAATCCGAAATGGGCTGGACAGCATATTGGATAAGCTGTTCTGCGGTTTTGCCTTTTTCACTTTCCAAAACAGGAAAACTGAGAATATCAGGATTTTTCTCGTATGCGCTATTAGTTGTACGAATGCCATTTACAAAAAGAAGGTCATGAGGATTGCTGTTTATAAATTCATTTGTAGTCAGGTTAAATTTATTGATATATGCCAATACGAGTTTGTGCATTTCAGGAATGCGCATAGCACCTGCTTCAAAATAATTTCCGTGGGTAAATGGGGCTCTGACTGTATTAATGCGCCCTCCGACTCGATGAGTAGATTCTAAAAGGATAACATCGTGGCCTGCATTTTTTAAAAGGGAAGCTGCGACAAGACCTGCCATACCTGCTCCTACAATAATAATTCTTTGAGGAGAGAGGGTCTTCTGTAAACCGTTCTTAATAGCATTCAGCATATCTTCATCTGATAGACGGTTCATGTTCATGCCAGTTCCCCCTGTGATAACATTAACGTTTTCTAATAATGTATTAACTTAAATTTAAGAATATTATTTTGCTGATAAAACTAAAAAAGACAGCCGTTGTGGCTGTCCTTTTCAGTATCTATACCTGTTCTAGTTCTTCAGTCTGAACCAAAACTTCTTCTTTATTTGGGTAAGTCTTCTCAATATGCTGCTCGCCCCAGGCGCAAAGTGAGTCTAAAATCCCTTTAAGTGACCAACCATAATCGGTTAGAGAATATTCAACACGCGGAGGTACTTGATTATATACTTCGCGAAGGATTACGCCGTCTTCTTCCAGCTCGCGAAGCTGCTGTGTTAACATTTTTTGAGTGATTCCGGGCATCAATCTTTTTAATTCACCGGTTCTTCGCTTGTCTTTAATAAGGTGGCATAAAATCACCACTTTCCACTTTCCGCCGATTACTTCAAGTGCAGCTTCCACAGGTATGTTGTATTTTTTCATGATTAAACACCTCCACCATTCAATTGTTACTTAAAAGTGCCTACATTACTTTAAAGTGCGTACTTACTTTAAGTTTGTGTATGTTCCATAATAACATCGAGTCATCCAAATGACTAGTGCATGACTTACTCAAAATCAATGGAGGGATTTATAGATGAATTCAACAGCAGTTAAAGTGGGAACCGCGTCGAAATCAAAAGGTGGCTTTCCCGCACTATTAGCATTAGCGATCTCCGCTTTTGGCATCGGGACAACAGAATTTGTACCCGTTGGACTTTTATCATCACTAGCATCTGATTTAAATATATCCATTACGTTAGCTGGTCTGCTTATATCTGGGTATGCCATGGGTGTTGCCTTTGGAGCACCAGTTCTTACCGCTTTAACGAATAAAATGAACAGAAAGACGTTGTTACTTCTGTTAATGGTAATATTTATAGCTGGAAACAGTGTTGCAGCTCTTTCATCAAGTTTCACCTTATTGTTGATCGCACGATTCATTACAGCTTTTTCACATGGCGTATTCTTTTCAATTGGTGCGACAATTGCAGCTGATCTCGTTCCTGAGCATAAGCGTGCTAGTGCAATTGCCTTTATGTTTACTGGTTTAACAGTCGCAACCGTAACAGGTGTGCCTTTAGGGACATTTATCGGACAATCCTTTGGCTGGAGAGCTACATTCTGGGCAGTTGCATTATTAGGTGTAGTTGCAATCATCGCAAGTGCCATCTTAGTTCCAAAGAATTTGAAAGAAGCACCGCCTTCTAGTCTAAAAGATCAATTGAAGATTATCAAAAACGGACGTCTATTATTGGCTTTTTCAATTACAGCTCTAGGATATGGTGGAACATTTGTAGCTTTTACGTATCTCGCACCTATATTAGAAGATGTAACTGGCTACGCGCCTAAAGCAGTTAGCTGGATTCTCTTAGGATACGGAATTGCGGTTGCCATCGGTAATACCGTTGGAGGAAAAGCCGCAGATAAAAATCCGATCAAAGCATTGTTCTGGATGTTCGTTGTTCAAGCAATCATTCTTGTTATATTAACGTTCACAGCCCCATTTAAAATAGCTGGGACCATTACGATTTTCTTGTTAGGATTATTAGCATTTATGAATGTTCCAGGTCTACAAGTTTATGTTGTGAAACTTGCCGAAAGATATGTACCGTCTGCGGTAAATGTTGCATCTGCCATCAATATCGCTGCGTTTAACTTAGGTATCGCGATTGGTGCATTTGTTGGAGGTATCATTGTGGATTCAATCGGTATCATTCATACACCGTGGATTGGCGGAGTTATGGTATTCGGCGCAGTACTTTTAACAGCATGGAGTGCTTCGCTTGAAAAAAGAGCAGTATAAAGAAAAAAGAAGGCAGCCTGCTCTGAGTCCACTGAAAAAGTCCTAAATAAAAGGTTTGGTGCGGTGATCTCCGCTCCAGGGTACATGCTTTCCGCGGGGCGGGCGGTGAGCCCCATGCCGCTACGCGCCTTTATGGGTCTCACCTGTCCCACTCGTCCCGCAGGAGTCAGCACCCTTCCGCTCCAATCACTACATGTTTGCATCAAAACCCAAAAGGAAGGATCAATTCAACTCGCATTAGTCAGTCCAAAAATAAGGGGGCTTCGCATGATAATCACATGCGAGGCCCTTGTTTTTTCTGTTTAAAAAGAATAACTTTTGAATTTCAACCTGTTTTTCAGTGCACTCTCTCGCTCTTAATTATTTACTTAAATGGAAAACAGGTTTAAGATTGATTCTTTTTAGAAAAATGATTCCTGTTAATCCTACACCGATTATGATGGCTGAAAAAATAAACATAACAACCGAAATCGGCAACAGCTGATAGAAGAAGCTTGCCAGGAACGTACCTAAAGAAAGGCCAAGTCCGCCTATTAGAGCCCGGAAGCTATAGATCTTTCCAATATGAGTTTCAGGAAAATCTGTCTGAATCATTGTAAGCAAAAGAATATCTCCCATCGGACTGCCGAATGCAGCAATAACAGCTCCGAGAAGTGCGACCCATAGGGTATCCGCTGAAGCGATAACGATAAATCCAACACCCAAGATAAGGTGCCCGATATACATATAAATCATGTTTCTTTTTATGTTGCCTACAACAAATAAGCTGACGATATTACCTACACCATAAGCGCCTCCAATAAGTCCAAAAGCAGCTACACTTTCTTTTAGGACTTTTTCAGTAAAAAGGGGAACGCCGACCATGTAAACGGCACCCCAGCACAAGTTCACGAGCCCCAAACTAATCAACGCCCATACAAGAAGTTTATGATTATGAAGTAAATGGTAAGCTTGGGTTAGATCTTTCAATGGCGTCTGCCTCTTTTGAGAAGGATTGCTTTGTATGTACCTAGTCTTCATAAATGATTTCCGAATAAACGTTAGAGCAATAGCAGAAACCACAAATGTAAAAGAATCTAATGAAAAGAAGTGCGGCAATGGAAGAAATAAAAGAAAAACGCCTGTTAAACCTGGCCCGAATATTCTTGCCAAACGGTGTGTTGTATCCATTAAGGCGTTTGTTTGCTGTAATAATCTCGGGTCTTTGCAAAGGGAAGGTAAGCTTGATTGAAGAGAAGGATTAAAAAAAGTACCTAAACCAGATACAGCTACACTAATTAGGACGAGATGCCATATATGAATCTCTGACACCAATTCTATAAGGGGAATAAGTGCAACAAATAAAGCTCTAAGTAGATCTGTCCCAATCATGATATTAAAACGATTCCAACGATCAGCATATACGCCACCTAACAAGCCGAAGAATAAAGAAGAAAATGTTCCTGAACCAATTACATACGCTGCAGAGGAACCTAGCTCTTGAATTGCAATCCACGTAATCGCTACCACATACAAATGATCTCCAATCGCTGAAAACAACTGACTGATCCATAAAACAACTAGATGAGGAAATTTAAAGACATTTTGAACAGACAATTTCGTACACCCTTTCTTTTTCTTAATATGAAAAAGTGTATTTGAATGCTGTTCATTTAACAATATAATAGAAACTATAGTCATTATTAAAAATATTAATAACAAGATGGTGAAAGAATGGATATCAATCAATTACAAGCATTTGACCAAGTGGTCCGTCACGGCAGTTTCAGCAAGGCCGCACGAATGATGGATATTTCTCAGCCAGCTATAAGTATACGGATAAAAAATCTTGAAGAAGAAATAGGAGGAGAGCTATTCAAAAGGGGAGGTAACAAGCTCGAAATAACTGTCTTGGGGAGAACCTTTCTGCCTTTTGCCCAGCAGGCACTAGCCACTCTTTATAAAGGAATGGAACAATCCAGACTTGCCCAGGAGGGAAAAGGGGGAACGCTTGCGATTGGAACACTCCCTACACTTGCGACCCATTATTTTTCTGCCACACTTACAACTTTACAGAGAAAGTATCCAAATTTAGGGATCATTATTCATACAGGTCATAACCAGGAACTTTTAGAAATGTTATATGAGGGCTACGTGAAGCTGTGTCTCATGACGTATCCGTTTTTCAACGCTGAATTAAGAAGTCTGGTGCATATAAAAGAACCTTTAGTTTTTGTGACTCACTGTAACCATCCATTAGCGAAAAAGGGAAGTCTGGAGTTAGCAGAATTAAAGCGTGCAGAACCTTACTTACTGGTGGACTGGAGTCTCGAAACAAAAAGAAGACAAAAGGAATTAATCCCATTTCATAATCTTGAAGTGCCTCCACAAACAGCTCTTGACATGATCAAAAACGGAGTAGGCGTATCACTTTTGACTGAAACAATGGTATCTAGTGAAATAGAAGGTGGGGAACTTGTAAGATTAACGATAAAAGACTTTCCTATGCTCTACAGAGAATGCGCATTGGTTCAGTTGAAGAGAGATACAGACATTTCATTATCACAACAGACTTTTATCCAAACACTGAGTGATACCATTCGAAAAAAATACCAAAGCTGTGAGATTAAAGTAATTACTACAAAATAAATGTTCACGAAGTAGCCTGATGTCCTTTTATGTTTTTAACTTTAGCCACAATCGCAACTACTAAAAGAGGAAGAAATCCAAAAGAAAACGTTACAGCTGATTGCATGATAGACCCTGATTCACCTAGTTCGATCTCGTTTTTATACATAGTGAGAGAAAGAAACAGAACGATCGTCGCAATGATATAAATAAATTGGGAAGCTTTCACTTTTAACAGAGTTGATATGGCTTGATCTAGGATAAACAGCAATAACGCAATTTTCATATAAGATCCCAGGATTAAGGCTATTCCAAAGATCGCTTCAACACGTTCGACAATCTCACCAATACTGATTAACTGGGCGAGGACATGAAGCGGAAATTTTTTTAGAAACACTAATGGACCAAGTCCCATGATCGAACAGAGTATCGTTAGTGCAAGAATGATACCATTGATAAACAATCCTAGATACAGCCATTTATTGATGGTTTGTCCTTGTTTAGGCTTTACAAAATAAAGAATCATAGCAAAAAAGAGGATATCCATATAAGGAAATCCGAACCCTACATAGACTCCATGTAAGATTGATTTAAAACCCATGGGTGCAAGGGGGAGTAAATTGCCTAATTCGTATACGTTATAAGGCAGGATGAGCATGATTACGACGATAAATAACAAAACATACATAAGCAGATGAAACATACGAGCCATCACTTCTATCCCTGCTTTGGCCGTTAACCCTGCAGTTATTAATATGAGACAATGAAAGATGAAAAGTGGGGTTTCTCTCATCATAGAAGTGGTAAAATATTGGCCCATCCCGTATACGATGTTTGAGTTAATATATAAGATCACGAGGATAAGAGGGATGATGGTGATATAAGTCCATCCGCTTCCTAATGTGATGCGAACTTGATTTACATAGCACTCATTTGGAAACTGATTGTGCAGCGTAAGCACAAGAAATAAGATGAAAAACCCAGCTATGTTTGCAAGAAGCAAGGAGATCCATGCACCATTCTGGGCAGCAGCTAATAAAGGTCCCTGAATATTGATCAAGGCAGACCCTGTTATATACACTTGAAATAAGACAGCCATTTGCCAATAACTGATTTTACCTGCATGCATAGTAGTTACCCCTTGTTATTTTACTTGCAGCCATGAGAGAACGGCTTCAGCAGCTGGACCGAGAATGAAATAAAATATCTCGTCTAAGTTTGGTAAGTTCATCCCAGTAATATATGAAAAAAGCAAATAAACAGCTGGGATCGAAATAATCAAATAAACTTTTTTTGATTTTTTATCTTGTTTTACAGTTTTGAAATCGAAATAAAGCAGTGCAACCAAGATGAAAATAATCAGTTTTTCTGTCATCGTGATTCCTCGTCATTCTAATTCTTTTTGTGAAAAGCTCTTCCTATATCAGTGCCTGTGTTCGTAACATTCATAGTCGCATCTACATGAAAAACCGCATTTTTATAATAAGGTATTTTTTCTTTTTTTATCTTTGCCCATTCTTGAGGGTTTGATCTGTAGATATAGTTGCCTAAACCGATGATATCTAGATTTTTCTTTTGAGAATGTTTTAATAAGGCGGTTAGGTTAGCGTTAATTTGCTTTTCAATCTTCTCGTTAAGCTCTTCTACTTGAGACCCTTTTTTTATCGTTGTACATTCTAACTCTCCCATACTTGCCTGTAGTTTTGGCTTAATGTAGTAATGTATGGCCTCTTTTTTTATGGAAACGGATGTTTTAGTATGAGATTCAGTCACTTCGAACGTTTCTCGCAGCTTATTCCCTTTACAAGAAACTTCAATAATACCGAATTGAAATTCATTAGTGGCTAACATTAGGGATTTCGTGTCTTTGTTCGATAATATAGTTTTCAATTTTCCTTTTTGAAAAATCGCAAGGCCATCTACAAAAATACTGTTCTCTTTCGCTTTTTGTTTCTTTAGAAAGGGAGCGTATGTTGTATCCACTTCGCTATGAAGCTGCTTTCCAATTGTAAATAAATTAGCAGGATATGTTTTTGCGCTAAACTTACTTCCCGTTTTAGTAGCTTCATTCAATTGCTCACTCACGGTATTTTCTACATGTGGCTTTTCTTTTAAATAGTCAGCTGCAACACCTTCTGTTACAGCAATACCTGTTAAAAGCCTTGGTTCATGATCACGATAGAAGAAATCCAGAGCCGAGCCAAGATTAAGTTTTTTAGCAACATCTTCACTAATAACGATAAATCGAACGTGTCCCCAGTTTGCTTTTCTTCCTACATGGATGGTCACATCTCGAATAGCATCAAAAACTGATTTTGCTTCGGTCTCAATATTGAAATAAGATTCACCACCGCTACCAGCTGAAGAAATTTTTGGTGCAGGTTTATAAAATTGGGTCGTGATTTTTATAGTGCCATCTTTATTTTGATCAATCGCAAGTGATTGGACAAAAACATATTCAGTAAGTTCCGCGTGATCCCAACAGCCTGATAAAAAAAGAAGGGAGGAAGCAACGATGTATTTAATTAACTTCTTCATCTTAATCCCGCCTTTTCTTATTTCGTGCATTAGATTCCTTTTCCAGTGCTTCGATGACGGAGCAATTTTTTCAATGACAAGCGAATGAAGCCATCTTTTAATAATGAAGTGCTGTTAAGTGTGAATGTACCTAGGTACGGTTCGTTAAGTACTTTTAATTTGGACAGATGGAGGAATATCAGTATAAACCCGATGAAAAGACCGAATCCTCCCATAACAGCTGCAAGAAACATTAAAGGTATCCGCAATAATCGTGCTGCGAATCCAAAATCGTAATAAGGAATGGAAAAAGAAGCAATTCCTGTAAGTCCAATTACCACAATCATGATGGGAGAAGCGAGCCCTGCATTAATGGATGCTTCACCGATGATTAATGCTCCAACAATACTGACGGTTGATCCAATCGGTTTTGGCAGTCTTACACCAGCTTCTTGTAAAAGTTCAAAGAAAAAGAGCATGATCAATGCTTCAATTATCGCTGGAAAGGGTATCCCTTCCCTCGTATCTAATAACGCTATAAGAAGCACTGTTGGTATTAGCTCTGAGTGAAATGTCGTTAATGCAATATAGATGCTCGGTAACGCCAAACTTAAAATAAATCCAACAAACCTTACCATCCTGATAATCGATGAAAATATCGACCGTTGATAATAGTCTGAAGCAGATTGAAAGAACTCATTAAACAATCCTGGACAAATAACAATAGTACCTGTCCCTTCCATTAAGATGATGATTTTGCCTTCTAATAGAGATGCAGCAGCAACGTCCGGTCTTTCTGTAAATCGATATTGAGGAAAGGGGGTAATAGTTGAGTCTTCTATTAGTTCAGCGATATAGGAAGTTTCAAGGATTTCCTCTTTATTTATTTTGTTAATTCTCGATTCAAATTCCTCTAGCATTTCCTTTTTTACGGTTCCGTTTAAATAGCCATAAACAAATTTAGTATTCGATTTACTTTCTGTTTGTTTAAATACAAATTTCAAGTCTGGTGATTTCAGCCTGGAGCGAATCAAACCAAGATTTTTCTGGAGGTTCTCAATGGTTCCTTCTCTTGGTCCGACTACAACTACCTCGTTTTGAGGTTCTGCAACACTTCTTTTTTCAACAGATGAAGCATCAATGGTTATCGCCAGATCCCACTTATCAAAGAGTAAAACGATATGTCCATTCACAATATTCGCATTCAATTCGTTATAGTTTTTCACGAGGATTACAGGTCTTGATGAAACACCTTTATTCTCGAAAAAGTTTTTGATTTGTTGAACGGAAACAGAAAGCGAAAGAGCAGCCTCAAAGTCAGGCATATCTTTAATAATTTGATATAGCAGGTTTGATTTTTCTTCTTGTACAAGAGAATCGCAGTGTACTACCAAAGCTTCTTGTTTGTAGTTCTCACCGAATTGGAAATGCCTGATCTTAATATCATCACAGTTTTTATAAAGATTTCGTATGTATTCATCATTTGCTTGGAGATCTTTGTAGATGGGAACACCCACTTTTAGTGTATCCACGACTGTCTTCACCTGCCTTTATCCTTTAATGTTTGATGAAGAAGAAGAATCTATACATTATTTACCATGAGGGGAAATGAAATTAGAGTAGTTTCTTGACACGAATTACACTTTTTTCGATAATATAGACAGAAAGCTTTCTAGGGTTCCGTAGTGAGATTCACTAGACTGGTCCGAGAGAAAGCGCACGGTGGATACACTGTGTACACGGAAGGATAAAAGCCTGGGAGGATATAGATACTATATCTTCCCGGGCTTTATTTATTTTAGGAGGTTGTTAGAATGGCGTGGGTCTATTTATTTATTGCAGGTATTTTTGAGATTGTGTGGGCAATTGGACTAAAATATACGAATGGCTTTACTCGACTTTGGCCTTCGGTAGTAACCGTTATTGGAATGATTGTAAGTTTTTATTATTTGTCACAAGCTACAAAAGTGCTGCCGATCGGAACGGCGTATACCATCTGGACAGGAATTGGTGCAGCTGGTGCAGTTATCTTAGGAATCATACTTTTTGGAGAGCCGAAAACGTTGCTTCGTTTTGTATTTTTAGCGTTTGTTATTACGGGGATCATCGGTTTGAAGGTAACGGCAGGAAGTCAGTGAGTAGAGATTAGAACTGAAAATGGATGAGGAAATGGGAAAGCTGCCCTAAACAGGTGTTTAACAAGACCTGTGAAGGGCAGCTTTTGTGAAGTTTAAAATTTTTTTAGGAAAGCAGAGAAATACGAGCGCTCGCTAATTCCGCATCTGAATTCAAATCTTTTCCTGTGCATCAACTTTTGCGCTTTCATCGACTTCAAGGCTCGTTTTGTATTCGATTCTCTTTATTACACACCCAGGACCAATTTCGATGGTGTTTCCACGCACTATTTCAGCGTGTGTGTATTCCAGGTAAAGTTGATCGCCTTCAATCACTTCTGCTGTTAGTTGATCATTATGATTATTCATAAAAAATTTGATCAGTTTTTTAAAGCCTGAGGAATCTCTTGTTTTTTTCACTGTTATATTTTCGCCGCCAATTTCCTTTGCTTCACAATGGCGTAGAAGTTCCACATCAATCGTACCTGCATTTAAGAGACCATCAATTTTAAAATTGCCGCGCGCATCAAACGATTCGGCTTCGCAATCACCTTTAATCTTCACTTGCCCTTTTACATCTACCTCATCACCCGATAGATTTCCTTGAACAGAAGCTGAACCGCGTACAATGATTTCTTTACCTTTCAAATCTCCTTTAACAGAAGATGAGCCTTGCACCTTTAATTCCTGACAAGAAAGGTTTCCGTCAATGTCGGTACTGCCGTTGATCGTCATCTCTTTCGCTTCTACATCACCTTCAATATGAGTTGAGCCGTTGATTTTTGCAGTTCCTGTAGTAATGTTCCCTTCAATATGAGCACTGCCATTGCATTTGAATTCTTCACATTTAAGATCACCATTGATATGAGCTGATCCGTTCACTTTTACTTGGTTATACTCGCCGCCAGAAGAAGTTCCTGATCCAGAAATACTAATGTTTTTAGCCGCTGTTTTCTCCATTTTTTAATTCCTCCTCCACGTTTAGGAAAGTTTTAATTTTAGTTCTTCTGTAAACTGATTGAGTTTATAATGAGCGATGATTTTTGCTTGAGATTCTACGAACAGCTTAGCGGGTTCAGGTGTAAGGATAAAAAAGGAAACACCCATTTTGCGAATAAAGATCAGTTCACTTTCATTGCTTTTCAGATTCTTTGAATTTTCATCAAGCACTTTTAATAAATCCATACCTTCAGAACGATTTACTTCGCCAGTTTGTAGCAATGTGTCTAGAACATATAAAGTTAATAATTGATTGAAGGTATAAGAAGTTGTGGTTCCATGGTGATTAATGTACATGTCTAACGATGTATTTGAAACAATGTTACGTTTGGTGAGTTCTTCCACTGATAATGAAGTTAGGGTGGGGGAGGGAGAAAACATATCAGCCAGTTCATCGAGTGATAAATCATCTTTTAACGATTTGATTTTTTCAATTCGCAGTAACATATCATCTTTAGGAAAGAAAGTTTCTTGACCTGTAAACGTAGATTTTCGAATGAACCAGTTTTCAGGAATTAAGTTCTTTCTTTTCCAACGGTACAGTTGACCGTAAGAGATATTAGCTGCTTCAAGCAGATCTTTTTTTGAGATTAGATTTTCCATGATTAACCTCCTTGATAACAATGTAACATAACACTGTTACGTTGTGCAAATAAAATATTTTCTAACAAGGAAAAGTCTAATGGAATTTTGAATATCAATAAATAAAAGATGGAGGGGATAAATGGAGAGTTGGTTTGGTCCAGGTACTTCGGGATTTAATATGTTTGGCTCGGAGCATGTATTTATACTAATACTGATAGTCATGGTGAGTGTAATCATGTATGTCCTTCGTTCTAGGTTAATGGGAAAGGGTGGGGTAAAGAGGATTCTGCTTGCCGGCTTGTTGCTCTCTGAAATCTCTTATCACTTATGGGCGGTCTATAACAATATATGGACCATGAAGTTTTTCCTGCCATTGCAGCTTTGCAGTCTAAATATTCTACTAAGTATCGTTTTATTGTTAACAGATAATAGAAAGCTGTTTGCGTTTGTTTATCTTTTTGGTTTAACAGGCGCTATTCAAGGGTTGCTGACACCTGAGTTATACCAAGAGCCTTGGCATTTTCGATTTCTTCAATATTTTATAGCACATGCATTTATCGTTTGGACAGCATTATATTACGGTATCGTAAAAACCTTTAAAATAAGCTGGGCTCAGTTTTTTATGTCCTTTCTTTGGCTGAATGTTTACGCACTCGGAGTATACTTGATAAACACCGCGATAGGCGCAAATTATCTATTTTTGATGAAAAAACCAGACAATGCTTCTTTAATGGATTATTTAGGACCGCATCCGTGGTATATTCTCGCTCTTGAACTAGTAGCTTTGTGTCTTTGTCTGCTTGTTTTTATCCCAGTAAAAGAAAAGTCTCACGTAACTAGAAAAGGCCACCCGCTGTTTAAAGCGTAGTGGCCTTATTTTATTGAAGTTTTTGTGACTTTATATGGAATTATAAGAATTAATTGGAATTTAATGTATACTAAAGGTGAGGAGGGATTTTATGAATGAAACACTAATCAAACCTATAAGATGGGTACCTTTTCTTGTACTAAGTTTCTTAGTGATCGGAAGCAACGTAATTTTGTACCAGACTTCATACTTCCAACCTGTTCCGGATGCCATAGTAATTGGCTCTATAATTGACTTTCTTCTCGTAATCCCGCTGCTTACCTATTATTTTATCATCCGTAAAAGATATTCTTGGAAACTGACATTACTTGTTGCGCTTATAAGCTATGGTTTCGCTTCGTACATCATTCCTGATTTTTTATTGGATAACTTTTCTGCAGTTCCAAAAGCGCTATTGCTTTTAGAAGCGGGCTTTATCTCAATTGAACTCTATTTATTAATAGTGGTGAGTAAAAAGTTCCCTAAAGTTAAAAAGACATATATGGAACAGCCAGCCGAGATCCCATTTTTAATTAAAATAAGACAGGCGGTTAGCGTTCACTTTGTTCAAAGCAGGTTGATTGAAGCTGTGGTTAGTGAAGTTACGATGCTATATTATGCTCTGTTTTCCTGGCGTATAGCACCTATGACTGGTACTTACACATTTACCTACCATAAGAATACGAGCTATGTTGCTCTTCAACTGATGCTCATCCATGCACTTATCATAGAATCTATAGGGCTTCACTACTTCTTCAGTCAGATCAATCATACGGTCTCACTTATCTTACTTTTCCTTAACATCTATTCAATTCTTTTTCTTATCGCTCAGATGCAGGCAGTTAAGAAAGTGCCACTTATCGTTTCAGATCAATCGGTGATTATGAATATAGGGTTTATGAAAGGATTAGAGCTCCCGTTTAGCGTGATACAGGAATTGAGAACATATGAAGGACCAGATGAGATTCCTGCATCTGAAAAGAAATATACATTTGAAGCAAGAGTAAGTGACTTTATTCCTGAAAAGCCAGTGATCGAGCTATTGTTGAAAGAAACGGTGAAAGCAGATATCATCTATGGATTTAAAAAGAATGTTACAAGAGTCGTTATAAAAGTGGATGATTCTGTTGAATTGATGAGATTAATTGAAAAGAGAATGAATTCTAAAAATGAGCTTGATTAAAAGTTCTGCAGTCTTTTTTTAACAAATGTTCAATTTCACCTTGTTAAATGGAAATGCTATTGTTAAGATTTCAGAAGGTTACAGAAAAATTCCCTCGACAGGTGAAAAAATATATGTTTAAAAATACAGCAACAACACAACAAAAAAAGACTTTTTTAACTTCTGTTCAGCTTATCGTTATTTTTTATTTATTGTCTGTTTTAGTAGCGACCATTTTACTAAGTTTGCCGGTCGGACATAACAAGGGAGTAGAACTCAAGTTTATTGATGCTTTATTTACCGCAGTAAGCGCTGTAAGTGTTACGGGTTTAACCTCTGTTAATATTTCTGAAACGTTCAATCAAGTAGGTGTTATTCTCCTGGCCATTGTCGTACAGATCGGTGGTATAGGTGTTATGACACTTGGTACTGCAATATGGCTATTGATAGGTAAGCGAATTGGGATGAGAGAACGCCAATTGATTATGACAGACCAAAACCAATCCACGCTTGCAGGGCTTGTACAGCTGATGAAGCAAATCTTAACACTCATAATAGGGATTGAGATTGTAGGAACGGTATTATTCTTTATCCTGTTTCAACCCTATTACGATACAGAAGTAGAAGTGTTGTATCACGCATTCTTCGCATCTGTTACAGCAACGACGAATGCTGGATTCGATATTACGGGAAGCTCGCTGATCCCGTTCCGCAACGATTATCTTGTTCAAATCGTTACGATGTGCTTGATTACAGCAGGTGCCATTGGATTTCCTGTTTTAGTAGAAATCAATAACTTTATCAAAGAAAGAAAGTATTTAGAGCGCTATACGTTTACCCTCTTCACGAAGGTTACTACGACTACCTTTGCATTATTGGTTGTTACTGGCGCAATCGGAATTTATGTTTTGGAGATGAATGCTTTTTTTGAGGGTAAATCTTGGCATGAAACGTTGTTTTATTCTTTATTCCAGTCCGTTACAACACGAAGCGGCGGTTTATCCACCATGGATGTCTCTGAATTCACAGTACCTACACTTCTTTTCTTAGGCGTAATGATGTTTATTGGAGCATCACCAAGCTCGGTGGGTGGAGGAATCCGCACAACGACATTTGCGGTAGCACTTTTGGCGATTCTCTTTTACGCTAAAGGTAGGAACACAATTAAGATCTTTAAGCGTGAAATTTATCCGGAAGATATACAAAAGTCGTTTATTGTTATTATCGTGGCTATGGTGCTTTGTACGACTTCTACAATTATCCTAGCAATTACAGATCCGATGCCGATTGAGTATCTCTTTTTTGAAGTGTGCTCTGCATTCGGAACAACAGGGCTCTCAACTGGAATTACTGGTGATTTGAGCTCGATCGGAAAAGTTATTCTTATGCTGTTGATGTTTATAGGAAGAATTGGCGTACTGTCATTCCTCTTTATCATCCGAGGGAAAGTAGTGACAGAACACATTCATTATCCGAAAGAAAAATTAATTATTGGCCAATAAAAGCAATCATGTTTGAATTCAGTCTATTGTTTACTTATAATGAACATAAGTAAATAGTGTCCTTCGGGGTCGGGTGAAATTCCCAACCGGCGGTGATGAGGCTATAGCCTCTTAGTCCGTGACCCGGTTTTGCGATTCGTGAAAACGGTGGATTCGGTGCAATTCCGAAGCCGACAGTATAGTCTGGATGGGAGAAGGAACGTGAACGCTTTTAATTGCCTGTATTTTAAAAAAGGTAGATTAAAGGTTTATTTCGTTATACTTTTAACACAAACCCCGGAAGCAATCTGTTTCCGGGGTTATTTGTATATACGCAATTAAGACTCCCGCTTTTCATATTTACGACGAAGTATTTTCTAAAAAACTCTTTTCTGAAGGCCGTTTTCTAAAGGGTTGTTGCTTTTAAATCTTTTTGTTCTTTGCTTCATTGACAAGTTGATTGGAGTGGAAGGTGCGAGACTCCTGCGGGACAGGCGGGCAGGTGAGACACTTAAAAGTGAAACGTAACGAATGTGGCTCACCGCCTGCCCCGCGGAAAGCGAGCACCTGGAACGGAAATCAAGTACTACCAAAAACAACAATGGGAGGGAAAGTTCTTTGTTTACAGGCATCATTGAGGAAAAAGGAACGATTAAGGCAATTTCAAAAGGCGATGAAACAATCATACTTACTATTTCCGCAGAAGAGGTGTTGAAAGACGTGCACCTTGGAGACAGTATTGCGGTAAACGGCGTATGTCTAACCGTTACTTCTTTCGGCAAAAATCAGTTTACAGTAGATGTGATGCCAGAAACGTTCAAATCTTCAACTTTGAAACTTTTAAACAATCGGGACAAAGTAAATTTGGAACGTGCTATGGCAGCAGGAGGAAGGTTTGGCGGACACTTTGTTTCTGGGCATGTTGATGGTACAGGAGACATTGTAGAGAAGCGACCCGAGAAAAATGCGATCTATTACAAGATTGCTCTGCCAGATCACATGATGCGCTACTTTATGCTAAAGGGATCTGTTTGTGTAGATGGAACAAGCCTTACTGTATTTGACGTTACTCAAAATACAATTACGGTCTCGTTGATTCCACATACTGCAGATCATACGATATTAGGTGCAAAAGGAGCAGGTGACGTTGTGAATATTGAATGTGATATGCTCGCAAAATACGTTTACAGAATGTTGGCTCCTGAAAAAGAAGAACAAAAACAAAAGTCGAAACTGTCTCTTGATTTCTTACAAGAGCACGGATTTTAGGAGGAGAGTTCATGTTTCACTCCATAGAAGAAGCAGTTGCAGATTTAAGAGAAGGAAAAATTGTTATCGTTGTGGATGATGAAGATCGTGAAAACGAAGGAGATTTTGTTGCGTTAGCTGAAGGAATTACACCTGAAGCTATCAATTTTATGGTGACTCACGGACGTGGTCTCGTTTGTACACCGATCTCTGAGGAAATCGCGATGAAGCTGGATCTTTCACCGATGGTAGCAGCCAATACTGATTCGCACGGCACCGCTTTTACGATTAGCGTCGATCACAAATCAACAACAACCGGGATTTCTGCTCAAGAACGAGCAGCTACTGTTCGGGAGCTTGTAAATAGTGATTCTGTGCCATCTGATTTTAAGCGTCCTGGCCATATCTTTCCGTTGATCGGAAAAAAAGGTGGCGTGTTGAGAAGAGCGGGGCATACAGAAGCCGCAATTGACCTAGCGAAAATGGCTGGCAGTCAATCTGCTGGTGTAATCTGCGAAATTATGAAAGAGGATGGAACGATGGCTCGTGTTCCTGAACTCGTTGAACTAGCAAAACAGCACAACATGAAGTTGATTACGATCAAAGATCTGATCACGTACCGAAACAAAACAGAACAGATGGTGAAGCGTGAAGTCGAAATCAATCTTCCAACAGAGTTTGGTGATTTTAAAGCGATTGGCTTCTCAAATGTGCTGGATGAGAAAGAACATGTTGCCCTTGTAAAAGGGGAAATCAATAACGAAGAACCTGTGTTAGTTCGTGTTCACTCTGAATGCTTGACCGGTGACGTGTTTGGATCAGCGCGCTGTGATTGCGGTCCGCAGCTTCATGCGGCTCTATCTCAGATTGAAAAAGAAGGCTCTGGCGTTTTATTGTACATGAGACAAGAAGGACGTGGCATCGGTCTTATTAATAAAATGAAAGCTTATAAGCTTCAAGAAGAAGGACTCGATACAGTTGAAGCCAATGAGCAGCTAGGATTCGCACCAGATTTGCGTGATTACGGTATCGGTGCTCAGATTCTTAAAGAGCTTGGCATCAGCAAAATGAAACTTTTAACGAATAACCCAAGAAAGATCGCGGGATTAAAAGGCTATGACTTGGAAGTAACAGACCGTGTGGCACTTCAGATGCCTCATAACGAAAACAACGAAGAGTATTTAAAAACAAAAAAGAGCAAATTGGGGCACATGCTTCATTTCTAATACAGGAGGAACGTTAAATGGCAAAATTATTTGAAGGACATTTAGTTGGTACAGGATTAAAAGTAGGAATCGTTGCAGGACGTTTTAATGATTTTATTTCGGATAAGTTAGTATCTGGGGCACAGGATGCATTTAAAAGACACGGAATTTCAGAAGATGATGTAGATATCGCGTGGGTTCCAGGTGCATTTGAGATTCCATTAATCGCTAAAAAGATGGCTGACAGCGGGAACTATGACGCTGTGATCACGCTTGGAGCGGTTATCCGGGGATCCACTCCGCACTTTGATTACGTTTGTAATGAAGCTGCTAAAGGAGTTGCGCAAGCATCAATGACAAGCGGCGTTCCGGTAATCTTTGGGGTGCTAACAGTAGATTCTATCGAGCAAGCGATCGAGCGTGCTGGAACAAAAGCAGGAAACAAAGGCTGGGAAGCAGCAGTATCAGCGATTGAAATGGCAAATCTGACTCGTCAGTTAGGATAAATAAGCTAGTGTGTGGAAGCCCGTCACTTTTTGTGGCGGGTTTTTGTTGTGGATGGGAAGCGAGGGATAGGATGACAAGCGTCGATAATTGTCGACTCGCCGCTATATGATGGAAATTCGCCGGATTATTGCAGAACTCGCCGTATTATAGGCGAAACTCGCCGGAATAAGTGGGAAATTTATAGAATTATTAGGTTGTGCACATCTCGCTAGCACAAACAATGCGCTTTATTAGTAGGAATTGCTGCACATCTCTGTTTTAAAGAAATCTACTTATTCCGAGTGAATAATGTTAGTAGAATTTCCTATTGGCAGCTAACTCCTACGATTTGTGATTAAATTTTAAATCGTATAGACTAATGGTGCTTACAACTATTGGATGGAATAATCCATATTATATGTAATGGATAATTAAACGGATAAAAGTATAGGAGTATTTAATAATGAATAATATTCTAATTGTCGATGATGATATCAATATACTAAAGCTTGTAGATGTTCATTTAACTGAAGCAGGATATAAAGTGTTTCAAGCACAAGACGGTTTAGAAGCTTTAAACATCCTTCGTAATAAGAATTGTGATTTGGCAGTTGTGGACGTGATGATGCCTTATATGGACGGTTATCTATTAACAAGAGAGATACGAAAAAATTATGACATTCCTATTGTCTTATTAACAGCGAAAAATCAAATTGAGGATAAGGAAAAGGGCTTTTTATCTGGAACAGATGATTATCTGGTTAAACCTTTTGAAACGAAAGAATTACTCTTTCGAATTAAAGCTTTACTAAGGCGATATGATAGACAATTAGATGAATCCATTGTTTGTTTAGGACGAACGGTTATAAACAAAAAGAGCTATGAAGTTCACATCGGTGATCAAACTATACTTTTACCTTTAAAGGAATTTGAATTGTTGTATTTTTTTATTTCAAACCCTATGCAAGTGTTTACTCGAGACCATTTAATTGAACAGATTTGGGGTCTGGATTATGAAGGAGATGAACGAACTGTAGATGTTCATGTAAAGCGATTAAGGGAACGTTTTTCTAAATTGACAGATGATTTTCAAATTAAAACAGTACGTGGGGTCGGGTATTTACTGGAGGCAAAACGATGAAGTCTCTTTACGTAAAATTTGTAGTCATTACTATAGGGATCATGATTTTAAGTGGTATATTAGCTTTCTTCATCTCAAATACATACTATCAGCAAAAATTAAAACCCTATAATGATCAAAAAAACACAAAAATCGCACTAGAAATGGTGTCTTTTGTTGAAGAACACCCCAGTATCAATTTAAAGGAGTATTTTGAAAACCTTTCTGCGATTGGCTATCAAATATACTTAGTAGAGGATTCTGGAGATGAATCCTATTTCGGAGCATCCTTTCGAAACAAAATGCTACCTGCGTCAACTAAAGAAAATGTATTAAACGGTGATATTTATCATGGTATTCTTCATTTTCCGAAAGAAACATTTGTGACAGGCTTTTTTGCAAATGAATTAAAGAACACGATCGGTGTGCCGTTGAAGCATGGTGGAAAAAGCTATGCTCTTTTTATGAGACCTGATATCAAGCTCCTTTTTAATGAAATGCATATTCTGTTCGGTTGGCTGTTTGCCTTAATGATCACGTTAAGCATTGTGATGGTAGTGGTCAGCGCAAAATATTTAGTGAAGCCAATCTCTAAATTAACCGTTGCCACGAAATCACTCTCAAAAGGGAACTTTAACGTTGAACTTGATATTAACCGTGGTGATGAATTAGGGGAGTTATCTCATAGCTTTTTACAGATGTCGCGGAAATTAGAACAATCGGACGAGATGAGAAAAGAATTTATATCCAACATCTCTCATGACATACAATCACCCTTATCAAATATAAAAGGATACACAAATCTGCTGGAAAAAGAATCATTGAGTTCAAAAGAAAAAACACAATATATATCTGTAATAAATGGTGAAATTAACAGGCTTTCAACACTAACTAAACAATTATTACTTCTTGCCTCACTTGATCGCAATGAAGAAATTTTAAAGAAGAAACCATTTAATATAGCACAACAAATTAAAGAACTGGTTCGAAATTATCAATGGCTTATAAATGAGAAGGGGATTATGCTGCGCTATTCTCTTCCTGATACAGAATTTATCGGTGACCCTTCTTTGTTGAATACCGTATGGGATAATCTGTTAACAAATGCCATTAAGTATAATAAACCTAATGGCAGTATTGAAATATCGATTGAAGAAAGAGAAAAATCGTTATTCATCACTTTTGAAGATACAGGGATAGGAATGAATAATATGGAATTAGAAAGGATTTTTGATCGCTTTTATCGTGCAGATATCGCAAGGTCGAGAACTGTGGAAGGGACCGGACTTGGTCTATCAATCGTTGCTACCATTGTTGAATTGCATGGTGGTCATACGGATGTGAATAGTAAAGAAAATCAAGGGACTACCTTTGTTGTTGAATTACCTATTGGTTAGAAAATACTATTAAAAGTGTCAGGCATTGCCCATGGTATCCATTGGTGATGAATGACATTTTTTTGTGGAATTCTTTCCTCCAAATGATTTGTAACTTGTTATTCATCGTCTGTTCATATTCGACCAATAGACTAAGAATATAACAAGAGATGGAGGAGATGTTATGAGCATTGCTTGGAAAGAAATATTAAAGAATAAAGTTAGGTTCCTAATATTAGGTTCGATCATTTTTCTAGTTAGTTTATTAACTTTTATTATTTCTGGTTTAGCAAATGGATTATCACAAGATAATGCTGCATTAATAAAAGACTTGCCGAGCGGACAATTTTACATGAATCAAGAAGCAGAAGAAACCTATAATTTATCGAGGATAGACAATAGTATGCAAGAAAAAATAATAAACCAACAAAAAGATGCCGTTGCACTATCCATCCAGATGGGCTTTTTGAACGATAAGAGTGGGAAACAACGAAGCGTCGCTTTTGTCACATCTACCGACTCAAAATTATTTAAAAATGTAAATCGCGGGGAAATTGTACTTGACCGTTCATTAGAGAATAAGGGAATAAAAGTCGGAGATACCTTAACTCATAATCAATCTAGTGAAAAGTTTACTGTAAAAGGTTTCGTGGACCAAAAGAAATTTAGCCATGCACCTGTAGCTTATCTAAGTATGGAGAATTATAAAGAGATTTACCGTGCTGAAGAAATGCAGCTAGTCTTTATACCAGAAGGAGAATCATCTCAACAATTTAATGGGCTACAATCTTTTTCGAATAGTGATTTTCTAAAAACAATTCCTAGCTACAGTGCAGAACAAACGTCTTTAAATATGATTGTATGGTTCTTGGTTGTGATTAGTGGAATGCTGTTCGGTATCTTTTTCTACATGATGAACGTTCAAAAAACAGGGTTATTTGGAATTTTAAAAGCAATTGGGGTAAAAACAAGTGATTTGTTTAAAATGATGTGGACTCAAATGTTGTTTATTACCATTATTGCACTTTCACTATCTGTTACTTGTAGTCAATTTTTTAATAGGGTTGCACCTAAGGACATGCCTTTTAGTTTAACTACTGAAACCATCGTGCAATTGTCTATTGTCTTCCTAATCATTGGATTTATTGGAGCTACGCTATCCGGTTTACAAATAAAAAGAGTAGAACCATTACAAGCGATTCAACAAGGGGAGGTCTAATAGGGAAATGTTCACAATTGATAACGTTAGAAAAACATTTACTAATGGTGACGTGAAGGAAGAAATATTAAAAGGAATCAACCTATCTCTTAAAGAAGGTGAGATAACGGCTTTAGTAGGTCCATCAGGGTCGGGTAAGAGTACACTTCTTACAATAGCTGCAGGACTTCAACCCGCATCAGATGGACACGTAATATTTGAAGGCAAAAACATGTCCACTATGAGTTCTGAACAAGTACGGAATATACGAGCAAGTAAGTTTGGTTTTGTTTTTCAATTTGCACATCTTGTTCCTTTTCTCACAGTAGAAGAACAACTGATACTAATGCTCGATGTTGCTGAATCTAAAATTAAGAAACATGAACAACAACAAGAAATTGACAACATTCTAAAGTTAGTTGGATTACAACATCGTAAAAATGCTTATCCTTCTTCATTGTCTGGTGGGGAAAAACAAAGGGTTGCAATTGCTCGTGCAATCATTCATAAACCTAAAGTTCTCTTTGCAGATGAACCAACTGCAAGTTTAGATTCAAAAAAGTCAAAAGAGGTTATGTCGTTAATACGAGATTTAACAAAAAGATTGAATATTACTACCCTAATGGTTACCCATGACGAGGAAATGCTTTGTTATGTTGATCATATAATCAAAATGAGTGATGGAAAGGTTTTGTAGACTAAAGCAGCCGTCTAGTGATGGCTGCTTTTTTAGTGATTAGCTTGACTCAAGAATTTGGACACACCACTCTCCATCAAAAGGCATATATTAAACAGCAAATTAAATTTTTTATGCATATCGAAAAGCAATTGACATAGTTATTAGAATAGTGTTAAGATTACCAAAGTTACAAACTACAAAATTATGGAAAGGATGGTTGTGTCATGGTGAAAGTAATGATTGTTACTCAGATTGCGGTCTCTATTGTATTGGATAACTACTCTACAACTTCATATCATGGCCTGCCGGAAGAGATGTATTAAGATTCCTTTCTATTTATTTTTCGTCTCTACATACATATTCGTACGCAGGTCACCCCAGTCGTGACGTGTGTTTTTTTATGGTTATTAAAGCATATCGCCTTTCGAGTGGTATGCTTTTTTATTTTGTTTGCTTAGAAGAAATCACTCTTCTTTTGCAATAGATCACTAACAATTAGGAGGAAAACAGATGAAAAAAGAAATGCTGAACGTGTGGTTAGAACGCAAGGATCATACACTTTTTGGGTAGCTCGGTTAAACGATTGTTTAAAAGTAACAGAGATCGAGAGGAGAGACATTTATGTTTTCAGTTTTAGGTAAGTTAGCTTGGTTTTTTAAGAAGCATTGGATTCGGTACACAATTGCAGTAGTGCTGCTCACTGGAGTAGGAATCATCGAGATCATCCCTCCAAAGCTTATTGGGAATATCATTGATTCCATTCATATGGGTACGATCACAAGAGAAGATATGATGAAGACGCTCGGAATCTTTGTTGCAGTTCTAATTTCGATGTACGTCACGATGTATATCTGGATGTACCAGCTTTTTGGAGGCGCTTTTATTATTGAACGTACCATGCGTTCTAGCTTCATGCGCCACTTGTTAAAGATGACTCCTACTTTTTTTGAAAAAAATAGAACAGGAGATTTGATGGCTCGAGCAACGAATGATCTGAAGGCGATCTCAATGACTGCAGGATTCGGAATATTAACGCTCGTTGATTCAAGTTTGTTCATGCTGACGATTTTGTTCGTTATGGGGTTCATGATCAGCTGGAAATTGACGTTTGCAGCACTTATTCCACTGCCAGTTATCGCGTTTATCATTAAAAAGTACGGTAAAAAAGTACATCAGCGTTTTACCGTTGCACAAGATGCCTTTGGTGAGATGAACGATTCTGTCTTAGAAAGCGTTCAAGGTGTGCGTGTAATCCGTGCTTACGTTCAGGAAGAAGCAGATGTAGAGCGCTTCAATAAAGTAACAGATGATGTGTTTGAAAAGAACTTGGCTGTTTCCAGAATAGACGCACTTTTTGAACCGACCATTAAAGTCTTAGTAGGAATGAGTTACTTGATCGGCTTAGGTTACGGTGCTTACATGGTGTTTCATAAAACAATAACACTCGGGGAACTCGTAACGTTTAACGTGTATCTCGGTATGCTGATCTGGCCGATGATTGCGATCGGGGAACTGATTAATATTATGGAACGCGGAAGTGCGTCACTCGATCGAGTAAACGAGACGCTGTCATATGAACCAGACGTTAAGAATGCAGAAGATCTTGTTCCGCTAAAAGATCCAGGCACGATTGCATTTGAAAATGTAACGTTCCGATATCCGTCTTCTGAAGTTGATAACTTAAAGAACATCAATGTTACGGTCAAAAAAGGGGGAACCCTTGGAATTGTCGGTCGTACGGGAAGCGGGAAAACGACTTTGCTCAAGCAGCTTCTAAGGGAATATCCAGCTGGAGAAGGGAAGATCTCGTTCTCAGGTGTTGGGATTGAAGACATTGCACTAGAAAATCTTCAAGGATGGATTGGCTATGTGCCGCAGGACGCTATTCTATTTTCCAAAACGGTTCAAGAAAACATTCTTTTCGGCAACAGTTTAGCAGATGAGGATAAGCTGAACCATGTGATGGAGATGGCTTCTTTTAGAAAAGACGTTCAATATCTGCCAGAAGGATTGAACACACTTGTAGGTGAAAAAGGTGTGGCATTATCAGGCGGACAGAAGCAGCGTGTATCCATTGCACGAGCGCTGTGCGTAGATCCTGAAATCTTAATTTTAGACGATGCGCTTTCTGCTGTTGATGCGAAAACGGAGACGGCGATTATCGGAAATATTCGTAAAGAACGTGCCGGAAAGACGACATTTATTACAACACACCGATTGTCAGCTGTTGAACACGCAGACTGGATCATCGTTATTGATGATGGAGCGATTGTAGACGAAGGAAGACATGAGGACTTAATAGCAAGAGATGGCTGGTATAAAGAGCAGCACGAACGCCAGCAAATCGAACAAAACTTAAATGATAATAAGGCGGTGTAGCCATGAACGTTGGAAAGCGCCTGTTTCAATACGCACTTCACTTTAAAAAGAACTTTATTCTAGGACTCTTGATGCTGACCGTTGCAATCGGAGCGGAGCTGACAGGACCATTTATCGCAAAGACCATGATCGATGACCATATTCTTGGGATTGAAAGACCGTGGTACCAAGTGGATAAAGAAGAAAAAGCAGCAGTGAATTACGATGGGAACTGGTATAAACGAAGCGATCATTTTGATTCAGGAGAAAATAAAGGAAAAGAAATAAGAGTCATTCAAGTAAAACGAGATTATTACGTTGTTCCACAGCCAATTTCATTTGACGGGGAACGAACAGCGAAAAACGGAGAAGTAACGATTTCGTTTAAAGGGAAATCAGAAACGTATCCAGCAGATGAATTAAGTACAAATGAGACATTTGCTTTTTATAAGCCAGAAATTGCAGGAATCATGAAGCTGACAATGATTTATTTAGGACTGCTGGTATTTGCATCATTCTTTCAATACGGACAGCGCTATATGCTGCAGCGTTCTTCTAATCTAGTCATTAAAAAGATTCGTCAAGATGTGTTCGCTCACGTACAGCGTGTAGCCATCACCTATTTTGATAATCAGCCAGCAGGTAAGATCGTATCTCGAATAACGAATGATACAGAAGCGATTAAAGAGCTCTTTATCAACGTACTAGCAAACTTCTTTACAGGAATCATCTATTTGACGGGTATTTTTATTGCGTTGTTCTTGCTTGATGTAAAGCTGGCAACGATCTGTCTCATTCTTGTACCGATCCTTGTTGTATGGATCATCGTATATCGTAAGTTTGCATCCAAATACAATCATAAAATTCGTTCCACTTTAAGTGATATAAACGGAATGATCAACGAATCGATTAACGGTATGACGATTATTCAAGCATTCAAGAGACAAAAAGAAACAACTGAAGAATTTGAAACGATGAACAAAGAATACTTTACCTTTCAAAATAAGCTGTTAAGCCTGAACGCGATGACAGGGCACAACCTTGTACTGTTTTTGAAAAACCTCGCATTTATGGCATTCATCTGGCACTTTGGAGGTCAGGCACTGGGAGTAGGTTCTGTCATTTCTATTGGTGTTCTTTATGCCTTTGTAGATTATTTGAACCGTATGTTCCACCCTGTAACAGGTATGGTCAACCAGCTTGCACAGCTTGAACAGGCACTCGTATCAGCTGAAAGAGTATTCGTGCTGATGGATGAGCCAGGACAGACAGTTACAAAAACAGAGATCGAACGTTACAAAGGAAATGTAGAGTTTCAGGATGTTACCTTCAGCTACGTAGAAGGAGAGCCTGTGTTAAAGAATATTTCATTTGAAGCGAACCAAGGAGAAACCGTGGCCCTTGTCGGACATACGGGTTCAGGGAAAAGCTCAATCATGAACTTGCTATTCCGATTCTATGATATTAAGCAAGGCAAGATCGTCATTGACGGAAAAGATATTATGGAACTTTCTAAACAGGAATTGCGTCAGCATATGGGAATCGTTCTGCAAGATCCATTCTTGTTTTCAGGAACGATCGCATCCAATGTTAGCCTAGATAATCCTGAGATCACGAGAGAACAAGTTGAAAAGGCACTTACAGATGTAGGAGCCATGCCTTTTATTAATAACTTGCCAAAAGGATTGGATGAACCGGTTATTGAAAAAGGAAGCACACTTTCATCCGGCCAGCGACAATTGATTTCTTTTGCAAGAGCGCTTGCTTATAACCCAGCAATCCTGATTCTGGACGAAGCAACGGCGAGTATCGATACAGAAACAGAAGCAGTGATTCAAGACGCACTGGATGTATTGAAACGCGGAAGAACTACTTTCATTATCGCGCACAGACTTTCTACGATTAAGAGTGCTGATCAGATTCTCGTACTTGATCGCGGTGTAATCGTTGAACGCGGAAGTCATGAGGAATTAATGGAGACAAAAGGACGTTACTTCCAGATGTATCAGCTTCAACAAGGAAAGACCGAAACACGAGCAGTAAGCTAAACGAAGAAAAGGAGCCGATTGGCTCCTTTTTTCATTAGTTGTATTTCAGTCTGGGTTTTCCAGCTTTACCGAATAGACTGGTGTTTCAGTATTCGTATTAACCTTCTTCTTTATTTTTCTCATCCATTTCGTCATTTTGTTGACCGTCATCAACGCCGTTGTCTTGGTCTACGCCGTCACCGCAAGCAGTTAATCCACCTAATGTTAACATTGCTGCTAATGTTCCAGCTGCCCATCTCTTTTTCCACATGTGAACCACTCCTCGTATCATTTTTTTTGAATTTATTTTGGTTTAGTGAAAGATTCCCTTAATAACGTCGATAAAACATATGAGTATGCAAAATGTGAGTAAAGTCGCATGTAATTGCATCATTTTGGATGGAAAACAAGTGAAAAAACAGGAAGAAGGAAACCAACATGGCTTCGATTTTAAGTATTCTTACGAAAAAGAGTAATGCAACTGCTGTTCAGAACCCAGCAGACCAGTATAAAGATGAGGTTAAGATTTTATTGTCACCAAATAGTGAGTGGCAGAAACAGCTGGATATGATTTCTTTAACGACGGATGATTTGGCAATTATTCGTTCTTTAAAACCGTTGATCTTTGAGAACATAGCGAAAATCGTAGATCAATTTTATAGAAACATTGAACATGTACCAGGGTTGATGGATATCATCCAGAAGCACAGCTCGGTTAAGCGGCTGCAAGTTACGTTAATCAAACATATACAAGAAATGTTCGATGGAGTCATTGATTTGGAATACATTGAACAAAGAAGAGTGATTGCGCATATCCATTTTAAAATTGGTTTACAGCCTAAATGGTATATTTGCTCGTTTCAGGACATGCTGCTTTCATTTTTGTCTATATTGGATCAACATATTGAAAACCGAAATGACTATCAGCTAGCTGTTAAAGCAGTTACGAAGCTATTGAATTTTGAGCAGCAGATCGTGCTCGAAGCGTTTGAGTTAGAGCAGATTAAAGAAAGAGCTAAACATGAAGAACAAAAACAGCAGATTGCTTTATCTGTTGGCGATTCAGTAGAAGAATTGGCAAGCATCTCAGAACAAACGAGTGCTGCACTCCAAGAATTAACGTCTAAAGCAGATGAAGTAGTCGTTTTTGCAAAAGATACAGCAGAGTCAGCAGCGGATGTTTCCAAAAACTCTTTAGCAGGTAAGAGCAAACTGGATGGCCATCAGAATATGATACTAAAAGTAAAAGAGCAATCACAGCAAATCTCTGCAGAGTTAATTAACTTGGAACAAGCTACTGTGAAGATTAATGATGTAGTAGATATCGTAACGGCAATCGCTGAACAAACAAATCTTTTGTCTCTAAATGCGGCAATTGAGGCGGCTAGAGCTGGTGAAGCAGGGAAGGGATTCTCAGTCGTTGCTCATGAAGTTCGAAAGTTAGCGGATCAAACGAAGACGTCTGTTTCAGGCGTTTCGGAACTTGTAAAGAACACACATAAGAGAATAGAGGCCGTTTCACAATCTGTTGAAAGTATTCATCACTACATTAATGACAGTGTATCAGAGGCAACTGAAATTTCGGATTTCTTTGTTGCTATTCTTTCGAAAATGGATGAGAGTACGGACAGAAGCGGTAAGCTGGAAAAAGAAGTAGAAGTGATGGCTGAAGTAATTGAAGAATTGAGTCATGCCGTAGGTCAGATTGCGATATCAGCTGATTCACTAACCGACGTGACGAAAAGCATGCAGCAATAAAAAGGAACTGATCCAATTGGATCAGTTCTTTTATTTATTAATTACATATTGAGCTCTGCTTGTTTCAAAGGAAACAATATTGTCATCTGTCCGAATGTCTTTGATGCCCTCGATTGGAATCTCATACGTAACTGTAGGAAGTTCGACTTGGGCGCCATCTTCAGCTGCATAGGCTGTTCCGTGCAAAAACAATATGTGATCTCCTAAATAGTCATCGTGTGCGTCTCTTTGTTCAAAGGTTGCTTCTGTAAGTGAGATTCTGATTTGATCAATATCGCCTGTTTCTTCTTTGCGAATGGAGATCTGGCTGCCAGTCCACCCGTTGAGTACATCTTTTAGATCGATAATTTTTGTGTCAGACATAGTTTTCACCTCATTATCAATCTTCCCGTAATCGGTAAACTTAAACCGAAGAAAAATGATTGCTATTTAATAAAGGCTGTTTTCTTATTCATTGTTGATTTTGAAAGTCGCTTCCTTAATCTTTAGAAGGTAGGATGTGCATTTGGAAAAGACGTTTTTTTACATTGTCCATATGGGTGGTGCACGAAAATATTTATACGAGGTAATCATAGTTTTTTACGAGGTAATCATCCTTTTATACGAGGTAATCCACGATAATTCCGTGTATAAAATTATTTATCCGATTTTCGACATAATTCAACATTCTCATCTCAGAACTCCAAAAAAAGACTCACAAAGACTTTTCAGTACTTTGTGAGTCTCCTCATTTTATGGGTTTAATTCTACGATCTTATGAGCTCCCCAAGGGGCAACACTTATAATAGCATCCATATCATTGGCTTGCGCCTCAAGTTCCTTACCGGTATTTTCTTGAACATAATAGCGCTCAAATCCATAAGTAAGCTCAATCTGATCAATGGAATTTTCACCCCAGATCTTTTCAGCTTTTGCTGTTAAGACAACCTCGTTATCCTTTACTTCAGGTTTTTCTGGATACACTTTCTTTACAGCATAATATCCTTCTTTACCAGGTTGAAGTACAACATATGCATGCCGTTCTCCACGGTCAAGTTCAGTAAAATCACCCTTGTAGCTTGAGAGGGGAACCCTGCTGATTTCAAAGCGGAGCGTTACATAATCTCCATATAAAATATCTCTTGGATCGACAGGTACGGTTTTAATTTTTATATCTTTTCCAAAATAATCAATGCTGTAATAACTCCCAGCAATAAACACAAGAAACAAAACTTGTAGAAGGGCAGCAATCATCCAGCCTCGTTTTTTAGTCATGATGCGGTCCTCCGTTCTTCAAAATCTGCATTTTCTTACGCTGAAGAAACGCATTAAGAATAAATAACAGAATTCCACCGAGTAAGAAGAAAACGGATTTTGGCATGAATGACCAGGCTAGGTTAAAGTATCCCATTAGACAAACAAGCAAGAACAATACAATTCCAAAATTGATCTGTGATCTGTTCTCGTTTCGATAACCTTCAGCCAGCTTGAAACCGGAATAGACAAACATAACAATCAAATAAACGAGACCTACCACTAGTGGATCCGCTACTTTTACAAGATAGAAAAATGGAACGAAAATTAGTAGTTCCCATGCGTGCATGTAAAGGTTCTCCTTGCGTTTACCTATGATCGAAAGGGCTAGTATCACAATCAATAACGGAAGAAACACATAAGGAGCGGGCAGTTCAAAATCAGATGAGAAGTCATTTGTTAGCATGAAATATAAAATGTAAGCAAAACCGAAACCAATGAGTGTCCCAAAGCGATTAAACGGCTGTTTAAATACTTTCTTTTCAACCCATAACCCGGCAGTAAATAATGCGAAGCCGAATAGGAAGAACCAGAGGAAATTGAGATCCTCAACCATAATTAACAATAGGGCTTGAATACTTAACCCGACGGTAAAAATCCATGACTTTTGATTAGTAGGGTAAAGGAAAACAAAACCGCCAACAGCAAAAAGAAAAATCACAAATAAAAGATAACTAAAGCTATGGAATTCACTTAAGCTATAAAGCTGTCCACCGACTGTTAACACAGAAAGGAGGAAGAAATATAGTTTGTTGCGATCTCTAAACAAATAATATACGGCAGGTAAGCTCCAAAAAACAAATAAACGGGCATCAACGGCATTTAGATGAAACGTCTGGCCAAGTAAAATGATGCTGGAACCAAAAGTAATGATACCGAGAATGTTAAGAGATGTCCCCAAAGTTTCGTTGCCGGCTTTTAAGCTGCGATCACCTGTGTAGTAAAAACCGAGCATAATTACGATGAGCAATGACAGTCTGGCAAGAGGGGGAATTTCACCCCAGTTAGATGCAATGAAAGATAAGATGCCAATTCCAATCAAAATACTAGCTAAAACGGGTAAGATGCCTGTTATTCTTCGTTTGTCATTTGTATCAGGATAACGTGCAACAATTAAATTAAGCTGATCATCCGTGATGATATTGTCTTCAACCCACTTTTGTCCTTCGCTTCTCATCCATTTTTTGTTCATTTTATCCCACCTCAATTCATGTATATGTAGGGTTAATGAAAAACAGGTCCTTTTAATCATATTCTCTTTAAGTGTAATATTACACTTTGGTTATTTCTATATCAAGCAATAAAATGAATTTTATATTCGAAACCTTTGTCATATGAAAAAGGAACAGCTTGTAGAGCTGTTCCCTCAATATTTCTATATTATTTTTTATCTTGTACATAGTGTACGACTTTCAAGACGGTCTTTCGAGGCAAGAAACGAACGATGTTAGCTAGAGCTTTGTTTTTAAATCCAGGAACGTCTACAGCTTTTTCTTTCATTAGTGCATTATATCCAGATAAGGCTACATCATGGGCATTCATTGCGCCTGATTGAAACAATCGAGATGACTCAAGGCTTGCTCTTTTTTCAAAATTAGTCGCTGTTGCTCCAGGGCAGAGCGCTGTTACGCTGACGTTCGTATGGCTAAGTTCGTAATCAATCGCCTCTGAGAAAGAGAGTACGTATGCTTTCGTTGCATAATAGACGGCCATTAACGGACCTGGCTGAAAAGCTGCTGTTGAGGCTACGTTTAAAATCTTACCTCTGTTGCGCTTAATCATGCCTGGCAGAAGCTGTTTTGTTAAAGTAGTTAAAGCTGTAATGTTCACTTGGATCATATCTTTTTCGTCTTTCCATGATGTTTCGTCAAATGGTCCATATGCTGCGAACCCGGCATTGTTGATTAAGATATCAACCTCTATACCTTTTGCCAAAATTTCTGCAGTCAGTTCTTCGGCAGCATCAGTCAGACTTAAATCTTTTGCTAAAACAGTTACGTCAACACCATGTTTCGCTTTTAGCTCGTTGGCAATCTCGCTAAGTCTTTTCTCATTTCTTGCAGTCAGTACGACATGATAACCGTCTTTTGCGAGCAGGTTCGCAAACTCTAATCCTATTCCGCTTGAAGCTCCAGTGATTAGTGCTGTTTTTAAAGCTGAATTGTTATTTATCATAAGGAAAACGTCCCTTCATATATCGTGTTTATATGTTTAAGAATATCAACATGATAACACATCCGAAAAAATAAATAAACAACATTTGCGTAAAAAAAGGTATGATGAAAGATATATGAATATTTAGAAAAATGAGGTGCGCACCATGAAAAATGTATTAGTGGCCAAGCATCCAGCAACAGGTGAAACGATCGATCAGTGGCTGGAGACAGAAGAAATGCAGGTCCCGGAAATGTACGAAAAATCGTCAGCTGCGTTTCAATTTTGGTCCACTCGCTCATTGGAAACACGACTGTCTTTTATAAAGAAAATTAAGCAACACCTTTTAGAAAACATGGACGAGATCGTGGATGAAATATGTTCAGCGACAGGTAAGGTTAAAACGGAAGCTCTGACTGCTGATTTAATGCCCGTTATTGATATCATCCAGCATTATGAGAAGCGCGCACCAAAAATATTAAAGCGCAAAAGAGTGTCAACACCGCTTCTGTTTGTCGGGAAATCTTCTTATGTGGATTATTTTCCTCTAGGAACGGTGTTAGTTATCTCGCCATGGAACTACCCATTTCAGCTTTCGATGACACCTGTTATCTCAGCTTTAATCGCGGGTAACTCAGTCATTTTAAAGCCGTCTGAAGTAACCCCGACAATAGGGCTTTTAATTGAAAAAATTGCGAGGGAAGTTAATCTTCCTAAGAATGTTCTGCAGGTGGCCCATGGCGGAAAAGAGTTGGGACAGGCACTTGTTTCAGGGACACCTGACAGCATATTCTTTACAGGATCTGTTGAGACAGGGCGTAAGATCGGAGTAGAAGCGAGCAAGCGGTTTATTCCATATACGCTAGAACTAGGCGGCAAGGACCCTATGATCGTATTTGAAGATGCCGCAATAAAACGGGCGGTAAACGGCGCAGTTTGGGGTGCGTTTACGAATGCTGGGCAGGTTTGTATGTCTCTTGAACGGGTATATGTGCAGCAAGGCATTTCAGGAGAATTTATTGACAGACTTGTTGAAGAAACGAAGAAACTCAAAATGGGTGAAGACATAGGTTCTTTAACCTTTCCGCATCAAAAAGAGATCATTAGAAATCATGTGTTAGATGCGCTTGAAAAAGGTGCTCTATTGCTAACCGGGAAGCATCCTGATCATTGGGGAGATAGCATGTATATCGAGCCAATGATTCTAACGAATATCACTGAAGATATGAAGGTTGTGACTGAAGAAACCTTTGGCCCTGTTATGCCAGTGATCACATTCTTAAAAGAAGAAGAGGTAATTGAAAAAGCGAACTCCACAGAGTTTGGTTTGAATGCGAGTGTTTGGACGAAGGATTCAGCAAAAGCTAATCGAGTAACATCAAAACTGGTTACAGGCAGTGCGGTCATCAATGATGTATTAGTATCTGTTGCAAATCCACACTTGCCGTTTGGCGGGGTGAAAAGCAGTGGAACAGGCAGATATCATGGGGATGAAGGGCTTTACACATTTTCGCGTCAAATGTCAGTAATGAAGGATACAGGAATTAAGCAACGAGAAATCAATTGGTATCCGTATGAGCATAAATACGGGAAAGTAAGAACGCTAATTAAAGCATACTTTTCAAATAAAAAACAGTTAGCTGCCCTTATGCGTTCACGTATAAAGCAGCTTGGGAAAAAATAAAAGCGGTTCAGCTAATGCTGAATCGCTTTTTTCGTAATAGGGATTTAAATACGTGATGATTGCTATCCTAATTGTAACGAAATAACTGCTATATAATAAGTCTCTTTGCTAAAGGATTGTTGCTTTTACTTTTTATTATTTCTCTTCATTGAAAAGTTGATTGAAGCGCAAGGTGGCGAGACTCCTACGGGACGAGCGGTCAGGTGGAGACTTCTAATGGCGCAAAGCGTCAGAAGGCTCACCGTACGCCCCGTGGAAAGCGAGCCACCTGGAGCGGAAATCAACTACTTTTAAAAGCAACAATGTATAAGAAAAAAGCCTTAACTAAAGAATACATTCATCTTCAATAATGCTGATCAACTGTTTAAGCTGTACAACGGTTTGATCAAGCGTTAAAAAATAAAAGATCTCTTTGCCTTTTTTTTCAGTTCCAACTAGTCCTGCTTCACGCAAAATTTTTAGATGGTGGGAAACTGTTGGACGGGACATAGGAGATTGACTAGCTATGTCTGTGACATTCATTTTATCTGTTTCAGCTAACAGCAAAACAAGATCTTGCCGGACAGGGTCACCTAGTGCTTGAAACAAAGGGATTGTTTTTCTAAACATTTCTACGGCATATTCGTTTGACATCATTTCACCAACTTCTTCAATATCATCCGTTTTATTTTCTTTACTATAAATCAGTATAAACTATTGGTCCAATTATTTTTAAATTTTGAGTGGGAACAACGCTATAAATTGCCAGGATTCAAAGCGCATATAGAAACCTCTGAGATACAAAATAGGTATAAGGGGGTGAAACACATGGCAAGAAGAAACAAATTGGTAGTCCCAGGAGCGCAGCAGGCAATCGATCAAATGAAATATGAGATCGCATCTGAGTTCGGTGTTACACTTGGCCCAGATACGACTGCACGTGCGAATGGCTCGGTTGGCGGGGAAATGACAAAACGTTTGGTAGCGATGGGACAGCAGCAATTAAGCAGCGGAAATCGCTAAACCAAGTCAAAAGATGGTTAAAGGGGTGGAGTAATCCACTCCTTTTTAAAGATTTTAGGAGCTGATAAATGATGGCGATGTGTCCGATATGCAATAACTTTCAAACGATAAACGTTCGATGTCCCGAATGCGGGAGGGCTGTTCAAGATCAAGGAAAAGTAAGTGATTTTTTTGATGATTATAGCCCATATATGGAAGTAGATGAACTTAAACTGGAAGATGGATATCCTACAGATTTTAAAGATAGTCAGTGCCCGCATGTCTTTTATTGTGATTCGTGTCATCAAGAGGTGCTTTTCTTTATTGGTGAATGGGAATAAAAAACTTCATATCCTTGTAGAAGGACATGAAGTTTATTGGCTCAATCTGATTCGTTTTTCAATTAATACCCTAAGACCGTCAAGTAAAGAGGTTAAAATCCAGTACAGGACTGCGGCTTCTAATAAAACGGGTAGGACGATCAGCTGTGAAGCACTTATCTGGTCGGCCATCAATGTCAGTTCTGGTACGGTAATGACAGAAGCTAATGACGATGCTTTTACAATATCGATCAGTGAGTTCCAAACAGATGGAATCGAAATTCTCCATGCTTGAGGAAGTATTACTTCTTTATACGTAAGATACTTGTTCATTCCTAAAGAAAAAGCAGCTTCCCATTGTCCTTTTTCAATCGATTGAATAGCTCCTCGATAAGATTCTGCGATATAAGCGCTAAAATGAAGAATGAGTCCAGCGAGAGCGGCCTGCCATCCTTCTGGTACATAAATAAAAGTAAAACCGTTATAAAGGATCAATAATTGAATTAATAATGGCGTACCTCTAAAGAAAGATATATACCCCTTTGCAAACCCCGATAAAAATTTATTCGATGACATTCTGCATAGCGCAATAACCAGTCCGAAAATTAGCGCTCCTAATATAGAAACAAGGCTGATAACAACAGTAAAAACAGCTCCCTCCAAAAGATAGGGGAGGGAGTTGATCAGTATTTCTGATAAGTTATTCACTTACGTCTTCTCCAAAGTATTTTTCAGAGAGTTTTTTCAACGTGCCGTCTTTTTTCATTTCTTCAAGCGCTTTGTCTACGTCTTCTCTAAGTTTCTTATCATCTTTTCGGAATGCGAATGCCATTTCGTTTTTGTTGAAAGGTTCGCCAACTGCTTTAACGTTGTAGTCTGTTTTCTTTAACTCAGTAAGAATAAAAAGCTGATCGTTCATAGCAGCATCAACGCGGTTCACATCAAGGTCTGTTAAAACTTGTGCAGCCCCTTTATAGAACTTTGTTTTTGCACCGGCTTTTTCAGCTTCGGCCGCATAGTTGCTTCCTTGTGTAGTACCAACAACTTTGCCTTTAAGGTCTTCAATACCTTTTATGTCTTTATTGTCTTTATTAACGATTACTTGTCCGCCAGAAACAGTGTAAGGCGTTGAAAAATCGTACTTTTGTTTTCTTTCATCTGTAACGGTTACTTGGTTTGCTACTAGATCAAAGCGTTTAGAATCAAGTGAAGTAAACATGTTTTTCCATTCGGTAGCTACGAACTTAGGTTTCATATCAAGACGTTTCGCTACTTCTTTCGCAACTTCTACGTCATAACCCGTGATTTCATTTGTTTTTTTATCACGGTATGAGAATGGGGGATATGTAGCTTCCGTACCGATTGTTAGTTCTTTTTTATCTGCATCTGAACCTGTATTTTGAGATTGATCAGATGTTCCGCAAGCGGATAGCAGAACAGCCGATAGGGCGAGTGCTGACAGAAATTTAAATGTCTTTTTCAAATGAAGTCCTCCTAATCGAGATAATCCCGACAATTTTTATAGAATTAATTGTATAAACCAGTTGCTGTTTCGTCAATCATTTAACATTTTTCCCGATAAAGTAAAAATTAACAGGGGATTTTTAGGTGTGTATACACGATCACATAATTTTGAAGCATTATCATATAAAAATCACGAGTTATCACATAAAAATATCAATGTATCACATAAAAAAAGCTCTGCCTATTAGGGCAGAGCTTAACATAAGAATTAGCGAATGCGAATTTCAGTTTCTTTGTCGAAGAAATGTGATTTGTTCATGTCAAAAGCAAGAGAGATGCTTTGTCCGTTTTGAATATCAGTACGAGAATCAACACGCGCGATGAAATCTTGTCCGCTCACTGTAGAGTATAGGAACGTTTCAGCACCCATCAATTCAGCAACGTCAATCTTTGCTTCAATTTTTGTGTTAGAAGAAGACTCTAAGAATAGAGGCTCATCATGGATGTCTTCAGGACGGATACCAAGAACAACTTCTTTGTTGTTATAGCCTTTTTCTTGTAAAATCTTCATTTTTCCGCCAGGAACTGCAATCTTCGTGTCTCCCACTTTAAAGAAGCCATCTTCAAGCGTTCCGTTCAAGAAGTTCATTGCTGGGCTACCGATAAATCCACCAACGAAAATGTTTTCTGGAGTGTCGTATACTTCTTTTGGAGATCCTACTTGCTGGATATGTCCGTCTTTCATAACAACGATACGAGTTGCCATTGTCATCGCTTCTGTTTGGTCATGCGTTACGTAGATTGTAGTCGTTTGCAGACGTTGGTGAAGCTTTGTAATCTCTGCACGCATTTGAACACGAAGTTTTGCATCAAGGTTGGATAACGGCTCATCCATCAAGAATACTTTTGCATCACGAACAATCGCACGTCCTAGTGCAACACGCTGACGCTGACCACCTGAAAGAGCTTTTGGTTTACGGTCTAAGTATTGCTCAAGGCCAAGAATACGAGCAGCCTCTTTCACACGCTTATCAATTTCTTCTTTGCTGAATTTACGAAGCTTAAGTCCGAACGCCATGTTGTCATATACGTTCATGTGAGGGTAAAGCGCATAGTTTTGGAAAACCATTGCAATGTCGCGATCTTTTGGAGCAACATCGTTTACAACGCGGTCGTCGATTACAAGTTCGCCTTCAGAGATTTCTTCAAGACCAGCGATCATACGAAGAGTCGTAGATTTACCGCAACCTGATGGACCTACGAATACGATAAATTCTTTATCCGAAATATCAAGGTTGAAATCATGTACAGCTGTTACTTTGTTATCATATCGTTTTACGATGTTATTTAATTTAATTTCTGCCATTGTAAAATCCCCTTCCGATGTAAACGTTTTCTTAATGTTTTAAGTTTACGCTTTCATAACCACAATCGTAAATGGACGACATGACTAAAATAAAAACACCTCTTTATGCAATGTGCACAAAGAGGGCTGTTTATAAATTTTTATGGTGTTCATAAGACAATATCGCCATATAAACAGTCAGTGCATTTTTAAACTGTTTAACATCAATTCCTGTTTTTTCATAAAACTTGTCCACTCGGTATTGCAAACTATTCCTGTGAATATATAGCTTTTTCGCTGCTAACGAAACATTCATGTTGCATTCTGCAAACACTTTAATGCTTTTTAATGTTTCTTGATCTTCCTCATCCCACTCTGCTAATAAAGCATGTAAGGTTTTCTCTGCTACGGGGTTTGCGGATTGAAGAAGCAATTGAGGGACCACATCCGCTACCGTATACACCGATTTTGGAAGCAGCTGGTTTTTTACTTCTATAAATTGCTGCTGTTCACGCTCGAAGGATTCTTTCGCATGAGCTAACTGGTGATGATAGGAACCTATATATACGGAAATATCGATATAAAAGTCAGTTGAAAGCATGTCTTTAAGCGCTTCATAAGGCGTGTCGGTAAACTCCTGCTTGGACGTTTCAATAATGACTCCGCCTTTGTGGTCTTTATTTAACAGGAGGACGGCATCTTCAGGAAAAAGTCCGTTAACCGCTTCAGAAAAAGAAATGAAATCGGTTATAGGCTGCTTGCTAAAAAAGTGCACAAAACGGTAGAAACTTTCTTCATCAGTTGATTCGTTTCCGAGTAAGATAGATTCCCATTTTAACTGTGCAGAAGAATAAGCAGGTGTGATCGTATCATTTTCATATATATTAAACATGGACCGAAGTAAACGGCTCTCTGAATCGGAAATGGCAGATTGAGAAATGCCAAATGGTGCTCCATCATCTGTAATGAACCAGAGAAAGCCTGACTGCTGAGAGGTGTCCGTTGTTATAGAATTTCTGTAATGTTTCTTTAACTTATCGAGCATCCTTTTTCATATCCTTTCAAGGAAAAGCTTGCTATCATTATAGCAATGTTAAGTGGTTTACTAAACAAACAGATTCACAAAAGGGAGGAGACACCATGAAAAAGTGTCCTTGAGTAACTTCTTCTACGGTCGTGTACGACTGGAATAACAAAGAAATCTGGACGAATCAAGAGAACTGGGCTAATCAACGTTCAAATTCTCTTATCCTAACATTTGATGATGGACCGTCTTCGGTACTCATTCCCTTGCTAGATATTTTGAAGAAACATGATGTGCAGGCGATGTTCTTTTGGCAGTCACGGTTGCTGCACAAAAACCGGCCATGGAAACGGGTGTTAGAAGAAGGGCATATGATAGGCGGCCATTCACTGCGTCATCGAGACCTTACGAGACTTAGCCGTTATGACCAGCAGCATGATATTGAAACGAATATAAAACATATCGAGAGCTTAACCGGACAAAAGATAAAATACTTTCGTCCGCCATTCGGCCAGTTTAACGAAGATACATTGCACGTTCTAAAAGAACTAGATGTGGTTCCTTTTTTATGGGAGGTAGCTGGACTGGATTGGGAACTTAAGAACAACCCGAATCAAATTGTTCATAACATCGTGAATCATGCAGAAGATGGGTCAGTAATTTTGCTTCACGAGCTAAAGCAAACTCTTATGATTTTGGATGACTTAATATATGAACTTAAAAAAGAAGGCTATCAGTTTATACTGCCTCCTAAATAAGGATGAGGTTGGAGGAAAAGGATGAGGAAAAGAATTGTTGTATCTTTTAGTGGAGGAAAAGATTCCATTTTAGCTCTGCATAGATTGCAAACATCAGGAAAATGGGAGATCGATTCTCTGCTCACGACTTTAACCGAAGATTATGAGCGAACGACGATGCATGGTGTTCGACATGAATTATTGGAGCTGCAAGCTGAATCTTTAGGCATTCCGCTTCGAGAAGTATGGATTCCTAGAGATTGCCCGAATGAAGTTTATCAGGAAAGAATGCAGAAAGAGGTCAATGGCATTGTTGCTGACGGCATCGGGCACATCATGTTCGGCGATATTTTTTTAGAAGATGTAAAAACGTACCGAGAAAAAATGCTAGAGGGAACAGGACTGACTCCGATTTTTCCTATTTGGGGAGAAAAAACAGACGCCATTATAGCAGAGTTCTTAAAGAAGGGGTTTAAAACGGTTGTTTGCTGCTCCGATACAGAAAGTATAGATGCATCATTTACAGGAAGAGTCTTGGACGCACAATTTATTGAAGATTATCCGGCCGAACATGATCTTTGTGGAGAGAACGGAGAATTCCACACCTTTGTATTTGATGGACCGAACTTTTCTTTTCCTGTTGCGTATAAGTTAGGAGAGAACCGGTTGGCAAAAGATATGATAACGAACAAAGACCGTTTTTATTACGTAGACTTGCTCCCAGCGAAGTAAAAGCGTAGTGAGGGTTATGTCCAAATTGCTTGAGACTTTCGAAATGACGTATACTAGGGAAATAGAATATGCATTAATTGGAGAGAAACATTATGGATATGTGGATTACAATAATCATCATGATCGTTATAGGTGCATTAATTGGAGGGTTAACAAATTTAATAGCCATTAAAATGTTATTCCGCCCATTTAACACCTTATATATTGGGAAATTCAGAGTGCCATTTACTCCTGGACTCATTCCAAAACGAAGAAAGCAGCTAGCTGTCCAGCTTGGTGAAACGGTAACGAAGCATTTGCTGACAGCTGAAGGTGTTCAGGCAAAGATTAACGACACAGGATTTCGTACAGAAATGACGGAACTTGTTCAAGGTGAAGTAAAACGCTTTTTGAAAAGCGACATGACAATCAGTGAATTGTTGCAAAAAGATTTTGGTGCCGCTGATATTCAAACTCGTATTCAAACGACGACTGAAGCATGGCTTGCCAACCGAATGAAAATAATGCTTGAGAGTTCAAATGGCAAGGAAATGAAAGAGGTTTTGCCAGAAAAGTTCGTTGCTGCTGGTGAAGAAAAACTTCCTGAAGTAGTAGACTGGCTTTTAAACAAAGGCATCGTTTACTTAGAAAGTGATGAAGGCAGAAAGTCATTAGCTAGCGGAATTGATGCGTTTTTAATGGATAAAGGAATGCTCGTTAACATGGTGTCTATGTTCTTCGGCAATGTGAGTATCGCTGAAAAAGTGCAGCCTGAACTGATTAAGTTTATGAAGCATGAAAACACACGTGACACATTGCTTCAGCTTCTTCAACAAGAATATCGAAATTTTATGGATAAAAAAATGGACGAAGCACTTGAGTTGTTCGACATGCCTGAGATTACTGCAGGTCTTGCAAAAGAGATTACAGCAAGACTTCCGATTGAAGAGTATTTAAACACGCCGATCCACTCATTAGCAACAACGGTAGAAGGATGGATCGTTAACGATTTAACGCCAAAAGCGGTAGCAGCAGGCCTTGACCTGTTTGTAGCAAAACTAGAAGTACTTCTTGAAAAAATGCACCTGGCAAAGATTGTGGAAGAACAAGTCGAAGCATTTTCACTAGAGCGTTTAGAGGAAATTATTATTGCGATCGCAAAAAGTGAACTTAAGATGATTACCTGGCTAGGAGCTCTTTTAGGTGGATTGATCGGCTTATTTCAAGGTATCCTTGTACTATTTTTGTAGAGTCTGTTATAGTGGGTACCGTAGTTAATCAATAGGAGGTTTTTTACCAATGGCAAACGTATACGATGTTGCATACGACTTAGAAAAAGCATTACGCAATAGTGAAGACTTTACAGCTTTAAAACAAAGCTATGATGAAGTAAATAACAATCCGGAAACAAAAGAACTTTTCGGTAAATTCCGTGATATTCAAGTAAATCTTCAGCAAAAACAAATGAACGGCCAAGAAGTGACGCCTGAAGAGATTGAAGAAGCTCAAAAGCTGTTTGCTGATGTACAGCAGAACGAAACGATCTCTAAACTTATGGCAGCAGAACAACGCATGAGCATGATCATCAACGATCTGAATAAAGTGATCACAAAGCCTTTAGAAGAACTTTACGGTGCAATGGTTGAAGAAGAAGGACAACAACAATAATCACTTGATGATGAAACCTCTGTTCCTTAAATGAAACAGGGGTTTTTATTATGGTGTGGATTTTCTTAGGCTTGTCAGCGTTCTAAAGCATGTTTCCAGTTCATAAACTTAACTCGAGTTCTTATACTATATTTTCGCGAAATGGGGGGAGCGCATCATGGTATACCGTTTACTAGCGATTGACATCGACGGAACCCTACTGCGAAGCAATTTCCGTATCGATAGAGAAACGAAAGAAGCCATTGATTATGTGCAGCAAAAAGGGGTATATGTCACACTCGCTTCGGGCAGAAGCTTTCCATCTACACAAAAGATCGCAAAAGCGTTAAAGATCGACAGTTATCTGATCAGCCACAACGGAGGATTCATATCATCGTCCCTAGATGAGCCTTTGCAAGAAAACAGGTTGTCTGTCGAAGATACTTACAAGATTGTAGAGATCCTCGAGAATTACGAATGCCACATGCGTGTTGTTCATGAACGTTTTTCTGTAGGCAATCAGCTGAAGCAAAAGAGCCAGCTCGTGGCAAAGTTAACGTTGAGCACAGGTGATCCTTTGTTCTATCCGGTTTCGTTTACAGAAAATCTAGGAGATTACGTCCTCGCGCAAGAAGTGGCGCCGCCGAAAATGGATGTACAATTCTTTGATGAAAATGAATGCGAGTCAGCAATTAAGTATTTGAAAGAGCAAATGCCAGACTTTGAGTATTCATCTTCTACGAAGTGCCAGTTAGAGATTACGGCTAAAAAAGTAACAAAAGGAAATGCATTAAGGTTCCTTGGCGAAAAGCTTGGGATTGCACCAAACGAGATGGTGGCAATCGGGGATTCGTATAATGATTTGGATATGATTGAGTTTGCGGGTCTAGGCGTGGCAATGGCAAATGCACCTGACGAAGTGAAGAAAAAAGCGAAGTGGATCACACGTACGAACGATCAGCTTGGTGTTCCGTACATGGTAAAAGAAGTGTTTCGTAAGCAGATGCGCTTCCAGACATTGAAAAGATAGATTAGTTGTTATGAGCAGGGCTCTTTTTAGACATATTTGTCTGAGAGGAGTCTTTTTATTTTTGTATGGGAAAGCGGGGAGGTAGGGTTTAGGAGCGATCCTTATAAGTTACGAGCGATAATTTGGGTTAATGAGCGATTCTCGAGATTTACGAGCGACTCTTGAGGTTTACGAGCGATTCTTGAAGTTTACGAGCGATTCTTGGGATTTACGAGCGATTCATGAGGTTTACGAGCGATTCTCGGGATTTACGAGCGATTCTCGAGATTTACGAGCGATTCCTGAAATTCACGAGCGATTCTAGAGTCTGTGAGGAGAAAAAGAGATTTATGTTCTGCTTAAGGAAACATGTCATCTCAATCCATTCAAACAGCTTGCAGAACACCGCCTCCCTTCGACAACTGCCGTCGAATTTCGTAAAAAACGTTTCAGTTTTGTTACAAATGTAGAAAATGAAAGGGTTTTCATGAATCGTGACGAATAATATTTATGTAAGAACCACAATGCAAAGGGAGGATTCAAATGGAAAAAACATTAGACCTACAATTAAAACCAAAGGTGGCCGAGTTCCTAAATGGGACGAAAAAACATTTTATCAACGGAGAATGGGTCAGCTCAGCAAGTGGTAAAACATTTGAAACGTTAAACCCTTCAACTGGAGAAGTACTGGCAGTCGTATCTGAAGGTGGTACTGAAGATATTGACAAAGCAGTGAAGGCTGCAAGAGCAGCATTTGAAACAGGATATTGGTCAAAGATGCCTGCTTCAAAGCGTAGCTACTTAATTTACAAACTAGCAGAATTGATGGAAGAGAATAAAGAAGAATTGGCACAGCTGGATACATTGGATAACGGTAAGCCAATCCGTGAAACAATGAATGCGGATGTTCCACTTGCGATCGAACACTTCCGCTATTATGCAGGCTGGGCAACGAAAATCGTAGGGCAGACGATTCCTGTAGCAGGAAGTTTCTTCAACTATACGCGTCATGAAGCGCTTGGCGTAGTTGGACAGATTATTCCTTGGAACTTCCCATTATTGATGGCAGCTTGGAAGCTAGGTGCGGCACTTGCAACAGGATGTACAGTTGTATTGAAGCCGGCTGAGCAAACGCCTCTTTCTGCACTTTATTTGGCAAAATTAGCACAAGAAGCAGGATTCCCTGAAGGTGTGCTAAACGTTGTAACAGGTGCTGGTGAAACAGGTGCGGCATTAGTTGATCATCCAAATGTGGACAAGATCGCATTTACTGGATCAACTGAAGTAGGAAAGCTGATCATGCGCAATGCGTCTAACTCATTGAAGCGTGTAACACTTGAGCTTGGCGGTAAATCACCGAACATTATCTTGCCTGATGCTGACATGAGCCGTGCAGTTCCTGGTGCGTTAAGCGGAATCATGTTCAACCAAGGACAAGTTTGCTGTGCGGGATCACGTCTATATATCCAAAAGAAATCGTTTGATAATGTCGTGGCAGACCTTGTGTCTCATGCGAAAAAAATCAAGCAAGGCCCTGGTTTAGATCCAGACACTACAATGGGACCTCTTGTATCACAAGAACAGCATAACCGCGTACTTGGCTATATCCAAAAAGGACAAGACGAAGGTGCTGAGCTTCTTACTGGTGGAACAGCTCCTTTTGATAGAGGATATTTTGTTGAGCCGACAATCTTTGCGGATGTTGATGATAAGATGACGATCGCAAAAGAAGAAATCTTCGGACCAGTTGTGGCTGCAATGCCGTTTGAAGACTTAGATGATGTAATCTCTCGTGCGAACGACTCTGAATATGGTCTTGCTGCAGGACTTTGGACAGAGAATTTAAAAACAGCTCACTATGTATCTAACAAATTACGTGCGGGTACAGTTTGGGTGAACTGCTATAATGCATTTGATGCTGCTTCACCATTCGGCGGATACAAGCAATCTGGTATCGGACGTGAAATGGGATCTTATGCATTAAACAACTATACAGAAGTAAAGAGCGTGTGGGTTAACCTTAAATAGACAACATAGAATTACGGGGTCAAAGAATTGAACGGATAAATAGGAAAAACCGGGTGCTAGATCCAGCATCCGGTTTTTTCTTTGTTCATTGATAAGCGGCGAATCTCTTCGTCAGTTTTGTTTTCTCGGTGCTCATGTAGGAGGACTACACTCCGCTCCTCTAAAACTTCACTTCCTCGACCTTCTTGCTTCTGAATGAACAATTTATGAATTGATAGCAGCTGATTCTAAAGCATAACCTTTATAAACCGCAATCCGGTGTCATCATAATCGAGACTTCTATAAAACTCATGCGTGTCTGTTCGGTGCTTGCCGCTATTGAGTAAAATCGCTGTACAGCCCTGTTCTTTAGCCCATTCTTCTCCATGACGGACGAGCTCTTTACCGATTCCATTTCCTCTGAACTCTTCACTGACGACAAGAGCAGAAATTCGAGCGTAACAGCCGTTTTTTTCAAAATAGATTCCTTTTGTTAGTCCGATCATACCAATGACTTGGTCGTTTACACATGCCACAAAACAAGCATAAGCTGCATTTGGAAGCAGCGTTTCCAAGCGCTCTGTCATCTCTTCCGGTCGTGTAGGATAACCGAGCTCTCCCATAAGATAAGAAAGTTCATAACTGTCATCGTATCGTGCTTCGCGCAGAATCACTTCACTCACTGTTTTTCCCCTCGTTTCCATGAGTTTCATTAGCGATGGAAAAGAAGCAACTGTCCCTTTGGTGAAGTCAGACGATGCGTTTTTTCTTGCATGTTTAGTTCAGCCAAACGGGCTTCTCCCCGTTGTTTTGCTTCAGAATCATTGGATGCCTTTATGTTTTCATCCAAAATTTTTTCTCCGTTACTTTCATAAGCTGTTAAGGCGTATGTATTCATGGTGATCTAACTCCTTTCGTATCTAAAGTTCATTTCAACATTCGACGATTTTTTCCTGCTGCTAACATAAGAATTTACCTGAAACTTACCCTTTGTTCTCACGTATAAGGAATTATATGGTATATTTTACAACGGGAGGGAAGTTCATGTTAACCATTAAAGATGTTAGAAAACAGTTTGGCAGCTTTACAGCCGTTGACGGAATAACATTGGAGATTCCTAAAGGTGAGATATTTGGTCTTTTAGGTGCAAACGGTGCAGGAAAGACAACGACATTCCGAATGATTTTAGGGCTTTTAACACCATCGCAAGGAAAGATTACTTGGAACGGAAAAGAGATTTCTTATGAGACGAGTGACCTTGTTGGGTATTTACCCGAAGAACGAGGATTATATCCAAAACTAACAATTCGAGAGCAGTTGATCTATCTTGGCCAACTGCGCGGCATGTCCCGATCACACATACAAGAACAAACCGATAAATGGCTAAAGCGTTTTGGGGCAGAAGAATATTTAAATAAGAAGGTAGAAGCGCTTTCTAAAGGAAATCAGCAAAAAATACAATTCATTGCAGCTGTTCTCCATTCGCCTGAGTTGTTAATTTTAGATGAACCGTTTAGCGGTTTGGACCCAGTGAACGTTGAACTTTTAAAAAATGCTGTACATGAACTTAAAAAAGAAGGAACAACGATCGTGTTCTCCTCGCACAGAATGGAGCATGTTGAAGAATTGTGTCAGCACTTATGCATTATGCATAGAGGGAAAGCAGTCGTTCAAGGCAACTTAAAAGAAATTAAACGATCGTTTGGAAAGAAGAACGTTTCCGTGAAAGCTGATTTTGATCTAGCGTATTTAAAAGACACGAATGGCGTGGTGAAACATCGCTTAACAGCAGATGGTATTACGCTTCAAGTAGAGCGTGAAGAAGTGGCTCAAGACTTGTTTCAAGCTATACAGTCAAGAGGCTTTGTTCGAAAGTTTGAACTCGAAGAACCTTCATTAAATGATATCTTCATCGAGAAAGTAGGTGTCGCTCATGAGTAAATTTTTCACGGTTATGATGCATACATACCGTTCTAAAATTAAGTCAAAACCATTTCTGATCTCAACGCTTGTTACAATCGCTTTATTATTTGTTGTTTCAAATATGGGTGAGATTACAAAAATGTTTGGCGGGGATGAAGAGTCTAAAATTGGTGTCATTGACAATACAGGAAATACAGTTTCTGCACTTCAAGAACAGCTTAAGGCAGCTGGTGCTGACTTGAAAGCCGAAGAAGTTAATAAGTCTGAAAAAGACGCAGAAAAATCTGTGTTGAATGGAGATTTGGACGGTCTTTTAATACTTGATAAAGATGCATCAGGAATGGTAACCGGAAGCTATAAAGCGGAGGACGTAACAAATCAAGACTTGATTACGGATATTGAGATGGCACTTCAGCAGATTAAAAATAAATCGGCTGCAGAATCCATTGGTCTAAATCAAGAACAGCTAGCAGCGATCTATCTGCCGGTTTCATTTGAAAAACAATCGTTATCGGATACAGCTAAGAGTGAAGAAGAAGCTGCTCAAGTGTATATTCTTGTGTATTTTGTTTTATTCTTTATGTACGTTTCCGTGATGATGTACGGAAGCATGATAGCAGTGGAAGTGGCGACCGAGAAATCGTCACGCGTGATGGAAATCTTAATCTCATCCGTTTCACCTGTTAAACAGATGTTTGGTAAGATTTTTGGTATCGTGCTGATTGCACTTACGCAACTCGTATTGTTCGTCATCGGTGGTTTTGCCGCTGTTAAATTAAATGAAAATCTAAGCGGAAGTGAGAGCATTATACAAGAACTTAAACTGAACGAGATCCCAACGTCATTAATCGTTTATGCACTCATCTTCTTTGTTTTAGGATTTTTCCTTTATGCTACTCTATTTGCAATGCTTGGTTCATTGATTAGCAGAGTAGAAGAAGTGAACAACTTTATGACTCCTATCGTATTTGTAATTGTCGCAGCATTTATGATCGCGATGTACGGACGTGAAAATCCTGAATCTGCATTCGTGGCAGGCGCTTCTTACTTCCCATTATTCACACCGATGCTCATGCTGCTCCGGGTAGGAATGCTTTCATTGCCAGTTTGGGAAGTAGCGCTAGGTATTGGAGTGCTTATAGCTGCAATTGTTTTATTCGCAGTGATTGGGGCTAGAGTTTACCGCGGAGGCGTTTTAATGTACGGCAACGCCCCATCATTAAAACTGATCAAACAGGCTCTTTTGCTATCTAAAGAAGAAAAGAAAAATACAACAGGCGTATAATCAGGACTTAAAAAGAGAGCGAGATGGCTCTCTTTTTTATTAGGTTCTTTTTTTATAGGTTTGTAGCTTTTGAGTAATTTTTCTCATTTTCTTCTCTGACAAGTTGATTGGAGTGGAAGGTGAGAGACTCCTGCGGGACAAGCGGTCAGGTGAGACCCTTAGAGGCGCAAAGCGGCAAGGGGCTCACCGCCTGCCCCGCGGAAAGCGAAGCACCTGTAACGGAAATCAACTACTTCTAAAAGCAACAAAGCTTAACTTAATTAGCGAACGTGCTTTCGTATATATGATAAAATGAAGGGAAGAATAGTAGAAAAAGAGGATGAGCGAAATGATAAAATTCTTACATTGTGCAGACCTTCATTTAGACAGTCCATTTAAAGGACTTTCCTCATTACCAGAAGGGCTTTTTCAACGTCTTTCTGAGAGTACATTTTTATCTTTTAAAAGGCTGATCGATCTAGCAATGACAGAAAAAGTAGACTTTGTCGTTATTGCTGGTGACCTATACGACAGCGGAAACCGTAGTTTAAAAGCGCAGTCATTTTTAAAGAATTGTTTTGTAAAACTAGAAAGTTATAACATAAACGTTTATATCAGTCATGGAAACCATGATCCACTCGACGGACAATGGGTGAATCTGGATTGGCCGAGTAATGTGCACTTTTTTGAAGGAAACAGCATTCAGACTCTCCAATTTGAAAGAGAAGGGAGAAAGGTGGCGTGTCTTCACGGTTTTAGTTATGAAACAGCAGCTGTAACCGATAACCGCACATTACATTATCCTGAAAAGAAAGATGATCTGTATCATATCGGTATTTTACACGGACAGGCTGATGGATACAGTGGCCACAGCAGGTATGCTCCGTTTTTGGTTTCAGAGCTATTAAAAAAGGGCTACGACTATTGGGCGCTTGGCCACATACATAAAAAAATGGACTTGAGTACAGAACCGCCAATTCGTTATTCAGGAAACATACAAGGAAGACATAGCGGAGAAACAGGCGGTAAAGGCGGATACATTGTAACGCTGAACGGAACGGAAGTGGAAAGCGTGTTTCATGCTACGTCTGATATTGAGTGGCATGAAGGGAACGTCGATTTAACTGAAGCAGAAAGTCTTCAACAAGTGATCACTCTTTGTGAAAGAGAATTAGGTATTTATCAACAACCCCAAAAAGGTGTATTCCTCGTTCTTAAGCTGTCTGGACAAACGAATCTTTTTGAAGAGCTTTTGGATGGCGTGTTTTTAGAGGAACTGCATGAGATCTTGCTAGAAGACGATCACGCTGAATCCTTTGTGCATGTAGTTTCGATAAAAAATGAAACGAAACCCTCCATACAGGATGAAATGTCGATCAAACAGTCCGGTTTTTTCAAAGATTTACGGGTTGTTTTAAAAGATGACCTAGAACTTGAACAGGCGATTGCAGAGTTAACCACACATAAAACAGCGAGAAAGTATTTAGAGCTAGAGAATCAGGATTGGGAAGAGATTCAGAAGCAAGCAGAACGTTTACTTTTATCAGAGCTACATAAAAGCAGGTAGGTGAGAAAATGAAAATAGTGTCACTTCATATCTATCATTTCGGAGGATTGAGGGATTGTAAGATCTCGTTCGAAAAACACGGCTTACAAATGCTATATGGTGAAAATGAAGCCGGGAAAACGACATTGATGGACTTTATAAAATGCATGTTTTATGGCTTTCCTTCAAAAAATCAGTCTCAACGCCGCTATGAACCGAAGAACGGAAATAGAATGGGCGGGAAAATGACGATTGAGCATCAAAATCATGGAGTGTGGACGATTGAGAGAATAGCAGGTTCCACGGTATCAGGTGATGTATCGATTTATAATGAAACAGGTCAGCAGAAAGACGAATTGTTTCTGATTCAGTTGTTGGACAACATGGAGCAATCTTTATTTACGGGTGCCTTTTGTTTTGGACTTGATGGGCTGCAAAAACTGGACAAATTAACGTCAGAAGAACTTGGTAACTTTTTATTAAGTACAGCTCTTTCAGGTGACCGTGATCTGCTTGAAATTGAACAGTCCTTTGAGAAGAAGCAATCTGCCTTATTTAAAAAATCCGGAAAAAAACCGATAATCAACGAAAAATTAGATCAGCTTAAATCAGTCGGGAAAACGCTTGAGAGCTTAAAAAGCAAGAATGAGAGCTATCTTGCGATTAAAAACAAGCAAGAGAACCTTGAGAAGTCTTTGGAAAAAACGAAGCAAGAATTGGTTGGCGTGCAAAAAGACATGCGCTCAGTCAAGAGGTTGTTCGAACTGAAACCAGTACTGGAAAGATATAAGCAACTGAAAACGGAATGGCTTTCTTTTGACTCAACAGAAATTCATTTTCCTGAAAACGGAATCGGGAAATATGAGGATTGGCAAAAGGAATGCTCTCTTTTGAAAGGCGAACTTACATACATTGAAGACCGTCTTTCTGCTGCGGAAAAAGAGAAAAAATCATTAATAACTAATGAAAAAATAGTACGCTATGAAAATAAAATTAAACAGATGTTTAACAAACTTCCACAATATGAGCACCAATTCAATCAGCTTCAAGATGCGGAGAGAAACATTCAATCCATAGAAAAGGAAGAGACTGAGCTGTTTGATGCTATCGGAGAAACGTGGTCTGAAACAGAACTAAAAGATCTGTCGCTCTCATTATCTTCTCTTCATCATCTCGAAGATCTTATTAAACAGTCTGGACATTTAGAGGACAAGAAACGCAGATTAGAAGATGAACTTAAGGATTCGAGACTAAAGCTCGAACGTTTGGAAAAAGAAGACGCAAAACAAAAAACTTTACTGCTATCCGAAGAAGAACTGGCGAAATACGGGCGAGCAAACAGTAAGAAGCAAGCAAATGGCTTTTCTTTGTATTCAGCACTTCTTCCGCTTATTTCAGCTATTGTGCTTATATGGTCGGGCTGGTCTTCGAGTTCTTTATCCGTTATGTTAGGTGGTGCTATAGTGTTCGCTGCTGCCCTCATCTTAACCTTTATTTATATAAAAAAGGACCAGGCAAGTGGAGAAATATCACATCATACACATCACAAGATATTAGAAGATGAAGTAAACAGAAAACAGTGGATGCAGGTTGCAGCTCAGCTGTCTAACGAGAACAGCATCTATGTACAGCTTGCGAAACAACTGGATTATTTAGAAGTAGAAGAGGCTTCCGTTTTGGGACGGGCTGAACAATGGGCGAATCAAAACAGATATAAAGGAACTGTAGATCAACTTTTGGTATCTGGTTATATGAAAAGAGTTCTTCAGTTAAAGGAATTATTGAAGCAAAAAGAGACGGTAATTCAAAAGATGAGAGAGTTAAACGAACAGCTAGAAGAATATGAGCATGAAGCAGCTGACTTGTCTGCTGTATTAGAAGATGAACATAGTGGCGACACGAAAGAATGGATTGTTTCGCTTCAATCATCGCTAGAGGAACAGTTAAAAAACAGATCACGAGCTGAGCATCTTATGAAAAACTGTGAGCAGCTCATTGAACGAAAAGAAGAACTTCTGAAAAAACTAACATTTATCGAGAATCAAATGAAGAACTTATGGAAAGAAGCAAACGTCAGCAAGGAAATCGATTTCTACACAAGAGCGAAAGAGAATGATCGATTGATAAAGCTGAACGAAGAACGAGATACACTATATAATCAGCTGATTTCGCTAGGGTTTTCATCAGAAGAAATAGACGAAATGGCTCAAAAAGTAACGGTTAATTATGAGGATACGGTCCAGCTTATAGAGAATTTGGAAAAAAATGAGGAAGACATACAAAGAGAATACTCCGAGAAAGTTGAAGAAAAGGGAAGACTAGATTGGGAGTTGACGAAACTCCTTGAGGATGGCAGTTACTCAGAACATTTACATCGGTATGAACTATTAAAAGAAGAGTGGAACAGCTATGTAAAGAAGTGGGCGAGCTTACGTCTTGCACAGCACGCGCTTTCAAAAGTTAAAGAAAACTATCAAAAGACAAAGCTGCCAGCGGTTTTAGAGACTTCAAGTGTTTATTTTAGTAAAATAACAGAAAGTGAATATCAATCGATCCTGTTCACAGAACAAAACGAACTAATGGTTATAAAAGGGGACGGAACCCGTTTTTATCCGCATGAACTGAGCCGTGGAACAGCTGAACAAGTTTATTTGGCTATCCGTTTGGCTGTTGCCTCTCATGCAGGACCTGCAGACTTTCCGATTTTGATGGATGACATAGCAGTGAATTTTGATGAAAAAAGAACAAGGCGCACGCTGCAGCTCATACAAGAAGCTGCACAGGAAAGGCAGATTCTGTTCTTTACCTGTCATAAACATGTAGCTTCAATCGTTCCGTCTGTTCCTTTAATACGTTGGCCAAGCCAATCAGTAATCGCTGAAATGTAAACAAAGGAGGGGAATGACTCATGTCCAATGAGTATTCCATTTACTTAGTAGAAGATGAGCAAGACCTTGCGCAAGTGCTGAAAGCTTATATGGAAAAAGAGGGCTGGAGCGTTTCGGTTTTCCACAACGGGGAAGATGCACTTAAAACCGCTGAGGAAAACAAACCGCACCTATGGATTTTAGATATTATGCTTCCTGGTATGGATGGCTATGAAATCATTAAAGAGATTAAAAAGAATTCTGACATTCCTGTTATTTTTGTTTCCGCAAGAGACCAAGATTTAGACCGAATCGTCGGTCTTGAACTGGGCAGTGATGACTATTTAGCAAAGCCCTTTATGCCTAGAGAGCTAGTCATTCGTGTAAGAAAACTATTAACAAGAATCTATGAAACGGGTAACCGCCTTCCGCAGATTATTGAAATTACGGGGTATATGATTGATCCGATTTCTAGAAAGATTACGCGTGATGGGGAAATGATAAATTTAACAGGAAAAGAAATTGATGTTCTTCTTTATTTAATAGAAAACAAAGGGAAATCTCGTAAGCGTGAAGAGATTTTAGAGTATGTGTGGGGAGACGATTATTTCGGATCTGAACGGGCTGTAGATGATGTGATCAGACGTGTACGCAAGAAGATGCCAAGGTTAAACTTAGAGACAGTTTATGGTGCAGGCTATAGGATTATACCGTCATGATCCGGTTAAATCTAACCCAGCGCATCTGGCTTTCTTTCGGGTTATTGCTTTTTACAATAGGTTTATTAACGGCAATCATCTATCCGCTATCTATTAAAGATACGCTGACTGAGGAAACGTATCGAATCATAGAGAATGAGCAGCAGAATGTTTGGGATCCACAAAATCAAATTCCTCAAGAAGGAGAATCACCAACGGATTTTATTGAGAGAAGGAACGCTGCCCGTGATGTCGGCCATTTCCTCATTGTCGACAAATATGCTAATTCACAAGGTGACCCTGTACCGCAGGAAGTACTCGTTGAAATGGCTGAAAAAGCATACGAGCAAAAGAACGATAAGGGAAGATACGAATTAACGTATGAAGATGCGACACTCTTTTATGCGATCACAACGAAGACAAATGTGAAAGGCGAAAAGGTGTACTTAATTTCTTACATGTGGGACACGTATCGTGATCAAATGGTTAACCGGCTTTGGTTAAGACTTGTACTCATTTTGTTGTTCACCGGTATATTCTCGATCATTCCTGCGATATGGCTTGCCCGATATCTGCGATCACCGCTCATCATACTAGGAAAAAGGTTTGAGCAGATCGCCAAACGAAACTGGCAGGAACCGTTTCACTGGAAAGGGGACGATGAATTCTACGTCCTATCAAAGCAGTTTGAGGAGATGCGGCAGAATCTATTGAGGCATGATCTTGCACAGAAAACGTTCATTCAGCACGCTTCACATGAATTGAAAACACCAATTATGACGATAAAGAGTTACGCTCAATCAGTAAAAGATGGAATTATGCCGAAAGACACCACGGAAGACATGATGGATGTAATCTTAAGAGAGACAGAAAGGATGGAAAAGCGTGTTCAGAACATGTTGTATTATACAAAGCTTGATGCAATGAAGCTTGATGTAGTCACAACAGAAAACTTTAACTTTGGCGATCTGGCTGAAGATATAGTTGAGCGCTTTAGGTATCAGCGTGAAGATATTGATTTTGAGATAACAGGCAACCACTACAAGATGAATGGCGATAAAGAGCAGTGGGGTATTTTGCTGGATAACTTGGTACAAAATGCTTTGCGGTACGCACATCACACAATTCGGCTCTCTGCTTTTTATAAAGGGTCTGAATTTATTATCGAAGTGTTTAATGATGGAGAGCAGATAACGGATGTTACAGGAGAAGAAATTTTCCAGCCGTTTCGCAAAGGAAACAAAGGTCAATTTGGTCTTGGCCTTGCGATCGTAAAAAGGATTGCAGAACTTCATGGGGGCAAAGTAGTTGCAAAAAATACGAAAAACGGTGTAGCTTTTCAAATTAAGATGCAGACATCTGACCAACAAAAGAGGTGATAGATACCTCTGAAATTTTTATGAGATGAGTGCTGCAGCAAGTAGTTAAATAGAGTGATATGCTATACTAAAGCAAAGAAAGGCGGGGTGAAATATGAAAAAAGGACTTGCATTTTATAAGGTAGGAGAGATGGTTGACGGTTTTTTTCTAATCAAATCATCTGTAAAAGGAACGGCAAGCAACGGGAAGCCGTTTTTAACATTGATCCTTCAAGATCAAACAGGTGATGTGGAGGCTAAATTGTGGGATAGTTCTCCTGAGGATGAGGAGCTTTATGCAGCTCAAGCCATCGTAAAGCTATCTGGAGAGATGGGGAACTACAGAGGAAAAATGCAGCTGAAGCTGAAAGCCATTCGCCCTGCAACGGAACTTGATGGCGTTAAGATCAGTGATTTTCTTGAAACGGCTCCATTAACACAAGAGGCAATGGTAGAAACAATCACGAAATACATATTTGAGATGAAGAATCCAAATATACAGCGAATTACAAGGCACTTATTGAAGAAGCATCAAGCTGAATTCTTAGAATACCCTGCAGCGGTTAAGAACCACCACGAATTTGTATCTGGACTAGCGTTTCACGTTGTATCCATGCTGGATATGGCAAAAGCTTTCAGCAAGCTCTATCCTTCACTGGACACAGACCTTTTATATTCAGGAATTATCCTGCATGATCTTGGTAAGGTCATCGAGCTATCAGGCCCTGTAGCTGCTTCTTATACGCTTGAAGGCAAGCTTCTTGGCCATATTACGATCATGGTGAACGAAATTGGCAAGGCGGCAGACGAGTTAGAGATTGAAGGTGAAGAAGTTACCGTCCTTCAGCATCTTGTACTTAGCCACCACAGTAAGCCAGAGTGGGGAAGCCCTAAAGCACCGCTCATCCGTGAAGCTGAAATCCTTCATATGATCGATAATTTTGATGCTAGAATGAACATGATGGACAGAGCACTGGAAAAAGTACAGCCAGGCGAATTTACAGATAAGCAGTTTGCCCTTGAAAATAGATCGTTATATAAGCCTTTGTTTCAGGCGGAATTTGCGAAAAGCTAAGTTTCTCCTCTGAAGGCTGTTTTCTAAAGAATTGTTGCTTTAATCTTTTTAATGTTTTCTTCGACCAGTTGATTGGAGCATCTGAAACGGAAATCAACTACTACCAAGAGCAACAAAGCAACGACAAAAAAAACATTGTGTAAAACTGGGAATTGTGATAAATTTGGAATTGGAAGTCAAGAAAACGAATTTTTAGGAGGCAATGACTCATGGAAAGCATTGTTCAAGGTAAGGTAAGAAAGCAAGCTAAATAACGTCTAGTCCCATTTGGGAAGGCTTATTTTGTTATGCATTCTACCTACTTTTGAGCGATCTCTCCATGTGTCATCCCGAGCCTTTTCAATGAAAAGCCTATGGTATGCACATGTAAGCGTGTATACTCATGGGCTTTTTTCTGTGTGTATCTGTAAAAATCCCTTCTTATTCACTGCTTGTAAAGTGAGTGCTCAAAAGACAGGTATAGGAAACAACAGTGTCGGAATTTACTAATGGAAGAAGTGAACACAACATGAAGTGGAAAGATTGGGATGCTAATCTGAAAGTTCGTTTAATCGGAGAATTTTTTGTAAATCTATTATTTTGGATGTTCTTCCCGTTTATGGCGATCTATTTTTCGGATGAAATGGGAAAAACAACAGCGGGTATTTTATTAGTCCTGTCACAAGTAGTAGGTGTCATTACTAACCTTGTGGGTGGATATTGTGCGGATAAATACGGAAGAAAGAAGATGATGGTGATCTCGGCTTGGGGTCAGGCAGCGACGTTTATATTTTTCTGTCTCGCTAACTCGCCGTGGATGGATTCACCTATCTTAACGTTTATTGCGTTTTCAGCTTTAGGTCTTTTCGGCTCTCTTTACTGGCCGGCTAGTCACGCAATGATTGCAGACGTTGTAGAAGAGAAACATAGAAGTGAAGTGTTTGCGGTGTTTTATACATCCATCAATATATCTGTCGTTTTTGGTCCTGTATTGGGAAGCATCTTCTTTTTCTCATACCGTTTTGAACTGCTGCTTGCGTGTTTAGTGGTCAGTGTCATTTTAGCAGTCGTCCTTGCGAAGTATATCCGTGAAACGGTCCCAGTAAAGAAAGAAGTGCTCGAGAAAGTGGGAGCGGATAAAAAGTGGTACGAGGCGATGGGTGAACAGTTGAAGGATTATCGAGTAATCGCAAGTGACAAGTTATTTTTGCTTTTTATCTTAGCAGGAATTCTAGTTGCCCAAACGTTCATGCAGATGGATCTTCTGCTAGCTGTTTATACAACTGAAAAGGTACCGGAGCAATCGCTATTTGCGATTGGCAACTGGGATATATCGTTAACCGGTGAAAAAGTGTTTGGTTATTTAATCTCGCTAAACGGATTGATGGTCGCGCTTTGTACGGTTTGGATGGCCAAGTGGATGAATCGCTTTAAAGAGGGAAGAGTCTTCATTTTTTCTGCACTCTTATACGGTGTGTCGATGCTTGTGTTTGGAAGCACAACGATGATGTGGGTTCTATTCGGCGCGATGGTGATTTTTACTACGGCTGAGCTAATGGTTGTCGGAATTCAAGAAAGTTTCATTTCAAAACTTGCTCCAGAAAACATGAGGGGCCAATATTTTGCAGCAGCTGGTTTGCGCTTTACAATCGGCCGTACGATTGCTCCGATTTCGATTCCGTTAACCATGTGGATTGGATTTGAGAATACGTTTTATCTTCTCTTTGCTCTAGCTGTGATAAGTGCGGGAATCTATTACTTCATGTTCCGTGCTTTTGATAAAAAAGTTCAGTCTCAATCAAAAGTGGAAACAGAAAAAGAAACGAGTGCTGAACCTGCACTTTCGTGACATATCTGATCTTGCTCCTTCATAGACTGTATTAAAAGCTTGTCTAATAAGGGGGAGTTAATCGATGAAAGGATACGCTGCTTTATTTTTCGGTGCCATACTCATTGCTGCGTTTGTATTAAAGGAATATTCAGCAGGAGTGGGCAGTTTTTTTACTATGACTCCATGGTGGATGTATTTCGTCCTTTGCGGCATTATTTATAGCGGTTATCGGATCGTTACGCTGTTTCAGGAAGATCGTGAAATCGAGCAGAGAGTCATCGAAGAAGAAGGCAGAGTTTACATGGAGCGTATTCAGAGAGCAAAGGCTCAAGGCCCCGCTGAAGATGATGATGCGGAAGATTTAGTTGCAGCTGCTGCGGATGAAAATGATCATAATGATGGTTCAGATCGATAGTAGAATAATCTATAAAGAAAAGACCTGCGAAGAGCAGGTCTTTTTTGACTGTCTTTCTAAGGAATACAGTTTCTTGCTGATTTGATCATTTTATAGGATAATCCGTTTTTTTATGTGATGACGTGTATTTTTTATGTGATTCGAATTCCTATGTTCTTTTCAAGAGGATGTTGCAGCCAACTGGGTGCATGCTGCATCTGCATGAGCGCAAATAACCATCACAAACAAAAACCAGACCACTTCAAGGGCCTGGTTTTCATCATTTCATGCCATTATTGTTGCGGCATTTCTGGCATTTGCGGTTGTTCTGCTTTCTTTTCCATCTTTTCTTTTAGTTCTTTATCTTTTACTTTAACATCCGCTTTTTTGCGAAGGTTTTCTAGGATTTCAGTGATTGGTTTTGCTTTTTGCTGCTTCAATTCTTGTTCAATTTGTTCTTTCTTGTCTTCGAACTTGTTTTCACGCTTGTCCGTTACTTTGATGATGTGCACGCCATAATCGGACTTAACAAGGTCGCTCGTTTCACCTTTATCAAGCGTGAATGCTACTTTTTCAAATTCAGGAACCATAGCCCCTTTACCGAAGAAGCCAAGGTCTCCACCTTTAGATTTAGATCCAGGGTCTTTAGAGTACTCTTCTGCTAACTTAGCAAAGTCTCCGCCTTCGTTCAGTTTCTTTTGTACTTCTTTCGCTGTTTTCTCGTCATCAACAAGAATGTGGCTAGCTTTTACTTCTGTTTTGTATTTTTCGTCGAACGTTTTCTTCATTTCTTCGTCAGAGATCTTAACGCCTTCTGTTGCTGCTTTTTCATTTAATAGCATGGATTTTACACGTTCTCTAAGCTGCTTTTCATCAGCTAAGCCGTTTTGCTCAAGTGCTTGTTTAAAAGCATCTTCACCGCCAAGCTCTTCTTTAATCTTGTCGATTTCTTTATCGATTTCTTTGTCTGTCACTTTATATTTATCTTCAAGTACCATTTCGTCAATCATTTGGTTTAATACTTGGTCACCGTATTGTTCTTTCATTTTATTGTAAAATTGCTCTTTTGTAATATCTCCAGCTTTAGATTCAACGATGGCTTCTGAATCTGCACCACCAGCGTTATTACAAGCGGATAGTGAAATAAGTCCCGCTGTTAGCCCTACTGATAACATCCATTTTTTCATTTTTTAACACTCCTACTGTGAAGTAATAATTTAACATCTCTTACTATAGCATAAACGTTGCGGGTATTCCTATTCAATAAACGAAATATGAGAAAATTTACACATTATAAATTCAGTATTTACGGGTATTCAGAGCAATCTGGAGAAAAAAATTTAAAAAACCGGGTCATTCGTCTAATCAAAACAGGGCGCCTCACTATATGATATGGAGAAAGAAAAGGGAGGTATGATGATGGGTTATGGTTACGGTCATGATTTTGGGGGAGGATTTGCATTAATCTTAGTTCTTTTTATCCTTCTCATCATTATAGGAGCTTGTTACTGCTATTGATGGAGAATAGAATTTTTAATTGATAAAAAGGGCGAATGCCTATGCGTGCATGACTGGTCATGCATAGGATAGTGTACAGATGACTGAAGGAGGTGGCTTTCATGGGCTACGGGCATGGAAAAGGCTTCGCATTAATCGTTGTATTGTTTATCTTGTTGATCATCGTAGGTGCTGCATGTTTCTGCTAAAATAAATGCCAGTCTCGCAGGACCTTTTCTTATGAATGGGAACTGTCAGGCTTGACGTTTACAAGCAGATTCGTTAATGTGTTGTTTTATTACTCTTGATCAAAAGGTGCAATATATGTATGGAATGGTTACTCAAGGGGGAATGCAGTCTGGTTCCCCCTTTTATATTTTCTATAGAACGTTTGAAATATAGGAAGAAATGAGCAGAATGGTAATAGACACGTTAATTGTTCGATAGACAGAATCCTGCTGCTTTGAGGACAAGTTCTTTTTGTCACATAATTTATGTGTGAGCGAATTGAACACAAATAAAAATATAGGTGCTAAAAATACGAAGATATAGCCAGCCATATAAAAACCTCCAACATGAACTACTTGTTTAACTTTACCAAAATATGTGGAATATGAATAGGAAAAATACTTCACATGAGATGAGAGAGGGGAGAGAATATGAGAAACGGATGGAAAGCTGCGTTTTTTGCTTTGCTGCTGCTTCTTTTGATCATACCTGCAGCCATAGTTATACTGCTTTTGAAAGATCCGGCGGGTGGCCATTTGGATCGAAGCATGCTGAAATCAGATTTACGTGAAAATCAAAAATTGCTGAGTATACATACAGAAAAAGAGCAGGTTGAGGATCTGCTTAATAAGGAATTGCGAAAAAAGGCGCCAAACGTAAATGTATATGTGAATTTAAGGAATGATGAAGCCGTTCTTAATGGTTCTTTTGTTGCTTTTAAGCAGGAGATTCCCTATCAAATTACGTTTACACCAGAAGTCATGGATAACGGTGATTTGCTTTTAAAAGAGAAGGATATGCAAGTCGGACGTTTTCCTATACCAGGGGATGAGGTGTTTACACTGCTAAAAGATACAATTGAATTCCCGGAATGGGTGGATGTATATCCAGCCGATGAAAGCATCTTGATGAGGATAACCGAAATGCCTACAAAACCAGGTTATGCTGTTAAAGCTGAAGAGTTTGATTTAAAGAAGAACTCAATTAAATTAGGAGTCTATACGAAGAACTAGGAAAAAGCGCTTCTGTTTGCCGGTTTTGGTGAAGAAGCGTTTTTTTAATTCGCCATGAATTATTCATACCCAAATGGAGAAAGTTGGATTATAATTATCATAGACATAGATTGACTAGAAAGCAGGGTTTGTATGGAAACGGTGGAGGAAAGATTAGAAAGACTAGAATTTTATAATCAGCTTACGATTGAGAGTGTCGATCTAACTTCGTATCCGTTCTTCAGACTGGTCATGGAAAAAAAGCTCACCGAGCAAGAAGTAAAGGATATCTTCCTTCTTTGCGATGAGCTTCAGAAAAAATATGAAATGCAGAGTGAAGAAGGCTTTGTTCATTACACACCGCTGCTGCTGCATTTTGCAGGCATGTTAACGCCAAAGCTCTCACCAAGAGAAACGATTACAGCATTGCTTCAACAAGAGAAATACATTTCCTTGATGGAGAAACTGTATGAATTATCTGTTCGTTACGAATGAGAAGAGGCAATTTCCTCAGCTGCCATAACAGGCGAGGAAGTTTGTTCACCGATTGATGCTTCGATCTTTTCTTCTAGTTTGTTAAAAATCGACATAAAGTCATCACCATAAAGATTACGGATAATCGACATCAGTTCTGGAAATTCAGGGAATCTGCCAAAAAGCTCTTTAATTGGCATGGAAGCACTGAAAACACCGAATTTTGAAGGATCATACGTATTTAGTGTTTGAAGTAAAAGCTCTTCACCTTTAGGTGTTAGACAAATATATGTATTTCGCTTATCATCTTCTTTTTTAGAAAATGTTAGATAGCCTTGTTCTTCAAGCTTCTTAGAGAAGTTAAACGCTGTGGAAACGTGCATAACACCAAATTTTGCAATATCAGAGATTGATGCACCCTCAAGATGATGAGCAATCCAAAGAATATGATGTTCATTGATGTTCAAACCATAATCTTTTATCCAATTTTGCCAATCCTTTTCGACGCTTTTCCATAAAGCTTTACTAATCTGTGAAAGTTTGTGACTATAGATCATGGCTTCTTGAAAACTATATAATTGATCTTTGTTCATTTTTAAAATGCCCCTCCATCTTATAAAACACATCCTATTCCTCATTATGCCAGTATTTCCTATAATAAGAAAGTAAAATTTTTCAATATTTCCTTATTTTTTAGTAAAATAGTTTTACATCTTTTAGCAGATATACGCTTCATATTGGTATCATCATATGTTCAGCGTAAAAGAAAAAATTCTCCGAAGTTGGAGAATTTTTTTTGAGAAATTATTTGATTTCTTGTTCCATCTCTTCAGGTACTTCTTCAATTGTAGATGCAGCTGTTTCTTTTAGAGCCTCTTCTTTTTCCTTATTAGCAAATTTGATCTTTGCTCTAAGCTGAATCCCGTCACGCTTAATGCTAGAAAAAGTAGATTTCATTTTATCCATATTTTCTTTCAAGTCTTTTCTTACTTCCTTACCTGCTTTAGGTGTTGAAAGTAATGTAGCTGCTGCTGTTACTACCGTTCCTAATGCGAAACCTACTACCATGGATTTTTGTTTTGACATCTTAAATTTCCTCCCCATTCTTTTAATATCTAATTAATTCGTGAATATCTCTTATTATCCTATGAAAAATAATGACGAATATAAAAATATTTCCCGATAGATTTCGTCATGTTTGGACAAGATAGACATTGCAAATCTCTTTTGGTCGAAACATAAAAAACGATGGAGAACCAGTAGTGACGAGGAAATGAACATCGACAGCACGTTTTCGCGAAAAATGTATCAATTGTCTAAAACGGTAGATATTTGACTGTGTTTGGAGAAAAAGAAATGAAAGAATAAAAAGGACTGCTTTCTTAACCGCTTTTTGGGGGAGCTGTTCTCCGTTCGTGGATGCTCGCTTTCTGCCTTGCGAGGAGATTTTTAGGCAGGAGTCTCGCACTTTACGCTCCAATCAACTATTCAATTTTGCTGTAACAATAATCTAAAAAAGCAATAAAGAAAAAAGAATTGATAGGAATTGACGAAGAGGATAAAAAGAGGGTATACATAAATAAAAAAGGCTGGAGGGATATGGGTTGAAACAAAATACAATCGGTAACTATTTCAACAAAATGAAAGAAAAAGCGAGTGCTGTCCTTGAAAGTTCTACCCAAACAGGTGAGCTTGTATCAGAAGCGGAAAGCAAAAGTTCACAGCCGGAAAGCCAAGGGCTGAATAAATTAGGGTCACAAGTAAAAGCTCTAGTACGACTCGTAAAGTCTTATAAAAAAGGCGATTATCGTGATGTTTCTAAAAAGTCTTTAGTACTTATGGTGGCTGGACTTCTGTATTTTGTGAGTCCGATCGATGCTGTTCCAGATTTTCTTATCGGTGCAGGATTACTAGATGATGCTACCGTACTTGCTTTTATTTTTAAAACCCTATCGAGCGAAATAGATGCGTTTCAATCTTGGGAAGAAGAGAAAGAGGAAGAAGACACATACGTAAAGCCAGCTCCTTAAGGAACTGGCTTTTTATTAATATTTATTATGCTGTTAAACTTGATCGTTTAGAAAATCGTTCTGCTACTGGATATATGAAGAACATGATCAATCCGCTAACAATGCTCGTTGGAACAACAATCATTCCGATAAAACTGAATAGTGAGCCTGGCAGTCCGGCTACAAGCATTGCGACAAGAAGGAATAATGTTCCACTGATAATGGTTCCGACTACCGTTAGAAGAACGGCGCTAATTGCATTTACTTTTACTTTTTTAGCTAATAGGAACAAAGCCAAAAAGATAAAAGCAGTTATTGGTTTTTCAACGATATTTGCAATTTGTCCGCCAGCCATTCCTGTTGTTAGTGCTGATATAACACCTGCAGCCATACTTGCGATCAATACGTTTTGTTTCGTAGGGGCAAGCATGATAGCTAAAAACATCATTACGAGCAGCAAATCAGGTTTCATTCCAAAAAATAATGGCGGTACGATCGTGTGAAAAACATACCCTAATGCAATAAGTACAGAAGTTAAAGCTAGTGATTTAGTATTCATTTCTCATCTCTCCTCAGCTATTCTTTAGCCTAATTTCTCTCCAATAGTGCCCTCATGACCTATTGCGAAAGTACTTTCATGTTACCAGATGTCCATACAACTGAAAAGGGTTAAGAACTACTTTCCGTATTTTTCCTGAAATTGAACCATGAACTCTGCAAGGCTGTCGCAAGATTCTTGGGGAACGGCATTATAGATAGATGCTCTGAATCCGCCAACAGATCGGTGGCCATTTAAACCGTAGATTCCGTTTTCTTCGCTCTCTTTTATAAATTGCTGTTCTAGGTCTTGGCTGCCCAACGTAAACGTAATATTCATGTCTGAACGTGAATCACGCGTTGCGTAGCCGTTGTAAAAACCTTTGCTGCGGTCGATGGCATCATAAATGACGTTTGCTTTCTTCTGATTCCTAATTTCCATCTCGTTCACACCGCCTGACCTCTCAACCCAGCCGAGAACGAGGTTAAGAAGATAGATCGAATAGACGGGAGGGGTGTTGTATAGAGATTTGTTTTTTGCATGAACAGAATAGGACAAGATCGATGGGACGGTTTTGCTATCTTGCAAAAGATCTTTTCTAATAATGACAGCAGTTACACCAGATGGACCGAGGTTCTTTTGAGCTCCTGCATAGATCAGGCCGTATTTATCGACAGAAAAAGGTCTGCTCATAATATCACTCGACATGTCAGCTACAAGAGCAGGATGTGAAAATGCATTTAAGTCTGGCCATTGAGTGCCATAAATCGTGTTGTTAGAGGTGATGTGTAGGTAGGCATCATTTTCGCTTGGTACATAATCTATTACAGGAAGCGTACGATATCCAGAAGCCTTACCGGTTATAACGGATTCACTCGATCCGATTCTCTGTGCTTCTTGATAAGCTTTTTCAGACCAAGAGCCTGTTAGAATATACTTTGCCGTTTTTCCATCAGTGATAAGGTTCATTGGGATCATAGCGAATTGCAGACTTGCGCCGCCTTGTAAAAACAAAACATCATGTGTATCCGGGATATCGAGCAAGCTTCTCATTCGGTTCTTTGCTTGTTCATGGATGTCTTCGTAATCTTTTCCCCTATGACTGTGCTCCATGATATTTAAACCAGTGTTTTGAAAATCATCCCATTCTTCTTTCGCTTGCTGCATAACCTCTTTGGGCAGTGTTGTTGGTCCTGCTTGGAAATAAATGCGTGTCATCGTTCTCCTCCTCCAATTATAAGCTCCCATAAAATGATCCCCGCGGACTCTAGCTTAATTAAGAAATGCTCTAGATTTGAAAAAATGCTCTTTATAAAATTGTTGCTTTCGAATTTTTCTTTATCATCTTCCCTGAAAAGTTGATTGGAGTGTAAGGTGCGAGACTCCTGCGGGACAGGCGGGCAGGTGAGACACTTAAGAGTGAAACGTACGAATGTGGCTCACCGCCTGCCCCGCGGAAAGCGAGTATCCTGTAACGGAAATCAACCACTTTCAAGAGCAACAAAGATTGTGCAAAAATGAATATGAAAAAACTGCCCAGTTTAAAAAAAGGCAGTTTTAATATGTAACGCTAGTTTTTAACGTTTTCTTTAATATTTTGAGCAATTTCAGTCATTTCGTTCGCAGGGGTATCCTGCGTTTTCCAGACCGCACCAAAACCGTCACCCGATCCATATCGAGGGATAAAGTGCATGTGATAGTGGAAAACAGATTGTCCAGCTGCTTCACCGTTGTTATTTAAGATGTTCAGACCAATTGGATTAAACGTTTGTTTAATTCCTGAAGCAATTTTAGGCACGACAGAATAAAGTTTCGCTGCTGTTTCTGCAGACAGTTCAAAAATATCCTTGGAGTGCTCTTTAGGAATGATCAGCGTATGTCCTTTTGTCACTTGGCTGATGTCTAGAAAGGCCAAGACGTTCTCATCTTCATACACTTTGTAGGATGGAATTTCACCCGCAACAATTTTACAAAAAATGCAGTTTGAATCGTGGGACAAGTGGCTCACCTCATTTTTTTTACTTATCATATCACACATAACTAGCCAAAAAAATAAAGCTTTTTGTTAATTGCTCATATCAAAATGGTTTCGATCTCGGTTTTACCTTGTTCTTTATTCATCATTGAAAAGTTGATTGGAGCGGAAGGCGCGAGACTCCTGCAGGACAGGCGGGCAGTACGAAAAGTGGAAGTGGCTCGTTCAGCCCCGACAAGCAAAAGGTGAATGGGCTAGGAAGGCGCACTTTGCCTTCTGGACCATTTAGCTTTTGACCTCGAGGGGCTAGCCACTGTAACTAGGCAGGTGAGACACTTATACGTGAAACGTCCGAATGTGGCTCAACGCCTGCCCTGCGGAAAGCGAGCGCCTGCAGCGGAAATCAACCTCAACAACAAAAATAAAGAAGAAGGGTCCTATTCAATAATAGAACCCTCCTTCTTATAGAGGTTAGAGAAGAAAGGAGAACACGAAAACAAAACAATACGATTTTTTAGCCATGCACCTCGGTATTAAGAATTTGCAATTGCTCAAGCACTGAATAGTCCAAGAGAATCATCTCCTTAAAAGTTTGCATATCTGAAAAAATCTAATACCTTGCATCTTTCTCCCTGAAGAAGGGGGGATACCTTCTTCCCTCTTATCTTGTCCATGAAGTCTCTGTTGTTATACATATAAAATTGGTAAAAGAAACGTGAATTACGCTATTATAAGGAAAGAATGACAAAAAGGAGGATTCTCCGTGAAAAGAAGACAACTTGTATTAACGATGACACTTGCTGCTGGTTTTCTCATCTCAGGCTGTGGAAATCAAGGTAATGAAGATCATAAAAATCATCAAGAGAAATCACAATCAAAAAATGAAGGTTCTCATCAAGGACATGAGAATCATCTGCCGAATGGCGATATTCAAGAACTTACGGCGTCAATGGATGTGCTGCCTGGATTTTTAGATAAACAGCCTAAAGAGATTGCAGCCATCTATGCAGCAGCGCCTAAATATAAAGAACTGCTTGAATCTATGCCTTGTTATTGTGGTTGTGGAGGTTCAGCTGGGCATAAAGATAATTATGATTGCTTTGTTGCAGAGAATAAAGAAGGTGGAGAGATCGTTTGGGATGATCATGGAACAAAATGCGGCACGTGTCTTGAAATTGCGGCAGTCAGCATGAGTGAATCAGCGAATGGCAAGAGCGATCTAGAAATCAGAAAAATGATCGATGAAAAATATAAAGAAGGCTATGCAGAACCAACACCAACACCAATGCCTGCTTCATAAGGGGTAAAAGGGTAAAAAATGGCAAAGAATAAAGACATAGATAAATGAAAAAGGAGGGTATTAGATGAAGCCGATCCTTGAAGTTAACGATCTAACAGGAGGTTATCTTCCTAATCAGCCTGTTATTCATCATTTGGATTTCTCGGTAAAGGAAAATGAAATTGTAGGGCTGATCGGTCTGAACGGAGCAGGTAAAAGTACGACGATTAAGCACGTTTTAGGTCTAATGGAACCGATGTCTGGCACATCAAAAATTGATGGACAGACTTTCAGAGATGAACCGGAAATTTATCGCAGTCAATTTACGTACATACCAGAAGTTCCAATTCTTTATGAAGAGCTAACACTTTGGGAGCATCTAGAATTAACAGCAATGGCGTACGGCCTTGAAGAACAAACCTTTTTAACTCGTGTCCGTCCCTTATTGGAAGAGTTTCGAATGGACAACAAGATCAAGTGGTTTCCAAGCCAGTTCTCTAAAGGAATGAAACAAAAGGTAATGATCCTTTGCGCTCTGTTAGTAGAACCGAAGCTGTATATTGTGGATGAACCATTTGTTGGTCTTGATCCACTCGGAATTCAATCCTTTTTGGAGTATATGGTGAAGTTTAGGAACAGCGGAGCAGGTGTTTTGATGTCGACTCATATTTTATCAACGGCAGAAAGATACTGTGATCGTTTTTTAATTTTGCATGAAGGAAAGTTAGTTTTGAGCGGAACTTTAGACGAATTAAGAGTAAGAAGCGGGCTGGAAAAAGCGACATTAGACGAGATCTATCTTTATGTGGCAAGAGGTAAAGTCACATGATTGATGTGAAAAAATTATGGACAAAACGGCGCAATGCCCATTTAACGCAAACACTTAAATATTTTAGTTTAATGGCAAACAGCGGGCTCATTGTTTCCTTAATTTTGCTCATCGTTATTGGAAGTGTGTATTATGCGAAGCTGCTTCAAGCGCTGCCTAAAGATTTCCCAGCCGTCTTCGTTCTTACAATTGTTTTTTCAATCTGGTTAACGAAGAGTGCAATCCGTACGTTGTTAAAAGAAGGAGATCTTGTATTTCTGCTCCCTGTGGAATCAGGAATGAAACAATATTTCTCAAAAGCCATCTCTTCAGCTACAGCAACAGGGGCTTTTTCAACACTATTCATTTTTACTTTGCTCTGGCCGGTCGTTCAAGTTTTTATTCATGATGGCTGGAAAATGTACGTGACTTTTGGCTTCTTTTTAATTGCAGCTAAAGTATTCAACATATACGTGTCATGGGAAGAAAGAAGACTGCCCTATAAAAGTCATCAGTTGAACTATAGAATCTTGAGGTTCATTGTGAATTTTGTGTATGCTTATCTGCTCTTTAATGAAGCATACATCTTTTTAATCGCAATCTTTGCAATTATGTATGTGCTGAAAAATTTTGTTTTTGGCGTCTTTAAAAAGCAGCATGGCTATCAGTGGGAAATGCTATTAGCAGAAGAACAAGCATTAAAAATGAAGGGCTATCGACTCGTCAATTACTTTACAGATGTACCAGCACTCAAACAGACGGTTCATAAACGACCTTGGTTAAACGGTTTAGCTGCTTTTTCATTTAAAAAGAAAAACGCTTTATCTTCTCTATATACGAAAACGTTTATCCGTTCGGGTGATTATTTAGGGTTATATATCCGTTTAATCTTAGTCGGCTTCTTCTTCCTCTATTTGATTCCAGCTGGATGGTGGCAGCTCGTTGTTGTTTTTTTGTTTTTTCAAATGTTCTCACTGCAGTTGTTTACCCTTTACACGCAATACAGGTGGAATGTTATTTTCATGATCTACCCTGTTGAGCAAGCCGTGAAGGTTAAAGCTTTTCAGAAGTGGCTTAAAAACTTGTTGCTCTTACAAGGGATTTTTTATGGAGTCTTTTACGGATTCCTAACAGGCGATTGGCTGATCGCCGTGTTAATGCCTGTTGCAGCATTAGTTTACGGTTTACTTCGTTTACCTTCTATGACAAAAAAGCATGTAACATTAACTCCTTAGCCCGAATGGTTGGGGAGTTTTTTTAGTCGTATCTTTTAGTGAAATCTCTATCATTGAAATGTAAAAGTGAAATTTAAAGAAAGCAATAGCGTATATCTATTAATGAAACTTAACATGACGCGTTTACATATCGGAAAGAGAGGAGGAGCGACATGAACGAATATGAACAAAAAGTCGCTCAAGAGCTAAAACAATGGGAAATTGAGATGTGCAAAAGGCCGTCACTTTGGAATAAAGCAACAAAATCGGTTCAAACCAAGATAAACGAAAAAATTCCTCAAAAAGTGCACGACGTCATAACAGCAAGTATGAAACAAATGATTAAAGCCACTTTAATCGGCTCAAAATATACAACAAAAAGAACGATCAAATTTACAGCAGATCTTCGTGAACGTGATTACAAGTTTCAAGATCGTCTTGCTTTTTACAAGAAAACAGCTGCAGTAGAAGGAGCTGGAACAGGTGCAGGCGGTATTTTGCTCGGACTAGCAGATTTTCCTTTGCTTCTTGGTATTAAGATGAAGTTCCTTTTTGAAGCTGCAAGTATATATGGGCTGGATGTAAGGGACTACAGGGAGCGTATTTTCATTTTGCACGTATTTCGTCTCGCTTTCTCCGATCCTCATAAACGGAAAGAGGCATATGAAAAGGTTGTCCATTGGAAGGAAACCATTAAGGAGTTTCCGGAACATCCAAATTCTATTGATCAGCTGAACTGGCAGGATTTGCAGCAGGACTATCGAGATCATATCGACCTTATAAAAATGCTTCAGATGGTGCCGGGCTTAGGGGCGATTGTAGGAGCGTATGCCAATTATCACTTTCTAGATGATTTGGGCCAAGTGGCGAAGAATTGTTTTAGGTGGCGTTTGTTGACAGATGAAAAAAACAAAAAAATCATAAATAAAAAGCACCCGCTTTAAAAGGGGTGCCTCTGTTTTAATCATTTTAGAAACGGCTGTCGGTAAGTAAGCGATCCATTTCTTCTTTATGCTTCGTTTCATCAGCGATCATATCTTCCAACTGAACAACAAGCTCAGTCAATTTTAGGTTAGAAGCTTGTTCCTTGCGCTCTTCATAGCGTCTGATTGTATCTTCTTCAGCATTTCGAGCTTCTTCCAGCATTTCACGAACGCTCTCAACTTGTTTAACTGGTTTTGGTTGAGTAGTTGGTGTTCCTCCAAGTGTCTTAATCTTTTCAGCTAGGTAAAGAGCGTGTCCTTGTTCGTCAGCAATTTCACTTTGGAAAAAAGGTTTAAGAATTTGGCGGTACAACCCAGAAACCGTTGCAGCATTATGATTGTACATAATGATTGCTGAGTACTCGTTTGCAAGATCCTCGTTTAGTCCATCGATTAGTGCTTGTAAGTCTTTTTCCATTTGAATAACCTCCTGAATCTTGTTCTACAGAGATATCCTTCCCTTTTTCGAACAAACATAAACGAAAATTTAAGGATAGATTAGATTTCAAAATCAAACTGTATAAATATGTTTAAGGTGTGTTAAAAGCGGTAAAACACTAGTATGCATGAAACAAACATTGAACAAAAGTGATACAAAAAACAAAGGAGGCAACAAAAATGGATAGCAGACATATGGTTGATGAAGAACGCAATGTAGACACAAGCAAGGTGGAGGAAACAGCAAGCCGAATGAGTGAGAGCAAAAAAGACGAAATTTTATCGAACTTCGAAGAGTTTAAAAGTTACCTGCACAGCAAAGTACAGATTGGTGAAAAAATGGGGATGAGTGAAGAAACGCTTGCAAAAACAGCTGAGAAAGTAGCAGATTACTTAGCAGACCATGAGGAGCCACGCAATTCAGAAGAAAACCTTTTAAAAGAGCTGTGGAAAGTTGGGGAACAAGAAGAGCGCCATAAGCTCGCTCATATGCTAGTAAAGCTTGTAAAGTAAATGATTTTTCAAGAAAAGCTGCTTGGTAAACGAGCAGCTTTTTTTCATTAGTTTCTTTTGTGTTTGATAAGTTGATTGAGTGGATGAGAGATACTGGCACACCGGGATTGGCCGTTTTTTAGAAAATGAAAAGTGGACAGTAAAACAGAAGAAGTGGACAGTAAAGTACTGAAAGTAGACATCATAGCTGAAACCAATCACTTTCCAGACCAACAAGGTTTGTAGAAAGTGGTTTAGTACAAGTCGAAAAAGTGAAAACTTATCTTAAAACAAAGGCAGAAGATGAGGAGATCTTTATGTTACGAGAACTGGCCAATAAACTACCCTTTCCAATACTGCCGTTACTCTATATATTGGGCGGGCTAGCTCTTTCGTTTTTTTCTTTAAACGTGTTTTTCGAGTTGTCAGAAGACTTGATGGAAGATGAGCGTTTTCAGTTTGATCAAGTCATTATAGAATACGTTTCAAACATAAGAAACGATACCTTAACTGGATTTATGAAATTTATTACCTTTTTAGGATCTATTAATGTTCTTACTCTCTTATTAGTGGGAAGTCTTATTTGGCTGATCGCAAAGAGAAAGAATTATTGGGGTGCTATTTTTTATTTAGTGGCAGTAGCAGGTGGCGGCCTACTAAATCTTGGTTTAAAGCATTGGTTTGGAAGAATACGTCCTGAAAATAGTTTAATTGTGGAGCAAGGATTCAGCTATCCGAGCGGACATGCTATGGGGAGTTTGATTTATTATGGCTTTCTCGGATATTTGGTTGTGAGAAGCAGAAGAGGGAAGTCTCTTAAAGTAATACTAGCTGTTGGTTTTATTACAACCATTTTGCTGATCGGTTTTAGCCGCATTTACTTAGGGGTTCATTATCCATCCGATGTGTTAGCTGGTTTTTCAGCAGGAACGGTCTGGCTGTTCATATGTATCGGTGGCAGGGAATCGATTAGAGCGTATCAAAAAAGGACGCTTCCTTTTTTTAAAAGGAAACATCCCCAATAAGGGCGGTCAGTTGTTTTTTTAGGCATTTTACGACTGCAGGTGTTTCGTGTTCGCGCTCCCCATCACAGTCAATGAGCTGTTGGGGAGCCGTTTTTATGTGTATTTCTGAGCTTTGAAAATAATGATAACCTTGTCCTTCCTTCGATGTGTCAGACAAACGATTTTGAAGGACATCCCAAATAAATGAAATGGAGGGTTCTTCAATCAGCAAGCAATCAAGCATGCCGTCTTGAATATCCGTATCTGGAAAAAAAGGTCTTATGCCTCCAGTGAATGGGCCGTTAACCGCAAGAAACATCGCGGCATTTCCGTTAAATTGAAATTCTTTAGATTCTATTGAAATCTCGAAGGGTTCCCATGTTTGAAAGGATTTAGCAGCTGATAAATAATAAGAAAGCCTGCCGAATTTTTCTTTTGTATCAGGATCAATGGACTCTGATACGTGAGTGATCAGTCCGATTCCCCAAAAATTCGTAAAAAAATGACCGTTGAATTCACCAGCATCAATAGATTGAATTCTTTTCTCACTAAGCTGTGCCGCGGCTTTCACAGGATTTTGGTTCATCCCTAAAGCCCTTGAAAAATCATTGCATGTTCCGCCAGGCAATATTCCGAATGCTGGCGGATTTTCTTTTACCGACAATACCGCTTCAGCAATTTCATGGACAGTACCATCCCCGCCTGCTGCAATGATGAGATCTGTTTCTTGATGAAGCTGCTGGACGAATGAAGCGCCTTCTCCAGGAGCAGTCGTTTCGTAAACTTGAACATCCTCAAAACCATTTTTTAGTTCAGTAAGAACAGCATTCCACTGATTCAGAAGCCGCCCTTGACCAGCCGCTGGATTAAGGATAACGGACACTCGTTTTAATGATGAACGATTCGTATTCATTGTACGACCATGTATTCTTTTACGAATGACTTTCCACTAAAGAGTGTTTCAGGCAGGCCTTTTGAAGTGCCTCTATTTTTGTGAGCTTCTTCATAAGCTTTTGACTGCTGCCAATTCATAAAGTCAGCATGCGATTTCCAAAGCGTCAGAACGATGTATGGATCTTGATGAAGCGGGCGGAGAATTCGAATGCCGTTAAATCCAGGCTCACTTTCAACAAGCCCTGCACGGTTTTGAAACCGTTCTTCAAACAGAGCTCTGCCTTCATCTGAAACCGGAATATGGTTCATAACGACGAAACCAGCCCCCGTTAGAGATCCTCTTTGGTTAATAACTTCGTACTCATGTTTTTCCGTAAATGGATTTTCTCCGTCTGTTTCAAAAACAAGAGCGGAATTGGAATCACCTTCTAGCAGGATAGCTTGGTCATATTTTTCTTGATAGGTCGCTAAATAGTCTGTAGTCCCATATGTAATGTATATTTTCATGCGGATCCCTGCCTTTTTATTAATTTACCTATGTTTTACCCAACCGTTCAGCACATTAAACAGTGTAAGAATGTGGTTACTTGTAATATACTTTCCAACTGAGGGAAAATTATATAAAATGTACTTTTCGACCTAGAATGAAATGAGGGTTGGTTATGGTAAAGAAAAGTCTCATCGCACTCGGTGTATTAATAGGTTCGCTAATCATTGGCTTTTTTGCGTACTTATTTATTATTTTGGCTGGAGATTATGTTATAGATGAAAAAGCTCTTGTTATGGATTCTGCGACACTTCTCGTAACAGAGGACGGAGATAAAATAACAAAGATTTATGATGAGAACCGTGAAATTGTCAGTATAGAAGATATCCCTAAACATGTACAAGAAGCGTTTGTCGCCGTAGAGGATAGCCGTTTTTATAAACATAACGGCATTGATGTTAAAGCGATTTCCCGTGCGATCTATAAGGACATTTTAGCTGGAGGCAAAGTTGAGGGAGGAAGTACGATCACCCAGCAGCTTGCAAAGAACGTCTTTTTATCACACGAGAAGTCGTGGTTTCGAAAGACGAAGGAAGCTGTTATTGCTATAAATCTAGAAAGAAGATATCCAAAAGACAAAATCTTAGAGATGTATTTGAATCAAATCTATTTCGGACATGGAGCGTACGGGATCCAGCTCGCGGCGAAAACGTATTTTAATAAGGATGTAAGTGACTTAACTGTGGCTGAAGGAGCGATGCTTGCCGGACTTCCGAAAGCACCAAACTATTATTCTCCGCTCAAACATCCTAAGGAAGCAAAAGATCGCCGTGATCTTGTTCTTGCTTTAATGGAAAAACAAGATTATCTTTCACCTTCAGAAACGGTTAGGGCACAAGGGAAAACGATCGCACTTGATTTTCAGCAAGAAGAACGTAATCCCGCGTATACAACGTATATTGACATGGTAATTAAAGAAGCGAAGGATAAATATCAGCTCTCTAGAGAAGAACTGAGACAGGGAGGCTACAAAATTGTGGTACCGATGGATCCTTCAGCACAAGATGCGGTGTATAAAAGTTTTCAGAACGGCCAGTATTTTGTCGGTACGGGCCAAGAAAAACCTGAAGGCGCGATGGTTCTCATGAATGGCAAAACCGGCGGACTGATTGCCGTTCAAGGCGGACGGAATTATGTAACGGAAGGGCTGAACCGTGTAGAAGTTAATCGTCAGCCAGGCTCTACCTTTAAGCCATTATCTGTTTATGGACCAGCATTGGAATCAGAAAAATACAAACCATATTCTATGCTGCGAGATGAGGAATTAAGCTATAACGGTTATGAACCGAAAAATTATAATGACAGGTATGAAGGCGAAGTGTCGATGGTTGATGCCATATCCCATTCGGTGAATTCATCTGCTGTTTGGCTGTTAAATGAGATCGGAATCTCAGACTCGAAAACCTATTTAGACCAGCTCGGAATGCCGATTGAGGATAAGGGACTTGGAATCGCACTCGGCGGTATTGATCAAGGGGTAAGTCCTCTTCAGATGGTAAAAGGGTATCGTAGTTTTCTTCATGAAGGCAAAACGGTAGAACCTTTTGTGATCAGTAAAATTTATAATAATGAAGGCGAGCTTATCGGTAAAGCGAAGCGTGAAGAAGAGAAAGTGTGGAAAAAACAAAACGCTTGGTATATGACCCGCATGCTTCAGCAGGTGGTGAAGAACGGTACGGGATCAGATGGACCTGAAAATATGGAGATTGCAGGTAAAACAGGAACGACAAACTATCCGAACGTAAAAAAAGGAAATAAAGATACATGGTTTGTGGGCTATACTCCTGAAGTCGTTGGTGCGGTTTGGATTGGATATGACCGTACTACGAAAGACACATACTTGAACAGCGGAAGCGCCCTTCCTACGCTTTTATTTAAACAAGTGATTAATGGAATGCCGTCTCAACAGGGATTATCGTTTAAAAAGCCTGATGGGGTGAAGGACTTAGAGCCTCCGATTGAATTGATAGAGATTGGCGACCTGCGTGCAGCGTTTGGAATGGGTGATTATGGAATGCCGTCGGTTAAGCTGAACTGGACACCATCTAAAGATAAGCGACTGCAGTATAAAGTGTACGCGGTAAACGAAGGAGAAACAACGCTTTTAGATACGATAAAAGGAAAGGGAGAATACTTGGCTTCCGGTAAGAATTTGTTTACTCTTCCTGACTTTTATGTGGTGCCTTATAATCCTCTGACCAAGCAAGATGGAAAGCCTTCGAATGTTGTATCAATCTCGCTTTTCCCGGGTTTTGGTGATGATGATAAAAAAGACGCAAAGCAAAAAGGTAAGCATGGTAAAGGGAAAGAGAAGAAGAAGAAAAAGAAGAATGATTAAAATGTGGAAGATGGATGGCTTAGCGATCCGTCTTTTTTTTGAGAGCCGGTGACAGGGGGCTTATCGCAAGCACCGTGGAAGGGAGCTTTCTGGAGCGAAAAAACCACTTCCAAGAGCATCAAAGTTTGCGGAAAAAGCCTGTGTAAAAGAGTAAAAAAGATAGGCTGGTAGCCTATCTTTTTTACTTCATTTGAGGAATCTACATCAATTTCCAAAGGGACTTTTTACTTCAACTGTGAAAGGCACGTTTCCGCCTGTGTACAGTCCTGCATAAATATAGGATGTTCCGCCGGGTACGACGCCTGATTCATTCGCACCCGCTGTTGCAATACTGCCGATCAGATTAAATGCAGAGTCATAGAAATAAACATCCAGATCGTGAGCACCGCCATCAGGACCCGCGACCGTTACATTATGAAGCCCGTCACGGTATTGCTCTGGAATGCTTATTACATATCCATCCACCCCTTGTGAAGCTGGCTTAGGATTCTGAGTAGCAACGAATTCGTTTTGTGTCACACTGCCTGTGGCATTTAAGTCAGCTAAGCTTCCGATGCCTGTAGCAGGATTTCCAGAAAGTATGACACCTTCAGTTTTAAAAGGTTCTGTTACAACTGGAGGAAGTGCTGAAACCTTTGACGGTCGTTCTGCAAACACTTGTAGTTCAGCCACTTGAACAGATCCTAATGAATTATCCTGAGCACTATTGGCGATGAATTTCACGAAATTCGCTTTTACTGGTTCTGCAAGATCAAAGGTTCTATAATGCAGATCAGGTGTTGCTGGCCGAGGTTTGCCTGCTGTAAATGTTCCATCTTTTACCGTTGTCCAGTTCTCGCCGTCAAGCGATGTTTGGACGGTAAAATCTTTTAATGCCGAAAAGCGGGCTTTTGCAATGTCTTTAAAAGCACTGACTTGAACACTAGATACAGTTGCTGGCTTGTCACCAGCTAAATCTACTACTAACTCGGATCCGGTAAATCCTTCTTCTTTCGTTTGTGAAGAGAAGACCGTCGCTTCCGTATCATCGAGTGCATTTTTTGCAGGATGTGTATCCGTTTCATCGGTTACAGAAAAAATCTCAGCGCCATTTGCTGCTGAAGCAAGGTTAGGAGATAGGTTTACATTTAAAGATTCAATTTCACCGGCAGTAATCTTTACATCTTTAAATGTTGTAGAACCAAAACCTCGAGCTTGGATGGTAATATCATATGTTCCTGAAACCATTGGAAGGCTAAAACCACCTTTATCACTTGATAGAGCAACAGGACTTGTACGAGCCTCATATTGACCAATGATAATTTTGGCATCCTTTACCGGTTTATTGGTTGAAGCATTGATAATTTTTCCTGCAAGCATGCCATTTTCCCCTGAAACAGGATGGTCGTATGAAGGCGATGGATCTGTGTCATCACCTGATTGTGATTTTGCGGAAGCACCAAGTCCACGCTGTGAAAAAGCCTTCCATAGTAAATCATAATGCTCGCCGCCATAACGGTCTTGATCAGCTGCAATGATGGCTGTGCGCATGTCATCCATTGATGGGTCTGGTGCTGAAATCGGCATAGCGTCCATTACGATGTGTTCGGCAACAGCTTCTCCTTTTTCTTTACCAAGTTCGGCTATTAAGCTATCTCTTACGTGCCATAGAATAGCGGCCCATATCTCACCATCAGCGTGAACTTCAGGTCCGACGATATCAAATCCGATATCACCAAACTGCAGGGGAGCATCGTCAAGTGCCCAGCTCCGAATCCCGCGTTCTTGGTTTCCTGTAACATATGCACCAACAACAGGGTCTTTTTGAAGACCATTTTTCACAAGGTAATGCATGCCGAACCAGTCACCCCAAGCCTCCCCCATTGAGCCTGCCTGATGGCTGTTGAGAGATTCGCCTCCAGCTACATAACGATTAGAAAGGGCATGGCTGTATTCGTGATAGATGATTCCTGCATCAAAATCGCCATCTGTATATTCGCCTTCAAATGCACCTTTAATCGGTTCCCATAAAAACATTCCGCTCCAGGCAGGGATGCCATCAGGCAGTGTAAGCATATAAGCATTATCACGACCGGTATAAGTCGGTTCTCCACCTGAAGCTGCACCAGCCTGTACAAGTCCTAATATCGGGTCACCGTCCATGCCGCCTTTACCAAAATTCGCGGCTTGGAGGTTTCCTGCAGTTTCTGTCCACCCAAGTTTATAAAAGTAATCGTGGAACAGATTGTGATGGTAGAACAGATTTGTAGAAGCGCTGTCTGCATCTTCTGCATAAGAAGGCGGGAAAATCTGGCCGTGTGTCTCATTCCATGTGTTTTTAAACGCATATTTAAACTTGCCCAGGGGATTCACAGGTCTAACTAGTCCAGCTCCTTCTGGAACGAGGAAGTTGCTCCAGTTTACATAGGTGTCTGCATTATTACCGAGTGTTGTAACCCCTGCGTCATTTGCCGGTAAAAGCCAGCCTTGTGGAGAAGCAGCCGGATCACCTTTAAAGGACTTTAATACCTGGGTTCCGCCAGATGCAGCTCCCGGGTAATTTTCAAAAATCAGCCCTTCAGGATCAAGGTTTTGAACGAGAGAACGTTCGAATAGCGTCTTTCCAGTAACCCCATCTACCACTACTTCTTTACCTTTGTTCAATTGTTCAATAAATAGTACGCGGTAGGCTGGCCTTACTCCATCAGGTGTAACAAAAGATGACTTTTTCACACGCTGAACGGTTGGGAGGGATTCGCCAGCCGTATATTCTTCCCAACCATGTTTTGTACCCGTTAAAGAAGGTGCATAACTTAAATTCGGTAGATGTTCTTTTACTACAGATAAAAGAGCATCCTTGCTTGATAGTTTGTGTGCTTCATCGAGTTTGGAAGCCCTTGAAGTATTGGAGGCAACGGAGAGGATGCGTCCGTCTTTATTAACGGAAACGATGATTCGCCCTCCATTTGCTGATTCAATCCCAGAGAATGATTGCTGAAACACGACTGTCTGAAGACCGTTTCCTTGAATTTTGTGGTTTTTAATCATAGAAAGAGAATCTGTTTGTTCAGAGGTAAATCCGAAAACTTCAGCGTTCGATTTAAGCCAACTTCGCGCAATGGTTTCACTATTATAGGCCGAAGGAGAGGTTAAATACCCTTTGTTTTTCGTTATAAAAGAAGGTGTTCCAAAAGTAGAATTCCAAGAAATTTTTGTGCCTGACCCTGATGATTGAATAAGTTTATTTGCAGCTTGAATCTGTAAATCAGAAGGCATAACAGCAGCTAAATTTTTTCGAATATCGAAGGCTTCGTGCTGATGTTCATCGGCTTTATTTAACTCGTCTTCTGATAAAGCATTAACGGGAAGGGAGCTATCTCCTAGCAACTGGGAAGCGAGCAGAGCGGAACTCATCAATGTTCCAGCTAAAGTTTTTTTATTTAAGGACATTATAATCACTCCTTTATTGAATTTTCTGACTTTTATTACCGTTATTAAACAATTGAACAGAAGTCTTAGTCAATGACGCAGGAGAAAGATAGTGCTTTTCCTGATAAAGTTTAGCCCCAAGTTGTAAGCCTGGCATACAACTAAGGTTATAGTTAGGTCAATAACCTGCCATTTTGCCAAAATCATGACAATTGAGCTTATTGCCTATACTTTTATTATGAATTCCCTTACAATGTGTATGGATATTGACGTTAAAGGTTTTAAGTTTCAGTGGCTAGGAGATAACAATAGTGCTGCAAGCTTTTGGTCTTGGATAGAAAGGTGTGTACGTTTTGACAATGAATGAAGAGTTTTTAAAAGCGTGTCGTAAGGAGAAAAATTCACATATTCCTGTATGGTACATGAGACAGGCGGGCCGTTCCCAGCCGGAGTACCGTAAATTGAAAGAGAAGTATTCACTATTTGAAATCACACATAGACCAGAGATTTGCGCTGGCGTTACGAAGCTGCCGGTTGATCAGCATGGTGTTGATGCTGCGATTCTTTACAAAGATATTATGTCTCCTGTTCCTGCAATTGGCGTGGATGTAGAGATCAAATCAGGAATTGGACCAGTGATTGATAAGCCTGTTCGAACACGTGAAGACGTGGAACGTTTAGGAAAGATCAACCCTGAAAAAGACGTACCATATGTTTTGGATACAATTAAGATTTTACGTCAGCAGTTAGAAGTGCCTCTTATTACGTTTGCAGGTGCTCCTTTTACACTTGCGAGCTATATGGTTGAAGGAGGACCTTCACGCGATTATCATAAAACTAAGCAGTTGATGTACTCAGATCCTGAAAGCTGGTTCATGCTGATGGACAAGCTTGGCGATATGACGATTGCATATGCAAAAGCACAAATCGCTGCTGGCGCACAAGCTTTTCAGATTTTCGATTCATGGGTAGGTGCGTTGAATGCACAGGATTACGCAAAATACATCATGCCTGTTATGGATAGAATCTTCTCCGAACTTCGAGGAGAAGGAGTGCCTTTAATTCTTTACGGAACAGGCGCACGCCATTTAGTAATGGAGTGGAACGAGCTTCCGATTGATGTGATCGGACTCGACTGGAGACTATCACCAAGAGAAGCGCGTCAGATGGGTGTTACGAAGGCGCTTCAAGGAAACTTGGATCCTTCTATTCTATTGGCACCGTGGGAAGTAATTGAAGCACGTACGAAAGAAATTTTGGATGAAGGTATGGAAGAACCAGGATTTATCTTCAATGTGGGTAAAGGTATTTTCCCAGAAGTAAACATTGCGACATTAAAACAACTGACCACCTTTGTCCATGAATATACGTCTAATAAACTAGGGTGATGAAGAGTGAGTAATAAAAAAACAGGAATACTCGTGATGGCGTATGGCACGCCAAGAAGTCTTGATGAAGTAGAAAGCTATTATACACACATTAGACGAGGACGTAAGCCTTCTCCTGAACAGCTCCAAGAACTAACTGAACGTTACGAGCAGATCGGCGGGATTTCACCGCTTGCTAAGATTACAGAAGAGCAAGCTCAGAGAATTGAAGAAGAAGTGAACCGCCGCTTTTCTGACCGTGAGTTTAAAAGTTATCTTGGATTGAAGCATATTGATCCATTTATTGAAGATGCTGTGCACCAGATGAAAGAAGACGGTGTTGAAGAAGCAGTTACTTTAGTTCTTGCTCCTCACTATTCAACGTTCAGTGTAAAGTCATACAACGGACGTGCGGTAGAAGAGTCTGCGAAAATTGGCGGACCGTCATTTGTAACCATTGATAGCTGGTATGACGAACCAAAGTATGTTCAATATTGGGCAGACGGCATTAAACAAACGTTTAATACAATACCTGAAGATGAGCATGACAAAACAGTTGTGATCTTCTCTGCGCATAGTCTTCCAGAAAAGATTCTTCAAATGGGAGATCCGTATCCGGCGCAGCTTCAGGAAACAGCTGATCTCATTGCGAAAGAAACGAATGTTCCTCACTATACGATCGGTTGGCAGAGTGCTGGTAACACACCTGAACCGTGGATCGGACCAGACGTTCAGGATTTAACGAGAGATCTTTTTAACGAGCATGGCTATAAGCATTTCATCTATTGTCCAGTAGGTTTTGTTGCTGATCATTTAGAAGTTTTATATGACAATGACTATGAGTGTAAAGTAGTCACGGATGAGTTAGGAGTTAACTATTATCGCCCTGAAATGCCGAACGCAAGACCTGAGTTTATTGATTGTTTGGCAACGGTAATTGAAAACGCACTAGCAAAAGAAAGAATGTGACAGATATGAGCGAGCGAAAGCACGTTATTATATTGGGCGGCGGCATAACAGGTTTAGCCGCTGCCTTTTATGTTCAGAAATATGCTAATGAATCTGGGAAGCCATTAACCTTTACTTTACTTGAAGGAAGCGAACGTCTTGGCGGAAAAATCGATACGATTAGAGAAGATGGCTATGTTCTAGAACGCGGTCCGGATTCTTATCTTGCTAGAAAAACAGTTATGACAGATCTCATTAATGATGTGGGTCTAGCTGATGAACTTGTATCGAATGAAACAGGTCAGGCGTACATTTTGCATAACATGAAGCTTCATCCGATTCCAGAAGGAGCTGTGATGGGGATTCCGACAAAAGTAATGCCATTTGCGTTTACACCGCTTTTTTCCGCAGCAGGAAAAGCAAGAGCGGGATTAGATCTTGTCCTGCCTAAACGAAGTGATGCAGATCGTGATATTTCTGTGGGGCATTTCTTCAGAAGACGCCTTGGTGATGAAGTGGTTGACCGCCTGATTGAACCTTTATTATCAGGCATCTATGCTGGACGAATTGACCGCCTCAGTCTGCAATCTACTTTTCCGCAATTCGTGGAAACAGAAAAGAAGCATAGAAGTTTGATTTTAGGTATGAAAAAGTCTCAGCCTAAGATCCAGAAAACATCAGTTCCACAAAAGAAAAAAGGTGCTTTTTTAACGCTTAAAGGCGGATTGTCATCATTCATAGAAGCTCTGTCAAAAACCTTGCCTCAAGATCGCATTAAAACTGGAGCTAACGTGCAGAATGTTGTGCGTTTTGAAGATGGAACGTATTCCGTGCAGTTAGAAGACGGTTCATCGGTTATCGGTGATCATGTAATTGTGACAACTCCTTATGGAATCACAAAAAAAATATTTGATGAATCTCTTTTCCCAGCAGGTTTTCATGATACAAAGCCAACTTCTGTAGCGACGGTCGCGATGAGTTTTAATGAGGAAGATGTGGACTTTTCCTTAGACGGTACAGGTTTTGTTATTGCTAAAAGTGAAAAGACTTCTATTACCGCTTGTACGTGGACGAGCAGAAAGTGGCCGCATACGACACCTCAAGACAGTGTAGTACTTCGCTGTTATGTAGGCCGAGCCGAAGATCAGGATATTGTTCACGAAACAGATGAAGTTATTTTAGAAAAAGTATTGAATGACTTAAAAAAGATAATGGGTGTTGATGCTCGTCCGAAGTTTTATCACGTTTCCAGAATGATTGATTCGATGCCGCAATATGAGGTTGGCCATAAAGACTACGTAAAAACGCTGCGCAGCACGTTTAACGAAAAGCTTCCTGGTGTGAAACTAGCGGGAGCCCCGTACGATGGTGTCGGCCTGCCAGACTGTGTGAACTCTGCTAAAATGGCAGTGGAATCTCTTTTTAAGGGGTAAGGTTGTATGTTCTTAACAGCTTATTTCTTTGAGCTTGCAGATCCTTTTTTTAAATGCAAAAAATAAATAAAGGCTCTTTTCTTATGGTTTATCGCTTTTAAGAATTTTTTCTTATCTTCATAAGCAAGTTGATTGTAGCGTAAGGTGTGAGACTCCTGCGGGACAGGTGGGCAGGTGAGACACTTAAGAGTGAAACGTTCGAATGTGGCTCACCGCCTGCCCCGCGGAAAGCGAAGCACCTGGAGCGAAAATCAACTTACTTTCAAAATCATCATTGTATGTAAACAATTTAAATAAAGAATTAAACGGCAAATGGATATGTTTGTCGTTTTTTATATTTTCTTGTAGAATGTTTCTGCTATACTGAAGAAAGAAAAAAGGGAAGGGGAGCATTATGCAGGCATTTATTGAACCGTTATTTGTGAATATTGCAATCATTTTCTCCTTTACACATCTTCTAAATATGTTCTTTCCCCTTCATCCTGGTGTTATTCCAAGTTATAAAAACCAAGTGATTTTTGGTTTGATCAGTGGAGCAGGAGCACTGGTTTGTATGCTGTTTCCTATTGAAACTCTGCAAGATTCATATTTTGATCTAAGAAATGTACCGATCATGATTGTGACACTTTATGTAGGCTGGCTGCCGGGGGCAATTTGTTCATTGATTGTACTTGTGGCTAGAGTAGTTATGGGCGGGGATCTTGTATGGCTTGGAGTTGTATTAATATTCTTGGCTTATGTCATCTGTTTGATCTATCATGGATTTTTTGATGAAGACAAACGAAGATGGATTTCTGCGATGTATATTGCTATTGTTTATACGTTGTTTTATATGTTGTTCATTCACACGTATTTAGATTTTCTGACGATCGATTTTTATTTTGTCTATTTCTCAAGCTTTCTGATCGCATTCTTTTCTTGTATTTTTTTAATTGAAAGACTCGTTAAGATCAATATGCAGTTAAAAGAAACCGTTTATTTAGATAAACTTGCCGTTGCAGGACAGATGGCTGCTGCGATTGCACATGAAGTAAGAAATCCAATGACAACAATCAGAGGGATGATTCAGTTTCTCGGGAGTACAACGACAGATGCTAAACTGAAAGAACACTCTCCTCTTTTGATTGAAGAGCTAGACAGAACGAACAAGATTATCACAGATTATTTGTCTATGGTTAAGCCTGATGTTCCAAAGCTTGAAAGAATTACGCTTGAAAAGGTTTTAAAGGATGTTATATCACTTACGGCTCCATACGGTTCGATTAATAATGTGGAACTAACAGCCAGTGAGATCGGCGACTACAAAGTTTGTATTGATGAACCGAAGCTGAAGCAAGGCTTGATCAATATTATAAAAAATGGTGTTGAAGCAATTGAAGAGGGTGGTACGATTCATCTCTATCCTTATAAAGTTACAAAAAAGAATATTACGATTGCGATTGAAGACAATGGTAAAGGTATGACAGAAGAGGAACTTGAACAGATCGGACTTCCTTTTTACACGACAAAAGCAAAAGGTACCGGTCTCGGCATGATGGTAACGTACAAATTGATTCAAGATATGGGTGGAAAACTTCGCTATGAAAGTGCGCTTAACGAAGGAACACGTGTACTGTTAACATTGCCGCTAAGTACAAAAGTAAGTCCGTTGGATAAAGAGGGGGTGGAATAATGGATCGCAGAAAAAGTATTTTAGAAGCAGCAGAACGTTCTTTTTCTATGTTCGGTTACAAAGCAAGTACGGTAGACCAGATCGCGAAGATTGCAAACGTTGGAAAAGGAACGATCTATACTTTTTTCTCTAATAAAGAAGAGCTGTTTTCTGAAATTATTACGAACCTGGTAAAAGAAACAAAATTGGCGGCTTCTGCTGCAATTAAAGAAGACCGTCCTTTTTATGAAAATCTGCATAATGCGCTTTATGAGGTAATTGAACTTCGGAGAACGCATCAATTGGCCGTCAAACTTTCACAAGAAGTGAAAGAGTTAAACACTTCACCCGTAACAGATGCGCTGCAAAGGATAGAAAAGGCTGTCTTAAGCTTTGTTAAAAAGGAACTCGATAAAGCGGTCGAAAAAGGTGAGATCAAAGAGTGTCCTACAGACATTGTGGCATTTATGATGGTAAAACTCTATATCGCTCTCATTTTTGATTGGGAACGTGATAACGAGGCTCTTCATAAGGAGAAAATGCTAGAAGTACTTGAGATGTTTGTGATGGATGGATTAAGAAAATCCTAGTGTTGCAGAAGTTGATAAAAAGTGATATATTTACTCGTGACCAAATTTTGATTCCGGTCATTTTCTAAAAGCGGACGTAAGAGTTCTCTTTTTTTGAAGTAAAATGACCATGTGACTGATATAGTCATTTAGTATTTAGAAGGAGTGAAAAATAGTGCTAAAAAGTATCGGAGCTCAATTTAGAGCGGTTTTTTCGAACAGAAAAATCGCTGTACCGGTCTTAGCCGTTCTTTTTATACCTGTGTTATACAGCGGAATGTTCCTTTGGGCGTTCTGGGATCCGTATGACAAGATGGAAGATCTGCCGGTTGCCGTAGTCAATCAGGATGAGGGGTATAAATATAACGGAGAAAACTTAGCTGTTGGGGATGAGTTTGTTAAAAAGCTGAAAGAGAATCCTCAGTTTAAGTGGAAATTCGTAAGTGAAGAAAAAGCAAAGCAAGGACTCGAACATAATGATTATTACATGATGATCGAGATACCAGAAAACTTTTCTGAAGAAGCAACATCATTATCAGGCAGCTCGAATAAAAAACCTGAAATTATTTATACACCGAACGCAGGATTTAACTTTCTAGCAGCGCAAATTGGTGGAACTGCCGTTGATAAGATGAAAGAAAGCTTATCCAACGAACTCACCAAAACATATGCTGAGGTGATGTTTGATCAAGTCGAACAGTTAGCCGGCGGTTTGGAGAAAGCTGCAGACGGTTCGAATCAAGTAACGGATGGTCTGAAGAAAGCTTCGTCTGGAAGCGGCGAACTTGCAGCGGGTATGGAAGAGAAAACACCAAAGATCAATGAACTTAACAATGGAGCAGCGACTTTCCAATCAAAAATGACCGAGTTTGATAGCGGAATTGATAAACTGCTTGCTGCTCATAAACAGCTTGCTGCAGGTCAAGGTCAGCTTAGTAACGGTGCACAAGCTTTAAAGAGCGGTCTTAGTCAGGCGACAGCAGGATCTGAAAAAATTAAGAACGGCAGTCTTGCATTACAAGGCGGTGCTGCTAAATTATCGAATGGCGCGAGTACGCTTGCGGGTTCTGTGAACGAATGGAATGCAGGTGCACAAAAAGCGACAGCAGGATCAAAACAACTAGAACAACAAATCAACGCATTGATTCAAAACCAAGAAAACATGTCAGATGAACAGGTTGCTGCTTCTTTAAAACAGCTTGCAGCGGCAAGCAATGAAATTAATAAAGGATTAGATGGTCTAACCGCAGCAACAGGCAAGATTGCTGGAGGTGCTAACGAACTTTCAGCAGGTGCTAAAAAACTGAGTGATTCACAAACAGCTGTGGCACAAGGAGCAGAGCAGCTTCATAACGGGCAGCTTAAATTAGCTGGCGGAGTGGATCAGCTTGCAAGTGGCCAAGCAAAGGTAAATGAAGGCACGCAAACGTTCCAATCTAAATTAGGAGAAGCAGCAGCAGGTTCACAACAGTTGTTGGCTGCCAGCGGAAAGATTGCAGATGGAACGTCAACGGTTTCATCAGGATGGCAAGAGGTTACAGGTCATGTGAAGGAAATTCACAACGGTGAAAAAAAACTTCTTGATGGAAGCGGCAAGCTATCGTCTTCACTCAGTGATGCAGCAGACAAAACAGGAGAACTTGACCCAGACAGTGAAATGTTTGAGAGAATTGCGAATCCTGTATCTGTAAAAACCAAAACCTTCTCTGATGTTCCAAACTATGGAACAGGTTTTGCTCCTTATTTCTTATCACTAGGGCTTTTCGTAGGGGCATTGTTAATGTCGATCGTATTCCCGTTACGTGATAAAGCAGGAGAACCGCGTTCAGGATTCAGCTGGTTCGCTGGTAAGTTTGCTTTCTTAGCAGTAGTGGGTGTTGTTCAAGCACTTATTGCCGATGCTGTATTGTTATACGGACTGGACATTGAAGTAAGTAACTTAGGAGCATTTCTCGGACTTAGCATCATTACTAGTTTGACGTTCTTAGCTCTCGTACAATTGCTAGTAACTGTACTAGGTGACCCAGGACGATTTGTAGCGATCATTATCTTGATTCTTCAGCTTACAACAAGTGCAGGAACATTCCCGCTTGAACTGATTCCGAACGGTCTTCAAGGCTTTAACATTTGGCTTCCAATGACATATTCGGTTGCAGGCTTTAAAGCAGTGATCTCAAGTGGAGATACGAGCAGCTTCATCTTCAACCTTTGGGTTCTAGTAGGGTTCATGGCACTTTGTATGGTTGGAACATGGATCTACTTTGCAACACAGATTAGAAAAAAGAAAGACACGGAAGAAATAGCAGCAGCTTAAATAGTATGAGAACACCTGAAGGGATAAATAGCCTTCAGGTGTTTTTTTGTGCTCGTCCAGCAGCTGATAAGCAGGCTGGACGAGCGCCATACGAAAAATACGAGCGCCATACGAAAAATACGAGCGCCATACGAAAAATACGAGCGCCATACGAAAAATACGAGCGCCATACGAAAAATACGAGCGCCATACGAAAAATACGAGCGCCATACTGCAACTGACTCTCCTAAGATTTAATCTTTAACTTTTAAGCCTCTTTCTTAAAGAATGTTGCTTCCAACTCATTTTTATTTTCTTCTATGACCGTTGATTGTAGTGGAAGGTGCGAGACTCCTGCGGGACAGGCGGGCAGGTGAGACACTTAAAAGTGAAACGTCCAAATGTGGCTCACCGCCTGCCCCGCGGAAAGCGAGCACCTGGAACGGAAATCAACCACTTCCAAGAGCAACAAAGTCACGCTTTAGATGGATCCACAACAAGCTTTAAACTGACACTTTCAAAAAAGATGTTTTCAAGTTAGCAAGCAAGGGAAATATGATAATTGGACATTCTAATGGATGCAGCTTATTTTACATATGACACAAAGGAGAGAACCACACTTGATTACTTTCAAAAACGTAGGGAAAACGTTCCCTGACGGTTTTGAGGCCTTGAAGAACATAGACTTTCAAATTAAAGAAGGAGAGTTAGTTGCGTTAATCGGGCCTAGTGGTTGTGGAAAGACGACAACCATGAGAATGATAAACCGTTTAATCGAGCCGTCAAAAGGGTCGATTTTAATTAATGGAGAAGATATTGCAAACCAAAACCCCGTTGAGCTGAGAAGGAATATCGGATACGTAATCCAGCAGATTGGACTTCTGCCTCACATGACGATTGAAGACAACATTTCGCTTGTCCCGCGTTTAAAAGGGTGGGAAAAAGAAAAATATGATGGCAGAGTAGATGAATTGCTTGATTTAGTAGGCTTAGATCCTAAGACTTTCAGAAAACGTTATCCTTCTGAGCTAAGCGGCGGTCAACAGCAGCGTATTGGCGTTATTCGTGCTCTAGCTGCTGAGCCCCCGATCATCTTAATGGATGAACCATTCTCAGCACTTGATCCGATCAGCCGTGAACAGCTGCAAGATGAGCTTGTTAAGCTGCAGGATACGATTAAGAAAACAATCGTATTTGTAACACATGATATGGATGAGGCGATTAAGATTGCTGACAGAATCGCAATATTAAATAAAGGTGAGATCATTCAATTTGATACACCAGAAAGAATATTGCGCCATCCTGCAAACGATTTTGTAAAAGGATTTATTGGCGAAAATCGTTTGTCTGCAGAAGATGCTTCAATGCCTGAAGCGGTGGATCTCATGAGACCGAATCCGGTTACTGCAAGAGTAACAAGAGGACTTGCAGAAGCATTAAAGATGATGAAACGATATGGTGTAGACAGTCTTTTGATTACAGATCAGCAAAATAAACTTCTTGGGATTACGACTCTAGAGAAAATTGAGCAGCATTTTCCTGAAGAAGATAAAACAGTCGGCGACCTTATGGATAAAGAAATCATTTCGGTTGATGTATCTGCCACATACACTGAAGTCGCTGAAATTTTCGCCACAAACGGAGTGCATATGATTCCTGTACTCGAAAACGAAAAACTAGTCGGATTGATTACGAGAGCTTCAATGATGCGTGGACTTGCTGGGCTGAATATTTCCGCACAAAAACCTGTCGAGGGAGGTGCGGGACTTGAATAATTTCTTTATCACCATGAAAGATACATTCATCAACAGATGGCCTGAAATACTAACAGGGCTTCAGCAGCACTTATTCTTATCGCTCGTATCCATCTTGATTGCCGCTGTTATCGCAGTCCCGCTGGGGATATTTATTTCTAGACGGAAGCGCGTAGCTGAACCTGTTATCGGAGTTACGGCGATTTTTCAAACGATACCGAGTTTAGCACTATTCGGATTTTTGCTCCCTGTATTCGGGATCGGCAGCACGACGGCAATTATTGCTCTAACGGTTTACGCACTGCTGCCAATCTTAAGAAACACATACACAGGGATTACGGGTGTAGATAAATCTGCCGTTGAAGCGGGTAAAGGAATGGGGATGACGAATTCTCAGATTTTACGCATGATTGAACTTCCGCTCGCTTTGCCGATCATCATGGCAGGTCTCAGAACGGCAACGGTATTAACGATTGGTGTTGCGACGCTTGCAGCCTTTATCGGGGCAGGCGGACTTGGGGATCTCATCTACAGGGGTCTTTCTACTACACGAAATGAGCTTGTATTAGCAGGAGCTATTCCAGCAGCTTTACTTGCTATTGTATTTGACTTTATCCTTCGACGTATTGAATTAGCAACAGAGCCAAAGGCTTCAAAGAAGCGCGGTTCATGGAAACTGCCTGTACTTCTTGGTGTGCCAATCGCGGCGCTTATACTTTTCTTCGTACTTCGAGGTGGTGGTGACGAAGATGCTATCGTGATCACAGGTAAGAAGTGGACAGAGCAATATATCCTTCCATATGTGATTTCTGAATATGTGAAAGATAAGACAGACTATCCTGTCGTCGTTAAAGAAGCAATCGGTGAAACGCCAATCTTAACGGAAGCGATTAAGAAAGGTGACATCGATCTATACGTGGAGTATACGGGTACAGGTTATTTAACGATTTTAAAAGAGAAATATGATCCTAGCATGACGCCTGACGAGATCTATGAAGTTGTAAAAAAAGGCTATGCAAAGGAATACAACTTGAAATGGACAAAGCCGCTTGGTTTTGAGAACACGTATGCTGTAGCACTGAATCCTGAGACGGCGAAACAGGTAAATGTTAAAACAATTTCTGAATTAGCACCTAAATCAAATCAGCTTTCTTTTGGCGGTCCAACTGAGTTTTTCGAACGTGAAGATGGCTACACGCCATTTGTGGAAACGTATGATTTAAACTTCCAATCGAAGAAAAGCTTAGATCCGAATTTAATGTATTCTGCTGTAAAAGAAGGAAAAGTGGATGTGATTCCAGCTTATACGACAGATGGGAGAATCGTTCGCTTTAACTTAAAGACGTTGGAAGACGATAAAAAATTCTTCCCGCCTTATTATGCAGTTCCCATTGTAAGAGAGGATACGCTGAAGGAATATCCTAAGCTTGAGGGCGTACTCAATGATCTCGAAGGTAAAATTTCAGAGAAAGATATGGCAGAAATGAACGCAAAAGTAGATCTTGATAAAGAAGATCCGCGTAAAGTAGCCAAGGACTTCCTGAAAAACAAAGGATTAATTAAATAAAGTGAAAAACTGGACTCTTTTTAGGGGTCCAGTTTTTTTGTGGTATATGGAATGAAGTCAAAGCTCGGGGTGATTAAGTCCAAATGGTAACTAATTAAGTCTAAACATCAACCAATTAAGTCTAAAATCAAAAATAAAGGCTATTCGACATTTCTGCTATAAGAAACTTACTTCCGAACAGACTGCAAAATAAAAGCCAGCTCACCTAATACCAGTGAGCCGGCTTCCAACTATAGTACTTTACTCAAAAACGACTTCGTACGTTCATGCTGGGCATTGCCGAACAACTCAGAAGGGACGTTCTCCTCGACGATATAACCGCCATCCATAAAAATCACTCGGTCACCGACTTCGCGAGCAAAGCCCATCTCATGTGTAACAACGATCATCGTCATGCCTTCGCGAGCGAGGTCTTTCATAACCTCCAGCACTTCACCGACCATTTCAGGGTCTAAAGCGGATGTTGGTTCATCAAACAGCATGATTTTCGGATCCATCGCAAGTGCACGGGCAATAGCAACACGCTGTTTTTGGCCGCCGCTCAGCTGTGAAGGATACGCGTTTGCTTTGTCTTGGAGTCCAACTTTAGCAAGCAGTTTTAATGCTTTGTCTCGTGCAGCTTCTTTATTTGCATTTTTCACTTTAAGTGGTGCAAGCGTTACGTTTTCAAGAACCGTTTTGTGAGGAAAGAGATTAAATTGCTGAAACACCATTCCCACATCTTCACGGATTTTATTAATGTTTGTTTTCGGATCAGTAATGTCTGTTCCGTCAACCAGCACTTGTCCGCCAGTAATGTCTTCAAGTTTATTGATGCAGCGGAGAAATGTACTTTTACCTGAGCCAGAAGGGCCGATCACGCAAACAACTTCTTGTGGTTTAATTTCTGCATTGATGTCCTTAAGTACCTCAAGATCACCGAAGGACTTTTTTAAATTTTTTACTTTAATCATGGTCCGGCTCCTTTCAAAGATCAAACAAAATGTGTATGTATTTTATCATAAGTTCGTTTGAATCGGTGTATCTCCTGCTTTATTTGAAATCTTTAAATGCAAAACTTTCTGAAAAAAATGATTGACCTGTGAATATTCAGTGAACTATACTCGGATTATGAAAACGATTTCATGAATTCGATTCCACAATTGTTTTAAGAGGAGAATCTGATGGCAACCATTCAAGATGTGGCGAAAAAGGCAGGATTATCCCGCACGACCGTTTCAAGGGTGATCAATGAACATCCCTATGTGACGGAGGAGAAAAAAAGGCTTGTAACACAGGCGATGCAAGAACTGAATTACGTGCCCAATTCATCGGCAAGAAGGTTGAGAAGGCAACAGACAGAAACAATCGCTGTCTATGTTCCTCGAATCACTAACCCATTTTTCAGTCACCTTGTTGAAGTGATGGAGAAGGAAGCAGCCAAAAAAGGCTATCAGCTTATTTTGTGCCAAACCCGTTACAAAAAGGAACAGGAGCGTAACTTCTTAGAGCTTTTAAAAACGAAGCAAGTAGACGGTCTGATCTTAACTTCTATTGAGAACGATTGGAGTGAGTTCGAACCCTATTTATCGTTCGGTCCAATCGTTGTATGCAATGAGTATTCGGACACGGCTCAAGTACCTTCTGTGTACTTAAATCAGATCGAAGGAAGCTACTTAGGAACAAAGCATCTGATCGATCAAGGCTACACAAAAATTGGTTATTGTACGGGTAACCACAAAAGCTCCAGAATTTCGAAGGACAGAAAGATCGGTTTCTTGCAAGCTCTTGATGACGCTGGTATCGCGATGAAGGAAGAGTGGTTCTTTTACAATGCGTATAGTGTGCAAGACGGTTTTGACGCATTTCGAGAATTAAGTAAGCTGGATGATCCACCGCATGCTGTTTTTACGGGCAGTGATGAAGTGGCAGCGGGCATTCATAAAGCCGCACACGATGCAGGATGGAGAGTACCCGAAGATCTAGCTATAATCGGTTTTGATAATCAGCCTTTAGCCGAACTTATGGATTTGACGACGATTGAACAGCCGATTGATACCATCGCCCGTCAGGCAATGAATTTGATGGTTGAAGCCATTCAAGCGAAAAAACCACTGAGACGTAAAGAAGTGATTCTGCCTTTTCAATTAATCAAGCGGTCCTCAACTTAAAATTTTTTTCGATGAAATGTAATCGTTTACAAAACAGGAGATTTGGGGGAAATACAATGAAAAAGCTTAAGAAAATCTCAAAAGTTATTTCTACTTCACTAGCGCTGTCACTTGTACTTGCAGCATGTTCGGATAAAGAAGAAGTCAGCAGCAATAAATCCGGCGGCGATAAAGACGAAAAAGTAACAATCGTTTATGCTCGTGGTAAGGATGACACACAAGGGACAACAGCAATGGTGGAAGCTTTTGAAAAGAAATACCCTAACATTGACGTGAAGTTTAAAGAGATGCCTGCAGATACAGGAAAACAGCATGATGCTTATGTAACGGCATTCAACGCAAATTCTGATGAGATCGATGTTATTGATCTAGACGTTATCTGGCCGGCTGAATTTGCACAAGCAGGATTCTTGATGCCGCTTGACCGTTTTATGGAAAAAGACGGAATCAATCCAGACGATTATAACCAAGGAGCAATCAGTGCTGCTAAATTTAAAGGCAAGCAATGGGCGCTGCCTAAATTTATTGATGCAGGTATGCTTTTCTACCGCACTGACTTAGTTGACGAAGGTTCAGTTCCGAAAACGTGGGATGAGCTTTTAGCAAAAGCGAAAGAAACGAAAGGCCAAGGCGGAACACAGTTCGGCTACTTGATGCAAGCGAAGCAATATGAAGGTCTTGTATGTAATGCGGTTGAATTTATCGCATCATACGGTGGAGAAATCATCGACGAAAACGGTGAAGTTAAAGTGGACTCACCAGAAGCGATCAAAGGGATCTCTAAACTAGTTGAAGTAGTAAACTCTGATGTTGTACCGCAAAACATCACAACGTTTGCTGAGCCTGAGTCTCATACAGCATTCATTAATGGACAAGCTGGTCTGATCCGTAACTGGCCGTACCAATTTGCACTAGCAAACGATGAAAAGCAATCTAAAATCGTAGGTAAAGTAGGAGTAGCTCCACTTCCAGCTGGTGATGCAGGTTCTGCAGCAGCACTTGGCGGCTGGATGGCTGGTATCAACAAAAACACGAAACACCCTGAAGAAGCTTGGAAGTTCTTGAGCTTCATGGCTGGTAAAGAAGGACAAAAGATCGACGCGATCAAAGGCGGACATGCTCCAACGATTCTTTCACTGTATGACGATCAAGAGATTCTAGATGCAAACCCTTATTACAAAGATGAAGGATTTGTAAAAGCTCTTGAAGCAGCAGTATCCCGTCCGGTAGCACCGAACTACCCAGAGATCTCTGACATCATCCAAGTTCAAGTTTCTCAAGCTGTAGCGAAAAAGATCACACCTGAACAAGCAGCGAAGAACATGCAAAAAGAGATTTCAGAAAAGCTTGTAAAGTAAGGAAAGTAAATGGATCAGGGGTATGCCTTTCTGTAGGAAAGGCTCCCCTTATCTTAATAACTGGTATCGATTCCACAAAGAGTGAAATGGATGGACGTTACAGCGCCCGTCCGTCGATTGCATTCGAACAGTAAGGAGCTGAAACTTTTGAAACCAGATCTAATGCCTAACAAACAAAAGCCGATCGCAGCGACAAAGCCTCAGAAAAAGAAAAAACGTTCTGACCGTTCCATCGGCTACATGCTGATTGCTCCATCTATGATTTTAATTTTAATTATTGCGATATGGCCCGTTTTTCAGTCTTTTTATTACAGTATGTTTGATTTGCGGCTGAATAATCCAGCCAAATCCGAAGCCTATGTTTCTTATAAAGTGAATCTGCAGACGTATTTGGATAATTATCCATTTTTGATTAGTACGTTAGAAGATGAGATGGATACAGCCTCTGGCAAAACAAAGTCAGAGCTTGAGAAAATAAAAGCAAATCTAGAAAAAGTGGATGCTGAATTAATAGCAGACAGTGAGCTTAAGAGTAAATATGATCAGGTAGACGAGAAGCTAACGGTCATGGAGCCGATCAGCGAAGAGCTTGCGGTTTCAGATTTGAATAAAGAAGTAGCTTTAGAACTTGAGAAGGCTGTCAATGATTCAACAGACTCGATTCGAGATTTAAAGGGTGAACTGAAAAATCCTGAAGACTTGATCGGTTTATCTTCATCATTAGAAGACTCTGTGATTACGCCTAACTTTATCGGTTTGAAGCACTATAAAGAAAATTTAACAGATAGCCGTATGTGGAAGGCAATCCAAAATACGACCGTCTTTACACTAATCTCTGTTTTTGCAGAGCTCGTTATTGGTTTAGCCATTGCCCTGCTTATCAACAAAGCTTTCTTTGGCAGAGGATTAGTTCGAGCGACGATTCTCATTCCTTGGGCGATCCCGACAGCCGTTTCAGCATTCATGTGGAAGTACTTATATGACGGGCAGAACGGAATTGTGGCAAAAACCTTTGCTGAGATCGGGTTATTTGACCAAATGACAGATATGCTGACAACCAGCACAGGCGCTATGTTTGCCGTAATATTCGCAGACGTATGGAAAACGACTCCTTATATGGCACTCTTGCTATTAGCAGGGCTGCAGACGATACCGAGTTCTTTGTATGAAGCAGCAGCAATTGATGGCGCTAATAAATGGAAGCAGTTTTTAAAGATCACGTTGCCTTTATTAAAATCAAGCATTCTAGTCGCATTGTTATTCCGTACATTGGATGCATTCCGAGTATTCGACTTAATCTATGTTTTAACTGGCGGGGGACCAGCCAACTCTACGGAAACCATCTCCATACTTGCTTATAAAGTGATGTTCGCACAAACGAATTTTGGTGAAGGCTCGGCGCTCTCGGTTATCGTGTTTGTCTGTGTAGCGATCATCTCTATGATCTACATTAAGTTCTTAGGCCGTGACCTTTTGAATGACAAATAAAAACGGAACAGATAAAGGAGTGAATAGGAAATGAACAAAAAAGCAGGACCAATGTTTTATATATTTTTAGCATTGTTTGTCTTCCTTGTCATGTTTCCGTTTTTATGGGTACTGGCAAGTTCAATTAAACCGGTTGCCGAGTTGTTTGGTGATCGTGCGTTCATACCGTTTACGGAGAATATGACACTTGAAAATTACGAATCAGTATTTGTAAACTATCCATTCTTAAAATATCTATGGAACAGCTTAGTCGTTTCGACAATAACTACAGTTTACGCGGTCCTTGTTGCGAGCTTTGCTGCATATGCGATCGCACGTTTAAACTTTAAAGGAAAAACAGTCATTCTTGGATTGGTGCTATCTGTATCGATGTTTCCGCAGATCGCAACCATTTCGCCCATCTATATCGTATTGAAAAACCTTGGTTTAACAAACAGCTACCTTGGTTTGATCATTCCGTATACGACGTTCACATTGCCATTATCCATCTGGCTTCTTGTCACGTTCTTCCGCAAGATTCCGTTTGACCTTGAGGAAGCAGCGAAGATTGATGGAGCGTCACTTATGCAAACCTACTGGCGAGTTATTCTCCCTCTAGCGCTTCCAGGGATTTTTACAACAGCGATCCTTGTATTTATCTCAGCGTGGAACGAGTTTCTGTTTGCGTTAACGATTAATACAGATGATGAGTTTAAGACCGTTCCGGTTGGGATCGCGATGTTTGAAGGACAGTTTACGATTCCTTGGGGTGAGGTTACAGCTGCGACCGTTATCGTAACCGTTCCTCTCGTCATCATGGTTCTTCTGTTCCAGCGCAGAATTGTGTCAGGATTAACTTCAGGAGCTGTAAAAGAATAGTTTTGAATGATGTCCCTCGCTTAAATAGCGAGGGTTTTTTGTTTGTGAATTATATCAGCTGTGACAGTAGTTGATTTCCGTTACAGATGCTCGCTTTCCGCGGGGCAGGCGGTGAGCCACATTCGTACGTTTCACTCTTAAGTGTCTCACCTGACCGCTTGTCCTAGCCGAGAGTCTCGCATCTTCCACTCCAATCAATCTGTCAATGAAGAGAATGAACAACGAGCCAATAGCCACAATCTTATTTAGAGTAGAAAGCAACTTGGAGCGAAACATCAACAACTCCCTTGGTTGATTTGATATAAAAATATTTATAACAAATGATATATTTTCTAATTTGTATTATTGAAAATCAGGGTATACAATAGGTTTTGTTAGTTAAGCAACTTACTTTTAATTAGGGGGAATTTTACAATGTCTAAACATATATTAATGGTCGTTACTACGGCTGATAACATGAACAACGAACACTCAACAGGGCTTTGGCTTTCTGAGTTTGGTGAAGCGTATGTGGAGTTCGCTAATGCGGGTTACACAATTATGGTAGCAAGCCCTAAAGGCGGAAAAGCTCCAGTAGATGACCGCAGCCTTGAAGGTGAAGTGCCTCAAGAGATTTTAGATACAGCAAAACATCTTGAAAACACAGTAAAACTAGATGAGATTAAAGACATTGATGGATTTGACGCAATCTTCTTGCCAGGTGGTCATGGAACAATGTTTGACCTTCCAGAGAATACAAAACTTCAAGAAGTGATTCGTGACCTTTACGAGCAAAACAAAGTTGTTGCAGCAGTATGTCATGGTCCAGCTGGATTAGTAGGTGTTAAACTTTCTGATGGCAAACCATTGGTAGCAGGAAAGACAGTTACTGCGTTCACAGATGCAGAAGAAGTTGCAACGACACTTGATCAATACATGCCGTTCTTATTAGAAACGCGCATGCGCGAACTTGGTGCTGAGTTTGTAGCCGCTGAAAACTGGGCAAACCATGTGCAAGTGGATGGAAACTTAATTACTGGTCAAAATCCGCAATCTACAATATCTGTTGCGAAAGAAGTTCTTAAGCAGCTAGCATAAATGTGAATTCCTGCAAACCTTTATAGAGAGAATAAGGTTTGCAGGCTTTATTTATTGAGAACGGAAATTTGAGAGGGGAATAAATAATGAAAGCATTACTTTTAAAAGACAAGAATCAATGGAAAGAAATGAAGATAGAAGATATTGAAACACCAACTGCAGGTAAAGGGGAAGTTGTCGTAAAAATCCATGCTGCTGGATTAAATCCTGTTGATTATAAAACAGCAACTGGCGGTAACCCAAACTGGACATATCCTCACATTTTAGGGCTTGATGCTGCAGGTACCATTCATGAGGTTGGAGAAGATGTTACGGACTGGAAGATTGGAGACCGCGTTGTGTACCACGGAGATTTTAACAAAAAAGGGGCATACGCAGAGTATGGGGTAACAACAGCACATACGATTTCCCGTATTCCCGATTCTCTTTCTTTTGAAGATGCAGCGGCGCTTCCTACTGCAGGATACACAGCTTATCAAGCACTCTTTAGAAAACTGCCAATGTCTGCAATCGATACAATCTTGATTCATGCAGGTGCAGGTGGTGTTGGAGGATTTGCGATTCAACTTGCGAAGAATGCTGGGAAAACGGTTATCTCTACTGCTTCTTCACACAACCATGAGTATGTTCGTTCACTTGGAGCAGACCTTGTGATTGATTACAAAGAAGAAAATGTGAAGGAAAAAGTAATGGAGTTCACGAACGGCAGAGGTGTAGATGCAGTTCTAGATACAGTAAGCCGAGACAACGCAACAGCATCACTCGACTTGATTGCATACAACGGACATATTGCACACATCGCAGGTGCTCCTGATTACACACGCGTAAAACCTTTTACCAGAGTAACTTCTTTCCATGAAGTAGCGTTGAACGCGATTCATCATAATAATGACGAAGTGGCAGAACGCGACTTAGCCAAAATGGGAGACGAACTTTTAGCGCTTGTAGCTGAAAAGAAAGTTTCGCCGCTGCTAGAGCAAGTGATCTCATTAGAAGAAGTTCCAGCAACACTCGAAAAGCTCTCTCAGCGTCATGTGAAAGGGAAAATTGTTTGTAAGATTGTTTAAGGGTTATGGTTTGCTTTAAATTAAGGGGAGTAAGTCTTCATTGCAAGTTGATTGGAGTGTAAGGTGCGAGACTCCTGGGGGATTAGTGTGACAGGTGAGACACCTAAGGGCGCATAGCGCCGAGGTGGCTCACCGCACGCCCCCCGGAAAGGGAGCATCTGAAACGGAAATCAACCACAATCAAATGCAACAAAGCATTGCCAAAAAGAAACTTAAAAAAGAAGGTGATTATTTTGTCTATTACGATCAATGCCATATTAAAAGCAAAACCAGGTAATGAGGCTTCTTTGCGCGAAGAATTAGTAAAAGTTGTACAAGCATCTCAAAATGAAGAAGGATGCATCAACTATACGCTTCACGAATCAACCGAAGACTCTAAGACTTTCGTTTTTTATGAAACGTGGGCTAATGAAGATGCACTCAAATCGCACATCGAATCTGAGCATTATAGCAACTATCGGAAAAACATTGAAACACTAATCGAACAGCGTGAAGTTTATCGCTTAAACGTTATAAATCAATAGAGAAAGCTCTGCACCGTTCGGCATTTTGAGCGGTGCTGTTTTCTTGATTCCTGGAAGGGGGGATTAATCATGATTGATTTTGAATGGTACCGAAGTTTTATCAGCATTTATAAACACCGGTCTGTTTCTGCAGCAGCGAAAGCAAGAATTTTAACTCAGCCTGCGATGAGTCAGCATCTTGCTGCGTTAGAAGCAGAAATTGGCGAACCTTTGTTTATTCGGGCTCCTCGTAAAATGGTACCGACAGACAAGGGAAAAGAACTGTATACCAAGATAGTTCCTTTAATTGAGAACTTAGAAAATACGACACTTGAAATGCTTCACAGTTCATCTAGCAAAGGACTTGCCCCAGTGATTCGTATTGGCTCGCCTGCTGAATATTTTACGAAACGTGCTCTTGCAAATGTAAGAGGTTTAAATATACGTTTTTTAGCTCAGTTCGGAATGGCAGGTACTTTGCTAGAAAAGCTTGAAAAAGATGAAGTGGATCTGATTTTGACTACTCAAAAATCACAGCATCAAGGGATCGAGTACCGAAAGCTTGAAGATGAAGTTTTTGTTGCAACAGCGCCGCCTGAGTTTGAAACAGATGCGAAAAATGTTGAAGAGATTGAACAGTGGCTAATCGGTCAGAAGTGGCTAAGTTACGGGTTGGAACTTCCAATCATTAGAAGGTATTGGCGAGAACATTTTAATAAGCGGCCCGATTTTCAGCCATGCCACGTTATTCCCGATTTAAGGTCTATTTTAGAAGGTGTGGAAAATGGGCTGGGAATTAGCATCTTGCCAACCTATTTAATAGAAAAATTGGTTCAAGAGAATAAGGTTAAAGTAATGTTCCCAGAACTTAAGGCAGAGAACACGATCTATGCGGCATATAAAGTAGATCATAAAAATAACCCCATCTTGGAAAAAGTATTAGACGCCTTAAAGCGGAATAACTAGTGTAAAGCGAAGTCCTTTGTGTAAACTAGTAAGTAAAAACGGAGGACGAAATTATGAAACTGACGGTTTTAGGTTATTGGGGAGGTTACCCAGCAGCAGGTGAAGCAACATCCGGATACCTTTTGCAAAGCGACGGATTTAATCTGCTTATTGATTGCGGAAGCGGTGTGCTTTCTCAGCTGCAAAACTACATCAAGCCAGAAGAACTGGATGCTGTTATTTTGTCACACTATCATGCAGACCATGTTGCTGACATTGGTGTGCTTCAATATAGCCGCCTCATCCAGTCCTTTTTACAAAAAGGTATAAAGACACTTCCAATCTATGGGCACACAAAGGATGAAGGTGGTTTTCAGTCGCTTACACATGGGACTCATACAACGGGAATTCCGTTTAATCCTGAAGAGGAGCTAAGGATCGGGCCGTTTACGATTACGTTTCAGCTTACAAAGCATGCCGTTACATGCTATGCGATGCGTGTTACGGATGGAAATGAAACGCTTGTCTACACGGCCGATACCGCGCTGATTCCTGAACTGGTGCCATTCAGCAGGAATGCAGACTTGCTTATTGCCGAATGCAACTTTTATAAAGGTATGGATGGAAGCGGGCCAGGCCACATGACATCAGAAGATTGCGGGATGCTTGCTCAGCAGTCTGAAGCTCGTCAGTTGCTCCTCACACATCTTCCTCATTTTGGTCAGTTATCACAGCTTGTCACAGAGGCAAAAGAGGTGTATAACAATAAAGTGGAGCTTGCCTCTTCCGGCTGGACGTGGGGAGCTTAAAGATAGGGACTGAAAGAGGAGAAAACTATGCTTTTTATTGATAATGAAAATATTACAGACCCAAGAGTGAATCTGGCAATCGAAGAGTTCGCTTTAAAACATTTAGACATCAATGAAACGTATTTGCTTTTTTATATAAATGAACCATCGATTATCATCGGTAAGAATCAGAATACGGTTGAAGAAATCAACGCAGACTATGTTCGCGAAGAGGGTATTCACGTCGTTCGCCGTTTATCTGGTGGAGGTGCCGTTTATCATGATCTTGGCAATTTGAACTTCAGCTTTATCACAAAGGATGATGGAAACTCGTTTCATGATTTCAAGAAGTTTACCGATCCTGTTGTAAAAGCGCTGAAAAAACTAGGTGTGAATGCTGAATTAAGCGGTCGCAATGATATTTTAGCTGATGGAAAAAAGATTTCGGGTAACGCACAGTTTTCAACGAAGGGCCGTATGTTCAGTCATGGAACGCTGCTTTTTGATTCTGAAATCGAGAACGTGGTCTCTGCTCTAAACGTGCGTATGGATAAGATCGAGTCAAAAGGAATCAAGTCGATCCGCAGCCGGGTAACAAATATTCGTGAACACTTGAATGAAGATATGACGATGGAAGAGTTCAAACAAACGCTTCTTTCTTACCTATTTGAAGAGTTGGATTCTGTACCTAAATACGAGCTAACAGAAAAAGACTGGGAAGAAATTCGCAAGATCTCAAGAGAACGCTATGCGAACTGGGATTGGAACTATGGAAAGTCACCGAAGTTCAACGTTGAGCTTTCCAACCGATTCGCAGCAGGATCAGTTGATATCCGCCTTCATATCGTAAAAGGAATCATTCAAGAAAGTAAGATTTTCGGAGACTTCTTTGGAGTTGGCGACGTATCTGATATCGAAAATAAGCTGAACGGTGTGCGTTATGACCGTGAAGCAATCGAAACTGTGTTAGCAGATATTGATTTGAATCATTACTTTGGCAATGTATCACGCCAGGAGTTTTTAGATTTACTATATTAATTATAAAACCGCCTTTTAATGGGCGGTTTTTTTTATGTATGTGAAATGATGTTGTGCAGAAATTGATTTTAGACCCAATAAATTTTAAACAGACTCAATAATTTGCAAATAGACTCAATAATCTCCAAACAGACTCAATAAATTTGCAAACAGACTCAATAACCTTTATATGCTGGTTGCTGGTCGTGTCTGAACGGCTGTTTCAGTACTCAAACTATCTGGTTTCAGTGGCTAAAAGCTCGAGGTCGCAACCGTATCCTCGCGAAACACAAAAAGCGTGTTCGCGCTCAAAAACTTTTGCGCTTGTCGCATTTAATCGAGCCACTTCAACACTTATTTTCATTTGACAGAAAATTATTATAAGTGATAAGCTAAACACAAATAACATCACACGATAATAAGGTGACGGTACAAAAACGTCATATTTTTTTAACCTCAAATGTAATCGCTTACATATTCTAAAGGGAGATGAAAAGAAATGATCCTCCATCCACAAGTGGAATGTATGAGTCGTGATGAAAAAGAAGAGCTGCAGCTGCATCGCTTAAAGCAGACGGTAAACAACGTATACGAGAATGTCCCTTTTTATAAAAGTGCATTTGACGAAAAAGCAATACACCCCTCATCGATTGAAACATTAGAAGATCTTCAAAATCTTCCTTTTACTGTAAAGAAAGACCTTCGTGACCACTATCCTTTTGGATTATTCGCAGTACCGCAAGACCATCTTGTCCGTCTTCACGCATCATCTGGAACGAGCGGGAAGCCGACAGTAGTTGGGTATACAGAAGGGGATATCAATCGGTGGAGTGACATGGTGGCGCGGTCCATCGCTATTGCGGGCGGTGAGCCAGGAAATGTGCTTCACAACGCATATGGGTACGGACTTTTTACAGGCGGGCTAGGACTGCATAACGGTTCAGAGCGACTCGGTATGATTACTGTTCCCGTATCAGGCGGGAATACGGAGCGTCAGATTCTTTTGATTGAAGACTTCAAGCCACAGGTGATCTGCGGCACTCCTTCCTATATTTTAACAATAGCGGAAAAGATGGAGGAGCTAGGAAAGAATCCGAGAGCTACGTCATTAAAATATGGCATCTTTGGAGCAGAACCTTGGTCGGAAGAGATGCGGACAACACTTGAAGAAAAATTAGACATTAAGGCCATGGACATTTATGGATTGAGTGAAGTGATGGGTCCAGGGGTTGCAATGGAATGTCACGAAGCGCAAAACGGACTTCATATTATGGATGACCATTTTATCGCTGAAATCATTAACCCAGACACACTTGAACCGATGCCTGATGGACAGTATGGGGAACTTGTATTTACAAGTTTAACAAAGGAAGCATTTCCGGTCATCCGTTACCGTACGGGGGATATTGCATCGATCGATTGCACACCTTGCAGCTGTGGCAGAACTTCAATCAGAATGAGCCGTGTGAAAGGTCGAATCGATGACATGATCATCGTTCGCGGTGTTAATGTGTTTCCATCAGAGATAGAGAACTGCCTTTTTTCCATAGAAGATATCGTTCCGCATTATCAAGTGCATATTTTAACGGAAGGGTTAAAAGAGCATATCGAACTTCATGTGGAGATTACGGAACAACTTTATAGGGTGACAAATGGGGATGAAAATCATGAGGCAACTCGGATTTTGAAACAAACCATTTTAAAAAGAATTAAAGATACTTGTCTCGTTTCGATGGAGATTAAAGTTTTCCCGCCTAAAGGCATTCCACGCTCTGAAGGTAAGGCAATCAGGGTGGTTAGGCAAACTCAGAAAAAAATGGGTGTTTAACTATTGTTAAATCGTATGACGATAAATTATAATTACGGTAAATAAACGTAATATAATAGGAGGAGAATAGCATGACAGTTGGTATGAGTTTTAATCAGCTAAGTGAAGAAGAGAAAATGACTCATTTTCTTGACCGCATCAATGCCGGCGAGAAGATCGAACCAGATGATTGGATGCCTAATGATTACCGTTTGCAGCTGATCAGATTAATTTCGATGCATGGCATTTCGGAAATTATGGGAGCGCTTCCAGAAAAGGAGTGGGTACCTAAAGCACCTTCACTTCATAGAAAGCTTGCAATCATGGCGAAGGTTCAGGATGAGATGGGCCATGGACAGCTTTTGCTTCGTGTAGCAGAAGACTTGATGGCTCCGCTCGGCAAGACGCGCCATGACATCATGGAAGATCTTTTCTCAGGAAAATTAAAGTTCCATAACGTTTTCCACATGGACGCACCAACATGGGGAGATGCCGGAATCATCGCATGGCTTGTAGATGGAGCTGCAATTATCTCTCAAAGCATGATGCTAGATTCTTCGTATGGCCCGTACGCTCGAGCGTTAAAGCGTATTTGCGCAGAAGAAGTATTCCATGCTCAGCACGGTGAGAGCATTATTTTAGCGATGGCAGAAGGAACGCCTGAACAGCGCGAAATGCTGCAGGACGCTCTAAACCGCTGGTGGGAGTCACTTATCATGTTCTTTGGACCAAAGTCTGCTAAAGAAACAGGCAACTCGAATGCCGATAAGAACATCATGTATAAAATTCGTACAAAAACGAATGAAGACCTCAGACAAGAGTTCTTCACAAAATACATTCCGCGCATCTGGTCTCTTGGACTAACCATTCCAGACGATACCATTCGTTTTGATGAAGACAGCCAAATGTGGATCTATAAGGACGCTGATTGGAGCAACTTTAAACAGATCGTATCCGGAAACGGTCCACAATCACAGAATCGCTTAGATCTTCGCCGCCGCTCATACAAAAATAACGAGTGGGTACGCGCAGCACTCGCTGCTAAAAAGGCGATCTAACAGCGGAAGGGAGAGACAACCAACGTGAACGAACCGAAAAATGAGTTTTACAACGTTTATGAAGTTTTTAGCAAAAAAACAGATAAATCTCCGTTTCAGCATAGCTTCAGCCTTTTAGCACCGAACGCAGACATGGCGCTCATCATGGCGAAGGAAAACTTTTTCAGAAGAGAAACGGTTGCAGACATTTGGGTTGTAAAAAGAGAGAACATCAGAGGACTTAATCAGGATGAGAGAGAGATGCTCAAAAGGCTGGATAAGGAGTATAGAGAAACAAAAGGGTACGGTTATTTAAAGAAAAAATGGCGTGACTACAACCAGGAGCAGTTTACCGAACAGCACATCCTTGGCGGAAGGGGAGACAATTCATGACACAGGAAACGTTAAAACCACAAGAGAGAAAAGCTTTGATTGAGCTTCTATATCAGCTGGCAGACGATGATTTTCTTCTTTCGTTCCGCGGATCTGAATGGCTTGGTCTTGCTCCCCACATTGAAGAGGATGTTGCGTTCTCATCTATCTCTCAGGACATGATGGGGCACGCAAACCTTTACTTTCGTTTGTTAGAAGACCTTGGTGAAGGGGATGCAGACAGAATTGCTCACCTCCGATCACCTGATCAGTACCGAAACGCCATCATCCTAGAAGAAGTGAACGGACCTGGCACATATTTAAAAGAACCGGATTACGACTGGGCGTTTACCGTTGTGCGCAACTACTTTTACGCGGTGCACAAGCACATTCGTTTAGATTCGCTTCGCCACTCGGCATACGAGCCTTTGGCAGAAGCAGCTCGCAAAATCATGACAGAACAATACTATCACTTGATGCATTGGGAAATCTGGTTCAAGCAGCTGATGACGAGTACGGAGGAAGCGATCGAGCGAATGACAGCGGCGATTCAGAAGGTTTGGAAAGACTTTGGCGGTGTGCTTACACTCGGACCATATTACGAAGATATCGTGAAAGCGAACTTTATTGATGACGAAAGCGTAATGAAAAAGAGATGGAACAACAAGATTGAAGCTGTTCTTAAAGAAGTTGGAGCCCATTACCCTGGTGAGCCGCGTATGGAAAGAGGAAATGGCCGGAACGGTGTACACACTGATGACTTAAAGCAAGCGACTTCAACACTTTCAGAAGTGTATGCAACGAACCCTGCAACTGGCTGGTAAGACGATTTAGAAAGGAGATGAACCACGTGTCCGAATTGAAGAGCAGCATGACCAAAAGTGTGATGGACGCGCTTGGGAAAGTAAAAGATCCTGAAATCGCCTCTGTCAGTATATTAGATCTTGGCATGGTGCACGAAGTTGACGTAACAGGCGGAGCAGTGAAAGTGTCTGTATTGCCTACGTTCTCTGGATGCCCGGCACTGCACATCATCGAGCGAGATATAAAAAAAGCAATTGAAGAAGTAGAAGGAATTACTTCAGCAGAAGTGAATTTTGTATTTACACCATCGTGGACAACAGACCGTATCACAGCCGAGGGGCGTGAGAGATTAAAAGAGTTCGGCATCTCACCTCCACCGGCAAACCATGTGATGGGTGAGCCATGGGAAATTGATTGCCCGTATTGCGGATCCACATATGTAACGATGGAAAACATCTTTGGTCCAACAGCCTGCAGAAGTATTCTGTATTGCAAGTCTTGCAAGAACCCGTTTGAAGCAATGAAACCTGTTGCTGATATGGGATAGTAAGAGATTATGAGTTTAAAAATAGGGAGGAAACACACATGGTAAAACTAATCGCACTTTACAAAACACCTGAAAACTTAGAGCAGTTCGACGAGCACTATTTTGGACATCATACAGAAATTACGAAAAAAATCCCAGGACTTCGCAAAATGGAAGTTACAAAAATCGTTGGTTCACCAATGGGGAAAAGTGACTACCACATTCTTTGTGAAATGTACTATGACGATCATGATGCACTAAAAGCGGCGATGAAATCTGATGAAGGAAAAGCTTCTGGAAAAGACTTAATGAGCTTTGCGGCTGAACTCGTAACACTTATGATTGGTGAGGAAATCAATGAGTAATTACGAAACAATCTTAACCTCTGTTGAAGATGGGATTGCCTTGATTCAATTAAACAGGCCGCGTGTATTAAACGCGATCAACCGGCCAATGGTTACGGAACTATTAGATGCTTTTGAAAGTTTTGACCGTAATGATGAGGTAAAAGCAATTGTTTTGACTGGCAGCGAGCGTGCTTTTGCAGCAGGTGCCGACATTGATGAAATGAAAGAAGATACAGCCGTTTCTCTTGAACTATTAAATCAGTTTAAAGAATGGGACCGCTTAGCAACAATTAAAAAACCAATTATCGGTGCGGTGAACGGTTACTGCTTTGGCGGAGGCTTTGAACTGGCGTTATGTGCTGATATTCTATTTGCAGCAGAAAACGCACAGTTTGGATTTCCTGAAATCAAGCTTGGCGTCATGCCAGGTGCAGGCGGAACGGTAAAACTTACAAAGCTGATGGGACAGAAGAAGGCGCTCGAATGGCTATGGCTCGGTGACCCGATGACAGCAGATGAAGCTCTTCAATACGGGGTCATCAATCGTGTAATCGCACCAGAACTTGTAGTGGACGTGGCGAAGAAATATGCCAAAGTCGTCGCTTCAAGAGCGCCTTTATCGACTCGCTTAATTAAAGAGACTGTCTATAAATCAATCGACTATTCAACATATGAAGGCATGCAGTTTGAACGTAAAAACTTTTATCTATTATTCTCGTCACAGGACCAAAAAGAAGGCATGAAAGCTTTTGTTGAAAAACGTCCAGCCGAGTTTAAAGGGAAGTAGGGGGATAACCATGTTTGAAACGATTAGCTACGAAACAAGAGGAAAGACGGCTTGGATCACACTGAACCGTCCGGATAAGCTGAATGCTTTTACATCACTTATGCATAAAGAAATGGTTTCAGCGATAAAAGAAGCGAACAAAGACAGCAATGTAAGAGCGGTTGTAATTACAGGTGCAGGGCGTGCGTTCTGTTCAGGTCAAGACTTAACAGGCTCTGTAGATGGCACGGATTATGGTGATGTTCTTCGTAAAGGATATAACCCGATGGTGCAAGCGCTGGTCGCAATGGAGAAGCCAGTTATTGCAGCGGTTAACGGGGTAGCAGCAGGTGCAGGAATGAGTCTTGCTTTAGCTTGTGACTTCCGTATTGCAAGCGAGAAAGCGAGTTTTATAGAAGCATTCATTCATGTTGGCTTAGTGCCAGACTCAGGAAACCTCTACTTCTTGCCGCGTTTGGTCGGACACGCAAAAGCGATGGAGCTTGCGGTATTAGGTGAAAAAATCACAGCTCAAGAAGCAAAAGAGTTCGGCCTTGTAACGAAAACGGTAAGTGAAGAAGAGTTCATGCTTGAAGTGGAAACGTTCGCTGAAAAACTATCCAATATGCCTACTAAAGCAATTGGACTGATCAAACGCTATATGAACAAAAGCTGGGAAAGCGATCTGAACGAAGTGCTTGAATATGAAGCACAAGCTCAAAAGATTGCCGGAGAGTCAGCTGATCATCAAGAAGGTTTACAGTCATTTTTAGAGAAGAGAAAACCCGCATTCACAGGTAAATAGACAACGAGACTAAAGGGAGTGGAGAACTTGAGTACAGCAAAGACAGAAGTTAAAGCAGTGAAACGTGATGTGTACGAAATGGTTATTGGCGGACAAAGCGTTGGTGGATCTGAAGGAGAGTACTTTGTTACATATAACCCAGCAACCGGAGAACCGTTAGCAAAGGTCGCAAAAGCAACGAAAGCGGATGTTGATCGTGCTGTTGAGGCGGCAAGAACTGCATTTGAAACAGGAAAATGGAAGCGCTCTCCTGTAAATAAGCGTTCTCGTACGATGAACAAGATTGCTAGCATCATGCGTTCTCGTTTCAACGAGCTAGTAGAGCTTGAGATTCTAAACAGCGGAAAATCACTAAGCGCGGCACAAGGTCAAGTCATGCAAGCGATCGAAGACTTTGAGTTCTATGCAGGTGCGATCGTCAGCCACCGCGGTGCTGTAAACCCGATGCCAGGACCGTTCATGAACTATACGTTAAAAGAACCTCTAGGGGTTTGCGCGCAGATCATCCCGTGGAACTATCCGATGATGATGGCTGCTTGGAAGATCGCACCAGCAATCGCAACAGGTTGTTCCGTTATCTTGAAGCCTGCAAGCTTAACTCCACTTACGGCTATCGTTATGACGGAGATCTGCCACGAAGCTGGTGTTCCTGAAGGTGTTGTAAACATCATCACAGGTGATGGAGCTACAGTCGGTTCATACCTTGCTGAGCATGAAGGTGTCGATAAAGTAGCGTTCACTGGTGAAACAGGAACAGGTAAAGACATCATGGCAAAAGCATCTCAGACGTTAAAACGTGTAACGCTCGAGCTAGGTGGAAAATCTCCTAACTTAGTGTTTGCAGATACAGATATCGATGCTGCAGTTGATGGCTCATTATTCGGTATTTTCTATAACACAGGCCAATCTTGTGAAGCGCGTTCTCGCCTTTATATTGAAGAAAGTGTTTATGACGCCTTCATGGAAAAGTTCGTTGAAAAAGCGAAGAAACTTGTACTTGGTAATCCGCTTGATCAAGGTACACATGTTGGGGCAATCATTTCTGAGCGTCAGCTTGAAGTAATCGACGGTTACGTAAAATCTGCTGAAGAAGAAGGCGCAACAATTGCTCTTGGCGGCGGACGTGCAAAAGTGGATGGTTTTGAAAACGGACACTGGTATTTGCCGACAATCATTACGGATGTAAACGAAGACATGAAAGTGGTTAAAGAGGAAATCTTCGGGCCGGTTGTTGTTGTATCGACGTTTAAGGACGAAAAAGAGGCTGTGAAACTAGCAAACAACACGGACTTCGGTTTAGCAGCAGCGATCTGGACAAAGGACCATGCGAAAGCAACACGTGTTGCAGGCATGATCCAAGCAGGAACAATCATGATCAACTCACCGTTCTCAGCATTCCCGGGAACGCCGTTCGGAGGCTATAAGCAGTCAGGTTTTGGTCGTGAGCTTTGTATTGAAACGCTTGATCTCTATACAGAAACAAAGAGTGTCGTTTCCTATACAGGGTCTCGTCCGTTGAATCCTTTTAATTTGTAATTTAGTTGATATCTAGTTCTGTTAATTTGCGTTGATAGATCTAGTAACAGATTTGAAAAGCGGGCCATCGTGCTCGCTTTTTATACAATGTTTTTACTTGTAAACCGTTGCTTGGGGCTTTTCTATTTAGCTTCAATGACCAGTTGGTTGGAGTGCAAGGTGCGAGACTCCTGCGGGACAAGCGGTCAGGTGAGACCCTTAACGGCGCAAAGCGGCAAGGGGCTCACCGCCTGCCCCGCGGAAAGCGAGCATCCTGGAACGGAAACCAACAACTTACAAAAGCATCTAAGCATACAAAACGTTAAACACTTGTTTAAAAGAAAGGCAGGAGAGACCATGTTGCAAAATGCAGTAGTCATTGGATCTGGTGTGATGGGAAGAGGGATCGCCTATGTGAGCGCAGTTGGCGGTTTCGACGTTCAGCTTGTTGACGTAAAAGAAGACCAGCTGGAAAATGCAAAGAAAGAAATTGATTCTATTTTTTCAAAAGCGGTATCTCGCGGGAAGCTTTCGCAAAGCGATGCTGAACGAGCGCAAGAAAGACTATCATACACTGCGAATCTATCAGCAGCTGTAAGCGGTGCTGATTTAGTAATTGAGGCAGTTCCTGAAAACATAGAGATCAAGCGTGCTGTTTTTGAAGAATTAGACCGTTCTGCACCAGAGCATTGTGTGCTTGCTACAAACACGTCCACGATGAGTCCGACAGAGATCGGATCATTTACAAAGCGTCCTGAAAAAGTAATTGCGATGCACTTCTTCAACCCCGTACACAGAATGCCTCTTGTTGAGATCGTACGTGGGCATGAAACGAACGATGAAACGGTCGAGCTAGGGAAAGAAGCTGCTGTGAAGATGGGGAAAGAAACGGTGACCGTGAATGAATTCCCAGGATTCGTTACGAGCCGAATCTCGGCTATGATTGGTAATGAAGCATTCTACATGCTGCAAGAAGGTGTTGGCACGCCAGAAGACATCGACAAAGCGATTAAACTTGGTTTGAATTTTCCGATGGGACCATTTGAGCTTGGAGATTTAGTAGGGCTTGATACACGCTTAAACAACCTGAACTATCTTCATAAAACCCTAGGTGAAAAATACCGCCCGGCACCGCTTTTAGTGAAGTACGTAAAAGCAGGAAGACTTGGCCGCAAATCCGGTAAAGGGGTTTATGATTACACAGGGGAAGGCAGCGGGGTGAAGAAGTAATGAAAGAAGTTGTTATCGTTGATGCTGTCCGAACACCGATTGGCCGCTATAAAGGTGCGTTAAAGTCAGTCAGACCTGATGACCTTGGAGCAGTCGTTATTTCTGCGCTTGTAGAAAGAAACCCGGGAGTACCTGTTAAAGAGATTGAAGAAGTTATATTCGGTAATGCAAACGGTGCTGGGGAAGATAATCGAAACGTAGCTAGAATGTCTGCACTACTCGCTGGGCTTCCAGTCGAAGTAGGTGGAACAACAATCAACCGTCTTTGCGGATCAGGTATGGACGCCGTTATTTATGCAGCACGTGCCATTTTAGCAGGTGAAGGGGACATATTCATCGCAGGTGGAACCGAAAGCATGACACGTGCACCGTTTGTCATGGGCAAACCAGAAGTGGAGTATCCGCGCGGCGATATGAAAATGTTTGATACAACGATCGGATGGCGCTTTGTAAATCCGCTTATGCATGAAAAATTCGGTACAGATTCTATGCCAGAAACAGCAGAAAACGTAGCGAAGAAGTATGAGATATCACGAGAAGACCAAGACAAATTTGCTTACGACTCTCAGCAGAAAGCTAAAAAAGCGATTGAACAAAACCGATTTAATGAAGAGATCGTTCCTGTAAGATTAGTAGATCGAAAAGGAAATGAAACATGGATTACAGATGATGAGCATCCGCGTCCGGAAACATCGCTTGAAAAACTAGGCAAGCTTAAACCGTTGTTTAAAGATGGCAGTGTAACAGCAGGAAATGCGTCTGGCGTGAACGATGGAGCTTCAGCACTGCTATTGATGAGCCGTGAAAAAGCAGAGGAATTAGGATTAAAGCCTTTGGCTCGCTATGTTTCGTCAGGAGTTGCAGGTCTTGAGCCGTCCATTATGGGTGTCGGTCCGATCGAAGCTTCACGAAAAGCGTTAAAGCGTGCGGGACTTTCAGTGGGTGACTTAGACTTAATCGAACTGAACGAAGCTTTTGCGTCACAATCGTTAGCATGTATCAATGAATTAGAATTGGATCGCAGTAAAGTTAACGTAAACGGCGGAGCGATCGCGTTTGGCCATCCACTTGGGGCAAGCGGTGCACGCATTTTAACAACGCTTATTCATGAGATGAAAAAGCAAGGTTCACGGTACGGACTTGCGACGATGTGCATTGGAGTAGGTCAGGGAATTGCTTCTGTTGTTGAAGCGATCCACGAATAGGAGGAACTAAAAGTGAGTGCTATTTTATACGAGGTTAAAGATTTCGTTGCTTATGTGACATTGAATCGTCCAGAAGTATTAAACTGCTTTAACTATGCAACGCTAAAAGAGCTAGAAGAAGTGGTAGAAGACATTCATCATAACAACGATGTTCGTGTCGTTATATTTACTGGAGCAGGGGAAAAAGCTTTCAGTGCAGGAGCTGATTTAAAAGAAAGAAGAACGCTCACCGAATCAGAAGTTCGCCGTAATGTACGTAAAATCCGCGATGTGTTTTCAGCTGTAGAAGCATTGCCTCAGCCTACGATCTGTGCGATCAATGGTCATGCTTTCGGCGGAGGATTCGAACTAGCTCTTGCATGTGATCTTCGCGTTTCTGTAAGAGAAGCGTCTATGGGTCTAACAGAACTGAGCTGGGCAATCATTCCTGGTGCTGGCGGAACACAGCGTCTGCCAAGACTGATCGGTCAGGCAAAAGCGATGGAGCTCATTCTTACAGCAAAAAAGATGATGGCAGAAGAAGCTTTTTCTTACGGCATTTTAAACCAAGTTACATCAAGAGAAGAGCTGATGGCGGTCTGTGAAAACTATGCAGGATTAATAATGAAGAACGGACCTGTCGCTGTTCAGCAAGCGAAATATGCGATTAAACACGGAACGGAAGTAGATCTTCAAACAGGACTTGCGATTGAAGCAAAAGCGTATGAAGTGACAATTCCAACAAAAGACCGAATGGAAGCGCTAGTCGCTTTCGGTGAAAAAAGACCACCTGTATTTAAGGGAGAGTAACTTGTTTCTGTCTCCATTGTTCCACTATCATAGAGTATAACTTGTTTGCACGATGATTTTCGACGAGGGTACAAGTTTAGGTCGATAGTATAAGCGCAACTAAGACTGACGTGAAAGACTTGATGTCAGCTAAGTTTTCTTTATGGTAGGATTGTACAGACAATAACAGGTACAAATGAGGGTATGAACATGCAGAATAGTTTAAACACACGCTCTATGATCTTTACGCTTTACGGAGATTATATCCGGCATTATGGGAGTGAAATATGGATTGGCAGCCTGATTCGTTTGTTGGAAGAGTTTGGACACAACGAACAAGCGGTTAGAGCGGCTATCTCGAGAATGAACAAACAAGGCTGGATTGCAGCGAGAAAACAAGGAAACAAGAGTTATTATTATTTAACGGACCGTGGTAAAAAGAGAATGGATGAAGCTGCAAAAAGGATTTTTAACGTGCAGCAGGAACCGTGGAATGGCGAATGGATGATGTTCACGTATACGATTCCAGAAGAGAAAAGAAACATTCGGGATGAACTTCGAAAAGAGCTTGTCTGGAGCGGCTTCGGTCTGCTTGCGAACAGTTTCTGGATCTCACCGCACCCATCCTCTGAACAGATTCAAGCCATGATTGATAAATATGATATTAAAGACTACGTTCATTCATTTACAGCGGTCTACAACGGACCGAATGAGAATGAAAAGCTTGTTTCAGAGTGCTGGGATCTTCATGATATCAACCAAAAGTACAATGAATTTATTGTCACGTATTCAAAAAAATATGTGATCGATAAAAATAAGATCGAAAAAGGTGAAATGACAGACGGCGAGTGTTTTGTAGAGCGTACAAAGCTCGTTCATGAGTACCGTAAGTTTCTGTTCATCGATCCAGGTCTGCCACAAGAACTTCTGCATGCAGATTGGCTTGGCGACCACGCTGCTTCGCTCTTCAGTGATTATTACCGTGCACTCGCAGGACCAGCAAGCCGTTTCTTTGAAAGCATCTATTCAGATGGGAATGCGTTTAAAAAGAATACAAAACATGATGTGCTGAATCACCCGCTCATTCAGGAAAAGTAATTCTATCTTCTGCTGGTAGCGATTTTTGTATTGAGTGGAAACGTTGTTGTTCTTGAAAGTGGTTGATTTCCGCTCCAGGCTGCTCGCTTTCCACGGGGCGTGCGGTGAGCCTCCTGCCGCTTTGCGCCATTAGGAGTCTCCACCTGACCGCTCGTCCCGTAGGAGTCTCGCAACCTTACGCTTCAATCAACTTGCTAATGAAGTGAATAATAACTAGCCATTAAAAAATAGCAAAATAGAAGCACTTTCGGATTTATGAACGAAAGTGCTTCCCAATAAATTATTTTTTTAATTCAGTGGCAAACTGCTGTCCTTTTTCGTAATACGTGTCGATCGTAAGTTGGATCAGTTTCAGGTCTTCGTCGTTCAGTTCACGGATAACTTTACCGGGGGAGCCCATAACCATTACTCTTGGTGGGATTTTTTTACCTGGTGGAATGAGAGTATTTGCACCGATAAAGGCTTGTTCACCGATTTCTACACCATCAAGAATGGTAGAACCCATGCCAACGAGAGCACCTTTTTTTACAGTACAGCCGTGCAGGATCACGTTGTGTCCGATCGACACTTCATCTTCTAAGACAAGCGGGTAGCCTTCATACAAGTGAAGGGTGCAGTTGTCTTGAACGTTTGTTTTTTTACCGATGGAGATCGGTCCTTCATCACCGCGAAGAACAGAGTTAAACCAGATGCTTGCTCCTTCGCCAATTGTTACATCACCGACAACGTGTGCACCAGGAGCAATAAAAGCGCTTTCATCAACATTTGGCGTTTTACCATTAAATGTGTATTTCATAATGAGCCTCCTTAATTACAGGTATATAGGTTCAGTATAACAAAGGTAAGAATGGGAGGCGGGAAATTTGAATCTCATCTGCGAAAAATTAAACATTAAGTACCCTATCATTCAAGGTGGTATGGGGAATGTTAGCAATGCAGAGCTAGCTTCTGCTATCTCAAATGCAGGTGGATTGGGCACAATTGGGGCTGGCACGATGTCACCTGAAGAGGTAGAGAATCTGATAATTGCAACAAAGGGGATGACAGACAAGCCATTTGCTGTTAATGTACCTTTAACCGTTGCATCGAATGTAAAAGAAATCTTAAGTCTTCTGATCAAGCATAAAGTCGAAGTTGTTTCTCTTTCGGCGGGTAATCCGGCACCTTACATAGCAAAATTGAAGGAACATGGAATCAAGATTATTTGCGTTGTTGCCTCTGTCTATCATGCGCAAAAAGCAGAGGCAGCAGGAGCGGATATCCTTGTAGCTGAAGGCTATGAAGCAGCAGGTCTAAACTCTCCTTACGAGACGACAACAATGGTGCTTCTGCCTCAAGTTTCCCGAAGTGTGGCCATACCGGTCATTGCTGCTGGAGGAATTGCAGACGGAAGCGGTTTGGCTGCAGCCTTCGCGTTAGGAGCACAAGGCGTGCAGATGGGAACCCGTTTTATCGCCACAAAAGAAGCACCTTTTCACGATATCTACAAAACGTCATTAGTTGAGGCAGATGATAAAAAAACGTTAATCGTCGGCCGCTCGACTGGCAAGATCAGAAGAATTTACGATACACCTTATGCTCAAAAGCTGATTCAGCTTGAAAAAAATGGCGTCACACCTGAAGAATTTTTAACACACACCTCAGAAGAACATCATATTTTAGGAGCTGTAAAAGGGGACTTAGAGAACGGTTTTATTAATAGCGGACAGATCGCAGGGGCAATTAAAGATGTACCAAGTGTGAAAGAACTGCTTGAAACCATGATGAAAGAAGCGCAAGAAACAGTTAGTTTGTTAAACAAACGTTTAATATGAGCTAGTTGTATTTGTAACAGGGGAGGTAGTATTTAATTATGAAACAGCAAGACCAGTGGACGTCGAAATTAGCCTTTATTTTAGCTGCAGCAGGATCCGCAATCGGACTCGGAGCGATTTGGAAATTTCCTTATGTAGCGGGTACAAGTGGTGGAGGAGCTTTTTTCCTTATCTTTTTATTGTTTACGTTCTTAGTTGGTTTTCCGCTTTTGATGGCTGAATTTGTTATCGGGCGAGGAGCACAAAAAGAGGCGGTTTCCGCTTACCGGACGATCGCTCCAGGTTCTGCATGGCCTTGGCTAGGCAGAATGGGTGTAGCAACTGCATTTATCTTATTATCTTTTTACAGTGTTATTGGAGGCTGGATCGTACTTTATCTTAGCAAAAGCTTTTCAGGTGACTTCTTTAACCATGATTTTGGTGCTCTTTTTGGCGAATCGATTTCAAGTCCTTGGCCAGTATTGATCTCTCAATTCGTCTTTATGATGATTACGATCTTTGTTGTAAGCCGCGGAATTAAGAACGGTATTGAAAAAGCGAATCAGATTATGATGCCAGCACTTTTTGTGTTGTTTGCCGTATTGATCATTCGTTCACTGACACTGGATAACGCGATGGAAGGCGTTAAGTTCTTCTTGTTCCCAGACTTCTCAAAGATTGGGGCGGACGACATTCTTTTTGCGTTAGGACAATCGTTCTTCTCGTTGAGTGTGGGTATCTCCGTAATGGTTACGTACAGCTCGTACTTGAGTAAAAAAGAGAGCTTAACAAAATCTGCAACAACGATCGTTTTGCTGAACGTTTTGATTTCACTATTAGCTGGATTGGCGATCTTCCCAGGAGTGTTCTCTCTAGGTCTAGAGCCGACAGAAGGTCCTGGATTGTTGTTCGTTGTTCTTCCGGCTGTATTTGATCAAATCGTCTTTGGACAGTTTTTCTTTATCGTATTCTTGGCGCTGTTCTTGTTTGCAACGTTAACTTCAGCGTTCTCTATGCTTGAAATCATTGTGGCATCCATTACAAAGGGTGAGCTGTCAAACCGTGCAAAATGGTCTTGGATCATCGGTGTGCTTATCTTTGCTGCTGGGGTTCCATCAGCACTTTCAATGGGTGTACTATCAGATGTAACACTTTTCGGTAAAACAATTTTCGATCTATTAGACTTCTTGGTTAGTAACATCTTGCTGCCACTAGGAGCATTATTCATCGCTCTATTCGTAGGTTACCGATATCCAAAAGAAATGCTTTTGGAGGAATTCAGAGCAGGTTCTTCTGTGACAAAAAGAGGGTTCGCATTATGGCTGATGCTGATTCGCTATATCGTACCGGTCATCATCGTCATTGTATTCTTTAATACGCTAGGGTTGTTTTAATAGACTGTTTCCGCAATCTTTGATGCTCTTGAAAGCAATTGATTTCCGTTCCAGGATGCTCGCTTTCCGCGGGGCGACCGGTGAGCCCCTTGCCGCTTTGCGCCTTTAAGGGTCTCACCTGACCGCTCGTCCCGCAGGAGTCTCGCACCTTGCACTCCAATCAACTTGTCAAAGAAGTAACAAAATGAACAAAAGCAACACACTATTAATTTTAGTCTTTATTGTTAAAGAAAGACGCAGACCGAATTTGGTGCTGAGTCTTTTTCATGTTTATAATAGGGTGAAAAGTAACAAAGCTGTGAAAGGAAGGTTTTAAACATGATTAATGAAAAAATAGCGGTCGTAACAGGTGCATCTCGCGGGTGTGGAAGAGCAATCGCTGAAAAATTAGGAAGTCTAGGTGCCAAGTTAACTGTAGTTGGTTCCTCAGATGATATTTTTAAAACAGCAGAGAAATTAAAAGATAAAGGCTATGAAGTACTAGCGGTTAAAGCAGATGTAACAAAAGAAGAAGATGTTGCTGATCTCTTTAAACAAACGTTTGATAAATACGGACAAGTTGATATTTTAGTAAACAATGCAGGAGTAGGCCAATTTAAGCTGGCAGAAGAGCATTCTTTAGCTGATTTTAAACATATGTTTGAAGTTAACGTTCAAGGTGTATTCTTATGTAGTACAGCGGTTGTTCCACATATGAAAGAGCGTAAAGTAGGAACAATCATCACGATCTCATCTGATGTTGGGCGCAGAACGATTGCGAATGGCTCTGTTTATACAGCTACAAAATACGCGGTACAAGGATTTTCAGGTTCTCTTGCACAAGAGCTTAGGGAGTTTGGCGTTCGTGTAGGTACTGTGAACCCTGGTGCCATTGACACGTATTTTGCAGACTCTGAGCCTGGTCTCGATTTTAAAGAAGACTGGCTGAAGGTGGATGATATTGCAGAGGCAGTAGCTTACATGGCAAGCGCCCCAAAACATATGGTTGTGGATGAGATCATGCTTCACCCTCTTTCTCAGGAATATCCGAACGTTTAATACAAGGAGGCTATTTTGATGAATCTAGATCAACAACTGGTATCTGTTAAAAGTTCACAGTCTGTTGTCCTTCATGATTTGTTTGGAGATGACAAAACGTTCGTTGTGTTAGTCAGACACCTCGGCTGACCGTACTATCAGGAGTTCCTTGCGCAGTTGCGTGAGTCATATGAGGAGTTTGATAGATTGTCGGTAAAAGTAGTAGTTGTTTCACCGGCCGATCGTCAGCAGATTCAAGAGTTCTTGGATGTACATGGTGTGTTTCCGTTTGAAATTTACGGCGACCCTGAACTGAACGTGTACCATGAGATGGGGAACCACCACATGTCCACAGTGAAAAGTATGCTGGCTGTAGGTGCGGATCTCTTAAAAGGTGAAGTCAAAATAAGCGATATTGTGCCAAAAGAAAAGGATGAAAGAAAGCATTTCTTAAGCGCTGTTAAAAATCAGGATGTAAATGTTCAAGGAAGTTCATGGGTGTTTGATCGGAATGGTGAGATTTTGTGGAAGCATATAGATGATTCTCCTGAAGATCATGCGAAAGTGGACGAAGTATTGAAGCAACTACAGAAACGTTAAGAATAAAGCTGATATGGCATGCATGCTGTATCAGCTTTTTAATGCTTAGAGTAGGGAGCTATTCTTAATCACATAAAAAAGACTATTAATCACATAAAAATGGCGTTCGATCATATAAAAAAGAGCACCAATCACATAAAAAAGCGCTCCAATCACATAAAAAAGAATAGCAGCTCTTTATAAAACCTCTCGCACCTTACCAGGCCTGCGGTTGGCCTCGGACTTGATCCACGACCGGATTCCTCTACCAGCAAACGGCTCATCGCTAAATCGAGGTATGATGTGAAAATGTGCATGCGGAATACTTTGGCCGCCGACTGGATTGACGTTCCAGCCCGTGCTGTAACCGTCTGGTTCATACTCCATATCCAACAATTTCTTCGCTTTCTGCATCAATTCGTATGTGTCTGTCCACTCTTTTTCACTTAAATCAAATACGGTTTCTTTATGGGCCTTCGGAATAATTAAGCCCGCACCTTTCAAGATATCTTGTGCTTTCGGACTTTGCAGAAAGTAGCAGCTATCATTCTCTAACACTATTTTTTGTTTAGGAAAACTCAATGGATTACAGAATAAACACTCATTCATCAGTTAGCACACTTCCACTACCATTTTTGCACATTTTTCATATTCCTTTCAAACTGAACAATTCAGGCGATTCATTGACCGACTATCACACAAAATGATATGATTACGTTAAGAAAACGTTATATAAATTAGATGAAAGATATGAGGTGTGTGCATGAAACCAGGCATGGAGGTAGGCCAAACGGCTACCATCACAGCTACCGTTACACCCGATATGTTTGCTCAATTTGAAGGGAAGCTGGTTCATCCAGCATATTCGACTGTCAGCATGGTTTACCATATGGAGTGGGCAGCTCGACAGATCATATTGCCATATCTTGAAGAACATGAGGAAGGAATCGGCGGAGGAATAGCGGCAAAACATATGGCACCGACTCCAGAAGGCGCCGAACTTTCAGTTACAGCCACATTGAGAGAAATAAACGGGAAAGCTGTCATCTGTGATGTGACCGTCTATAACGGAAAAGCGGTTGCGGGTGAGGGAGAAGTTACGCAGTATATCTTACCGAGAGCAGCAATCGCACAGAAAATTGAAGAGATGAAAATATAATATTTTTTTGCATTTTAATGAAAGCGCTTGCACTTTAAAGCAGCAAAGTAAAAGAGAAACAAAGTGAGAAGAGACATACTAGGGGGATTTACACATGTTTGAAAAAATATCACAGCACGAGCAAGTTGTTTTTTGTAACGATCCATCGACAGGTCTCAAGGCAATCATTGCTATACATAATACAACGCTTGGACCTGCTCTTGGCGGATGCAGAATGAGGCCATATGCGTCAGTTGACGAAGCACTTGAAGATGTTCTACGCCTTTCAAAAGGAATGACGTACAAGTGTGCAGGAGCAGACGTGGACTTTGGAGGCGGAAAATCAGTCATTATCGGAGATCCCACTTCTGATAAATCACCAGAGTTGTTCCGTGCTTTCGGTCAATTCGTTGATTCGTTAAACGGAAGATTTTACACAGGAACGGACATGGGGACGACGCCTGATGATTTTGTTCATGCATTAAAAGAAACAAACTGTATCGTCGGTGTTCCAGAAGAATATGGCGGAAGCGGTGACTCTTCTGTTCCAACGGCTCAAGGGGTAATTTACGGTCTTCAAGCAACAATCCAAACGCTTGAAGGAACGGACGAATTAGCAGGCAAAGCTTATTCTATTCAAGGATTAGGAAAAGTAGGATTTAAAGTTGCTGAACAGTTACTCGCAGCAGGCGCGCAAATCTATGTAACAGACATTAATGAAAACGCGTTAAAAATGATTCAAGAAAGAGCAGAATTACTGCCTGGGAATGTGGAAGTTGTAGAAGGAAACGACATTTATGGAGTAGATGCAGATATCTTTATTCCGTGCGCACTTGGCGGAATCATTAACGACGAGACGATTGACAAGTTAAAAGTAAAAGCGATCGTAGGAAGCGCCAACAACCAGCTTCTTGAAGACAAACACGGTCTCTATCTGCAGCAGCAAGGCATTCTTTATGGACCGGATTATATCGTAAACGCTGGCGGCTTAATTCAGGTGGCTGATGAACTGTACGGGCCGAACAAGGCACGCGTTTTAACCAAAACTAGAGCGATCTATGATAGCTTGATCCAGATTTATAGTGAGAGCACGAGAAACAATATTTCAACGATGGAAGCCGCTAACCTTTTCTGTGAAGAGAAGCTTGCTGCTAGAACAAAACGCAACAGCTTTTTTGCTCATAACAGAAGACCAAAATGGCAGGTTCGAAACTAAGGAGGGACTTTAACCATGGAAAAGTTATTTCCGAAATTGCAGATCATTAATGAGAACGGCGAGTGGAATGATGAAACATACCGCGGTGAGATCACAGAGGAACTGACGAAAGAGCTTTATACGAAGATGCTTCGTTCAAGACTTTTTGACCGCAAAGGGGTAAACCTTCAGCGTCAAGGACGGATTGGTACGTACGTTCCGTTTGAGGGCCAAGAAGCGTCACAGATCGGAAGCGCCATGGCTATGGGTGAGGGTGACTGGATGTTCCCGACCTATCGTGATCATGCGGCTACAATGACTTTTGGACATTCGCTAAAAACACTCTTCCTTTATTGGAAAGGACGCCAAGAAGGGTGTATTCCGCCAGAAGGAAAGAACATATTCCCTCCAGCCGTTCCGATCGCGTCACAGCTTCTGCATGCAACGGGTGCAGCTTGGGCTGAAAAGTTAAAAGGAACAGACCGCGCTTCCATCGTCTACTTTGGTGACGGTGCAACTTCTGAAGGAGATTTTCATGAAGGATTGAACTTTGCGAGCGTGTTCAATGCACCTGTTATTTTCTTTAACCAAAACAATGGATTCGCGATTTCGGTTCCGATTGAAAAGCAGATGAAAAGTAAAACGATCGCACAGAAAGCGGTAGCTTATGAGATGGAAGGCGTTCGTCTAGACGGAAATGATGTGTTTGCTGTCTACTTCCACACGCGTACTGCAGTTGAACGCGCACGAAAAGGAGAAGGACCGACACTCATTGAGGCAGTAACGTGGCGTTATGGCGCACATACAACCGCTGATGATCCTTCTAAATATAGAAATCAAGACGAGTCAACAAGTCGCCGTGAAATGACAGATCCAATTTTACGACTAGAACGTTTTATGAAAAACGAAAACATGTGGGATGAGAAATGGGCTGCAGACCTCCAAGAATCACTAACAGCTGAGATAGAAGCAGCGGTAAAAGAAATGGAAGAGACGCCAGCACCACATTATAATGATGTGTTTGATCATGTTTTTGCGGAAAATCCTTGGCCGATTGAAAGCCAAAAGAAAGCATACGCTCATTCAAGAGGTGATCGCTAATGACAACGGCAGTTGATACGAAGAAATTAACGATGGTTCAAGCCGTAACAGACGGCATGAGAGTAATGATGAAAGAGCAGGAAAACGTAATCGTGCTTGGCGAAGACGTTGGTCAAAATGGCGGAGTGTTCCGTGCAACGGACGGCCTTGTTGCTGAATTTGGTGAAAAGCGCGTTATTGATACACCGCTTGCCGAGTCTGGCATTATCGGGACATCAATCGGACTTGCGATGAACGGATTCAAACCGATCGCTGAAATGCAATTCCTTGGGTTCATCTATCCAGCGTTTAACCAGATCATGACACATGCATCCCGAATTCGTGCGAGAACGCTTGGCGCTTTTACCGTGCCGATGGTCATTCGTGCACCTTTTGGAGCAGGCGTGCGCGCACCGGAAATCCACTCAGATTCCGTTGAAGCTCTATTTACGGGAATGCCAGGAATGAAAGTTGTTGTTCCTTCTAATCCTTACGACGCAAAAGGCATGCTGATTTCTGCGATTGAAGATCCAGACCCGGTTTTATTCTTAGAGCCGATGCGCTGTTATAGAAGTACAAAGATGGATGTTCCTGATGGCAAGTACAATGTTCCACTCGGAAAAGCAGCTCGTCTTCAGGAAGGGGACGATGTAACGGTTTTTGCATACGGTGCAATGATCGATGTCGTAATGAAAGCTGCGAAGACGGCAGAAGAAAAAGGCATTAATTGTGATGTGATCGACCTTCGTTCCCTTTATCCGTTAGATAAAGAGATGATTGCAGAGAGCGTTCAAAAAACAGGCCGTGCAGTAATTGTTCACGAAGCACCGGGAACCGGCGGACTTGGCGAGACCATCATGTCACTCATTAACGATACATCTTTCCTTTATATGAAAGCGCCAATCGAGCGCGTAACAGGGTTCGATACACCAGTACCGATGTTTGCACTGGAAGATCACTATCTGCCGAGCGCAGAACGTGTTGTGCAGGCGATTGAAAAAGTAACGCAATTTTAGGAGGTGAGTTCAGTGGTAGAAGTGAAATTGCATGATATCGGAGAAGGTATGCACGAGGGAGAAGTCATTCACTTTTTTGTTAAAACAGGCGATTCCGTAAAAATTGACCAGCCGCTAGTAGAAGTACAAACGGATAAAGTAACGGCAGAACTTCCTTCACCTGCAGCCGGAACGATTAAAGACATCAAAGTAAAAGAAGGTGATGTGGTAACAGTCGGATCGGTTATCTTAACGATCGAAGCGGCTTCAACACCAACGTCACCATCTTCAAAAGCAGAAGACAAGGTGAATGCTTCAGAACAGCCAGTCGTTGATAAAATCGTCAAAGCTCCAAGCAACACCACATTTGCAGGAGGCATCGCAACACTGAACAAGCGTGTTCTTGCAGCTCCTTTTACAAGAAAAATTGCTCGTGAGAACGGTGTGGATATTGAACAGATCACCGGCACAGGAGCTGGCGGGCGTGTAACCGATCAGGACGTGTATAACTTTATCGAGAATGGCTCAGTGCCAAAAGCAGAAGAGAAGATAGAGACTGAGGCTCCTGAAGAAGTGAATACAGCTCCATCATTTGCGACAAAAAATGCGGAAGAGATTCCGTTTAAAGGACGCAGAAAACAGATCGCCAAGAAAATGGTTCAATCTCTTGCGACGATTCCGCACGTTACCCATTTTGAAGAAATTGACGTGACGGCAGTAATGGAGCTAAAGAAACAGCTAAAAGCGATGGATCCTGAAAACAAACGCGGCATGAACGTGTCCGTTGCTGCTTTCTTTGTAAAAGCCATTCAAATCGCGCTAAAAGACTTCCCAATTTTCAACGCGAAGCTGGATGAAGAGAATGAAGTGATTCGATTAGAGAAAAACGTAAATATCGGCATCGCCACTGACTCTGATGAAGGTCTGATCGTACCGGTAATCTCTCATGTGGAACAGAGAAATGTAAGAGACATTGCGCATGACATGAAAGACAAAATCACGCGTGCTAAGACGAACAAGTTGAAGGGTTCAGATATGACGGGTGGCACGTTTACAATATCCAACGTTGGACCGCTTGGATCGATTGCAGCGACACCGATCATTAATCACCCAGAAGTGGCGCTTATGGCTTTTCATAAAACAAAGAAAACGCCAGTAGTTGTCGGCAACGAGATCGTTATCCGTTCGATGATGAACGTATCCATGTCGTTTGATCACCGTGTGGCAGACGGAGCAACGGCTGTTATGTTCACGAATCGTGTAAAAGAACTCATCGAGAATCCTTACTTCATGACACTGGAGCTGATATAGATGGTTGTAGGTGATTTTGCAACAAAACGACAGCTGGTGATTATCGGCGGCGGACCTGGCGGATACCATGCAGCGATCCGTGCGGCTCAGCTGGGAATGGAAGTCACGCTGATTGAAAAAGAAAAGCTAGGCGGTGTTTGTCTTCATAAGGGATGTATCCCTTCTAAGAGCCTGACGCAGACAGCAGCTAATTTTTCAGGATTGTCTCAATACAAACAGATGGGAATTTCGGTTCCAAACGCGAGTTTTGAGTATGATACGTTCACAAACTATTATTCTTCTGTTGTAGCTGGACTTCAAAAGGGAGTAGAAGCGCTGATTAAAGCGAACAAGATCGAGCATTTAACGGGTACGGCATCCTTTATGTCTGGTGAGAGAATCGGAATCGACTCTGGTCATCACTTTGAAATGTACGAATTCGAGCACGCTCTTATTGCTACGGGAAGTTCGCCGTTATTGCCAGATCACGCATCTCTATCTCACCGAGTGATGACACCGCATACGTTGTGGGAGCTGAACGAGGTTCCGGTAAGTCTCTTAATCTATGGTGAAGACTACTTCGCGTTAGAGGCAGCTATGGCATACAAGCAGCTTGGAAGTGATGTCAGTATAGTCGTTCCGGCTGAAGGCTTTGGTTTAGACGCTAGCATCGAAAAAGAATTGCAGCGTGTTTTGAAGAAAAACAAGATTAAAGTCTTTAAGAATCATAGTTGGGATAGCGCTGAGGAAACTGCTGATACCGTGACGGTAACGTTGACAAAAGACGGTGTTGAGAAAGTGTCGGTGGAGGCTACTCACGTATTGTATGCCGCTGGCTACTCGCCGAATGTTGATGGCCTTGGTCTTGAAGCGATTTCAATCGAACGTGACGAGAAAGGTTTTATTATCGTAAACGAACATAGCCAAAGTAGTGCAGGCAATATTTATGCAGCAGGGGACTGTACGATTGGAATGAAGTTAGCGTCAAAAGCGATTAAACAAGGAAAGACTGCAGCTGAACATATGGCAGGACTTCGTTCAGCGTTCAACTTAAGTTTGGTTCCTTATGTGGTGCACACGAATCCCCCGATAGCATCAGTCGGGCTGACAGAAAAACAGGCAATTGCTGAAGGATACGAAGTAAAAACCGGACAATTCTCTATGAGCGGCAACGGATTTGCTTCTATTCTTGGTCAAAAAGAAGGCCTGTCCAAGATGGTAATGGATGCGAAGAGCGATGTTGTGCTTGGTATTCATATGATGGGAGCGGGCGCTGTCGAGATGATCCAAGCAGGAACGTACGCACTGGAGATGGTTGCGCGTGAGGAAGATCTCGCTTATCCGGTATACGCACATCCTGCTTTGAACGAGGCATGGGTGGAAGCTGTTGAAAACGTGAGCGGAAAAGCGATCCATGTACCGCCAGCGCGTAAAAAAGAGAAAAGCTCAGTGTAAATGACGATGTGAAAAAAACGGTCTTATAGGCCGTTTTTTTGTTGGGCTTAAGGGTATATGGTTAACTGTGGTTTGTCGATGTTTGTCATCTCGCCGATATATGATCAATACTCGCCGTATTATCGCCAAAACTCGCCGGAATAAGTACGGAATTTCTAGAATTAATTCCTTGATTTCTCGAAATAGAGACACTGATACCCCAGCCTGTATCAGCAAAAACTCGTTTGATAAACTAAATGGCATCTATTCTAGGCTTTCGAAAGAATTTTTCAGTGATAATCCCTTAAACCTACAAAATAAATATCAAAAGTGTGAAACTCAATCAGAATTTACACACAATTATCACTCACATGCCATTTTCTTTTTTTGGCTACATATATTAAAATGGCGATAAGATAAAATCCGCTCTTAGCAAGCACGCGGATATAAAAGAAGTGAGGAATGCTGTTTGAAGAAATTAGTTTTAACGGGCGGTGGTTCTGCTGGACACGTAACCCCGCATCTAGCATTAATACCTAAATTAGAAAAAATGGGATGGGACCTGCATTATATCGGTTCTGTTGATGGAATAGAAAAAAGCTTGATTCAAGATGGCACAAACGTACCGTATTACGGGATTTCTAGCGGAAAACTGCGTCGCTATTTTGACTTAAAAAATATTAAAGATCCTTTTAAAGTTGCGGCAGGTGTTGCACAAGCTTATTTCAAGCTTGGCAAAATTAAGCCTGATGCTGTTTTCTCAAAAGGAGGTTTCGTAGCTGTACCAGTTGTTATTGCTGCACGGATGCGAAACATTCCTGTTTACATTCATGAATCCGATATTACACCAGGTCTTGCTAATAAAATTTCGTCTAAGTTTGCTTCAAAGATTTTTGTTACGTTTGACGAAGCCAAAAAACATTTTGCAGCAGGGCAAGCCATTGTAACTGGATCACCTATTCGCGATGAGCTTCTGCAAGGCTCTAAAGAAAAAGGACTTTCTTTCTTGGGATTCAGAAGCCATCTGCCCGTCTTAACTATTATGGGTGGAAGCTTAGGGGCGCGAAAAATTAACGAAGCACTTCGTGAAGGACTGCCTGAACTGCTTCGTTCTTATCAAATCGTACACATTTGCGGAAAAGGAAACCTGGATGAAAGCTTGCAAAACACGGAAGGATATCGTCAGTTTGAATATATTCAAAGTGAATTGCCAGATGTTGTTGCTGCGACAGACTTCGTGATTTCGCGCGCTGGATCGAACAGTATCTTTGAATGGCTGACACTCAAGATTCCGATGCTGCTAATCCCGCTTTCAAGAGCGGCGAGCCGGGGAGATCAGATTCTTAACGCTCAATCTTTTGAAAAACAAGGCTATTGTCACGTTTTGTATGAAGAAGAACTAACGAAAGCCACGCTGATTTCTTCACTAAAAGACTTAAAGGTTGATCAAGAGAATATAAAGCGAAACATGGAAAGCTTTAAAGCGTCTGATAGTGTGGATCTAATTCTTCGTACGATTACAGGCGAGAAGTAAAATAAATTGTAGGGGGTCTGTCCCGGGGACAGACCCCCTACAATTTAGACACAATTCATACCATACAAAGACGGAGATGAACAAAGATGATGCCAAGCCCTGCTTTACACAGAGAACAAACTTCTGGTCATTGGAAAAAGGGTATACAAGCGGGTTTGCCGATTGCGATCGGCTATATGCCTGTTGCGTTCACATTTGGTTTACTTGCTAAAGCTGCAGGTTTAAGTCTTTTTGAAACAGTAGGAATGAGTATTATTGTATTTGCCGGTGCTTCTCAATATATTGCTTTATCGATGATTGCTGCAGCGAGCGGAGCCGCAGAGCTGATTCTCACAACGTTCATCATGAATATCAGACATCTTCTGATGAGTGCTTCTCTTAAAGAAAGGGCGGAAGAAGACCCAAAATGGTTAAAAGCGATATATGCTTTTTTCATTACGGATGAAACCTTTTCTGTTGCTGCAACTTCACCTGAGAAAAAGATAACAGGAAGCTATTTGCTTGGTCTCGGACTTGTTGCATATAGCTGCTGGGTTGTGTTTTCAGGTGTGGGATATGTGATGGGATCAGGCTTGCCACAGTCCCTTCAAAACAGTATGGGTATAGCACTTTATGCAATGTTTATTGCACTGCTCGTACCAGCAGCCAAAAAAAGCAGGAAGGTTATTGCTCTAGCAGCAAGTGCAGCGATTTTAAACTGTTTTTTCTCACTGATTCCAGCTTTAAGCGGTGGCTGGGGTATTATTTTATCAACGATTATTGCAGCTGTATCAATTGAGTTTTTCATAAAAGGGGATGAAGAGAGTGAGTGACCAATTAATATGGGTAATTATCGGAATGGGAATCGTAACCTATATTCCAAGAATGCTCCCACTTGTCCTTTTTCACACGAACCATCTTCATCCCAGAGTGCAAGGGATCTTAAAAAACGTACCATTTGCCATATTAGGTGCTTTAATTTTCCCCGGAGTATTAACGATTAATTCAGAATCGTATCTATATGGCTTGATTGGAGCAATAGCTGCATTTATCGCAGCGTGGCTGAACTTGAATGTTATTCTCGTGGTGTTATCCTCCATCTTAGTTTTGTACGGTTATACGTTCTTGTAGTATATTGTCATAATTTACTTTGTGAATAATTAACCTTATGAATTGATTTGTGAAAAAGACGGGCGTATAATCACAAGTAAAAGGAGGAGATACGAAATGCCTCATTTAATTCGATTTTTACTTATAGGAGTATTTTCCGTCTCAGCATTATCTGTTCTGTCTTTCCAAGCAGTTGAAATTTTTCATGCCGTAACAGAAATGGTTCAATCATTTATTTATAAAGATTAATTTATTGTAAAATCGGAGAGCTATGTATAGCTCTTTTTTTTTGTTAATTGATAAGCTTCAAATAATGATTAGCACCCTTTCATTTAGGGGTAAACTTACTAATGGACTAAGCAATAAAGGATGATTAGATGAAATTAATAGCAATTGATATGGATGGAACTTTAGTTAATAAGCAGTTAAAAGTCACAAAAGAAAACAGCGAAACGATCTTAAAAGCTGTAGAAGAAGGACATCATGTTGTGATTGCAACAGGACGATCTTATGATGAAGCAAGACATGCATTAGAAGATGCTGAGCTGCATTTGCCGCTTATTTGTGTCAATGGGGCGGAAATTAGGTCTCCAGACTGGGAAATCCTTTCTTCTATCCCTCTAACTTTTGAGCAATATGAAGATATAAAGAAGATCTTGGATAAAGAAGACATTTATTATGAGTTATACACGAGTAAAGGTACGTACACGGATAATCGTGAAAAAGCGTTTGAAGTCATGAAGGATATCATTTTAACTTCTAATCCTGAAGCAACAGATGACGATGTTGAAAAAGCAGCGCTCCGCCGTTTTCGTTTGGGGCTTGTAAGTGTTGTAGGAGATTTTAATAAGCTAATGGATGAAGAAGATCTAGAAGTATATAAATTCTTAGCATTCTCTAGCGACACAGCAAAACTTCAACGAGCATTTCAGCACTTACAAGGTGTAGGTGAGCTCGCTGTCAGTTCATCTGCTGACAACAACTTAGAAATTACAAACAGTGAAGCACAAAAAGGGGTAGCTTTAAAGAAATACGCAGAATTAAAAGGGATCTCTTTAGAGAATACGATGGCAATCGGCGATAACTACAATGATGTGTCCATGCTCGAAATTGCAGGGTTTCCAGTAGCGATGGGAAATGCAGTCGATGAAATCAAAGAAATGGCTGCATTCGTAACGAAGGAAAATGACGAGAGCGGAGTAGCGTTTGCTATTAAGAGGTTTTTAGATAAACCTTATTTTTAAAAGCTGTTTGCGCATTTAATGATGTATATGTGAGTAGTTGATTTCCGTTTCAGATGCTCGCTTTCCGCGGGGCAGGCGGTGAGCCACATTTGTACGTTTCACTCTTAAGTGTCTCACCTGCCCGCCTGTCCCCCAGGAGTCTCGCATCCTACACTCCAATCAACTTGTCAGTGAAGTCTTTTATGCAACTTATAATGGCTCTTTACTATTTTGAATTTCAAGAAGCCACTTCCTTTCCACGGTGCGTGTAACGAAGTAGAGGCACGTTTCCTTGCGATTCTCAATTAACCTGCAAGTGAGGATAGAAAAGAAAATAAACTGACAAAAGCTGGTTCGAACATGACGAACTGGCTTTTTTTATATACAATATCTTTACATGCGGTTTACCCTCGTGTAAACGTACTTTTATACTCCCTTGTTAAAGTGGCATAGTAGTTCACTTATAACAAAGGGAGAGTGCAATATCGTGAAAAAAGCATTCAAAATGACTGTAGGAGCACTTGCTTTAAGTCTGAGTTTCATAGGAGCTGATCTTACTGTGGCTGACGCGAAAGAGAAAGATAAAGAGATTCTTAATGTAGCACACCGAGGAGCTTCTGGACATGCACCGGAACACACGATTACTTCTTATAAAATGGGAGAAAAAATGCATGGCGACTATATTGAAGTCGACCTCCAGATGACAAAAGACGGCGAATTGATTGCGATGCATGACGAAACACTTGACCGTACAACAAACGGAACAGGTGAGGTTAAAGATTATACGCTAAAAGAGATTAAAGAGCTTGATGCAGGCAGCTGGTTTAATGAAAAGTATCCAGAGAGAGCAAAAGCTGAGTACGAAGGTCTTCAAGTTCCAACGTTAGAAGAAGTGTTCCAAACGTTTGGTAAGAATGCGAATTATTATATCGAAACAAAATCACCAGAAGTATATCCAGGTATGGAACAAAAACTTGTAGATGTCGTAAATGAGTATGGCATTAATAAAGACAAGCTTTTAGTCCAATCGTTCAGCTCTGAAAGCTTATTGAAGATGAATCAGATCGACCCTTCTGTAAAATTAGTGCAGCTTATGTGGTACACATCTCCTGCAGGATTATCGGATGCAGAAGTACAAGCCATCAAACAATATGCCATTGGGATTGGGCCAAATAGCTCTATGATCAACAAAGAATACGTACAAAAAGCGGTACAAAACGGACTCGAGATCCATCCGTATACTGTAAACGAAAAAGAAGAAATGCAAAAGCTGATTGATTGGGGCGTAACAGGGATGTTCACAAACTTCCCAGACCTTCTGCATGAAGTGAAAAAAGGAAAATAATAATGAAGAAAGCAGCTGATTACGAAAAGTCAGCTGCCTTTTTCTTTTTCCACAAAAAACACTTCACCGTCATCCTGCAGCTGAGCAAAGAATACTTCTTTCGCATCCTGAAAACCGGCACTCTTAAGCTGGCTAATAAACCATTCATCAGAAAGATTGTATTCGTTAAAAGGCAGATCTATTTTTTCTCCGTTTGAAATCAGCATGGTAGGCAAATATAGAGGTGCTTCTGGCGGAATATTTAAATCTTCTTTTGTGACAGAATCTTTGAGCGGCTTCTTCAGGATACTCAACTGGCCGTTCGGTTCCATGATGGCATATTCCACATCTGTGATGTCAAAGACTGAGCTAATCCTAAGCAGCATCAATAGATCGTCCATCGACATCTGCATTCGTTTAAGTTCCTTTTGCATCAGCTGTCCTTTTTTTATTAAAATTGTTGGCTGGCTCTTTGTCAGTTTTGTGAGGAGAGGTGAGTGCCGGTTAAGAAATTCAATACCAAATACCGCTATCGCCCAAAAGGAGAGAGAAGCTAAACTTTCCCACACGGTGATCTCTTTATGAACGACCATATCCCCGATAATATTACCCATCGCGATTCCAGTTGCATAGTTAAAAAACGTTAGTTCACCGAGTTGCTTTTTGCCAAGCAGCCTCATTAATAAAAGTAAAAAGGCAAAGCCAAGAACGGTTCTGTAGATGGTAATTAAGATTCCTTCCAAAGTCATCCCTCATTTTAAACATGCTGTTAACAGGATGCCCAAAGAAAAAAGAGGCAAACAAAAAAGAGCGGCCAGGATTAGCCGCTCTTAAACATTACTTTCCGAATTGCATACGTATATGAATTAATTTTTTTAACATAAGGAAAGCCAGCACACCGCCAATTGTTGCGGATAAGTAATACCCTATAAGAGAAGGTGAATTGTAACCGCCAAAAATGCCGCCTCCGAGCATTCCAAATGTTAAGGCAAAACATAGTATTACACCAAAAGTAAAGAATCCTCTTCCCCTTTCAAAAACTAGTAATCTGCCATTGTTTTCGTTTTTCGTTCTGCTAAACAGATAAGTACCGATGAAAACGGAGATGACCGTGTATATTAAAGGGATGAAAAGCATAACAAATGGTATTCGGTTTACTGAATTCATCTCGTTCCCGGCTGATACGTCAACAAAATACCTGAAGTCTATTATTGACATCGGAAGCGTTAGACTAGTAATTATATCTTTGAAGGCTTGTGTGCTTTCAAGATTATTCACATTGTACAGTGACACTCCATGAAATTCTAAAAAGTTTATAATTAACATTAAAAATCCTATCGGGAAAAATAAAAATATTCCGCTAAGCAACAATTGAGAGACAAGGCTGCCTGCAATTGTTCCTATAAAAAGGCTAAATGAAAAAATGGCGATAGAAAATGGGATTACAATGGTCATAAATTCTAGAATAAAAGTAGAATTCACGACTTCTGATAATATCGTAAACTTCACGATTAGCATACATAATAACAAATTTAGAAGCAGTCCTGAAATGATATGAACGACCCCGAACATCCATTTTGATAGAAAGATATCTTTACGTTTGAATGGCAGTGAGAATGTTAGGTCAGTGGCATGAGTAGTTCTTTCACTGCCTATTAGAAGAGCAGCCAGACCTACAATTAAGAATAAAAATAAAACAATATCCGCTCCTATAAAATGAAAGTTTAAGTAATAGTTTTCAGGCGAATCAGGATACGGATTACGCTTCTCGGCTAACATGCTTTGGGCTTTACCGAAAAACGAATACGGTAAAAAGAGGAACAATGAAATGTAAATCGCCCATACTGCAGGGCTTCCGAGTTTTTGATTTCTCATCCACAATGCTTTATGAAACATGTGATTCACCTCCAAGTGATGAAATAAAAATGTCTTCAAGTGTCATAGGAAGCTCTTCTATTAATAAAGGATTTTCCTGGTGCAATTTATTAAGTGTCTCGTCAATGTTTCCTTTAATCATCAATGTATACACACGTCCTGTTTGATTCAGGATGTTCACATTATTTAGGTGAGCAACCTTTTCTGGCAGTGAGTGTTTATAAACGACTTGAATTTTTCTAAACGAAGATTTGGCATCTTCTATTGACGTGGTAGACTCAATTCGTCCTTCTTTAATCATGATCAGCAAATCTGCCATCTTTTCGACTTCTTCTAAATGGTGGGTCGAAATAAGCACGCACAATTGTCTCTCGCTTACTTCTTCTATGATAAATTGCAGAATGTTTCGTTTTACGATCGGATCGAGTCCGTTTGTCGGTTCATCTAAAATGATAAGATCGGCTTTTGTTGAAAAGGAAAGAATCATTAAGAAGAGTGCCTTCATTCCTTTTGAATATGTCCGTAGCTTTTTATTTTTCGGAAGCTTAAAACGGTCTAATAGTGAGTAAAAATACATCACATCAAAATCTTTATAGATGGCATCATAAAGCATGACAATTTCCTTAACGCTATAGCTTTTTAAAATTTCAGTTGAGTCTGGTACATACGTAATTCTCTGCTTAATCTGAGGTTCTTGATGAATATCGGTTTCGTTATAAAGTACTTTTCCTTCATCAGGATCTAAAATCCCAGCGATAACGCGAAGCAGTGTAGATTTCCCGACACCGTTTCGGCCTACTAGACCTGCAATGGTACCAGGCTCAAGTGTAATATTCACATCATTTAAAACGATATTTCCTTCTATTGTTTTACTAACATTACTTACTTTCAGCATGACCGTTTTTCCCTCCAAGCTCTTCTGAATATTTCTCTAGCCATTTTAATAACGTTTGGTTGTCGATGCCCAAATAGGAAGCTTCAATCATTAGCTGTTTGAGCTGTTGCTTAAGTTCAGTTATCTTCTGGTCATCTGCTCTTGGTATGATCGAAGCTGATACGTATGTTCCTTTTCCGCGCAACGTTTCAATAATTCCTTGGCGCTCTAATTCTTGATAGGCTTTGCTCACTGTATTTGGATTGATTAATAATGTAGCTGATAGCTCTCTTACCGAAGGCAATTTATCTTCTGGTAACAAAATTTCCTTCAATATCAGTTCCTTGATCTGATGGACAACTTGTTCCCAAATGGGAGTATTGCTTCGGGGATCTAAATTTAAAATCATATTTATCCCACCTTTATATACTATATGTGTATTACTGTGTATAGTACACTTATAACATACAAGATAAGTAAATTTCTGTCAACGTACTTTTCTTTACTTTTTGAAATGGGGAAAACTACAATAAATAGGAGGAGGGATGTACGTGAAACACATAATTGATGAAGCAAAGCTGCTCATATTCGATCTTGACGGAACTTTATATGAGGATACAGATCATTTTGATTATTACTGCCGTTTGCTGCAACAAAGGGTACCTGATGAGAAGAAGCAAGCCTTTTGGGATACATATGAGAACATGAAAAATGGTAAACACCCTGTTGCTATCGGAAAAGTGTATGATATCCAAAACGATGCGAGTGTCACGGTTGATCCTATGACGCTTCAAGTGACGAAGGTGTCGTCATTTGACGGTCAAGAGTGGCCAGATGAAAAGATCAAAAAAGAATTCTCAGGTGAACTGGTTTATGATTTTGAACGATTGATTGCAATAGGAGATGGCTGGTGGCTTCCTTATGCAACTGCGATGCACTTCGGATTAAAGCAAGCTGACACGTGGGAGTGCTACAACGCAACAAAAGAATATATGGTAACCAATCAGTTTGAACTGACGAAAACACCTGGACTCAAACAGGCATTAAAACGCTTGAGGGGCGAAAAAAAATTAGTCCTTTTAACAAACAGTGAGAAAGAAGACGTTAACCGTTTATTAAAAGAGCTGCAGCTGGATGGCCTGTTTCATCGTTTATATACAGAAGGTGAAAAACCGCTTAAGACAAAAGAAAAGATGCAAGCCATTTTAGACGAATTTGAAATACAGCCTCATGAAGCCGTATCGATTGGTGATAATTTTATTAACGAAATTGCACCAGCACTTCTCATGGGGCTAAAGGCTATTTATATTCAGCCAAACCGTATCGAGGTAGAGCATGACAACTTGCATATCGTACCAACACTTGCTAATGCTCTGTAAATTTTATGAAGTATTTTTGAAAGCTTGTTCTAATTTGGACAAATCGCCCTACACTTTATAGTAGGTATAAAAGGGGGCGTAGGCTTTGAAAAAATCGTTCGTGTTTGTACTCGGCTTTGCGATATACGCTGGATTGATGTGGTTTTATCTTTTTCAAGGAGCAGACTCAGCATTGCCTGTTCACTTGAAGGGATCTGCTGCAGATCCAGCTGTATTTATGACTGACCGGGAACTGGAGCTAAGTACAGACTTTTCAAGAATAAAAGATTTTATATACTTTATTTCCGTTCCGCTTGAGTGGTTAATTTACCTGTTTGTTCTAGGATTTGGTCTTTCTAAGTGGTTCCGCAAAGCATCTAGTGGATTAACGAAGTTTTCCATCGTTCATACAGGAATTTATGTGCTTCTTCTTTCATTTGCTAGCTGGGTACTAACTTTTCCGCTGCGCTATTATAGTTTTACAGTCTCAAAAAGCTTCAATATATCTGTGCAATCGTTCCATAGCTGGATGAGAGACGGACTTGTGGATTTCTGGATCAGCTGGCTTTTGACAACCGTGATGGTAGCAGTGATGTACTGGCTCATTAAGAAATACGAAAAAAGATGGTGGCTATACGCTTGGCTGCTATCCATTCCATTTACCGTATTTATGTACTTTATTCAGCCAGTGGTGATTGATCCGCTTTATAATAAATTTTATCCGCTGCAGGATGAAGTGTTAAAAGACAAGATTCTGGATATTGCAGAAAGAGCAGACATTCCTGCAGAGAATGTATATGAAGTGAACATGTCAGAAAAAACGAACGCTCTTAATGCCTATGTAAATGGGATCGGTTCAAATTTAAGGATCGTTCTTTGGGACACAACGCTCAATAAGTTAACCGATAACCAAGTGTTGTTTGTAATGGCCCACGAGATCGGCCATTATGTGATGAACCATCTTTATTGGAATTTGATATCGTCAATCGTCCTTTCGTTTTTAGGGCTGTGGCTTGGAAATATAATCTATCGAAAATGGATAGATAAGTATGGAAAGTCATGGGGAATAAAAGGAGCAGGGGATTTAGCTGCATTGCCCGCATTGCTTTTGATTTTTTCGTTGTTGAGTTTTGCCGTGTCTCCTGTAGAGAATGCCGTGTCTCGAAAAGCGGAACGTGATGCAGATTTGTATGCCATTCAGATGACAAACGATTCGAAAGCCGCGGTAGGTGCTTTTCAAGAACTTGCGACAGTCAGTTTAAGTGAAGTGAACCCGCCTAAAATCGTGAAGTGGTTTTTATATGGCCACCCGACCATGTTAGAGCGCATTCATTTCTTAGATAGCTATAAAACGACTAAAATGACTGAATAAAAATGAAAACTGGCTCTTCTGGGGGTGGAAGCCACCTCTGAGAGCCAGTTTTTATGTGTTTTTATAGAGTTATTTCATTCAGATGAGCAATTCTCGGACTTTATGAGCGATTCTCAGACTTTATGAGCGTAGCCAATAGAGATACCTTCCTTCTTCTACTTCACTGCTTGCAGGCTTACATTAGGCAGCACGAGTACTTCAACGCGGCGGTTCTTGCCACGGCCTTCCGCTGTTTTATTATCTGCTTTTGGACGATACTCGCCATAGCCGCTTGCGCTCACTTGGTTGGGCTTCAAACCTGGATTCTCCAATAGGACCCGCATGAAGTTGATTCCTCTGAACGCGCTCAGCTCCCAGTTGGATTGAAAGGTAGACGTACTGATCGGCACGTTGTCCGTGTGGCCTGCAATAACAATGTTTCTTGGGGGCGTGGTAACGAGGAGATCTGATAGCTTCTTGCCGATCTCCCTTGAACCAGGTTTAACGGTCGCACTTCCCGAATCGAATAAAGCATTGTCTAAAATGGTAATCAATAATCCGTTCTCTGTCAGTTTTGTTTGCAGACTGGAGGTTAGTTGATTCGCTTGGATGTAAGCATTGATTTTTTTCTCCAGTTCTTCTAAAGCTTCCAGTTCTTTTTTCGCTTCTTCAAGACGATCTTTTTCTTCCTTAGATATTACTTCTTTTAAAGCATCAGGTATCGGAGTGGAGTCAGGTGTAGGAATTGGTGCCTGTTCTTCCATGACGCCGGTACCGCTAGTAAATTCATTTCGGAATGCACTGGCCATTTGCTTAAACTTTTGAGCATCGATCTCACTCATCGCAAATAGAACAATGAATAGCGCTAATAATAACGTAAGCATGTCGGCATAAGGGATGAGCCAGGATTCGTCCACATGCTCCTCATGATGCTTTTTCTTTTTAGCCAACAGAACCACCCGCTTTGTATTGATCGCGTTCGCTAGTCGGAATATACGTTAACAGTTTTTCTTCTAAAATTTTTGGAGAAGTTCCATCTTGAATGGATAACAAACCTTCAATCATGATCTCTTTGATCATGACTTCTTTTTTTGACTTGCGCTTCAATTTATTAGCGAAAGGGTGCCATAACACGTATCCGGAAAAAATACCGAAAAGCGTTGCGATAAATGCAGCAGAAATGGCTTTACCCAGTGCAGTAATATCGGCCATGTTGCTGAGTGCTGCTACTAATCCTACTACTGCACCTAGAACACCTAGTGTTGGAGCATATGTACCAGCTTGCGTGAAAATGGTAGCGCTGCTTGCATGTCGATCTTCCATCGTTTCAAGGTCCTTCATCAGAACGTCTTTAATAAATTCTGGCGGCTGACCGTCTACGATCATTTTGATTCCTTGCTGTAAAAAAGGGTCATCCACTTCTTCTGCTTTTGGCTCTAATGCAAGTAAGCCTTCTTTACGGGCAATCGTAGCCCATTCAATAAAAATGGTGATTAGATCTTTCATATCAATAAGTTTTTGTTCTTGAAATAAAATCTTAAAAAGTGCAGGTATTTTTTTGATTTCATTCAGTGGAAATGCAATAAGTATGGTTGCAGCGGTCCCTGCAAAGATGATCAGCAATGCTGCTGGATTCAGCAGAGAAATCGGACTGACCCCTTTTAATACCATCCCGACCCCAACGGCTACAATGCCTACAATGACCCCAATTAAGCTTGTGCGATCCATAATGATGTGCCTCACTTTATCTTTAAATTCTGTATCTAAAACGCTGAGCTATATTTTCTTTTATATCGGAAAGATAAAGGGAAACTTAATGATAAAAGATGGAAAATATGTGATCTGAATCGTTTTTTAAAACGTTAGCTATATATATCCATCTTAAAAAAAGACAAGTACTGTCTCATTTTGATATGATAAAACTATTATGTGTGCAGTAAAGGAGACAAAAGATGGGTAGACCTTCTGATTACGAACTATATCAAAAGGTTCAGGAAGAAAATAAAGAAGCCCTTGAAATGCTCTATGATCGATACGAAAAGCTATTGTTTTCTTTTTCATATAAAATGTTGAAACAAAAAGAGTTAGCTGAAGAAGCGGTTCAGGACGTTTTTATGAAACTGTGGCGAAAAAATGGAATCTATTCAGAGGATAAAGGGAAGTTTTCTTCATGGATTTTAACAGTAACAAGAAATGCCTGCATCGACTTAATACGGAAACAGCAGAAAAATGAAGTTGAAATACTTGAAAAAGATTTAGATTATGAACGTACAGAAAGCATAGAAGAGACTGTAACTTGGAACGAAGAAAGAGAAGTATTGAAACAGGCCGTTTCCACCTTAACGGAAGAGCAGCAAGATATTGTAGATATGTTCTATTTTAAAGGGTATTCTCAATCAGATATCGCTGAACGAAAGAATCTTCCACTGGGAACGGTAAAAGGCAGGATACGCTTAGCGCTGAAACACTTAAAAAAGATTTATGCAGAGAGGGGGGATAAATATGGAACAGAAAATGTGCGATAATCTGCTCGATTATTATAACGGAATATTAGAAGATAAAGAGAAGGAAGCATTTGAACGCCACTTAAAAGAATGCAGTGCTTGCCAGGAAGAATGGGCTGAATGGCAAGAGCTAACAGCAGATCTTCCATATTTATCAGAAGAGGCAGACCCTCCAGTTGGTATGAAAGAACGTATATTAGCAAGTGTAACTGCGGATCAAGATTCAATGTCAAATAAGCCCAAGCCAATCATCAAGACTGATAGCTCTAGAAAGGAAATCACACCTGCTTATAACAGAAAACCACAAACATGGATGACTGGGCTTCTAGCCGCTGGACTTCTTTTATCATTAGGCACGAACGCTTATTTATATAATGAGAACAACAAAAATGAGCAAGTCATTCAAGAACAGATCAATAAAACATTCAAGACCGTACAGCTAGCTTCAGAAGAAACAAAGTCAACAGGTGTCGCTTCAATGGTACAAGAAAATGAGACCATGAAACTTGTCGTTCACACCCACAACTTAACCCAAGTTAAAGGAACTGAAACGTATCAAGTTTGGCTGATCGAAGGAGATAAACAATACAGAGCTGGAACATTTACACCTGATGAAAATGGCAATGGTGCAGTTGTTTTCCCAGTAACGTTTGAAGGTGAACATCAGTGGGATGCTGTCGCGATCTCTCATGAACCTACTCCAAACAGCAAAAAACCTAAAGGCACTATTGTAATGGCTTCTAACTTATAAATTCAAAGGGAACAACAGCTTAAACATAAGTTGTTGTTTTTTTGGTCTTTTTTAAAGGTTCATGGCACGCTCCCCGCACGTTCTTCTAAAAAATGTAGATGCCTGCAGAAATTGGCAACAATAGCTTTTTTGTTACATTACTTTGCAGTAGGATAAATAAATCCTCTATAATAAAAAAGTGAATCAACGTGAAAAGAGGATTGAACAGTGAAGATAAAATCGATTGTGATCATGCTTATATTTGCGGGATTAATCGGTCTTGCTTTTTATTCGGCTCAAGAGGAAAAGGAAGAGCCCGAAACAGTGGAAAACACAACGGATGAAGATACAGGACTTAAACCAGGAAGTAAAGCGCATGATTTTTCATTAAAAACGCTGGATGGAAAACAAATTCAATTAAACGATTACCGCGGTAAAAAGGTGATCTTAAACTTTTGGGCAACGTGGTGTCCTCCTTGCAGAGAGGAAATGCCAGAGATGCAAAAGTTTTATAGTGATTACAAGGATAAGAACGTAGAAATTCTCGCAGTAAATCTAGCGTATGCTGAAACAAAAAAAGAAAAAGTGGGCGAATTTGTCGAGAAATATGATCTTTCATTTCCGATTCCGCTTGATGAAAAGAATACGACAGGAAAACAATATCGAGCTGTTTCGATTCCGACAAGCTACTTTATCGACGAAAATGGAAACATCACAAACTTCCATATAGGTCCTATGGATTATGAATTTATGAAAGCAGAAATAATCAAGATGAATAGGTAAGTATTGTTTTAAAGCCTTTGTAGAAATTTCTCAAAGGTTTTTTATTGTTTTTAATTTCAGGTGAAAACCTTTTACTTCAGAAAGTAATTCAAAAGACCTGTATCAGCAATTTGAAAAAATGGGAAAGTCGACCAATAGGGAAAAGCTATAAATTTGTCGAAATAAAAATATTAGCGAAAAAAAGGAGAGGTTGTTTAATTGACGTAACAGCCCAAGCAAACCGATTTTGATTCTGTAAGAAGAAGGGGACTACTTAATGAACAAGCAATATGAAGAAGTTGAAATAAAACGTATTGCCGATTTTCATAACACACTTTCCCATTGCCCGATCCATCTTTTTGGACTGAAAAGAGATGGTGAAGGTGACTATAAGTTTACATATTCTGCGGGATCCATGCTTGACGGACTTGGAGTTTCGGTAAAACCCCTGCCAGGAACCAGTTTAAAAGAACTTTATTCAAAAGAATTAATCGCTGAATGGACAGATCAATTGGAAAAAGCTTTTTCAGGTAAAACACAAACCGCAGATATTAATTTAGGTGTAAGGTCAATACGTACAACCATATATCCGGTAATAGGAAAAAACCACGATGTACAGGAGGTTGTGGGTACATCTTACATGACATCAACTACTGATACAGAGATGACGCAGGACCAAAATTTGAAAAAGTTTAAACAATTGTTTAACCATGCGCTAGAAGCAATAGTTTTGTGCAGATCGAATATGGAGATCGCAGAAGTCAATGACCGTGCATGTGAGCTTCTGCAGCTTTCTAAAGAGGAACTCATCGGAAGAAGTGCTGAAGAATTTTTTGTGAGAAATGGCAGAGCAGCAATCAGAAAAAAATGGGAAGAAGTATTGCATGGAAAAAAGATTACAGGAGAGTTTCGCTATCGAACTCCTGACGGTTTTGTAAGAGAAATTGAATACTCCTGTCAAAAAGATATAGTAGACCATCTGCATGTAACTATTTTAAAAGACGTAACAGACCAAAAGCTAACAGAACAAAAATTATTAAAAGCTGAAGCGTTAAATGTTGTAGGGGAGCTCGCAGCTGGCGTAGCACATGAAATTCGCAATCCTTTGACATCGTTGAAAGGTTTTGTTCAGCTTATTCAAAATCAAACCAATGAATTTAACCAATATTTATCGATTATCTTGTCCGAAGTGGATCGAATAGAGCATATCATTAAAGAGTTTCTAGTCCTTTCAAAAAGTAATTCCCAAAACTTTAAAATGGCCTGTATTACCGATATCATTAAAGATACAGTTGATTTATTGAACACACAGGCTATTATGAAAAATATCGAAATAAAAACAGAGCTTGAGGATCAGATGCCGCTTGTTTTTTGTGACTCTATGCAGCTTAAACAAGTGTTTATAAATTTTGTAAAAAACGCGATCGAAGCATCTTCAATTGGAGATTGCGTAAAAGTAAGCATGAGGCTGTCTGATGATAAGAACAACATTCAAATTCAAGTACGTGACTATGGGTGCGGTATGGATGAAGTCGTTCTTAAAAAAATTGGGAAGCCTTTTTTTACAACAAAAGAAGAGGGTACGGGGCTTGGGATGATGGTAAGCACCAATATTATTAAGCATCATAACGGGAAGCTAGATGTGAAGAGTAAGAAGGGAAAAGGCACCACCTTTATGATTACGATTCCGGTTAAATAGAATGTTTTTGATGAAAGGCTGGTTTCCCACTCCAGGGTGCTTAGTGCCAATAAAAAAAGCTTTCCCGATTTGGGAAAGCTTTTTGTCGTTATTATCCTTTGAACAATTGAACGAACATTTTACCATATTGTCCACCGTCAACTACACCAATACCAACGTTTGTGTAGTCAGACTTAAGGATGTTTTCACGGTGACCTTGAGAGTTCATTAGGCTAGTGTGAGCACCTTCAACAGAAGAGTTTCCTGCTAGGTTTTCACCAGCTGTTTTATATTCAACACCAAATTGCTTCAACATATCAAATGGAGAACCGTATTTTGGTGAGTTGTGGTCGAAATAGTTGTTGTCGATCATGTCTTTTGCTTTAACACGTGCAACTTTTGTTAATTCTGGGTCAGCTTTTAATGCTGGTAAACCTTGTTTTTCACGCTCTTGGTTTACTAAATCAAGCATTTGTTGCTCTTGTGCAGTAAGTTCTGCACCTGCTTCAGCTTTTGGTGCTTCCTGTGCTGGAGCTTTTGTCTGCTCTTGCTGTGGAGCTGGAGCTGGAGCCGGAGCTGGAGCCGCTTGTTGTTGTTGTGGAGCTGGTGCCGGAGCAGCTTGAACTTGTTGCTGCTGTTGTGGCTGATTATTATTTGAAGAAGCGAATGGGCATGTAGATGCCGCTTCTGAGATTCCTGCGTTTGCGCCGAATAGGGAAGCGCCTAATACTGATGCTACTACTAATTTTTTCATAAGATGTTTCCCCTCCTAATAAATTATCTTACGTGTACAGGTTTCGGGACTTTTGTAGGAGGGTTGGGGGTCTGGAATTAACTACCAGTTTATTACACCCACAACTTGGATACATCTTTTAATGACACGTCAATTAGATAAACATCTGGGTTCGATAACAGCTCCCATTCTTTAAAACCAAAAGAAGGCTGGTACAAATTAATCATAAGGCTTAACAGATTTCCGTGCGTCACAATCAGTGCCGATTGATATGATTTAGATTGCAGGTCATTAATGAAGGAAGTGATTCTTTCTTTTGCTTCGTATGTGGACTCACCACCAGGGAACTTTAAATGTTCTTCTATATATGTACGTTCTAGATTTGATCGCCAATTGGGATCATTTTCACTAGAAAGGATTCGTTCAGCCAGTCGTTCATCTACCTCTATAGATCGATCATTTAATTCTGCAAATGGTTTAATGGTGTTTATAGCTCTTTTAAAAGGACTCGAGATGATACAATCAAAGTGCTGATCCTCTAAAAAGGCAGCCAATTCTCTAGCTTGCTGCTCACCTTCAGCAGTTAATGTAGCATTACGTTCCTGACCTTCCGCTTTGCAATGTCTAATTGCAGTAATCTTCATGGATTCATCCTTCTTTCTAATAGGAATTACTTAAAAGTGTGTATTTTATCTTTTAATCATTTTCTTCTTTGACAGTTGAATGAAGTAGAAGGTGGGAGACTCCTGCGGGACAGGCGGGCAGGTGAGACACTTAAAAGTGAAACGTTACGAATGTGGCTCACCGCCTGCCCCGCGGAAAGCGAGCACCTGGAACGGAATTCAACCACACCCAAAGCAACAAAGCTTACAAAAGAGCTTTTTATTTAAACAGTTGTTTAATCATTCGAGACGTTAAACCTAAAACCTTCCCGAATACTATTAATGTTGAAACTCGAAGGGAGATTGTCATGTATCCGGAATTAAATCATTTTAAACAAATGAAAAAAGAATACGATATCGATATAGCACGTGCGCAAGAAAAGTGGCAGCAACTACATAAACAAAAAGAATGGTCTTCTAATGAATATGAAGAATTGCTAAACGCTTATGGTGTTAGAAATTCAAAAATCACGATGGATGATCTGACTGAAGCAAAGAATAAGTATCTTTTAGCTATGGAAAAAGAACGAAACGCCATGGAGCATTTGGACGATTTAAAAGACAATCGTGACGACAGGTTATCCGAGTATTTAAAAACGGTCTATTCTTCCCGCGACAGAGAACTTGAGACTGCAAAAAACAGTATGGAGAAGAAAATTACTCAGCTAGAGCGGTTAAAAGCGGAATATTTGATGATGGTTCAGCAGATTCAAGAAATACATGCATACCGTCAATCCGTTGAAAAAGAAACAAATGAGGCTATTACAAGTTATCAGCAATCGTACGAACCAAAGGAGATCTTGCCTTTATATCCAGCATTGTCGCGATTAGAAATTCCACTATCAGACATTCAGTTTGTCTTTCAAAAAGGGGAGCTTCCTGAACACTTAAACAAATATTTTCAATTTAACGATGAACAAAAACGTTTTCCTAGATAAAAAAAAAGCCATAATCCTTTTGAAAGGATTATGGTAAAGAAAACCGAACGCATGATGAAGAAATGGGGGGTAGGGAATTGCTCTGCCGGCCTCTTGCCGACAGGAGAGATTTTGTATCTCACAATCCTACTATATGTCTCTAGGGGACAAATGGTATGGACAAGTGCCATGGGCATTCATGTATTTTTAGTTGAAGATGCGAAAAAAATGGAGTTTTATTCTTTCACTTGATCTTTCCATTTCTGCAGCAATTGTTTTTCTTTATCTGGATGCAGCCCAGCTCTCCACTCATCAGGTTTTAGGTTTCTAGCTTGTGACCATTTTGCTGTATCTTGGATGGTTTCTTCTACTGGACGGAAAATTAGTCCTTTGTTTATCGCCTTAGAGTCATCCGCATAATCTAACCCTCTATATTCATCACTTGCGATCCAGAGGGGGATTTCCATCCACTCGCCAACCTTTTCTTTTAATAAGTACGATTCAAAAACAGGAACAATTCTAGACTTTGCGTGATCCGTTATGCATTTTTTCACAAACTCATTAAAATTGTACCTTCCCCCAACAGCTTGAAAAGTGCCGCTCTCTTCATTTTCAGCCATCAAAACAATCCAATTCGCTAAATCGCGTACATCGATGAATCGAACTGTAGGATCTTTCATATCAGGGATCAAGATTTCTCCGCCTTGAACACCTCGATCTGGCCAATACGTAAACCGATCAGTATAATCGTTAGGCCCGACAATTAATCCAGGACGAATTACTAAAGCCTGATTCTGAAAAACTTTAATCACTTCTTGTTCACATGCTGCTTTAAGAGCTCCATAATTTTCACCAATTTCGGTTATATCCGGATTCGCAAGGGCAGCAGTCTTTGCTTCTTCCGTAAGATATCGTACGGATTGATCTTCATAAACGGAAACAGAAGAAATAAAAATGTAAGATTTCGTGTTTTTATGGAGAGCTTCAGCGGTTTTACGAACTTGTTTCGGAAAGTACCCGCAAGTATCAACAACAACATCCCAAGTGCGCTTCTGCAGTAACGACAAGTCTTCATCTCTGTCACCAATGATTTCCTGAATATTTTCCTGACTGCCTTTTTCTGCTGTGTTTCCTCTATGAAACAAAGTAACCTCATGGCTGTTGCTTTTAAAGGAATCTGCTAAATGTTTCCCTAAAAAACGTGTACCGCCAATAATTAATACCTTCATCCAATCCACCGCCTATTCCATTTTTCTTAAAGCAGGAAGTTTCCACATGATTAAAACATTTACAAGAATTAAAGAGAGTGCACCGCCAGCCATAATCTTATCGATAGTGAAACCGTATGAGATCAATATGGATGTTGCTGCGAGAGATAATGGGGCGAGACCCATACTTGCCATCGTAAGCAGTCCCATCAAACGGCCAAGCAGTTTTTTATCTACAGAAGACTGTACCGCTGAAATGAGCGGAATATTTGTAGCCGGGAATGTGATTCCAATAAAAAAGATCGCGAACATGCAAGCGTAAAGAGATGAACTTTGACTAAACAAGAAAAAGAAAACGTTCATGGTGAAAAGCGAGAGAGTTACCATAAGACCTCGCCTTTTCTTAATGTTTAAAATTCCGATGATCACTGAACTGATAAGCATGCCGGCAGCCATGGACCCTTCAATAAAGCTGAAATCCAATGCGCTGCCGTCGAGAACATTTTTTACAAAGATCGGCAGACCCATCATTAAAGGACCGACAACGAAAACATTTAGAAAAATCGTACTTAAGAATAGTGCTTTTAAAAAGGCAGAACTCTTTACCACATCAAGGCCTTCTTTAATGGATTGCCACATGCCAGACTTTTTTGAACTAGAGCTCTCCGAAGCTGGAACATTGAGCAGGAAGGCAAGAACAGCAGATAGAAGAAGCATGAATGCAGGCACCCCAAATGAAAGAAAGTAACCTCCACTGCTCGCGACAAGTAGCCCGCCAATCATCGGTCCGAGAATGAGAGAGCTCTGCTGAGTGGTTTGAATGACTGAGTTTGCACGTGTTAGCTGGGAATGATCAACGACATTAGGTAATAAAGATCCGTTCGCCGGCCAGACAAAGGCATCAAGTGCGCCAAAAAACAAACCGAAAATGATAAAAGAGAGAAGGGATAGATGTCCTGTTGCGAGCATAATCAACAATCCAACTAATAGAACAGTTCTTAAGAGATTAGAGACGAACAAAATTTTAGTTCGGCTGACTCGATCTGCTAAAACGCCTCCAATGGCCATAAATAAAATACGAGGCACGTTCGCTGCGATAAATACGATTCCGAGCGACGCTTCTTTGTCGAGAGTTTTTACGACATACCAGCTTTGTGAAAACTGAAAAATAGCGATGGAAAATGAAGAACAAATCGTGATTGCCCATATGAACAAAAAAGAACGCTGTTTAAAAAGAGATCCTTCAATATTTTTATCCTGTACCGTCAGTGCTTGTGTCATTTCAATCAAGCTCCTCTTCTGGATATGGTGTTTCTTTTAGAGGGAATGAGAGCATGAAGTAATGATAAATCTCGCCATCCTCACGTTCATTCTTTTTAAACTCTGAGATTAACTCGGAAATTTCTTTTGCTTTTTCATGAAGCTGTTTAACTTGGTCAGAAGACAGTTTCACATGCCTATATCCAAATTTAAGAGGGGAATCTGTATAGGCCAGCACTTCAGGATCCAGCTTGCGAATCATCGATTTAGTTTTTTCGAGAGATACAAGAATGTTTTCTTTTAGCGCATCAGAGAGTTCATCTTTTACTGCATTACGCTGATCAGGCAAAATTTCAGCTATTGAAAATGAATGAGCTACAGGTCTGTAGAACTTTTGTATAATGCCATTCTTTTCTTCGGTGCGTTCAACCACTATCAAGCCAACGCGTTCCATTTCTTTTAGATGATAGTGAATTTTAGGTGCAGGTACTTCTAAAAGGTCAGATAGGATTTTTCCGGTCTTTGCTTCATCTAAGATCTCCCAAAGAATTTTAATGCGAAGCGGGTCAGAAATAACCTTTAGCTGTTCTACTTCACGTATGTGGTAAATTTCTTTCATGTTCAACACTCCTGAAACGTTCAAATTTATTTGAATGTATCATAATGTAATTTTATGCCAATAGTCAACATGTTTGCACATTATTTGTAAAAAATAGTTCAAATGTTATGAAAATTCTTGTATAATGTTAGTATAATATTCGCATTTCAACTTAGAGGCTGGAGGTTCATAGTATGGGGAATAAGGATTTGAAATCCTATGTGGAGAGATTGGAAAGAGTACATTATATTGTGTCAAAGCGTTTGCACCCGGAAATTGCAATTGAAAAGGAACTAACGAAAACACAATTCGTACTTTTAAAGACATTATGCATTAGAAATAAATGGACCGTTTCAAAATTAGCTGATTATATGGGTGTTAAACCAAGTGCGATAACTGTTGGTGCGGATCGTTTGTACAAGCGTGGGTATGTAAGTCGTTACCGAAGTGACCTAGACCGTAGAATTGTGTATTTAGAGATTACGGACGAAGGACACGAAATTTTAAGAGAGGCTGAAAATGAAAGAGTCGATTCAATAAGCAGTTACCTAAATCATTTGTCACCTGAAGAGTTAGGGATTTTTATTGATATTTATGAGAAGCTTGCGAGTGGAAATCATCATACAGAAACGGATAAGCTTGTCTTCACATCACAAACCAGTTGAGTAACTGGTTTTTTTTTGCGCTTAAAAGTATTTAAACATATTAAATAAAATAAAGGGCTTCTTTTGCATTCGTTGTTGCTCTTGAAAGAGATTGATTTCCGCTCCAGGCTGCTCGCTTTCCGCGGGGCAGGCGGTGAGCCCCTTGCCGCTCTGCGCCTTTAAGGGTCTCATCTGACCGCTTGTCCCGCAGGAGTCTCGCACCTTGCACTCCAATCAACTTATCAAAGAAGAGAATTGAACCAATTGCCTCTGAAGCAACAAACTTTTAGGAAAAGAACCATTCAAAAAGATGTGTGCTCATGCGTCTCTTAAGATCCACGTAGCATGCTTTCTTATCCCATACCTCTCGATAACTTTCTTAGGTGTTAGGCACACACCTTGCACTCTCCTCTTATCTCTCAATGAGGGCAAAATAACTTATACCAACTTTTCTAATAGAGATAAATTTTAAAAGCAACGTAATCTCTATTATTTATTCATAGATTTGATTCTATTTAAATTTTTACGTGCATAGGATGTGATAGAAACGCAAACAGAAGTGGAGGGCTATACATGTTTACCCCGCAATTGAATATGAAACGGTTACCTTTATTACTTGCTGGAGCCATGCTATTTATTGTGATTGCCACTAGTTTTATCACATCTTTTGAGCACAAATACAGGTTGAGTTCTTCGACTATGCACAAATGGCTAACGGAGTTTTCTGGAGAGGCACTTGTCTATTTCATAGGCTGGGAAAACAGATACTTTACGCAAGAACTGCCGAAAGAGAGTGAACCGCCTGCATTATCGAGTGTATTGTTCGAGCTTACTACAAGCATAAAACCTGGGGACATTCGAAGCCTGCTGGGAAACGAACTGCCAGGATTTGCGCTCTACGATTCCACGATCATTGTCGCTGGGGAAGGAACGGATTATACGAACTTGGCGTACGAGTCACCGCCGCCAATGGAGCTGTTGTTAAGCGGTGAAGAAGCAGAGGTTCAAGACATGGAGCGTTTAGAAGATCCTGATCCCACTGAGCCACAAAATCCGCCAGGGCAAACGACGAGCGGTAAGAAGATCGCCTATATCTATCATTCACACAGCTGGGAGTCCTTTTTACCTCACTTGAAAGGAGTCACAAATCCAGACCATGCCATTCATTCCAAAGTAAATATTACGATGGTCGGGAAAAAATTAGGCGAGGAACTTGAGGCGAGAGGAATTGGAACAACCGTTGATTATACCAACATGACGGAACTGTTGAAGAAAAATAATACAGACTATCGAAAAAGTTACCCGATGTCACGTACGCTCGTTCAAAGTGCAATGGCGAGCAATCAGGATATAGACCTGATCTTTGATCTGCATCGTGACTCGCTAAGAGGAAAATCCACAACAACCGAAATTAATGGGAAATCTTATGCACGTACGCTGTTTGTAATCGGAACTGCTAATCCTAATTTTGAGAAAAACCAAAAAGCAGCACAGGAAATTAATGCGATTTTAGATAAGAAATATCCAGGATTAAGCCGTGGGGTAATCGGCAAAAACAAAACCACTGGCAACGGCGTCTACAATCAAGACTTATCCGAAAATGCTCTTCTCATTGAATTCGGAGGCGTCGACAACAACATGGATGAGCTATACAGAAGTGCTGAAGCTGTAGCTGATGCCGTAGCAGAGTACTATTGGAAGCAAAATGGAGCGAAAGCTGAATAAGGTTAAATGACTCCAGAGGTGGTGATAACCTTTGGAGTTTTTTTATGTGTTTCTTTTTTTGCGGAAAATTAAAGTGGACAGTAAAAATAGCAGAGTGGACAGTAAATTTATAAAAGTGGACAGTAAATCAGCGAAAGTGGACAGTAAAACTCAAAAAGTGGACAGTATTTTCGTAAAAGTCGACATTAAGTGCCATCGAGGAGTCTGTGCATGGGAGCCGTTCGAATGATCGAAACGGTACTTATTTCATAACAGTCATGATATCTGCAAATCCTAAGAAAAAATGGTATAAAAAGAGAGGTGCTTTTGTTTTATTTACAAGGGTAAGGGAATAAAAGAGGTAAAGAGAAGATTGAAAAAGGAGCTAGTGCATGAAACGAATATGGGAATTTTTCCTCACACTATTGTTACTCGTCTGTTTATACATCGTTTTTTTTGCAGAAGGATATGTAATTATTAAAGCAGCATTCGGGCTCCTTTACATTGCCGTTATTTTGTACACGATTTATTCGTTAATGCTCGAAAACAGAACAGCTCAGCACACGCTTCTATGGATTTATGTTTTGATTCTGTTCCCATTTGTAGGGTATATGTTTTACCTTTATTCGGGGCAACTTTACTTAAAAGGTCATCTGTTTAAATCGAAAAGAAAAAAAGACAGGGATGAGTGGATCAGGGTTTCTAAGCAAGAAGAGAAACCGGATTTTAGTGATTTGAAAAGGCATCAGCAATGTTTCGCTAAACATGCTCATCACATCACGCTTACTCGTATTAACAGACGCACGGATACGAAAATTTTACAGAATGGTCAAGAAACGTTTCCTGAGATCATTGCACGGTTACAAGAGGCGAAGGAATATATACACATTCAATATTATATCTTTCGCTCCGACCGGCTTGGGAAGGATATTATCGATCTTTTGATAAAAAAAGCAAACGAAGGTGTTAAAGTCAGATTTTTGTATGATGGAATAGGTAGCTTATCGCTTCAGCAGCATGATATTGATCGCATGAAAAAGGCTGGTGTTCTTGTAGAAGCATTTTTACCTGTTCGTTATGGATTTTTTAACCAAAAACTAAACTTCCGAAATCACCGTAAAATTATTGTGATTGATGGAAAAATAGGTTTTGTTGGAGGCCTCAATGTTGGTGTTGAGTATTTAGGTGAAGATCCTGATATCGGCTTTTGGCGCGATACGCATATGGTCATGGAAGGAGAAGCTGTTCAAGTTCTGCATGCTATTTTTCTAATGGATTGGGAGTATGTATGCGGTGAGGACTTATTAGAAGATGATCACCTTACGGCAGCACACTCGGCAGAAGGAGACGGCACCGTTCACGTTGTAGCGAGCGGACCAGATACGCAGCTCGGGATAATGAGTGATCTTTATTATTCTTTAATTTCCTGCGCGGAAAAATCCATCTGGATCGCAACACCATATTTCGTTCCGAATGAAGCAATCCGGACTGCTCTTCGTGTGGCTGCCAAAAAAGGAGTTCAAGTCCGGTTAATGGTTCCGGAAATTAACGATGGATTCTTAACTCAATATGCGACCCGCTCTTATTATCCAGAACTTTTACGCTCAGGAATCGAGATCTATTCGTATAAAAAAGGATTTTTGCATCAAAAGGTAATCATTATTGATGGTGATACAGCATCGATTGGTACGGCAAATATGGATATGAGAAGTTTCCATCTGAACTTTGAAGTGAACGTGTTCCTGCTGAATACGTCTTCTGTTAATGATTTGGTTCGACAGTACGAAGAAGACATGGAAGAATCTACAAAAATTCGCCCGGTTGAATTTTATAAAAGAGGGCTTTGGGAAAGAACGAAAGAGTCGTTTTCTCGTCTGTTCTCAGGCGTTCTATAAAATTTAGATTCGCCGCCTATTAGGATAGATGTTTTCTTAGAGGCAAGAAGGTCGAGGAAGTGAAGATTAGAGGAACGGATCGTATCCTTAATACGTGAGTACCGCAGAAACGAAACTGACGAAGAGATTCGCCGCCTATTAGAAAACATAGCATAGAAAACCCCTTTATAGAATAGGTTGTACGAGACCATTTATAGAGGGGGATTTTTTTATGGATTGGCTCGAGGCCCTAATATTAGGTATTGTCCAAGGCTTAACTGAATTTTTACCTGTGAGCTCGACAGGGCACTTGCTCTTAGGAAGGCAAGTATTTCAGCTGGAGGAAGCGGGACTATTCCTTGATAGTATGCTGCATATTGGTACACTGATTGCCGTTATGACCGTCTATGGAAAAGAGATTTTAGAAGTTATAAGAAGGCCGTTCAGCAAAATCGGAATTCTGCTCATTGCAGGAACGATTCCAACTGCTATAATCGGACTGGCTTTTAAAGGTTTTTTTGAAGAAATCTCTAAAACAGGGATAACCGTCGGATGGGAGTTTTTGCTGACAGGATTATTGTTATGGTGGGCTGATTCTTATAAACGGAACGGGTACAAAGGAATTGGTGACATTACAATACGCGATGCTCTAGTGATCGGAACATTTCAAGGAGCGGCTATTCTTCCGGCAGTTTCCCGGTCTGGTCTCACAATTGCAGCGGCGTTATTTTGTAAAATCGATAAAAAAGCAGCAGCGTACTTTTCATTTTTACTCTCCATCCCATCCATTGCAGGTGGGGTTGTTCTTCAGTCAAAAGATCTTTTCACGGGTGCACAGCCACCGATCTCTTTTTCAGCGCTTGCGATTGGTACGTTAGCATCAGCAATCTTCGGATATATTGCTGTGAAATGGATGATTAAACTTCTGCAAACCGGCACGCTTAAAGGGTTTGCGATCTATGTATGGATCGTTGGAATCGTAGTTTTGGTTCTTCAATTTTCAGGAAAAATGTAAAGTATTTGTTAACACTATAAAAATGGATTGACATTTAAAAGATGGAGGATTACAGTATATGTAATTCAAAATTTAGCAGGCTTTAGATCGCTGAATTTACAGTTGTTTTTATGGTAAAACTACTGTGAAACGGGGGAACCAATTTTTTGGGGTGAATTTTGCTTTACGCAAAAAGGGATACTCCAATCCCTAATCCGACAGCTAACCCCGTAAGCGTCATGTCACTGGAGAGGTCAATTTGGTGAAAAACCGGACCCGCTTTTTTGTGTGGTCTTTTTTTGCGTTTTTTTACTGATTTACAGAACCTCTTAACCAGCAAGGCTAGAGGACAACGAAGGAAAACTTCATGTAGTTAAGGGGAGAATCGTAATGAAAAAAAAACAGTTTGCCGTAATTGGACTTGGTCGCTTTGGGGGCAGCATTTGTAGAGAATTTGCCACTATGGGCTACGATGTCCTAGCAATTGATAATGATATGGAAAAAGTAAATGAATTTGCAACGATCGCAACTCAAGCGGTTCAAGCCAATTCAACAGATGAAAAGGTAATGAAATCTCTAGGCATTCGAAACTTCAACCATGTTATTGTTTCAATCGGAGAAGACATTCAAGCAAGTATTTTGACTACCTTGCTTTTAAAAGAAGCGGGCGTTAACAAAGTTTGGGTAAAAGCCCAGAATGATTATCATCATAAAGTATTGGAAAAGCTAGGTGCAGACCGCATTATCCACCCAGAGCGTGACATGGCACTCAGAGTTGCACAGCTTATTTCTTCAGAAAAAATTATTGATTTCATTGAACTATCACATGAACATAGTATTGTTGAAATTGGCGTAACGGACAAACTTGTGAACAAGACGCTTACAGATCTAGATGTGCGTGCGCGTTATGGATGTAACATTGTTGCCATTAAACGTGGAGATGAAATACATGTTTCTCCTATTGCAGATGTTTCTTTAGAGTATGGAGATATTCTGGTTGTCATTGGGAAAAATGAGGACCTAAATCGTTTCGAGGATGAAGGAGTGTAAGCTTTGGCACTGCATGTGAAAAATCGTAAGCGATTCTTGCACAATCCGATTAAATTGAGTCCTCCTCAATTTTTAGCATTGCTGTTCTTATTTCTTATTTTCGTAGGTACTTGTTTATTGAAGCTGCCCATTGCTCATGAAAAAGCCCTATCATGGATAGATGCCTTCTTTATCGCAACATCTGCTGCAACCGTAACAGGACTTGCTACGGTTGATCCAGGATCTACATTTACCTTGTTTGGTGAAATTGTAATTCTGTTTTTGATTCAAGTTGGAGGACTCGGCGTTATGTCCTTTGCTTCCTTAGTCGTCATTATGATGGGCAGGAAAATATCCATTAAGCAAAGGGTTCTTATGCAAGAGGCATTAAATCAACCGTCGATCGGCGGGGTAATTAGGTTAGTACGAAACTTATTCTTGTTTTCGATCAGTATTCAAATGGTTGCTACTATTGTTCTTTCGGTAAGACTTATACCTGATTTAGGATTTTATAAAGGAATATACTACAGCGTATTTCACGTAATATCAGCGTACAATAACGCAGGATTCTCGCTTTGGTCAGATGGGTTAATGGGATATGTGGGAGATCCGACAATGAACCTCGTTATATCGTTCCTGTTTATTACCGGTGGGATTGGTTTTACTGTGTTGGTTGATATGTGGGTAAGCCGAAGATGGAAAACCCTTTCCCTTCATACGAAAGTCATGCTGATTTCCACAGTAATCATCAATGTGATTTCTATTTTACTTTTTTACTTATTTGAGTTTAATAATCCTAAAACAATCGGAATGCTTTCAGGTATAGAGCAATTTTGGGCTTCTTACTTTCAAGGTGTTTCTCCAAGAACAGCAGGATTTAACTCTATCGATATGACTGCGATAAATCCTGATACATCTTTGTTAATGATTCTTTTAATGTTTGTTGGAGCAGGGAGTACTTCAACAGGTGGAGGAATTAAGCTGACAACATTTGTAGTTATTCTTTTTACTGTTGCAGCATTTTTGAAAGGCAAAGAAGATACAGTTATTATGAAACGAACCATTAGAAATGCAGTCGTGTATAGAGCACTTGCTATCACAACCATTTCCATTTTGTTTATTTTTGCAGCATTGTTTATTATCACATATGTCCAGAAAGACACCTCTTTTATGATGATCGTATTTGAAGTCATTTCTGCTTTTGGTACGGTAGGGTTAAGTATGGGGCTTACCCCAGATCTAACTGTTATTGGAAAAGCAGTCATCTGTGCTGTTATGGTTTTCGGAAAGTTAGGTCCATTAACATTGGCGTTTAGTCTAGCCAAACAATCAAAAGATAATATTCGTTATCCTGATGGTGAAGTATTTACAGGGTAAAAGAATGAAAGCTAACTCAGAAGGGATAATCCCTTTTCATGAGTTAGCTTTTTTGGCTATTTATGGGTTAAAGACTTTTCTGTTGGGAATGCTAAAACAAGATTTATAAGCATTTCAGCAGAAAGGACGGGAAATCGTCATGCAAAAAATTAAAGAAGCTTTTCTCGTGTCTCCCTTTCTTGTCTTTTTCCTTGTGCATTCTGAACAAGTTGGTGTTGGAGTTCTAGGTTATCAGAGAGTCATTGCAAAATATGCTGGTTATGATTCTTGGATCTCGGTCATTATCGCAGCCGCTTTTGTACATATACTTATATGGATGATCTATTATGTGCTTGACAATGGTGACGGAGATATCGTGACCATCCATAAATCTTTGTTTGGCCGGCTTCTTGGTAACATGTTTAATCTCGCTCTTTTACTTTACTTTCTATTATGGTCCATTACTGTTTTAAGAACGTATATCGAAGTGATACAAGTATGGATGTTTCCTACCTTAAGTACTTGGAAGATCGCTGTTGTCTTTCTCTTATTAACATATTACGTCGTTTCTTCAGGTTTTCGAACAGTTGCAGGAATCTGTTTCTTAGGAGTCGTCATTCCATTAGGATTAATCCTCTTGTTGGTTTATCCACTAGAGTTCACTCATTTTTCTAATCTGTTGCCTGTATTTGATGAAAACCTCAAAGATTATTTATCAGCAACGAAAAACATGATGCTCAGTTACCTCGGATTTGAGACGCTGCTCGTTTTTTATCCATTTATAAAAAACGCAAAACGTTCTCAAAAATTTGCGCATCATGCTAATATCTTTACCTTTATGATGTATTTACTGGTTACGCTGTTCTCGTTTGCTTTCTTTAGTCAGGAACAGTTGGCCAGAAATATATGGGCAACGCTTTCTATGGTGAAAATCGTACAAGTGTCATTTGTGGAGCGTTTTGACTTTGTGTTCGTATCCATGTGGTGCCTTGTGATCCTTCCCAATATTACACTTGCAATATGGTCCTCGAGCCGGGTAGCAAAACTAATGTTGAACATCCGTCAGCATGTAACGCTTATCGTTTTATTAGCTCTTGTATTAGTTGCCTGTATTTTCTTAGATACTCGATTAAAAATCAATTTGCTCAATAATTACACGAACAAAATCGGTTTTTACTTGGCGGTCAGTTATATTCCACTCATATTTATTGCAACGTTCTTCAAAAAACAGTTAAAAAAGAAAAGAAAAAATAACGAGCAAGCATCACCGACTACTTGATTTAAATAAATAAACTGCTAAACCTCTCACCTGAAGTAAAGATGAAGTGGCTTAGCAGTTTTTGCATTTATACAAAGGAGATTTAAGCTTGAAGCAGCAAGGTTAGCCGATTTTTATGTTTCTCTCGCTGGAAATCATCAGAAGTGTTATGCCAATTTTGCAGGGTTTCGTTGATCAGCTGTTTAACCATATGCTTCGCCCAAACAACATACGCGCCATATATGTCACCTTTGAAAAAACTTGTTAACATATTGTTTTCAGGGCCGAAGAAGAATCCGAGCTGATCGTGTATGAGTGTAGCTTCTTCCATTGAAAAAGGCATGATTTTATCTGAGAGCGTAAATTGGTAGGAGTTGTTTTCCTTCTTTATAAATGAGATGGCATAAAGTTGGCCATCTGGAAGAAAACCTTTGGTTGTAGGCAAGAGCAATATAGGGTTATGTCCTTTGTCATAAGCAATAAAAAAGTCATTCGCATTTTCCTCAAACTGCGGTGTTCGTGACATTGAAGCAAGTGCAATTTCTTTTTGTACGTTTAACATGTTACAACCCTCATTCCGTTATATTCTTACTTACATTCTTACCGCTAGATTGATAGATTATACATGTCTTTTTCTTTACTGTAGTGCCGTGATAAGTTGTTGAAAGGGAATTGACGGACAAATTGTAAACGCATACACTAGAGATAGTTATTAGCCGTGAGCAGAAAGAGTGGTTCATGAAATGGCATTATCGAACGAGCGATTGATTGGAAAAATGGCTATGTTAGGTGTATTAGACGAAAGCTATCTGCCTGAAATAGAAAAACAGGGCTGGAAGTATTGCGTAGGCAAAGCCGGTTCGATGGATTCTCAAAAGGTAGTAGCTGCGATTGAAACAGCAGCCAAAAATGAACAGGTGATTCAAAGCGGGATTTATCGCGAAACACATTCCCTTTACCATGCGATCATGGAAGCATTTCATGGAGTGACTAGAGGACAGGTTCAACTAGGAACGGTTCTTAGGACTGTCGGTTTACGGTTTATTGTTGTCCGCGGCAATCCTTATGAAAAGAAGGAAGAAGGGGACTGGATAGCGGTCGCTTTATACGGAACGATCGGTGCTCCTGTAAAAGGATTGGAGCATGAAGCGATCGGACTCGGTATTAATCATATTTAAATAGTGCCCATAGCAACTAGTGATGAGGGGGCGTATTCGAAAGTGTTTCTTTCGGGTGCGCTCTTTTTGTTTGTAATAAAAGCTCATGAAAGTGGTTGATTTCTCGCTTTCGGGGACCTTGCGATTGTAAAAAATGAAAAATAAGCATTAATTCCGCGAGATCTAGAATTAATCCCGCGAGTTTTAACGATAATCCCGCGAATTTCAGTCGTAATTCCGCAAGTTTTTAACATATATCCGCGAGTCAAATCGATTATAAACAGAGTCTTAGAAAATGAGGGATGAAGATGATTACATTAACAGGTAATACACTTTCCATGGAAGAAATCAAGTGGATTCTGCATGATAACGAACCCGTAGAAGCTTGCCCGGTCAGCATGAAAAAAGTTGCTGACAGCCGGAAAGCGGTTGAAGAGATTGTGGCTGAAGGTAAAGTGGTATACGGGATCACGACTGGCTTTGGGAAGTTTAGTGATGTTTTTATTTCTAGAGATGATGTTGAGACATTGCAGATCAATCTGATTCGCAGCCATGCGTGTGGGATTGGGGAACCGTTTCCTGAGACAATCAGTCGCCTTATGCTTATTTTAAGAGCAAATGCGCTGTTAAAAGGATTTTCGGGTATCCGACCTGTAGTAATTGAACGGCTGTTAGAGCTAGTGGAGAAGAGTGTCCATCCTGTTGTTCCGCAGCAAGGGTCCCTAGGAGCGAGCGGTGATCTGGCTCCACTTTCTCATTTAGCACTGGTCTTAGTAGGTGAAGGAGAGGCGTATTACAAAGGAGAGCGTCTTCCTGGTCAAGAAGCATTAAAGAGAGCTGGTATTGAACCCGTTGTGTTAACGGCTAAAGAGGGCCTTGCTTTAATTAATGGAACACAAGCCATGACAGCTCAGGGGATTGCAGCATATATAGAGGCTGAACGAATCGGGCTCATGGCAGATGCCATCGCTTCTTTAACAACTGAAAGTTTAAGAGGAATAACAGATGCATTTGATGAAGACGTGCATCTTGCAAGAGGATATAAAGAACAAGTAGAAGTGGCTGAGCGTCTTAGAGCATATTTAGAAGGCAGTCAGCTTACTACTAAGCAAGGCGAAATCAGAGTGCAAGATGCGTATTCATTAAGATGCATCCCACAAGTACACGGAGCATCTTGGCAAGTACTTGGTTATGTAAAAGAAAAGCTTGAGATTGAAATGAACGCTGCAACTGATAATCCGCTGATTTTTGATAATGGCAACAAGATTATCTCAGGCGGTAATTTTCATGGTCAGCCGATCGCCTTTGCGATGGACTTCTTGAAGCTTGCAGCAGCGGAGTGGGCGAATATTTCGGAACGCCGCATCGAGCGAATGGTCAACCCCCAGCTAAGCGACTTGCCAGGTTTTCTAAGTCCCAATCCTGGACTTGAGTCTGGTGCGATGATCATGCAATATGCAGCTGCATCGCTTGTGTCTGAAAATAAAACGCTTGCTCACCCTGCAAGCGTTGATTCGATTCCTTCATCAGCGAACCAGGAAGATCATGTAAGTATGGGGACGATTGCTTCAAGACATGCAGCGCAGATCATTGCAAATGCAAGAAGAGTGCTGGCAGTAGAATTAATCTGTGCGATGCAGGCGGCAGATTTCAGGGGACCTGAAAAACTCGCGCCAAAAACTAAAAAAGTTTACGAGCATGGAAGAATTGTTTGTCCGACAATCCAATGTGACCGTATGTTTCACAGGGACATGGAAGCTGTTGCTTCATGGATTCTTGACCAATCTTGGAATGAAATTTTAATCGGAACAAAAGCTCAAAAGTTAGCACATTAAAAAGGAGGTATTTTTACATGTCAAACGTAAAACATTCTATATCAGCTGCTAGAGGTACAAAATTATCGGCAAAAGGGTGGGTTCAAGAAGCGGCCATCCGGATGCTGATGAATAACTTAGATGGGGAAGTGGCGGAGAATCCAGATGAACTCGTTGTTTATGGCGGTATCGGAAAAGCAGCCCGCAACTGGGATTCTTATCATAAGATCATTGAAACACTTGAACGTTTAGAAAATGATGAAACCCTTCTTGTGCAATCAGGGAAACCAGTTGCTGTATTTAAGTCACATACTGATGCACCACGCGTTTTGCTTGCAAACTCTAACCTTGTTCCTGCATGGGCTAACTGGGAGACGTTCCGTGATTTAGAAAGAAGAGGTCTGATGATGTACGGCCAGATGACGGCAGGAAGCTGGATCTATATTGGAACGCAAGGCATTCTGCAAGGAACGTATGAAACGTTTGCAGAAGCGGCACGCAAGCATTTTAACGGATCCTTAAAAGGTACGATAACACTAACTGCCGGTCTTGGAGGAATGGGTGGAGCGCAGCCTCTTGCTGTAACGATGAATGATGGTGTTGTGATCGCGATAGATGTAGATGAAACAAGAATTCAGCGCCGTTTGGACACAAGATATCTAGATAAAAAGACTGAAAGCTTAGAAGAAGCATTAACGATGGCTAAAGAATATGCGGCAAAAGGTGAGCCTTTGTCCATCGGACTGTTAGGAAACGCAGCTGAACTTTTACCAAAGATGATTGAGATGGGTGAGATACCTGATCTCGTTACTGATCAGACATCTGCGCACGACCCACTGCATGGTTATTTGCCAGTTGGGTTCACGATGGAAGAAGGGGCAGAACTTCGTAAACGCAACCCGGACCAATACATTGAAAAGTCAAAGAAATCGATGGCGATTCATGTAGAGGCGATGCTAGAGATGCAAAAAAAGGGTGCTGTTGTTTTCGATTATGGCAACAACATCAGACAAGTTGCTTTCGACGAAGGAGTAAAAAATGCCTTTGATTTCCCTGGATTTGTTCCAGCGTTTATCCGTCCATTGTTCTGTGAAGGAAAAGGACCTTTTAGATGGGTAGCGTTATCGGGAGATCCGGAAGATATCAGAAAAACAGATGAAGTGATTTTACGAGAGTTTAGTGATAACGAGCACCTCTGCAAATGGATCAAGATGGCACAAGAAAAAGTTCAGTTCCAAGGCCTTCCGTCACGTATCTGCTGGCTGGGGTATGGAGAGCGCGCGAAGTTTGGAAAAATCATCAATGAAATGGTCGCTTCTGGAGAACTGTCAGCACCGATCGTGATCGGGCGAGATCACTTGGATTGCGGTTCAGTTGCTTCGCCAAACCGTGAAACAGAAGGAATGATTGATGGCAGTGATGCGGTTGCAGACTGGCCAATTTTGAACGCGATGATTAATGCAGTAAATGGTGCAAGCTGGGTGTCTGTACACCATGGCGGAGGTGTTGGGATGGGTTATTCCCTTCATGCTGGAATGGTCGTTGTGGCAGACGGAACAGAAGAAGCTGCACGCCGTTTAGAGCGTGTATTAACAAGTGACCCTGGAATGGGGATCGTAAGACATGCTGATGCAGGCTATGACTTAGCAATAGAAACAGCAAAAGAAAAAGGCGTTGACCTGCCGATGATCGAGAAATAAAAAGGAGTGTGGAAAATGCTAGATACTTTGATTTTGGCCGGACAGGTGGTTGTCCCAGAAAGTAAGGGAAGAGCGCTTCGCGGAACGGAAATGAATGAGCTTAAAATCATTGATAACGGTGCAGTTGGAATAAAAGATGGCATTATCGCTTTTATTGGAACAGCTGAAGAAGCGGAATCACTACAGGCAAAAGAAACGATTGATGCAGCAGATAAATTGTTATCACCAGGCTTAGTAGACCCTCATACACATCTTGTGTTTGGGGGATCACGTGAGCATGAGCTTGCACTAAAACAGCAAGGTGTCCCTTATTTAGAAATCTTGGCGCAAGGCGGCGGAATTCATTCCACCGTTAAAGCGACCCGTGAAACAATTGAAGAAGCTCTTTATGAAAAAGGGCTGTTCCATTTAAACAGATGTTTAACATACGGTGTCACGACCATGGAAGCAAAAAGCGGGTATGGACTCGATAAGGAAACAGAACTGAAGCAGCTGAGAGTGGCAAAGAAACTGAATGAAACGCACCCAATTGACCTTGTGTCCACATTTTTAGGCGCGCATGCAATCCCTGAAAATTATAAGGGGAGACCGGATGCATTTTTAGAAGAAATGCTCTCGATGCTAAGTGTTATTTCAAAAGAAGGTTTAGCAGAGTTCGTAGATATTTTTTGTGAGACAGGCGTATTTACGGTCGAACAATCTAAAGTGTTTTTACAAAAAGCCAAAACAGCTGGATTTGGAGTAAAGATTCATGCTGATGAGATCGACCCGCTTGGCGGAACTGAGATGGCTTGTGAGATTGGTGCTGTTTCAGCAGATCACTTAGTAGGAGCGAGTCGTGGCGGTGTTCGCATGCTTGGGGAGTCAGATACGATTGCGGTTCTTTTGCCAGGCACAACGTTTTATTTAGGAAAAGATCAGTTTGCACCAGCTCGAGACATGATCACAAGCGGTGCAGCAGTTGCTCTTTCTACCGATTTTAACCCTGGAAGTTCACCGACTGAAAACCTGCAGTTCATCATGAATCTGGCAGCATTGAAGCTGAAGATGACACCAGAAGAAATCTGGAATGCTGTAACGGTTAACGCAGCTTTTGCGATTGGACGCGGTGATGTGGCTGGCAGTTTAGAAGAAGGAAGAAAGGCAGACCTCGTATTATGGGATGTACCAAACTATAAGTATGTTCCATATCATTATGGCGTTAACCATGTGCATAAAGTCTGGAAAAAAGGAAAGCTGGTAGTTGGAAAGGGAGATGTGCATGCAAACTATACCCTTTCTAAGTAAATCAGGCTCAGCGCCATTTACCGATCGTGGCATTAAAAAAGCCGGTCAGCTTTTGCGGCCGTGGGCAGGAGAGGAAGTCAGAGGAGTAGCAATCGCAGGTGCTCCGCTCTCTAAAACATCCATCTCTCATTCAGGCGCTCATTTATCACCCCAAACGATTCGTACGATGATGCATGCGTTTTCTACTTATAGCATTGAAGAAGAAATCGATATGTGGGATCACATCATTACCGATTTTGGAGATATCGAAATGCATGTGACGGATCTGTTTGAGTCTCAATCACGTATTTATTCAGCGTTAAAAGATCTACAATATCAGCATAAGGATGCGATGGTTATTACCCTTGGCGGAGATCATTCGGTATCCGCTGGAGCGATAAAAGCCTTTCAAGAAACAAGAGGCAAGGTAGGTATCATCCAGTTCGACGCCCATTTCGATCTCCGAAATACAGAAGATGGCGGCCCATCGAACGGAACACCATTCCGCCAGCTGATTGAAAATGGTGTGATCAGTGGTAATCAGCTTATACAGATTGGAATTCGTGATTTCTCAAATGGAAGATTATATCATGATTATGCAAAAGACCAAGGAGTTACCGTAAACACGATGGGTGATATCAAAAGAGAAGGTCTTCTTTCATTGCTGCAAAAATCAGTTGACCAGTTAAAACAGACAACAGATAACATATATATTTCACTGGATATGGACGTGTTGGACCAAGCCTATGCACCAGGTTGTCCAGCAATTGGTCCAGGAGGATTAGACAGTGATTCATTAATTGAAGGGATTCAATGGCTCGCACAAGATTCATCTGTAAAAGGCATGGACATTGTAGAGATCGATCCAACCCTTGATTTTCGGAATATGACGAGCCGTTTAGCTGCTTATATCATCATGCAGTTCACGCTTTTCTATAACAAGAGAGAAGGAGGTTCAACGAAATGAGTGATTTTGGAAAATTTATTGAGATGTCGAGAAATCAAAAAGGCTTAAGTAAATCCGAGCTAGCTCGCAGACTAAGCATTACGCCGCAGTATATGGCCGATATTGAAAAAGGCAGAATGATTCCATCTGAGGAAAAGATAGAGAAGCTGGTTAAGACGCTTGAACTGAACGAAAAAGAGGCATTTAAACTTGCAGATAAACTGCCGCTGCGTGTGTTGGCAGAAGCAAAACAAGAGTATTATAAGCATGGGTCTTAAGGTTATTTTGGAAGCCTGCCATTTTTGGCGGGCTTTTCATTTTTTTGATAGAGGTTGATTTCCGTTCCAGGTGCTTCGCTTTCCGCGGGGCAGGCAGTGAGCGACATTCGGACGTTTCACTCTTAAGTGTCTCACCTGCCCGCTCGTCCCGCAGGAGTCTCACACCTTCCACTCCAATCAACTGGTCCATGGAGAAAATGAAAAAACTTATATTTGCGCAGGGGTTCCAAACCGTTAAGGTCCATTTCCGCGCAGCTTGCTCTTCGTTTCACGGAGCAGCTATTCAAATCTCCTCTAACAAGTTCTTTCCAAGTGGGATTTTTGGTTCAGCGTAGAGAAAAAAGCGCCGTATACTACTTTAGAAGTATAAAAGAGGTTAAATAAACCAAACAAACTTACTAAATAGATACCTTTTTGTCAAAAAAAGACGACATCGTACCGACTCTAAAAATCAACCCTATGCCTTATCCTCATTCATCCGATTTCTGTTTAATATGGAAGTAATCACCAACAAGTGACGAAATTTTCAGATTAAATAGGAAGTAGGAGGTTTTAGGGTGAACAAGAGTAAATTTGCAACGACGACATTTTTAGCGGCGACGATTATGCTTACACCTTTCTCGGTCATGGCAGAAAGTCCGAAACAGGTAACTGATCAAAAACTATCAGAGGCAATGGTAAATCTCAATGAAAACAAACTATTCGATAATCTTGAAAGTAAGCTGGAGCAGCTGAGTGCTGATGAAAAGGTACCCGTTATTATTCAGTTTAATGAAGAATTTGCACAAGGAAAGGCTTTCGAAAAGCTGTCTTCAAAGATTGGTGTTTTCAAAAAATCATTTGAATACAAAGTCATTAACGGGATGGCAGCAACCATGACCAAAAAGCAGGTTTTGCTTCTTGAGCATTTGCCTTTTGTAAAACAGGTTGAATACGACGCGCCAGTTCAAATGAATTTAGAAACGGCAAACAATTGGTTTGGTACCGCTAAAGCACGTGCTGATTATGGACTGACAGGTGACAGAGATGGGAATGAGCGTTCATACACTAAAAATGACAGTGTAGTAGCTGTCATTGATACTGGAATTGATGCATCACACGTTGATCTGGATGGCGGAAAAGTAATTGGCTGGAAAGACCTAGTGAACAATCGTACTGCACCTTATGATGACAATGGTCACGGGACTCACTGTGGAAGCATCGTTGCGGGTGAAGGGGATGCCAATCCTGCTAACAAAGGAGTTGCACCAGGAGCAGCTTTAGTCGGTGTAAAAGTTTTGGACAGCAACGGGTCAGGAAGCATGAGTACAGTTACAGCTGGTATTGATTGGGCTGTTCAAAATAAAGATACATACGGAATTGAGGTCATTTCCCTTAGCCTTGGTACATCTGGAAGTTCAGATGGAAAAGATGCGACTTCAGTAGCGGTAAACAATGCATCTGCTGCTGGACTTGCTGTAGCGGTTGCAGCAGGGAATTCAGGACCATCTTCATCTACAATTGGATCACCGGGAGCGGCTGATAAGGCGATCACAGTTGGAGCAGGCGCTGATCTTGGTGAAGGTGGATTTAATCTGGCATATTTCTCATCTAGAGGTCCAACGGCTGACGGCAGAGTGAAGCCAGATATATTTGCACCAGGATATAACATTACAGCAGCAAAAGCGAACTCAGGCAATCAATATATATCATATAGCGGTACAAGTATGGCAACCCCTTTTACTGCAGGGACAATTGCACTCATGCATGATGCTAATCCTTCAATCACAGAACCGCAAATAAAAAATGCTTTGTACTCTACGGCTATCGATTTTGGAAAGGCAGGTAAAGATAATGAATACGGTTATGGCAGACTAGACGGACATGCTGCAGTTAAAACAGCAGGCGGCTTAAGTGGATCAGGCCCTGCTTTACCTGATCATTTTTATAAGCGCGGCAGTTTGAGTTCAGGTGGATCCCAAACTTTCTCACTCAATGTAACGTCAACATCATATCCGGTTTCAATGACTGTTATCACTGAAAACTATAGCCCTGGATGGTTCATCTTCCCAGCATCACACAACTATACAGTATCTTTAATTGACCCAAGCGGGAAAACAGTAGTTAGTTCATCGCAAAACGAACGTCAAGATCATGCGTTCTTCAAGCCGACAACCACAGGAGTCTATCAGGTAAAAGTCTCATCAAGCAGAGGAAGCGGGGCATATGATCTAGACGTAAGTGCAGGAGCATCTAGTTTAAATTAATTGAAGTTTAAGGTGCGTGCCTGCAGCTTAAGAATCTTGCGTTGAAGATTCATGCTGCACAGTTGTTTTGGAAGCAGCTCCTTTTATGCTCTAGGATGTTTGCTTTTTAATATTACTTTCTTCTTAGATAAGTTGATTGGAGCGTAAGGTGCGAGACTCCTGCGGGATGAGTGGGGCAGGTGAGACTCCTGAAAGCGCAAAGCGCTAGGAGGCTCACCGCACCCCCCGCGGAAAGCGAGCACCTGGAGCGGATATCAACCCCTCATAAGAACTAAAAATTTAAACATACAAAAAAACCGCAGCGTTTATGCAAGCTGCGTTTTTTTCTTTGTTTAACTTTCACTCTCTCTTGGCTGAGAAGGCTTTGGTTTTAATAACTTCTTTAGCTTTGACCAGCGCAGTTCAATGAACGGCTGTGCCAGAGCAATAACAGGTTTGCTCGCTAAAAACAGTGTCACGATAACAGCTAAGAAAAGAATCATAAAGTATGCACCATTTTCTTCTATCGATGCAAATAAATCAGTTGTAAATAAATACTTCAGCACAAATCCATGCAACAAGTAGATATATAATGTCCGTTCACCAAACTCCGTGAAAAACAGTTTTCGGCGTGGCAACAGTGCTAAGAAGCTGAATGTAGCAGCAAACATCACCCCGTACATCCCTAGCCTAATAAACCCACCGTACCACGTATTATATCCAAGGATTTCAGAATATGAAGATGAGGACAACAGCCATTCTTTTGTACCATCCGGAAAAATAAAATGATATGCGATAAATAAAACAATTAGGAATGCAGCTGATACCGCTTTTGCTGTTGGCTTTAGGATCTTCTTAAAGTCTCTCTTCTCAAGCAGATGTCCCAGCAGAAATACTGGGAAGAAGACAAACGTTCGAAGCAGACTTAAAAATGTTCCGATGTCGTGAATATAACCTACAGCAACACCAATTCCAATGGCAAGTACGAGCGGATATTTCATCTTGACAAAGACTTTTAATAGTACGTTCCAAAAAACCAAACTCAACAAGAACCAAAGTGTCCAATGCGGTGAGAAAAAGTCTAATTTCACTTCACTCTTGCCATACAAATCATAATAGAAAAAGCTGTAGATTAACTGAAAAACTAAATAAGGAATAAGAACTTTTTTAAAGATTTTAGGCAGATAGCCGTCACGCCAAACTCCTTTTGTGAAAAATCCTGCGATAAGGATAAAGGCAGGCATATGGAACGTGTAAATAAAGTTATAAATCGTGTAAAGCCAATCGTTTTGACTTTTTATCGGGGAAATAAAGTGCCCGAACACGACTAGGAAAATAAGTATAAACTTTGCGTTGTCAAAGTAATAATCGCGTTCTTTTGTTGCAGTGCTCATCAAGATTCCTCCAATAATTATTCACCAAGTAAAGTATTCGTATGAATTTCGCATTTGTTTTCCTTCATTTCTATAATTCCCAACATAGTAGGTGTTTCTAACCTATTAATTAGAAAAAAACGCATTTCCTCTTAAAAGGAAACACGTTTTCATGGTTTGCTTCTTTAAAAATCAATTTTAATTTTAATAAATCCTGCACTTCTTAACGCTTCGTATATGATGACGATTGCAGGACCAACAATTAAACCAATAAAACCTAAGAGCTGGAAACCAATATAGAGCGAAACTAGTGCAGCCAGTGCAGATATCCCAAGACTTGATCCTAGTATTTTCGGTTCTATGATTCTTCGGACAATCGTAATTACACCGAACATGATTAAAAGTCCGAAAGCAAGATGATCATTATTGTTGATAAAGAAAGAGTACGCTGCCCACGGAACTAGGAACGAACCTGTACCAAGGATAGGGAGAATATCAACAATAACGATTAACAGAGCGAGTATAACCGCATACTCTACGTCTAAAATCATTAGCCCTATTAAAGCTAATAGATATGTAACGAAGCTTAAGATGATTTGTGCTCTAAAAAACCCTACGGTTGCTCTGGATAATTGACTAAAGACCAGTTCAACTTTTTCACGTGCAGATGTTGTGAACAAGTTAAGAAACTCGGCATAAAGCCGTGGGAGGTCCAGTGAAAATAAAAATACTGCGACTACGTAAATGATAAAATAGATCAGTAATCCAGGAATGGCAGTGATCAACCCTAAAATACCTGAAGTTAAATTTTTTGCTGTTTCAACCCCATAATCCTTTAAACCTACTAATCCCTCTTCAAGCGTTCTGACCACTTCAGGAGGTAATGTAGCATAAAAGTTTTCCATTTCATAAAACGTATTTTCTGCTACTTCAAACAGATGAACAGAGTAGGATGGAAGAACTGTTATAAACTCAATCACCTGTATAACAAGCGTTGTTGTTAGCCAGTAAGAAAGTATTCCGAAACCAGCAAGATACAATATAAATGTAACAGTGACGGCCAATAATCGTCTGCCTTTAAAAAGTCTAATAAACAATTTCACTACTGGTTCTAGCATTATAGCCGTAAGCAATGCGAGAAGGAGAGGTATACTGTAAAAGACAAAGATGACGATTCCGGCAAGCAAAACGAGTAATAAGATTAAGTTTTTTACAGTCATTTTCCAGCCCCAATCCCCGTAATTTTTATCCAGTCAGCATTTTGGTATCATTATCCATTATGACCGAAAAAAAAGATGTAAATTCTTCGTATATACACAATGATGTTACGATAATGTGAAAAAGTCAATTGAAGAAAGTGAAGTTTTCAAAAATCTTTTTTATTTTTCAACTGCCATTTTAAAGCCAGTATCGCATTCAACTGTCCGCCTGCAATTAAGATCATGGCAGAGATATAGAACCACACCATCAATGTTAATAATGCGCCTAAATTTCCGTATATTTGTCCGTAATCAAAAATAAGTACATATGAAGAAAAAAGATAGGAAAACAAATGCCATCCAGCCGTTGAAAAAATAGCCCCAGGCCAAACGTTGCGAAAAGTGAGTTTTACGTTTGGTGCAAATCTATACAAAGCGGAAAAGATAGAAAGCAGAACGGAAAAGCCGATCACATAACGCGCAGTCTCCCAGATATGCCAGACGGGATGTGAAAACCCTGTTCGTTCAAATATGTATACCCCGATCGTTCGTCCAAAAACAGGCAGTAAAAGAGCTGTAATAACCGCAATAACAAGCCCGAACGTTAAGAACATGCCTAAGATGAGTTCTTTAAAAAAGGGCCGGCTCTCTTCTACTTGATAGGCTTGGTTGAACACACGGATGATGGCATGTGTCCCAATAGTGGCGAGCCAGATCATAATGATTAATGATAGAGATAAAACATCGCCTCTATGTTCATCCAAAACAGCAACTAGATTATACTCTAGTAAAGTATATGCTTCTTCTGGTGCAATAGACTGGAAAAGAGAAAGAACATAAGCGGATGAGATAGGCAAAAAGCTCAGGACGGTAAAGATAAGAAAAATAAAAGGAAACAAAGAGACTAAAAAATAGTAGGCAAGCTGTGCAGACAAATCGAATACTTTATCTTCAAAAAAACGATGAAACCACTGTTTCATAAACCAGCGCATGAGGGTAGCCTCCAAAATAGATCAATTCTAAGGTTTCTATCATGCATTATTCCCGTAATGAAAAAAAAGAACGCTTTTTCTGAAACAAAACGTTCACTCATTCGTATCAATGACTTGATGTTGAAGACTCAATGCTGTTCAAGATTCATTTATCTGCGTCTTGATAAACAACAGTGCAACTGCAAAAACAACTAAAGGAGAGGTTACTTGTGTAGGTTGAGGCTGGATAATCGGACAACAACATGGAGAAAATGTCTCGACAAAATAGTGGGGCGCCACAAAACAGAACACAGGATTTGTACTTAGTAAAACAAGGCAGAACACATGCAGTGTACTCATTTTTTTAAGTGGTATGCACGCTGAGAATATTCATTTCCCTTTTCAATAGACATAGGGTTATACTATTATACAGATGTTCAACAGGGAGGATTTTTTAAATGGATTTTATTACACCAGATTTCTGGTCAGCCTTATTGGCGATCGTTGTTATCGACTTAGTCTTGGCTGGTGATAACGCTATTGTAATCGGCTTGGCTGCTAGAAATTTACCAAAAGAAAATCAAAAGAAAGTTATTATCTGGGGTACTGTCGGTGCTATCGTTATTCGTGCGGCTGCAACACTTGCTGTTGTATGGCTTCTTAAGATTCCAGGTTTGCTTCTTGCAGGTGGACTGATTCTTTTATACATTGCTTACAAACTGATGGTAGAAGAGAAAGATCATGATATTGAAGCACAAAACAGTGTTTGGGCTGCGATTAAAACAATCATTATTGCGGATGCGGTAATGGGACTTGATAACGTACTTGCAGTAGCAGGGGCGGCACACGGTGATTTCTTACTCGTAGTGATCGGCTTGTTAATCTCAGTACCTATCGTTGTTTGGGGAAGCACGTTGTTCTTAAAAGTAATTGATAAATATCCGTCCATCATCACAATCGGAGCTGGTGTTCTTGCATGGACAGCTTCTAAAATGATCGTTGGCGAAAAATTTATGAAGCCTTATTTTGAAAACGGCTTTGTAAAATATGGATTTGAAATTCTGGTGATTCTGCTTGTTCTAGGAATCGCTACCCTTAAGAAAAGAAAGATTGCTGAAGAAAGAGCATCAGCAGAGACGAACCTATCAAAAAGTGAAGCACAATAAAACCGCCTAGTGCGGTTTTTGTTTTGTAATTTAATGTGTGATTTTGCTTGAATTGTAGTGAGCTAGCCAATTGGACAGGTTATGTTGTCGAATGGCTAAATTATCATGCTGATCAGACAGATTATCGTTTGAATCAAACAGATTAACTCCAAGAATGGACAGATTAGGCCGTCAATTCAAATAACGAGACACATAAAAAAGGAAACCGGCTTCGGTTTCCTTTTTCAATTTCCTATCTTAGTAGATATCTCTTTTAGAAAACGTAACAAATGCAATGATGAACCCAGCAATACCCCAAACGGCAAGGACGCTCATCGAGAAGCCTAAAGACATTCCTTCGATCGGAGTCGCCATTCCGCTTACATAGTTTGTAAGGTTCAAGTTCACCATAAAGAAGTATTTCGCGCTTTCCCAAGAAGATACCATGTTTGCTAGAATAGCACCTGCAATGAGAGACGCGAGCATAATTCCCATAACGGCTGCTGTGCTGCGCAGGAGTACGGATAGCATGAAGGTCAGTGTACCTACGATCATACAGACGTACCATACGAGTCCAAACTCCATCAGAATATATTGCCACTGAGGAACAATGTGTACATTATCTGTTAAAAGTTCATCGCCTGAGACTGTGAAGCCTGTCAGTAAAGGCATGTTCCAGCCGCCATAGCCAAATACCACTCCAGAAATCCCGTAGGATAGGACAGCGACAGATAAGACGATAAACGAAACTGAAAGCAGCATTGCTAAATACTTGCTTAGTAGAATTCGCCATCTTTTTACAGGCCGTGTAAGCAGCAGCTTGATCGTACCGCCACTGGCTTCTGATGATACAAGATCAGCTACAATTACCATTACGAGAAGCGGAAGAAGAAGATCAATCGAGTTTTCAACAAATATTCGCATGAACGTGGGTGCCCCAGGTGCACGGGGATCAATGTCGTTCTCTAAATAATATTGCTGCTGAGAAAGTCTAATCTTCAAATACTTTCGCCATTCATCTTGAATACGGCTGGAGCTTAATCGATTCTGTGTATCAGTAATCTCTTGCTGCAGAACCGTTCGCCAATCTTGATTACCTAATTTTTCACGCTGCTCTTGAATTTCTTTAAACTGTGCATAAGTAAAAAGAGGGACAAGGAAGGCGATAATCAGGATAATGACGTATAGCCTTTTTTTCCTAAGAAGCTTTAACATTTCATTCCGGACAAGATTAATCAATACTTTCGCCTCCTGTTACTTCTAAGAACAGATCTTCTAACGAAGGAAGCTGAGTTCTCATTTCTTTAACTTTTACTCCGGCCTTTACGAGTTTTGCATTCCAATCTGGCAAAAGCGGTTCATTGTATAAAGTGATCAGTGTATCATCCGCACCTTCAGTAACTTCGGTTTCCTCAGACAGAAGCTGTTTTGCAAGTGTTAGGGGTTCCGCTTTCCAGATCACTCGTTCTTGTTCCGCTAGCAAATTTTGAACTGAATCCGTCCGAAGCACAGCCCCTTTCGAAATGATCGCGACTCTGTCACACATGAGCTGAATCTCACTCAATAAGTGAGACGAAACAAGAACGCTTAAGTTTTCCTCGCGTGCCAGCTTGCGGATGAATTCACGCATTTCGCGTATACCAGCAGGATCTAGTCCGTTTGTAGGCTCGTCCAAAATAAGAACTTTCGGTTTTCCTAATAGAGCTTGTGCAATGCCGAGGCGCTGTCTCATTCCAAGTGAGTAGGTACTCACTCTGTCGTGAATACGATTAGATAAACCAACAAGTGTAACGACTTCATCTAATCTTGATTTTGGAATAGAGTTATCCATTTTGGCAAAGTGTTCAAGGTTTTCCCAACCCGTCAGGTAGGGATACAGTTCAGGGTTTTCAACGATGCATCCTAAATGTTTCATCGCTTCAGTAAACTCTGTCCGCACATTTTTACCGCCGATTTTTATCGTTCCTGAAGTGGGGGAGATCAAGCCGACAATCATTCGGATAGTTGTCGTCTTACCCGCTCCGTTCGGCCCAAGAAAGCCAAATACCTCTCCTGGTACAAGGGTAAAAGAAACACCTTTAATGATCTGCTTGCCTTTTATTTTTTTTGTCAGATTTTCTACTTGCAGTGCTGGGACTTGGCTCATGATTTCTTTTCCTCCTGTTCAAAGTTGATCAGTGAGGCTACACGTTCTGCGATCAGCTTATAACCTTCAGTGTTAGGGTGGAATTGATCGGTATATAAATAGTTTTCAACTTGAAGCTGAAATAGATCAAAAGTAGGGACGTAGACAATATTTTCGTAGCCTGCTGCTGTATCGGCAGATTGAAAGTTCCAATCTCTTACGATTGAAGAAGTGGTACTCGCATCAGGCATATTGCTGAAAGGGTTGTACAAACCTACATGATAGATGACCGCATCTTTATTAAGCTCTCTTAGCTGCGAGTAAATCTTTTTAACATTGTTTAAATAGATCTGTTTTTTGCCGTTGATCGCGTTCATGTCTAACGACTCTAATGCGGCACCTTGCTGAAATAAGTCATTGCCGCCAATCGTCATAACAATAACTTCAGCTTGTTTGGCTTGACGCTGTATCTCACTTTGCTGAAGCTGCTTTAATAGCCCGCGTGAAGTTTCCCCTTTTATTGCGGTATTGAGAAGATTGATGTCTTGATCTGTCTTATCGTTTAATCGTTCTGTTAAGTAACCGGTGTACCCTTTGCCATCAGCATCACCCGTTCCGCGGGTTAAAGAATCTCCCAATGCAAAAATGGTGAGTGTGCCGTCTTGCTTTTTCGTTGTTGTTGATTCTGTTTTTTCTTTTGGCTGTTCCACTTTCTCATTAGCAGAAAACTGATCTTGCAACGTCCAGCCTAGACCAAAAAGCCATAACAAAGTAGCTGCAATAGAGACAATCGATACGATCGTTAACGTATATTTTTTCAAAACCGCTTTCATCCTTCCCAAAATGCATGATCTGTTCTTATTAGGATAGCAAAAAATGAATCATATTCTAACTTTTTTGCCTATTTACGGTAAAATAAACCAAAGGGAGTGGAATCATGCGAAAAAAATTGAAGTGGGGCCTATTATGAAGTTAACGCCAGTAAAAGATCATGAACGGATACAGTCCTTAGATATTATGCGCGGCATAGCCATATTTGGCATATTACTCGTAAATATGAAGTCTTTTTCCGGACCTGATTCACCAATCCGTGCATTAAGCTATGAATATTTCAATGAACCATACAACGTTTGGACAAATGTGCTGTTAGAGTTTTTCGTTCAAGGAAACTTTATTACGATGTTTTCGTTTTTGTTTGGATTTGGCATCGTTTTGATGGCAGAGAGGGCAGCAGAGAAAAATCGCAGTTTTGCACCTGTCTTCCTAAGAAGGCAGTTCGTTCTCCTGATTTTTGGTATCCTTCATGTGCTTCTTTTTTGGTACGGAGATATCTTGATTATGTATGCTGTAGTTGGTTTACTCATGCTTGTATTTTATCGATTTCCTAGAAATGTGCTGCTTATCACAGGGCTGGTTTTGATTACAGCATACAGCTTATTTATGACCACTTTAACGTATAACTATTGGACAAGTGGAACTGCACTAGCGTATCAAAGCACTCAAAATGAACTTCAAGAACAGGAGATTCAACAGTCGATTAAAATTTATAGTGAGGGTACCTTTGTTGAGATCATGCAGGAAAGAATTAGAGAATGGACAGACTTAAACCGTTATTTTCTATTCTTTATAACAGGTCTTTTACCAATGTTTTTGTTCGGTGCATTTGCCGCTAAAAAAAGAACGTTCACAAACAGAGGGTTATGGAAACTTTGGCTGCTGTCACTCATACTTGGAGCTGGGAGCAAGATCCTTCCCGTAATTTTCTTTCCTTATAAAGGAGAAGATTGGCGCTATGACACCGCGATGTCATGGGGATATGAGTTTGGCGGAGCGATGATGAGCATCTTTTATATATGCAGTATTGTACTCCTGTACCGGGGCGGTAAGTTTAAACGTTTGTTTAACTATTTTCAGTTTACAGGCCGGATGGCTTTTACCAATTACTTGACACAATCCATTATTGCGACAACGATTTTTTACAGTTATGGTTTCGGATTATACGGAGAATATGGCCCGCTTACAGGGGTATTTATCGCTGCAGCCATTTTCACACTGCAAGTGCTGTTTTCGAAGTGGTGGCTTCAAAGATACACCATGGGACCGCTTGAATGGGTGTGGAGAACATTGACCTATGGTAAAAAACCAAGATTAAAAAGAGCAGAGACAAGCAACGCTTAAAGAAGCTGTGAACGCAGCTTCTTTTTGTTTGAGATTGTTTTCGTAAAACAGTGTTGCTTTTGAGAGTAGTTGATTTCCGCTCCAGGTGGCTCGCTTTCCATGGGGCGTACGGTGAGCCTCCTGCCGCTTTGCGACATTAGGAGTCTCCACCTGACCGCTCGTCCCATAGGAGTCTCGCCACCTTCTGCTCCAATCAACTTGTCAAGGAAGAGAATGAAAAATGCCATAAGTAACAATCTTTTAGGAAGGCTTTTTTCTAGTAGATTGGTGCTTTCAAAACTCTTTTTTATTTTCCTTCTTTGACAGTTGATTGGAGTGCAAGATGCGAGACTCCTGCGGGACAGGCGGGCAGTCCGAAAAGTGGAAGTGGCTCGTTCAGCCCCGACAAGCAAAAGGTGAATGGATTTGAAGGCGCACTTTGCCTTCTGAGCCATTTAACTTTTGACCTCGAGGGGCTAGCCACTGCAACTAGACAGGTGAGACACTTATACGTGTAACGTACGAATGTGGCTCACCGCCTGCCCCGCGGAAAGCGAGCATCTGGAACGAAATCAACCACTTACAAAAGCAACAAGGACTACCGAAGCAGTATTTTACTTTGCACATTTTTCAAATATTCGTTACACTCTAAGTAACATATATGAGCATATGTTCATATAATGATTGAAAGGTGAAAATGAAAGGGTGGCTGGGATGTCTGATCAAAATAACAAATATGAACAACTTGATGAGGAAACACTATTTATCGTATCTCAAACTTTCAAAGCACTTTCAGATCCTACGCGCATCCGAGTTTTGCATCTGTTAGGAGAAAAGGAATGCAGTGTTTCAGAAATAGCAGAAGAACTCGCACTCATGCAATCCACAGTTTCTCATCAATTACGCTTTTTGAAAAATTTAAGATTAGTAAAATTTAGACGTGCAGGAACAACACTTTATTATTCAATAGATGATGAACACGTTATGACTCTCTTGCATCAAACGATACATCATGCAAGACACGACTAAAGAGAGGAGGGGAAATATGAAAGAGCATAAGATTACAGGATTATCTTGCGGTCACTGTGCCCTAAGATTACAAGAGCAGATACAGCAACTTCCTGGCGGTGAAGAGGCGAAAGTTCAATTCAACTCCAGTAAGATTGTTTTGGATGAGAAAATGGATATGAAAGCAGTTCGTTCTATTCTTTCTTCAGAAAATGTGCGCTTTGAATCAGACGGAGAGCCAACAGGACCAAACTGGCTGATGATCGGTTTATATGTTTCTGTAGCGTCTTTTATTGCAGCATTAGGCGCAGAATGGGCATTGAATTCCGCGTATATAGCCATTCTGTTGTATGCGATAGCCACAATCACTTCAGGTTATCCAACATTTATGAAAGGCCTTCGCAACCTCACAAAGTTCAAATTCGATATAAACACATTGATGACAGTCGCGCTGATAGGGGCGGTTGCGATCGGAGAATGGAAAGAAGCTGCACTTGTTGCCATTCTGTTTGGAATCAATGAACTGCTTGAATCATATGGAATGGAAAAGGCACGCCGTTCAATGGAGACTTTATTAAAGGTTGCTCCAAAAGAAGCTCTGCTTTTAAAAGATGGTAATACAGAAACCATCTCGATTGAAGAATTAAAAGTCGATGATGTGGTTCTCGTGAAAACCGGTCAAAAGATACCATCAGACGGTATTGTCGTTTATGGTAAAAGCTCAGTAAATGAAGCTGCGATAACGGGCGAATCGCTGCCTGTAGAAAAAGAGAACGGGGAACCGGTTTTTGGCGGAAGTATCAATAATGAAGGTGTTCTTTACGTGAAAATCACGAAAACGTACAATCAATCAGCACTTTCAAAAATTTTGGCTCTCGTCCAAGAAGCACAGGAATCAAAAACACCGACTGAGCTTTTTATCAACCGTTTTGCAAATTATTACACACCCATTATCATGATTATCTCTGCACTCGTCATACTGGTGCCACCGCTTTTATTAAACGAGCCGTGGGGTGAGTGGTTTTATCAAGGTCTTGCCGTATTGATCGTTGGCTGTCCTTGCGCTCTTATTCTTTCATCACCAATCGCCATTTTATCTGGTATCACGGTAAATGCACGAAACGGCATTCTGATTAAAGGCGGAGCTTATTTAGAACAACTCGGAAAAATAGAGATCATCGCGTTTGATAAAACAGGTACTCTAACCTTAGGAGAGCCGCACGTTGTGGCAGAGCAAGCGTTTCACCCTGATTTTTATAAAGTGGCATATAGCATCGAAAAATCGTCATCCCATCCGTTAGCAAAAGCGGTTATTGCGAAGTGCAGGGAACTCGGTACAGAAGAAATTGAAGCCGAGGAGATCACAACTGTTTCTGGACAGGGAATTACAGCAATTGTGAACGGAAAAACATATCGACTAGGAAACGAAAAGATAATTGGTGATATACAAACGGACGGAAACGTAGAAAGTGTAATCACTTCATTAAAAGATGAAGGAAACACAATCGTATTGGTAGCAAGTGAAAGTGAAATTCTAGGTGTGTTTGCCATAGCGGATGAGATCAGAACAGAAAGTCCAGCTATCATCCGGGCTCTTCATGAAAAAGGTGTTAGAGAGACTGTGATGCTAACGGGAGATCATCCCGCAGTAGCGGAAAAAGTAGCAAAACGTACAGGAGTTTCCGCTTTCTTTGGAGGCTTGCTGCCAGAAGAAAAGGTAGAAAAGGTAAAGTCACTAAAAGCGAGTGGAAAAGTAGCCATGATCGGTGACGGAATTAATGATGCACCTGCACTGGCAACCGCTGATTTAGGAATTGCAATGGGAAAAGGAACAGACAGTGCCATTGAGACGGCAGATATCGTTCTTATGCAAGATCATTTAGGCAAACTGCCAGATGCTGTTCAGGTATCCAGAAAAGTAAACAGAATCATCAAGTGGAACATTGGTTTATCGCTTGGACTGAAACTTTTGGCTCTGCTCCTTACCATCCCAGGGTGGTTAACGTTATGGATCGCGATTTTATCTGATATGGGCGCAACTATCCTTGTAACGCTAATCAGCTTAACCGTTTTACTTCATAACCGAAAATAAGTAAGACCAAAGCCATGCACCCGCATGGCTTTTTTAGTACGATAGATAAGATAAGGGGAAGCTTTTAGAGGAGGAACGTACATAATGTCGGAAACCGTATTAACCTTTTTTCAAGAATATAGCGAATGGGCCATTTTGATCTCTATTTTGCTTAATATTGTGATCGCGATTTTAGGCGTCGTTCCATCTGTTTTTTTAACCGGTGCCAACATTATTTTCTTTGGCTTTTGGAATGGTACCTTCATTTCATTTATCGGAGAGGCTGCAGGAGCAGCAGTTTCGTTCGCTTTATATAGAAAAGGGTTTAAACAGGCTACAAGAAAGAAGCTAAACGGGTACCCCCGGGTGGTAAGGTTGTTAGAAGCAAAAGGGAAAGATGCATTTCTTTTAATCGTATCTCTAAGGTTATTGCCATTCGTTCCATCAGGAGTAGTTACATTTGCAAGTGCGATCGGAGCTGTTTCAGCAGGGGTTTTTATTTTAGCAAGTTCGATTGGAAAAGTGCCGGCACTATTGCTTGAAGCTTATTCGGTCTATAACATTGCAGAGTGGAACATGGAAGGAAAGATAATTTTAGGGGCAGCAGCTGTAATAGGTATCTACACAATTGTTAAAAAGAATAGAACATAAGCTAATAATTTACATACCATAGGGGGGTATAGTATATTATAAAGTATAAAGCATCCCATTATGAAAGGGTGATACGCTATGGAACAAAAAACACATCGCTGCGACAGTGATAAACAAGATTTAAACAATCGTTTAAAAAAGATAGAAGGCCAGGTGCGCGGTCTTCAAAAGATGATCGAAGAAGATCGGTATTGTATTGATGTTCTCGTGCAGATATCCGCGGTAACAGCTGGTTTAAAAAGAGTCGGCTTTCAACTGATGGAAAGCCACACACAGCATTGTGTAGCAGATGCGATCAAGTCTGGGAATGGTGAAGACTCTATTGAAGAATTGATGAGAGTAATTAAACAGTTCTCCAAATCGTAAAAAGAAGGTGAAAACCATGAGCGAAAAGGAAACGAATTTTGGAATTACAGGAATGACTTGTTCAGCCTGTGCGGTCCGGATTGAAAAAGTATTGAACAAAATGGATGGTGTTGACGCAAATGTTAACTTAGCCATGGAAAAAGCTTCTGTAAAGTTTGATCCTAAAGTGACCACGATTGGAGAGATTGAACAAAAAATAGAGAAGCTAGGCTATGGGGTAACTAAAGAGAAAGTGGAGCTTGATATATCTGGTATGACATGTGCCGCTTGCTCTACGCGGATTGAAAAAAGTTTAAACCGAATGGACGGCGTTTCTGGCGCTACTGTCAATTTAACAGGAGAAACGGGGACGATAGAATACAATCCTTCTATCGTTTCGGTGGATGATCTTATAAAAAAGATTGAAAAACTAGGCTATAAAGGATCCATCCAGCAAGATAGGGAATCGAAGAAAACGAAGAAAGAAGAAGAAATCTCGACCAAGAAAAGAAAATTGATTCTCTCTATCGTTTTATCGCTGCCACTTTTATATACGATGATTGCTCATATGCCTTGGGACTTTGGCTTGCCGCTTCCTCATCTTTTGATGAACCCTTGGTTTCAGCTAGTGCTCGCTTCTATTGTACAGTTTTATATCGGTGGGCCATTTTATGTAGGGGCGTATCGAGCGCTTCGAAATAAGAGTGCAAACATGGATGTACTTGTGGCGTTAGGAACATCTGCGGCTTTCTTTTATAGTGTTGTAGAAGCGTTCAAAACAATCGGAAACCCTAACGAAATGCCACAGCTGTATTTTGAAACGAGTGCGGTTTTGATTACGTTAATTTTAGTAGGTAAATATTTTGAGACACTTGCAAAAGGAAGAACAACCGAAGCAATCTCTAAACTGCTGAATCTGCAAGCGAAGGAAGCTACAGTTATTCGTGATGGAGAAGAAGTAAAGATACCACTAGATCAAGTAGTTGCAGGTGATGAGCTTCTCGTAAAACCAGGCGAAAAAATACCTGTAGACGGCAAGGTGCTTTCAGGGAATTCTTCGATTGATGAGAGCATGATAACAGGGGAGTCTATACCAGTTGAAAAAACAGCAGGTAACTTTGTAATCGGTTCGACGATCAACAAAAATGGAACGCTGAGGGTGGAAGCACAAAGAGTTGGTAAAGAGACGGCTCTCGCTGGGATTATTAAGATTGTTGAAGAAGCACAAGGGTCGAAAGCACCTATTCAGCGAATGGCTGATTACATCTCTGGCATATTCGTTCCAATTGTTGTCGGTATAGCGGTTGCCGCTTTTATAGCATGGTATTTCTTTATGGATCCGGGCAACTTGCCTCAAGCACTTGAAGTGGCGATTGCCATCTTAGTTATTGCTTGTCCGTGTGCATTAGGTCTTGCAACACCGACATCCATTATGGTGGGGACAGGTAAAGGGGCCGAACAGGGTATTCTCTTTAAAGGAGGCGAATATCTTGAGGGTGCACACAAAATAAACGCTATTCTTTTAGATAAGACCGGAACTGTGACAAAGGGGAAGCCTGAAGTAACGGATGTGATCGAGCTAAGAGAGGGTTTTCTATCTGAAGTAATCTCAGCTGAAAAAAGTTCAGAACATCCTTTAGCTGAAGCGATTGTGGAGTACGGAAAAATTAAAGGGATTTCTTTGACAGATCCAGATTTCTTCAATGCCATTCCAGGGCATGGAATTGAAGCTTCATTGAATGGAAAAGCGGTGCTAGTTGGAACGAGAAAGCTGATGAAAGAAAAATCAGTTGATTATTTAGAGCATGAAGAAGCGCTTGAAAAGTTTGAACGTGAAGGCAAAACCGCTATGCTGGGGGCGATTGATGGTGAACTCGTATTACTTATCGCTGTTGCTGACACTGTTAAAGACTCATCAAAAAAGGCGATTACCCGGTTAACAGAAATGGGTATTGATGTGTATATGATCACTGGTGACAATGAGAGAACCGCACATGCGATTGCCGAACAAGTAGGTATTTCAGGTGTTTTTGCTGAAGTCCTTCCAGAAGAGAAAGCGCGTAAAGTGAGTGAGCTTCAGGAAAAAGGGATGATTGTTGCGATGGTGGGTGATGGGATCAATGATGCACCTGCTCTTGCAACAGCTGATATCGGAATGGCAATCGGAACTGGCACAGATGTGGCGATCGAGGCGGCAGACGTAACACTTGTTGGAGGAGATTTGAATCATATCCCAAAAGCAATCGAATTAAGCCGAAAGACGATGCGAAACATTCGGCAAAACTTGTTCTGGGCCCTATTTTATAATTCAGCAGGGATTCCAATTGCTGCATTCGGCTTGCTTGAACCGTGGGTTGCTGGTGCTGCAATGGCCTTCAGCTCTGTGTCAGTTGTCACGAATGCATTGCGATTAAAACGATTAAAACTAAATGAAAATTAGGAGGAATAAAGAATGGAAAAGAAAACATTGAAAGTAGACGGTATGACGTGCGGACATTGTAAAGCTGCGGTAACGAACGCACTTACTGAATTGGATGGAGTGAAAAATGTGGTCGTTCACTTAGAAACAGGAAACGTGGATGTGGAAGTGGATAGCTCAAAAGTAACGGATGCAGATATGCGTGAAGCGATTGAAGATCAAGGGTATGACGTGAAAGCGTAATATGAATAAGCTTTTTCATGTAGAGGGAACTGAAAAAGTCACCAAATAAAATGTTGGTGCTGTGATCTCCGCTCCAGGGTACATGCTTTCCGCGGGGCGGGCGGTGAGCCCCATGCCGCTACGCGCCTTTATGGGTCTCACCTGTCCCACTCGTCCCGCAGGAGTCAGTACCCTTCCGCTCCAACCACCCCATGGTTGCATCCTAAACCAAAAGAAAGGCTCAAATCAGCTCGCATTTACGAGGTGGTTTGAGCCTTTTTTACTGCTTGTCTCTTTTTAAAGGTTACCTTTAAGTGCTTTTGCTACTTTCGCCACTCGTTCTCCGAGGCGAGACGCCATGGTTTTTTCGGCATCTTGAGGCTGTTGGCTTCCGTCTGCTCCCGCAACCGTTGAAGCCGCATATGGAGAACCGCCAATTCCTTCTGATGTCATCTGTTCAGGATTCTCGCCGTATGGCAAGCCAACATAAATCATTCCGAAGTGCATAAGTGGTACGAATGAAGTGATAGCTGTAGATTCTTGACCGCCGTGAATCGTGTTAGAACTTGTTATCACTGCAGTGGCTTTGCCTTCTAGATCACCATTTGCCCAAAGGCCGCCTGCCGAATCAAGTAATTGTTTAATCTGAGCAGGCATCATACCGTATCGAGTTGGAATGCCCCAAACGATGCCGTCTGCCCATTTTAAATCATCTAGTGTTACTTCAGGTATATCAGCTTGAGCTTCCTGGGCTTTAACGTAAGCATCTTGCTGTGACATATATTTTTTCGTAACTTCAAATTCTGGAACTTTAACAACCTTTACCTCAGTGCCATCTACTTGCTTAACGCCTTCAGCTGCTGCGAGTGCCATTTCATAAATGTGGCCATAAGAACTATAATAAACAACCAAAATATTAGCCATGATATTACCTCCTTAAATAATCGGACTTATGTACACTTCCCGTTTTTAACCATTTGAAATCATAAAAAATCCGCCTGATTTTTTCAGGCGGCTGCTTTTAATAATAAGGATACGGGTAAGGATAAGGCGGGTAGTACGGATAGTAAGGATAGGGATACGGCGGATAATAAGGATACAGAGATAGAGCAGCAAGTGCTGCAAGCGGATAGATCTGACGATAAAAGCGGCGGTAATATGGACGACCATACGATTGTCGCTGATATCGCTGGCCGCTTTGCTGCGTTTGCTGGGCCTGTTGAGCCTGTTGGCCTATTTGCTGCTGACTCATTTGTGGACTTTCTTGTTCAACTTCTTCTGCAGGCATCATGTTTTGCGGGACCATTATATACACGTTTTTTTTGTCTAAATCAGTAATGATGCCTTCAACTTCCTGACCTTCACGGGTTTTAATCGTGACATGATAATACATATGCTGCTTGCACATCTGGTGCATACTTTCTGCGCGCATCTGTTCTTGCAGATCCTTATTTTCATTGCTCATCTATTATCACTCCTTCCCATGTTATTTTTATTTTCAATTTAGCCAAGTTATGCCTTGGTAGTCGAAAAACAGTTTGGAACAAAGGGTGTTTCTAAAAGCTCTTTGCAGGAAGCACCTGAAACGGAAATCAACTACTTTTAAAAACATCAAAGATTGCGAATCAAAAAAAAAAAGAACCGCTTTTGACAGCAGTCCTTTGTGAATTAGCTTTTTTCTGAGCTTTGAAGCTTGGTTTTGAACATTCGTTTAAAGAAGGTGGATACAGTTTCGGCTTCGAGATAATAAAATAACTTGAAGAGAATACTTCCTAATAAAATTCCGGCTACTACGTCCAGTACTACATGCTGTTTTACAAAAAGGGTTGATAAAATGATGCTGTAAGCAATGGACGACACGATAATATCTTTTTTTATGGTCCACATTTTACTATGACGGATGCCTAATACCATTAGGTAACTGCTCAACACGTGAATACTTGGAAAGCAGTTAAAGGGTTGATCGGCACCGTAAACGTATTGAACAATTTTTGTCAGCATTCCTTCTGATGCTAATTCCGGCCGCGGTACAGTGGTTTGAAAAAAGAAGTAAATGACATAACATGCCAGCATTCCTACACAAAAACTCAATAGGGTTCTGTAGTAAATGGCTCTGTCATAAATACAAAAGTAGACAAACATTAAAAAGATAAAAGCGTACCAAAGCACATAAGGAACAATAAAAATTTCAACAAATGGGATTTGATGATCTACTGCTGTAATAAGTTGTCTCGCTCCACGCTCCCCATGATTCAACACCTGATAGATGATATTCAGCAAAGGGATAGAGAGGAGGAGACATAATGCTAGAATATTTTCTTTTACGATTCGCAATACGAACTACTCCTTTGTCTATATCATCAACTTATTACCTTATTCCCGATTTATAAGGTTTTACACGTTTTCTTACACCTTATTGATATTACCATAATATGGTTAAAAGGTCATGGTAAAAGAGAATTATTTTATAAACATTTTTAGAACATTATTTTACTTTTTTAGTCTTCCCTGTAATAGGTGTAAATCGTTTTCCACTATTTGTGTCAATAAGAAATTTCTATCTGTAATAAATTTTGACTTTTCTGACAAAAAGAATATAATGAAGGTACAACCGTAAGACCTAATGCATAATTAACCTACCTCTTCGAAAGGGAGTGTTATGGATGTATGTAGGCAATACCATTAAAGTAAATCGTTTCAATGGTGAGTACTTTTTGATCAGTCAAAAGTGGTTGATGGAAGTGGTTTGGAAAAAATACAACATGCCCTTGCAGGATTTTTTATTGTCTTACGACAAATCAGACAGCGATTATATTCTTTCGATGGCTGAAAGGCAATCCATTGATTTTCAAGTAGCATATGACGAAGACTACCTGTACATCGGGTAGTTTTTTTAATTTTATCATTCTAAAAGAAAAAGTTTGTTGTTTTAAACCTCATTTTATTTTCTTCTGTGCCAGCCAAGGTGCGAAGCTCACTTCACGCCCCGTGGTAAGCGAGCAGCCTGGAGTGGAAATCAACTACTTTCAAAAGCAACAAATGAAAGCGAAAACAGTTTTTCATTAAAAGGTATGTCAAAAGCCCTCCTTCCTACATACAATGTGTTTAGGATTCAGGGGGAGGGTTCGAAAATGGCAAAGAAAAATGCAAAGAAAAACATTAAAAATAAATATGATAGTGCCGTAAACAAATATCAGCACACGCAAAAAATGGTAACGAGCGAAACATGCATTGCCTGTAAAACCCAGTGTGCTAGGGGTTTGGATTATATCGACCGCATGTCTAAACCAGGAGCGTTAGGAAAAGGGGTTCCCTGCCACCTGACAAAAGGAAGAGGACATAAATAGTATGAATTGTTTTTTTGCTGGCCCATGGAATTGTGGGTCGGTTTTTTGTGTTTATGCTCGCTCTGCAGAACATAATTAATTTGGAGGGCAAACACTGTAATTTGTGCGACATTTATACTAGTGAGTCCATTATCTTTTTGCTCATAAAAATGATGTTATGCATTGATAAGTGTACTAAATCTAACCAGAAATATGGGTTACTTAAACAAAAAAATAGTAAATATAAGATTGTTTCTATCTAATAAGTTGGGAAAACTGCATGAATTTTACTAAAAAGAAAGCACATGTTCTCCTTCAATTTTCCCAATACAAAGCTTGAATACATCCTGCTACAATAGTGATACACCCTCTTCCCAGCAAGACGGGTAGAAAAGTAACAGGAACGGGTGAATACCATTGAAGAAGAAAGTACTTGTTTATTTGTATCCTCAATTTAGAGAAGTTGAAGTAATGACGACTTTATCTATAATCGGTAAAAAATATGAAGTGCTGCCTTTCTCGCTGTTGCCAGGAACTGTTACGAGTGAATGTGGTTTGCTGATGCAGCCCACGATTAAAGTGAAAAATATAAGTCCAATGGATTATGAAATGCTGATCATCCCTGGAGGGAAACAAGCATTTACTCAAGGAAATCCAAGGCTGCTGCATTTGTTGCAAGTGTTTAACAGAGAAAATATTAAAATCGCAGCAATTGGTAACGGAGCTGTTATTTTAGGACGAGCAGGAATATTAAACGGGAGGTCCTTCACCGTTTCATTGCGCGATGATGAATTTGCTAAAGCCAATACCTGGTTAAATGGGACTTACCAGTCGAAACAAATCGTGGAAGACAAAAATCTGTTAACAGCCAAAAGTCACGCTTATATTGATTTTGGATTAACAATCGGGGACCGTTTGAAGTGTTTTGACGGCCTTGAAGAATACAACTTTTATAAAGGTACAAGTTCTTTTTAACGGAACACTAAATTTGCTCCCCTTTACGCTTTCTGGCTTTGCTGGAAAGCGTTTTTTTATTGGTAAAAAATACTAAAAAAAATTATGATAATAATTAAAAGTTCAATGCTTGACAAAAGTAAGTTAAGGTTTTATGATGTAAAGGAATCAACTTACTAAAGAGAAGTTAATCACTAAAATAGCAAAAACCAAGGGAGAGAATCAACAATGAAAGTACTTTATATTAATTCAAATCCAAAACCTATCGATCAATCATTCGGTCTTCGCTTAGGACGTCACTTTTTAAATGAGCTTTCCAATCAGGACGAAAACATCGAGATCGAGACGATTAACCTTTATGAAGAAAACATTCCCTTTATTGATGCAGATGTTCTTGATGCATGGGGGAAATTAGCTGCTGGCCAAGAGCTTTCACCATCACAAATCGAAAAAACAAGCCGTATGGGTGAGATTTTAGAGCAGTTCTTATCTGCAGATATGTACGTATTTAACACACCAATGTGGAACTTGAGCTACCCTCCAATGCTAAAGGCATACATCGATAACGTTGTAATGGCAGGGAAGACGTTCAAGTATACAGAAAATGGACCAGCTGGATTATTAGGCGGAAAAACAGCTGTGCACATTCAATCTCGCGGCGGTGTATACTCAGAAGGTCCTGCACAAGCTTTTGAATTTACGAATGGATACCTTCAAGGCGTAATGGCGTTTATCGGTATTACAGATTATCACCATGTATACACAGAAGGAATGGCTGCAGCTCCAGACCATGCAGAAGATATCTTAGCTGATGCAAGAGAAAAAGCTGCAGAACTGGCAAAGGAATTAGCAGCAGCTAAGCGCAATGCGTAATCTTTGACTGCAACTGATAACCCACTATAATTGGTGGCATAGTAAAGAGGTGTCGGCTACTACAGGCACCTCTTTATTGCGAAGTTTAGTCAACTAAGAAATTCGGAGCAAGGAGTGGAGAGAATGAACGAGACATTTAAAGTCATGGAAGAACGATCTTCTGTCCGACTGTATCAAAAAGATAAAGAGATACCGAATGAGACACTTCATAAGATTTTAGAGATGGCTGGAAAAGCGCCATCTGCCTGGAACCTTCAGCACTGGCGCTTTATTGTTGTAACGTCACAAGAGCAAAAAGAAAAGCTTTTCCCGATAGCGTATAATCAAAAGCACGTACTTGATGCCTCTGCAGTTGTTATTGTTTTAGGAGATACTGAAGCAGACAAAGTGGCCGCCGAAGTGTTTGAAAAAGCTCCTGAAGAAGCACGAAACATCTTATTAAAAAACATTAACTCTGCCTATTCACAAGGGCGTGCAATCGGAGAAAGAGAAGCGCTTAAAAACGCATCTCTTGGAGCGATGCAGCTTATGCTCGCAGCTAAAGCAGCTGGGGTTGACTCTTGTCCAATGACTGGATTTGATCATGCAGCAATCGTGCCAGCACTGGGTATTCCAGAGCGTTTTATTCCAGTCATGATGATTACGCTGGGATATGCGGACGGTCCAGCAAAACCGACTGACCGTTTTGATATCAACCGGCTCATCATGCATGAAAAGTACGAAGAAAAACGATAAACGTTAATTAAAGCAGTTGTGCCTTACTACAGGCATGACTGCTTTTTAGATGGGAAAATGTGCTATCATACAGGTGAAGTCAGTTTTAATAAAGGAGTATATAATGAGTACGTTAACCATTTCTATATTAATAACCCTTGTTATCATCATTTTTGTGATTATCATTTTCGCGGCGGCTATTACGAAAGGTTATTCTTATAAACATACTGTAGATCAGTTAGAGGATAATCCATATGTAAAAAAAGAAGAAGATAAAACAAAAGCAGACAATGAACGATCATAAGAAGGGAAGAGTAGAGGATGAAGTTTACATTAGCACCTAAACCGCCATTTGATTTTCAAAAAATGATGCAGCGATTGACGGTTACAGGTAAAACTCATGTCTTAAAGCTTAATGAGCAATTTACAAAATACGAAAAGATCATACGAATTGACGATGTATATTGTTACATAAAAGTTGTTTCGAGCGGTACTGTAAACCAACCCTTTTTAGAATGCATAATAAAACCTTTAAATGGTGAAGTGAATGAACGCGAAGTAAAAAATAAGATTCAGCAGCTTTTCTCAACCGAAATTGACCTTTCGCCTCTATATAAGCATTTCGCTGTGCATAATGAATTAGCAAATGTGCTAAATCGTTTTGAAGGCTTAAAACTTCTAACTGATACAGACTTATTCGAATCGATCGTGAAGATCATTATTGGCCAACAAGTCAATTTGACGTTTGCTGGAACACTGACCGAAAGGCTTATTGAAGCGGCTGGTGAAGAAGTGGAGATAGAAGGAGAGGTTTTTCAAGTCTTTCCAACACCAGAAGCTGTTTCAAAGCTTACTTATGAAGATCTTCGTGAGCTGCAATTCAGCCAGCGAAAAGCCGAATACATCATTGATCTTGCAAAACTCATAGCAGACGGCAAGCTACATTTGGAAAGCTTATGGACGATGACGGATGAACAAGTTATAGACACCTTGCTCCCTATAAGAGGAATCGGCAAGTGGACGATTGAATGTTTGCTTATATTTGGTATGGGACGAACGGACGTGCTTCCGGCAGCTGATATCGGATTAAGAAATGCCATTAGAAAAGTCTGGCAGTTAACGGAGCAGCCTACAGAAGAAGAAGTGAGGAAACTTGCAGAGAATTGGAAACCATGGCGTACGTACATTACCTATTATTTATGGGAGAGCTTAAATCAGACACCTGCTGTTGTCGATCATACATAAGAAAAGGTGAGGAGCCTCTTTAAGCTCTCACCTCTTTCTAGCTCTTGGGGTAGTTGATTTCCGTTTCAGGTGCTCGCTTTCCGGGGGGCGTGCGGTGAGCCACCTCGGCGCTTGTGCGCTTATGTGTCTCACCTGTCCCGCTGATCCCCCAGGAGTCTCGCACCTTACACTCCAATTAACTTGTCAACGATGTCTTTTGAGAGTAAGTCCAACAACTTCTTTTTTAGAAGAGAATATTACAGTTCATTGCCTAAGAACTCAGCTATTGCCTTCATTCCGGAAATGCCTGCTTTTTCTTCTGCATCTCGGTTGTAATTCGTATTTGTGTTCACATCATATGCGTATACTTTCCCATTTTTATCTGTAATAATTTCAATTCCAGCGAACGTGATGCCATTCGCTTTCAAAAATGCTTCGTAATTCTCCTGAAGGGGAAGTTTAAAGTCCTCTAAGATCTTAAACTTCGGCTCTGGTGTAACTGGTTGCTCGGTAATCGGGCAGAACTGATCACCGATTTGGCAGGCATCAGCTGGACAAAGTTCAAATCCTTCTGATGTATCTACGCGTACAGCATATAAAAACTTACCGCCAATAAATTCACAGCGAACAATGTAAGGTTCAGGTGCTTCGATATAGTCTTGTAAAAGGGTAATGCCATCAATTGATTCGTCAAAAACTGAAGAATTCACATATGTTTCAAGAGCCGCTTGGGTTTGAAACAACTGAACACCTAGTCCTTTGCCAGCACGGTTGTGTTTTGTGATAAAAGGACCATCAAAGCTTTTTGCTGCTTTTAATAACTCCTCTTTACCATAAGCTGCAATCGTGCGTGGAACAGGTATATCAAAAGCCTTTAAAGCAGTATATTGATTTACTTTGCTGATTTCAAGCTGAAGAGCTCTAGAGTTATTGAACACTTTCCGCCCGTAGCTTTCGAGCCAAGCTAAAACAGCGGATGTATATTCAGGTGCAAATCGATGTCCTCTTGTGTGAGAAGAAGCACTCATCCGGTTATAGAAAATGCCTTCTGGCGGAGCTTCTGTTAAGTCAATGTGACCTTTTGCCATGTGCCAATCTTCGAAGGGAAGTCCTAGTTCTTCAAAACGCTGATACAATGGAGCCGTCCATTCATTGTTTTCATGTATAACATAAATTTTTTTAGTCATAGTATCCTCCTTAACACCCTAATTCCGACTACTTCTATAACTATAGTCTATATTATGATGGATGTAATGAACAGTAAACAGATTGAAAGAAGAAGCCTTTATTTAGACTTCTTCTTCTGAAGATGATCTGACTTTTCAAGTTTTTTAATAACTTCAGCATAATGGTTGAATTCATCATTCGTAATGGTTTTTTCACCGTACCGAACTTTTTCATATGCATTTAAAACAGACTCAGCTTCGTCTCCAAACAATTTAAGCCGTTCAAACCAAAGGGCAGGGGATTCGCCTGGCAGTCTCGAAAAGCCGCGTTTATCCATTGCTTTTTCAAAGCGTAAAAATCGCTTTCGTGTCCTGTCATTAGAGTGCAGCCATCTTTTTTTAGAAAAGTAGTTGCCTTTCATGTCTGCATGACTTAAGGCAGATAAATTGTCGCTTAATAAAAGATCTTGCCTGCCGAGCAGGAGCGCTTTTTTTCTCCAAATATAAAATCCGACGATTAGAACTAGCAGGATAACAACAGACCACCACAGAATCGAAAAATCGGAAGCTGCATACTTTTCAGGCATTAGTAGGTCTTCTTCAACAGTGCCTGTATTAATTTTTACTTTTTCATCCTTTTCGAATAACTTGATTAAATATTGAATGGGAACGGCGAGAATGCTAAACAGTTTCCATAATGGAACGGCCAAAATATAGTACATCACGAATAATACCCCATCAACTAGCCAATAAATGAATTGTTTAAGCGGTCCTAAAAAGATGAGAATCACTCCACTTAAACCAGCAATGCTAATTGGAATAGAGAAATCTTTCCATAGTTTATCAGCAGATGGATTCTTAAAATAATGAACCGTCATCTTTATAAAGAGCATAAACATAAATTGGAGCCAAACAGCGCCATACATGACGGTGTATCCGTCTTTAAAAAAGAAAGACAGCAAAAGAGAAAATACTACTGATACGGCCAAAAGCAGTTCTAGATCAGCTTTTAGTGGATCCTGCCAATTTTCTGTGCTTCTCCATATGAATATAGATGACAAAATGGCTGAAAGAAGCAATGAAGATGTTAGTAGCCAGAATAAAAATACTGCCAATATCAGCGAAATGACGAGAGTCCCTTTTAATAGAGACGGCTTATAAGTGAAAAGAGAGCCGCTTAGTGAAATAATCGGAAGCAATGCTGTTATATATAACAAGAGATCTTGCCAAGTGCCTCCCTGTAAAAGCAGGACATACAACAAAAATAGAAGCATGCTATCAAAGATCATGTTCATTCCGTACAAAATAAACCGCTGACTGTTTAACATGTTGCGACCTCCTGTGCCCGATATGGCATCAGAAATGCTTCAGAATCACTATGGCTGATATAGAATAATCTTCCCCCAGCTTGTATCCATTTTTTCGTTATGAATACAGTATCAGCATCACTTGGAACATGACCTAAAAGGATTACAAACGGAATTTTGCCAGCGAAATTCCGGTTTATTTTTGTCCACATATATTGAGGCTTAACCGTTACGTTTGATCGATCTATGCGAGCAAGTCCTTCTAATACTCTACTGAGATGCTGAGTTCCGCTGTCTGTAGGGACATGATACATACCGAGCGGACCAGGAACTTTGAAATTGATGTAAACTTCAAAGGGTATTCCTTTTTCAGCCGCAAACTGACACATGAACGCCAGATAACTAATTTCGGTTTCAATTTCATCTGCTGTTCTCATATCTTTATGATCAGGCTGTATCGTATACACAAACGTCCAATGAAAGACCACCGTTTTTTCAAAAACTTTTGTTTGAAGTGTTCCAGTCCTTGCAGTTGCTTTCCAGTGAAGCTTATGAAAAGAGTCTCCATAGGCATAATCTCTGTTGCCTGCTGGAAGTGATACATTTTCAAACAGAGCAAAAGGACGCGCTGCTTCACCAGTTCCTTGATAAAAAAGGTGCTCTATTCGATGGACAGGAAGTGGTTTCGGATACACGATGATTTCAGTCGGAAACAATTCTCGAAACGTCAAGGATTGTCCACTCGTTTGAAGCGGGTCATGGATATGCAGCGCAACATTCGAGATTCTTGTCGTTCCGCGCTTAATAGCCTTAAATGGAATCATTTCTGTATATGCTGTTTTTCGATAGATAGCAAAAGGCCGTTTCACTTCTATTCTGCCTTTAGATGATGAAGCGGAATGATCCGTTTCTATTGAAGAGATAATGTTTTTATGTGTAAGAAAGATCTCTCCTCTAAAAGATGGCCAGAATCCTTTATGGAGAAGCTTTACAGAAAAGGCATCCGAGTCCCCAGGAAACAGCCGGTAGACGTGTCTAACACGATCCACATGCAAATCTTGAGCTGCAGATTTAAACTGCAGCAATGTGGCACCGTAAAAGAACAAGATAAACACTCCGAGTAGAAAGAGAAATGAAATATTGCGATAAAACCCAATGATGAAGAGTAAGGGGCTAAAAAGAACGAGCACCTTGAAAACAGGCTTAATCCATACTTGATTACTCCACTGCATGTTATTTTCCTGCCTCAGATTCTACAGGCACATCAATCGATTCCAAGATGTCACGCAGCACATGGTCTTTTGTTTTTCTCATCGTTCCTTCCATAGTCAGAACTAAGCGGTGGGCCAAAACATATGGAGCAACATATTGGATATCATCAGGTGTAACAAACGTCCTTCCTTGTATAAAAGCCGCACCTTGAGCCGCTCTCATAAAAGCAAGGGTTCCACGAGGAGAGACACCATTCTCAATAAACTCATGGTTCCGAGTAGCTTGAACGATAGAAAGCAAGTAATTTTCAACCTCATCACTCACATGAATGTGCTGTACCTCTTGCTGCATCAATAGAATATCTTCCAGTGAGAAAATGGGTTCAATCGTATCTTGCGGATTTTTTGAACGATACATATGAAGCATTTCTTTTTCTTGATTGTAATCAGGATATCCAGATGGAAGTTTCATAAAAAAGCGATCAAGCTGCGCTTCTGGAAGTGGGAATGTTCCGTGAGATTCAATCGGATTTTGAGTAGCAATAACTAAGAACGGAGACGGAAGTTTAAGCGTTTCACCATCTATCGTTACTTGTCGCTCTTCCATAACTTCCAAAAGGCTAGATTGAGCACGGGGTGTTGCACGATTAATTTCATCTGCAAGTAAAATGTTAGTCATAACTGGTCCAGGCCTCATCTCAAATTCCTGGTGTTTAGGATGAAAGAATTGAATTCCAGTGATGTCAGCAGGAAGAATATCGGGAGTGAACTGTATTCGTTTAAAATCTCCTCCGATCAAGCGCGCGAGACTTTTGGCAAGAACCGTTTTTCCAGTGCCCGGAACATCCTCTAGTAATAGGTGCCCTTTATTGACAATCGCAATCATCGTTAGTTCAACAAGTTCGTCTTTACCCGTTAGAACTTGTGCAATAGCATTTTTAACTGTAGTCATTTCATGCAGCATGTTCATATATGTACTTCCTTTCTAAATATATAATCCAACTTTACCATTATTATAATATTTAGAAAATAAAAAATGTAATATATTTGAAATTAATGTAACAAAATGATTAGCTTACCGCCTCATATAACAGCAAGAACAAAAAAAAGATGGGGTCTAATTGCCCCATCTCGTGTTAGTTTATAATTGTGATATTAACGTTTTTTCTACCCCAATTGACTGCATCTGAATAGTTCTTCATGAATACATCAATTTCATTCCCTTTAATTCCGCCACCAATATCATCAGCTACTGCATAGCCATAACCAGGAACGTAAACAACAGAACCGATTGGTATAACATTTGGATCAACCGCGACAACTTTTGCATAAGGAATTTCTTTTAAGTTTGTCCCACCATACGTTGTACCGCTGCAGCCATCACAACTTGCTGTATAAGCTGTTGAAGCAACCGTCATGGATTTTTTTTGTACGTTATTTTGAATGCTGTTAAATGTTTGTGGCCCAGCAATCCCATCTACTAATAAGCCTTTTGCTTTTTGATAGTTTGTAACCGCTTGTTTCGTAACAGGACCGTAATAGCCTGTTGTAACAGCAAAATCGTAATATCCCATCGCTTTAAGTTTTCCTTGAAGTTCATATACGTCATTGTCCCAAACACCTGGTCGGAGAGTGTGATCACCCATTGCTGCAAATCCGCTGACTGGAGCAGAAACGAGCAATCCGAATGCTAGAGCCCCTGTAATTACCCATTTTTTTATCATGATAACTCCTCCTAATATGTATAATTGGTTAAATACGCCTCGGTTGCCAATTATACTAATGAAATGTAACAAACTCATTAGGAGAAGGTAACAAGTAGATTACAATAATATATTCATATAATAATAGGTAAATAAGGTAATAAGTGGTTTTTGGTAAATAATGAGAAAGTTTAATGGGATTTCCTTTCAACTCGACAAATTTCCCAGGAAATAGACAATATTTACGTTTCGTCTACAGATTCTTGCTTAAATCCATCAAGACTATTTAATAGCTGATCTAATTCTTGACTGCAGATTACGGTTTCTCGTGCTGTAAGTCCATAAGTTTTTCCAAGACAGAGCAGTACTTCACGTTTTTCCTCAATTAATTGTAATAACATGTTTTATTCACAACTTTCATGAGAGATTTTGTCTTAAATTAATATGCAATAGATTTACGAAAAGTGAAAGGGTTTCGTCGAAAAAAGTGGTAATGTTACAAAATGCTACATAAAAATGAAAGATAATGTCGAAATGCTCTTACGTCATCTTCTGTCTGAATTGAATAGGTTTAGGGGAATATAAAGTAATGTAAGAGATAGAGAGGAGCTTGTTATGCATCACTCACTAAATATTGCTTTGGTTTTATTAGCTGTTGCTGTTGGTGTGACTGCTCTAGCAAAGAAAATTAACAAACCATATCCTATTGCTTTGGTCATTGTTGGCGGAATCATTGGTCTCGTTCCAGTTCCAGAGCTGGACCCAATAAAAGGCATTATTCAAGAAGGACAAACATTTCAATTCATTATTATCTCTTTATTGCTTCCTACTTTGCTAGGTGAGGCAAGTATAAAGCTTCCATTCAGTCATTTGCGTGATCATGCAAAACCTATAATAGCGCTTGCGATCGGCGGAACGTTTCTCACGTTTTTAATTGTCGGAGCAGGCTCTTATTATGTACTCGGTCTTGGACTTCAAACCGCTTTTGTATTCGCAGCACTAATGAGTGCAACAGATCCTGTTTCGGTGCTAAGTATCTTTAAATCACTCGGAGTGAACAGGAAACTTTCTACAATCATTGAAGGTGAGAGTTTATTTAACGATGGGTTAGCTGTTGTCCTTTTCATGATAGCTTCGATCTATCTGCCATCCTATATTGAAATGGGTGCAGGTGGTTTTGTATCAGCACTGCTGATGCTGTTAAAAGTGTCGTTTGGCGGTGTCTTTGTTGGTGGAGGATTAGGCTATATATTTTCAAAGTTTACGAGCTGGTATGATGATTATCCACTAGAGATCTTATTTTCTATTCTCTTATTTTATGGAAGTTTCTTAATAGCTGAAAGCATTCACGTTTCAGGGGTCATTGCAGTAGTTGTAGCTGGACTGACATTTGGAAACTATGGAGCGAAAATCGGAATGAGTCCTACAACAAAAATAAACATCCATTCGTTCTGGGATGTGTTAGCTTTGTTCGCCAATTCTCTCGTGTTTTTACTTGTAGGTTTAGAGATTGCCTATATTAATATAAATGATAAATGGGGACTGATTATTAGCAGCATTATCATTGTTTTAATTGCAAGAACAATCGCGGTCTACGGAACACTGTTTTCTATTAAGGGTATTCCAACAAAGTGGAAGCATGTTTTAAATTGGGGAGGACTTAAAGGTTCTTTATCCATTGCGCTTGCTCTTAGTTTACCTAATGATTTTCCTGGCAGAGAGAATATCATTATATTGGCGTTTAGTGTGGTGTTCTTTTCGTTGCTAGCACAAGGCATGACGATTTCTGCTCTTATCAGTCGATTAAATATAAAAGGTCCAAACAAGGAGAAAACAGAATATGAAGAAGTGATAACAGCTGTAAATAGATATGATCATGCCATACAGAGACTATACCAGCTGAAAAAAGAAGCGATTATTTCATCCATTGTATTCGAAAAGTGGAAAGCATTGTACGTTCATAAAAGTGAGGAGTCAAAAAAGAAATTAGATGAGATGTATGAACAGCATCCAGAGTGGAGAAAATCACAGGAATATAAGGCATCAATTGAAGCTTTATACGCAGAACATGAGGCAGTTGAAAATCTTCTTCGGAAAGATATGATATCCAGTCAGCTAGCTGAAGAGGAAGTCGAACGGATAATTAATAAGATTGAGCAGCAAAGAACAAATTATAATGAGCAAGAATAGAATGGCCGGTGATCGGCCATTTTTTATGCTTTTTGTTCTGATTTCGAGTATTGGTTCAATAACTGATCGAGCTGCTGACTTACAGTTACGAGTCTAGGATGTGTCAGTTCATAGTTAAGTTGAGAAGAAATACGATATAACTCTTCTCTTAATAACATGATGCGTTCTTGAACAGTTTTTTCTTTCATAGATATATCTCCCTTTTATAGCAGGCTTTGTTAGAAGCTTTTGTTGTTAGTATCTTTGGTATCTGCTTTAAGTATTATTGCAACTAGCTCAGATTTCACCATTAATACTAGCCTTTATATAGCGAATCGTATCCTTATTTATGGCTTTTGTTTTTGTTCTTTTCCTTTTCCTTCATTGGAAAGTTGTTTGGAGTGAAAGGTGTGAGACTCCTGCGGGGCTCACCGGTCGCCCCGCGGAAAGCGAAACACCTGGAACGGAAATCAACTACTTGCAAGAACAACAATGAAGAGACTTTCAAAAAGCTTTTATACATTGAGCATTCTTAGGTATAAATCAACGCTCTTGTTTATCTATTATCGGAAGAAAATACAACAGTTTAAATGATTAAATGTGTTTTCTTTGGTCAATTTCCGCTGTTTCCTTTAAAATAGATATGATATACATGAATGATTACTTTATGAATTCGCTATAATTGGTAATAAAAAGGAAGGGGGGAGACGGAATGAGACCAACTGAAGAACATGAAAGTGAGCAGAACGAGACTCACTATGATACACCGGAACAAAAAGTTCAAAACACACATTCTGTTCAGCTGTGGCGAGAATATTTTTCAGAGCGGTTCGAATCATTTGAGAGACGTAAAATGCAAACCGTCTCCTTTCGCGATCTTGTAGAAGGAAAAGATACGAGCTATACGTTTGTTCATATTTACCGTGATTATTATCCTGCTCTCTTGAATGCAGGACAGTTTTTTGATGAAGATATCGCTTACTTATATAAATATCATGTACAGATCGAGACACTGATCAGATTGTTTTCATTTGAAGCACAATATGGTGTAGCTACATATATGCAAGCAAACTTTGATGCAACAGTTGAGAAGCTTTCTGACCAGATGTATGTGACGTTAAAACAGATCAACAGTGAAAAATTGCTGCAAGAAAATAAAAAACTTGTAGAAGAAAGCTTACGGAATTTTCAAAGCCTATATGAAATCCCCCCTAAGTGGGGACATCTGCTTTTTTATCTTTTTCAGATCAGCTGGTCGCTGCTTTATATGGACCAAGCTTGGGTGACAAAGTATGAAAAGCAGTTAATAGAGGAAAAAGAGGGCGGGAAGACTTCTCAAATGCTAGAGCTGGCGCTAGTTCATTTTGCTTTTGCAAGTGGAAATGACGATCTCGCTTTTGAGCGGCTAAGCCAAAGTGAAAAGAAAGTCGAAATGGTTCATTATCTCGTTTGGATGAAGTTATTAGTAGACAAACAAGAATGGGACCGCCTTTTATTGTGGCTTCTAGATTTAAAGCCAAACTTTTTAGAAGGGGTCGGCACGTATTATTATCATTCAGACTCACGTGAATTTTTCCATGAGTATTTAAGCTATTTTTGGAAGTACGCTCAGCATACAGGAGACGAAGAGCAATATGAAGACATGCTGATTGAATTCTTGCCGATAACCTTTTATGAATATGGAGAATATTTGATGGTGATCGGCGAGCATGAACGGTGGGTAGAATTACAAGTTATTATGGGATATTCACCAGAATTAATTCAAAGAAAGGACCTGAAAGAGGTTGTGTCCTTTCAAAAAGAGACCGTTCTGCCAATCTATCATCAAACGATTGACAGATTGATTAATGAAAGAACGAGAAAGTCTTATCAATCAGCCATTAAACATTTAAAAACCCTTCGTTCTCTCTATTTTGATCTTGGAGAAGAAGAACGCTTTTCACAGTACATCGATAAGATTGCTGCTGTTTATGGGCGGCTCAGAGCCTTTCAAGAAGAGCTTAGGAAAGGAAAGTTTATTTCATGATCGATACAAGCAATCTTTTGCTTCACGCGAAATGGCTTCAGGGAAATATGGTTTTATGGGCCACTAAACAATCGAAAAGAGTGCATGTAAACGACTGGAAACCTCTTTTATTTACATGGCATCAGCCTTCATTTTACGGAACGATGCTCGATATTGACGATGATCAGAACATCTATTTAACTGCTGGAGAAGCCTTTATCCTTTTTAATCGGTATCCCGATTTCTTTCTCTCCGAAAACAACTGGGAAGATGTTTCGAGAACTTTTGTTAAAGAGGCAAACGACATCTTTAGCCTTTTAAAGAAAGAGAAGGTTACTCCTGATTTTGAAGCATGGAAGACAGGAAATTGGGCATGGAAAACAGGAGGAGCACCTATTGAATCTCAGTGGATAAACGAAGCTCTCTCCACATTGCCCAATGATGACTCTATTCCTTTGCCTTCACGTTTTAACAGAGAACGCATGAGGGGAATTCCTCGCCAAGTCATATCAGCCTTAAGCCATTTGGATGAGGATGAATGGCTTGTTAAGATTGGCTGGAAAGAAGACCCGAAGCCATTTGAGCTTGTTTTTGAATTGTCAGAGCCAAATGAGGATGAAGAGACCGGTAATGATGTATGGCACTTGAACGTCTTTCTTCAGGAAAAAGAGGACGGGATTCGTGTACCTTATCATGGAAAAAGCACTCTCCTGCCTGAAGAGTGGAAACCTTTTATAGAAATGCTCGAATCAGATATTGAACTTGTGTCGAAAGTCATTTCCTGGTTAAAGCTTACGAATCGGAAAGAAGTTCGCAGTGAAATATCGGAAAAAGAAGCCTGGGATTTCTTGACTCTTAAAAGCAATATGCTGAAGCAAATTGGAATGACTGTTGTTCTGCCGGAATGGTGGCAAACGGTTCAGGAACTGCAGCCTAAGGTTAAGGCGAAGATTAAGACAAAATCTCAAGTAGGTGGTGGAGCTCCTTCATTTCTTGGATTAAATGCGATTATGCAATTTGATTGGAGAATGTCTACAGGTGATGAAGAGCTTTCAGAGGAAGAATTCCGTAAGCTGGTTGATGGAAGTAGAAGGCTTGTACGCAGAAACGGTCAATGGTACAGAGTGGACCCTGAATGGATGAAGCAAGTTCGGCACTTAATCAAGAATGTTGACCGTACGGGAATTCAATTGAAAGACGTGTTAGAGCAGCATCTTCTGAATATGGAGACCAATCCAGCTGAAGATGGCCTTGAAGGAATAGATGGAGAAGGTCCCATGCTCGACATGGAATGGGATGAACCCCTGAATTTATGGATGGATCAGCTGTCTGAGATTAAGTCACTACCTGTCGAACCAAAGGCTGAGAATTTACAAGGAACGTTAAGAGAATATCAGCAAACGGGAAGCTCCTGGATGTATTTTCTTCGAGAGTTTGGACTTGGAGGCTGTCTGGCAGATGACATGGGCCTCGGAAAAACGGTACAAACGATTGATTACTTTTTAAAAGTGAAGGAAAAAGAGAAGCAGGAAGGGACTTTTTTACTTGTGTGTCCTACTTCCGTTATTGGAAACTGGCAAAAAGAGCTTGAGCATTTTTCCCCGACCCTGAAGGTTGGTCTTCACTACGGTTCAAACCGGAAAAAAGGTGAAGATTTTGCAGAATGGTACAAAAAGTATGATGTCATTATTACTTCCTATACGACATGCCAGCTCGATTTTAACGAGATGGGCGGAACGTACTGGGAAGCGATCGTGCTTGATGAGGCACAAAACATAAAGAATAGCTATACAAAACAGTCAAGAAGCATCCGTAAGCTGAACGGCCGACATAAGATTGCGTTAACAGGAACTCCTGTAGAGAACAGACTATTAGAACTATGGGCCATTTTCGATTTTCTGAATCCAGGTTATCTAGGAAGTGAACCCTCATTTCAGAAAAAATTCGTCGCGCCAGTTGAAAAAGATAATGACAGTTTGCGCTTGCAGCAGCTAAAGCAGCTTGTACAGCCTTTCTTGCTTCGCCGCACGAAAACGGATCCAGCCGTTCAGCTCAATCTGCCTGAGAAACAAGAAATTAAAGAATATTGCCCGTTATCAAAAGAGCAGGCTTCGTTATATGAGAGACTGGTTCAAGATACGTTTGAACAGCTCGAAAAAGTGACTGGCATGCAAAGGCGCGGCCTCTTGCTGGCTATGCTTGGCAAACTAAAGCAAATTTGCGATCACCCGGCTCTTTATACGAAGAACGATAAGTTAACGAAATTAGAAGATCAATCGATTAAGTTCGCAAAGACCATTGAATTGATTGATGCTATCATCGAAAAGGATGAGAAGTGTCTGATTTTCACTCAGTTTATCTTTATGGGTGAACTAATTAAGAAATATGTAGAGAAAAAGTTTGGCAGAACCGTCCTCTTTTTGCACGGAAGTCTAACGAAGCAAAAGCGAGATGAAATGATTGAAAGCTTTCAAAATGGAGAGCATCCTATTTTTATCTTATCTTTAAAAGCTGGAGGAACGGGGCTTAACCTGACAGAAGCGAACCATGTCATTCATTACGACAGATGGTGGAATCCAGCGGTAGAGAATCAAGCAACCGACCGGGCTCACCGTATCGGGCAAAAGAAATTTGTTACGGTTCATAAGATGATCACACTCGGCACGCTTGAGGAAAAGATAGATATGATGCTTGAAAGCAAGAAAGAGCTATCCGAAAAAGTGATTCAAAGTGAAAACTGGATTACTGAACTATCAACAGATGAATTGAAAGATCTATTCACGCTTAGAAAAGAATGGGTAGAGTCGTAAAGACATGGCTTATAAGTCATGTCTTTTTTTGTATTTTGAGTGGTCATTTAGAAAGGGAAATTTCTTTTTATGTGATGACCTCTAATTTTTATGTGATTAGTCGTCATTTTTATGTGATGAGTGAACATTTTTATGTGATCATAAGCTTTTTTTATATGATGCTGAATCTATCAAAATTATTTTCGTCATCTTCATCCATTTTTTTGATAAACTTATTTTAATATCCAAAAAATAGGGGTTGTGAAATTGATGCAAATTGAATCCATACTAAGCTGGGGGATGTCTGCCGTCTTTTTTTTGCTTTTGGTGCTGATCTACATAAAAAAAGCGGACCGGGAAGAACGTTTTCTAGGCTGGAAAATGGTTGGCTGTTTCTTTTTAGGAACTTTTTCATTGCGCTTAAAATCATGGATCTTACCCGTAGGAATCGGGGTATTCCTCATTTTTTTCCTGCCTAAGATAATTACGAATAAACAAGCAAAAAAGTGGGCTGCTTCGCTCGGGGTTGTATCCTTTGCTTCAAGTCTAATCATTTCGCACTCCGTTGAAGCGTATTACGAAGGAATGATACACATAAAGGCATCTGTAGCCAATGCGTATGAAATGAATTTTTTTAAAGAGTATGAGAAAGTGAAAGCAGCATTGGATGCAGATGGTGAACTTGCTATCAATAATGTGGAACTATCGTTTGAAAAAGATGGGAAGATAACGCAATTTAACTATGAAGCGAATTACATGAGAGACGACCGCAACATGAGTGCGTGGATCACCCTGTTAGATGGAAAATATCAATTAGTTACACACATTCAGAAGGACGAAACAAAAATGATGATGGATCATCAAAATTACATTTCTTCACCTAGCATCTACTTTCAGGCGCTGGATCTGCACGGTTTAAAAAAAATGGTACCAAAAGGTGATCTATATTATGTGAATTTCACAAATTCTGACGAGGTGCCTTTTGATATTGAAGATGGATCCTTTTGGGATATTGAAAAAGCAGGAGTCCAAAAACATACGGAAGCCGCTGCGACAGAAGAAAATACAAATTCAGAAGATAACAATCCTCTATTTTCCTATCAAATTAGTATAAACACCATGAATGCAATGGGGGCTGGATCTTATGAATCCGATAAACAGCAATATTTCGTCATATCCCCGGAGCTTTATAACTAAAAAAGGAGGCAACTAATATGTATTTACCGTCATTTTCATTAAAAGGCAAGACAGCGCTTGTAACGGGCGCTGGCAGAGGGATCGGACATGCGATTGCAATTGGTTATGCTGAGGCTGGAGCGGATGTTGTCATCGTTTCTAGAACACAATCAGATCTGGAAAAAACAGCTGAAATCATTGAGAATACTGGTTCAAAAGCGTACATATTTGAAGCGGATGTAACGAATAAGGATCAAATAGAGCAAATCTTTGAAACACTAGATTCGAAACAGATAAAAGTCGATATTCTTGTAAACAATGCCGGCATGAACATTCGTTCAAAAGCTCTTGATGTATCTGATGAAGAGTGGAATACAATCATGAATACAAACCTGCGTTCAGCGTTTTTGTTTTCTCAAAAAGCAGGGGAAAGAATGAAGGAAGCAGGTGGTGGGAAAATCATTACGATTTCTTCTGTTGCCGGTCATGTTGCCCTCCGAACAGGAGTAGTCTATGCATCTACGAAAGCCGCGATCATTCAAATGACGAAGAATCTTGCACTTGAATGGGGAGAGTATGGCATTAACGTAAACAGCATCGGTCCTTGGTATTTTAAGACACCACTTACGGAAAAATTACTTGCCGATCAAGAGTACTTGAATGATATTTTAGCTGTAACCCCGCAAAAAAGAGTAGGAGAACTTCCTGATCTCGTCGGACCAGCTGTATTCCTCGCAAGCGAGGCAGCAAATTATGTAAACGGACAAACATTATTTGTTGATGGCGGGATGACGATACAAGGTTTTTAAAGGTTCTTTTCTAAAAGATTGTTGCTTTCAAAAAAATTAATTTCTTCTATGACAGTTGATTGGAGTGGAAGGTGGGAGACTCCTTCGGGACAGGCTGGCAGGTGAGACACTTAAAAGTGAAACGTACGAATGTGGCTCACCGCCTGCCCCGCGGAAAGCGAGCACCTGAAATGGAAATCAACCGCTTCCAAGAACAATAAAGTTTGTGCAAATAGCCCTTTTTAACGTGTTAATTATTAAACTATATAAATATTTTTCGGAATTTTATATATTTCTGTATGAAACTCCTAATATCCGTTAATAATGTTGCTACACAAGCAGTTAATTTAATGTTTGAAGGGAGCAACTCATAATGAAAAAGATGGATTTAGTAGATGCAGTTAGAAATGCAACAAGTATGAACAAAAAAGAATCAGCGCTTGCCGTTGATGCTGTGCTAGATGCAATTACAGATGCTTTGAAAAACGGAGAGAGCGTGCAGCTTATTGGTTTCGGAACATTTGAAACAAGAAACCGTAATGCAAGAAAAGGGCGCAATCCTTTAACTGGTGAAGAAATTATGATCCAGGCAAGCAACGTTCCAGCATTCAAGCCAGGAAAATCGCTAAAAGAAGCGGTTAAAGCCGTTTAATCGTCACCAAATACAGAAGACGCTTTCCTCAAAGGAAGCGTCTTTTTGTCATATTTAGGCGAAAAACAAATTAATTTGACGTGCGAATGTTCAAAATATTTGAAGGAAACGAGACCCTTTTATTTAAATAATAAACGTTAAGAAAGTTTTAGTAAAAAGGGTGGATTGAGATGAAAGTAATAAGCCAGGACGAACTTCCTGCAGTTGCCACTTTAAAAGAGATGATTGATGTCCTGCCTGAATTTGTTTGTTTAAGATATCCGGATGGAACTTGGGCAGAAGCAAACCGGTTCGCTTTGAACATTTATGGTATATATGAAAACGATTATAAAGGAAAAAGTCTTGAAGAAATGCAGACAAGGCTTTCGGACGACGCTATCGAACGGTGCAACCTCTCTGATAAAAGAGCGTGGGAGTCAAGAAAACCAATAAAAACAGCTGAAAAGATCCAAATGAAAAGCGGCCGCGTCGTTATGCTGGAACTTATTAAGCAGCCAACTTTTACGAAGGATGGAAAGCCGCAAGTATTAGTGGTTACCGGGAGAGACATTACTTCTCATAAACAGAAAGAAGAAGAACTCAGCGTTGCCCTTGATCTTTTGGAATCCGTGTTAAAAGGGACGACTGACGCCATTCTTATTTTAAATACGAGACAAGAAGTGATTAAAGTAAATGATGCTTTTATTCAAATGTTCGGTTGGGCTGAAGAAGATTTTGCAGAAGAAAATGAGGATTACCCAGTCATAACACCGGTACATCTGCAAGGAGAATCAAAGGAAATTATTGATCTGTTGAAGCAAGGGCAATCGGTTCCACTGCATGAAACACAGCGTATCCATAAAGATGGGACAGTTTTTGATGTGTCTGCTTCTTTTTCGAACATCTGTGATATGGATGGAAAGATAATGGGATTTGTCATTGTTTACCGTGATATTACTTCTCAGAAAAAAGTAGAGCGTGCTCTAAGGGAAAGTGAGGCGAAATATCGTTTGATCGCAGAACATTCTACAGATTTAATTACTGTGATTGATCCATCAGGCATGATTCAATATGTATCTCCTTCTCATTTTACGGTGCTCGGCTACGAAGAGGGTGAGATCAAAGGCGCAATCCTGGATCTTGTTCATCCGGAAGACATGGAGAACCTATCCGATTCATTTATGAAATCACTTGTGAAGAAAGAGCCGTTTCAGACAGAGTTTAGACTACTTCACAAAAATGGCGACTGGATTTTGCTCGAGACTCGCGGTGTGCCTGTTATGACGAAAGAAGGTCATGTTGAAAGCCTAGTGACGTTTGCAAGAGACGTAACAAAAGCGAAGCAGACTGAAGAACTGATGCTGAAATCAGAGAAACTATCTGTTTTGGGGGAACTAGCTGCCGGAGTAGCACATGAGATCCGGAATCCTTTGACTTCCTTAAAAGGATTCACAAAACTATTAACAGATGCAGATGATGTGATCCGTCTAGAATATCTACGTATCATGGAGTCAGAGCTAAACCGAATCAACGACATCGTCGGGGAGTTAATGCTGGTTGCTAAGCCACAGGCGGTAAGCTTTGAACATACAAATATTCAAGAACTGATCTATAGCGTAGTAAGATTATTAGAAACTCAAGCCATTATGAGAAACATCCAGATTTGGGTGAACATTTCTGATAACATTCCACTTGTTTACGGGGTGGAAAATCAGCTCAAACAGTTGTTTATCAATCTATTGAAAAATGCTATCGAAAGCATGGAGAAGGACGGCGAGATCCATATCAAGATCGGAACCCGCAACAACTCTGTTGTTCTTGAATTAAAAGACCAAGGATGCGGTATTCCTGCAGAGCGTCTGAAAACACTTGGAGAACCCTTTTACACGACAAAGGAAAAGGGAACAGGCTTAGGGCTGATGGTTTGTTTTAAAATTATTGAAGAACACGGTGGAGCGATTCAGTTCTCATCAGTTGAGAACGAAGGAACTCGTGTGGAAATTGAACTTCCAACAGCACCTGTTTCAACAAAATAAAGGTTTATAGAGCACGAAATCCGACCACACTGTGTGTAAGGGAGTGTGGGAACGATGGATAAATACCGAATCTTTTTTGTGTATCGTGTGAAGAATTTAAGTTATATTCACGTACATGGAATGAACATGGAGAATAAGAAGTTGTTCACTGTTCTGATTTCTTCTCCAAACGATGAGATGAACCTCGCACAGCATCACGAAGAGCTTCCAAATGAATTGTTATCACTGCTGGAAGTTGAAAGCACCCGAATCAACGCAGGACTTTACGATCTTGCTCATTGGGAACCTTATACGTATAGTTAATGCTCCTTTCGTTTTTGTTGAAAGGAGTTTTTTTGTGTAAAATGTTCCTAAAAGGATAAAAGGAGATTCTTCTAACATGACACAAGATCAAATTGTGGATCTGTTAACCGGCAAGATTAAACTTGTTCGAACAGAACTTGGCTATACACAAGATAAGATGGCAGATATATTGGGTATTTCAAAAAAGACCCTCGTTCAAATAGAAAAAGAAAGAATCAAAGCGAGCTGGACCGTTATCGTTGCTTTGTGTGCATTGTTTCGGAACTCTGAAATTCTTAATAACACACTTGGTGGGGATCCGCTTGATGTTATGGAAGTCGTAGTCCACCAATATGTTGCCCGATCAAAAGAGAAAACGTGGGGCGGGCATGTTTGGTGGAAGGAGATTGATTCAAATAAAGGTTACCGGCTTCAGCAGAATATGATTAGCCAGCATTACCGAATTCTTGATCAAAACGACTATCGCGTTTATAGTTCTTTTGAAGAAAAGGAAGCAAAGAAGAGATTAAAAGAGATATAGTAAAATAACTTATTTATAAAATGTTTATATGGTTGTAACATGAAATTTACGTTGTGCTGTTACTTTCAAGATGCAAGTTATTTTGAAGGGAGAGCAGCACATGAATTGGAAAACGAAGCTAACAGCGCTTGTTATCTCGGGTGCATTAACGATACCTGCCGGACAAGCTCATGCCTTCTTATCTGGTATTGACAAACAAGATGGTGGGATTGGAAACACAGAAAACTATTTGGATAAAGTGCCTAATATAGCACTGGATACAAAAGTTGAAAATATTATATATCCGCTTATGGCAACACCTGCGATTAAAAAGAATGGTTCAGAATTAACAGTAAAGGTAGATACAAAAGGAAAAGAACCTGCAGGATGGGATGTATCTTTAAACCCTACAGAAGCAGCAAAAGTGGATGGAGCGTTTAATCTTCCTGTAAAAAGTGTTCAAAAAGGATCATCCTATTGGAAAGACAGCTCTTCCGTTTATGAAGTAACTGTAGAGATTCCTAATGATGTACCTGAAGAATTGTTTGATCTGCAAGTTTCATACACAGGAAACGGAACCCGCATCACGGATGATGAACCGAACTCAGTTAAAGTTGTAAAAGAGTTTAAAAAAGATTTTAAGTTTATGCATTTAACGGACATTCATGTAGGCTCTCCAAGAAACATTGCAGACCCTGCTAACGTAACTGAAGCAGGAATGTGGCACCCAGATGAATCAAAACGCTGGCTGTATCTTCAAAAAACAATCAATCAAGTCAATCTATTAAAGCCTGACTTTGTCGTAATGACTGGAGACTTAATGTACGGTCAGATGAATCCGCAAGAATATATTTACGAGTATGAAGAAACATACCGCATTTTGAAGAAGTTGGATGTTCCTGTCTATATCGTTCCAGGCAACCATGATTATTATGCGCAAGATGCAACGTTAGCCGATGGAGCTAAGTATTGGGAACAATATTTCGGCCCGCAGTATTTTTCATTTGATTACGGTCCGTATGCTCACATGATCGGGTACAACTCTTACGACTGGCACAAGTTTGACCGTCAAGGACATGGAACAGTTTCCGTACCAACATGGGGTGGGCAGATCCGTGACCAGCAGATGGAATGGATTAAGAAAGATTTAGCGGATAATAAGGCAACTGCCGAAGCAGGACAAGTAAAAGGCTTGTTCTCACATCACAATCCAATCTGGCGTGATCGTGACATCTGGCCATCAACAGATCCAGATGTAACGGAATACTGGAAAGAATATGATGCTAAGCATGACCCTCAAGATTTGAGCACGCTCATTAAAGGTGAGAAGCTAGGAATCGAGTACGATCAACAATGGCACGGGGAAGGTTCACATGAACTGATTGATGTAATGAAACAAAATTCAGTGGATATCTCGCTTCACGGCCATACGCACATCGATAATATTACAGAACAAGACGGAATTTTGTATTCTACAACAGCTTCAATTGAACTTTCTGCAAAGCCATGGGTTGGTTATCGATTGTTTGAAAAGAATCCAGACGATAATAAGTTCAGCTCTTACGTTTACGAAGGTCCAGACAAATCAATGCCGGTTTATGAAAATGGCAATACGTCGGCAGGTGTCGTTTCCTTTGAAAATAAGTTTGAGCTGCCTAATGATGGATCCCAAGTTACGCAAACAGCGGCGCTGACTAATCGTTTGAATAAACCAGTAACAGTAAATATTCCGTTTTATATGAAGCAAGGCAGCTATACGCCATCTTATGGTGAAGTAATTGAAACACAATTATATGGAACGAAACAGTTTGTAGAAGTGCAGATTACGATACCTGCAAACAGTGTAAAGGAAGTTGAATTAAAAAGATAACGAATTGAAACGCCTGGGCTAGAGTGCCTGGGCGTTTTTTTGGTGTGATGAGAAGTGTCGGTTTTAAGTGGAAGTCGAATTTCCACTGATTTGTGGCTAACGTGAAATTATATAAATAAATGGACGCGAGTTAGAAAATAAATCCTTTTCACTCTCTTGTAACTCTTTTACAGCCATTTTTTAAAAACTAAAACATTTTAATGATAAAACCGATAAAAAGAATGGGACTTATGAATATCGTTTAACGTCGAAATACCTAGAAAAGGAGCAAGTGAGATGTCACTTAGCACTCAAACATTAAAGATTGTTATTATTATGGCCGGCAATGAACAGTACGGCTTGCCGATCGAACATGTCGCTTCGATTGAGCGAGTTCTGGACATTACACCAATGCCGGAAATGCCGTCAGAGGTGTTGGGGGTCATCCATCTGAGAGGAAATGTCATACCGATTATTGATTTTGGCCATCTCATCGGAAAGTGTAAAACAGAAACAACAGATAAAACGAGAATCGTTATCTTGCAAAATGAGGATCGTTATTTAGGATTGTTAACAGAAGCGGCAACAGATGTTATTGATATTGAAGCAGATTCCATACAGTCACCAGGAAGCTTTAGCCCAAAAGAAAATTCATTGATACAGGGTGTTTCCAAACAGGATGAGGATCTCATCATTGTGCTCAATTGCCCTGTTATTTTTAAAAACAGAAATATATAAGAGGTGACGTATGAAACTAACGCTTAGAAAGAAGCTTGTTGGCTCATTTTTAACCGTAGCTGTTCTATTTGCAGCAACGTGTGGGGTATTCTTTTATTTTCTAAAAGACATGCAAAATACATACAGTGATTTATTAGACAGAAGAGCAGTAATCTTTCAAAATGCCAAAGAAATAGAGCTTCAGGCGACCATTCAGAACAACAGTGTTCGTGAATATTTGCTTGAGCAATCTTCTGAAAGTAAAGGGAAGTTGACAGATGCAACAAGTAGAATTGAGACACTAGTTAATGACACCATGAAAATCGTGCAAGCAGATGCGGATAAGAAAAGACTCGAAAAAATCTACTACTTAAACAACGATTATAAAAATGAGTCAAATCGAGTTCTTCAAAACTCAATGAGCAACATGGAAGCGGCAAACGAATATGCAAAAAGCACTTTATTTCCGCTAGGAAGAGAGATGCGAGATGTAACGGAAGAGATGGCGAAGAGACAAGCCAATCTGATGGATGAAGGTAAAATTATCGTTGCTGATGAAGAGAAGTTTATCGTTACTCTTGTTACAACCTTAGGAATCGTAATCGTTATTGCGGCTCTCGCAATCGGGTATACCATCTCACGTATGATTTCAAGACCTGTAATCAAAATGGCAGATATGCTAAATGATATCGCTGAAGGTGATCTTACAATGGATCCGATCTATGTAAAAAATAAGGATGAAATCGGAATGCTCGCAGACGGCATCAATCATATGGGGACAAACTTGGCTACCCTTATCAGACAGGTGAGAGCAACTGCCGAACAAGTTGCAGCGGCCTCTGAAGAGCTGACAGCTTCAGCTGAACAAACGAGTATGGCGACAGAACAAATCGCGACAACCATTGGGGAAGTAGCTGGCGGATCTCAAGAACAGGTTAGTACGGTCGAAAATATTGTTGAAGCGATGAACCAGCTTTCTGCGGGTATTCAACAAATCGCGGTAAGCATGCAGAACATGTCAGAAGCGTCCTCTCGTTCTTTACAAGTAGCAGAAGGTGGAAACGAGACGATACAGCAGACAATTTGTCAGATGGATGCCATTCATACCTCAATGAACAGCACGTCTCATGTGGTTCGAGAACTCGGTGATCAATCACAAGAAATTACTAAAATCGTGGATGTTATTACAGATATTGCTGGGCAGACGAACTTGCTTGCTCTAAACGCTGCCATTGAAGCGGCACGGGCTGGAGAACAAGGGAGAGGATTTGCAGTCGTAGCAGATGAAGTTCGAAAGTTAGCAGAACAATCATCCTCATCCGCACAGCAGATCGGTCAATTGATCACAAATATTCAAGAGCTTACTGAAAAAGCGGTAGAAGCGATGAAGAGTGGAACAGATGAAGTGACTGGTGGAAGAGAACTCGTGTATCAGTCAGGTGAAGCTTTCAGAAGTCTTTATGAAACTGTAGCAGAAGTCTCCAATCAAGTAGGAGATGTTTCGGCTGCCACTCAACAGATGACAGCTAGTACCGAACACGTTGTCGGATCGATCGATGTGATTTCATCAATGGCAGAAACAGCTGCATCTTCTACACAAGAAGTTTCTGCTTCAGCAGAAGAGCAACTTGCAAGCATGGAGGAGATTTCATCTTCATCAAATGCACTTTCTCAGCTGGCAGAAGAGATGAACGAAGCCATTAATAAATTTAAAGTTTAGAGATAAAAGCCGCGGGATAACTGGCGGCTTTTTTCTTTCGAGTGGCAAAGGAATCGGGTAGCTTTAGCTTTGTGCGCGAGCATAATTCTCTGTGAGCGAGCATAATTCCACGTGAGCGATCATAAAACCTCGTGAGCGAGCATAAATCTCCGTAAGCGAGCATAATTCCCCGTGAAAGAGCAAATCCTCATGTGGGTATCTATAAAACAAACAAAAGCTGGCTCCTCAAAGGACATCCATCCTCCTTAGAAGCCAGCTTCATTTTATTCTTCTTTATAAAAGCGATCACCTGTGTCTGGATTGTAGTAAACGCGTTCTTTTTTTCCAGAGGTTGGATCGATGGAGATTTCCTCAGTCCAGATATATCCTGAAGGGACTTTTGTTTCACTTTTTTTATAGCGCTTATCGTAATACATCCAGGAGATGATGCCCAAAACAATAAAAATGACGATGGAGATCACTTGCCAGCCGATAAGGATATTTATAATATTCATTGCTTTTCAACAATAACTGCTGTTCCGTATGCGACGATCTCGCTCATGTTATTGCCCATCTCACCAGAATCAAAACGCATCATGACAATGGCGTTCGCACCCATTTCTGTAGCGTTCTTGACCATACGATCAACAGCTTGCTTACGCGCGTCTTCAAGCATGCTCGTATATTCTTTAATCTCACCACCCATGATTCCTCGAAGTCCTGCCATGATGTCTCCTCCGATTCCGCGTGCACGAACAACAATTCCAAAAGCTGATCCTTTTACTTCTTTCACTTCATATCCTGATATGTTTTCAGTAGTAACAACGATCATAATAAAGCCCCCCTATTTTGTTATACAATTAAATACGGATGAAACAAGCTTTCCGTTTCATTTCTATACTATGATTTTACCTGGATTTAAAATGTCATTTGGGTCCAATTGTTTTTTTATAGACTTCATGATTGGGAGGGTGTCGGCATGTTCTTTTGCCAAATATTTTGCTTTGCCGATTCCGACTCCATGCTCACCTGTACACGTACCGCCTTTGCTTAATGCATAGGCCACAATACTTTCATTTACCGCGTCTGCTTTTTCACGTTCACGATCAATAGCTGCGTCATACATGAGAATGGCATGAAAATTCCCATCCCCAACATGTCCTAATACAGCGCCAGGGACACCGATTTCATCCATCTTCTCTCTTGCATGAACGATTGCTTCAGACAACTCCGAGAGAGGAAGACACACGTCCGTGAACATCATGGACTTGCCAGGATAGCCATGTTTGAAAGAATAAGCTAAGTTATGTCTGGCTTCCCATAGCTTTGCACGTGCTTTCGAATCACGCTCTTCCACCCACTCTAAGCCTCCAAAGCTTTCAAGCAATTCTTTTGTAAGTGAAGCTTCATATGTAACACTTGCCGGATTTCCTTGAAATTCTAAGAAAAGGGTCGGGGCTTCTGTATATGCTGTGTCGCTGTTGTGATTAACCTGTACGATGGACCGTTCATCCACAAGTTCCATTCTGGCGATTCCCGTGCCTGATCCGAGAACAGCAATGGCAGCTTCAACGGCAGTTTGAACTGAAGGAAATGTACATCGAGCAGCAAGAACTGATTCAGGAATGCCGTAGACTTTTAACGTGATCTCCGTAAAAACGCCAAGCGTACCTTCAGAGCCGACAAACATGGAGGTTAAGTGATAGCCAGCAGATGATTTTGCAGCGAGTCCGCCTGTTTGAATAATCTGTCCATCTGCTAAAACAACTTGAAGGTTTCTAACTTGATCCCGCATGATACCGTACTTTACGCTTGTTGTCCCGCTCGCATTTGTCGCAGCCATTCCGCCGATCGTCGCGTCTGCACCAGGATCAACAGGAAAGAACAATCCATACTTCTTAAGAGCAAGATTCAGCTGTGTTCGTGTTACACCAGGCTGAACTCTTACTAAAAAATCATCTGGACGAATCTCGAGTACTTCATTCATCTCCTGAAAGTTAATTGAAATGCCGCCTTTTACAGGAATGCAGTGGCCTTCAAGACTCGATCCAGCTCCATAAGGCACAACAGGAATTTTGTGTTCGTTTGCGAATCTTAGAATAGAAGAAATTTCTTCAGCCGATTCAGGGTATACAACAATATCAGGTGAAACAGGATGGTGGTAAGATTCATCACGGCTATGCTGCCAAAGAATGGTTTCGTTTTGTGTAGCGCGTTTTTCAGATGTCCGTTTTTGCATTTCAAACAATAAATCAGTATGTGCAATGTTCATGTAAACCCGCTCCTTAAACTTTTGAGTTATTATCTATTTTACATGAACAGAGTTAAAAATCCTTTTTAAACATGAAATTGCGTATATATGCCCAAACTAACAAGTGAGGTGATGAACGATGCAAAAACGCAGAAGAGTATGGCATGTTATACTGATCATAATATGTATTTCGATAGTCGTGACAGGCTGTGGAAACAAAGACAGCCAAAACCAATCCGAGGGGAGAGAACAACCGGTGATGGGTGATGGTAAAGGAAGCGAAAAAAAATCACGTCCTGAAGAAGGACAAGACGGGCAAGCAGGACAGAACGGACAAGGCGGGATTGTTGCGGGCAGTATTGAGCCTTCAATTAAAGTACAAGAGCAGCAGAATGCTAAGGGAATATTATTTAGATATGAGTTGAAAAATCAGACCGAAAAAGAGAAGGTTTTTCAATTTTCATCTAGTCAGAAATTTGATTATGTAATTAAAGACAAGAGCGGAAAAATCGTATACCAATACTCAAGAAATCATATGTTCATGCAAGTGTTAACTTCTTTGAAATTAAAGCAGGCTGATGTTTTCAAACAGGATATCTTAGTTAACGATCTAGAGCCAGGTGCTTATACGCTAGAAGTTTGGTTGACCCCAAGTGGCGAGACAGAAGATTACAGACAAAAAATCACTTTTAATTGGAACTAAATTGGGGAAGAGATGAGTTAAGAGCTCATCTCTTTTTGTTTTGTTTTATTCTAAAAGATTCTTAATTTTGGTTGTTTTTTATTCTCATCATTGCAAGTTGATTGGAGCGCAAGGTTGCTGACTCCTATGGGACGAGCGGCCAGGTCGAGTCTCCTAATGGCGCAAAGCAACAGGAGGCTCACCTTACACCCCGTAGAAAGCGAGCAACCTGGAGAGGAAATCAACAACTTATAAGAACAACAGAGGTTACGGTAACAGCCTTTTTATGACAGCAAAACAAAATACTTGAAAGTCAAAAAAGGTCAAAGTATAATATGCTTAAAGGTTAATGGTCAAAGAAAGTCAAAGTCAAACTAAAGACTAGCAAGACTCATGAAACCTTGAAACAAAAAAGTTGCGAAACGAAATGCATGCACGTATAATCGCTAATAATTTATACAAATTTTTAAAAATATGAACAGGGGGTTACAAGTATGCGTTGTGAACAATGTGAAGTTAATCCTGCTACGATCCAAATGAGTATCTCAATGAATAAAGATAAGAAACAATTTGTGCTTTGCTCTGATTGTTACCATAAAGTGAAACAAGAAATGAACACTGGGGGAGGAATGAATATGAACTTTTCTTCTTTCGATGATATTTTTCAACAAATGATGAATGGCCAAGCTTTTACAGATCACGCGAACGAGCATGAGAAGCAACAAACTCAAAAGGGAAAACGAGGCGGAGGCTTTTTAGATAAATTTGGCCGGAACTTAACAGATGCTGCGAAAGCGGGTATTATTGATCCGGTTATCGGTCGAGACGATGAAGTGCGCCGTGTGATTGAAATCTTAAACCGACGCACCAAGAACAACCCGGTATTAATCGGGGAACCTGGTGTCGGTAAAACAGCAATAGCTGAAGGATTAGCAACCAAAATTGTAGAAGGCAATGTTCCAGCTAAACTTTTGAAAAAAGAAGTGTATTTGCTTGATGTTGCATCACTTGTTGCAGATACCGGGGTAAGAGGTCAGTTCGAGGAACGTATGAAACAGCTGATTGCTGAGCTTCAAAAACGCAAAAATGTCATTCTGTTTGTGGATGAAGTTCATCAGATTGTGGGAGCAGGTTCCGCAGAAGGATCTATGGATGCTGGGAACATCTTAAAACCTGCACTTGCACGCGGTGAGCTGCAGATGGTCGGTGCTACAACGTTAAAAGAATACCGTCAGATTGAGAAGGATGCTGCGTTAGAGCGTCGCTTCCAACCGGTAATCGTTAACGAGCCTACACTAGATGAAGCGATTGAAATCTTGAAAGGTCTTGCACCTAGATACGAAGATTATCACCAAGTTAAATTTACGGAAGAAGCATTAAAGGCATGTGTAATGCTTTCACATCGCTACATTCAAGACCGATTTTTGCCGGATAAAGCGATTGATCTTATGGATGAAGCGGGATCTAAGAGCAACCTTCAGCATATTACGATTGAAAAATCTTCTATTGAAGAGCGTTTAGAAGAACTCGTAAAAGAAAAAGAAAAGGCAGCTGCAGATGAAAACTATGAACTGGCAGCAAAACTTCGTCAAGAAGAACTGTTGCTTGATGAAAAACTAAAAACACAAGAAGAAGATAAAAAAGCAGCGATTGTTCAAGTTGAAGACATCCAGCACATTGTAGAACATAAAACAGGTATTCCTGTTCGGAAGCTTCAGAGTGACGAACAATCGAAAATGAAAGAACTTGCTTCAAAACTTTCCGCTCAAGTTATTGGGCAGGAAGAAGCGGTTGAGAAAGTGGCAAAAGCGATCCGCAGAAGCCGTGCCGGTTTAAAAGCGAAGAAACGTCCAATCGGATCATTCTTGTTCGTAGGTCCAACAGGTGTTGGTAAAACAGAGTTAACAAAAACGCTCGCTAAAGAAATCTTTGGTGATGAAGACAGCATGATCAGACTCGACATGAGTGAGTATATGGAGAAACACGCTGTATCAAAATTGATCGGTTCACCTCCAGGGTACGTTGGGCATGAAGAAGCTGGACAACTAACAGAGCAAATTCGCAGAAAGCCATATAGCATCTTGCTGCTTGATGAAATCGAGAAGGCTCACCCAGATGTTCAGCACATGTTCCTTCAGATTATGGAAGATGGCCGATTAACAGACAGCCAAGGACGTACAGTGAGCTTTAAAGACACCGTGATCATCATGACAAGTAACGCAGGTGCTTCTGTTAAACAAACGAAGAAACTTGGATTTAACACGGTAGATGTAGAAAAAGAAACACACATCCTTGATTCATTAGGAGGCTATTTTAAACCAGAGTTTTTAAACCGTTTTGATAGCATTGTACAATTCCAGTCGTTGAAAGAAGGGCATCTTGTGAAGATTGTTGATTTGATGTTGCAAGAGCTGTCTGATCAGCTTCAAGAGCAAAATATTGAAATTACGGTAACTTCGGCTGCAAAACAAAAGCTTGCTAAACTGGGGTATCATCCATCATTCGGTGCGAGACCACTCCGCAGAATCATTCAAGAGCACATCGAAGATAAGATTGCAGATGTATTATTGGATGAAGAGGATGTCCAAAAGTTAACGGTAAACGTTGCAGACGGTCAGATTGTCGTTAAAAAAGCGTAAAACTAAAAAAAACCTTGCTAGAGAGTATCTCCGGCAAGGTTTTTGTTTTACAATGCAAAGTAAAGGTTATTCTAATACATAAGTTTTTGAAAGGTTATGTCTAAGGGACTGTGCTGCATATACATCTTTCTTCTTCATTGACAAGTTGATTGGAGCATAAGGGGGCGAGACTCCTACGGGACGAGCGGTCAGGTGGAGACTTCTAATGGCGCAATGCGGCAGAAGGCTCACCGTACGCCCCGTGGAAAGCGAGCCACCTGGAGCGGAAGTCAACTACATTCAAGGGCTCTGAAAATATCCGAAAAAATAAGCCATGCATCTGCATGGCAGAATGAAAAAATCAAAAACTCTCTGTCTTCTAGGAGTCATCTTTGGAGCGGATTATGGTAAGAACAAGCATTGAAAAACCAATCATGAGTGACATCGCTTCAAATACTGTCATCCCCATCCCTCCTTACAAATTAAGGGTAAGACTCGTACGAGAATTAGAGAAGGAAAAGTATTGTATGTTTTCCATTTTATCCCGAATCGCAAAATGAAACAAGAATCGTAATGACTATTTCTTACAACTGCAATTAGGTCAATAGGTTTATTTTACCAATATTATAATTCTGAAATTGTACACCTTGTTTTTGTATGACATTGAATTGGCTGAAAAGACCTATAAAACATACAATTTATCAAACCATAAATTTTTAAATCACAGGTGATGCAAGGAATATCGTGAAAAGGAAAATAAGGACACTAAGTAAGAGAATTAAGCATGTTCTGATCATTCTTTTCAACCCCCTTGTGTATATCAATGTATAAGAAAATAAGATTCTTAATGACAGTTATACAAGAAAAATTTTAAGGAGGATTTTAAGATTGGATACGTCTTACGTTTGGTATGTGAGTTATGGATCAAATTTAATGGAGCACCGTTTTTTGTGCTACATTCTCGGTGATCAGCCAGAAGGTTCTTCTCAAAAAGAAAGAGGCTGCAGAAATCCGGCAATGCCGCTTAAAAACGGAAAAGCTGTGCTTCCATATCCTCTTTATTTTGCAAGAGAGCGGACAAAGTGGGGTGAAGGAGGAGTTGCTTTTATCGGACATGAAAAAAGTGATCAATACAAGACTTATGGCCGAAAGTATTTAGTCACGGTTGAGCAGTTTTTAGATGTTACTGCCCAAGAAAATAGCTGTGACGAGATAGAGGCAGATTTAGAAGAAGTCATACAAAAAGGATATATTCATTTTGGACAAGGCTGGTATAGCCGAATGGTCTATCTAGGGGAGGAAGAAGGATACCCAATGGTTACGTTCACGTGTAACCTTGATATGCACGAACAGGATTTGAATCCGCCCCCTGCAACATATCTCACCACAATCGCTAAAGGGCTAAGCCAACTGGGGCTTACTTGCGGAGAGGCAGTGAAATATTTTGCCCAAACACCTGGTATTGCAGGAAGGATGAATGAGGAAGAAATTGAGCAGATCATTGGCAGTTATTTTTAAGTTTTTCTCTAAAATTATTGCTTGAGTACTTGTCCGGTTTGTTTCTGGTAATTTTTTCATTAAATTCACTTACCCTGTACACATACATGATTAGCTAGAAAGGTAGTATTGCTTTTGTTCTTTTCACATCGCTGACAAAGTTGATTGTAGTGTAAGGTGCGAGACTCCTGCGGGACAAGCGGTCAGGTGAGACTCTTAGGGCGCAAAGCGGCAAGAGGCTCACCGCCTGCCCCGCGGAAAGCGAGCACCTGAAACGGAGATCAACCGCTTCTTTGCTTTTTTTGTTTTTTACATAGCATCAAAAATTGCGAAGACATTTTAACATGACTAAAGATTGATAAGGTCTCCATTCAACTGGGGAATTACCGTTAATAGGGATGAACATAGGCCCAGCGTTATATGACTTATGGAACTTACGAAAAGGCAGAATCGATGAGATAATAAAGTCCCCTATACATATAGAGGTGCTTCTAACAAAGAAGCACCTCTTTTTTATGCATTCATCTTAATTTGCTTAATGGAGATAATTCCAGTGGGGCAATTAAATTGATCAGCTATCAACTTTTTTACTTGTTCATGGAGATTAGATTTTCCAGGTTGAATATTAGCGATAACGATATTTCCTTGGGTAACTTTTTCCTGGTCATGGCTGAGTTGAAAATCCACAAGAATTTTAGCCATCTTCTCTCTCCTTATGTTGTATGTCTTAAACTGCTTGTTGAGATATTCGACATTCTTCCGTAAATCCTGTCTTAATTTATTGAAAATAGTCAGAAAGTATCGAGGTTTTTCAATTCATTTACTTTTCTTCACTTTTTACAGGGGAAATCCGTCGTATTAGAGAATGATATTAGGAAGATTGTCAGGCAGGAGGTATATAGGTGGAGAGAGCGCTTCAGAAGAAAAGCTTTATTAAACGATTAACCTGGAAAAGAAGTTTACTCATCATTGGGATTGCACTTGTTATTATTTTATCAGCCGCAGCAGGTACAGCATATTTTCTGCTGCAAAAAAGTAAACCTCAAGTAAATGGGACTGTATCCGTAACTGGATTAACCGCAAGAGTAGATGTTTTCAGAGATCCTAACGGCGTTCCGCATATTGAAGCAAAATCGATGAAAGACCTATTTATGGCTCAAGGATTTGTTACTGCACAAGACCGTATGTTTCAAATGGACTTAAGCAGAAGGCAGGCATCTGGAATGCTTAGCGAGGTAATCGGGGAAAAGACGATACAGCGTGATAAGTTTTTTAGAACACTGGGTTTAAGAAGAGCAGCAGAAGCTTCTTACAACGAGTATTCACCTGAAATGAAGCAATATCTTGAATGGTATGCAGATGGTGTAAATGCGTATATGGAGCAGGCAAAGAAAGACAATACACTTCCAATTGAATTTATGCTTGTAGGATATGAGCCGAAAAAGTGGACGGCTGTTGATTCTCTTGTTATCGGAAAATATATGGCATTCGACTTAGGCGGACATTGGGAAGGACAAGCTTTTCGTTATTACTTAATGGAAACGTTTTCAAAAGAGAAAGCATTGGATCTATTCCCTGGATATCCAAAAGACGCGCCTGCGATATTAGAGGATTTAGAATCAGCAGGTATTGATTTTGAAAAAAGTTTTGCAGATTCTGTTATTCCAAACTTTCATAATGGCAGCAACAATTGGGTGATTGCAGGCAGTAAAACCGAGTCAGGTAAGCCCCTACTTGCAAATGATCCGCATCTCTCACTTGGTACTCCATCCATATGGTATCAGAGTCATTTGAAAGCGCCAGATTACGAAGTTTCCGGTGTTATTTTTGCAGGAATCCCCGGTATTATCGTCGGACATAACAAAACAATCGCTTGGGGAGTGACGAATGTTGGTCCGGATGTTCAGGAACTATTCGTAGAAAAAAGGAACCCAAAAAATCCTTATGAGTTTCAGTATTTAGCCAATTGGGAGAAAGCCGAAGTTATTGACGAGATCATCAAAGTCAAAGATAAAACAGACGTGAATCATGAAGTTGTTATTACAAGGCATGGACCTGTAATCTCAGAGTTTGCTCACCAGGATAAACCCGGAACGGCTCTCTCTTTAAAATGGACAGCACTTCAGCCTTCAAAAGAACTCGAAGCAGTAATTATGATGAATCGATCAAAAAACTGGAAGCAGTTTGAGAAGGCGTTGGAATCTTTCCATACTCCCGCACAAAACTTTGTTTTTGCAAGCACTGACGGAACAATCGCATATAAGGCAAACGGATTAATACCGATTAGAAAGCAAGATTACACATCAATGCCTGTCCCCGGATGGACCGATCAGTATGAGTGGCAAGGATATATCCCATGGGATGAACTCCCGACAAGAGTCAACCCGAAAAACGGATATATTGCTACAGCAAACAATAAAGTAACAACCGATTCGTATCCATATCACATCTCGGATACGTTTGCGCAGCCATACAGACAACAACGAATTGTTGAAGTTCTTGAGGGTAAAGAAAAGCTTTCGGTAAAAGATATGCAAAACTTGCAATTTGACCAAAAAAATAAACAAGCTGAGGAAATGCTGCCGATTCTAATTGAACAAGTGATGAAAGAACCTCTGGATAAAAAAGAAAAAGATGTGCTGACTGTATTAAACATTTGGAACAAAGTAGACAGTAAAGAGAGTGCGGCACCTTTAATCTTTCACATCTGGATGGATCGTTTCAGCGATGAACTATTCAAGGATGAGATCAGTGATGAGATGTTGAAGATGTTTGATGGTCGTGAGCAAGTGGTGGACGAGCTGATTCGAAAAGCGAACGCTGGTAAGCCTGGCCCGTGGATTAAAGAACATGGCGGTTTAGAAAAAGTCACTCAGAATGCATTTAAATCGATGATCTCTGTATTGAGTGATAAATATGGTGGAGATCCGTCTAAATGGAAGTGGGGAAATTTTCACAGCTTAACATTTGAACATCCTCTTGCAGCTATTAAACCATTAAACCTGTTGTTCAATCCTGAAACACAAGCAATGGGGGGAAGCCGGGTTACAGTAGGCGTTGCTGGGTGGAACCGGGAAACTGGGGATATTACACATGGTGGTGCATGGCGTATGGTGATCGATATGGATGACACCTCTAAGGCTTACCATGTCGTTGGCCCTGGTCAATCTGGTCACGTATTAAGTCCATGGTACGGTGATCAAGTGAAAGATTGGGCAACAGGTAAGTACCACGTAACAGCTTTAAACAATGAAAACAGAGGTGATCAACAGAAGCTAGTTTTACAGCCTTCCTCAGAAAAATAAAGAGGGTTAGACACTTGTCTCTGTCAAAATAATAGGTTGGACATATGGTGTAGAGAAGGCAAAAACAAGCTGGGAGGTTTACCCTTTGTCATACCACACGTATCACCTGTGCCGCCGATACTTAGGCAGATCTGTGTACATTGATTGTCATTGCGGCACGAGATATCATGGTGTTCTTAAACATGTAGATGATAAAAAAGCATACATTCTGCCATATAGTTCAGACGGCCAGGATGAGAGCAGCGACCGCTTCTTCTTTGCACCTGCACTTGTAGGACTAACACTTGGAACTATCGCAGGTCTAGCATTAGCACCAAGACCGTATCCGATCTATCCTGTTTATCCGCCATACCCTCCGTATCCTTATTATTAAGTTATAAAGAGACTGAATCCTTTTGTGATTCAGTCTTTTTTGTTAAGCGGAAAGCGAGCACCTGGAACGGAAATCAACAACTTTCAAAAAACCATATTATAATCGATAACAATCATTTTTTTTAAATCAGCAGGAAAATAAGATTGTCAGATGGAAAGTAACGTATACACAAATAGTAAGCAAATACTTAAACACATAATCAGAATTTTTTACGAGGGGGTAGTGGAATTGAAGCTCGCATTTTTGTTTCACCCAGTAAAAGATTTACAAGAATCACAACAATATTATGAAGGTCTCGGGATGACTGAAGCTTGGCGAGAAGGAAATCAAGTACTAGGTATGTCCATGAAAGATTGTGAAGTACAGCTGATGATCGAAGAGGACGAGCATGACTTGGGCCCAGGCGGCGTTTTTTTGGTAGATAGTGTCGATGACTTTTATGAAGAACACGAATCCAAACTGGACTTTGTAAAATCACCGTGTACAATTCCTCCTGGTAGATATGCGATCTATAGAGACGGAACTGGAAATCCGATTCGAATCATCGATTTTTCGAATAAAGATTAACATCACAAAAAAGCACTTTCCTAATTGATCTGAACCCAAAAAGTTAGACACTAGGATTTTAGGCAGCCTCTGAGGTATGAGTTCGGTATTGAACCGGGCTCATGCCTTTTAATTTTGCCTTAATCCGTTTGTGGTTATAGTATTGAATGTAATTCTCCAGTTCAATCTTAAAATGTTCCATACTCTCAAACTCGTTTAGATAAAGCAATTCAGATTTCAATAAGCCAAAGAAGCTCTCCATGGCTGCGTTATCCAGGCAGTTCCCCTTGCGGGACATACTTGGGGTAATCCCGTGCTCTTTCAGTGCCTGCTGGTATTCCTTCATCTGGTAATGCCACCCCTGGTCGGAATGAAGGATGGGGGATTCTTCTTCGTTCAATCGTTCAAAGGCTTTATCGAGCATTTTTGAAACCAGGGAATATACAGGGCGGTGTTCCATATTGTAGGCGATAATTTCGCCGTTGTATAAATCAAGTACCGGTGAAAAGTAAAGCTTTTCACCGTGTAAGTGGATCTCCGTCACATCCGTTGCCCATTTCTCATTAGGACTTGAGGCGAAGAAATTGCGCTTAATCTTATCAGATGCAATACGGCCTGCCTGCCCACGGTAGGAACGGTATTTCTTCAGCCGTACGAGGCTTTTTAATCCGAGCTGCCCCATGATGCGGCGGACCGTTTTGTGATTAATGCCGATCCCCCTGTTGCGCAGCTCGAGGGTGATGCGGCGATACCCGTAACGCCCTTTGTGCTCGTGGTAGATTTCCGCGATGACCTCTTTGATCTCCTTGTATTTATCCGGCCGGTCCATTTGTTTGACCCAGTAGTAATACGTGCTGCGTGGCATCCCAGCTGCTCTTATTAGATCCCTCACCTTATGCTCTTGCCTTAACTCATGGATTATTTGCGCTTTGTCCTGTTCGGTGATTTTTCTCTTTCTTGAATTAAGGCTTGTAACTTTTTTAAGTAGGCATTTTCCGCACGCAGACGCTCATTCTCAGCCTTCAATGCCTGTTCAGACCCCTCAGGTGGTGCTGAATTCTTTGGTTCTTGTGGTTTCTTTTTCATAGTCGGACGCCCCTTTTTCTTTGGTTTGAGAGCGTCCGGCCCTTCCTCCTCCACCTTCCTTTTCCATGAGAGGATGTTTTGTGGCGAAGGAATCTTAAAAACAGCTGCCGTTTGCATAAGGGACGCTCCATTGTCGTTCATGTATTGAAGTACGTCCATTTTAAATTGAATATCGTAATTTGTATAGTTGGTTAGAAGTCCTTGTTCTCCGTTTGCCCTATATTGGTTTACCCAGTTACGGAGAGAGAAGAGACTTGTATTGAACTGAGAGGCGATCTCCCTCAATGAAGCCTTTCCTTCAAGGTAAGCAAGGACAGACTGTAATTTCAACTCAAATGAATACTTAGACATGAAAAAAACTGCACCTCCAATTGTTAGTGGTGTCTAACAATTGGGGGGCAGTTCAAATTCGGAATGTGCTTTTTTATATGTTAATGATAAAAATCCAGATCCTCATTCAGTGCGGGATCATGCAGGTCTCCTACAAAATTTAAAAGACTGTCTCCTTCAAAATAATAAGGTTCGGTGTCCTCCAGCCAGCTTCGATATTCTTGAAAATCCTGATCAAAATGACCCGAAAAAAAGCGGTGTGCCACTTCATTTGTTAATGTATCAATGATGACGATGCCTCTATAACTCTGGCGATCTGGTTCGTCATAATCACATGCTACGTAATAAGCCATATAAATGCTCCTTTTAAAGTAATACACATAATGTTGCAATTTAGTGCTTTTTTCATACCATTATTTTTGATTTTCTTCATAAATTGAAACGATAAGCTATAAAACACTTACACAGCGTTTAAACGGGCTTTACATTCTGCCTGTAGGATGAAATATGAAGAGGGCTGAAAAGAGGGTAATAGGATGAAAACTTATTTTATGGTGCAAGAAAAAATAAGACCTGGATGGATTCATGAAATGGTGGTCAAAGCGAATGAATTTGAGCAATGTCAGATATTCATTGAATGCAACACCTTAAAAATCAACGCAAAAAGTCACCTTAGTATGAGTCTGCTTAATGGTATGAACGGAATCTGCTGTGTATCTGCGACTGGGGAAGATAGCAGAACGGCAGTGGACGCATTGCGGTGTCTTGGAACGGGTATGTTAGCGTAAAAAAAGAGAAAAAATCATACAGAGAGAAGCTGCATTCATGCGGCTTTTTTCATTTGTAAACGAAACGAAAAAGTTGCAACCGATCTAGATCCCATCTCTTAAAGTTTTTTACCAAAAGGCCTTGTTTTTCTTTGTGTGAGGTCTAAAATGAAGGATAGATATGACGGAGACCCTAGAAAGGATTGTTGTTTTGCATAGAATTATTTGGTTAACTATTGGAGCTTTTTTACAAGGACTAGCTATGGCGGCCTTCCTTTTCCCCCATGCAATACCTTCGGGTGGAGTGGCAGGCATCGCCATTTTAAATCATTATTTCTTCAGCTTGCCGTTGGGACTGACGCTATGGACCATTAATTTTGGACTATTGCTGCTTGCGGTTAAAAAGCTTGGGAAAAAGGCAGCGTTATGGACCATCTATTGTGTGGCAGTGACATCTATAACGGTAGATTGGATTACAACACATGTCCCGAATCCTCTAAATGGAACCCTCATTGATGTTATATACGGAGCGATTATTTTTGGTACTGGTGTCGGAATTCTGTTTCGGTTTGGAGCTTCTTCAGGTGGTATGGATATTTTAGCCCTTATTTTTGCTAAATGGTCCGGAAAGAAACCAGGGACCATCCTTTTTATGATCAACAGTTTTGTGCTAGTTATAACGTCGCTTACGATTGGTTTTGAAATTATACTCTTCGCGTTACTCTGTCAGTGGATCAGCACCCGAATCATTGATTACGTTCGAACGGCATCATTTCAAAGAAAAACAAAGCGATCTATGTAAATGTAAAAAGGGTACGGTCATGATAACCGTACCTTTTTTGGTGCGTAAAAATTAGCAGTCCTTGCCTTTGTACGCCCAAGAACAACCAACGATAATGAGAAGGACAAATAGAACTACTATGATCGCAAAACTCTTTCCATAACCTCCGCCACCACAATAACCATATCCGCCACCATACATTGGTGCGTTTGCAAGTGAAGCATTTACCGGTGAATTTGCATACATTCTAAAACTCCTCCTTAAAATTGTACTTTCGACTTCGATACAGTATATGTGAGGTACGGAAAGGGTGTATGGACAATAGTTTAGTTTTTATGGAATTAGGCGAGTGTAATAATTTTGCAAAGAAAATGTGATGTTACAAATTAGAATAAAAGGGGTAAATGTTAGCAAGGAGGCGTTATATATGCAAACTGCAACCCAAACTCAAATGAAAACAACGAACAGGTTATTTAAAACTCAATCATGGGCCTTAATCGGTCTTGGTACAGGTGCACTTGTCTGGCTTTCTTTTAAACCGAACCGTATTAAAACGAAAATGAAATTCAAAGATATGAAACGAAGAGTGCGCCCTCATCATATCGATCGTACGCAGCTGCCAATCAATAAAGCGGGGCATCCTGATCCAATGGATGTAGACGACAACAAGATGGTAGAAGAGGGAGCGATGTACTCTGTAAACTATTACAACGATAAAAAAGGTTAAAGGATGGGAGGCTCCCATCCTTTTTTCTGTCTACTATTTGCGAATCGGTCGCTTTAATGTGTAAAGATCTTCTTCTAGATTTTCCATTCTCGACTGCAGTGTGGAAATAGAGTCTTCAATGCCCTCGTTGTAAAAATAAGCCCCCATTTCAACCGTTATAAAATCTAGTACTTGCTCAGCCGCAAGATTGCCAATTTCTTCACCGCGTTCGTCTAGAAAGAATGACTGTATGCTAGTAATCATCTCTTCTTTTGTCTCTTTTGAAAGTTTTCTCAATCTCTTAAACACCCCTTTGCCGTAGAATCTTATCTTATTGAAACACAAATTCATATATTACGTTCTAAGAAAGTAGACGAATGCGGCTGAAAATTGCATAACAATGGTTGAAATATTGGGTCTTTATGACGATTTTCCATGTAAAAATATGTCCAGTTTTGTAACATTACTTCTTCTTTTGTGGAAACTATTTTCAAGTATAAAAAAAGCGGGCATAATAACTGAGAAGTACAAAATTGACATAAGAGGAGCCGATTTTCGTGGAGAAAAAAGAATGGAATAACTCTCTTCTGATGGAATGTATAAAAGAAAAAAAAGAAAAGCTGGTAGAAATTGCAGATCGAAATGGTTTAACCAGCAAGGAAACCGTAAAGTGCAGTCAAGAGCTAGACGTTCTATTGAATGTCTACCAAAGACAAGCAACGTTCTAATTATCGTTTATTGAAGATGAGTTCATCTGTTAGTTGGTCAATACGAAGCAGAATCGCCTTCTTAGTTACTAAAGGATAATTACAGTGAAACTCAGATAACAGTTCACGAATCTCCTGAATCAAAGAAATTTCTTTTTCAGGCATAGACTTAGTTGATTCACTTTTCGCTTTAAATTGAATCAGATTATCTTTCACACCAACACCCCATTTTCATATTGTGTTGGATACTACTTCCATATCATCATTTAAATACCTTCCAAAAGTCGAAATGTTTCCTTTCTACAGCAGAATGTGACAATATCTTTTTAGGGAACAAAAAACAGTTTAAAATGGGAGGCTATTAAACACATGACAGCTATTAAATCTTTGCAAGACACAACTGTGCTGAATAATGGGGTTAAGATGCCATGGTTCGGACTTGGTGTATTTAAAGTGGAAGAAGGACAAGAAGTAATCGATTCTGTTAAATGGGCGATTGAAGCAGGATATAAAAGCATCGATACAGCAGCTATCTATAAAAATGAAGAAGGTGTTGGACAAGCTATTAAAGAAGCGGGAGTACCTCGCGAAGAATTGTTCATCACAACAAAAGTATGGAACGCTGATCAAGGCTATGAGTCAACTCTAGCAGCATTTGAAACCAGCATCGAAAAGCTAGGTCTTGAATATCTTGATCTTTATTTGGTTCACTGGCCTGTTAAAGGCAAATACAAAGAAACTTGGCGTGCTCTTGAACAGCTTTATAAAGATGGAAAAGTAAAAGCGATTGGTGTCTCTAACTTCCAAGTTCACCATTTAGAAGATATCTTGGCTGATTGTGAAATCAAACCAATGGTCAACCAAGTGGAATACCATCCGCGTCTTGCACAAAAAGAGCTTCTTTTATTCTGTAAAGACAATAATATTCAACTGGAAGCATGGAGCCCTCTTATGCAGGGAGAACTGTTGGATGAGCCTGCATTAATGGAGCTAGCAGAAAAACACGGAAAATCTGTAGCTCAAATCATCCTTCGCTGGGATGTGCAAAATGGTGTAGTAACGATTCCGAAATCAGTTAAGCAGCACCGCATCGTTGAGAATGCAAATATCTTTGATTTTGAGTTATCCCTAGAAGATATGGCCAAGATTGATGCTTTAAATGAAGACCGACGCATCGGTCCTGATCCAGATAACTTCGACTTCTAAAAGGGGTCTGACCCCAAACAAATACAAAAATTCACTTTTTGTCCACGTGGAATATACATATTCCACGTGGATTTTTTCTTTTCTTTCATCTGTATCAAATTGTTTCTTACTTTCTTTCGTTACAAGCCTCTTCATATGGGGAAAGGCTAAGTAAAGCCTGAACCGTACATAATGAGAAGGGCGTACTTCACGTCTTACATACACAAGTACTACAATTATTTTCGCGAACAAATATAGTTACTTGACAAAAGTAAGTGTTATCTCATATACTAAACTTACAAAAAATAAGTAATGAAGTATGAAGGGGTGTTTAAGATATGATGATGCAAACAGATGGAATTCATCACATTACAGCTATCGTTGGCAGTCCGCAGGAGAATGTTGATTTTTATGCTGGTGTACTCGGATTGAGATTAGTCAAGAAGACGGTTAATTTCGATGATCCTGGAACATACCATCTTTATTTTGGAGATGAAGGAGGCAGCCCAGGAACGATCATGACGTTCTTTCCATGGCCAGATGCATATAGAGGAAGAGTAGGTTCTGGGCAAGTGGGTACAACTTCTTTTGTTGTTCCAGAAGGTTCGCTTTCTTTTTGGGAAGAAAGACTTTTAAAGTTCTCAGTTGAATATAAGAAAACAGTCCGCTTTGAAGAAGAGTATTTAGAATTTCTAGATCCACACGGATTGCGTATAGAGATTGTTGCAAGAAAAGAAGGAAAGAACAGCGAATGGTCATTTGGAGCAATCACTCCAGAGCATTCCATTAAAGGATTTGGCGGTGCCGTATTGCTTTCGGCAGCTCCTCAGCAAACAGAAAAAGTGCTAATGGACGTGATGGGGCTTCAAAAAGTCGGGCAAGACGGTGATTACATCAGGTTTAAAGCGAAAGGTGATATTGGAAATGTGATTGATATTAAGCTTGCACCAGAAGCAAGAGGGGTGAATGGAGTTGGAACGGTCCATCATATTGCATGGCGAGCTAACTCTTATGAACAGCATGAATTATGGCAGCAGCATGTGAAACAGAATGATTTTCAAGTGACAGAAATTATTGACCGCCAATATTTCAATGCCATCTATTTCCGTGAAGAAGGAGGCATCCTCTTTGAGATTGCAACAGACCCACCTGGATTTACACGCGACGAACCAGAAGAGGATCTTGGTAAAGAGCTGCTGCTCCCGCCATGGCTTGAGCCTCACCGAGAGCAGATAGAGAGTCACCTGCAGCCAGCTGAAGCAAGGATTTTAAAGGAGGACAAATAATGAAACACTTGTTTAACAAAGGAACAGATTCAACTAAACCGGTGCTGCTTTTATTACATGGCACAGGAGGAAATGAAGAAGATCTTCTTTCATTGGCGGAAATGATCTCACCCGAATCTTCTGTTCTAAGTGTACGAGGAAACGTATCTGAAAATGGCATGCCTCGGTTTTTCCGCCGATTGGCTGAAGGCGTATTTGATGAGGAAGATTTGATTTTTCGCACGAAAGAGCTTCATGATTTTATTGATGAAGCAGCTCAAAAGTATGAATTTCACAGAGAGCAAGTGGTTGCTGTTGGGTATTCGAACGGTGCCAATATTGCAGGAAGTTTGATTTTCCATTATAAAAACTCGCTAAAAGGAGCTATTCTTCATCACCCGATGGTACCGAGACGCGGGGTCGAATTGCCTGATTTAAGTGGGCTTCCTGTATTTATTGGTGCAGGAAAAAATGATCCGATTTGTCCGCCAGAAGAAACAGAAGAGCTCGAAAAATTACTCTCAAGTGCAGGTGCGGAGGTACATGTGAAATGGGAGAATATGGGTCATCAGCTTTCAAGAGCTGAAGTAGAAGAAGCGGCTGAATGGTTCCACAAAAATTTAGTGTCATAAAATTTAAGTAAAGAAGGTGATTTCATGAAGTCGATTGATCCTCAAAACTTATCTATAAAAGAAAATTATAAGTTCCTCACAGGGAGTATAATTCCAAGACCTATCGCTTTTGTAAGTACACTTTCCACAGATGGTGTGCTCAATGCAGCTCCCTTCAGCTATTTTAACGCGCTAACATCCAATCCTCCGTTAATCGCCATTTCAATTGGCAGGAAAGACGGGGTACAGAAGGATACTTCACGAAATGCAGAAAAAACTGGTGAATTTGTAGTCCATATCCCGGATGAAACGTACATTGAGGCTGTGAATCAAACGGCAGCGAACATTAAGCCAGATGAAAGTGAAGTTGAACTTGCGAAACTAACTACAGTTGAATCGGTAAAGGTAAAAGTTCCTGGAATTGCTGAATCCCGAATTCGTATGGAATGCGTGGTTGAGAGTATTATTCCTCTAGGAGGAACCCCTGATCATCCAGCTACAGATCTGCTTATCGGTAAAGTTGTTCAATACCACATTGCTGATGACCTGTATGATGATGGGAAAATTGATGCTGAAAAACTGAAGCCTGTTGGAAGGCTGGCAGGTTCAAACTATGTAAAATTAGGTGAAATATTTTCGTTAGAACGGCCTCAATAAAAATAGTCGGCTCTCCCTCTTACTAGTAAGAGGGATTTTTTTATTGTCAAAAACCGACATTTTTTAAAGTCTTATCATATTTAGTCACTTTACCCTACACCATTTAGACAAGGCCTATCCATCCTTTTTAGGCTATTGTGATCCTTTTTACGACAAAGCCCATAAATCATGAATAGGGAATTTGGTGGATTCTGCTTCTTTGAAGAAGATTTTGGAAATTCCACAAGGAAATAATCACAATATTAAGGGGCTGTCTTCCCATTTTTAGATGCTTCTTTTATATATTACGAAAATAAGTAGATATGTCCTGCGCCAGAAGTTTGTCTTTTGATGAAAAAGGAACCCATCCTAAAAAATGGATAATCAATAGTCACGAAATAAATTCCCAAAAATCATACAAAGGGTTTATTTTCCAGTTTCTAGTACTTTTCGCGACAAATTATTACATAATCTTACAGTTGCTTTCCGTTAACCTTTATATAACAACAAAGAATTACTATATTTTCAAAAAAAATACAGGAGGTGTGACAGGATTCTTAAGAGTAGGATCTGCTTAACAAAAAATATCAGGGAGGGAAAAGTTACATGAGTAAAAAACGAAGAAAAGTACGCTGGCTTTCCGTATTTTTAGTTTTTTTAATGATTGTTCCAATGATGTTCCCATCTCAAGCTAACGCCACAACAAAAGGAAAAGCTTCTACGTCAGCAAAAGAAGCCGCCTTAGAAGGCACGAAAAGCAAGGTTTCCAAAAAAGTAAACGAACAATTCAGCAAGAAAGATAAAGTTACATTCCTCATTAAGTTTAAAGAACAAGTAAACACAGCAGAAGTGGCTAAAAAAGCTGCTAAAGAGGCAAAATCTCAAAAACTATCTGCCAATCAAACGAAATTAATGAAACGTTCCACAGTAGTATCCTCACTTCGCGCAAAAGCGCTTGAAACTCAAAATCACACGAAAAAATACTTAGAAAAACAAGAAAAAGCAGGTAAAGCTGAAAAAATCCAATCTTTTTATGTCGTTAACGGAATGGCAGTAACGGCAACAAAAGATGTAATGGAAGAGATTGCAGCTTTCCCAGAAGTTGAAAAGGTACTACCAAATGAAACAAGACAGCTCATTCAACCTGCAAGTTCTGTAAAGCTTCCAGAGATGCCACAGCCAAAACCATCTTTAAAGGTTGAACCAAAAAACGAAACATCTTCAATAGAATGGAACATCCAACGTGTAGGAGCACCTGAAGTTTGGGGTATGGGAATTGATGGTGCCGGAACGGTTGTAGCCAATATAGACACAGGCGTTCAATGGAATCACCCAGCGTTAAAAGAAAAGTATCGCGGATTTAATCCACAGAATCCTGATGCTGCCGATCATCAATTCAGCTGGTTTGATCCTGTTGGCGGACAATCAGCACCATATGATGATGATGGACACGGTACTCATACGATGGGGACAATGGTAGGTTCAGAACCAAACGGAGGTAATCAGATCGGTGTTGCACCGGGAGCAAAATGGATCGCTGTTAAAGCATTCTCTGCATCAGGTGGAACCGATGTTGACTTACTTGAAGCAGGTGAATGGATTTTAGCACCAAAAGATGCGGAAGGGAACCCTCATCCTGAAAAAGCGCCGGACGTTGTAAATAACTCTTGGGGCGGCGGATCAGGACTTGATGAATGGTACAGAGAGATGGTACAAGCTTGGCGTGCTGCTGAGATATTCCCTGAATTCTCTGCAGGTAATACGACCATCTTTAATCCAGGTGGTCCAGGCTCTGTTGCTACTCCAGCAAACTATCCAGAATCCTTTGCAACAGGTGCAACAGACATTAACGACCGTTTAGCAAGCTTCTCACTACAAGGACCTTCTCCATATGACGAAACAAAGCCTGAAATCTCAGCACCAGGAGTAAATATCCGTTCATCGGTCCCTGGGAGTGCATATGAAGGTGGTTGGAATGGTACATCAATGGCAGGACCGCACGTTTCAGCAGTTGTTGCATTGCTCAGACAGGCTGATGCGAGTCTGACAGTTGAAGAACTTGAAGAAATTTTATTAAATTCAGCAACACCATTAACAGACGCGACTTTCCCTGAATCTCCTAACAATGGTTACGGACACGGTCTAGTAAATGCATTTACAGCCGTATCTTCCGTAGTAACCGGATTAGGCAGAATTGAAGGGACGGTAACTAAAGAAGGAGAGGATACAGAAGCTCCTTCCATCACACATGAAGGACCAAGTGAATCTTACAAAGAGATGCCATTAAATCTTGAAGCAGAAGTGTCAGACAATATTAGTGTCACTTCAGTAGTTCTAAGCTATCAAAACGAAGATGGAAGCTGGACAGACGTGACTGCAGAACGTTCAGGCGGAGATTACAAGTCTGGTACGTACAGTGCTTCTATTCCAGGATCAGCTTTAACAGGTGATTCTATTATCTACAAATGGACAGCTATTGATTTTGGTGGTAATGACATTTCTACGGATAACTACTCTGTAGCATTGTTGCCTGGAATTTCTACTGGGTACAATGAAGACTTTGAAGGTAATCCTACAGGATGGACATCTTTCGGAGCAAATAATAGCTGGGAGCATGGTGTACCAACAAGCGGACCTGGTGCGGCATTCTCTGGTGAAAAAGTATATGCTACTAACCTTGCAGGAAACTATGTAAATAGCGCTAACATGACACTCGTTATGCCGCCAGTAGATCTACCTGAAGGAAACACATACCTTCAGTTCAAACAATGGCATGATCTAGAACGCAACTATGATTATGGACACGTATTCGTTTCAACAGATATGGAAAACTGGACACAAAAGCTTCGCGTTAACTCTACTTCTGGCGGATGGATCGACGGAGAAGTAAATTTGACTGAATACGCGGGACAACGAATTTATGTAGCGTTCAATGTAACATCTGACAGTTCTGTTGTAAAAGCAGGATGGTATTTAGATGATGTGAAACTGCATGACCAGCCAATCATGCCTACACAAAAAGCAAAACTAGGCGGATCTCCAGCAGTTGAAAAAGCACCTATCGCACAGGCGAAACCAAAAGTAGATCCAACTAAAATCAAGCCGATGAAACCTTCTTCTGAAAAAGAACCTACCAAAGACGGTAATGCTGCACCACTAGCTCTTCCGATGCGTGCAGAAGTAAGCGTTCTTGAAACGGGTCGTTCCGTTTATACGAATCCTGAAGATGGTTCATATGGCTTAACGCATGCAGCAGGAACATACACGGTACAAGCTGAGGCTTATGGGTTCCGTTCACAATCACAATCCGTAACCCTTGAAGCAGATGGGACAGCAAGAGCGAACTTTACACTTGAAGAGATTCCAAGAGGAACTGTTTCAGGTACTGTAACAAACGAAGTGACAGGCGAACCGATTGCAGGAGCTACAGTAATGCTTATGGAAGATGCTGCAATTGCACCTGTTCAAACGAATGAAGATGGTACGTATGAAATCTCCGCATACGAAGGCGAGTACACGTTGAAAGTACTAGCTCCTTCTTATTATGGAGAAGAAGTATCCGTTACCATTTCCGGTGGCGGAACAACTGAGCAAGACATCGCGTTAAAACCTTTCATTGGTTACCCAGGTGAGATTGGGTATGACGATGGAACAGCAGAAAATGCACGTGCATGGAACTCTGCAGGAAACGCGTGGGCTGTTAAAATGTCATTAGCGAATGGTAATGAGAAAGCAGCTGTAACAGGAGGATTGTTCCGATTCTGGGATACAGAATGGCCAGTACCAGGTGGAACAGCATTCCAAGTAGCTGTGTATGATGCAAGTGGTCCAGATGGAACGCCTGGTACAAAACTTGCTGGACCTTTTGATGCTACAGCACTTCGTAACGGAGAATGGACACATGTTGATTTAAGTCAGCATGGAATTATGGTCGAAGGAGATTTCTACATGGTGTATATTCAAACGTTCGCAAATCCTAACACACCAGGTCTTGCGACAGATGAAAGTGGAACATGGTCTGGCCGAAGCTATCAGAGCTTAAGCGGGGCTTGGTCACAATCACCAGAAGATGAAGGAAACTACATGATTCGTGCCACAGTGAATTATGAAGTAACAGCACCTGTCATCACTTCTCCTGCAGATGGATCGTTTACAAACGAGGAAAATGTGACGGTATCCGGTACAGCTGCTCCAACGACAACAGTTGATATTTACAATAATGGAGATAAAGTAGCGAGTGCTGAGACAACGGATGAAGGAACTTTCTCGAGTCCAGTAACGCTTGGAAATGGTGCTAACACGCTGACAGCGAAAGCAGTTACAGAGCAAGGTTCCACTGATGAATCTGCTCCAGTAACCGTTACACTCGATCAAACAAAGCCTAAATTGAGCATTACAGCACCAGCGAATGGTTTGAAAACAAATCGTGAAGCTGTAACCGTAACAGGTAAAGCAGATGAAGAGAATCTTGATTGGGTAAAAGTAAACGGTCAAAAAGCTAAGGTGGATGCAGAAGGTAACTATAGCCACCGTATGCTTTTAAATGAAGGTGAAAACGTAATCAAGGTGGTAGCTCTTGATAAGGCAGGAAATCGTCAAGCGAAGACCGTTAAAGTTTATGCCAAATTCGAAGCTCCAGTTATTACAAACTTAAAGCCGGATACTGACAAAGAACTAAAGAGTGGAGAGTCTGTAAAAATTGAATTTGACAGTGAAACAGGATTGGATACGGTATTTGTTATCCATATGCCGCTCACAAATGCAGGAGGCTTGGCAAACGCAACTGAATTGCCTATGCGTGAAACAACAGAAGGACATTATGAAGGATATTACACTGCAACTTCCAACATGAAGGCAGCAGGAGCAGTTGTAGAAGTAATTGCTTCAGATGACTATGGCAACAAAACAGCAGAGAGAGCAACAGGCAAGCTTTATATCAATGAGAAAAAGAAAAAGTAAGAAATAATAAGATATCTAAACCGGTCCTGCCCTAGGGAGGACCGGTTTTTTTATGTGATTTTAGTACCTAGTCATATAATTTGTTCTTAATTCGACAAATATAGAGAATGCTAAATACAAAATATGTGTTAAGATAGTTACGATGTGAAGTTAAAGGAGACTGATTTAATGAGCGAACATTCGAAGTACGACATTCGTGAATGGAAGAAAAAATTAGCACCATTTGAACGCCCGCGTATATCAGCAAGTGTATGGCAGTTAATTAATTCAGTAGGACCATTTATTATCTTATGGGTTCTTGCTTATCTGAGTCTAAATATATCGTTTTGGTTAACCCTTCTTTGTGCTGTTCCTGCAGCAGGTTTCTTAGTTCGTACATTTATCATTTTTCATGATTGCACACACTATTCATTTTTTAAAAGTCGTAAAGCCAATCAGATCGTAGGTATATTTACAGGTTTATTCACATTTTGTTCCTATGAACAATGGAAGAATAGCCATGCAACGCACCATGCTACGAACGGAAACTTAGAAAAGCGCGGTGTTGGTGATGTTTGGACGATGACATTGCAAGAATATGCAGATGCTTCTTGGTTTAAAAGATTACAATATCGAACATATCGAAATCCGATCGTATTATTTTTAATCGGACCATTATATATTTTCTTGATCGATTACCGATTTAATGCGAAAAATGCTTCTAAAAAAGAAAAAGTGCACGTTTGGTTAACGAATGTTGCGTTAGTCGCAATTGTATTAACTGTTGGATTTGCTATCGGCTGGAAAGCATTTTTATTAGTAGAACTGCCGATCTTCTACATCGCAACATTTTCAGGAGTATGGCTGTTCTACGTGCAGCATCAGTTTGAAGATGGTTATTTTGAACATAACGAAAAATGGAACTATGTAGAAGCTGCTTTAAAAGGAAGTTCGTTCTACAAGCTTCCAAAAGTTCTGCAGTGGTTTACAGGAAACATTGGGTTCCACCATGTTCATCACTTGAACTCTCGAGTGCCAAATTATCATTTGGAGAAAGCCCATAAGAGTGATCCGCGACTACAAGATGTGCCAACGCTTACTCTTCTAACAAGCTTAAAATCCTTAACGTTTAAGCTTTGGGATGAACAGTCTAAGAAATTTATTGGCAACAGGGACATTCGTAATTTTATTAGGAAAAACAGAGCAGCATAATTATGAGTCACTCCGCACCGTGTTTCGTTTCTGAACACGGTGAGGGGTGGCTTTTTTTATAAAATTAAAAGTAAGCTGATTGTTAGAATTTTAGACGTTGTAACTGGCACCAAAAGGCTAGCCGTTAGCCAAGTTTTACTTTATAGGCACCATTTGCCCATCATCCTTCATATACTAAACACATGCCGACTCCATACGAAAAGAGGAGGATAAAAATGAAGTTGAATGTACAATATATTCCGCTGCATAAGATTAAACCGAATCTTACCATTAAGATAACAGAACATGTAAAGCAGCTTAGAAATAGAATGTGGGACTGCATGTATATGCTGGTTGTAAAAAGAGAAAAAAATAATGATTTTAGCATTATTTGCGGAAATGACCGTTATGAGTATTTAACGAAACACACAAAAAATAAATACGCGCTATGTATTATAGATGAGCAGTCAAATGAAACGGGTGTGAAATACTGGTTCAAGAATTTATATCGTGCTGAACGAAGGAAAGAAAGAAAAGAGTGGGTACGCGACAATATGAGTATTAACTCTGTATCAATCATTCGTGCTTTTATAAGAGAGGACACAAGATTTAAAGAACTTTCTCATTTTCAGCGGTTAAAAGTAATCTTATTAGCAGTTAAGTATAAGAATACAGTTATTTCATGCATGAAGTCTAAAGTAGGGGACTTGCTTAAAACACGCTAGAATAAAACAAAAAAACAGCACCCCGGGTTCATACCTGGAGTGCCTGTTTCATTTACATATCCCATAAATCACTAACCTTAATTGTTGGATCGACTCTTTTTACTGCATATAAAATTTTTCTTATGGCAATCATTCTTGGATTTTTATTTGGATTAGATGCTAATTCTTCTATTATTTTTCTTTCGATACCAGTTGTTCGAGTTAACCAGTCAGTATCTTTATTATGCTGTTCGAGCCAAAAGCCTAGCTTACTGCGTTTCTGCTCCACTTTGTACATATTCATTGATACCCCCAACTCAAATTCCTTTTCTCTATAATTCTTTGTTACCCTAATGAAGAAGTTATAAAACCTAGGGATTAGTACAATAACGAGTCTTTTGTACTAAAAATTAAAAGAATAGTAAAGGGATAACACTTCAGTGACCATTCAATAGTAATTTTACTAGTAAAAAAATACTAAAAGTTTTCAAGGATGAAGCAAGATTAAATTATTTAAATTTTCAGAGGAATCCTTTATAGTGATAACAAGGTGGTGTTTTTGTTGGAGGATGTTAGGAGTTTGTTGCAAAATTTAAGCAGGAAATATGATAGCTTACAGAAAAGCAGCTTCCGTATGGGTGAGGCAGATCTAACACTCGCACATAGTCATATCTTATATGAAATAAATAAACACGATCAGCTTTCTATGCAGCAAACTGCAGATCTTCTAGGAGTTGATATCACGACTTTCAGCAGACAAATACAAACCTTGATTAAAGCAGGGCTTGTTAAAAAGACTCCCAACCCTAACGATAAAAGAATATATTTGCTTAGCTTGACAGAAAAAGGGGTGCAGACCGCCTCCCATATAGACACGATCATAAATAGCCGTTTAACGGAAAGCTTTTCGCAGCTTTCAGATTTTGAACGTGATACAATTCTTCATTCATTGAAGATACTAACGAAGGTGATGTAACTATTAATAAAAGTGAAACAATAAGAAAGAGTACCTGATCAATCAGATACTCTTGATTAAATGAGAAATTATATGATGGCCGTATATTTATCTTTTTTAATGTTTTTCTTTCCTGACTGAAAGAAGAAAATGGACAAGCAGCTGCTGAAGTTGCTGATCTTGTATATTTTTCTTTGTGAAATGACGTTTCACTAGATGACGGATGATCACTTCACTCATTTTCTTTTCCTCCCTTCTTTGTTTCCCCATATTTCTCCTTCAATCGATAATTATCCTCTAAAATGTCGAAACAATAGTACTGCTTTCCTAGAAATCACGTGTATTTTATTCATAAAGTACATTTGAACGAGAGGACAAGTGATACAAGATTGTTGATTAAATAGTCAGAATATATTGACTAGTGTGAACGCTTTCATATATGATTTAACAGTAAGACCAGGTCATAAGGAGGGGGTTATTGAAGATGAATTCCGTTTGGTTAGCCATTATTGGGATGTTGATGTTTGCGTTTGGGTACAAGTACTACTCCAAGTTCGTAGCAGAAAAAATTTATAAACTTGACCCGAATTATGTTACACCGGCTCACAAGTACAATGATGGAGTCGACTTCGTTCCCACAAACAAATTTGTTTTATGGGGACATCATTTTTCTTCTGTAGCAGGTGCGTCACCAATTGTAGGACCTGCAATCGCACTATACTGGGGCTGGTTGCCAGCATTTTTATGGGTTATTTTCGGTACAGTGTTTGCGGCAGGTATTCATGATTTCGGTACACTTGTACTATCTGCTCGTCATAAGGGGCAATCAGTCGGATCCATTACAAGCACCATCATTGGAAAACGTGCAAAGATTATGTTCTTATTCATTATTTTAATCTTGATGTTAATGGTTAACGCCGTATTTGCATGGGTTATTTCAAATCTGTTCATTAAGTTTCCGGCAAGTGTTTTGCCAGTCTTTATCGAGATCCCATTAGCGGTATGGATTGGTTATGCGGTATACAAACGTAAAAAAGAAATGCTTATTCCGTCCATCATTGCTTTAGTAATCATGTATGGTACAGCTATTCTTTCAAGCAAGATTCCAGCACTCCAGATCGATTTAGTCAAATATTTCGGTGGTGCAGAAGCTGCAGGATTATTTGGTTTAGGTGCAGTTGGTTCTGCATTCTTAGTATGGATCGTCATACTAATGGTTTATTGTTACATATCTTCTGTTCTTCCGGTATGGAAGCTGCTTCAACCTCGTGATTACATCAATTCTCACCAATTAGTGGTTGGCTTGCTTATGCTTTATTTAGGGCTTGTTTTCCTTCAGCCGAAGATTACGGCACCAGCTGTAAACGCTGCTGCAGGAGATGTTCCATGGTTTCCGTTATTATTTATTACAATTGCTTGTGGAGCGATCTCTGGATTCCACGGACTTGTATCATCAGGGACAACTTCCAAACAGCTTGATAAAGAAACAGATGCCCGTTTTGTTGGGTATGCAGGTGCTGTAGGTGAGGGGACTCTTGCATTAATCGCAATCATTGCGGTTTCGACAGTTTTTGCTACACAAGGAGATTTCCTAGCAACGTATAATAGCTTTGCTGCAGCAAGCTCAGGCGGACTTGGTGCCTTTATCGGAGGAGCCGCTCAGCTTGCGACAGGGCTCTGGATTCCAGCTGATATCGCAGCTACAATCGTTGCCGTTATTATCGTAAGTTTTGCTGCCACATCTCTTGATACATCGTTCCGTTTAATGCGTTATATCATTTCAGAGCTTGGAGTAGAATACAAGGTTCGTTCTCTTGAAAAGAAACATGTTGCAACATCCATTGCAGCTGTTTCCTCTACAGCTCTCGTTATCCTTCCTCAAGGTCCGAACGGTTTTGGATCAGGCGGATATCTGTTATGGCCATTGTTTGGAACAAGCAATCAGCTTTTAGCGGGGATTTCCTTGCTCCTTATAACCATCTGGCTAAAACGTCTTGGCCGAAATTACATGGTTACGTTAATTCCGATGCTCTTTGTGTTCTTTATGACACTTTGGGCGATGATTCAGCAGGTTGTGTTTACATGGTCAGGTATGGGAGATAACGATGCAAACATGCTGCTCTTTATTTTCGGAAGCTTGATCTTAGGGTTTACGCTGTGGATTATTTTAGAAGCGTTAGCTACTTTTAGAAAAAAGACAACAGAACCGTTAACAACGGATATGTAATCGTGAAGTAGAGGCTAGGAAAGCTAGTCTCTACTTTCTTTTCAAGGAGGGGACAGCGAGAGATATGTCTATTTTAGAGAAATTGAAAACAGCTGTTGATCTGTACGATCAAATCTTGAAGCAGCCGCATCGTGCAGAAATCGCAAGAGAATTAAGAAATGAAGAGGATTTGTTCATGCTTTTATGTGTATCAGAAATGCTTGGAATTCCTAATCCTGCTTATTATTACACGTTAGAACTTTATCCTCTGCTTTTAGAAAAATTTCATGATTGGCATATGAGAATGGGTATGGATAAATCACCTTTAGAAGGAATTCGCTGCTGTTAGGAGAGAAATTTGATATGAAGATTTATTTTATTGGTGGAAAAGGCGGAGTCGGAAAAAGTACAACGGCTTCTGCATTTGCCGTTCTTTGCGCAAGAGAAGGAAAGAAGACGCTTCTCGTTTCAACTGACCCAGCACATAATACAGGAGATCTTTTTCAAGTGAAAAAAGTAAAAGGGAAAACGAACATTGCCCCAAACCTTGATTTAATTGAAATTGATTCTGACAAAGAAGCCCTGGCGTATATGGAACAAGTGAAGCAAAACATAAAAGGACTAGTAAAGGTGACGATGCTTGAAGAGGTGCACCGTCAGCTCGATCTTGCCGGCAAATCACCTGGCGCTGCAGAAGCGGCTGTATTTGATAAAATGACGTCCATCTTGTTAGAAGACAGCAAAAAGTATGAGACGGTCGTGTTTGATACCGCACCGACAGGGCACACATTAAGACTCTTACTTTTACCAGAATTCATGGGTGTATGGATGGATGGGCTTTTAGAAAAACGAAAGAAGGTTCAGGATAACTACACACAGCTTTTGTACGACGGTGAAACGAGAGAGGATCCAATCTATGAAGTTCTTCAGGCGAGAAGGCAGAAGTTTAGTAAAGTAAGAGAGTTAATCATTGATAAGGAAAAAACGACATATATGATGGTAGTGAATCCTGAGCGTCTGCCCATCTTAGAAACAGAGAGTGCGGTAAAAACATTAAAAGAACATGGCATCTCTGTCAGTAAGATCATCGTAAACAAAGTCATCCCTGAAGAAGTAGAAGGAACATTTATGAGGAACCGGAAAGAAGCAGAGCGGCCGTATCTCGAAGACATTAAACAAATGTTTAAAGATACTGAGAAAATATATGTTCCGATGTTCGACCATGATATCGCAACACGGGAAGGCTTGCAGGAGTATAGCGAGTTTTTAAAAACGACGGAATTGTTGAAGGCATAGAAATAACCAGCGCAGACCTTTTTAGGTGACGCTGGTTTTTCTTTTTGCAAAGTTTGTTGCCCTTGAAGGTAGTTGATTTCCGTTCCAGGTGCTCGCTTTCCTTGGTGCATGCGGTGAGCCACATTTTGGGTTTCACTCTTAAGTGTCTCACCTGCCCGCTTCAAAGGAGTATTCTTGCTCCTGCGTTATATTTTTTTAGCTAAAAACAGCGCTACAGCATGTTTTTTCGTAATCTGATCACCGTTCTTTTGAATCGCCAGCTGTATCCCTTGAAAAAGTGGGTCTTTTTGATCTGCAGGAAGCACTTGATGTCCAGAATGCGTGTTTAAGAGTCCGATATAATCTTCTGCTGAATAAACTTGATTCCATGTATATGTATGGACTTTTAAATCACGAAATTTCCCTGAAGCTAAAGTGAGATCACTGCGCTTTTCAATAAATTCTTCTAATGATGGAATGTTGCGGTCATTAAGATGTGGTGCATGCTTTTTATAAACTTCTCTAATAGATTGATAGACTGCTTCGTCGGATGCCACATGTACGAACCAAAAGAGAGCAAGCACACCGTCTTCATTTAAAAGAGAGGAAACTTTTCGAAAGCCTTCTTCATAAGGAATAAAGTGAAATGCTGTTCCCGAAAAAGCGAGATCGAATTTCTTGTGATCTGGATTAGTCCATTCTTCAAAATCAGAATGAACAATTTGTAGATTAGGATACGGAGAGAATTTCTTCTGAGTCAGCAATGCTAGATTTTCTCCATATTCAATGCAAGTAATATTCGAGTAACCACTTTTTAAGAAACCCTCAGTTGCCTTTCCCGTTCCGCTTCCAATCTCCAAAAGTGAGTCATTCCCATCTAAATCTGAGTAAGAAATAATATCTTTGAACAGATCAGCCGGATAAGCAGGACGGTATCGTTCATAAAAATCCGCGACAAAATTAAACGATTGTTTAAAAGAAGTCATCAATATCAGCCCCAATTAGTTTAAGGAAAATGATACCAAAATTTAGATCTAGTGAATAGAGGAGATTAATAAAATTAAAGGTAAAATGGTTTGTTAACCACTAAAAAACAACTGCCGTTCTAAAGTTTTTGTCCAGCTTCATAAACTTTTTAGGTAAGCATATTATTTTTGATGCGTTTTTTTAAGAAAAATTGTTGTTTTGAAGCTGCCAATATAGTTGGAAAAGGGTATGCTTGCGTGCAAAAATGCAGCGTTTGCGCGTGAAATAATCAAACATGCGCGTAAAAAAGGCGGAAGCGCGTGAAGTAAGGGAATACCGCGCGTAAAAGGCTGCACGCTGCGCGAACGTGTAATAAATATAAGAACACGTACAGCAAGCCTTATGAGGTGGCAAAAAAGTTAAGGGGGCTGAAAATGAGAGATTATTTAAGGTGGTCTGCCATTCCATACCCAGGTGAGTCATATCCCCCAACTCCAGTAACTCCTGAAGCAGGATCATGGCCGATGTTTTTTATTACGAGAAAAGGGAACGAATTTTTTGACCCATTCAGAAACCCAATCACATGGAGAATTAAAGACCCAAACACGATTGATTGGGAGAGTGAGCTTTATATTGTAAAACAAGTGCTTCAGCAGATAACGCCTGAACAGATCAGGATTGCTCAAGTTTGGGCAACTGGCGAGGTAAATAGGCAGACCATGCCCATTGTTTATAATATGATGGAAACTTACGGTCTAGCCTCAACGAAAGCGGCTAGATTTTTAGCATTCTATCAAGCTGCCATTAACGATGCATTTGTGATTACGTGGTACTTTAAATATCTTTGGGATGTTGCAAGACCTTGTCAATACGACCGGAATTTAAAAACGGTATTATACACACCTCGTTTTCCGGGTTACCCTTCTGCACATGCGGTTATGGCTGGGTGTTCTGAGGTGATCTTAAGTTACTATTTTCCACAGGAAAGCTATCGTATTCACCAGTTGATGGAAGAGTGTGCGATGTCGAGATTGTATGCGGGCGTTCATTTTAAAGTTGATAATGATGAGGGGCTGTCATTGGGAAGGCAGCTGGGCGAGATTGTTGTTCAGTTGATCAAATCACAAAATATATGAAAAAAACCGGACGCTGATGGTCCGGTTTTTAATATCCTCTAAATACATATTCTTCTTCGGGTTTTTCAATCTCTTTCCAGCTTTTCACTTTTACATATGGTATATCTGCTTTAAATGGCTGATAATACTGTGTTTCAATGGTTCCATCGACTTTGATCCACTTATCGTTTGGAAACGAGGTGCCTTCAGGAAACTCCACCATCATGCCGAATACACCAGAATCTGCTATGCAGTGAATGATTCCGAAACGAAGGAGGAACAATTCATTTTTTTTGCTCTTAGACTGATTTTCAGCATTATACGTAAACCCTGTAAACTGTACTTTTTTATCGAGGAAAATTCCTGGTTTGTAATAGATGCTTTCCATGCCTTTTAAATAATTTTTGTCGTTTAGCACGACAGTATCGCCTTTCGTAAATGGCTTAAGTTCTTTGTCCATGACCGTGTTATAACTTTCTTTGCCATAGTACACACTCGTATCCGGTTTTAAAAATTGGTGCTCCCCAAAGTCACCTTCATTTTCAAGGCCTTTAAAGTGGAACCCCTTTGTTTTTACCGTCTCGGAATCGAGAGAAGCAATAGGAAAAAACAGACCTGAGATAATCGGGAAAATGAGTATGCTGTTAACTGTGAAATTTTTAAAACGTGAAGGTTTTTTGTGATGGTCATGCCCGCAATCAGCTGTGCAAGAGTTATCATGTACATGCTCGCCGTCATCACTTTTTCCATAGATGTAGAACTGCACGAGCGTTAAAAAACCTAGAATAAATATCGCCGAAAACGAAATATACGAATATTTCATGTTGATGTATTTGCCAATATCACCGGTCGCATGCAAGTGCATGAACAAAAAAGTAAAGCCAATGAGTATCAGGATACGAATCATACGATAACACCTCCCTAAAGAAATAATGATCCGAGCAGCACAAGGACCGTAATATAGCCGATCAGACTTAACACTAATTTCTTCTTAAAAGCAGCAAGCATCATCAGCACATTCTTAATATCGAGCATCGGTCCGTATACAAGGAACGCAACGATCGATCCTATCGTAAACGTGCTCTGGAAAGAAGACGCGATAAAGGCATCGGCTTCTGAGCAAAGTGAGAGCACAAAAGCTAATCCCATCATTACGAGAGAAGAGGAAACTGCACCTTGTCCGATTTCAAGCAATGTTGAAGTTTTCACGTACGTTTGCATGCTTGCGGCAATTAACGCACCGACAACGAGGTATTTACCCACTGAAAAAAATTCTTCAACTGCGTGTACAAATGTGCCTTTGATCTTATTGTATAGAGAGATCTGAGGTGCTGAAACAGTTGCAGCTGTTTCCATGCCACCTGGTGAATTTGCAATTACACCAATCTCATTTTTCAGCACTTTTGCATTCTTAAACTGAACAGCTAGTAAAAAACCTACAAGTATCGCCACGATCATGGCAAGACCGCCTCGATAGATCATGACATCCCACTGATTGCCGAATGCGACAAAAGTAGAAAATAACACTACAGGATTAATAATAGGTCCTGTCAGCATAAAAGGGATGGCAGCAAAAGCAGGAACTCCCTTAGCAATTAACCTTCTTGTAATCGGAACAATTCCACATTCACAAGCGGGGAAAATAGCTCCTAAGAAAGCACCAAACAAAATCGCGGCCACTTTGTTCTTAGGCATGATCCGTGCCACCATTTCTTCTGTAACAAACATCTGAATCACACCAGCAATGAGCACACCGATCAGAACAAACGGAAGTGCTTCAATGAGGATGCTAATAAATACGGTATTCATCTGTAAAAAAGATTTGTCGAGCATCCAAGTATTCCTCCAAACGAATCAGCGATTAACAAACTAATTCTTATCATAAAAAATAAAATTTGTGAAATTTAATTCATCATTAACTTCACTATAACGTATCAATTGAAGGAATATAAATGGAAAATAAAGAATTAGAAGATTGTGGGAAATGGGGTCTGACCCCAAACAATTTATTTCCCGCGCTGAAATTGAGCAAGAGGGGGTACAGGATGAACCATTTTGACCTGCGTCCGAAGCGGCGTTCGGCATTTCGAATCTCGCTAGGCAAAAAGTATTATACGTTAAAAAGATACATAGAATGGTTTACCGATGATAAGAAATATGCAAAAAGTATAAGCAGCGAAAAACTTCCTTTCGTCAGTTTTTCGCATCAGACCATTCTTCTTCGGAAATTGAAAGACGTGGACATGTGGTATCAGCACAACAAAGTGAAAAATCTTCAGATCGCCATTAAACGATTAAACGGAATCGTGGTTAAGCCTGGAGAGACATTTTCCTATTGGAAGGGAATCGGAACGACAACCCGTTCGAAAGGCTACGTTGATGGAATGGTTCTGTTCTACGGAACGTTTAAAAAGGGAACGGGAGGAGGGCTTTGTCAGCTGTCCAACTTGATTTACTGGATGACGCTGCACACACCGCTGACCGTAACGGAGCGTCATCGGCATAGCTATGATGTGTTTCCTGATTCAAAGCGCACACAGCCATTCGGAAGCGGAGCAACCTGTGCTTATAATTATTTGGATCTGCAGATCAAAAACACGACCGATAAAAACTACCAGCTTCACCTTTACCTGACGGATACTCATCTTGTTGGAGAATGGCGAACTGAGCAGGAACCACTGCAATCATACCAAGTGTATGAAAAAGAACATTGGATCACACCGGCATATTGGGGTGGTTATCTCAGACACAATCTTATTCATCGCAAAGTGTTCAACAAGATGAAGCAGCAGATTGATGATGAATATGTAACAGAAAACCATGCAATCATGATGTATGAACCTCTCTTAGAAACCAGTCAAAAAGAGGCATAAAAAAACCTTGGCCGAAAAAGCGGACCAAGGTTTTACTTTGTCTGTAATTCTGTTAATCCCAAAAGTTCCAATAAAGGCTCTGGTTTCAGCTGTTTACGGCCATCAGCAGATTTTAAGGTGAAAGAAGGGAGTTCAGGGTCATAATGAATTTCGATTTTTTTACCGTTCACTTCGACAATCCCGTAATCCTTTTGAAGGGAAGCATCTTCTTTATCAATTGCTTCATCATTAACCCATTTAACAAATTGCTCAATCTTGTTAAGATCGGTTATTGTGCTGCAAGTGTCAGCTTCTTTATTAGCATAAACACAAATACTGCTCGGGATCGCCTCAATCCAATTCGTGCTGCGCATAATAGGTCTAAGGTCAAACCTAACTTCTGTTGTGTTTTCATTAGGAATCCATCCGCCGCCTATATGCAGTTCTTTACCATCCTTTTCCCAGGTCATCATAAACCCGCCCCAATCTTCAATGAATGCTTGTTTATGAACAAGTTTCCAGCCATGAAGAGGCATCTGCTTTTTATAAAACCCATAAACGTCATACCAATGATTTCCTTTGATTAAATAGTTATGTTCTTGAAATTCTAACCCTTTATAAAGCGGAAGGTCATCACGCTTTTCGGGAACAACGGTAACTGATGCGTAACGATTTTTTTCGTTCATATAACTGTAAACAGAAACACCTGAAACGAAAAAGGCGATACACACACAAGCTATTATTAATATCTTTTTCATCGTTACCTCCCGATTTTTTCTTTAATGTTATTTTAACAGAAAAAGGGAATAGTGAAGTTGATTTTTTAATCCTACTCCTGCTAATTCATTTGAAAAAGTAAATTTCATGACTTATTGTAGAAAAATACCGCATGTGAAAAGAAAAAATGTTTGAAATACGCGAAAAGAGTTAAGAAGATTATGGAAATGATAATATAAAAGAAAGCTCTTTTCTAAAGGATTGTTGTTTATCAAACATCAGCAGAGGAAAACTACTGTAAAGAGCAACATTGTATGCGAAGACAGCCTAAGAGAAAGAGAGAGGAGGTCTGCTCATGATTCGAACAATAGCGATTATTGATCAAAAAGTAATTCTCAACCCGCCATTTAGGCAATTGGCTGAAATGCAGCCGGATTGGTTCTGGGTGGATTTTAACAGTCCTACTCCTGGTGAAACAAACCTTCTTCGCTCGTTTTTTGACTTTCATCCCTTGGCAGTAGAGGACTGTGTAAATGCACTGCAGCGGCCAAAGGTAGAATTCTATGAAGAGCACTTGTTTTATGTTGTTCATGCTTTGGATCAAAAGACACTTGAAGCGACAGAAGTTGATATCTTTACTACAAAGAACAGTGTCGTAACTTTTCATAAGGCGAACGTTCCTGAGATTGATTTTGTATGGAATTATTTAAGAGGGTTAGAGACCGTTCCGTCAGAATTGGGAAAAAACGAACTTGTGCATAAGCTGATGGATAAGCTTGTAGATATGTATTTTCCGATCATGCATGAATTAGAAGAGCGCGTAATTTCCATCGAAAGCAATGAAGATGATGAAGCGCCAAAGCTGATCAATCAGATTTTTGATATTAGAGGGGATCTGCTGACATTAAGAAAAACGGTTGTACCGATGCGTGAGCTTTTATACCGTATGCTTGAGTCAAAACGAGTTGGTTTGGATGCGGATGAAAGGTCCTATTTTCATGACATCTATGACCATCTCTTGAGGTTGACTGATATGATGACTTCAGCTCGAGAGATGACGTCAGATATTCGGGATAACTATATTTCGTTAAACTCGTATCGAATGAACAATATCATGAAAACATTAACGGTCATCACAACGATCTTCATGCCATTAACGTTCATTGCGGGATTATATGGAATGAACTTTGTTAACATGCCAGAGCTTCAAACAGAGAATGGTTACTTTTACGTACTTGGCTTTATGGTTTTATTAGGTATCGTGATGTCCATTTGGTTTAAGAAAAAAGGGTGGTTCGAACAGGATTAACAGCTGTTTAAAATGTGTTTAACAGGGGAACCTACATGTAAAGAACCGTTTGGAGGGAAACCAAATGAAAAAAGATATTATCGGTACATACACAAGAGAAGAAGAAGCGGTTGGCGCGATCAAAGCACTCGTTGAAAAAGGCTATCATCCATCCGAAATTTCTATTGTTGCTAAAGACGATGAAATGATAGACAGTGTTGCTGACGAAACACATGTTAAAGAAGAAAGAGTTTTGGACGATGACGTGGATAATGCCACTTATGGAACGATTGCCGGCTTTTTAACAGGAATCGGAGGCGGTATCGCCGTTCCGGGCCTTGGGGTTCCAGGTGTTGGTCCTCTTCTCGCAGCTGGTCCTTTTGCAGCAATGTTTGATGACGGTGAAAAGGATATGAAAGAAATACTTCTAAATATGGACGTGACAAAAGATGATGCAGAACGCTACATGCAGGATCTGCAGGACGGAAAGATTCTCGTCATGGTGGAACGAAAATAATGCAATACTTAGGAAGACACCTTTTGATGAGGTGTCTTTTTTCGTATAGAAATAGGGTTCCAGGAAAAAAATAACTTCAGTATATATGATGAAGGTGTTGGGACTCTATGAAAAAAACGAAAACTTCTTCCTTATCCATTCTTGTTTTATTGATTACCGGGACGGTTTTTATCGTTTTAACAATTGTGAGAAATCAAGATCCATACCGTTCACTTGATGAAAGCTGCAGCCGGTCAATTTATGATTCAAAATTCTTTTCAAATCCATTCATGCTGTTTTTCACTAGGCTGGGATCAGGTTTTTTTACGATTCCATTAGGTATAATCTTGTTTCTAAGCTACAATAACACAGGAGATCGAGATAAAAGGAACATCATGATCTTTAACATAATTGGCATCCGGCTTTTAACCACACTTTTTAAACAGCTGTTTAAAAGAACACCTCCTGAATGGGAAAGAAGAGTCAAAGCTAGTCCGTACGGGTACCCGAGTGCTCATGCTATGAATGCAGCTGCCTTTTATAGCTTGCTGCTTAGTTTCTCCGGCTTATATAAGAACACTAAGATTATAGCAGGCTATATCGTGTTTCTATTTTTAATCGGGGTAAGCAGAGTAAAGTTAGGCGTTCATTATGTGCTGGATGTAATTGCAGGAATAGCTGGCGGAGTGTTTTACAATTCTGCAGTTATAAAAACATATCAATTGTTTGTTAGGCGCTAAGCATTTTTAGCGTCTTTTTTTATGAGTGGTTTTGAAACTTTTTCCAATATTTTTCGTATATACCTATATATGAAATGCGGGGTGTTTTACATGGGTATTTTATTAGACGTGGTATTTGGTATCTTAATTGCATCTGGAATCGGCATAGCACTTTATCACCTCTTCAAAAATTTTAAAGATAAAAAGAGAGCCGTCCCTGTTTACGGATTGTCATATAGCGGAGAATATACACAAAAGAATTTTTGGACAAATGAGATCATTATTATTGTTCTCGTCACGCAAGGATTTGGTTTTTTGAAGCTCTCCATGCCTGTGAATATTTTAATGATCTGCTTACTTGTTATACTCACACTTCTTTATTTCACTCAGTTCTTGCGAGGTGCGATCGGTAAAAAAGGTGTTGTCTCTGCTACAAAGTTTTATAACTGGAAACAGATCGATTCCGTAGATTGGATTACAGGACTTCAGGCGGAAAACCCTGGATATCCGAGCTGGGGTTTGGTTCGTTTTCATACGGGTGACAAATATGTGGAGTTCGTGATTAAGAAAAAAGAAGAGGATAACGTTCGATCATTTGTTGAGAAGCATATGAATTTAGCAAAAGCAAATTAGTTCACTCGATTAGTTTTTAGATAAAAGGTATTCTGTCTTTTTCCTAGAATAAGTTAGATGTAAAAGGGAAAAGGTGGTTTTACAATGAAACCATATGTAAAAGCCGGGTTGATTACTGCCGGAATAATCGTTCTAATTAGCACGTATCTGATCGGAACGTATGTAGAGAAATTAAATGTCCAAAGAGAAAGCCTAAATGTGGACCCGCTGAATTTTGTCAGTATTTTATTAGGTCTATCTCTAATTGTAATTGGCTTAAGAATAAAAACGAAAAAAGAGATCGATGCAGAAAACAGTGCGAAATAGGCACTGTTTTTTTAGGTGTTTTGTAGACGGTTCCAATTTTTTGTATAATACAAGAAGTTAATACATTCATTGAGTCAGAGGAGACAATCATGAAATACGAAGATTTTAAAGAAATCGTGCACGGCAGAAGAAGTGTTCGTAAGTTTACAGATGAATCAGTTGCTCAAGAAGATATTTATGAGATCATGGATTGCGCTCGCTATGCGCCGAGTGATACCAACTCTCAAACATGGGAATTCATCGTAATCCGCAACAAAGATAAAGTGAAAAAAATTGAAGAGATGACGTGGGATGCTATTCATAAATTGGCAGCCAGAGCGGAAGGCAACGGCAAAACGAAGGAAGCGAAATTACTGACTCGTTCGTTTGGTCCTTATGCAACAGCATTCTCAGGAGCTCCTGTGTTAATCATCTGTTTAGCTACTCCATACGAGTCGAAGTTCCGAGAAAAAATCTTTGATCCGATCGAGCTTGCGGAAGAATCCGTATGGGAAGAAGAAGGGATTAAGAGCAGCTGTCTCGCAATCCAGAACTTAATGCTGGCAGCACATGCGCGTGGTCTAGGTTCATGTCCGATGACAGGCCCTGTGTTATTGGCTCAAGATGCAATTCGTGAATATCTGGATATTTCGTCTGAGAAGCAGATCAATATGGTCATATCACTTGGTCATCCGCAAGATCAGCCGAAAAAACTGGCACGAAAAGCAGTAGAAGAGATCGTGACATACGTAGATTAAGACTTACAAGAAATTTTTATGGTTTGAAGCTCGTTCAGCGGCACATCGTGCACGCTGGACGAGCGCCATACGAAAAATACGAGCGCCATACGAAAAATACGAGCGCCATACGAAAAATACGAGCGCCATACGAAAAATACGAGCGCCATACGAAAAATACGAGCGCCATACGAAAAATACGAGCGCCATACGAAAAATACGAGCGCCATACGAAAAATACGAGCGCCATACGAAAAATACGAGCGCCATACGAAAAATACGAGCGCCATACGAAAAATACGAGCGCCATACGAAAAATACGAGCGCCATACGAAAAATACGAGCGCCATACGAAAAATACGAGCGCCATACGAAAAATACGAGCGCCATACGAAACGCCTCAGAACTTTGAAATCCCATCCTCTGTATCTTCCACTCATCCATCTCCCTGTGACTTCAGACCTACAAATTTTTAAATGAAAAAAGGATTTTTTTCGACAGTTACCGAATATGTGTTTCATAAAACGTATTTTCATAAAAAGAAAGAGGAACATCTTATGAAAGAGACATTTGATTTGATTGACTATGCTCTGCAAAAAAGTGGACTTGGAGAGCTTAAAGATCCAACGCAAGTGCAATACTTAGGCGAAGGGGCTTGGCATTATGCTTATCTCGTTCAGTTGCGTACGGGTGACCCGGTAGTCGTTCGGTTTCCTAAAGCAGAAGCATATGGCAGAAAAGTTGAGTTTGATGAATCGGCTTCTTACGCCGAATATGCTGGTACAAAAGCGTACTATGAACTCGCTAACTCAGTTAAGCCGGGAATCTGTCCAGAATTCTTTTACTACCATGTAGAAAAAGACAAAACGTTTACGGTTGAGTCGTATGCAGGTAAAGCCATTAAACTTGAACATTTTACATATGTAGAAGCGTTTCAAGTAGGTGCAGAATTGGGTGAGTTCTTCAGGAATATGAATGATGCTCAACATGGATTAAAAGGCTTTGGATATCTGCAATGGAACGGAAAGAACATCGAAGGTCAGCTTCAGTCGAATGTTTCTGAGTTTATGAAGAAAGAGAACGAAGAGTATATCTCTGATTTTAAAAAGTTTATAGATACTTATAACAGCTCTATACAGCCAGCAGCTCTTATTCAGCTTCAAGAATGTATGAAGAATAGAGAGATTAAACACCAAACAATAAGTTTTACAAATCAAGATACTTCAACTGAAAATTTATTGCTTCACTTAGACGGCAGAGTAAGTCTAATCGATCCAGTGCCTATTCTATATAGCGGAGATTCATTAGCTGGAAACTTAATGAATAACTACCGAACTCTGTACCCGACGTTCTTTAATGCACAACGCTATGCAAAACATGAATTTGATCGTTTTGAAGACAGATTGCACAGAATGGCAGATGGATTTTTAGAAGGATATTCTAATGGCGACCTTATTGTAAAACAGAGAGTGAAACAAGAAGAGTTCATTCAGTTGACAAGTTTAGCTGCATCGCATTGGGAACTGCTCCAGTCTGATGAATTAACGTCTGAACAAAAAATTCGTTACGGAGAAAGGGAGGCAATCGCCAACCGAATACCGGTACTTGTGAAAAGGATTGAAGAATTTCAGTGGACCGATGAAAAAAGTGGAACAAAGTTAGCATAATTGGCATAGCATGGGCATAATCTTAATTCAAAGCTGACAGTTGAACACTAAGTCTTTTGTATAACTTTTATGATTTTTCAAAAAACGGTTGACTTTTTAAAACGTCTTCCTCTATAATCCTATTCAAGAACAATACAAACATCAGCACGGTAATGTGTTAAACATAATTTAATTATCTCTTATCCAGAGAGGCGGAGGGACTAGGCCCGATGAAGCCCGGCAACCAACAAACCACATTTGGTTTGGAAAGGTGCCAATTCCTACAGATCGTTTTTGATCTGAAAGATAAGAGGAGGACCAAAACCCTCTTCTTAGGAAGGGGGTTTTTCTTTTTCCCCTTATTTTTCTTCAACATAATACTTCACACCGAAATCCATTTTCATTTAAAAGTTGCATATGAGACAAGGGAAAAGTACTAACCTTTATCCCTAGTTTTCCTATAGGTTTTATTAACTTAATTTCACAAAAAACAAGGAGAGACTAACATGACAAAATCTTTTGACGGATACGATATTGAGACATTGCTTTTACACGGAGGCCAAGCGCCCGATCCAACGACAGGTTCGCGAGCAGTGCCAGTCTATCAAACTACTTCCTATGTTTTTTCAGATACCGATCACGCACAAAGTCTATTCGCACTCGATGAGCCAGGCAACATCTATAGCCGAATTGGAAACCCGACAGTGGATGTGTTTGAAAAAAGAGTAGCTCTCTTAGAAGATGGTGTTGCAGCGGTGGCCACTTCATCAGGCATGTCAGCCATCGCCCTAGCTATTCTAAATATTGCACATGCTGGTGATGAGATCGTTGCTGCTACAAATCTGTATGGCGGAACGTACAACTTATTTTCTACTACTCTACCGAAATACGGAATCAACGTAAAATTCGTTGATGCTGAAGATCCAGAGAATTTCCGAAAGGCGGTTACACCAAATACGAAGGCTTTTTTCGCTGAAACAATCGGAAACCCGAGCCTGAATGTTCTAGATATTGAAGCAGTAGCGGACATCGCGCATGAAAATGGAGTGCCGCTGCTCATTGATAACACGTTCGCGACACCATATGTAACAAAGCCCTTAAACTGGGGAGCTGATATCGTCATCCATTCGGCTACAAAATGGATCGGCGGTCATGGAACAGCAATCGGCGGAGTGGTGGTTGATGGAGGACGATTTAATTGGAACTCAGAAAAGTACCCGGGGTTCACGGAGCCTGATAGAAGCTATAACGGACTTCGATATGCAAATGATTTTGGAACGTTGGCATTTGCTACGAAACTGCGTGTCCAGTTATTACGAGATTTTGGAGCTTGCTTAAGCCCGCATAATGCTTTTCTTCTTTTACAAGGTTTAGAGACGCTGCACTTAAGAGTAGAAAAACATGCAAAAAATGCGCAGGAAGTTGCGGAGTATCTTGAGAAACATCCAGCAGTCGATTGGGTGTCCTATCCTGGGCTAACATCTCACCGAAGTCATGAACTGGCTAAAAAGTACTTAAGAAACGGCTTCGGTTCAATCGTAAACTTTGGAATTAAAGGCGGCCGCGATGCAGGCCGCAAAGTTATAAACAACATTTCTCTATGGTCACATGTTGCAAACGTGGGAGATGCTAAATCATTAATTATCCATCCTGCTTCAACAACACATCAGCAGCTAAGCGGTGAAGAGTTGCTTGCAACAGGTGTTACAGAAGAGCTCATTCGCTTATCTATCGGACTTGAATCGGTGAAAGATCTTACGAATGATCTTGATCGCGCTATACAGGTAGCAACGGGAATTGAATCGGATAAAACAGAGATCACAATCAATGATGAAGGGGTCATTCGCTGGGCATTGCAATCATCACTATACAGATCAACAGAGAACGGCCAAGAAATTCAACGGCCAAAGACACTTGCTATAGTGGGCTTAAGTTCAAACCCAGCAAGACCTAGTCACAGACTTGCAAGAAAAATGCAGCGCCTCGGATATAAGGTTGTTCCGGTTAACCCAAGAGAAACCGAAGTGCTTGATGAAAAAGCCTATCCAGATCTGAAGTCCATCCCGTTTCCAATTGACGTTGTTCAAGTGTTTAGAAGTCCTGAAGCAGCGGTTGAACTGGCGAAAGAAGCGGCTATTACTCAGCCGAAAGTGTTCTGGCTGCAAGAAGGCGTTATTTCACCAGAAGCAGCAAGGATCGCAAAAGAAGCAGGGATTGATGTTGTTCATAACAGATGTACGTACAAAGAAGCTCAGCGTTTAAGAGGAACAATTGCAACATATGCTTGTGAATTATAAATAAGTTAAACTTTGTAGCTTTTGAATGTGGTTGATTTCCGCTCCAGGTGCTCGCTTTCCGCGGGGCAGGCGGTGAGCCCCTTGCCGCTTTGCGCCTTTAAGGGTCTCACCTGACCGCTTGTCCCGCAGGAGTCTCCCACCTTGCGCTTCAATCAACTTGTCAATGATGTAAATAACAAATGACCTCTAAATCAATGCCTATTAGAAAATTTAGAAAAAGAGAGAAAAAGTGGAGGGAAACATATTATGAAGATTTGGAAAAAGGTAGCGCTTGGTCTAGGTATCGCTGGCGCATTAATGTTAGCAGGCTGTTCAAGCTCTGCAAAAGAAGGGGAAAAACCTGAGAAAATCAGATTGGATTACGCATTCTATTCACCAACAAGCTTAGCACTCAAAAAGTTCGGCTGGGCAGAAGAAACGTTTAAAAAAGAAGGCATTGAAGTGGAATGGGTTCAGAGCCAGGGAAGCAACAAAGCACTTGAGTTCTTGAATTCAGATAGTGTTGATTTCGGATCTACTGCTGGTGCTGCTGCACTTATCGCAAAAGACAAAGGAGCACCAATTGAATCGGTTTACATCTATTCACAGCCTGAATGGACAGCACTTGTTGCTAAGGATGGTTCACCGATTAAGGATGTGAAAGACCTTAAAGGTAAAAAGGTAGCGGCAACTTTCGGAACGGATCCGCACATCTTCTTACTGCGAGCTCTTGCTGATGCTGGCCTTTCTGCAAAAGACGTACAAATCGTAAATCTGCAGCACGCAGACGGTGCCAACGCCTTACTAAAAGGGCAAGTGGATGCTTGGGCCGGCTTAGATCCGCATATGGCCAGAACAGAAGTAGAATCCGGTGCACAGTACATCTACCGTAACCCTGATTTTAATACGTATGGAACGTTAAACGTACGCTCTGAGTTTGCAAAAAACCACCCGAAGCAGGTGGAACAAGTGATTGAGCTATACGAAAAAGCAAGAAAATGGACACTGGAAAATCCTGAAGAAGCAGCAAAACTTTTATCTGAAGAGGCGGGGATTAAAGAAGATGTCGCTAAAAAACAACTCGAAAGAAATAACTTCTCGGAACCTGTTCCAGGATCACAGCACGAAAAAGCTATATCGGCTGCAGGCGAAGTTCTCCAGGCAGAAGAGATTGTCAAAAAAGATACTGACGTCCAAAAGCTTGTAAGTGAACTGATCAATCCAAAATACGCAGAGAAAATAGTCAAAAAATAAAGAGTGAGAGGAGGAAGTGTCGATGATATCTGAAACACAAAAATGGAAATTGGGACAGAGAGCTTCCCCTCAAAAGCTCTCTACTTCAAAAGGATTATTTAAGATGGGCAGAGGATTTGTTTTAGGGTCCATTCTGCCGGTCATCCTTCTCATCGCTTGGGAGATTGCTGCTAAAACAGGGCTTCTTGCGCCACACCTGCTTCCGGCACCAAGCGTTATTTTAGAGAAAATTATAAGCATGTATACAGATGGTTCACTATTTGGTCACGTGTCCATCACATTGACTCGTGTCTTACTAGGATTTGCAATCGGTACAATAGCAGCAGTTGTGATTGGTGCGGTCGTTGGTTATGCCAAAACGGCAGAACAGGTCTTAGATCCATTATTTCAAGCATTCCGTTCTATTCCTTCTCTTGCTTGGGTACCGCTTTTCATTCTTTGGATGGGGATTGGAGAACCTTCAAAGATTTCATTGATAGCAGTGGGTGTGTTCTTCCCGGTGTATTTGAATATCGTGGCAGGCATTCAAGGCGTTGACCGTAAGCTGATCGAAGTAGGAAGAATTTATCAACTCACACCCTTTCAGTTAACGAAGCGCATTATCTTGCCAGCTGCATTGCCATCGTTCATCACAGGTATGCGAAGCGGACTGGGACTTGGCTGGATGTTTGTAGTAGCAGCAGAACTGATGGGAGCTAGTGAAGGATTAGGCTATCTGCTTGTTGTCGGACAGAACACGTATTCACCGGACACGGTTATTGCGAGCATACTGCTGTTTGCCATACTCGGAAAAGGTACAGATGCGTTATTGAAATGGATTGAATATCGCTCGTTAAAATGGCAGGACAGCATAAACAATCAGGTGTAGAAGGAGGGGAATAGATGCTGAATGTAAAACGATTAAAACGAACGTTTAATAACGATCAAGCGGGGTTTCATAACATTAATTTTTCTGTAGATAAAGGAGAAATCATTGGGATTTTAGGCACGAGCGGATGTGGCAAGAGCACGTTGCTACGTGTACTATCCGGACTTGATCCACATTATGAAGGCAAGATATCAAGTAATGAAGAAAGCAATGGAGTCGGTATGATGTTTCAGGAACCTCGCCTTCTGCCATGGCTATCCGTGCGCAAAAACATTTCATTCGGCTTAAAAAAAGAAGAAAGAACTTCTAATAAATATCAAACCTATTTAGACCTTGTTGGCCTTAAGGGTTTTGAAGATCATTATCCAAAAGACTTATCTGGAGGAATGGCGCAGCGGACTGCGATTGCAAGAGCGCTCATTACAGAACCAGAAGTTCTTCTTTTAGATGAACCGTTCAGTGCTCTAGATGCTTTTACAAAAATGCAGCTGCAAGATCTTCTATTATCGATCTGGCAAAAAAAGAAAACAACAATGCTCCTCGTCACGCATGACATTGACGAAGCGCTCTATCTATGTGATCGAATACTCATTTTAAAAGGTCAGCCAGGCGAGGTTTACGCTGAAGTCCTGGTCGAGAAACCAAAGCCTAGAACACGTGGAGATGCGTATCTATCCAAACTAAAAGCGCACATCTTAAATCTACTAAACGTCGAAAAGAAAGCTGCAGGTGAACCGCAATGACAAGACTAGCCACCATACAGCCAGTCGCTGGAACACACAATATTGATACAGATAGAGTCGATGTTCCTTTCTCATGGGACTTCGTAAAAGACAAATTCAACAGAAGACTAGACGGAAAAACAAACATGGCTTACGAATGTGTGGACCGTCATGTCGAAGAGGGCAGAGGAGAAAAGACGGCTCTCCATTATATAGATGATTCTGAAGAATACCGAATTAGTTACGAAGAGCTCAAGGAATCAACGGACGAATGGGCAGCGGTTCTAAAAAAGCATGGTGTGAAGAAAGGGGATTTTGTATTCGTATTCCTGCCTAAACACCCTCATTGTCACATTGCGATGCTTGCAGCCATTAAGCTAGGAGCCATTGTTGGACCTTTATTTGAAGCATTTATGTCAGATGCAGTAAGAGATCGTATCGCAGATTGTGAAGGAACGTTTTTAATTACGGATCGTGATCTTTATAAGCGAGTACCGCGTCAAGAACTGCCAAGTCTTCACACTGTGTTTTTAACAGATGGAGAAGGTGAAAATGGAGAAATCTCATTACTAGATGAGCTAAAGAACGTTGATAACACAGATTGTCTAATTGAATGGGTAGACCCGGAACATGGGTTGAACATCCACTATACGTCAGGTTCAACTGGGAAACCTAAAGGGATTATTCATGCTCATCGTGCCATGGGACAGCAATACTTAACAGGTCGCTGGGTCTTAGATATTACAGAAGATGATGTTTATTGGTGCACGGCACATCCTGGATGGGTAACAGGAACCGTTTATGGTGTGTTCGCTCCACTGTTGAACGGAGCAACGATTGTCGTTCACGGTGGCAGATTTAAAGCGGAAACGTGGTATGAAACACTGCAAAAAACAGGAGTGACCGTATGGTATAGCGCGCCTACAGCTTTTCGGATGCTGATGGCAAAAGGAAATCAGCTGCCTCTGGACTATGATCTATCAAAGCTCCGTCACATCTTGAGTGTGGGAGAGCCGTTGAATCCTGAAGTAATTTATTGGGGAAAGAATATACTTGGAAAAAGAATTCATGATACGTGGTGGATGACTGAAACGGGTGCACAGCTGATCGTCAACCTGCCGACCGAACCGATCAAACCGGGTTCAATGGGTAAAGCATTTCCGGGCATTTCAGTTTCGGTATTGGATGAAGACGGGAAAGAATTGCCACCTTATTCAGTCGGTCATTTAGCAATTAAAGCACCATGGCCAGCCATTATGAGAGAGGTTTGGCAAAATCCTGAAAAGTATAACTCCTATTTTAGCTGGGGTGAATGGTATGTTTCAGGAGATCTTGCCTATCAGGACGAAGATGGATATATCTTTTTCCAAGGACGATCAGATGACATGATCAATTCTTCAGGAGAAAGAATCGGGCCTTTTGAAGTGGAAAGCAAATTAATTGAACATAAAGCTGTGGCAGAAGCGGGAGTCATAGGAAAACCAGATCCCATCCGCGGTGAGATCGTTAAAGCTTTTATTGTTTTAAAAGAGGGATACACACCAAGCAGTGAGCTTTTGGAAGAAATCCGCATCTTTGTCAGAGGTGAGCTTGCAGCACATGCTGCTCCTAGGGAGATCGAAGTGGTAGAAGAACTGCCAAAAACAAAGATCAGCGGAAAAATTTTGCGAAGAGAGCTGAAAGCCCGTGAGTTACAAAAACTTGCTTGAAACCACGAGAAAAATAGGTAAGGTGAGGATCGGGGAATTTGCTTTAGAGTCAGGCAAAGTTATTCGAGATGCGGAACTCGCTTATGAAAAAACAGGGAACACAAGCGGGCCTGTCATCCTGCTTTGCCACGCTTTGACGGGAAATCAGTACGCGTTTGGGTCAGAAGAAGATCCTGGCTGGTGGAGAGGATTGATTGGTCCCGATCAATACATCGATACCAATCAATTTCAAGTCATTACTTTTAATGTTCTAGGAGGATGCAGCGGTTCAACAGGTCCAAAAAAGACCAACGCTGAAACGGGAGAATCTTATGGCAAGTCGTTTCCTTTTGTAACGGTTAGAGACATGGTGCGAGCACAGCGACAAGCACTCGGAATTTTAGGAATTCCTAGGCTTCTGGCCGTGATGGGTGGATCGTTAGGAGGGATGCAAGCCTTAGAATGGGCTGTTCAGTTTCCGTATTTTTTAGAAAAAGTATTTGTTTTTGCTGCTACCCCGTATTTAAGTGATTATGGCGTGGCCTTTAATAGACTTGCACTTCACGCGATTGAGAGTGATCCAGTATATAAAAGCGGTAATTACGATGGTAGCGAAAGGTTAAAAGGATTGGAGATTGCAAGAATGGCAGGGTTATTAACGTATCGCCAGCCTAAACTATTCAACGATCGTTTTAATCGGGAAGTGAAGGATATGGATGATGAAGGAAAGCCGTTCTTCCAAGTAGATTCCTACCTTACGTATCAGGGAGAGAAGCTGACCAAACGGTTTAATATCGACAGCTATGTTGCTCTTCTATATGCCATGAACGCTCACGATATTGGGGATAGACTTGGAGGATGGGAGCGTGCAGCATCGCAAATTCAAGCTGAAGTGCATGCGTTTGGTTATGAAGGTGATCTGCTATATCCTCCAGAAGCGATTGAGGATTTTGTAAAACATACGAGATTTGGAACGTATTATTCGATTCAAACAGACTTTGGTCATGATGGATTTTTAGTTGAATTTGAAAAATGGGGACCTTATGTGAAGGAAGCATTGAGACAAGAAAGGAGGCTGCAATATGGCACCTATTAAAGCGGCGTTGCTCGGGTTTGGAACCGTCGGCCAAGGTGTATATGAAGCACTGAAAACACATAGTGAACAGCTTAAGGCAGTTTTGGGTGAAGAGGTTGTGATTGAAGGAATCCTTGTAAAAGACGGATCAAAAAAACGTGATGTGGATGAACATGTTACAGTAACAACAGACTTTGAAGAGATCCTGGCAATTGAGGGACTGCAGATCGTGTTTGAAGCGATTGTAGGAGAAGAGCCTGGCTTTACTTACTTGAGCCGTGCCCTTGAAAAAGGGTGCCATGTTATCACAGCGAACAAAGTGATGTTTGCGAGATATGGAAGGACATTGCTGGATAAGGCGGAACAGCTAGAACGCTTCGTTGGTTTTGAGGCAACAACGGCTGGTGGGACACCAATTATCCGCAGCATCGCACAGCTGCTGCAAGTAAATGAAATTCATTCCGTTGAAGCTATCCTTAATGGCACCTCCAACTATATTTTAACGAATATGAGGGAAAAGGGATTAGCATTCCATGATGTCTTGAACTCTGCACAGAAGCTCGGGTATGCAGAAGCTGACCCTGCAAGTGATGTAGAAGGTTATGATGCTTTTTATAAGTTAATGATCCTTAGCGAGTTGTCGTTTGGTGAGACGCCAGAATGGGATGACGTTGAACGTAAAGGAATAACAGAAGTAACCTCAGAGCAGATCTCAGTATTCAAGGACTGGGGCTATAAGGTAAAGCATTTGGCGCGGATCCGACGTGACCGCGACCAATTCATTTCTTCTGTCAAACCTGTATTGGTTGATGCAGCTCACCCTTTGTATGGGGTAGAAGATGTTCAAAATGCGATCATGGTTGAAACAAGTCTTGCGGGTAAAGTAACGGTTCAAGGAGCAGGGGCAGGAAAACTTCCAACGGCAAGCGCAATGGTGGAAGACTTGACCTATGTGCTTCAATCTAGTTCTTCATTCGTTAAAAAGAAAAAATCAGCCTCTATTGCAGCAGCCGTGAGCAGTGAGAATGCAGACTCTACGTTAGTTGGAGAATACGTTGTCATAGGCTCTTCTGTAGGATTTCATGGAACAGATGAAGTAGAGATCTTAAAACAAGAAGTAAAAGGTGATACCGTATATTTGCTGATTAAATGTCAAGTGAATACAGCTTCTTTGTTAGAGGGAAATCCGGACCTTGTTGTTTATGAAGTCGCAGGAAAGGTAAAGAAGGCAGAGGGAAGGGCTGAGCAGAAGGATCTGCTGTTGAAAAAAGTAATAAATTTATAGGTTGATAGAAGCAGTTTCATCAAGTGGATTAGACGAACATTGCAGAGTGGCTCCTGCGATGTTTTTTTGTGTAGGTTTCGTCGTGAGCGATCATAAAAGTTCGTGAGCGAGCAAAAACCCCGCGAACGAGCAAATAAACTATAAAGACCTGCCCTCAAATGAGTGCAGGCCTTTTTTCTCTCTCTAGTTTCTCTCTCTGTTATCATACGAGGGGTTGTTAAAGCAAAAGGTTTTAACGCAATTGATTACATGGATAGATCAGCGCTTTTATTTCCACTCAGGAAATGAACTGATTAGCACCAGCCGTGTCCGCCGCCGTAACCACCGCACCAACAGCACCCAACGATGATTAACAAGATAAATAGCACAACGATTAGAGCGAAACTGTTTCCGTACTTATATCCCATTTAACCCACCTCCTTCTTTACAATGACAGAATATTAGCGGTACAAGTTAAAGGTTTGGGCGAAATTAGCCCATTTTTTCGGGACAAGAGCGGATAGGGCATTTTAACTATGGATGTATTTACCAAATTAATAATTTCTGTATAATTACTCTAAAAGGGGAGGGAACTTTACATGTACGCTATAATCGGATATCTAGATTTTGAATCAGAAAAGAAACTATGTGATTTAAGGGAAGGGATGAAGAGCCTGGGGATTGTAGGTCATGGCATGAGACCGCACGTTACTCTCGCTACACATCCAGAGGTAGAGATCGAAACGTTTAAACGTGATTTGAAAAATTACTTTGAACATACGTCAGCTTTGCCTTTATTTTTTCCATCGTTAAGTATATTTTTGAACAGTGGAACATTATATGCCGCACCTACTAAAAATGAGGTTCTGACAGGTTTTCATCAGCGATATCATGAACAGTTTAAGAAGTATGTAGACCCTAAATCTTTGTATGCTCCTTCTAATTGGGTTCCTCATTGTACGATTGTAATGGACTTATCACATGAAGATTTAGTAGAGGCGTTTGCCTATTCTGCACGAAACCTGCAGCCTTTTCATGCTACACTTGACAGCATCGCATTAATTAAACTTCAGTATGAAGCAGATGTTTGTACGAGTGTAAAAGATATATTGACGGTAAATCTGAATAAGGGACATGATTTGATATCGGATGATGTTTGAAAGTGAATACAGTATGGTTATACATATAATAGCGAAACAGAAAGGAATTATTGTAGATGTGGAAAGAATTTAAAACATTTATTATGCGCGGCAACGTGATGGATCTAGCCATTGGAGTCATTATTGGAGCCGCGTTCAGTAAAATCGTCACTTCACTCGTTGATGATGTTATCATGCCGCCAATTGGTTTGCTGCTAGGAAAAGTGGATTTTAGCAATCTCTACATAAACTTGGGAAAAGGGGATTATTCCTCATTAGCTGATGCTCAAAAAGCTGGGGCTGCCACACTAAACTATGGCCTTTTTATCAATACACTTATCAACTTTCTGATTATTGCACTTGTTATATTTCTTGTGGTGAAGCAGATCAACCGCCTTAAGAAAAAGGAAGAAGTGAAAGAACCGGATACAAAAGAATGCAAGTTTTGCTTATCCAAAATCCCATTGAGAGCAGTGAAATGCCAAAACTGTACAGCAGATTTAAACGATAATGCCGTTCTGAAACAGTCCTCTGAGTAAGAGGGCTGTTTTTGTTATCAATTAAATCATACATCTATCATGTTTTTACCATAGACGTAATTACAATAAATGGTTATTTTAAGAAAAAAAGAATAGAGGTAGTTTCTATGGGGAATTTTCGAAAAGTTACGTGGTTATTGACAGGGTTATTTTTAGCTGTATTCTCTTTACTATTGGGACCTGACCTATGGGTGAAATTTCAAGCGAGTCAGCAAGCAACACAGTTTTTAAAGCATGCTGCAAATCAAGATTTTGAAAAAGCGTTTGATCACGTTTATTTTTATAATGGAGCTTATGATGAAGATGTAACAATTGAAGAGAACAGCGCAAGAAGCAGCTGGGTAAGCCGTAATAAAAAACTGTTTATCGAAGGGACTTACCTGAAATCATACGCTCATTTAAGTATACGAATGGATGACGGCTGGCCTAATGGGACTGTTGACATTGTTATGATGGAAAAAGGAAAAGAGAAGCACTATCCAAACGTATACATTTCTTTTAATAAAAAGAATAAGTGGCAGGTAGGCATGCTTCAATCCTTTCAAGAAAAAGATTGGGAAAAACCGTATAGCGGGCATGTTGTACAATAAAAAAAGCTAATCCAGTAGGATCAGCTTTTTTCTTCGTCTATTTTTTGATAAGTCCAATTTCAACGAGACGCTCGTATAAGAAGTCACTAGCTGTAATCGGCGGGTATTTCTCTGGGTTGTCTGCAGAAATACATGATGGAATGGTTTCGAGCAACGAGTTCGGGTAAGGGTGCACGAAGAAAGGCATAGAGTAACGAGATGTATTCTCGCCTTCAGGGTTTACCACTCGGTGTGTTGTTGCAGGAATCACTTCATTCGTAATGCGTGAAAGCATGTCACCAGCGTCAACGATAATCTGTCCTTTTTCAGCTTTAACCGGTACCCATTCTCCTTCACGTGTAAGAAGCTCAAGACCAGAAGCTGTTGATTCTACTAAAAGTGTGATCAAGTTGATGTCTTCGTGTTCACCTGCACGAATGGCACCTTTATCCATAGAATCATCAAGCGGCGGGTAGTGAATGGCACGAAGGATGCTGTTGCCGTCTTGGATCATGTCTGCGAAAAATCTCGGACGCAGATCCATTTGAATCGCTAGTGCTTCAAGCATGTTGCGAGCAACACGCTCAAGTTCACGATAGAAGTTCAACGCGTACTGGCGAAGTTCAGCAACTTCCTCAGGCCATACATTTGCAGCATAATCACTGGAAAGCGGGTGGCCGACTGGAAGCTCTTGACCCACATGGAAAAACTCTTTTAAGTCTCCAACTTTACGATTCTTCGCATGCTCTTTCCCGAAACCAGTGTATCCACGTGCACCGCCTTCAACACCCTCATACTTTGCTTTAATAGCTGTATCAAGAGTAAAGAACTTCTCCCATAGTTCATAGTTCTTTTCAATCAGATGTGTATTCACACCATGACCTTCTAAAATGATGAAGCCCGTTTCTTTTAAACCTGCTTCAAATTGAACAGCAAATTCTTTTCGCTGCTGGGATGTACCATGTGTAAAGTTTTTTAAGTTTAGTGTTTTTACGAGTGAAGCAGATAAAGTAGACATATTGTATAGCCCCCTAGACTTTTATGTAATCGCTTTCAAACTCTTTACATTTTATCATAAAAGTTTTCTATGACAATAACTATTTAGAGGAATAGTACTTATGCTTAACTAAAGTACGATGAAAATGAAAGATAATGGAAGGGGATGGCGGGATTATTTAGCTTATATGCTACAATGAAGTCATTATTTCAGGTTGTTTCTAAAGGAGTTTTTTTAAAAAATCTTTTTTTATTGTCCTCTTTGAACAGTTGGTTGTAGTGTAAGGTGTGAGACTCCTGCGGGACAGGCGGGCAGTCCGAAATGTGGAAGTGGCTCGTTCAGCCCCGACAAGCAAAAGGTGAATGGGCTAGGAAGGCGCACTTTGCCTTCATGACCATTTAGCTTTTGACCTCGAGGGGCTAGCCACTGCAACTAGACAGGTGAGACACTTATACGTAAAGCGTACGAATGTGGCTCACCGCCTGCCCCGCGGAAAGCGAGCAGCCTGAAACGGAAATCAACTACTTTCAATAGCAACAATGAATACGAACAGCCTTATTTTAAATGAAAATCGGCAGGTGATTTTATGACTTTTTCTGTGAAACTCTCTGTTCGATCGCTAGTTGAATATGTTTTTCGATCAGGGAGTATTGAATCTGGATTTAAGTCGACCTCCTCTTTAATTGAAGGGACTAAAGCCCATCAAACGATACAAAAAACATATGAAGAAGCGGATGCAGCAGAGGTGTTTCTGCAAACTAGCTATCTACATGAGGATATGGAATACATGATAGAGGGACGCTGTGACGGTCTTCTATTGCGTGATGAATCCGTTACAATCGATGAAATCAAATCAACCGCTCGGAATTTAAACGAGATTACGAGAGAATCCTATCCTGTTCACTGGGCTCAAGCGAAAGTCTATGCCTACATATACATGGAAAGAGAAGACAAAGACAAAGTAACCGTACAGCTCACATATGTTCAGGTCGATTCGGGCGAACAAAAGAGGTTTCAGGAAGATGTAACCTTTCAGGAGCTTGAGGATTTTATGCTTCAGCTTGTGAAAAGCTATGCTCCATATGCGAAGCTAAGACTGCATAATCTGCAAAAAAGAAATGACAGTATTCGGGATTTAGCTTTTCCCTTCGCTGCATACCGAAACGGACAGCGTAACTTTGCTGGTGCTGTCTATAAAACGATCGCTGATAAAAAGACACTTTTTGCGAATGCACCAACAGGTACCGGTAAGACGATTTCGACACTTTTTCCTGCCGTCAAAGCCATTGGAGAGGAAAAAGCAGAGAAAATCTTTTATTTAACAGCTAAAACGCTCAATCGTAAGAATGCTGAGGAAGCGCTATTGTTAATGAAGAAGAAAGGATTGTTTCTGCAAAGTACGACCATCACCGCAAAAGAGAAGGTGTGCTTCAAAGAGGAAACACGCTGTGAATCGGCGTATTGTGAGTTTGCTGATGGATATTATGACAGAATCAACGGCGCTGTGCTTGATATCTTGAAGAACGAGACGGTTATGGATCGCATCGTTATTTCGGACTATGCTCAAAAGCATAAAGTGTGTCCGTTCGAGTTTTCAATTGATCTTGCCTATGCTGCAGACGCTGTGATCTGTGATTATAACTACGTATTCGATCCTCGTGTCTCTTTTAAACGCTTGTTTGAAGAACAGAAAAAGCGTACCGTACTCTTGATGGACGAAGCTCATAATTTAGTGGATCGGGCGCGCGGCATGTATTCAGCCGAGATTATAAAATCTTCTTTTTTGCAGCTTTCCCGTGATTTTAAAGGAAAGCATGATGGGGTTTGGAGAACAGCTAAAGCAGTAAATGATGAACTTTTGAAATTGAAAAAAGAACATGGAGAAAAAGAAGTCGCTGTGTCTGATATGCCAGAAGAGCTAGTGGGATGTCTCGAGGCATTTATGGTCCAAGCTGAACAGCTGCTAGCCAGCGGGGATAGTGACGAGCGTTTGTTGGAAACCTTTTTTGAAGCACTTCAATGGGTGAAGATCACTCAATTTTATGATGAACGATTTGTTACGTTCATCTCTGTTTTCAAGAGTGAAGTGAGTATTCGTTTGTTCTGTATGGATCCGTCAAAGCTGCTTTTTCAAACAGGTAAGAAGTACGGTTCACGTATCTTTTTCTCGGCAACGCTCTCACCGCTTTCTTATTTTCGTGAAATGCTTGGAGGAGAGGAAGAAGATTATGTAATTCGGATGCCTTCTCCTTATGAAATGGATCAGCTTGATGTTTTCGTTCAGCCACTTTCAACACGTTATAAAGATCGTGAACAATCCATAGAGCCTATAGCAGAAATGCTTATGGATCTATCAGATAAACGGCCAGGTAACTATCTTGTCTTTTTCCCATCATACAGATATATGACGGATGTCTATGAACGGTTGTTAGAAAAGGATCCGCCATTTCATCCTATTGTTCAGCATCCAGGTATGACAGAGGAAGAACGAGAAACGTTTTTAGCTCATTTTGATTCTGTAGAGGAGAAATCTCTTGTGGGATTCGCTGTAATGGGTGGAATCTTCTCAGAAGGAATCGATTTAAAAGGGGACAAGCTCACCGGTGCAGTGATTGTAGGGGTTGGACTTCCGCAAGTTGGATTAGAACGTGATACGATGAAGAATTATTTCCAGAGTGCGGGCAAGAACGGTTATGACTTTGCGTATGTGTATCCTGGAATGAACAAAGTACTTCAAGCTGGCGGACGCGTAATCCGATCAGAAGAGGACCGGGGGACGCTCGTTCTCGTTGATGACCGATTTTTGACAAGGAAGTATGTGGAGATGCTGCCAGAGGAATGGAGTGATTTTGTGGTGTTGGATAGATAATTAGTTATGTGGAATTGTCGAAAAGCCTATAAAATATTTTGAGGGCCTATAAATAAATTTGAAGGACTATAAAATAATTTAAAGGCCCATAAAAAATTTTGAAGGACTAAAAATTCATAACAAGGGCCTATAAAAGATTTCCAACAGTTTATCGTCAGCCTAGAAAATGGGTTTATACATAAAAACACTTGGAGACCCGCTCCAAGTGTTTCTTTTTATCGTTTAAACAGCCCTGCATTTAAAAAAGGCACTCCAAATGTATCAGCAGGCTGTGTAATTTCTTTCATCTTCCGCAATTCGATCTCTGTAAACTCAGAAAAAACTTCCCGCATCCGTTCAAACGTGTAGCCAAGACCTCCTTGCATCGAGCGATCCCTATAAACATCCTTGTCAGGGATATCCAACCCCATTCCAACCGCGTCAAAGCAAGTAATGGCAAAATGTCCGCCATCTTTTAAACAGTTGTTTAATAGATTCAAATAGCTAACACGTCTATGAGGGGGAACGTGGTGAAAGCAGCCTGAATCATAGATTAAGTCATAATCATGAAGAGGCAGATCCAGCTTAAAGATGTTACCTTGTATAAAGTTCACATCCATTCCTTTTTCAGAGGCGCGTTCACGAGCCCAATCTAGACCTTCACTAGAGAGATCTACCGCATCTACTTCAAATCCCAGCTGCGCAAGAAAGATTGCATTGCGTCCGGGTCCGCAGCCGAGTTCTAATACGCGGCCAGGCTGAATCCATCCACGCTCCACATAGTTCACTAGATTTTCATCAGGTGCATCCACAAAAAAAGGAATCTTTTTATTTCGATCTTCATAAAAAGAGTTCCAGAAGGTGCCTTCATTACGCAAGAGAGAGTCTAGCATGTCGTAAATATGTTCATTTTTCGTAATCAAATCTGTCAAAACATCTTCCGCCTTTCTATTAAAAAATAGCGATCTGACTGACTGGATAGCATACCTCTATTTTACCAAAAAATAGCTTATAATAGAGGTGTTCAGACTAAAAAAAGAGGTGAGGAAATTGACAAAAACAGCGGATATTACGTTAAAAAAAGCAGGTTCTGAAGATGTTTCAGGAATTGCCAGAGTATGCCGAGAAGGATGGAGAGCAACGTACGGTTATTTAGGAGACGAAGCGTATGTAAACAAAGTGATAGAAGAGTACTATAACGAGGATCGTATCTTAAAAGAAGTGACGGAGTTCAGCGATTATTGGCACGGTTATTTTGTGGCGAAAGAAAATGATCAAGTGGTGGGAGCAATCGGCGGGGGAACGACAGGAGAAGAAACAGGAGAGATCTTTGTGTTTTACATGGATCCAAACAAGCGTAACATCGGAATAGGAAGTCAGCTTTTAAACTACTACACAGACTATCAAAAAAGTTTAGGGATAAAGAAACAGTGGCTGTCTGCTCAGAAAGATAACGAAAAAGGCATTCCATTTTATGAGGCAAAAGGATTTGTTAAACAATCAGAAAAGGTTAGCGAAGGCAGCGATAAATACATATCTATTCGATACATGCGAGAAATATAAAAAGCCCCTCAATGGAGGAGCTTTTTTTGCTTGACTATTATTGCATTGAAAGTAGTTAATTTCCGCTCCAGGTGCTTCGCTTTCCGCGGGGCAGGCGGTGAGCCACATTTGTACGTTTCACGTATAAGTGTCTGTCCCGCAGGAGTCTCGCACCTTATGCTCCAATCAACTTGTCAAAGAAGATAGTAAACAAAGCATTTTTTAGAGCAGCCTTTAAATTAACCCTCTATCCCTTTCTTCCGCAAAAGCAGAGATTGAAAGTCCAGACTTCCACCAGCTTCTGAAATGATGTGAAAGTCTAGCACCTCAAAAAGAGGAGAAACAACCTCTACTAGATCTTCATCTGTATAAAACGAAAAGAATCGCTTTGGAATATACGAATCTTCTTGCCATACGCCCTCAGAATCCTTTCCGCCGTATACGCCCATGTAGAACAAACCATCCTCTGCTAAGACAGTATGAATGTTCTTAAGTACAGCAGGCAGACTTACCTTTGGAACGTGAAGCAGCGTATTCATCGCCCATACTGCATCAAAAGATTCAGCATTAAAGTTTAATGTGTAATAATCCATTACTTCTGCTTTTAACCCTTTTGAACGGCATGTTTCTACCATATTTGGTGAGAGGTCGATGCACGTTACATCTAAGCTGTGATCTGATAAGTATTTACCATGCTGACCAGATCCTGCTCCAATATCAAGCACAGTTTGGCAGCTTTCATTAGTAAGAGCTGCAATAAAAGAATTCAGCTCACTAACCTTCCAACTTTCTATTTCTACTTTATTGCGTAAATCGGCTTGTTCGTTGTAGCTTGCTTTCAGACTTTCCTTTAACAAAAGATCCATGAAGTTCTCTCCTTTATCTTTACCTGAAAATCATCTTCAAAAGCAAAACAATGTAATCATTATAGCGGAAGATGTCGAACTGGTAAATTTTAAAATGAAAGAATATTCTGCATAGGAAAGCCCTTACATCCTGCTAATCCGTTGTTGTATCTAGTAACTAGTAAAATAGTTGTGTTCTGAATGACCCCTTGAAACTGGGGATAACAGCCTGTAGAATGTTAAGAAATTTAAATTTTTAGAAAAATCAAACGAAAGAGGGAGGATAACCATGGCACGTTCAGCAATAAAAGCAGTACCTTCACCAGAACCGTCACAGCCTGAGAACAACAATAAAAACATATTTAATCGGCTATTGGACTGGGTAGAGAAAAACGGAAATAAACTTCCGGATGTTCTTACTTTGTTTGTAATCATTACAGCGATTATTCTGTTAGGTTCGTTTGTTGCTGGAGTGACAGGCTGGAGTGCGGTAAATCCTGCTAATAACGAAAAAATTACAGCGGTAAATCTATTGAACGAAGAAGGCATTAAGAGGATGCTCACGGAACTCGTCAGCAACTTTGTAAATTTCCCGCCGCTTGGACTTGTTCTCGTTGTCATGCTTGGAGTAGGACTAGCAGAGTCAACAGGTTTGATCTCAGCCTTCATGCGCAAAGTCGTACTAGCCTCACCAAAAGCACTTATTCTGCCTATTATCATTTTTATTGGAATCGTAGGAAATGCAGCCGCCGATGCCGCCCTAATCGTGCTTCCGCCAGTAGCAGCAATGGTATTCCTCACACTTGGACGACATCCTATCGCTGGACTAGCAGCGGCTTATGCAGCAGTTGCCGGTGGATTTAGTGCAAACATTATTATTAGCATGCTTGATGTGATGCTTGCAGGATTTACAGAGTCCGCAGCACACCTTCAAGATAAAAACTATACGGCAAACCCAGCGATGAACTATTACTTCATGCTTGCTTCTACATTTGTGCTTTTACCAGTCGCGGTATGGGTAACAACAAAGATCGTCGAACCGAGGCTAGGTGAATATCAAGCCCCAGATGATCTTGAAGTGAAGAAACAAGCCCTATCTTCTGAAGAAAAAAGAGGACTGAAGTGGGCAACGATTTCTCTACTAATCTACACGATCATCATTTTACTTGTAACTGTTCCAAAAGGTGCAATGCTTCGTCATGCTAAAACAGGTGAGCTGATCGATTCACCGTTTATGGATTCACTCGTTCCGATTATGCTTCTGTTCTTCTTAATCCCTGCAATGGCTTACGGGTTTGGATCAAGAGTGTTAAGAAATGACAAAGATGTTGCCGAACATTTAACAAAGGCAATGAGCGGCATGGGATACTATATCGTGCTTGCCTTTATTGCGGCTCAAATGATCGCTTATTTTAGCTGGAGCAATTTAGGATCAATCATCGCAATTACCGGAGCTGACTTTTTAAAAGAATCAGGATTTACCGGTCTGCCTCTGCTTCTTGCCTTCATTCTATTTACAGCACTCGTGAACTTGCTGATTGCCAGTTCATCAGCTAAGTGGGCGATTTTAGGGCCGGTTTTCGTTCCGATGTTCATGGCTTTAAACTACAGTCCCGCCTTCACACAAATGGCTTATAGAATTGGAGATTCCATCACAAATACGATTACACCGATGCTTGCCTATTTTGCAATTTTGCTTACGTTTGCTAAAAAGTTCGATAAAAACATGGGGATGGGAACGCTCATATCTGCTTTACTTCCATACTCAATCGCATACACGGTCTTTTGGTGCATCTTATTTACCATCTGGTACGTGCTAGGACTTCCATTAGGACCTGGCGAATATATAAAAATGTAGATTTAATAGAAGGAGTGAGCAGGTTTGGAACAGTTATTCAGCCGATTGGCTAATTATGAAAACGAAATGGTGGAGATTCGCAGACACCTTCATCAAAACCCTGAACTTTCATTTGAAGAAGTCGAGACACCCGCCTTTATTGCTGCGTACCATGAAAAGCTAGGGTTAGAAGTTCGTACAGAAGTCGGCGGCAGGGGGGTTGTTGCAACGTTAAGAGGCGGTAAGCCAGGTAAGACTGTTGCCCTAAGAGCTGATTTTGATGCACTACCGATTCAAGAGGAAAATGATTCTCCATACAAATCGAAAGTGCCAGGTGTCATGCATGCTTGCGGCCATGACGGTCATACGGCAACATTGCTTGTATTGGCCAAAGTTTTAACAGAAATGAAGGATGGTCTCGAAGGAAATGTCGTATTTATTCACCAGCACGCTGAAGAACTTGCGCCGGGCGGAGCCATTGCGATGATTGAAGACGGATGTCTAGACGGAGTTGATGTGATTTACGGCACACACCTTTGGGCAACGATGTCAACAGGAACGATCGGTTATCGTACAGGTCCTGTAATGGCAGCCGCAGATTCCTTCACTATAAAAGTTCAAGGTAAAGGAGGACATGGTGCACAGCCGCATAAAACAAAAGACAGCATCGTGATTGGGGCACAGCTCGTTTCAAACCTGCAGCAGATCGTGAGCCGCCGAGTTAATCCATTGGACGCAGCGGTTGTATCTGTTGGCGCTTTTGAGGCAAAAAATGCATTTAACGTGATTGCAGATACGGCAAAGCTGACAGGAACGGTCCGGACGTTTAAGGAAGAAGTTCGTGTAGCAATCGAAGAGGAGATCGACCGTATCGCAAAAGGAACATGTCTTGCGTCAGATGCATCCTATGAATATGTATTCAAACGTGGTTATCCTGCCGTCGTTAACCATAAAGAAGACACAGAATTCGTTGTAGATGTAGCCAGAAAGGTTCCAGGTATAGTGGGATTAGAGGAAATCGAGCCGCAGATGGGAGGAGAAGATTACGCATATTATTTGGAAAAAATCCCTGGCACCTTCTTCTTTACGGGAGCTGAAGACACATCGTGGGAAGAGACATATCCGCACCACCATCCGAAGTTCAAGATTAACGAAGATGCTTTACTGATAGCTGCCAATCTGCTTGGTGCTGCAACACTTGCGTATTTAAAACAAAATGCCGAGAAAAGAGTAGAGTTAACAAAATAGGAAGCTAGGAAATCTGCTCTGAGGACGACTAGGAATGAGCGTGAAATCAACATTCCGCTAGTTAAGTAGTGTGAGAAATGAGGCTAATCGACTCAAATGTGTCGGTGCCTCTTTTTTTTTGTTTTTTAACAGTGTACAAAAGTTCAATCTGTCGCCTCGAACGTACAAGATAAATATATCCAAGGTAATCTAACTTTTATCCAAGGTAATCCGAATTTTTTCCGCGGTAATTCAATTTATATCCACGGTAATCCATTTTTTATCCGCGGCAATGGTTTTCTTTCGAGGTAAGACCCACGAAATGAAAGGAGTATTAAGCCGTAATTTAACTTATTTGGAAAAAATCACTTGTCACCTAATAAAGATTCATTTTATAATAATAGTGTAATATTACACTATTTGTTTTAGGTGGGGGTGCTGTAAATGAAACGGAAATTTATTGTGTTTGGAATTTCTTTATATGGCTTGGCTCTCTTTTTCAGTGTTTCTGCATACTCACAACAGCAAAAAACGATTATTGTTGAAGACGCTGGACGATTGATGCCTACAAAAATGAAGGTGGTCAAAAGCTCGGGCTCAACTCGTGATCTCCAAAAATGGGTTAAAGAAGAAGAAACAATATCCATTGCAGGTATGCAGCACAGTCAAGGTGGCCATACCCTGTATCCGAACGGAACGCTCCTAGATATGAAGAGCTACAATGAGATTCTAAACTTTAATCCTAAAGATAAAAAAATTACAGTTCAAAGCGGAGCAACTTGGGCAGACATTCAAGAAAAAATTAATCCTTATGGGTTGTCTATTAAAGTGATGCAATCGCAAAACATATTTACGGTAGGCGGGTCATTAAGTGTAAACGTACATGGGCGTGATATACGGTACGGTTCATTGATAGATACGGTTGCTTCCTTCCGGCTGCTCAAATCGAACGGTGAAATAATCAATGTTAGCCGAACAGAGAATAATGATTACTTTCCTTATGTAATCGGGGGCTACGGTCTTTTCGGAATTATTTTAGATGTAACCCTTAAATTGGCAGAGGATGAACTTTACAAGCACCGTATTGCAACAATGGATTATCAGGAATATGAAAGTTACTTTAATCAATACGTGAAGAATGATAAAGATGTGAAAATGCACGTAGCTCGATTGTCTGTTGCGCCGAACTCTTTTTTAAAAGAAATGTATGTAACCGATTATGTGCTGGTGGAGGATCAAAATGAGCTAAAAAAGTATTCGACATTAAAAGAAGAAAAAATGGTAGCACTGCCTAAATTTATGCTAGGTATGTCACGTTACAGCGGCTGGGGAAAAGACGTGTTCTGGGATACTCAGAAAAAGTACTTTGTGAAAAGCGATGGCAAGTATGAAACAAGGAACAACGTGATGAGATCGGATAGTGCGTTTATGGAATATGAAAATCCAAACCAGACAGAAGTGCTGCAAGAATATTTTGTCCCTGTAGATCAGTTCACAGATTATATCGATGATTTACGAGGTGTTTTGGAAAAAGAAGAATTAAATGTATTAAATATCACGATACGCTATGTTGAACATGATGAGGATGCTGTCCTGTCTTATGCCAAGGATGATATGTTTGCTCTCGTGCTATTAATCAACCAAGGGCGATCAAAAAAAGAGATTCAAAGAACAGAGGATGTTATTCAGAAGATGATAGATGTGACGATAGAGCATGACGGCAGTTATTACTTACCTTATTATTCCTATCCGACGAATGCACAACTTAAAAAAGCGTATCCTCACATTGAGGAGTTTTTTAATATGAAACGACAGCTCGATCCAGAAGAGCGTTTCAAAAATCTTTTTTATGAGAGGTATGGACAATGAATTATCGCACATTCGTAACAGCCCAAAGTCTATTAATGACAGCGAGTTCTATGGTATTTCCTTTTTATCTGCTGCTCATTCGCAACATAGGAGACAGCTACTCACAATTCGGATTGGCTTACGGTCTTTTTGCACTTACTGGAGCGCTGGTTCATCCGGTTATTGGTAGACTTTCTGATAAAGTGGGAGATCGTTCCTTGATCCTATTTTACACATGGGGCATGGCGGGAATGATGCTTGTTGTGCCTATCATTAAAACGGTTGCTGCTCTATACATGCTGCAGATCGCGATGGGTATTTTAGGTGCTGTACAAAAGACAACGGAAAAAACAGCGCTCGCTAGGCAAACGAAAGGTACGCAAACGGGTGAAAAAATCGGAAACTATCATCTTTGGACAAGTGTGTGGGGAGCGGTAGCAGTAATGGCAACAGGTTATTTAGTAGATTTCCTGACGATTGGAAGTTTGTTTTATATCGCGTCTTTTCTTTATATGGTTTCAGCTTTAATCCTTATGAATTCAGCTTCATTAAAAATATATACTCACAAAGAAAAGCCTGTGCAGCCATAAGCTGACAGGCTTTAGTTATACATTTTAAATAAGAACAAAGTGATGGCAAGACACTGTATGGCGAGAACGACTATTTTTTTTATGGGGTGTTTATAACCATTCCCTGAAATTCTACTAAAAATAGTCTCGAACGTAATAACGATTAAAAAAGTATAGATAAACCCAACAATTATGTCTTCCATATTAGCCACCTATTTAATCGACTCATCATTCAATTTAAATTATCTCTGTAAATAGAGTCTCTCAAGTTACATCATCATTCTTGTCTTTTTTACGCCAGTACTTTTGAATGAACTTCTTCACAATGTCTTTTCCAGCTAACAGCGCTCCAAGCCAAAAGAAGACTTCTCCGCCGATGAACAACCCACTTACGATCGCTGTTTTAAGCCCTGCACTGAACGATAAAAAGGGGATGACGGGTATTAAGATCCACAACACAAACGAGAGGACAATAAAAATAATTCCGATTTTCTTTTTCATGTTATACTCCTCCGCAATTGATTAACTGTAATACGTAAGAGTTTTACTAAAAGTTCCCTCACCACAACACATTTAAAATACAACCATTAAATAATTAATTGGTCTATATTTCCAATAAGCTGTTAGTTGAAAATGTTTCCAAGTTTGGATAATGTTAAAAGTAAACTGGTGTAAGGAGTGGGGGATTCTTGAAAAAGGAACTTGTATATCAGAGCAGAGATAAAGAGATAGAAGTGTTCGAAGATGAATTTGGAAGTATAACACTAAAAGAGATGCCACATGAAGCTGCAGTTATGGTTGCACTGGAAAACGACTCATTGATCTTAATCAGCCAATATCGGCCAGCAGTGGACGAAATCATAATCCAGCTGCCAGGCGGAGGAATGAAGGAAAAGGAAGACCCTATGAAAGCTGCAAAACGAGAGCTGCTTGAGGAAACAGGGATCGTGTGTGGGGAGGCTGTATTTTTAGGTAGTATTCAGCCGAGTGCGTGCTTAAGCAACGTCATTACACATGTTTTCTTTACAAAGGAAATTATAGAATATAAATCTCAAAGACTTGAAAAAAAGGAAGCCACAATTCAAGCGTTTCATATTCCTGTAGAACGGGCATTTCATAATATTGAACAAGGCATCTGGAAAGACAGCGAAATGGCACATGGGTTGTTGCTAGCGAGATTGAAAGGATTGATCTAGATGAGCTGTTTAGGCTGTGATCTTGCAAACGCGAAATTACCTGTACATACGATTTACGAAAATGAGCTCATAAATTGTTTTCTTGATATAGATCCTTTTAATGAAGGTCATACGCTGATCCTTCCAAAACGACATGTGAAGGAACTAACAGAATTGACAGATGAAGAAACATTGGCTGTAATGGAAGCGGCAAAGTACATATCTGAGAAATTAAACATGTGTTTAAAAACCGATGGGATTACAATTAACCAAAACGGGGGGGAATTTAGTGACTTAACGCATTTTCATATGCATGTTATTCCGCGGTATGAAAATGATGGATTTACGTGGAGTGAGTCTCTAATAAAAGATGATGCCGATCAACGGTTAGCTGAAACCGCAGACAAGCTTAGGTGAGTCTAATCTTTTTAACTACAGTAAAAAGTGTGCCACAATGTGAACAAGGAGTGATTCTTTATGACAAGCAGTATTCATGATCGTGCCGTTCTGCATAATGGTGTCCAAATGCCATGGATCGGCTTAGGAGTCTATAAAGCTGAAGATGGTGATGAAGTGATTCAGTCCATCAAATGGGCGATCGATGCAGGATATCGCAGCATTGACACAGCAAGTTTGTACGAAAATGAAGTTGGTGTTGGACAGGCAATTTCAGAATCACACGTTCCAAGAGAAGAACTGTTTATTACTACGAAAGTTTGGAACACCGATCAAGGGTATGAAAAAACACTTGAGGCCTTTGATGCAAGTTTAGAAAGACTGGGCCTTGAGTATGTAGACCTTTACCTTGTTCACTGGCCGGTACCAGGAAAATATAAAGAAACGTGGAAAGCCCTTGAAAAGATTTACAATGAAGGCCGTGCAAAAGCGATTGGTGTTAGTAACTTTAAACAGCACCATCTTGAAGATTTGATGGCAGAAGCTGAAATAAAACCTATGGTAAACCAGGTGGAGTACCATCCGCGTTTGTCTCAGGAAGATCTTTTATCGTATTGTAAAGAGCAAGGCATACAGCTAGAAGCTTGGAGACCTCTTTTAAAAGGAGAAATCTTTGGAGAGCCTACCTTAGTGGAGCTAGCGGATAAGTACAATAAGTCCGTTGCACAAATCATTTTGCGCTGGGATCTTCAAAACGGTGTTGTGACAATTCCTAAATCAGTAACAGAACACAGAATTCAAGAAAACATTGATATCTTTGATTTTGAGCTGACGAATGAGGACATGACACGCATTTCAGCACTTAATCAAGATAAGCGGAACGGTGCAGATCCGGACGATCCGGAGTTTTATAAACAGTTTGAATAAAAATAAAATATAAATTGTCCTGTGTATGGCTACAGGGCAATTTGTTTTTTATCTAGCTTTTTTGTTGTATTATGCAAAACAAAAGCTTTGTCCATAATAGGGAAATAGATAGTCTAACCATACTGTTAATTAAAAAATATCATTCAAATAAGAGAAGAGGAATAACTTGATGAAAGCTGTACAAGTAACAGGATATGGGGATGTTGATAAGTTAAAAGTAGTGGATATTCCTGTACCTGAACCAAGAGAAAATGAAGTACTTGTAAAAGTAGAAGCTTGTGCGATTAATAACACTGAAATCTGGATGAGAGAAGGCGCTTATGGAACCGATTCTAAATCGGGGTGGCGACCAGAAGGCGTACAATTTCCACGTACACCCGGCTCTGATATAACGGGAAAAATAGTGAAAGCAGGAAAGTTAGTCGATGAATCCATTATAGGGAAAGATGTTGTGTTATTTCCTTTTACATCTAGTGGTGAAGAAGGATCAGAACATATTTCTTTGGATATGTCTTTTATTGGTTCAGAATATGACGGGGGATACGCTGAATATGTGGTGTGGCCAGCTGAGCTCTGCTTTGATATGCCTCTTCCCAGTTATTCAGAGAGTGCCGTTTTTTCGGTTAGCGGGTTAACGGCTTGGCATATGGTTAAACAAATACAAGTTCAACCTGGTGAGACGGTTATGGTAACTGGAGCTAATGGTGGGGTAGGATCACTAAATGTTCAGATTGCATCAAAAGTCTTTGGTGCGAAAGTTATCGCGATCATTGGTAATTTAGATAGTGAAGAAAAAATGAGGGAGTTAGGAGCAACACATGTACTGTCCTATAAATCCGATTCTCTATCAAAAGAGATTTTAGAAGTGAATGGGGGACCAATCGACTCCGTGCTAGATGTAGTGGGAGATGCATTGTTTTCAACGTCTCTGGAGGTTCTAAAGAATGGTGGGAAGTTCTGTATCTCTGGATCTGCAGGCGGCCAGAAGACAAATCTTGATTTTAGGACGATGTATCTAAAACATATTACAATGTATGGATCCGTCTTGGGGACTCGAGCAGAGTTTAAAGAAATGCTTAATGCGATTTCAGAAGGCAAAATCAAACCAGTTATCGATAAAACCTTTCCTTTGGAAGAAGCAAAAGAAGCTCAAGTTTATTTTAAAAATAAAGGGAAGTTAGGAAAGATTTTATTACTTCCTTAGAAACAATGCCCATTTGTTTTAAATAAGTAAAATCGGGAAAAATGATAAGCGTACAGAAATGAAAGGGAGTGTAAGGATGTCAAAACGAATTCTAATCGTCGTAACAAATCATCAAAACATCGGTAACAATAAAACTGGTCTCTGGTTAGAGGAGTTTGCCGTTCCTTTCAATGAGTTCCGAGACAAAGGATATGACATTACGGTAAAGAGTATCAAAGGCGGCAGCGTACCTTTAGATCCGAACAGTTTAGAAGGTGTGGAGAAGGAAACGTATAAAGAAGCTTTGTCTATGCTTGAGAATACAGCGGCACTAAGTCCAGAAGATGCTGTAAGCTATGATGCGATCTACTTGCCGGGTGGTCATGGAACCGTTTTTGACTTCCCTAAAAGTGAAGCTCTAAAAGAAGTAGTAAGTCAGATGGCCCAAACGAACAAAGTGATCGGCAGTGTTTGTCATGGTCCAGCAGGATTAACGACAGCAACGCTTAAAGATGGTTCATCGATTGTAAAAGGAAAGACGGTTACTGCTTTTACGGATGAAGAGGAAGAAGAAATGAAGCTGACGAAAGAAGTGCCGTTCTTATTGGAAACAAAGCTTCGTGAGCTTGGAGCAGAATTCCAGCGTGCCGGAAAGTGGGAAGATTTTGCAGTAACAGATGGTAACCTCGTCACAGGGCAAAACCCGCAGTCGAGCAGAAGTGTAGCACTTCGAATGATTGATGTACTGGATAAACAATAATGTTTTTATAAGCGACCGGCTGAAGCTGGTCGTTTTTTATTGGTCATTCACCCCTTAATAAAATGTGAGTAGTTTATTAAGTAACATTTTCAAAGTGGGGGGAATGAATGTGGGATACTATATTCGAGTCGAAGAAAATGTAAGAATCTATGTGGAAGATGTGAATCCCGGCGGTAAAAAAACGATTCTATTCATACACGGATGGCCGGCCAATCATAAACTTTTTGAGTATCAGTTTAATCAGCTTCCGTCAATGGGATTTAGATGTATTGGTATTGATCTTAGAGGATTCGGCAAGTCTGATAAACCTTATACAGGATATTCATATGACCGTTTGGCGGATGATGTCTATTCCGTTGTTCAAGTGTTAAAATTAGAAAACTTTACACTCGTCGGCCACTCGGTTGGAGGAGCCATCTCGGTTCGATATATGGCTAGACATAACAACTATGGCGTTTCAAAGCTGGCTTTGCTTGGTGCTGCTGCCCCGAGCTTTACGAAACGGCAAAACTTTCCATTTGGTCTTACTAAAGAACAAGTGAATGTATTTATTTCAGATACGTTTAAAGACAGGCCGAAAATGTTGCAGGGGTTTGGGGATCTCTTTTTCTTTAAATATGTAACAGCTCCATTTTCGGATTGGTTTTTTCAATTAGGTTTAGAGGCGGCGGGGTACTCAACGGCAGCTGTTTTAGGTTCGCTACGTGATGAGAGTTTATTTGATGATCTTGGCAAAATTCAAGTTCCAACCTTAATTCTACATGGTGTTCATGATAAGGTATGTCCATTTCCGCTTGCCCTTGCCATAAATAGAGGCATCCGGAATTCTAAGCTTGTTCCCATGGAAAACAGTGGGCACGGATTGTTCTGGGAAGAGTGGGAGAAATTGAATACAGAAATTGCGGAGTTTATTGGTTGGAATTAGGGATTTACTTGTAATACATGAAGTGCAAATGTTCATGGTTATCGAGTGTTCCAAGTAAAATATCAGACAGCTTCGTATTCTGTTGTTGAAGCTGCTCTAAAAGCCATGCTTCTGTTTTTCCTGTTTTAGAGAGCTCCTTCTGATTGATTTTGCCTTCCTTAATCACAATTTGCGGATATTCAAATGGCTTTGGAGGCAAGTTAATATCTTTTTGAATAACAGTCTGATATTGAGGCTGCAAAAAGGATGTAATGGTTCCGTTAGGTTCAAATAAAGCCAGGGCAACTTCTTGAATATCTATAACCCTATGTTTACGTAATTCTGATAATAAAACATCTATGGTAATTCGAGTTTTTTTTAGATTGTGATAAAGAATTTGTCCGTTTTTTACTAATGGGATAGGTGGTGGATCAATTAACTTTCTAAGTCCAAGCCAATGGAGCCCAGCCACAGTTGTACTCACATAAAGAATTAAAAGAACGCTCATCGTAATGAGTGAGCCCTTCAGTCCAAGATGCTGATCAGAAAGTGGATGGGCGATGATGTTTCCAAAAATAAGTGCAATGATAAAATCCATTAGCCTTAGCTGTGATAATGTTCGTAGGCCCATTAACTTCACGGTTAACAGCATAAAGAAAAACGCAACAACTGCCCGGAGTACCCATTCAATCCCTATTAAATTCTCTTGAGCTTGATAAAAATCCAGCATATTTGCACCCCGTCAATTCCTTATGCATTTAGTATGGTCGTAAAAAATGACATTTTAACCAAAAATCAATTATAAAAATAATTGACTATACTCTCGTGAAGCTGGAATGTGGGCAGTTTCAACATTCAAAGATCTCGTGCAGTTAACGGCGAATCTAACTTTGGAGAAAAAGTTATACCGTCTTTATAGAAAATGCCAATTGAAAAAAGATAAGGTGCTCGTATGATATCCCTTATATAAATAACAAATAAAGTCGCGGATATCGGATATCGGGGCTTTTTTGTTTTTTCTAAAGACTTTAGTAATACATTAGGAATCTACAAGCGACATATGAATTCTACGGCGAAGCGAATTTGCCAGTGAGTAAATGAGAATATTCATCTATTAGATTTCTCAGATTCTCCTTAAAAACCCAAGGACTTAGGACCTATGTTCCACTACCAACGCTAAAAATATATGGAAACAAGTTAGGGATAAACTATCATTGACGATGATAATCATTATCATTTAAGGTTATACATGTAATCAATAATGAGAATCATTTTCAGTAACGGAACTTAACCTTTAGGAGGATTAAATATGAGCACTTTACATTTAGAAATGAACGAACTTTATCTGAAACAACAGGAGAAGAGAGAATCCAACGCAAGATCATATCCAAGACGCATTCCGATTGCGATTGAAGAAGCGGATGGAATCTATGTAAAAGATGCAGACGGAAGGAATTTTATTGATTGTCTAGCAGGAGCAGGAACTCTTGCGCTTGGACATAATCATCCGGTTGTTATAGAAGCAATTGAGAAAGTGCTTCATGACAAGCGCCCATTACATACACTGGATTTAACGACGCCAGTAAAAGAAGAATTTGTGAGTGAAGTGTTTGATAGTTTGCCAGAAGAATTTGCCAAGCGCGCGAAGATTCAATTTTGCGGACCGACTGGCGGAGATGCAATTGAAGCCGCGATCAAACTTGTAAAAACGGCTACAGGAAGAAGAAGCATCCTTTCGTTCCAAGGAGGTTACCACGGAGCAACACATGGAACGATGGCGTTATCAGGTAACTTAGGACCGAAGCAAAACGTGCAAGGCTTAATGCCAGATGTTCACTTTATGCCGTATCCATATGAATACCGCTGTCCGTTTGGAATGGGTGGGGACGACACAGGGAGAATCAGCGCTAAATATATTGAGAACCTTTTATATGATCCAGAAAGCGGGATCCTACCTCCAGCAGCGATGATTTTAGAGGTTGTTCAAGGTGAAGGCGGATCAATTCCAGCTCCGGTTGAGTGGCTGCGAGAAATTCGCCGCATTACGAAAGAGCGAAACATCCCGTTAATCATTGATGAAGTGCAAACAGGCATCGGACGAACTGGTGAACTCTTTGCGTTTCAACATGCGGGAATCGTGCCGGATGTAGTGGTTCTGTCCAAAGCGATCGGGGGAAGCTTGCCGTTATCTGTTGTGATTTATGATCGTGAACTCGATAAGTGGGGACCTGGTGCACATATTGGGACGTTCCGAGGTAACCAAATGGCTATGGCTGCTGGAACAGCAACACTTCGCTACATTAAAGAAAATAATTTATCACAGCATGCAGCGGAGATGGGAGAGAAGCTTATGCTCGAACTTTCCATCCTCCAAAATGAGATTCCTGAGATTGGGGATGTTCGTGGCCGTGGATTAATGGTAGGAGCAGAGATTGTGAATCCGCGTATTCCATCTGGTTTAAAAGGAACGTATGCAGCGAATCCAGAGCTTGCGAGCCGTATTCAAAGAGAGTGCTTTAACAGAGGCTTGATCCTAGAAGTAGGCGGACGACATGGAAGTGTTGTTCGATTCTTGCCGCCGCTTATCATTACAGAGGAACAAATGAACGAAGTAATCGCAATCTTCACAGACGCGGTAAGAGCCGCACTTAAATAGAGGTGCTACATGAACACGACCGATTTTGACCGTTTTTTTCTTAATGATAGTGAAACGGGAATACAGAGTTTCAATCATATCGTCTTGGAAGCACAACATCTGTTGAGTAATTTCTATAAAAACAATACCAATGCGTTTAACGGATCAGCTCCGAAAGAAATTGAAAAAGAAATACAGAATCTTTCGCTAACTTCCAAAGACGGTGATGACCCGTTTACCGTACTGGAAGATGTTTTGAAAAAAATCGTGAACAACAGCATCCATGTGTCTCATCAAACGAGCATGGGGCACCTCCATTGTCCCCCTCTGATTCCTGCGATTGCAGCCGAGCTGATCATCGGTGCACTTAATCAATCCATGGATTCTTGGGATCAAAGTTCAACGGCTACTTATCTGGAGGAACGCCTTATCAAATGGGTGAGTGAAAAGCTTACCCTTCCTCCAATGTCTGATGGTACGTTCACGAGTGGCGGTACGCAATCCAACTATATGGGTTTATTGTTAGCGCGAGATTGGTTTTGTGATAAGCGATGGAAATGGAACGTTAAGATACAAGGCTTGCCAACCGAATTCCATAAGCTTCGCATACTTTGTTCAGAAAGTGCTCATTTCACTGTCAAAAAGTCTGCGTTTCAATTAGGACTAGGAGAACAAGCCGTAGTTACAGTTCCAACAGACAGCAATAAAAAAATGAACACAGCTAAGTTAACGGAAGAGATCGAACGGTTAAAAACTGGAGGTCTCATACCAATGTGTGTAGTTGCAACGGCTGGAACAACAGATTTTGGAAGCATTGATCCCATTCCAGAAATTGCGGAAATTGCTGAAAAACATGAGCTTTGGCTTCATGTTGACGCCGCTTATGGCGGAGCGTTGATGCTAAGTCAGAAGCATTTTCATAAATTAGCAGGGATTGAGCAAGCAGATTCCATCACGATCGATTTTCATAAGCAATTTTATCAGCCGATCAGCTGTGGCGCATTCTTTGTGAAAAATAAGGAGAGCTTTCGTTATCTTACACATCATGCAGACTATTTGAACCCAGAGAACGATGAAGAAGACGGACTTGTTCATTTGGTAAGCAAATCTGTTCAAACGACTAGACGATTTGATGCGCTGAAGCTATTCATGTCTCTTCGTATCGTTGGTGAAAAGAACTTTGCCAACATGATCGACTACACGCTTCTTCTAGCAAGTCAGACGGCTGGTGTGATGGAACATAACGAAGATATCGAAGTTTGTAACAGAAATCCTGAAATCAACGCGATTGTTTTCCGCTATAGAGGTGGACTAACAGAAAAGCTGAATGAGCTGAACATGTTTATCTATAAAAAGATTCTTCATACAGGAACAGCTTTGGTCGCCAAAACAAAAGTAAAGGATCAAGTATTTTTGAAATTTACATTGTTGAATCCGAGAACGACAATCGTCGATATTGAAGACGTTCTTCATAGCATTTCTCAATTTGCAGCAGAGTACGAAAACAGGGAGATCACCCAATGACAAATTATAAACAACGAGCAGAAAATGCGAGCATGCAGAGTTTCTTGAACTGTTACCTGAGAGAAACTCGTAATTTTATAGAGTTTGAAGGTGACATGGAGCAGATAGTCTGGAACGGTGAAACACCAGAAAGATGGTTGAAAGTTTCACTAGCCAATCAGGATTCTGCGATTTTTGCAGCGGTAAAGCATTGGTCTTTAACAGGAAGGCATCTGTTTCATTTTCCTATACTTCATCAATCTAGTGGAAAAGTAATCTCACTCGATTACGTTTCACTTGTATCCGTTCTTTCGAAGGAATTATTGCTGAATTCAGATCGTGAAGATGCAGAAAATGAATTGATGCTTCGTACAATTCTTAGCAAAAAGAACATACAGCGCTATTTAGAAGAACGGAAAAGTGACAGTGATGCTCTAGAAAACAGTGAGTTCACGTTTATTGAAGCAGAGCAGTCTCTTCTTTTTGGGCACCTTCTTCACCCGACACCGAAAAGCAAGCAAGGCATGAGTACCGAGCAGGAGTCTCTCTATTCTCCGGAACTTAAGGGAACGTTTCAGCTGCATTTCTTTCAAGCTGACCGGTCGATTGTCGATCAGGATTCCGCTGACAAGGTGACAGCGGAAGAGGTTACATTGCAGCTGCTTGAGAAGGATGAGAATTTTATGGAACAAATAGAACGTGATGAACAATCCGTCTTTATCCCTGTGCATCCATTACAAGTACCTGTTCTATTAAATGATCTCTCTGTTCAAACATTAATTAAAGACGAAGAGTTAACATACATAGGACCTTTCGGTGAACCGTTCTCAGCGACGTCTTCCATGCGTTCTGTATACAGCCGAGATTTTAAATACATGTTTAAATTCTCTGTACCTGTGAAGATTACAAACTCTCTTCGCGTCAACTTGGAAAAGGAGCTTCATAGAGGAGTAGAAGTTTCCAGACTCATGAAATCGAGAATCGGACAAGAGCTGAAGGAGATCTTTCCATCGTTCCAAATCATTCAGGATCCTGCATTCTTAAACATCCCAACGGAAAAAGAAACGTCAGGATTTGAAGTGGTAATCAGAGAAAACCCATTTTATGAAAATGATCAAAATGCGAGTTTAGTAGCTGGTCTTTGCCAGGATCATGGATTTGGTGGACGGTCACGAATCGAAGCAATCATACAAGACTTAGCTCAAAAAGAGAATAGATCGACAGAAGAAGTGAGCAAGGATTGGTTTGGTGAATACTTATCGATCGCTCTAGATCCAATGCTTTGGCTGTATGAAACATATGGCGTGGCGCTTGAGGCCCATCAGCAGAATTCGATCGTCCAGATGGAGAACGGCTATCCAAAGCATTTTTATTACCGTGATAATCAAGGCTATTATTACAGCGAATCGAAAGCAGACTTGTTAGTGAAACAGCTGCCTGACCTTAATCGGAAGAGTGTTACCATTTGTAGTGATGAAGTCGCAATCGAACGGTTCCGATATTACTTTTTCATGAATCATCTGTTTGGTCTGATAAACGGTTTTGGAGCCGCAGACTTAATCGATGAAGAAGAGCTTATGGACATGCTCCGAAATCGTTTGATGCACCATGATACTTTAACAGAAGGAAAATCCGGGTTGTTAAGGAGTTTACTAGATTCAAAAGAACTTCCTTGTAAAGCGAACTTGCTAACACGTTTTCATGATATGGACGAACTCGTTGGCTCACTTGAAACACAATCTGTTTATACGAACATACCGAACCCATTACAAAAGGTGTTGACTTCAAATGCAGCCAGCGTTTAGTTTCTATGATTACACCATTGAAAAAACATTATCATTTGCAAAAGTAGATTTTGAGAGAGATGTGGCACTTTTACACAAGTGGCAGCAGCAGTCTTACGTAGTTCCTTACTGGAAGCTCGATATTTCGTTTGAAGACTATAAAAAGCATTTAGAGAAATTTTTAGAAGATGAACACCAAACTCTGTATTTGGGATTGATCGATGGCGTCCCGATGAGCTATTGGGAAGCATATTGGGTGAGGGGGGATGTGGTTGAGAATTGCTACGATCCGCACCCTGAGGATCAAGGAATACATCTATTAATCGGGGAAGAAGCTTTTCTAGGTAAAGGATATGCACTCCCCTTATTACGAGCAATCGTGAATTTTCAGTTTTTAAATCAAGGAACGGAGAAGGTCATTGCTGAGCCTGATATTCGAAACGAGAAGATGATCCATGTGTTTGAAAAGTGCGGTTTTGAAAAAGTGAAACCGATCGAGCTGCCTGATAAGACAGGTATGCTCATGTATTGCCATAGAGAAACGTTTGAGAGGAGATGGAAAGATGTCTTTGAAACAGCCGCAATTTGAAAAAGTGTATGACATCATTGGTGTAGGCATCGGTCCGTTCAATCTTGGACTAGCGGCTATGCTTGATGAAACAGGCGGTAAAGAGGCACTGTTTTTTGAAAAGAAAACAGAGTTCAACTGGCATAAAGGGATGCTGATCGATGGTACGACCCTGCAAGTTCCTTTCTTCGCTGATTTGGTAAGTATGGCGAATGTAAAAAGCAAGTACACGTTTTTAAACTATCTTCAAGAACACAATCGATTGTACCACTTTTATTTTCTGGAGAACTTTCATATTCCCCGCAAGGAATACAATCACTATTGCCGTTGGACAGCAAGTCAGTTGAACTCTTGCCGTTTTGGAATGGGAGTAGAGCAGATCTTGCCTGTTGAAAATGGAGACGTTCCATTATACGAAGTCATCGTAAGATCTGAGGAAACTGGAGAAACGGAAACGTATTATACGAAACATCTTGCGGTTGGCATTGGTACAAGTCCTTCTGTCCCTTCACACCTAGAGAAGAAGCTTGGCACAAAAGTCATCCACTCTTCTCAATATTTAGATCGAAAAGAAGAGCTGCTGAACGCGAGGTCGATTACGGTAGTCGGTTCAGGGCAAAGTGCAGCAGAGGTATTCTATGATCTTGCGCAGCATCAGGATAATGATTCGTATTCGTTAAACTGGTTCACGCGTTCAAAAGGATTTTTCCCGATGGAGTACTCAAAGCTTGGACTTGAATATTTTTCACCGGATTATACGGATTTCTTTTATAAACTGTCTCCATCCAAGAAGGATGATCTTCTGCAAAAGCAAGATCTCTTATATAAAGGAATAAGCATGGAGACGATTGCGGATATATATGATCTTCTTTATGAAAAATCGGTAGGCCAACAAAAACCTGATATCCATTTGCAGGCGATGACCGAACTTGTTTCTCTAGAGAAGAAAGCAGATACACACATGCTCTCACTTCGTCAAAACGTTACGGGAGATGTGTTTGAACTAGAATCTGACGTCGTTATCTTAGGAACGGGATATTCACCATCGTTTCCGCATTTCTTAATGAACATGCAGGAGAGTATCGAGTGGGATCACAAAAACCGATACCAGATTACACATGATTATCGATTGCAGACGAAAGACCTTGAGAACAACCATATCTTTATTCAGAATGGTGAGCTGCACACACATGGTGTTGGTGCTCCAGATCTTGGCCTTGGTGCACACAGAAACGCAGTGATCATCAATAAACTTTTTGAAAAAGAAATCTATTCTGTTTCTCATAAAAACGTGTTTCAGAACTTTGGATTGGAACCTTCATGGAATCCAACAACCGTTCATTAAATCTTTTTCTGTTGAGCTGTGTTTTTCTGTTTATCTGTACAGAAGTACTGTTATCGCCTTTCTACCCGCAGTTTTTTAAAAAAGTTTATGGGATAACAGATCCGAACATTACAGGGTTTTACATTATGACCTGCCGGCTCGTTGTCGTGATCTTCACACCAATTTGGGGTCTTATGGAAAACAAATGGAAAAACAGTTCTTTTCTTTTGATAATCGGTCAATGGGGAACAGGGCTATCCTGCTTTTTGATGGCAATTTCACAGACCTTTGAAATGTTTGTTGCAGCGAGTGTTCTGTTGCTGATCTTTAAGAGCAGTTATTTTCTGCTTTACACAATTTTGATGCAGGAGAACCGAAAGAGTACAACAAGTGCTGCTGCTAGTTATCATGCTGTTTTGCAGGGAGCAATCGTAATAGCAACTTTATTGTCGGGATGGGTCATTCAGATGGACAATCCTTTATTGATCTTCTGGGTGATAGGGATCATGGAATGTTTGCTAGGGTTGTTCAGTTATTTCATGTTAAAAAAAGTGAGCAAGACCAAAGTCATGGATGCAGCATTACAAGAAAACCAACGCAGCTTGTTGCCGCAATTCTTTCTTTTCGGAATTGTCGTGTTAACCCTCCATTTGGCAGTGAATATGGTTCGGCCATTTTTCACAACGTACACTGAGGCTGTGTATCACACGAGTACGTTGATGTGCAGTTTATTGTACTTAATACCAAGTCTGATGGCGATTGTATCTTTGCCTCTCATCCGAAAATACAGTGATCAATTAGGACGGAGTGGTTATATAGCGGCAACAGGCATGATGGTTGTTGGATTATTTTTTCAAGGTATCGAAACAAGCATTGCGGGTCTTGTACTGTTCCGATGCATGTTTGGAATTGGAGCAGCGTGGTGTCTGGCTAAATTGGATGTGTTACTTTTCAAGTGTAGTCAGAACACGCATGGCGATTATAGCAAGATCTCTGCGATTCAAAACGTAGGACTCTTGCTCGCACCTGTAGCAGCATCATCCATTGTAAACGAACAATCGATATCAGCTATCTTTGTTTATGCAAGTTTGTTCGTCGTTCTCCATATACTTGTTTTCCTATGGGGTACGTTCACGAGAGAAAAAAACAGAGAGAAACTTCACATACATAAGGAGGAAAAACATGTTTTATATAAATGAAACAGAATCGATTCTTAAGAAGGATACGTGGGAGACGGTAAACAAAAATTTGCTCGCGAAGATGCTTGCTGAGTATATGTATGAAGACATGATTTTTCCTGAGCAAAAAGAAGAGGGATACGTATTTACTGTTACAGAGGATCGTCAGTATCGTTTTACCGCTGAAAAACGTTTGTTTGACAGCTTTGATGTAGATCCGAAATCTATTGAAGTTTTTGAGGGAGAAGAGTGGAAGCCGGCAACAAGTGCAATTCGTTTCTTATTGGATATTCAGCCGATGATCGGTATGTCAGCAGAAACAGCAGGTCATTTGATTAAGGAATTGAACCATACGCTCATTGCGGATGCCAATCTATTAAATCACCATGTAAAAACGTCAGATGAATTAGTGGATCTTGATTATGCAGAGTTAGAGGGAGAAATGTCAGGCCATCCGTGGATCACATACAACAAAGGGCGAATCGGTTTCGGCTTTGATGATTACAGCAAGTATGCCCCTGAAAACCAGAATGAAACGAAACTGTTTTGGATTGCCGTTCACCGTGACCGCGCACAGTTTCAATCCGTTAGTGAACTCCATTATGAGAAGTTATTGATAAAAGAGCTTGATGGTGTTCTTATTCAGCGCTTTAACGAAATTTTACGTGAGAACGGAAAGCTGCCTCTCGATTATTACTTTATGCCTGTTCATGAATGGCAGTGGAAAAATGTGCTGATCCAAAACTTCCCTGAAGACTTGGCGAACGGCATGATCGTTCCGTTAGAAGAAGGAACAGATCACTATTTGCCGCAGCAGTCAGTGCGAACGTTTGTAAACCGAAGTAATCCCTTGAAGTCACATGTGAAACTTCCAATGAGTATTTTAAATACGCTCGTGTATCGAGGTCTTCCATCAGAACGAACGGTAATTGCACCGCGTGTAACAGAGCACATCAAAGGAATCTTTGACCGTGACAGCTTTTTAAGAGATGAATGTGAAGTCGTGCTGCCTGGAGAAGTAGCAAGCATCAACGTGGATCACGCTCATTACAGCAATTTGAAAGGTGCTCCATATCAATATCTGGAGATGCTCGGAACCATTTGGCGTGAAAGTATCTATACGTATTTAAAAGATGGTGAGCAGCCGATCACGCTAGCAGCTCTCCATCATGTCGATATAGATAGCAAGCCGTATGTCCAAAGTTTGATTGAAAAGTCTGGATTGAGTGCTGACGAATGGATGAAGGAATTCTTTGGTGTAGTGATGCCGCCACTGCTGCATTTTCTTTATCAATATGGAACAGTCTTCTCGCCGCACGGTCAGAACACGATTTTAATTTTAAAAGACTATAAGCCTGAGAGATTAGCTGTAAAAGATTACGTAGATGACGTGAATATCTCGGATCAGCCATTTCCTGAGTTAGAGGGAGTGACGGAAGAATTGCGGGCTGTATTGCGCAGCGAGCCGCCAGAAGGATTGACTCAGTTTATTTTCACGGGGTTGTTCATTTGCCACCTGCGCTACATGTCAAATGTCACGGTACGCAATCAGTTAATAGAAGAAACAGCATTCTGGTCACACTTAGTGGATAGTATTGAGGCATATCAGGCGAGGTTTTCACATTTAGAAGAACGTTTTAAACTGTTTGACTTCTTTAAACCTGAATTGACGAAGCTATGTCTGAACCGCAATCGAATGGTAGACTACGGCTATGGTGATGGCGAAGATCGGCCGCATGCATCTGAGTTTGGAAAAGTACGAAATGCGCTGCATGAACTCAAGGTGAACAAAATATCTCTTTAATCGAAAAAAGTCGCTTCGGCGGCTTTTTTGTTATGCGAGAAATAAATACACTAACACATGTCAAAGACTGTACATTCCGCGAACTTTAATACATAAAAGAACACGAATCGTAAAAAGCTTTTTTATAAACTGAAACTTCTGTTTTTTCTCCTTCGTATGTAATATTATGGTAAGGGAGTAGGAGGGGGTTAAGTCATGGGGAACTTTGAGGATACAGATTTTGATCATTTTGAAGAACCAGGCTTTGGTGGCAGCGGCGATTGGATGTTTGATGTTCTTCCTTTATTTGGAGGAGCTCTCTTTGTTATCGTAATCAGCATTTTCATTTTTGTTATCATAAAAGGAATTGGTGAGTGGAGCAGCAATAACAAACAGCCTAAATTAGCTGTGACTGCCGAGTTAGTTACGAAGAGAACGAAAGTAAGTGGAGGCGCAAATGACACGTCAGCTTCTACATGGTACTATGCAACGTTTGAAGTGGAAAGCGGTGATCGTATGGAGTTTCATGTGGGTTCACAAGAATACGGTATGCTGGTAGAAGGAGATAGAGGAATACTGAATTTTCAAGGATCACGTTATTTAGGATTTGAGCGGAATAGACAATCAGAATTAAGCTAAAAGGAGAATGATCTATATGACAGCAAGTCTAGAAAACTATCAAAAAAGTGTGTTGAATGCATTTTTAAATAAAGAAGGACGTCTTAAAAACATTCCTTCTCAAAAGAAGAAAAAGTTAGTGGTGCTGGAATATCTCGTTCAACAGCTGGATGATAACCATACTTATACAGAAAGGGAGATAAACGAGTTTATTAAAAAGTATCATGAAGATTTTTGTACGATTCGAAGAGAGTTTATCGTAAATGGATATATGGATCGAGAAGATGGTAATTACAAAAAAAGAGACGAATCACTTTGGACGAATTGGCAAGAGCTGAAGTAACAGAAAGAAGTGAGAGAACTGAATGAAGAATTAGAAACACAATTATTATGGGAGCACTTAAAGGAAGAAGTACAGACGCGTTTTGGTTTTCAAGTAATGAAAAGCACACAAGTTAAACGAGGTTATTTGAATCTAAAATGGAAAATAGAGACGGATCAAGGTGTTTTTTTAGTAAAACAATACAATAAAGAGCGTATTAAGAAATATGACTTGAGAACAATACATACAGCTCTTTGCACTCAAAATCGTTCATTTCTTGCTGACATCCCTTGCCCAAAACTTCTATCAAATGAAGGCAACCTTTTACATAAGTCTTCAAGTGGTGAGCTTTTTACCGTCATGCGTTTTATGAAAGGTAGTCTTATAAAACCGGGAAAAGCTTCACCAGAGCAGATGGAGTCATTGGGCCAAGAGATTGGAAAGCTTCATCGACTATTAAATGATGGTACATTGCCGGCAAAATCGAAGACTGTTTTTCAGATTCCTGCTCTTCAAGATCGTCTAGACTATTGGGAATCAGTTGCGATTCAATGCGAAGAACAAGACTTAGATCATTTAAGAACACTAATCGAACTTCAAAGAAAAGCAACAATAAACATGGGAACACTTCAACTTGAACACCTTACTCCTGGTTGGTGCCACCGTGATCTTTGGGTAGATAACCTGCTTTTCTCGGGGAAACACATAACCGCTATCCTGGATTTTGACCGATTGAACTATGATTTTATCGAGTTGGATATTGGCAGAGTCATCATCTCAACATGCTTACATAACGGCGCATTAAATGTTGAAGCTGTCCATGCATTTCTAAAGGGATACGATAATACAAATAAATTATCAATTGAAAGGTTAGTTACATCCTTAAAATTGTTATGGTACATGGAAAGCGCTTGGTGGATCAGCATTGAACCCCACGAAGGAGAGCCACCGAAACGATTTCAGCATGAGATGGTATGGTTAGCACAACATCTGAATGAGTTAGAAAAAATGCTTGGCTGGAAAAAGGAAGCAGCAATATTCATGTTTTAACAAAGTAGCTTAAGGGAAATTCCTCAATAACAGACTAGAGGAGTGGTTAAGTGGAGACGAAACAATTGTGCTTGCTGAAAAAAGAAGATATGACAAATCCAGAAAAAGTTCCAGCTTGGGTCATTGATGAGTATAAGACCTTTCACGAAACCGTAACCAACAAGACGTTTCCTTGTTATTTTGGAATGGCAGCTGAGAACAAGGGAGAGCTTCGCTATGCGTATGTGACGCATGATGATTGGTCGAATCTGCCTGAAGCAATCCGAGAGTTTAACAAGCTTTTTGATGCACCAAAATTGATTCGTCATGGATTATTTGTGTTTGTGGAGCCTGAGAAAGAGGAAAAAGACATTCCGTACTATCGGGATTACTTCTGGAAGATGCTTCAGTCTCTTCATGAGACCGATAATCAGCCTTGGCCTGAACACATTCCGAAAGATCCAGACCATCACTTGTTTGCATTTTCATTCGATAACGAGCCGTATTTTGTATTTGGAAATGCACCTGCCTACAAGCAGCGTAAAACAAGAGATCTTGGCAACAGCTTAGTTCTCGGTTTCCAGCCACGCCGTATTTTTGACGGGCTAGAAGGGACGTCACCTGGTGGCGCGATGTCTCGTGAAAAGGTTCGGGAGCGGGTGGAGAAGTGGGATAATCTTCCGAAACATCCGAACATTAGTCATTACGGTGATCCTGAACATCGTGAGTGGAAGCAATATTTTATTGGAGACGATGTTGAACCGATAACGGGAAAATGTCCGTTTCATCATAAATAAATGGAAAAAAGGACTCTAGCCGAGTCCTTTTTTTGTTAAATCAACACAAAATTGTTGAATATCAACAACAGGTTGTCGAATATCAACCAAAATTAATGAAATATCAACAACTTACCCTAAAATATCAACATTAAGGCGTTTCCATTCATGCTCTAGCATGCTGAACAACATAGAATCACGCCAGCCGTCTTTAAGAAGGATGCATTCACGCATTCTTCCTTCTAACGTCATGCCTATTTTAGATAAAACTTTTTCAGATGCTTTATTTCTTGGATCGCATGTCACAAAAATACGATGAAGCTGTAACTTTTCAAGGCCGAACTGGAGAAGCTCCTTATAAAAGAAAATATGCTAATCTTATAGTATCAATTATTTACATAAGTTAGTAGGTTCGTAAGTGATGAGAGTTATGGATACATGCCTAACTAACAAGGTGTTTTACGGGAGAGTATAAGATGAAATTAAAAGATATCGCGATAGAACTGGCCGCAATATATCAACAAAACCCTAAAGTACAAGCCGTATTATTGGCTGGCTCTGTTTCAAGGGGATGGGAGGATAAGTATTCTGACATTGAACTTAATATTTTTTGGTCGGAAAAACCTCATGATGAAGACCGGATGAATCCCATCATAGCAATAAATGGCTCTATCATTGATTTTCACCCGTATGAAGAGGAAGAATGGGCGGAGAGTTATTTGACACCTCAGAATGTTAAGCTCGAGATTAGCAGCTTTTTAACAACTACTGCAGAAAAGTGGATAGCTGAGGTTGTGGAGCAGTATGAGATCGATTATGGCAAGCAATGCATGGTTTCGTCCGTTTATTATGGACAAAGTTTATATGGTGATCATGTCATTAACGAGTTGAAAAAGAAGGTTGAAATTTATCCAGATGATCTTGCGAAAAACATGATTGAAGAAAACCTAGCTCTTTGGTATCGATGGAACAACCGTTATGCCTTATTAGACAGGAAAGATTGGATTATGTTGTATGATCTGATGAGCGGTGTACAGAAGAAGTTATTAGGAACACTTTTTGCATTAAATAAATTGTACATCCACCATCCTTCTTTTAAGTGGATGCACAAATACAGTGAGATTTTTGTGATAAAACCAGAAAATCTAAATCAGAGATTATCAGCTATTCTAACTGGTGATGTTCAAAAAAGTATACAAAAATTAGAGCAGCTGATTGAAGAAGTATTTCAACTAGTTGAGAAGCATTATCCAAATCTTCCTTTCTTAGATACAAACAAAGAAAAAATGGCTTTTGTGCGGCCCAAAAATATGATCTGATCACACAATAAGAGTATAAAAACAAAAAAATTCATACACAAAAGAAATAGCCATCCGGGTGGATTCGTCTTCTCGGGTGGTTTTTGTTTTGGCTGTTTTCGTAGTCATGAATGGTTTTAAAAATGGTTGCCCCATTGAAAAATAATCTTGTTTCATAATAGGTTTACGTGTTGACATTTTGAGGTAAATAGAATATAAATAAATTAACAATAAACATTTTGTTAATTGAAAGAGGTGGGACACCATTGTCTAATAAGCAAGCACTTGAACAATACGACATCAAAAAATATCGTACACCAGATGGTTATACTTCCGATATTTGTGTCTTTACTATCATTTCTGAAAAAAGCGAAGCATATAAACCTCCAACGATGGACCTTAAGATCATGCTAATCAAAAGAGCAGGGCTTGATACAGAGGGGAATACAAACATTGAAGCAAACAAGTGGGCTATTCCAGGAGGCTTTGTGCAAGATGATGAAACGGGTTTCGAAGCGGCAAAACGTGAACTAGAAGAAGAAACGAACATCTCAGGAATCCACATTAAACAATTTGGAGTGTACGACAAGCCGGGGCGGGATCCTAGAGGATGGATTATCTCAAATGCACATTATGCCATCGTACCTGATACGTATCTATCGCTTAGAAAAGCGCAAGACGACGCAGCGGATATAGAGCTTTTTTCAGTAAAAGAGGTTCTCAATCTCGATCTTGCTTTTGACCATAAACAGATTATAGGGGATGCCATCAAAGTCATTACAAACGACTTATTGCAGACAACAGTAGCTAAGAATTTTTTGCCAAAACATTTTACCTATTCTGAGCTGCAAGCCGTACTAAAAACGGTAACAGACGATCCAGCCATATTAAGCGATCAATCGTTCTCAAGAAAAATAAAATCACTTCCTTTTATTCAAGAAGTACAGGGGAAAACAACTACTAGAACTTCAAAAAGAGCAACAAAGCTTTACACGTTTATTGATATGGATGTCGTAAAGCCAATCTATACAGCACGATATTAACGCACTTTTTTTTAAGGTTTATAATTAACAAGTTGTTTATTGTAGTTTGATAAAACAATCATTGGGAGGAATTTATGATGAAAAAGGCTCTAATAAACATTGATTACACATTTGATTTTGTAGCAGATGAAGGTGCACTGACGTGTGGAAAACCAGCCCAAGACATTGAATCTGAAATCATCTCTATCACAGAACAATTTCTTAAGAGCGGTGACTTTGTTGTTTTTGCCATTGATCAGCATCAACTTAACGATGAATTTCATCCGGAAAACAAGCTTTTTCCCCCACATAACATTGCAGGAACTCCCGGTCGACAACTTTATGGCAACCTTCAAAAAGTCTACGAAAACAACAAAGATAAATCTAACGTTTATTGGATGGATAAAACACGATATAGCGCCTTTGCTGGAACGGACCTATTAATGAAGCTGCGTGAACGCGGTATTACAGAGATTCATATCGTAGGCGTCTGCACAGACATCTGCTGTCTTCACACCGCAATTGATGCTTACAATGCGGGACTTCAAATTGTTGTCCATGAAAAAGGTGTGGCAAGCTTCAACCAAGCTGGACATGAATGGGCATTAGGACACTTTAAAAGTTGTTTAAACGCAAAAGTTCTATAATTTTAATTTTTTGGAGGTAACCTAACGATGAATACACATTATGCTGATGATAGCTTAACGCTTCACACAGACCTTTACCAGATCAATATGGCAGAAACGTATTGGGAAGACAATATGCACAATAAAAAAGCGGTGTTTGAAGTTTTTTTCCGCAAGCTTCCTTTTGGCAACGGATATGCTGTATTTGCTGGCTTAGAAAGAATCATAGATTATCTGCAAAATTTTAAGTTTACTGCAAGTGATATTGATTATTTAAGGAATGAACTAGGTTATGAAGAAGATTATTTGGACTATTTGCAGCAAGTGAAATTTACTGGAACAGTGCGTTCAATGGTGGAGGGAGAGCTTGTATTTGCAAACGAACCCATTTTACGAATTGAAGCACCACTTGCTGAGGCACAGCTTATTGAAACGGCGATCTTGAACATCGTCAATTATCAAACACTTGTGGCGACAAAAGCCTCTCGAATCAAACAAGTCGTTGGAGAGCAACGAGCAATGGAATTTGGAACACGCAGAGCACAAGAAATGGATGCAGCGATTTGGGGAACGAGAGCAGCATTTATCGGAGGATTTGAGGCAACATCTAACGTAAGAGCAGGAAAACTCTTTGGAATACCAGTTGCCGGTACTCATGCCCATGCACTTGTACAAACGTACCGTGATGAGTATGTTGCTTTTCATAAGTATGCTCGCCGCCATAAAAACTGTGTGTTTTTAGTAGATACGTATGATACGTTGCGATCTGGTGTACCTACAGCGATAAAAGTGGCTCAAGAGTTAGGCGATAAAATCAACTTTAAAGGAATTCGTTTAGATAGCGGTGATTTGGCTTACCTCTCTAAAGAAGCTAGAAAGATGCTGGACGAAGCAGGTTTCACAGATACCCAGATTATTGCGTCAAACGATTTAGACGAGAATACGATTATTAACTTGAAATCACAAGGCGCAAAAATAGATTCATGGGGTATTGGAACAAAATTAATTACCGCGTATGACCAGCCTGCTTTAGGTGCGGTCTACAAACTCGTATCGATTGAAGACGAACATGGAAAGATGGTCGACACGATTAAGATCAGCGGCAATCCCGAGAAAGTTACGACGCCTGGTATGAAAAAAGTTTATCGAATTATTAATACACTTAATAACAAATCTGAAGGTGATTATATCGCGATGGATAGCGAAACACCTCAGGAAGAATCGAAACTAAAAATGTTTCACCCTGTTCACACGTTTATCAGTAAATTCGTCACGAACTTTGAAGCGAAAGAGCTTCATCAGGATATTTTTGTAGGTGGCAACTTAGTCTATGAAACTCCTAGTCTGACAGAAATACAGCAATATGCTAAAGAGAATCTGGAAGTGTTATGGGATGAGTACAAACGCACGATGTATCCGGAAGAATATCCAGTGGACCTCAGCCAAGTATGCTGGGATAACAAGATGAAGAACATTCAAGATGTACAGACAAAAGTCATGCAGTTGATTGGTGAAAAATAAGGAGGAAGTAAAATGGCTAAGATCGGTATCTATGGTTCATCCTTTGACCCCATAACAAATGTTCATTTATGGACTGCGAGCACGGTTGCACATCGCTGTAAACTGGATAAAGTTATCTTCCTTCCGTGTTCAAGTAAAAGAAAAGACAAAATCATGAAGACTTCTGATGAACACCGGTGGAGTATGCTGCAATTAGCGATTTCTAATAACGACAAATTTGTAGCAGATGATTACGAGATGCTTCAAGATGCCTGGGAAGTATACACGTTTTACACGATGGAACATTTTAAAAAGAAATATCCAGAAGATGAGGTTTACTTTATTATGGGAGCCGATCTTTTAGTAGATATTGCAGACGGAAAATGGAAGTACGACGAAGAATTGATCTCTAGCAACAAATTTATTGTGATGGCTAGGGATGAAATTAATATGGTGAAGACCATCTCTCGTTCACCAATCCTTAGAAACCATGACGATGGAACCAAATTTCACCTGATCGATAAAGGGCTATCTATGGAGATCAGCAGCTCCTATATTCGAGACGAGTTTTCTAAAGGCGGAGAACCAAGATACCTTTTGCCGGACTCTTGTTATGACTATATTAAAAAACACGAATTGTATACGTGATAGGAGGGGATAGCAATGTCATTGCAGCAGAAAATCATAAGTGAACTGAATACAAAGCCTGAAATTGAACCGCAAATTGAAATACAACACCGAGTGACGTTCTTAAAAGAATATTTAATAAAATCTAAAGCTAAGGGATTTGTTCTAGGAATTAGCGGTGGGCAGGACTCCACACTTGCTGGTCGATTAGCTCAGTTGGCCATAGAAGAGCTGAGGGAATCAGGTCACATCGTAAAGTTCGTTGCGATTCGCCTGCCTTATGGAACACAAAGAGATGCAGAAGATGCAGATCTCGCCATGTCTTTTATCAATGCCGACGAACGTATAACATTTGATATTCAAGAAACAGTAGATGCTTTTGCAGGAAGCTATGACACGTTTACGTCAGGACAGCTTTCCGACTTTAACAAGGGTAACGTCAAAGCTAGAGTAAGGATGATCACTCAATATGCTGTGGGTGGCCAAGCGAACTTGCTAGTGATCGGCACGGATCATGCAGCTGAAGCAGTAACGGGCTTCTTCACCAAGTACGGAGACGGCGGAGCAGATATTCTCCCGTTGTCAGGGTTGACGAAGCGTCAAGGCAAAATGTTATTAAAAGAATTAGGAGCACCTGAGAGACTTTATTTAAAGCAGCCAACTGCTGATTTATTAGATGAAAAACCGCAGCAAGCAGATGAAACGGAATTAGGAATTACGTACGATGAACTTGACGATTATTTAGAAGGTAAGAAAGTTTCTGAAGAGGCAGCCAAGAAAATTGAGGACCGTTATCTCATGACAGAACATAAGAGGCAACTTCCTGCGAGCATGCATGAAACGTGGTGGAAGTAAGGTAGTAAGGACGGGATGATCAAAACTGTTTAAATAAGGGTTTTACGGTACGTGTTTTATATTTTTTACACATTCGCACAGGAAGTTGTCCGTTGCGCGCACTCCAAGCTCTTTTACGCGCGTTTTTGGCTTCCTTGCGCTTAAGTATACGATCAGACCAATTAAATTAAAACAAAATATTAAACAGCTGACAGCAAAAGGCAACAATGGATCTCTAAGTCAGTTGTTTTTTGGTTTTGTACATTATTTTGTAAGATTTTTGCTATCAATTATTTTGTAAGATTTTTGCTATCAATTATTTTGTTTTAGCTTCATTGACAAAGTTGATTGGAGTGCAAGGTGCGAGACTCCTGCGGGACGAGCGGTCAGGTGAGACCCTTAAGGGCGCAAAGCGGCAAGGGGCTCACCGCCTGCCCCGCGGAAAGCGAGCGCATGGAACGGAAATCAACCACTTCCAATTGCATCACAGTTAATGAAACAGCCATGTTTTTTCATGAATTTCATGAATGTAACAAAAAGAAGATAACTTTTAGCCATTTTTGGAAAAAATATAAATAAACTAATGAAAGATGCAAAAAACGTTTACGGGACTATTGATTTAGGGAAGAGCCTTATAAATACCTTATGTGCGTAATGGAGGATTATAAATGGCTACCGTAATAAAAGGAGAATACAAACACGTGAATTGTGATAGTGAATATGGTGTGTTGAAAAAGGTGATCGTATGTGAACCAAGATACATGAAAATCGATGAAATTATTAATGAAACTCAGAGGCATTTTGCTAAAGATAATATCAACATGAAGCGTGCGATGAAACAGCATCAGCTCTTTGTAGAGACGATGAAAAACAATGGAGTTGACGTTTATAAGCTTCCTGCGATAGAAAGGTTTCCGGAACAAGTTTTTACTCGGGATATTGGTTTTACCATTGGTGAGACGGTGTTCGTTTCTCGAATGGGAAGCAACATTCGTGATGGTGAAGAGAAAGTCTTGCGAAACTGGCTGTTGGAACACCAGATCAATCTCTCTCTAATTGAAGGTGACCGTATTGAAGGCGGCGATGTCATCGTTCATGGAGATACCGTGTTTATCGGTGTGAGCGGAAGAACTTCTGAAGAGACGATACAGGAACTTCAGTCTCAATTGCCTCATATGAATGTTGTTTCCGTACCCTTTCATCCGAAGTATTTACATTTGGACTGTGTATTTAACATTTTATCTGAAAAAGATGCTTTGATTTATAAAGATGCCTTTGATGATAAGGAATATCAAATTCTTGCAGCGAAATTTAATATAATTGAAGTAGAGAAAGATGAACAGTTTACATTGGGGACAAATGTTTTGTCGATTGGCAACAATAAAGTCTTAAGCTTACCCGTCAATAAAAAAGTAAATGCGGCACTTCGTGAAAGAGGGTTTGACGTGCTTGAGGTGGATATATCCGAAATCATTAAATCAGGCGGATCGTTCAGATGCTGCTCGATGCCCTTGTATCGTGAAGAGATGCATTAAAAGTTTGCATTAAAAAAAGGAGCTTGGATATTCCAAGTTCCTTTTATATTTCCAAGTGTGAGATTTCTTCTTCTATAACAGCTCCGCGAATCGGAAGAACGATCGTAAAAGTAGTGATGTTATCATCTGACGAACAGCTGATTGCACCGTTATGCTTCTCGATAATCTTTTTACACACAAAAAGGCCAATACCTGTTCCTAACTCTTTCGTTGTAAAAAAAGGCTCAAAGATCGTACTGATGGTTTCAGATGGAATAGCAGGTCCATTATTTGAAATGGTAATCTGTACATTTGCGTCGTTCTCCATTTTACTAAAGATCATGATGCGCCGATTTTGCTTTTTTTGTCGCAGCGCATCGATAGAATTCATGATGAGATTGAGCAGAACTTGTTTCAGCTCGTCCTTGTGTGCCTTAAGCGTAATCGTGGGATCGATACGCGGAATCACTGTAACATCTGCATCCACTAGGCTTGGATACATAAAGTCTAGAATATCAGTAAACAAATCTTCTAATGAAAAATCCTCTGCTTCACGTTCTTGAACCCCTTTTTTGGAGGCATGAAGAAATTGAGAAATTCGAAAGTTTAGCTGTGTTAATTCATGGCTGATAATATCTATGTATTTCATGTTCGGATTCTCTTGCTGCATGAGCTTCACAAACCCCATAACAGCTGTAAGAGGATTTCTAAATTCATGTACAAAGCTTGATGACATCTGCCCTAAAATGGTCAAACGCTCTTTATGACTCTGATCGATGAACAGGGTCTTTTCTTGAATCTCCGCATCTTTTAACTGTGTATATTTCTTAACGGCATGGTACAAAAATTCATCAAAAAGAGAATTAATCGTTTCAATGACAGGCTGAAGCTGTTCGATAGATATGCCAGAGCCTGTAACAAACCGCACAATCTCACTGCGGCCCAAATTTACATTGTAAACAAATTCCCCTATGTTGATTTTCGCTTCCAACCGCTGGACGGCTACTTCATGTGCGAGGTGCATGATTTTTTGAGGGGATAGTTGTCCGCGTAAGGATAACTTGACTAGCTCAATCATATGCAAGGCATTTTCAATCACTTTTTCTTTATGTATGTCATGGTTTGAAATGACAACTCTCTGATGCCAGTCTTGTAAGTAGGTAGGCAGGTTTTCATCCATATAAGTGATAAGACTTTCAGTAATGTCCAACTCTCGCACCTCTTTCAACAATAAAATCATGGAAAGAATGAATCAATCATTTGATATATAAAAGTATTTATACTACATATAGTAATTGAAATATAGACGAATTGCCACATGCAGTTTACATTTTTTTCATGAAATTATGAAAATAGGAGGTAAATCGACAGAAGACCACGAAAACTAACATAAACCTCTAGTCCTTACTTCTTCTTTATGAATGAATATAATCCTCTAGAATTTTCTAATTATTCAAAATATATTTCTTGTAATTTCATATTATGAAATTTTGACATTGTACAAGCCGACCGTTTTCAATACGATGAACGCATATTGAAAGGGGTGGTTGCTAGCTGACTTCAACTAAATCGTATCCGTTTGAGGGGGAGAATTGGTGATTTCATCTGTTCAAAAAATTTCAAGGATATTAAATTGCTTTACGAAAGATGAACCAGCACTAGGGAACCTGCAGATTGCTGAAAAACTTAACATGAACGCGAGCACAGTTCATCACTTAGTTCGCACACTTTGCTCGGAAGGCATACTGATTCAAGACAGTCAGAAAAAATATAGATTAGGATGGAAATTGTTAGAATGGAGCAATCACGTCATGTATCAGCAAGACATAAATACGGAAGCACTGCCATTGTGCGAAGGTCTTGTCAGAAGGTTTAACACAACCGTACATATCGGAATGCTCGATCGTGGTGAAGTTCGCTTCGTTCTAAGAGTAGCTTCATCAAATTCAGTAGCTGTCCCCACTTTTATAGGAGATACAAAACCTGCCTATTGTACAAGTACAGGAAAAGTATTGCTAGCCTTTAACCCCTCTATGATTAAGCCGACCATATCAAGGGGATTGCTTCGCCGTGCTCCCAATACTATTACGTGTGTTGAAAAGTTGAAAATTGAACTTGATGATATAAGAACAAATGGTTATGCCATAAGCAACAACGAAAACGAAATGGGGTTGTATGGAATTGCTGCTCCTATTAAGTCTTATACAGGACAAATTATCGCTGCACTTAATATGGTAGGACCTGTATCGTATATGCTAGGGCAAGATACACCTTCTATGATTCATCATGTCGTTAAAACAGCAGAGTCAATCTCAAAAGAACTCGGTTATATTAGTGTTTTATGATAACGCTTACATAAATAAGGAGTTGATAGGGATGAAGAAATTAAAAATCGTAATGACTGTATTGCTGGCATTGATTCTTTTAACATCCTGCAGCAGCGGAGCCAAGGATTCCGCAAGTTCAGGGGATGCATCTTCTGATGGAAAGACATACAAGTTCAAACTAGCGCATATCACACCGCCTTCACACATGTGGCATAAAGCTGCAGAGAAATTTAAAGAAGAGTTATCTAAACGGTCAGATGGAAGGATTGAACTCGAGATCTATCCATCCTCCCAGCTTGGAAGTGAAGCGGATATGATGCAGCAAATCGAATCAGGTTCTGTTGACTTTGGTTTTATAACAGCAGCATACACAAGCTCCCGTTCACCTTCATTTGCAGCATGGTTTGCTCCATATGCTTTTGAAGATCTGGAAGCAGCACATAAGGCGAGACAGTCTGAACCAGCGAAAAAGATCCTAGCAACTCTGGATGAGCAAGGAATTACAGGATTGGATTATCTTTTTGCGGGTCAGCGCGTCATGTTGTTTAAAGATAAGGATGTTCAAAAACCTGAAGATATGAAAGGATTAAAACTTCGTGTAACACCAAGCCCTCCAATGCAGGACTTTTATAAATCAACAGGTGCTTCAACAGAAGGACTTCCTCTTCCTGAGGTTTACTCAGCTGTACAGACAGGAGTAATCGACGGAATGGACATGGACTTGGATGCAGCGATTACAAACAAGTACTATGAAGTTGCAAAATATGGAGCTGTTACAAATCATATGGTTTGGCCGGCAGTCGGAATGGTTAACAAAAAAACGTTTGAAGGCATGTCTGAAGAAGATCAGAAGATTGTACGTGAATCTTTAGAAGCTGCAGCAGATTATGCGGTTGAAACACGTTCAGGGCAAGAAGAAGAGTTTAGAAAAGAACTAGCTGACAACGGAATGAAAATCTATGATATTGACCCAGAACTATTCAAGCCATATATAGAAGAATTTGATAAAAAATACGGACCGACTGACCCTCTTATTCAAGAATTTATAGAATCAGTAAGAAAGTAGATTGAGAGATTGGTGTGGTTTAATTGAAGATTAATTACGACAGGGATATCTATCAAAGTGTAAAGCCTCCAATAAATGGGGGAAGCGGCATAATTCAGAGCCTTAGTAACGGAATTTGTCAGGTGGAAAAATTTCTTGCTGCGATTCTCATGTTCGCATTAGCAGTTATTGTCGCCGTTTCAGTGGCATTTCGCTACTTTTTGAACGCACCATTATCTTGGTCAGGTGAAGTTGCTGTATTTCTATTGATTTGGATCAGTTTTATCGGTGGTAGTCTGGGATTGAAGTACAGATCCCAGGCTGCTGTTACACTATTGCTTGATTATTGCCCGCCAAGAGTGAAAATGTGGATAGCGGTATTCAGTCAGGTGTTCATTATTATCTTTTTAGTCTTGATTCTATCGTACACGTACACGTGGATATTGTCAGACGGGGTAGCTTTTCAAAAATCCACAGCTATTCTGCTTCCAATGTGGATTCCTTACAGTGCTGTTCCAATCGGCTTAACGTTTGCATGTGTTCATGTACTGGCTCAATTGGTTCGCGTTATTAAAACAAAGGGGGCAGATCTATGACAACTGCTCTTATTATCGGGATTTTTATTCTGTTTTTGTTGATGGGAATTCCGATTTCACTTGTTTTAGGAATGATTACAGTCGTTTATTTTTTTCTGAACGGGAACACCGCTCTATTAGATTCCACACCAATGAGACTGTATTCAGGTCTTGATAATTTCGGTTTGCTTGCTATTCCATTGTTCATGCTTGCTGGAGAACTGATGAACGGCGGAGGAATCACGACTCGTCTTGTTAAGTTTGCAAAAGTGTTCGTAGGTCATGTGCGTGGAGGATTAGCATACGTGACTGTAGTTGCCAACATGTTCTTAGCCTCAATCTTAGGATCTGCAAACGCACAAGCTGCTATGATGAGTAAAATTATGGTTCCTGAGATGGAGAAGGAAGGTTACTCCAGGGAATTTTCATCATCGTTAACACTTGCTTCATCTATTATTGCACCCATTATTCCACCAAGTATGATCTTTATCATTTACGGGACGCTGTCAGGAACATCCATCGGCGGACTGTTTATGGCAGGCATTGTTCCAGGACTGATTTACGGAGTCGCGTTTGTAAGTGTTATTGCTTACATGGGCTACAAATACAATTTTCCTAAAAGTAAAAGAGCGACAGGAAAAGAAATGTGGAACAGCACAGTGAAGGTATTGCCGGCACTTTTGGTTCCATTTGTTATTATCTTTGGTATCCTGTCTGGTGCATTTACGGCAACTGAATCTGCGGCGGTAGCTTGCGTGATTGCATTCTTAGTAGGCGTTTTCTTTTATCGAGAACTAAGATGGACGTCGATTCCTCAAATCCTCATTAACACTGTAGTAAGTACAGCAACGGTTACATTCTTGATCGCAATGGCTAATATTTTTGGATGGCTGATTGCTTTTGAACAGCTTCCGCAAGTTTTTGCAGACAGCATGTTGTCCATCTCTGAAAATCCGTTCGTTTTTCTTCTTTTGGTTAATGTCATGCTGTTGATTGTCGGAATGCTGCTGGATGGGATTGCAGCTTTAATCATCTTAGTTCCTGTTTTTATGCCGCTCGTGACCTCGTTTGAGATCGATCCAATACACTTTGGTGTAATCATATGCATCAACTTAACGATTGGTTTATTAACACCGCCTGTTGGAACAGGGCTGTTTATCGTTTCATCCATTGCTGAAGTGCGTTTCGAAAAGCTAGTTAGAGCATCAGGGCCGTTCTTGGCAATTGCAATTGCCATCTTGTTCTTAATCACATATTTAGAAGATGCGGTTCTCTGGATTCCAAGAATGATCGGTCTTTAAAAGAAAAGACTGTTTTCGTATTCATTGTTGCTTTTGATAGTAGTTGATTTCCGTTCCAGGTTGCTCGCTTTCCGCGGGGCAGGCGGTGAGCCACATTCGTACGTTTCACGTATAAGTGTCTCACCTGCCCGCCTGTCCCGCAGGAGTCTCGCAACTTGCACTCCAATCAACTTGTCAAAGAAGCGAATAAACAAAAAGATTTAAAAGCAACAATCCTTTAGAAAACAGCCAAAGAAAAAGAGCCACTCTTGCATGTTGCATGAGGGCTCTATTTATTAGCAGCCTGTAGAGGAAATCAACAAAAAACAACAGTGAAGATAAAATTTTCAGATAATTTCATAATGTGAAATTACAGCATTGAGACTTGTAAGCGCTTTCTTATATAGTTGAAACAAATTAAAACAAGATTCATAGAGGAGGCATATGGTATGGGAATAAGAACTGGTGCTCAATATATACAAGCCTTAAAATCTCGTTCGCCAGAAATTTGGTTAGAGGGCAGGAGAGTAACAGATGTTGTAAACGAACCTGTTTTTAATCAGCCAATCCAAGAGATCGCTAAATTGTACGACATGCAGCACGATCCACAATATCAAGATTCCATTACACATATTTGCAAAGAGACGGGTGAGCGTGTAAACAATGCTTTTCTCCATCCGACAACCTATGATGAATTGATGGCGCGCAGCCAGCTGTTTGAGATCTACGCAAAATCTACTTTTGGACTAATGGGCCGTACTCCTGATTTTCTGAACGTTGTTGTAACAGGCATGGCGCACAATGGCTGGTTCCTTGATCAGTACAATCCTGAGTGGTCTGTAAATATAAAAAACTACTTTAACTACATAAGAGACAATGATCTGTTTTTAACACATGCGATCATTAACCCGCAGAACGACCGAAGCAAAAACTCACATGGTCAAAAAGATATGTTCACTCATCTTGGAGCGGTTGAGGAGACACCAGAAGGTTTGATTGTTCGTGGAGCAAAGATGCTTGCAACATTAGCACCTATTACAGATGAAGTCATCATCTATTCGTTCCCTGGATTCGCACCTGGTGATGAGCGTTATGCGCTTGCGTTTGCGGTGCCTGTGGACACGCCAGGACTTAAGCTTATTTGCCGTGAACCGATGCAGGACGGCAAGCGTTCACAGTTTGATCATCCACTCGCTTCAAGATTTGAAGAGATGGATGCACTGCTCGTCTTTAACGATGTACTTGTGCCTTGGGATCGTGTATTTCTCTATAACAACGTTGAAGCAGCTAACCTCTTGTATCCGAAGACAGGGATTGCACAGCAGCCTGCTCATCAGTCAGGTGTAAGAGGTTATGTAAAACTTGCTTTTGTAACAGAAGTGGCTTGTAAACTAGCAGACTCTATTGGTGTTGATGGATATCTGAATGTACAGAACGACTTGGGTGAACTCGTACAGAACGTGGAAGTAATCCGATCATTATTGCGAGTAGCTGAATATGAGTATGAAACAACAGCATCTGGTGAAGTGATGCCGAACGCGGCAGCGCTTGAGACCATTCGAGGCATGCTTCCTAAGATGTATCCTAGAGCGATCGAGGTCATCCAAATTATCGGTGCTGGCGGATTGCTCATGTCACCGACAGGAAATGACTTTAACGCTCCGGAAATTCGAAGTGAGATTGATAAGTACTATTTAGGCCGTGACGGTGTTGACTCACTTGAACGTGTGAAGCTGTTCAAGCTTGCGTGGGATCTTTGCGGTGAAGCTTTCGGGCAGCGTCTTGTACAATATGAGCGCTATTATACGGGAGATCCAATCCGTAAGCGAGCCATCTTTTATAACGGTTATAAAAGAAAAGCGAAATTCTCTATGGTTGATGAAGCACTATCCGTAACAAATGAATTTGTGAAGGACCAGCCTAAGCTGGCTAAATAAAGGGAGGTAATTGTAATGAGTACAACGACTTTGAAATCTTTTAACCTATTAAAATGGATTGATGAAAACAAAGACTTGCTCAAGCCCCCGGTCAACAACAAAGTAATTTGGCAAGATTCCGAATTTATCGCAATGATATTAGGCGGTCCAAACAAAAGACGTGATTTTCATGTGGATCCTTCTGATGAGTTTTTTTATCAGATCAAAGGCAGCTGTTATGTAGAGGTCATTAATAAACACGGCAAGCGTGAAGTGGTTGAAGTAAAAGAAGGAGACGTGTTCATGCTTCCAGCAATGGTTCCGCACTCCCCGCATCGTGTGGCGAATTCGTATGGTCTCGTGATCGAACGAAAACGTGCACAAGGTGAGCTTGAAGACTTCGTTTGGTTCTGTGACCGCTGTGATTCTGAGATGCATCGCGTGACCGTGCAATTGAGTGATATTGAAAAACAAGTTAAAGAAGCAATCCACAGCTTTAACTCGAATGAACGAGTTCGTCTATGCAAAGACTGCGGTTATCAGATGCCTGAAAACGTGGAGGAATGGAAGTGCTAAGAATCGACTTTCACACACATATCATTCCAGAGTCGTTTCCTGACTTTGCCGAAAAATATGGTGGAGAAAGGTGGCCGGTGTTAAACCGGACTTGTGCCTGCGGTGCAGCCATTATGGTAGGCGGGAAAAATTTTAGAGATGTAACTGACCAAGTATGGGATCCAAAAAAACGAATACAGGACATGGACCGTGAAGGGGTAGACATTCAAGTGCTATCCCCGATCCCTGTTACATTTTCGTACTGGGCTCCACCTGAACAAGCGGAAATGATGGCAAAAATCCAGAACGACTTTATAGCCGAAACCGTGAATGAATATCCTGACCGTTTTGCTGGTCTAGGAACGGTTCCCATGCAGGATTCAGAAACGGCGATCCGTGAGATGGACCGCTGTATGAATGAGCTTGGACTTCATGGGATTGAAATTGGAACAAATATAAATGGACAGAATCTCGATCATCCTGACTTTCTTCCGTTTTTTGAGATGGCGGAAAAGTGGGAAGTGCCGCTTTTTATTCATCCGTGGGAAACGCTCGGGAAAGAGCGTATGCCAAACCATAACTTTATGTACACGATAGGGATGCCGAGTGAAACGGCATTAGCCGCAGCTTCACTTATCTGGAGCGGTATGATGGAAAAATTCCCTAAACTGAAAATTTGTTTTGCTCATGGCGGTGGTTCGTTTCCTTACTTAATTCCGCGCCTTGATCAAGGATGGCAGGTGTGGCCGCATCTTCGCCTGACAACACATCCCCCAAGTCATTATGCAAAGCAGTTTTATTTTGATTCGTTAAATTACGATCCGATGAACATCCGCTATATGATGGAGCGATTCGGTTCAGATAAAATCTTCATGGGTTCAGATTATCCGTTTTTACTTCGCGAAGTGAATCCCGGAAAAGTCCTGGATGAAACGCTTGAGCTGACGGATGAACAGCGTAAAGCGATGTTTGGCGGAAACGCTGCTGAATTTTTAAGTCTTGGTAAAAGAAAGCGGGGTGCAGCCGTTGCAAGTCATTCAAACACCGGAGGATAAACTTGAAGCGTTAGGAATCGTGCTGCCAGAAGTGCGCAAAGCTGTAGGGAACTATGTTGGCTGTGTAAGAGTGGGTAATCTTCTTTTTACAGCCGGACAAGGTGTCGATCAATATCATGGAAAGTTAGGAGCAGACTTATCCGTAGAGGACGGGTATGCCGCTTCTCGCCAATCCATGCTGAATTTGTTGGCAGTCGTTCAAAACGAGCTTGGAAATTTAAATAAAGTAAAACGCATTGTAAAACTTCTTGGATTCGTGAATTGCACGGAGGATTTTACAGATCAGCCAAAAGTGATCAACGGTGCGTCTGATCTTTTGGTTGATGTTTTTGGCGAGAAAGGAAAGCATGCTAGATCAGCTGTAGGGATGGCACAGCTTCCAGGTGGAACGGCGATCGAAATTGAAATGGTCGTTGAAGTGGAAGAAGAGAAGGGGGACTAACACATGAAAGCAGAAACCCTCGCGCAGCAAGTAAAAGTGAATAACGCAAAATTGTTCATTGACGGAGAATATGTCGATGCACTTTCGGGTGAAACCTTTGAATCCATCAATCCAGCAACAAACGAGAGGTTAGCGCTTGTTGCAAACGGCAGTGAACAAGATGCGAAACGAGCGATCCAATCTGCCAAAAATGCTTATGATAGCGGCGTCTGGAGCAAAATGCCTGTAGAAGAACGATCCGATATTTTATGTAAAATGTCAGATCTTATTATGGAAAACGTGGATGAACTTGCGATGGTAGAGACACTCGACGTAGGAAAACCCATTAAAGAGAGCCGTGGGTTTGATATTCCGCGAGCGGCCTCCAATTTCCGTTTTTTTGCTGAGATGTCCAAGTACATGGTGAGTGAGCATTATGATAAACACAATATCATGTCGTATGCCAAATACAGTCCAGCTGGGGTTACAAGTCTAATCATCCCTTGGAATCTGCCGTTCATGCAGATGACATGGAAAGCTTCCGCAGCACTAGCGGCAGGAAACACGGTTGTCGTTAAGCCCGCATCTTACACACCGCTTTCTGCTGTCATGTTTGGGGATATCGCTAATAAAGCAGGCCTTCCGCCAGGTGTACTGAACATTATCACTGGACCAGGAAGCACGATGGGAGCAGCAATGACGACAGATCCTAACGTCCGCCGCATCTCGTTTGTGGGTGAATCGAACACTGGGAAAACGATTATGAAGAACGCTGCTGAAAATTTGATTCCAGTTTCTCTGGAATTAGGAGGAAAGTCGGCAAACATCGTTTTTGAAGACGCCGATCTTGACGAAGCGGTAAAAGGTTCTATTGATGCGATCTATCGAAATCAAGGGGAAATTTGCCTTGCCGGATCACGTCTGCTTCTGCAAGAAAGCATCTATGATCAGTTTATGGACAAGTTTGTAGAAGCTGTGAAAAAGATTAAAGTAGGTGATCCAACTCAGGAAGATACGGACTTGGGTGCACTCGTGTCAAAAAGTCACTTGGAGACCGTAGAAACGTATGTGGACATCGGGATTAAAGAAGGAGCCAAGCTTGCTTGCGGGGGTAAACGGGTTGAAGGTCTCGGAAACGGAAACTTCTATGAACCTACTGTTTTATATGACGTGAACAACAAATGGCGTGTGGCACAAGAGGAGATCTTCGGGCCGGTGCTTGTGGTCGTACCGTTTAAAACAGAAGAAGAGGCAATTACTATTGCAAATGATTCACAGTACGGGTTGGCGGGAGTTGTGTGGACGAACGATTTACGCCGCGCTCAACGTGTTTCGGCTGCTGTGGATTCTGGCCTGCTTTGGATCAACTGCTGGTACATACGAGATCTGCGTACGCCGTTTGGTGGTTCAAAGGCAAGCGGGATCGGGCGTGAAGGCGGAAGACACAGCTTTGAGTTTTATTCAGAGGCTAAGACGATAACGATGAAGTTATAGAGGGGGATTGTTCTCCGCTTTTGAAAGTAGTTGATTTCCGCTCCAGGTTGCTCGCTTTCCGCGGGGCAGGCGGTGAGCCACATTCGAACGTTTCACTCTTAAGTGTCTCACCCGCCCGCCTGTCCCGCAGGAGTCTCGCAACCTTGCGCTCCAATCAACTTGCAGATGATGAAAGAACAAAATCAACAATTCTTTAGGATAGACAATGATGCTCCTGCGTCTACAAGATATGTTGTCAGATAACAGCTCTCGTGGCATGCCTTGTAAAAAAAGGGGTTCAGGTGGTTAGCACGCACTAAATTACCTTCAACCAAGCTTTTAAAAACACTTTGAAAGTTACAATTGTGCCACCTGTTTATGTATACAGCACTTTAGTGAAACGTGATTGGACTCCAGTCGCGTTTTGCTCTTTGAAAAAGAAGGGAGGAAGTAAAGATGCAGAAACAAGTGATTTCAAGATTAACAGAAGAACTTTTAGAAGCAGAAGAAAAACTGACTCCGGTAGAGCCATTATCCAAGCGTTTCCCAGAACTGTCCGTAAAGGATTCATATGAAATTCAGCTTGAGTGGGTTGAGAGAAAGATTGAAGAAGGTCGTGTAGTGGTTGGAAAAAAGGTAGGGCTCACGAGTAAGGCGATGCAAAATATGCTTGGTGTTGATGAGCCTGATTACGGTCATCTGCTTGATTATATGAAGGTTGACTCTGGCAGTGTACTAAACAGAAGAGATTTTATTAAACCAAAAGCAGAAGCGGAGATTGGCTTTATTTTAAAAGAAGACTTAAGAGGTCCGAATGTGACATACGTGGATGTGCTGATGGCAACAGAAGCGATTGTACCTGCAATTGAAATCATTGATAGCAGGATAGAAGATTGGAAGATTCAGCTTGTGGATACGGTCGCTGACAACGGTTCATCGTCTAGAGCAGTTGTGGGGAAACCTTTTTACGAGATGGATCAGATTGATCTGCGTACACTGAGCATGACGCTTTTAAAGAATGGTGAAGTGACTGCAACAGGTGCCGGAGCTGCAGCTCTTGGGCATCCAGCACATGCCATCGCATGGCTTGCTAATAAACTAGCAGACTACAACATTTCATTAAAAGCGGGAGAGTTGATTCTGCCAGGTGCACTCTCTGCTGCGATCGACGTAGATTCAGGAGATGAAGTGACGGCCTCTTTTGGAAAACTAGGTTCAGTAACCATCTTATTTCGGGATTAAAAACTGTGCAGAAAGGACCTAATACATTGAAAAAGATAAAAGCCGCAATAATCGGCTCGGGGAATATTGGTACGGATCTGATGTACAAGCTTCAAAAAAGTGAATGTTTAGAACTAACAGCAATGATTGGAATTGATTCTGAATCTGACGGTTTAAGACGAGCAAATTCTGCAGGGTACAGAGTATTTACAAATGGTATCGATGACTTTATTGAACGTCCAGAGTTAGCTGACATCGTTTTCGATGCAACGTCAGCTAAAGCTCACTTGCGGCATGCTGAAATTTTAAAGGATATGGGAAAAACAGTGATCGATCTGACCCCTGCTGCAGTTGGACCTTTCGTATGTCCGCCAGTTAATTCAGGTGAACATATGCAATCTCAGAACATCAATATGATTACGTGTGGCGGACAAGCTACGATTCCGGTGATTCACGCAATAAATGAAGCTGCTGACGTTTCCTATGGTGAAATTGTAGCAACGATCTCATCCTTAAGTGCAGGTCCTGGTACACGTGCGAACATTGATGAATTTACGATTACAACACGGCGTGGAATCGAGGAAGTTGGAGGAGCGGATATTGGAAAAGCCATTATTATCTTAAATCCGGCTGATCCTCCGATTCTAATGAGAGCAACGGTTTATTGTGAAGTGAAACAGGTTGATGAAGAGAAAATTAGAGCGGCTATTTCAGATATGGAGAAAAAGGTAAAAAGTTATGTCCCTGGATACCGATTAAAACAAGAACCACTATTTGATGGGAACTGTATCACTGTTTTTGTCGAAGTAGAGGGAGCAGGCGATTATTTTCCGAAATATGCCGGTAATCTTGATATTATGACAGCAGCCGCGAAACAAGCTGGAGAAATGGTTGCCAAGCATCTTTTAGGACAGGAAAAAATGGACAAGGCGGTGACAGCATATGAAACGAAATAGCACGTTGCCGCTAAAGTTTACCGAAGTTTGTCTTCGTGACGGCAGTCATGTGATGGCTCATCAGTTCACAGAAAAGCAAGTGTATGATGCAGCAAAAGCACTTGATGAAGCAGGTATGCATTATATTGAAGTCAGTCACGGTGATGGTTTGGGTGGCTCTACACTTCAGTATGGAAGATCGCTTGTGGATGAGATGAAGCTGATTGAAACCGCAGCTGGTGTGTGTAAGCAGGCGAAAATTGCCGTTCTTTTGCTGCCTGGTATCGGAACGGTTCATGAGCTTAAGCAAGCGCGAAGATTAGGAGCGAGTCTTGTCCGTGTGGCAACACATGTGACTGAAGCTGATGTATCAGCTCAGCATATTCATATGGCCCGGGAACTTGGAATGGAAGTGATGGGATTCTTGATGATGGCTCATTCTGCACCTGTTGAAAAGCTAGTAGAACAAGCGAAGTTGATGGAATCTTATGGAGCACAAGGCGTGTATGTAACGGATTCGGCTGGAGCATTATTGCCCTACGAAGTAAAAGAACGCATTGCGGCTTTGCGGAGATCACTTGATATTGAAGTCGGATTTCACGCACATAACAATTTATCGGTAGCTGTTGCCAATACACTTGTTGCGATTGAAGAAGGAGCGACACGCATCGATGGAAGTGTACGCTGTTTAGGTGCAGGAGCAGGGAATACGCAAACGGAGGTATTGCTTGCCGTTCTTGACCGCATGGGAGTAGATACTGGAATAGACCTTTATAAAATGATGGATTTGGCAGAAGACGTAATCGGACCGATGCTTCCTGGATCGCAGGAAATTCGAAAAGGCAGTTTAGCGATGGGGTATGCAGGTGTTTATTCAAGCTTCCTGCTGCATGCTGAACGAGCAGGTAAACGGTTTGGCTTGGATCCGAGAGATATTTTAATCGAATTAGGAAAACGAAAAGCGGTAGGTGGGCAGGAAGATCTTATTTTGGAAGTTGCGGCTGAACTCGCAAAGCAACAAAAACTGGAGGTGTAGAGCATGACGGTTACGAACCAGTCAAAAGTGGAAGTGGTTGATTATCTTTTACGTGCTGAAAGTGATGTGCAAGAAGTTGTTAAAATAACCGATCAATATCCTGACCTATCGATTGAAGAGGCGTATGACCTCCAAAAACAGCTGATTGAAAGACGAATGGAGAAAACGAAAACAAAGCGTTTAGGAATAAAATTAGGGTTAACGAGTAAAGCGAAGCAAGAGATGATGGGCGTTCATGAGGCGATCTACGGCTATTTACTGAGTGACATGCTTGCATTGGAATGGGAGCCGCTTCAGCAGCACCGTCTTATTCATCCGAAAGCAGAACCAGAGATTGCTTTTATTATGGGTGACGATTTAAGTGGTGAACACGTAACAGCGTCCGATGTTATGAAAGCTGCAAAGTACGTTGTAGCAGCTATTGAAGTGATCGACAGCCGTTACAAAGATTTTCGCTTTACACTTCCGGATGTTGTGGCAGACAACTGTTCATCAGCGAAACTGATTTTAGGAAGCAAGATGGTAAGACCTGAGGAACTCGATTTGGCGAGCATCGGAATGGTAATGAGCAAAAACGGAGAGATGGTCACAACAGGTGCAGGATCAGCTGTTCTTGGACATCCCGCAGAAGCAGTTGCCTGGGCGGTTCAAAAACTTGCTCAGCGCGGTGAAGGGTTGGAAAAGGGAGATATTGTGTTAAGCGGTGCGTTGTCCGAAGCCGTCGCTTTTGATATGGATGACACGATTGTTGCTCAGTTTGACGGACTAGGCTCTGTCACTTTGTCATCCCGATATGTGAAATAGGTGGAGAGCTAGATGCCTATTATCCATGTACATGTGATCGAAGGGCGTAGTGATGAACAGTTGAGCCAGCTGATGGAAAAGTTAACTGTGGCTGCAGCAGAAAGTTTGGATGTAAAGATGGAACAAGTCCGCGTTTTGATTCAAGAAGTTCCCAATAAACACTGGGGTGTTGGTGGAACACCGAAGCAGAAATCATGAGACCTTTTGGAGACAAGGGGTCTTTTTTATTGACTTACAAAATCGTTATATCAGAATATTCAAAACTAACTTACAATAAAAGTATCAATAAATAAGGAGGAATTTAACATGAGAAACATGACTACTCAAACCGTAAAAACATATAAGGGTGGAACACGTTCTTAACTTATAGAAGACGGTGTGCCCCCTTATGTGTGCCTCGTAAAAAAACACAAAAAGGGGTAAATCATGCATTTTCCAATCAAACGTTTTTTCTCGTATTATAAACCGTATTTGCCGTTGTTTTTATCTGTATTAACTACTGCGTTTTTTGTTTCTGGTATTACACTTGTCCTTCCGCTGCTTGTTCGGTATATAACCAAAGAAGTTTTGGAAGGGGACTTGTCTGTTGCCCTTCATAAGGTGTACTGGATTGGCGCAATCATGTTCCTATTAGTTGTCATACAGAATCTTGGAACGTACTTTGTCGATTATAAAGGCCATGAAGTAGGGGCTCGAATGGAAAGTGATATTCGCAGCGAGTTGTTTCAGCATCTGCAGAAACTCTCTTTTAGCTTCTACGATAAAGAAAAGACGGGCCAACTCATGTCTCGGGTAACGAACGACTTATTTTTACTTGCTGAACTTTATCACCACGGTCCTGAAGATTACGTCAAATATTTCGTGAGGTTTGTAGGGGCCTTTGTGATCTTGTTTTTTATCAATGTTCCTTTAACGCTTGCCGTGTTTTTGTTTCTACCGGTCATCGGTTTTCTCTCGCTCTATTTTAATAAGAAAGAGAACCAGGCTTTGCGGCGAAATAAGGAGCGTATAGCAGATATCAATGCACAGCTTGAAGATACACTTTCAGGTATTCGGGTCGTTAAGTCATTCGCAAACGAACAAGTGGAGATTGATAAATTTAATAAAGAAAATCTCCGTTTCTTAGATAGCCGAAGAAACACGTATAAGGTAGAAGCAACCTTTTACAACAGCATACAAATCTTAATTCAACTCATCACGATTACCGTTGTTGTGTTCGGAAGCGCAAGTATCGTTAATCAAACGCTGGATTTAGCCGACCTGATTACGTTTTTGTTATATGTCGGCTATATGATGGAGCCCATACAACGTTTGACTCATATGAGCACACAGTTTCAAGAAGGCATTACAGGCTTTCAGCGATTTATGGAGATCATGAACCTGAAACCAGATATTGAAAGTAAACCAGATGCGATAAAGCTTTCCATGGTGAAAGGAGAAATTGCTTTTAAGGAAGTGAGCTTTCGGTACGAACCGCATTTGAATCCTGTGTTTACAAACTTGTCTCTTCATATACAGCCTGGAGAGTACGTTGCGTTAGTGGGTCCATCAGGTGCGGGGAAGACAACACTATGCTCCCTTATCCCTCGCTTTTATGATGTGACTGATGGAGAAGTACAGCTTGACGGGGTTAACATACAGGATTTTGATTTGAACGCATTAAGAAAACAGATTGGCATCGTTCAGCAGGACGTTTACTTGTTCGCGGGAACGGTGATGGAGAATATCCGCTACGGAAATAACGAAGCGACTGATGAAGAAGTGATTACAGCCGCAATGCAGGCAAACGCTCATGAATTTATTATGAGCTTACCAAACGGGTACCACTCTGACATCGGCCAACGAGGAGTTAAACTATCTGGAGGTCAAAAACAGAGGCTTAGTATCGCACGCGTATTTTTGAAAAATCCGTCTGTGCTGATTTTGGATGAAGCAACGAGTGCATTGGATAATGAGTCTGAACGTGTTATTAAGGAATCACTTGAGTCTTTAGCAAAAGGGCGGACAACGATTGTGATCGCTCATCGCCTCTCAACAATCCGCAACGCTGAACGGATTATAGTTTTAACGAATAAAGGTATTGTGGAGGAAGGCACGCACGATGCATTGCTTAGCCGTAATGGAGCATATGCGCAGCTTTACAATAAGCAGTTTGAAGTACAATATTAAATGATCTTTCAATAGTCGCTTCTTAAATTAAGAAGCGGCTGTTTCACCTGAATGCATCTCATCACCGGATAGAATGAAACGTTTACGATGTTTTTAAACGATTACGCGTTCGAACACATTTTCTTATTTTACACAAAAGGTTTCCAGGAGGTACGCGCGGTTTCCGTGGTTTTATGAGCGATTCTAGAACTTTATGAGCGAAACGGAGAACTTATCATTAGATAAATGCCTCGCCTCTATAAAAGTCGGAATAGTACAATCATCAAATCACATACCCTTAAACGACATGCATCGTGAGGAGGTAGCTTGATGATTAAACGCTTTAACAGGCTTGCTATTGAACTTCCGACGCCGACGAACCCTGATGCGAATGCAGCGGCGGCTGTTCAGGAATTGTTAGGCGGACGGTTTGGTGAGATGTCTACACTCAATAACTATATGTATCAGTCATTTAACTTTAGAAAAAGAGGAAAGTTGAAGCCGTTTTTTGATTTGGTTTCAAGTATAACGGCAGAAGAATTTGGCCATGTTGAACTCGTTTCCCATACGATCAACATGATGATCTATGGAACAACAAGGCCTGGTGATGTGAACTCAGCACCGATGGCAGCTGCGACTGACAAAAGAAACACACAGCATTTTATTGCTACGGCTCAAACATCATTTCCCTTCGATTCCATGGGAAAAGCGTGGAATGGTGATTATGTATTCAGCAGCGGCAACCTATTGCTGGATCTTTTGCACAACTTCTTCTTAGAGTGCGGGGCACGTACTCATAAGATGAGAGTTTATGAAATGACTAGTAATCCAGTGGCACGAGAGATGATCGGATATCTTCTCGTTCGTGGGGGCGTTCACGTTCTCGCTTATGCGAAGGCTATTGAAATGGTAACAGGTGTAGATATTAAAAAGATGCTCCCAGTTCCTGACCTAGAGAACTCAGCGTTTGAAACAACACGAAAGTTTGAGGCAGAAGGTGTTCACAGAAAGCTGTATACGTTCAGTGATACAGATTATCGGGATATTGCTTTGATCTGGGCAGGCGAGCATCCATTAGGCGGTCCGCTTGAAACGGTAATTGGTGCCCCAGAAGGTGCTCCAATGCCAGAATTGCGCTCCATCTCAGAAGAGTTCGCACCAGGCATCTCTCACGAGGATTTTATGCAAATTGCTGAAAGACTGAAAAAGAATGCGGGAATAAGCTGAGAGACCGGCGATGTGCGGTCTTTTTTTTGTGAAGTTAACTAATTTGTTAGATTTCGTAAATCCTATATTTGTTCTATAAGATATGATAGAAAAAAAGCGTGAGGGGATGAAAACGATGACCTACAAGCAAATTAAGTGGCTCATACTCTTACTTCCTACATTTTCAGTTGGTATGTGGGAATATTTGCGTCATTCCATTTTAGAAGAATATATCTCTATGAGTTCTGGAAACTGGGTTTCAGCGATCATTGTATTTTTAGTAACCTTATATTTTCTAAACATTTTGTTTGGCAAGCTTGAGGGCATGCAGCAAGAATTACAAAGAGAAAGATCAGAAAAAGCGGTATTGGAAGAAAGAGAGAAAATCGCTAAAGAACTTCATGATGGTATTGCACAGTCGTTGTTTTTTTTATCTGTACAAGTCAACAAGCTAGAAGTCGACCGTAACTCCCCAAACTATCAAAAATTAAAGAAAACACTGCAGCATATCCATGATGATACACGAAGTGCGATACAAAACTTAAGAACTGGATCAGTTACTTCAGATGTAACATGGATAAGCTCACTTCACCAGTTTTTTGATGATATCGAAAACACCCATTCTCTTAGAATTTACCGTGACTGGAAAATGGCCGACCATAGTCTATCTACTAAAGAAAAAATCGAACTGTTTGCTTGTGTAAAAGAAGCGATTATTAATGTGATTAAACATGCTGATACAGATGAAGTATGGGTGAGCGCTAGGGAAAGTGAAAACGGATGGTTTTGTGAGGTTGTGGATAAAGGTAAAGGCTTTACAGCGTCCACTCAATCAGAAGGATTTGGTCTAAAGATCGTTAAAGACAGAGCAGTATCAATGGGATGGGATTTAGAGATTCTAAGTGACCAAGAAAAAACAGCGGTACGTATTAAAGGAGAGGCTGCAGCATGACGCAATCCGTAAGAATCTTACTCGTAGATGACCATCTACTTGCCCGGGAAGGGGTAAAAGAACTTTTAGAGAATCAAAAAGAGTTTGTGATTGTTGGAGAAGCTGCTAATGGTATTCAAGCGATAGAAAAAACGAAGGAGCTTCTGCCAGATCTCGTGCTAATGGATATTTCGATGCCTAAAATGAATGGGCTTGATGCTACGAAAGCAATCAAACAGCAGTTTCCAAACATTAAAGTGGTCATGATGACCGTTTCGTATGACATCACCGATTGGTTTGAAGCATTGAAACGCGGTGCACAAGGATACTTGCTCAAGAACTTAAATACGGAAGATCTGCTGAATGGTCTAAAAGCTTATTCTTTAGATGAGATTCCGATGTCAAAAGAAATGGCGTTTCGCATCTGGAAAGAGTTTAAAAAGGATGGACAAGCTGAAGAATCATTATCAGCAAGAGAGTTGGAAGTTCTTCAGTTAGTAGCAAAAGGACATTCCAATAAAGAAATTTCTAATTCACTTAATATTTCAGAGAACACCGTGAAAACACATATGAAGAATATTTTAGGAAAACTGCAGTTGGAAAACCGTGTTCAACTCGCGAGTTATGCATACAATAACGGCATTGTTTAAATACTGGTGTCATACATTAGACACATTTTGAAATGGTAATCACCCTTTAGAGTGATTACCATTTCATGTTTGTTGATTATACTTTTCCATATCGAGTATGGAATAAGGAGAATTTAATCATGCAAGCAACTGCTTACCAACTATCAGATAAAGATGAGAATTCATTGAAAAAATCTCACAGTCTTTACCAAACATTTTGGAGATGGCATTTTTATGGCGGAATCATATTTGCACCTTTTTTAATTTTACTTGCCATTAGTGGTGCATTGTATTTGTATCAAGCAGAGATTGAGACGATGATTTATAAAGACAAGTTAATCGTTCAAAGAGGCGATCAATCACTACCGCTCTCACAGCAGATTGACACTGTAAAAGCGGAGTACCCTGAAGCAGAGATAGGTTCGATCAGACTTCCGAAAGAAGATAATCGAGCTACTTTAGTAAAAGTTATAGAAAATGATGTTGTTACACAGGTTTATGTTGACCCATACACAGCGTCTATAACAGGAACTATTCTTGATGAAGATCATTTCAAAAACGTTGTCGCTAAGCTTCACAGCGAGTGGATTGTTGGAGGAACATTCATTAATAGGTTCGTTGAACTGGCCGCATGTTGGACGATTATTATTTTAGTAACCGGGCTTTATATTTGGTGGCCAAGGAATAAAAAGACATTCATGGGGACGATTTTCCCTCGCCTGAAGAAGAATGGCCGCATGTTCTGGAGAGATCTTCACGCAGTCACAGCGTTCTGGCTGTCGCTGATGATTTTAATCCTTATCGTTACAGGTCTGCCATGGTCGGGTGTGATGGGAGAACAGATTAACAAACTGGCGACGAATGCCAATGCAGGTTATCCAACTTATGCATTCATGGCGCCAACAGCAGAAAAGACAACAGATGAGATCGCTGAAGATATTCCGTGGGCAACAGAGAACAACCCTGCTCCTGCTTCAAAAAAAGATGACGGTTCACTTTCTGTCGATCAAGTGATGTACTTAGCTCAAGAGAACAAGATTCAAAAGCCTTATACCATTTCAATGCCTGCAGGAGAAGATGGAGTATTTACTGTTGCTTCTTCACGAGATAAACCGGAAAATGAAGCGACTGTTTATTTTAACCAATATAACGGAGAAATCGTAGAGGATATAAGGTTTAGTGATTACGGTTGGATGGCTAAAGCCATTTCGATTGGTATCGCCTTGCATGAAGGTCATTATTTTGGACTTGCTAATCAGCTTTTAGGAGCAATAGCTGCTCTTGGTTTAGTAGCGATTGTCATCTTCTCACTCATCATGTGGAAGAAACGTAAACCTTCTGGAAGATTGGGAGTGCCAAAGAAATCGGACAAGAAGTTAAAACCGTGGATCATCATCCTCATGGTTATAACAGGTATTGTTATGCCACTCGCAGGTATATCTTTTATTTTCGTATTCTTGCTAGACCGTTTTGTTATACCTCGAGTAAAACCGCTTCAGGCTTGGCTATCTTAAAATATTATTAGAGGTGACCTTAAAATGAAAAAAATGATGTTGATTTTTGGACTAGTGCTGACGATGGCAATCTTGTCGGCATGCGGTTCAGGGGGATCAAAGGACGAGCACGAGAATCATAAGAACCACGAACAACATAATAGCGAAAGCAAGGAGACGTCTCAGTCATTAGACTGGGACGTTCAGTCGTTTTCTTTTAAAGACCAAAACGATGCTCAATTTGGGTTGGAAGACTTAAAGGGAAAAGTGTGGATGGCAAATTTTATCTTTACGAACTGTACGACAGTTTGCCCGCCAATGACTGCACATATGGCTAAACTTCAAGCAATGGCAAAAGAAGAGAATGTGGACGTAGAATTTGTTTCTTTCTCAATTGATCCCAAAAGAGATACTGCTGAGGCATTGACCAAATTTGGTGAAAACTATGATGCAAACTTCTCCAACTGGCACTTCCTTGGTGGCTATGAAGAGAAACAAATTGAACAGCTAGCAAGAGATTCATTCAAAACACCTGTAGTGGCTGATCCTAATTCCGATCAATTTATACATGCGTCAGCATTTTTCTTAGTTGATAAAGAAGGAACAGTCGTTTCTAGATATGATGGTGTGGAGAATACCCCATATGAAGAAATCATTAAGGACATGAAAAAAGAGTCTGGAAAATAAAATGATAGGTTAGGTGCAGTTGAAAGTGAGTAAATCCTCTAGAGAGATGGGCGAAAATGAAAGAAAAGAAAAATAGTTGGGGGTCTGACCCCAACTATTTTCTTTTCAATTGTTCACACAATAGTAAGGGTTATGAAGTCTAGATTCACCCAACTTATGATAAAACTATAGGTAGAATCGTGATATGGAGGTAATTCATTTATGAACCCGTTAAAAACGTTAAAAACAGTTGGATATCTTGAGGGTGCGTCTTTCTTGATTCTTCTGTTTATTGCAATGCCGTTAAAATACTTCTTGGATCAACCACTTGCTGTATCGATCGTTGGTGCTCTGCACGGTCTGTTGTTCGTGCTCTACATTCTAGCTATTCTTTATGTTTACAATGTAAAGAAATGGCCAATCATGCGTGCGTTTTTAGCATTAGTATCATCTGTATTGCCGTTTGGACCTTTCATCTTTGACCGAAAGTTTTTAAGAGACTGATCTATGTTTAATGGGAGGCACCTTGTTTAAGGTGCCTTCTTTCTTTTGGTTTGATTTGATGAAATAGCTGCTTTTTGTCGCAAGACCTATATTTTAGTTTTTAGACTTAATTGTGCAACGGTTAGACTTAATTTTTTTTGTTTTAGACTTAATTAGTATCGTTCTCGACTTAATCAGTATTTTAATAAAAAAATGTGTCTCTTGAGCGTGCACCTTTTCAACTTAATGTATATCTAAGAGGGACACATACTTAAATTGAATCATTTCGACCGTTGTTAACAATGATCCTACCCAATTTTTTATAAATTTCTCCAAAATACCTCAACTGAAGAATCAGCCAATTCCCTCTTCCCATCATGTTAAGAAATCATGTAGTTTGTTTTAATTTGCTAATATTCGGTTATTTATACCTTAAAATGTTCTTTAATAGGAGAGTCTATTTTAACGATCTTGCATCGCGAGCAATCGAAAGGCTTTAACGAGCTAGTGGCATGATGAACGAGCAAGGCCAATATATATTTTATATTAAGGTGGCAGATGTTGTTGTGACGAGGAGAATGTACGGCTTATCACACAAAGTTTTACGATCCCGCCGAGTTTAGATACATATTGGGTTGGTGAAGCAGGGCTAGCTCGATGCAGCACAACAAAATAATGACGTACAATCAAATTCACTTTGCTAAAGCGTTTAACAAACATCCAATTCCAACTGAAGGCAATGTGGTAAAAAGCAGCAGCTAAAAAAGGGAGGATTTTTATGGCGATTGAGCATGTAGCAGTCGAGCGGTTAAGTGAACAATTCAACAAGATTAGGTCATTATCTGAAAAACTAACGTCCAATCTTCAAAACGAAGATACAATTATTCAGGCTATGCCTGATGTTAGTCCTCCAAAGTGGCATCTTGCTCACACAACATGGTTTTTTGAACGGTTTATTTTAAAAGAAAAAAATCCCTCTTACGTCCCTTTCAATCCGCAATTTGACTATCTTTTTAACTCGTACTATGAAACCATTAGTTCGTATCACCCTAGACATTCCCGAGGTGTCCTCTCAAGACCATCAATGGATGAAGTGTATGCCTACCGTGCACATGTGAATGAAGGAATCTTAAGCATTTTAAAAGACTATGGCGAGCACGTGCCGCAAGAAATAGAAGATTTAATAGAGATCGGCCTTCAGCATGAGCAGCAGCACCAGGAACTCCTTTTAACTGATGTAAAATATAATTTCAGCTGTAATCCATTGCTGCCACAATATATGCAATCCTCATCTACCAATCAACAAGACTCTGAAGCACCATCACAAGCAACATATGTGAACATAGAAGGCGGCCTCGTGGAGATCGGTTTTACAGGTAAAGGGTTCTCGTTTGATAATGAGCGTCCTCGTCACAAAGTTTGGCTGAATTCTTATAAGTTAGCATCTCATCCGGTAACCAACGGTGAATATCTATCCTTTATTGAAGCAGGAGGATACGAGCAGCCGGAACATTGGCTGTCAGACGGTTGGGCAGCAGTCAAAAAAGAGAAGTGGAAACATCCTCTTTATTGGCGAAAAACAGAGGACGGCTGGTACACATTCACGTTAACCGGTGAAAAGAAACTAAATCTGGATGAACCGGTTTGTCATGTGAGTTTTTACGAGGCAGATGCCTTTGCAAGATGGAGCGGGAAACGCCTGCCGACTGAAGCAGAGTGGGAGCATGCGATTGCCTCCATCCCGATAGAAGGAAATTTTGTTGAAAGTGAAACGTACCATCCAGTTGTTGGTGAACCACAGTCAAAGTCACCGATTAAAAAAGCGTACGGAGATGTGTGGGAATGGACGAGTAGCCCGTACACTTCTTACCCTCAAAGCAAACCGCTTGAAGGCGCACTTGGTGAGTACAACGCCAAATTCATGTGCAATCAGATGGTTTTGCGAGGGGGATCATGTGTAACGTCCAGGTTGCATATACGTCCGACGTACCGAAACTTTTTCCAAGCGGATAAAAGATGGCAGTTTAGCGGAATCCGTCTGGCGGAGGACATGTCATGAAAACAGTAAAATCCAATGTCCATTATCACGTAGGAAACGAGCCAGAAACGGATATGTACAGTGAAGTGCTAAACGGATTACGAGCGGAGAAGAAAACCATTTCTCCTAAGTACTTTTATGATAAAAAAGGATCAGAGCTGTTTGAAGCGATTACCATGCTCGCTGAATATTATCCGACACGTACAGAGCTGTTTATTTTAAATAAATATAGAGATGAGATGGCTGCGGCAATTGGCACCGATACAGCGCTTGTTGAGTTTGGAAGCGGCAGCAGTGAAAAAGTGAGAACTCTGCTGGAGGCGATGCCTGAACTGAAAGAATATGTACCGATCGACATCTCAAAAGATTTTCTCTATCAATCAGCAAGAGCTCTTTCCATTGAGTATCCGCACTTAAATGTTCACGCTGTTTCTGCCGATTACACAGAAAAATTTGAAGTGCCAAAACTCGCGTCATCTAACAAGGCAGTGTTCTTTCCAGGTTCTACAATTGGGAACTTTGAACCTCATGAAAGGATAAACTTTTTAAAAATGACGGCTGATTTCCTAAAACCGAACGGCGGACTTTTGATCGGTGTAGACATGAAAAAAGATCATGCTGTATTAAACGCTGCTTACAATGATAGCAAAGGCATTACGAGTCAGTTTAACACCAATTTGCTGAACCGGTTAAACAGAGAACTTCTTGCAGACTTTAACCTTGAAAACTTCCATCATCATGCGTTTTATCACGCAGAAAAAGGAAGGGTTGAAATGCATCTCGTAAGTCTCAAAAATCAAACCATAACCATCGGCAGCGAACAAGTAACGTTCGCAGAAGGTGAAACCATTCACACTGAAAACTCTTATAAATTTACGATTGAGGAATTTCAAGATATTGCAGCGGGTTGCGGATTTACTCCGAAAAAGGTATGGGTAGATGAAAAGAACTGGTTCAGCATGCATTATTTGATGGTAGAATAGATTCCGGCAAAAACTCCTTTTAGAGGAGTTTTTTTCGTGCTGTAGAATGCGTAAGAAGGAGGTGCGGTTAATTGATAGCAGCTATTTTTTTGTTTATTATTGCAGGTTTAGCGGAGATCGGCGGAGGATATTTGGTCTGGCTTTGGCTCAGAGAATCTAAGCCATTTACATATGGATTAGCAGGGAGTCTTATCTTAGTTGCTTATGGCGTCATTCCAACTCTGCAAAACTTTCCGACCTTTGGGAGAGTGTATGCAGCGTACGGAGGTGTTTTTATTATTCTTGCCGTTCTATGGGGCTGGTTCGTTGACCGAAAAACGCCAGATTTATACGACTGGGTGGGGGCGGCAATCTGTTTAATTGGTGTATCAGTTATGCTTTGGGCACCTAGAAGTTAAAGCGCGTCACCATCAAACCGTTTCATTGGGCATTTTCCAAACAAAAGGAGATAATAAAAGAAAATGCATGAAAGAAGGGGTATACATGGAATTGAAAGGCATTCACCACGTTTCTGCGCTTACGGCAAATGCGCCTGAAAACTTTAAATTTTATACAGAAGTAATGGGTTTAAGGCTGATTAAGAAAACGGTGAATCAGGACGATACGAGTGTGTATCATTTGTTTTATGGTGATGAAAAAGGAAATCCAGGGACAGAACTGACGTTTTTTGAAATTCCGATGGCAGGAAGAAACCATGACGGCAATAACAGCATTTCGGCAATCTCATTACGAGTAAAAAATGATGCAGCTCTTCGCTTTTGGCAAGATCGCTTGAAGCAAAACGGCATTGAAACCGATGAACTAAAGGACCGTGCAGGACGCCAGACGCTAGCCTTCAGAGACCTTGAAGGCCAAAGGCTGATCTTGGTTTCAGATGAAAACAATAGAGGTGTTGCCGGCGGACAGCCGTGGAGTAAGAGCACAACACCAGAAGAAAACGCGATTATCGGCCTTGGCCCTGTAAGACTGACCGTTCCAGCAGCCGAACCAACTGTTCAAGTATTAACGGAACTTTTAGGTTTTCGTAAAAAAGGCACATTTGAACCTGAAGTTGGGGGACAGCCTGATATCATTGTGTTAGAAACTGGTGAAGGCGGAAGCGGTGCTGAAATTCATGTGGAAGAACGAACGGACATTCCTGGGGAACGCCTTGGTCGCGGCGGCGTGCACCATGTGGCCTTCCGCGTTGATAACGAGGATGAACTTAGAAAATGGATCGAAAAAGTAAAAACATCCAGATTTCCGAATTCGGGATTTGTGGATCGCTTCTACTTTAAATCACTGTACTTCCGAGAGCCAAACCGCATTCTTTTTGAACTTGCAACAGATGGTCCTGGATTTGATACGGATGAAGAACTTGAGCATCTCGGTGAGTCTTTGGCTTTGCCTCCATTTTTAGAGCCTCACCGTGAGGAAATTGAAGCGAAACTAAAGCCTCTTCATACAAAGCAATAGGTCAATTTTAAAAGCTGTTTTCGCATACTTTGTTGCTTTTGGAAGTGGTTGATTTCCGTTCCAGGTGCTCGTTTTCCGCGGGGCAGGCGGTGAGCCACATTCGTAACGTTTCACTTTTAAGTGTCTCACCTGCCCGCCTGTCCCGCAGGAGTCTCGCACCCTCCACTCCAATCAACAATCATAGAAGACAACATTTTAAAGTGAAAATCTTTTAGAAAAGAACTTTTTAAAAAGATTGCTGCTTGTGAATCTTTTCCTTCACTTTGTGCCAAAACTGCTAAACAAAAACGCTTGAATCATTCGTGATTCAAGCGTTTTTTCATGCAAAGATGTAATAAAAATCTCAATTTAGGAAAAAGTAAAAAACGCTAGGAATAAACAGCAGCGGAGGTTTTTCTCATGTTATTAACTTGGTTTACTGGACTTTTACTATTGGCAAATTCTCTTCAATCACCTGATTCTTTAACGGTGAACCAACAGGGAAAGATGATCGCTGAAATCAATCGTGTACAATTTGTAGCTCCCATTCCTGGGATACCTATGGTTGATGAAACGAAATTCTCTTCATTCCTTGAGCTGCTTGATAAAAGATCCTTCAAAGCTCCCATTAATGCAAAACTTAATGATTACGGCGGTATTGTCCCAGGTGAAGTAGGTTACCGGCTAAATCGCAGTGCATTTAAAGAAAAGTTTTATACCTATTTTTTTTCAACGGGATCTCAGAAGATGGATGTACCTGAAATGAACATCTATCCGAAAGTGGATACAGAAGTTCTGGCACATATAAAAACACAGCAGATCGGCCAATATGTTACATACTTCAATTCAAATAATAAAAGCAGAACGACAAACATTGAACTGGCTGCAAAAGCATTGGATAGTCATGTTGTCTTTCCGAATGAGACCTTTTCATTTAACAAAGTAGTTGGAAGAAGAACAACTGCAAAAGGGTATAAAAGTGCACCTATAATTGTAAGAGGTGAACTGTCAGAAGGAGTTGGTGGAGGAATCTGTCAGGTTTCATCTACCTTGTTTAATGCCGTTGATCGTGCAGGATTACGAATTGTTCAGCGCTATTCTCACAGCAAACGCGTTCCCTATGTTCCATCAGGCCGTGACGCAACAGTAAGCTGGTACGGACCTGATTTTCAGTTTCAAAACAAATACAACCAGCCCATCTTAATTCGAGCCAAACGTTATGGTGGCAGTTTAGTAATAAAACTGTATTCTTCTGAGATTCTTGATGAAAAAACAAGAAAAGTTCCAAATGCACCTACGAACATACCTGAAGAAATTCATATTGAACAAGATGTGCATCTTTCTAACCCTAAGAGATAATTTGAAGTACAATAATGTAAAATAAGAAGTGTTATAAATGGGGGAGATGGATGTTTTGCAGACACTCGAAAAATTAACTAACCGCTTTTGGTATCAAACGCCTGTTTCCGAAACAGATCGTCCAATTTTAGGAGCAGTAGTTGGAAATGATAGGACATTAATGATCGATGCTGGAAACTCAGAGGATCATGCACAATATTTTTTAGAAGAACTTAAAAAGAACAGTATACCAACCCCTAGCCTTATCGCTATCACTCACTGGCATTGGGATCATATCTTTGGACTTTCAGCATTGAACATACCATCTATTGCTTCTAGCAATACGAAAACAAAAATGGAGGAACTGCTTCCTTTTTCTTGGTCAGATGCAGCAATTGATGAGCGAGTGAAACAAGGGATTGAAATTGAATTCTGTGCGGAAGCGATCAAAAAAGAATTCCGAGATCACCGTAATATTACCATTAAACTGCCTACGATCACGTTTGAAGAAAAATTAGAGATCGATTTAGGCGGTGTAACATGCGTCCTTCAACACGTAGGGGGAGACCACACTTCAGACTCTATCGTAGTCTACATAAAAGAAGAGAAAATCTTGTTTTTAGCGGATTGCATGTATGCCAATATGTACGCACCGAAAAATAATTATACGGTGGAAAAAACATTGAAATTACTGGATTTAGTGGAATCTTATGACGCAGAATTTTATATTTTTTCGCATTGGAAACCTGCGAATAAGCAAGAGTTTGAAAGTGAAGCATCATTGTTAAGAAAACTTGCAACCCTCACTCAAAAACATAGAGGTAATATTGGTGACATTACAGAAGAATATAGAGTTGAAACCGGACGTGATTTAACGGAAGATGAAGTGGAAACCATCCAATTTTTTGTTAACGGCTATGAGCTAAACAACTAGACTGATAGAATAGGAGAATACGATGATTCAAGAATTCAAGGTAAAAATTGAACAGTTTGAAGGGTTAGAAAGACAGATCCGCGTGTGTTTGCCGTATGGATATGAAGAAAGTGAAGAAAGCTATCCTGTACTTTACATGCATGACGGTCAGAACCTTTTTAGGGATGAAGATGCGAGCTACGGTGTATCATGGGGACTTTCGGACTTTTTAGAAAATAGTAAAACGCCTCTCATCATCGTTGGAATTGACTGCAACCATGAAGGATTTCAGCGTTTAAATGAATATGGACCTTGGGAAAATCCGACTGTTGGACCTGAACTTTTAAAGATTGAAGGGGTATACGGTGGAAAAGGTGCAGCGTATATTGAGTATCTTCTTCATACATTGAAACCGCTAATTGATGAAAAATACAGAACAAAACCGGAAGAAACTCTAATGGCCGGCAGTTCAATGGGCGGTTTGATCTCTACATATGCAGCGTGTCGCTACCCTAACGTTTTTAGCCGGGTGGCAAGTCTCTCTTCGGCGTTTTGGTTCAATCAAAAAGAGATTGAGAGTTTTATACAAAAAAGCGATTTAAGCGGATTGAAAAAGTTTTACATGGATATTGGGACAGATGAGGATACCTCAAAAGTGGATGCGAACCATTATATCCGCTCTTCTGAAACGGTCTATGAAGTGTTGAAGGAAAAAGGAATTGACGTACGCTTTGACATTATTGAAGGTGGAAAACACCATGAATCAGCTTGGCGCGAACGAATGCCTGAAATTATCCAATATTTGATGAAGTAAAGGGAGTGATTAGGCGTTGATTACGTTTGAAAGAATGGACAACAATCAGTTCAAGGAATATCTGGAGTTCATGATGCCAGATTATATTCAAGATACTTCTGAACATTATATGATGACGAAAGAGCAAGCAACTGAAAAAGCAGAAAAGCAAATGGAAAGTCTGCTTCCAGATCAGGAGAAAACAGAAGGACAGCATTTTTTTTACATAAAAAGCGGTGAACAAGTCGCAGGCTACCTATGGTTTCATGTTTCTAAGGAAGAGAAGAGTGCTTTTCTTTATCACATCTATATTTTAGAGAGCTTTCGAAAGCAAGGTATTGCAAAAAATGCACTCCGTTTTTTTGAAAATGAATCAAAAGACGAAGAAGCAGTATATTGCGGGTTGCATGTCTTTGGCACGAATGAGAATGCGATTGAACTTTATCGAAAGCTAGGCTACAAACAAGCATCGATTTCAATGAACAAAGTTTTGTAAACGTTTTAAAAAAAGGAGAAATATCATGCGTAAAATTGGTTTACAACTATACTCTATACAATCAGAGGCTGAGAAGAATTTATTAGATACGTTATCAAAGGTAAAAATGATGGGTTATGACAGTGTTCAGTTTGCAGGGCTTTTTGGCATTTCTTCTAAAGAAGTAAAAAAGGTACTAGATGCGAACGACTTAACAGTTGCCGGCGCTCATATTCCGCTAGAACAATTTTCGGGGGACGCTTTTAAAAAGCAGATGGAAGATCAGCTAGTTTTGGGAAATGATTTGATGATCATGCCTTATTTAACGGAAGAACAAAGACAATCCATCGATGATTATAAGCGGGTTGCGGAAGTATTGAACGAAGCTGGTTACAGAAGCAAAGAGTACGGCATTCGCGTTGCCTATCATAACCATGATTTTGAATTTTATGAGCTTGATGGAAAGCTGCCGTTCGATGTGATCTACCGTGAAACCGATCCTGAACTAGTCAAAATGGAACTCGATACGTACTGGGCAAAGTATGCTGGTTATGAGCCTGAAGAGCTTCTGAATACGTATCGTTTCCGCTGTGTGTCTTTTCACCTAAAAGATATGGTTGAGAAAAACGGTCAGAAGCAGAGTACGATCGCAGGAACAGGCAAGTTGGATTTAAGCCATTTCTTAAAGTTAGCGGATGAACAAAAAGTAGACTATTGTGTTATCGAGCAGGAACATTTTGAAGGGGATTTACTAGCTGAAGTGGAAAAAGGAGTGCAGAACGTTAAGGCGCTTTTATAAGGGAGACGGCCAACATGGAAGATGTAAAGTTTGTTCCCTATAGAGAAGAACAATTTGATGCCATTCAAGAGCTGAACAAGACAGAAGGCTGGACTCAGCTCGTTGATCGCTATGAAGAAACTAAAACAGCATGGAGAAATTCGAACGTGGCATATGTCATGTTAAAGGATGAAACAGTAGTCGGATATGTTCGGGGACTAACAGATGGACATGTAACTCTGTATATTTGCGAGATGCTGATCTCGAAATCCTATAGAGGCAAGGGATTAGGGAGTAAATTATTAACGTTTATCCATGGCAAGCACCCTCGAACTCGCATGGAAATGCTTGCATCAAGCACATCGCATACTTTTTATGAATCACAAAGCTTTAGGCCATTCTATGGTTTTCGCAAAACGTTTGAAGAAATTATTTCTTAGGAGGCGTTTTCAATGAGTGAAAAAGTAACGAGTATTGCCCCGATTCAGAGCCATATAAATAATGTATTTGTTCACGTATCTGATCTGAAGAAGTCTGTAGAATGGTATGCCAAACTGTTAGGTGTAACGATTGATGCGAGTGAAGTGAAATCCCCTGTCCACAACATCCCAGTAACGGGACAAACTGGATTGACTCTTGACGACCACACGTTTGATCCATCCTTTCACCGAGCACCAGGTACAGGGCCGATGTTTAATCTATATGCCCCAGACATTGAGGCAGCTTATGCAGACATGAAGGAAAAGAAGTTGAACGTGATACGCGAGATTGAGTGGCACGGCGAAGTGGCTTGGTTCAATGTAGAGGACCCAGACGGAAACGTGGTAATGATTTGTAATTGTTAGAGTTACGGGGGGCAATTTTATGAAAGAAACATTAACCATACTTCATACAAATGATCTGCATGGTCATTATGACCTAGCTTTAAGGCAATCAGCGTACATAAAAAACAGAAAGCAAGAACTTAAAGGTAAGAACGAACATGTAATCGCTGTAGATGGCGGTGATCACCTTGATATGAGTATGAACGAATGTCTGGCAACAGGTGGATACATTCATCTTGACATGCTTGCTTCAACGGGTTATGACGCATTGTCTGTTGGGAATAATGAACTCTTACGTTTGCCTAAAGAAAAGATCAGACAGTTAAGTATAGATTCGAACGTTCCTTGGCTACTTCTCAATTTAGAAGAGGCAGATGGTTCTCAAATTGGCGGTACGAAAAAAACAATAATGCTGGAAATGGGTCAGTTAAAAATCGGTATGTTTGGTGCTACGGATCTCTTTGAAGACATATACGAAAATAAGCATGGGTTTCGTAATAGAAATACAGTGACAGTCATAAAAGAAGCTGTATCTGAACTAAGAGAAGCAGGAGCCAACCTCATTATCTTCCTCTCACATATGGGGAATAAGGTAGATGTTGAACTTGCTAAAGAGCTTTCTGGTTTGATAGATGTTATCGTTGGAGCTCATAGTCATACTGTTCTACAAAAACCAGAAGTCGTTTCAGATGTTGTGATTGTCCAAGCAGGCTGCTACGGTCAATATGTAGGAGAACTGCAGATTACGGTTGATCTGGAGAATAAAAAAGTAATTGATCATCATGGTCGATTAATTGAGATGACATTAGATGACCAGATAGATTCAGAACTAGAAATTGTGTTAAAAAAAGGAAGACTGCAAGCAGAGAAGTTCTTGTCTGAAGTAATTTATTATACAGAGGAAGATCTCTCACATGAACAAATTGTAAGGTTAGCAGCTGCTAGTTTAAAGGAACACTGGAACTCTGAAATTGGCATCATGTACGGTGGTGGCGTAACAGAGGGATTAGGTAAAGGTAATATAACAAAAGGTAGTGTAGTTAACGTCTGTAAAAGCATGCATTCACCTGTCATTATGCAGATTACAGGACAGCAACTCACCGGCCTGATTAGTGAGTCGTATAACGATGAGATCGTGAATAGACCAATCTATGGAGGCGGATTTCGGCCACACGGTATTCCAATTGGAAAGCTGCAGTTTTCAGGTGTTAGCTGGGATGGACAAGGTGAACATATTACCAACATCCTTGTAAACGGAGAAGGAATTGACTTATTGAAAACCTATACTGTTGGTACGGGAACTCCTATGTTATATGAAGATATTTCAGGCTATCAAAACGTTAAGGGAAATAAACTTATTGAGGTCGGAAAGGATATTATGGTTAAAGATGTACTTATTAACTATATGAAAAAACAGTATCTGAATTCCCAAACAATGGTGTAGTAAGTTGAGAAATCGTTGTTTAGGTCTAACATTAACGTTATTACTTTTAACCTCGTGTTCAAATTCTGAGCAGGAAAAAGAGGATAGCAGCATATCCAAAAGAGTATTAAACATCGTAAACAAAAACGACAAGAAGACTGTAAAGCTCGCGATCTCTCCAGAAGAAGTTCCGAAATTTACAGTTGCAGATCAAGATCTATATCGGATTTATGATATAGATGGCACGTATATTGTTCAAGAGTTGGAATCATTTAAGACTGATGCGAAGATTGATTATCAATATGAAATTAGCGCTTTTGAGTTTTGGATGTTATCGTTCTATTTAGACCGTAATAAGGAAGAAGAAAACTGACCAAAAAGGGTACCTGAAGTGCACCTGTGGTCAGTTTTTGCTTTGTAGGAATGCTAACTAAAAACTTTTCACCCTTCCACAAAAAAGTTATTTAAAATCTTTCCCTTCTTTGACAAGTTGATTGGAGTGCAAGGTGCTAGACTCCTGCCCCGCGGAAAGCGAGCATCCTGGAGCGCAAATCAACTCCCTCAAAGAGCAACAAGACTACAGCAACAGACTTACATAAATAACCTGCTAGTTAGTTAAACATTACATCTATCAAGCATTTTCCTATTTGTGGTAAAGTATAGGGTAGAATGACTCGGGAGGGATCGATATGAACGATCAGAAAATAGAGCTGTTAAAAAACGAGTTCGAAAATCTTGTAAGCGTTAACATAACATCGACCGAAGACTTAAAGACGTTTTTATCCCAGCAAAAGAAAGTGTATGAAAGAGAAGAAGAAAAGATGCTTAGGCATTACATTGCTTTTCAGTGCCAAAGTGATAGCGATGAAATCAGACAAGTATATGAATTCGACCAGCAGCACATCAAGCCTTTGTTTAAAAAATATCAATCTATATTGGATGAGAAAGTTTTAGAATCTCCATTTTTAGCTGAACTTCCTGATAATCAATATGGCGAGTATAAGAAGAAGCTGAGAACTCAGTTTGCACTTTTTCAAGAGGCGAACTTAGAAATTGAGAAACAAGAAGACGCTCTAGTTAACCAATATTTCGAGATAACTGGAGGATTAACAGCAAACTGGGAAGGAAAAGAAGTGACGATCAGTGAGCTGTTCGCTCACTTTAGAGACTCTAATCGTAATACACGGAAAAACGCAATCGAAGCTTTGTACGAACCGATTTTAAAGAAAGAAGAAAAGCTGCAAAGCATTCTGGACGAGCTTATTCAGCTGCGCACAAAAAAAGCAGAAAATGCAGGATTAAATGGTTTTGCAGATTATATGTTTAAGAAGTATTATCGATTTGACTACACGCCTGAAGATTGCACACAGCTTGCAGAATCCATTCGTGAACATGTCGTTCCACTTGCTCTTCAACTGCAAAAAGAGCATAAAAATGAGATCGGGCTTGACGATTACAAACCTTGGGATGTTAGAGCTGTACCAGAAAACAGAAATCCGTTAAAACCAGTAGATTCAGATGTTGAATTAATCAATAAATCTGCAAAGGTGCTGGGTGAACTCGATCCTGAATTTGGTTCACTTGTACATGAAATGAATGAGAAGAAGCTGTTTGATCTGACAAGCAGAAAAGGAAAAGCACAAGGTGGCTTTTGTGAGAACTTGCCAGAGACAGGCCTTCCATTTATATTTATGAACCTGACAAAGACTGATGGGGATTTAGTTGTTTTCATGCATGAGATGGGTCATGCCATCCATGATTTATTAAAGAGAGATCAAGAGTTATATGCGTATAAACAAATCCCGATGGAGTCGGCTGAGCTTGCTAGTATGAGTATGGAGCTTTTCACGATGAATCGCTGGAATGAGTTTTACAAAACGGAAGAAGAATTAAATCGTGCGAAGAAAGACCAACTGAAAGGAGCCATAATGAGCCTGCCTTATATTATGGTAATTGATCAGTTTCAGCATTGGCTGTATCAGCATCCAAATCATACTTGGAAAGAACGCACGAAGAAATTTGGAGAACTTAAGGATCGATACGATGCTTCCATTATAGATTGGAAGGGGTGCGAAGAATGGAAAGAAAAAGGCTGGCTGTACACCCTTCATATTTATGAAGTTCCTTTCTATTTTATTGAATACGCGATCTCTCAGCTAGGTGCTCTTCAACTATACAAAAACTATAAAGAAAATCCTGAAGAAACAGTTCGAAAGTATAAACAAGCATTAAAACTCGGCAGCTCCAAACCGCTTCCAGAGGTTTATGAAGCAGCAGGAATTAAATTGGATTTCTCATCAAAAACAATTGCTGAACTTATGGAGTTTGTCTCGAAAGAACTGGATTTGCTGACTGTAAGTTAACTAAGAAAACAAATATTTAACGAATTTAAATAATTTAAAGGTATTGAATAGACTTAGTAGAACTATAGAGATAAGGCGCACTTTATAAAAAATCTGTAGCTAATGAGATAACCAATAAAGAGGTGTCCATAAATTCTTGTCATAACCGGTTGGTGAGAGAGAAATTAATTTGCTTTGCCGACAAACCAAAATCCGATATTGAGCCGGACTCTATTCCCAGCGGACAAAGGAGATTGTATGCTGGATTCTCAATAACGAGAGTAAAATATGCACGTTTAATGGACGATTAGGATTCATTTTCCTTTCAGAGGGAAAATAGAGTTAAATGGCATATTGCATATGGGGCAATTATTCGGATAACGAGGGGTGAAAGGTATGAGAAAACCCGATGACGAGAAATTATGGGACACAGGTACATCAGAATTTGAAGAAGGCGATAGAATCACCTTTCACAATACCGAACAAGGTGTTGAGAAAACTTATATAGTTAAACGAGTGAAAGCCAATGGAGACATAGAACTTGTATATTCGGTTAAAAAACCAAGACCTCCTATGCAATAAATTTAACAGATTCAATAGAGAAAAACAGCTTGCAGCTTTGTGAGCTGTTTTTGTTTTTGATTTCAAATAAAATATAACCATTTATTCCATAAAAAGATGGTTTTAAACGAATAATTGGATAATAGTAATAGGAATGATAAATTATGGGTGTTTACATGTAATGTAATAAGGCTAAATATGAGGAAACCACTTTATTTGAGAGGAAGTATCATATGACACATAAACCATTAATAGGACTTACTAGTACGGTTATGTCCATCAACACAATTGAAACCCAAAATGAAAATGTTGATACAATCGTTGTATATAATAAATTTGCAGAAACAGTAAGAGATGCAGGAGGGATTCCTGTTGTTATTCCGATGGGTAAGCCTGAGGAAGCAGAATACTATGCCAACTTGTGTGATGGGATCATCTTTACAGGCGGTGAGGACATCAGTTCGATCACATACGGTCATGAACCGCATCCTAAAGTGAAAAAAGTAAACAAACACCGTGATGATTTTGAAATTGAATTAGTAAAAAAAGCACGTGAAAACGAAAAAGCCATCCTAGCGATGTGCAGAGGGTACCATCTATTAAATGTCAGCTATGGCGGTACAATTGTTCAAGATGTAGAGAGTGAGTTTTCCGATAGCATCAACCATTTTCAAAAATCTGCCACTCGAACAGAACCTTCTCACACAGTTACTCTGGATGAAGACAGTAAACTATATCAAATCGTAGGGGAAAAAGAAGTTGCCGTAAACAGCTTCCATCACCAAGCGATTGGGAAAGTCGGCAAAGGGTTGCGAGTAGCAGCCAGGGCTGCAGATGGTGTAATTGAAGCATTGGAGCTTGAAGACAAAGAAAAGACATTTTTGTTAGGTACTCAATGGCATCCGGAAGAATTGAGACATGAAAATAAGAACATGATGGCGATTATTACAACGTTTATTAAAGAAGCGAGTAAAAAATAAATCGTTACGAATCAAAACCTCCGTTCGCTGGAGGTTTTTTTCATGAAGAGGAAAGGGAATGTATATAGAAGGAAACTTTTTCGTATCGTAAACGTAATGTAGGATAGAAACTTTTGAGGAGGCTGTCTCATGAATGTATCGAGACTTTTAAAAATAATCTCAGGAGGTATTGAAGCATTTCTTGGCATTCCTTTTCTAGGAGGGGCTATAATCCTCGCTTCAGCTTGGGGCCCACTTCAATTCATGTTCGTCTTTCATTTAATCACACTCGTTATTTGTATCGTTCAAAAAGAAAGATTCACCGGCAGTGTTTTAGGGCTCATCACTTCCGTGGTAGGATACTTGCCGTTTATCGGAATGGCCATGCACATTGTAACAGCTATCGTACTATTATTTGATGCAGCAAGAGGCAGCCGTAAAAAGAAAAATGAGCACGTTATTGATGTGAGAAAAGGATATTAAATCGTGTAGTATAAAACGAAAAAGCTTTCAGCCAAACAAGACAGGTTGAAAGCTTTTTTAATTGGAAATAAAAGGGTTAACTAGGTGTGGATGTAGGGTATTTGTAAGAAAACATATGTTAAGAAGGGAAGAAAAAGTAGTGGAACTTGGAATGGTTTTTATAATTGAATTGCTCATAGCTTATTATTTATTTTACAGGCACCTCTTTATAACAAAGATCGGTGGTTTTGGGCGATTTTAGGTTTATTCTTTGGTATCATGACGTTAAGTATCTTTCTCATTCAAACAGATCGGAAATTGCTAGGCTGACTTCTATTAATCTTTACGGTTATCTCAAGCATACTAGGGATTTTGTTTTAATATGTTTTGATTTGGGCTGTTTTTTTCTCCAAAGGATAATGTTTTTGAGGAGGCAGGTGAGAGAAAGTGGCAAAACATCTTGTTTTTGTTTACGGAACCCTTAGAAAAGGTGGAAGCAATGATCATTTTTTAAATAAGGCAGTGTATATAGAAGAAAAATGCTTCGCGGAAGGCCAGCTCTACGATACCGGCTTTGGATACCCGGCGTTAGTAGTCGAGAGCGGGAAGTGGGTAACCGGTGAGTTATATAAAGTCACATCGGATGATTTAAAGCGTTTAGACCGACTTGAAGATTTTGAGGAAAACGGAACAAACAATCTCTACGATCGTATAATTGCTACGATTCGGACAACAGTTGGAGAGATAGAAGCGTTATTATACATAATGAAGAAAAAAGAAAAGCATTTTTTACCGATCCCAGAAAATGATTGGCTGAAGTATTTTAATAAATAACAAACAAAAAAGAGGTTGCCATTTTCATGGTCAGCCTCTTTTATTATTATAATGAGAAATCTTCTCTATTTAGCAATCAAGGTATTAATACAATGAACAGCTGAGTCGACGTCATCAAACCGCTGAAGGGAGTTTGTTTCAATCTGAATCACTTCGAACGATTGATCGTTCTTCAAATACTTAACAGAAAAAACGGCTGTGTGGTTTTCACTAAAGGTGTGCGTAATATCGGATTCAATATACTGTTTGTTCTGCAAGTTTAAAAGTATAGCTTTCACATCTGGTTGGTTCATGATACATCGTCCCCTTTCTATTATGGGGGAACTTGTTAGGAACCCAAATAATATAATATTTTCCTTTCTTAACATTTATGCTAACATAAGTATTTTGGTAAGTACAGGTAACGGAAGTCCCGTTCTTCCAAATTCACCGTTTTTTTATCGTCAAAATGGTATCTACTTCGACATTACCTTTCAATGCCCGCGAAATCATACACGAATGCTCAGCTTTTATGGCGAGTTTTTGTAAGATTGTCGAAATGTCTTTTGACGGGTCATGTTTGATCGTGACGACAGGTCTATGAATGATCTTTTGATACGTAATTACCCCGTTTGTTACATCGACAATTCCTTCAGATTCCATCGTTAAATCTATCTTTTCAATCTTACTTCGTTCCAACATGGCAGCAAGCGTTATGATATAGCAAGTGGCAGCCGCTCCAAGCAGCATCTCATCAGGATTAGTGCCGATCCCAGGCCCATCCATCTCGGGAGGAATTGATACCGTTGTTTGTAGATTCTTCGTTTCAATCGTTCCCGAATCATTTCTGCCACCTGGCCAATGTGCTTTTAAATGAAAAACATGTTGAGCCATTTACCATTCACCTCTTTTTGTTCTTATCTCTAGTGTAAAGGATAGAGAATTATTCGTCACATTTCCTGTTTATATGAAAAATATCAAAAAAACGGCTTTTATGGTTATCCAAATCGAAAGCTTAGGAAATAAAGTACTATTTCAATCATTGAAAAACGAAACACTGCATTTTTGCAGTAAGAAATGCAGAAAACACCCTATGCAAATAAAGAGATTTAGCAAAGGAAATAAATTGTTGGGGGACTGTCCCTCAAGAAGTCCCTCATGTATACTTAATCTTATTAAGTATACATGAGGGTGTAAGGTTAGGAGATGGCGCGATGGTGCATAAAGAAAAGAATTTAAAATTGGTAGTCGCGGGCTTGTTGCTCGGTATACTAATGGCGGCAATGGACAACACCATTGTTGCAACTGCGATGGGAACCATTGTGGCGGATCTTGGAGGATTTGATAAGTTCGTTTGGGTTACAGGGTCTTACATGGTCGCCGTAATGGCAGGGATGCCGATCTACGGAAAGCTATCCGATATGTATGGAAGAAAGCGTTTCTTCATCTTTGGTCTTGTTGTATTCTTGATTGGTTCAGCGCTTTGCGGTCTCGCTCAAAGCATGGAGCAGCTGATTGCGTTTCGAGCTATACAAGGTATTGGCGGGGGAGCACTGATGCCGATTGCGTTCACCATTGTTTTTGATATCTTTCCACCTGAAAAGAGAGGAAAGATGACAGGTCTTCTTGGAGCGGTTTTTGGAACGTCGAGTGTTCTTGGTCCATTGCTGGGAGCGTTCATTACTGATGCGATCAGCTGGCACTGGGTTTTTTATATAAACGTACCGATTGGTATAGCTTCTTTCTATTTAATCTTCCGCTATTATAAGGAAACACTTGAGCACCGGGAGCAGAAAATTGATTGGTGGGGAGCCATTACACTTGTTATCGCTGTCGTAAGTTTGATGTTCGCACTTGAATTAGGCGGGAAAACATATGCGTGGGATTCCACACAGATCGTTGCGCTGTTTACTATTTTCACCGTTTTTTTCATTGTTTTTTTTGCTGTAGAGCAAAAAGCATCAGAGCCGATCATTTCCTTTTGGATGTTTAAGAAGCGTCTTTTTGCCACATCACAGCTTTTAGGATTTCTGTACGGCAGCACGTTTATCATCTTAGCCGTCTTTATTCCCATATTTGTTCAGGCTGTATACGGTGGCTCTGCAACAAGTGCAGGAATGGTTCTAACGCCAATGATGCTAGGTTCAGTTGCGGGAAGTATGATCGGTGGTATCTTTCAAACGAAGACCAACTTCCGTAACTTGATGATCATATCGGTTATCGCTTATTTCAGCGGAATGTATATGCTAAGCGGGATGACACCAGACACATCTAGAATAATGCTTACATTTTTTATGGTGACTGTTGGATTTGGAATGGGGTTCTCGTTCTCGTTATTACCAGCAGCTACAATTAATAAGATGGAGTTTCGCTACCGAGGCTCAGCAAACTCAACAAATGCCTTTCTGCGGTCACTAGGTATGACGCTTGGTGTAACGATATTTGGTGCACTTCAAAACCGCATTTTTTATGAAAAGCTAAAGGAAAACCTAAAAGGCTTCGGCGGGGAAGGTTCAGAGGCTTTTACGAACATAGATCCACAAAAGGTGTTTCAAGCGGAGGAACGCACGAAGATCCCTACTAATATCTTAGACGGTATAACTGCATCAATGTCTGAATCCATTACAACAGTTTTCACATATGCACTGATTCCGATCGTTATTTCTGCGGTTGTCATTTTGTTTATGGGAAATGAAAGAGTAGAAACTTCAAGAAAACCGGAGACAAAGCCAGAATAGAAAGAGAGCTTGGGAAGGAATGATCCCAAGCTTTTTTTTTACTTAACCATTCTTGTATTTACATAGCCGAGCAGAACCACATAACCGATCACTAGAACAGGAAATAACACTTCTGTGTCAAGCTGTCGAATGAAAGCGCCTGCTAACATGACAATTCCCATAATGAAAGTGTAGGAGCCTACAAGTCTGGCTAGTTTATCTTGATTACTGACGCGTTGCTGATTAAATCCAGTTAATAGCCAAGTTTGTTTTTTCACTCCGATAAGGTAAGCCATAAAAAACAAAATAACCGCTGTGATTATTAAGGTGCTATTCATATTGCTTTCCCCCTTGTTTAACGTTTTCTTACAATGGAAGGACCAATGAAAAAGCTTATAATAAATGTGATGGATAAATAAAGAATGAGATAGTTTGACTGGATGTGCTGTTGATTAAAAAATAGCTGAGAGATTAATAAATAAATGAGTAGAAGTAATTGAGAAAAAGCGAAAGATTGAAGGGTGAACGTTCTAAGATTATCATTTACACGTTCGTCATACTCAATTTCATCGTTAGCTTCTCTTTTTCGAATGCGAAGAAATTTCAAACCGCCAATCAGTATCAAAAGCCCCGATAATGCGCCCCACTGCAATTCATTAGTTAATACATAAACAAAAGCTAAACTAACTAAACTGCCAATAACGATAAGTAAGAAGTTGATTTGCATATTGCACCTCTTTTCTTTATTCTTCTATCCAGAATAACTCATCTAATGGTGTTTCTAGGTACTTGCTAATGAGTAAGCATACACGAATAGTGGGGTTGTACTTTTGTGCTTCAATTAAATTCATAGTTTGCCTTGTTACTCCAACCAACTTTGCAAAGTCACCTTGAGTTAAGTTTCCTTTTGCAATACGAACAATTTTAACTTTGTTCATAATTATTGATTCTGCCATGGAAACGTCAACTCCTTACATAATATACCTTTAATTGTAATATATATATTAAAAATGTCAAATATATGTTACAAGTTATACGAAAAAATACACCCTTCATGAGGATGTATGAACTAGACTGCATGTGAAGCCTTTTTTTCCTTTTTTGGAGCAACTGTATATGACATAGCGATTATCAGATCAATAGCAAGGATAATAGTCCATACCCTTGTAATGTTATTGGCTGTGTCACTTTTGTAAAACAGCTCAGTTTGTTTTTGATCATACCACTCTGCAAATAGCGTATCTATTTGTAGGCTGGAAACCGAGTCAGAGAGACCAAACATGACTACAAACAAACACTGAACGGCAATAAAGGCAATCAGGTGTTTATAAAAGTTTCTTCTTTCTTGTTTAGCATGCTCCATTCCGTATAGTGGTTTGGTTGAAGTAAGTTCAGGTGCAGGCAATCCGCGCCATTTTGCCACTTTTCGTTGAATAAAAGCATCAAGCTTTTGAAAATCACTTTTTCCATAAATGAAAGCATAGGCGATAACAACCAGAATAATAATCTGATAAGCAGAGAATTCGCCAGTTCTCAAATAATCAAAATATCCCATTGTAGCAATCCATAAATCATTAACGAGAAAAAGAATGAAAAAAGCTACACTTAATCTCTTTAAATTGAACCAATACCTTACTAACAAAAAGGATAGGGTGGATAGCCAAAATACAACCTCTGCCAGAATAAGAAATACCCATTTATTCTCTAATACAAATTCCACAGTCCGTAATCGCCCCTTCTATAACATTTTTCTCTTTTCTAAAGACAATAATAACACGTATAATTGGATAAGTATTCCATAAATAGAACCAAATTTATTTAATAATGTAGTTTAATTTGCGATATTTTTAGTTGGGGAAATCGTGATTGGGGGATTGTAAAGTGCATTCAGAAACATCAAATGAGCTGCGCAGAATTCGTAAAACGTTAATCTTTATTGCTATTTTTCTATTGTTCATAGGAGGAAAGGGCGGCGAGGTTACGGTAGATCATATATATAATGACACAGCTAATTCAACTCGCTTCAATAAGAACCTTGTACCACTAGGAAATGGGTATTTTGGTCTGTACAGCGGTAATACTGAATCTGATGAAGATAACCGTATGAACATTTATTACTACGATGAAAAAGAAAACAAACTTGTCCTAAAAAAGGAGCAAAACCTGGATACCGTGGAAATAGCAGAATAAAGTCTTGGGATTAGATTCTCGCTCCAACAAAATTAAGAAACAATAAATTCTGTTAAAAATAGGGGATAAGAGGTTTTTTAAGTAAGTTCTGCATTTCTATGATATACTTTTCTAAATTAATAAAATTTAAAACACTTAGGAGGTGACAACTTATATTCCAGAACATTTGGGGTATAAGGAGTCTTTTTGGACAGTTTGACCTTATTGAAATTACTTGCAGTAGCCGTATTAATTCTACTCACAGCTTTTTTCGTAGCAGCAGAATTTGCGATTGTTAAGATTCGTAAAACACGAATTGATCAGCTTGCGGAAGAGGGTAACAAACGAGCAATTGCAGCACAAAAGGTTATCTCAAACCTTGACGGATCACTCTCAGCCTGTCAGCTTGGTATTACGATTACTGCGCTGGGATTAGGTTGGTTAGGTGAACCTACAGTCGAAGCAATTCTTGGTCCAGTTTTTGAGAGAATGGAATTAAGTCCGGCGATTGTTCATACGTTGTCATTTGCGATTGCGTTTGCATCCATTACTTTTTTACATGTTGTACTTGGTGAGCTTGCACCAAAAACGGTAGCTATTCAAAAAGCAGAAACAATTAGTTTATGGTTATCACCTGCATTGATTGGATTCTACAGAGTGATGTATCCGTTCATTTGGTTCTTAAACGGAAGCGCTCAGCTTTTAGTAAGAATGTTCGGATTGAAGCCTGCATCGGAGCATGATATGGCGCATACCGAAGAAGAGCTTCGTCTAATATTGAGCGAAAGCTACAAAAGTGGTGAAATCAACAAATCTGAGTTCAGTTATGTAGAAAAAGTATTTGAATTTGATGACAGAACTGCAAAAGAGATCATGGTCCCCCGTACTGAAATGGTTTGTCTATATGAAGACAATACTGTTGCAGAAAATATTAATATAATTGCTGAAGAAAAATATACACGTTACCCTGTTGTAGGGGAAGATAAAGATAATGTGCTTGGTATGGTCAATGCGAAAGAAGTGTTCTTTGACTTGATCAAAGGTAAGGAATATCCGCTTGAACATTATATACGGCCAACACTAAGCGTTTTTGAAAATACACCAATAAAAGAAACATTACTAAAGCTTCAGAAAAAAGGTTTTCATATGGCGGTCCTTGTTGATGAATATGGTGGAACAGCAGGAATTGTAACCATTGAGGATATTTTGGAAGAGCTAGTTGGTGAAATTCGAGATGAATTTGATGAAGATGAATCACCAATGATTCAAGCAGTAAGTCCAAATGTAAAGCACTTTGACGGTAAAGTACTGATCGCTGAAGTGAACGACATTTACGGACTTCAAATCGATGACAGTGAACTCGATACAATTGGTGGATGGGTTTTATCTCAGAACTCTGAAATTCAAGAACATCAAGTTATTGCGTATGAAGGTTATGACTTCAAAGTGATTGAAATAGATGGACATCAAGTGAAAAAGATTGAAATTACTAAGAGGGAAGTAGAGATTAAAGATAACTCTATACCCGCTGATTCTGAACAACAACTAGTTGAAAAAGAAGCTTAAAGATATGTGAGGCCGGTCTTAATTAGACTGGCCTTTTTATTTTTTCGTTTACTTATGGTTCGATTTGCAAAGCGTGTAGCTCTAGTAATTGGATAAATTACAGTTCAATGTAGTGTGCGATGAGCCTTCTGCATGAAGCGCCTTTTCTTAATAACTCAACGGAATAAAAAATAATAGCATTTAATAAATCTGTACTATTTTCCAACCTACAACTAATTTCCCAGGAAATCGACTTTAATTGACAGAATATATTGACAAATTATTAGGAGTTATTTACTATTTAAATAACAAAACTTTTATGACCAAAGTATAATTACTTAAAAGATTAAGGGGGTCATGGAGATGAGAAGTTCCCCGAAATACCGTTTTTTTCGAGTAATGATTGGAGGTGAATTGGTAGATGTAGATATTTTTCAATACAGTCATAAAACAACCGTTGTTATGAGCATGCTCTATTACAATCAAGAACAGATCATCATGGCCTCCGTAACTGCCCCAGAAAGAAAAATAGCCATAAAAGGTGCAGCTCTTTTGTTTCAAGAAACACAATCTGACTTTTTAAAAAGGCAGATACTTCTTTAATTCAGGACAACTTAGCTCACTTTATGAACTTTTCAATATTATGAATAATCGTGAAAAATATCTTTATTTACGAAGAACTCTATGTTTATAATTTAGTTAATTACAAACGAAACGTTTTGATTAACGTTTGCATGGAGGGTGGATATGAAAATTTCAGATGGTCAACCCGCAGCAGATCGTCTTGTCATTAATCAAATTAAAAATTATGCCAGCCAATTTGAACATTCTGAGACTCCTTTTCTTATCCAAAAAGATAGAAAATGGGTATATGTTAATCCTGCTGCTAGAAAAATTCTCGAAGCGGAAGAAGACATCATCGGCAAGCCAATCTGGAATAACCTTTCTACAGAAGTGCATGACATAGTGGAGGAACGCATCCAGTCATGCGGCAATGGAATTGCACCGAAGCCTAGTGAACAAACATGGATTACCCAAAAAGGTAATTATATTCAATTAGAAGTTATTGGATTTCCGCTCATGTTTTCATCCCATGCTACACAGATTATCATTCGGAATTTAACGCAGCAGCACATTGAAAAGCAGGAAACGTTAGAGCATTTGAAACTCATTACTGAAAATATGATTGATATTATAGGGGTTGTTAATATGGAAGGTGTTTTTACTTCTCTGACTCCTTCTTATAGCCTGGTAACCGGTTACCCACAAGAAGAGGCTATTGGCTCAACACCTTTTGATCTCGTTCACCCAGAAGACCGAGTCCATGTTATTTCAGAATTTACTAGGATGATTGCTGAACAAATACCACTAACTGTTGAGTATAGATATTTAACAAAAGATGGTTCTTATATCTGGCTTGAATCGAAAGGTAAACCGATTTATCAAAAAGACAATCATGCTGCAATTGTTGCATCTCGAGATATCACCAAAAGAAAGAAAGCAGAAGCTGCGCTAAAGCAGAACGAGTTTAAGCATAGAATTATTCTCGATCACAGCAATGATTTGATTTGCTTAGTAGATGCAGAAGGGAAATATTTATATGCTTCTCTTTCCTATAAGAGTGTGTTAGGAATCGATCCGCAAACTCTCCTTGGTACAAACTCTTTGAATTGCATTCATGTTGAAGACCATGAATTAGTAAAGAACTATATAAACCTAGTGTCATCATCAAAGAATCCAATGCCACTTGTTTATCGAAAAATGCATGCTTCAGGTCACCCGATCCTTTTAGAGGGAAAAGGGATGCCCATGGTTTCTGATGAAGGTGAAATTGAAGGAATCGTATTTATTTCTAGAGACATTACTGAAAAGAAAAAAGCAGATGAATATATACGGAACAGTGAAAAGCTTGCAGTCTTAGGAGAACTGGCAGCAGGAGTTGCTCATGAGATTCGCAACCCGTTGACATCTATAAAAGGCTTGTTTTCCTTAATGAAAAATGGTGATTATGATCGGGAGAAAATCTATCTATACAATGAAGTGATTTGCGATGAGCTTCATCGAATAGAATCGATCGTTAACGAGTTTATGGCACTGGCTAAACCTGATGCAACTCAAATTAAGAAAGACGTAAATATTATTCAACTGCTGCAAGATACGGTAATGCTGTTAACATCAGAAGCAAACTTATACAACGTAGAGATCCGCCTTCTATTTAAAGAGAAGAAATTGTATGTCTTTTGTGAAAAAAATCAAATTAAACAAGTTTTTATTAATGTAATAAAGAATGCGATCGAAGCGATGAACGAAGGCGGAATACTAACGATAGCTATTGAAGAAACAGACAAAAAGGTGAAACTTCTATTTGTGGACAATGGTATTGGAATTGAGGAGGAACGTTTAAAAAGTATTGGGGTACCGTTTTTTACAAATAAAGAAAAAGGGATTGGCCTTGGCCTCACCATCAGCAATAAAATCATTACGGAGCACAAAGGTGACCTAAAAGTTCAGAGCCGAGCAGGACAAGGGACAACGGTATCTATAACACTGCAAAAATCAAACTAATAAGCAACTCTCTATTATGAGAGTTGTTTTTTTATATACCATCGAAAAGCCTGAATATGCCCTTTCCAAGTATACGAATCAACCAAATTAAAATCTCGGGTATAAAAAACAGAACATCACATAAAAAGTCAAACCACGAATAGTGCTCTCCGTATTGTTTTTTCTTCTTTTTCCGCCTTAGTGCCACTTGTCATCACCGAATCTTTCTTATGTTTTTATGAACATCTCTTAAAGATAGTATGAAGAAAAACAGGCCATATGAATGATTCGTTATTTTATTCAATCGTTGTCGAACCTTGATGGTAAACACATATGGACTTTGATCAGTCTTAATTTAGTAATAATTTCCTAAGGGTACATGTTTATACGTTTACATTAGGAAATGGTTTCTTAACATTCCCAATTTATAATGAGCATTGTAAAAATTCATTTTAAAGGGGTTGCATCAATGATGGATGAAAGACCGATGGACGAATGGATTAAGAAGCTTACAGACGACAGCTTAAAAAAAAACAAACTGAATCGAAGAACATTCCTCACAGGTGCCGGAAAAATTGCAGGTATTTCACTGGGACTCACAATTGCCCAATCCCTAGGCAGCAACGAAGTGAACGCAGCACCCGAGTTTAGAAACTACCCTTTTACATTAGGTGTGGCATCAGGCGATCCGTTATCTAATAGTGTTGTGTTATGGACAAGATTAGCACCCGACCCACTGAATGGAGGGGGGATGCCAGACGAAGCGGTATCTGTTAAATGGGAAATTGCTGAAGATGAAAGGTTTAAGAAAATCGTGCAAAAGGGAACGGAATTTGCGCGGCCTAATCTAGCTCATTCTGTTCACGTTGATGTAGAGGGACTAAAGCCAGATCATGTGTACTTTTATCGTTTTAAAAGTGGTCATGAATTAAGTCCTGTCGGCAGAACAAAGACACTTCCTAAAAAGGATGCTCACGTGAAAAACATGACATTTGCATTTGCTTCTTGTCAGCAATATGAGCATGGTTTCTTTACAGCGTATCAGCATATGTCTGAAGAAAATTTAGATTTCGTCGTTCACCTTGGGGATTATATTTATGAATACGGACCAAATGAATACGTATCTCCATCTGGAAATGTTCGCACTCATAGCGGACCTGAGATTATGACACTAGGAGACTACCGAAATAGACATGCACAATACCGCTCAGATGGAAATCTTAAGGCTGCACATGCAGCGTTTCCGTGGATCGTTACTTGGGATGATCATGAAGTTGAGAATAACTATGCCAACATGATCCCTGAAAAAGATCAGTCAGTAGAAGCATTTGTAAAGCGACGAGCTGCAGCTTATCAAGCTTATTATGAACACATGCCATTGCGTCGCTCCTCCCTTCCGCATGGAGCGGACATGTTGTTGTACCGTGACTTTTCTTACGGTAACCTGGCTGCATTCAATGTGATGGATACGCGTCAATATCGTGATGATCAAGCAAATGGAGATGGAAGCAAACCCCCATCACCCGAATCACAAGATCCGAACCGAACGTTGATGGGGAAAGAGCAGGAAAGTTGGCTGCTACAGAATCTAGGAAACTCAAAAGCTCACTGGAACGTTCTTGCTCAACAAGTGTTCTTTGCTCAGCGAAACTATGGGTCAAGTACTGCACCTCGACTAAGCATGGATGCATGGGACGGTTACACAGCGTCACGTCAGCGCATTACTGATTTTATTGAGTCTAAGAATTTAAATAATCTAGTCGTTTTAACAGGAGATGTACATGCCAGCTGGGCGTGTGATTTGAGAACGAACTATGATGATTCAGCTTCAAAAGTGATTGGTGCTGAATTTGTAGGAACATCCATTACTTCTGGAGGAAATGGTGCGGATAAACGAGCAGATACGGATAAAATTTTGGGATTGAATCCGCATATCAAATTTTTTAACGATTACCGAGGGTATGTACGATGTACGGTAACGCCAGAAGAGTGGCGTACCGACTATCGTGTTGTGCCGTTTGTTACGTCTCCAGGTGCAGCTATATCAACAAGAGCATCCTTCGTTTATCAAAAAGATCAAAACGGTTTACAGCAAGTCTCTTCAACAAGCGTAGCTGAAGGGGTAAAAATGTCGCGTGAGGTGGAAGAAGATAGAAACCGAGCTCATGGAAAAGCGCATGAGAAGCAAATGGAGAAAAAGTCAGCTGGAGTAGGGCAGTAAACAACGTAAAGAGGGTGAATCAAAGACTTGATTTCATCCTCTTTATATTTTTTGATATGGACAATCGTCGTAATTGCGTATATAAAAAAATGCCACAAAATCTATTCACGTAATTTTTAGTACTAACAATATAAGAGTGAGCTATTTGTTGCTTTTGAATACTCACAAATTCCAATATATAAACTTAACAATCATTAACCCTTCTGTAATCAAGGTTTTATATTTCAACCATATAATTCTCGGTGTAACATGACATCTTGATGGGAGAGAAGATAAACATGACAAATTCAATTGATAATCAGCCTTCAGACCAAAAGTCTAAGATTACACGCAGGTCATTTATTGAACGCACAACAAAGGTTGCAGGGCTTTCACTGGGGTTAACGTTCTTAGATCCAATTAACTCATTAGAAGTACTTGCTGACGGTGGGAAGGTTAGCAGCCGCCGCAAACCAACACTAGTCTTTCCTGTGATAAGTGATATACATATGAATGAAAAGTCAGACCAAACGTTTAATAAATTTCAAACAACATTAAAACAATTGAATCAACTCGCTCCTAAACAAGATGCGTTTGCTATTGTAGGTGATTTAACAGATAATGGGCTGCTTCCAGAATATGAGAAGTATAAATCTACCTATGAAACGCATAAACAGGCAAAGGCAGTTTCATTAATTGCAATTGGGAACCATGATTATTGGAACGGATTGTCTGAGGCGGATGCTCAAAAACGCTTTTTAGATGTCACAAAAATGCCTTCCATCTACTTTCACCAGGTTATAAAAGGCTACCATTTTATTGTGCTAGGGACAGAAGATGGGGTAACGGAAGGAACGTTTTCCGTATCACAAATTGAATGGCTGTCTGATCAATTAAAACAAGCACAAGCTGATGATCCTAAAAAGCCAATCTTTGTATTTCACCATCAGCCGATTAAAGATACGATGTATGGAAGCGAATGGGGGTTTAATGTTAATAGAGATTTATTTTACGATACATTGAAAAAATACCCGCAAGTTATTACTTTCTCAGGGCATACCCACTATCCGTTAGATGATCCGAGGATTATATATCAAGAAGATTTTACTACAATTGGGACTTCAACAGGTGCCTATCTGTGGCTAGACGCAGGGCGAATTCAGGGTGAAGTTCCTGAGGGAGCAGATATCCTTAACCAAGCTTTAATTGTTGAAGTGTATGAGAATAAAGTGTTAATTAACCGCCGTGATATTCATAACAATGATTGGACAGGGGAACCGTTTGAAATAAATTTACCTGCTAATAAGAACACTTTTAAATACACAGATGCTAGAAAAGATAAAAAGCCACCATTCTTTACGAAAGACGCCATGCTTTCCATTGCAAACGATATGACGACAGCTACAAGTCTTGCAATCATGTTCACACAAGCAAAAGATAATTTGCTCGTTCATGATTACAAGGTAATTGTTACAAATACTGAGACAAAACAAGTAGCAAAAGAATACTTAGGTTTCTCGGAATTTTATAAAGATCCTGTTCCTAATCCCCTCATTCTTAATCTTGAAGGATTAGCACCATCTACAACTTATGATATAGAAGTGTTTGCACTCGATGCATATAGAAATATCAGTACGAATTCAATCAAGGCCATAGGCAGAACAAAGAAAGGTGAGCCGATAAAAATAACATTATCAAAAGAGAAAGTAAACGGTATAGAGGATACATTAGATGTGGTTGTGGAAGGTGTTAGAGCTCCTAAAAGTGACTGGGTGGGTTTGTATGAAGTAAACGAAAATCCAGGTGAGGTGGAATCGATTTGGTGGCAGTACACAGAGGTTAGTGGCGGAACATGTAAATTTATGTATAATCCGAAAAACAATGTAAATGCAACACGTTACAAACAAGGATCCACATATAAAATAGTTTATTTCTATGGAAGCGGTTATGATGCAGTGGCATCTGCAACATTTAAGGTTGAGTAAAGATTGAGTATGAAGAGCGTACTTAGAAATTGGACAGATTAATCGTTTGATCGGACAGATAAACGCTAGAATCAGACAGATTCGTTATGCAATCGGACAAATAAACGGTTGAAGCGTACAAATTCAATTCCCCTAAACTAAAGAAAGCTGACTTCATCAGGTCTAAACAGCATTAACATGCTATTTTTCGGCCGCAGAAGTCAGCTTTTTATCTATTTTTTATCTTTCATAGCTGCCTTTAATGCATCAGCTAAACTATTCCCAAAGCCTTCGTCCTCTTTGTTGTTTGCGCTGTATTTTTTGAGCAGCTGCCGTTCTTCTCGCTTCGTAACCTTCTTTTTCTTATCGTCTGCTTTTTCCACCACATTACATGGCTTGCATTGAAAGTATGTGCCGGCTTTTCCGTTGTGAAGCTCCATTTTCTTATGGCACTGCGGACAGCGTCGGTTCGATAGCTTCGGATCTTTTCGGCGGCGGTATGAACACTCGCGATCGGAGCAGACAAGCACTTTGCCGTCACGGCCCTTTACTTCCTTTAATAGCTCTCCGCACTCTGGACACTTGGAGCCTGTTAGGTTATGAGCACGGTATTCCTGCGAACTTGTTTTGATTTCCATCACAAGCTGCTTTGTCTGCTTGCGGATGTTTTCTAGAAACTCTTTTGGATTTCCTTTTCCGCGTGCAATGGCCTCTAGATCTTGCTCCCATTTAGCTGTTAATTCAGGTGACTTCAACTCATCATTCACAAGATCAATCAGCTGTTTTCCTTTTGGCGTAGGATGCAGCTTGTTGTTTTTACGATCGAGCACTTCAGATCCTAAGAGTCTTTCAATGATATCTGCCCGCGTTGCAGGTGTTCCAAGACTGTATTTTTCCATACGAGATAATAGGTCGGCCTCTGTAAAACGGGAAGGTGGTTCAGTAAGCTTTTTCTCCGCATTCACCTCTTTAACAGAAAGTGTTTGCCCTTCCTTTAGATTAGCAAGTGCACGAGGGCTTTCTTCTTCTTTACCAGACAGCACTTTAAAACCAGGGTCTAACACCAATGTTTCACGTGCCATGAACGTCTCGCCTGCAACATTCATTGCAGCGGTCAGCGTCTCCGTTCGATACGCAGGATAGAACAGAGCAAGGAATCGGCGTGCGATTAAATCATAAAGTTTACGCTCATCGTTATCGAGATCACCTAAGTGCAACGGTTCATCCGTCGGAATGATCGCATGATGATCGGTCACTTTGCTGTCATTGAATACTTTCTTTGCGACAACATTTCCTTTTTGTTTTAAAAGGGGCTGCACTTCTTCACGATAGCCAGATGACATCCCCTGAAGGCGATCATACATCGTGTTTTCCATATCTTTTGTTAAGTAGCGGGAATCTGTTCTTGGATACGTAACTAGCTTATATTGCTCATAAAGCTTTTGAAGAACAGACGATGTTTTCTTAGCAGAGAACCCGAAACGGCGGTTCGCGTCACGCTGCAGTTCAGTAAGATCGTAAGGCATCGGATGTGCCTCTGTTTTTTCTTTCTTTTGAAGAGAAGAAACAGTTGCTTGCTGTCCCTTAACTTTGCTAACGATGTCTGCCGCTTTTTTCTCTTCAAAAAGACGCTTCTCGCCGTTGCGTTCCCAAGATGCTTTTAACATCCCGATCGTCGCATCAATCGTCCAAAAGTCTTTTGGCTGAAACGAGTTAATTTCTTGCTCACGTTCTAAAATCATAGCAAGTGTCGGTGTCTGTACACGGCCAGCAGAAAGCGGATCATTGTATTTCGTTGTTAGTGCACGTGTCACGTTTAGTCCGATCAGCCAATCTGCTTCAGAACGGCAAACAGCAGATTGATATAGGTTGTCATATTGCTTAGCGGGTTTGAGCTGGTTGAATCCATCACGTATTGCTTTATCGGTTTGAGATGAAATCCATAGTCGCTTCACAGGTTTTTGCCATCTCACTTTTTCCATGATCCAGCGCGCAACCAGTTCACCTTCACGTCCAGCATCGGTCGCAATTACAAGCTCACCGATTTCTTTCCGTTTAGCGAGCTGTTCAATCGCACGGAATTGATGACTGACTTGGCGGATCACTTTTAATCCCATATGTTTTGGAATGATGGGGAGATCTTCTAAGCGCCATTGTTTATATTGCTTGTCATAGTCTTCAGGCATTTTTAGTTCAACTAAGTGACCAAGTGCCCACGTTACAATGTGCTTTGAACCTTCAATATAGCTTTTATTTTGTTGCTTGCAGCCTAGGACACGGGCAAGGTCGCGTGCCACACTCGGCTTTTCAGCAAGGATTAATTGTTTCATAATGTACCCCTTTCGAACTTCTACTGTAGTCATTATAACAGAGTGTAAAAATAAGAAAAAAATGAAGATTTATTTCTCCTTCACAGTTTCTAAATACTGTATACTGAATAATGAGTCTATTTTACTTTGTTAAGTAATTTTTTGATAAACATAGATGTACTGTTTCGGTGTGACTGAAAGGGGAAAGAGAACATGTGGAGAAACCGGAATTTTTTAATTTTAATGTTTGGTCTTGCTGTATCAAGTACTGGACTTTGGGTAGGAATAATTGGGAACCTTGAATTTTTGCAGATGAATGTAGAGTCATCCTTTCTGCAGGCACTTATTATTTTAGCAGGTTTTCTTGTTGGTATATTCTTGGCACCGATGGCCGGACGAATTATAGATCGCAGCAACAAGAAAAAGATATTAATATATGCGGGATTTGCTCGCTGTGCAGCGGTCTTTTTTATGTACTTAGCGATCGCTTACAACAATGTTTGGTGGATGGTTGTTTATACGCTCGTCATCGGAATTTCCGGAACGTTTTCACAGCCTGCCATGCAGACCATGCTGCCGTTAATCGTAAAAAAGGAAGAACTTCTTGATGCGAACGGCGTCAACATGAACATCTTTACAGCTTCTCGAATTGTTGGAACAGCACTCGGCGGTGTGATGCTTGTCGGCATGTCTCTATTTTCTTTGTATACGGTAACGCTTGTTTCATATGTAATTCTACTTATTTCTACGTTCTTTTTAAATGTGGAAGAGAAGCCGAAAGAAGTAGATAAGTCTGGCAGAAAAGAAAACTTCTTCAGAACGCTAGCTGAGCTCTATCCTATGGTTAAAAAACAGCCGAAAGTGGTTTATGGTATCTTCTTGTTGATTCCAGCTTACTTATTTTTATCCGGCTTCAATTTAATGGTGATCGAGATCAGCGAGCTTCAAGATAATGCGGGTATTAAAGGGATCCTGTATACAACAGAAGGGGTTTGTGTATTCATTGGTACGTTTTTATCCAAAAGGTTTTTTAGAGACAATCCGAAATTATCTTACATGTTTGCAATCACGTTCATTATTGCTACCGCACATACCTCTTTATTTTTAGCAGATCATCCGATCATGTCTGTTCTCTCGTTCGGACTGTTTGGTCTAGCAGCGGGCACATTATTCCCGGTTGTCACGACCATCTTTCAAACGGATGTGCCATCTGATTATCACGGAAGATTTTTCTCCATTAAGGGGATGGTTGATAACATCATCTTCCAAGTGTTGATGCTGTTAACGGGTTTGTTTTTGGATACGATTGGATTCTTTAACATGGTGATTGGCTTTGGAATTACATCTTTTGTCATCGCTGCAGTCATACTTTATCAATACAAAACAAGTGGCACCCGAAAAAAGAATGGCCGTGTTGCGGCTGTGAAATAATTACAAAGGAAAGAGAGTGGCTATTTGTCACTCTCTTTTTATTTTACACAGACCATAACAGCAAGATTGAGGACGACTTTAAGATTTTTGCTTGATAAAATAAAGAAAAGATGATGGGTGGAGGGATAAACAGTGAGTTGCGTACATATGTCATTTGACGAGAAGTGGGATAAAATTATGGAATGCGATCGGTCTTATGACGGTTTGTTTTATACGGCAGTTAAGACAACGAAAATTTTTTGCCGTCCGTCCTGTCGATCACGAAAGCCCAAAAAGAAGAATGTCGTGTTTTATGATACGATCATGCAATGTGAAGAGGCGGGATACCGTGCATGTAAGAGGTGCCAGCCTGAGGTCGAACATTGTCCACAGATTGATTTAATAAGAAAAGCAACGAGTTACTTAGTGAACAACCATCACAAGCGCATTCTTTTGCAAGATGTAGCAGATTACGCAGGTGTGAGTTCCTTTTATTTAGAGCGGCTGTTTAAAGAAGAGATGAACGAAACGCCACGTGAATATGTGGAGAAGATTCGCATAGATAAAGCGGCATTCCTGCTGTTAAATTCATCAAAAACAAATCTTGAAATCTGTTATGAAGCTGGCTTTCATAGTCCTTCAAATTTTTATAAAACGTTTCGTCAGATCAAAAACTGTTCTCCAAGTGACTATCGAAAATCTAAAAAGGAGGCAGGATATGCAGTGGACAGATTGCGGTGATCATCTAGAAATACACTTGCCAAACGAATTCAGCTTTTCTGAATGTCTCACATTCCTCGGAAGATCACAGCTGGAAGTGATGCATGACATACAGGAAGATACACTTTATAAACTAATAAAAGTCGATAATGATAGAATTTTGATGAAAATAAACTGCAAAGATCAAAAGTTAATCGTAAAGTTTCTAGATAAAAAAACAAAACAAAAAGAAATAGTGGTTGGGTATATTACGGAATGGTTTGATTTGGAGCGAGATCTTTCTGTTTTTTATGAAGCTGCTTCTGAAGACCCCATCCTTCATCCACTTACACAAAGGTATTACGGTTTACGGATCATTGGAATTCCTGATTTGTTTGAAGCTTTGACTTGGGCAATCATGGGACAGCAAATCAACTTAAAGTTTGCTTATACGCTAAAACGAAGGTTTGTTGAGAACTTTGGTGAGAAGCTGAATTGCAATGGAAAGTTGTTCTGGTTACACCCAACGCCGGAAGTAATCGCAAATCTTAAAACCGATGACTTACGAAAGCTTCAATTTACTGAGAGGAAAGCAGAGTACGTGATTGGTGTGGCAAAAGAGATGAGTTCTGGCCAACTGTCAAAGAAAGCATTGAAAGAGTCTAAAAATCCTGCTCAACAACTGATTTCCATAAGAGGAATCGGAGCTTGGACAGCAGACTATTGTTTAATGAAATGTCTGTTAAAGCCCAATGCATATCCGATAGCTGATGTAGGACTACACAACGCGGTAATGAAACAGTTGGAACAGGATCGTAAACCAACAATCGATGAATTAAAGAAATTCGCGGAAAATTGGAGTGGATGGGAAGGGTACGCCACTTTTTATCTTTGGAGGTCTTTGTATGAGTAAACTGTTCAAATTGGACTACGAATCTCCTATAGGTGTTCTTGAGATGGTGAGCAGCGAAGATACGGTCTACTCAATAATGTTCGTTGATAGATTGTCAGCAATTGAGCACCAGAGAGAAATACCAGCTGTTCTACAAGATTGCTGCACACAACTTCATGAATACTTTTTAGGAAAGCGCAAAACATTTACTTTTGCCTATAAATTGAATGGAACACCATTTCAACAGGCTGTTTGGGATTCGCTTTTACAGATCCCTTTTGCTAAAACCGCATCATACCGTGATATTGCAAACATGCTTCAAAATGAAAAAGCGGTCAGGGCTGTAGGAAGTGCAAACGGGAGGAACAAATTAAGCATTATTATTCCGTGTCATAGAATCATTGGGACGAATGGGAAGCTTACTGGTTATGCAGGGGGTCTTTGGAGAAAAGAATGGCTCTTAAATCATGAGAAAAGTTTAAAGGAGTTAATAGTTTAGTATAGTGTTATAACTTTTATATTAAAAGGATTAGGAATTAAAATTATAAAAATAGTTTGATAATTCAATCATATTAAGGCTTGAGTATTATTTTTTTTGAAAAAAGAGAAAACGGATACATTTTGATTTACAATAGTAAGAAAAAGTATTAAAATGAGAAAGTTCCAAAAAATAGAAATATATACAGGGGGCTATCTCGATGAAAAAATTTTTAGCGGTAACTGCAGCTGCTTTACTTGCGCTTAGCGTAGGGTGCAGCAAGGAAGAAGAGAAACCAAAAGAAGAAGCAAAGCCAGCAGCGGCTGAGAAGAAAGTAGACGGAAATGCTGAAAAGATTACACTTCTTAACTTCGAAGGTGAGCTTGTAAACAAACTTCGCGGATACCATGCACCATTTAATGCATATGCTGCAGGTCTTGAAAAAGAGGGCGAAGAAGCACTTGCTCAAGCAGATCTCGATAAATTAAAAGCTGATGCAAAAGCAGCTGGTGAAAAGGCTGTAGCTGAAATTCCATCTATTGAAGTACCGTCAGATCTATCAAAAGAAAACCAAGAAGCTGTAAAAGGTTCTCTTGAAGAACTGAAGAAATCTTACGAAGCTCGCGTGGCTGGATTAGAAGATGAAGCAAAAGCAACTGAAGCTGACGAATTATTCACAGCTTTTGAAGAAAAATTAAACACAGTTCACGAAACGTTAAAATTGGTACCAGGTCAATTTGCAGCTGAACTTCAATAGCATGAACAACTGCTGTCTCTATAGTGAGGCGGCAGTTTTTTTATGTTGTTGGGTATCATTCAAAGAAGATATAGTGAATATATAAGATTTGGAAAGGAAAGTTCATATGATAAAAATCAGAATTGAAAAGGAAGCAGATTACATTGTCATCGATGAAATTAACTCTTCTGCTTTTAACGGTGAAGGTGAAAGTAAGCTAATAAGAGCTATACGTGATTCAGAGTGGTTCGTGCCAGAACTATCTTTAATAGCTGAAAAGGATGAAGAAGTTGTTGGTCACATTCTGTTCAGTGAAGTGACGATTCAGACAGAGAACGAACAAGTACCTACACTAGCGCTTGCCCCAATGGCTGTTTCTCCTCAGCATCAAAAGCAGGGAATAGGAACTCTTTTAGTACAAACCGGTTTAGAAAAAGCACAACAATTAGGTTATGAGCATGTGGTCGTATTGGGACATCCTGACTTTTATCCGAAGTTTGGATTCGTTTCTTCTGTTGCAAAAGGAATACATTCACCATTTCCAGTTCCAGAAGAAGTATTTATGGTACTTGAGCTAAAAAAGGGATCGTTGGAAGGGATAAAAGGGAAGGTTGAATATCCTCCTGCGTTTTCAGCAGTTACATAAAAAGTGAAACAAAAAAAGAAGCCTAGGCTTCTTTTTTTATTTGCTTATAGAAATAAACCGGCTATGGCAGCGGATAAAATACTTACTAATGTTGCACCGTAGAGAAGTTTTAAACCAAAGCGGGCAACAGTGTTTCCTTGCTCTTCGTGAAGCCCCTTAACTGCTCCAGTGATAATACCGATTGAAGAGAAGTTGGCAAACGATACGAGGAACACGGATACAATACCGATTGTACGGTCGGACATATTCTTTGCATACTTGGCCAAATCCATCATAGCGACAAATTCGTTGGAAACAAGTTTTGTTGCCATGATTGTACCAGCTGAAACGGCTTCTGCCCATGGAATCCCGACAAGGAATGCAACAGGTGCGAACACATATCCAAGCATCGTTTGGAAGGTAATGCCGAACACCATATCAAACACGTCATTGATTAACGCAATCAACGCAACAAATCCTAAAAGCATGGCTCCCACGATAACAGCTACTTTAAATCCATCCATAATGTACTCACCGAGCATCTCAAAAAACGTTTGTTTTTCTTCTTCGATCTCAATGATGTCATCATCAGCAGTTACTTCATACGGATTTATGATGTTTGCGATAATGAATCCACCAAACAAGTTAAGCACCAAGGCCGTTACAACGTACTTTGGATCGATCATCGTCATGTATGCCCCTAAGATTGAGGCCGAAACAGTAGACATAGCTGATGTACAAAGTGTATATAGCCGATGCTTCGGCATATGACCTAACAGTTTTTTTACGGAGATAAATACTTCGGACTGACCAAAAACCGCAGATGCCACGGCATTATAAGATTCTAGTCTTCCTAAACCATTCACTTTACTTAAGGCAAATCCAACCCATTTAATAATAAACGGCAAAATCCTGAAGTGTTGAGCAATACCGATCAAAACTGAAATAAATACGATTGGCAGCAATACGTTTAAAAAGAACGGCATGGCTGCTTCATTTGCAAGTCCACCAAACACGAAATCGATCCCAGCTCCTGCATAGCCTAATAACTTTTCAAACAGTTTAGAAATACCTTTTATAATAACGAGGCCAACACCTGTATTTAATAGAAAGTATGTAAGAATTAACTGCAACCCAAGCATGGTTAAGATGGGTCTGTATTTAATTTTTTTGCGATCATTGCTGACAAGGTAGGCTAACAAGAAAACCGCTGCCACTCCAGCAAGAAAGATGATGTACTTCATTTCCTTTTCCTCCTAAATCTTTTACGAATAGAACTTTTCTATTATTCGTTAATTTAAATTTTTTCGCAACGATAAAATATAACTGCTTTGTTAGTATTAACCAATTTAAAAAATTTGTTCAAAAAAAAGATATATGAATTCTATGTCGAAATTAAATTTGGAAGGAAAAAATGATTCAAGAGGAGCGGATAAGTTGAAGCAAGCTCTAATTGTAATTGATGCGCAAAAGGATTTGATAGACGGTAATGAAAAAGAGAAGGAGGTTTTTAACAAAGGCAGTCTGTTAAGCAACATCAACACAGTGATCGATAAAGCGGAAGAAGCAGATGCTTCTATCATTTTTATCCGAGATCTTGACGTTGCAGAGGGAAATGGAGCTGGATTTGAGGTTCATCCTGATATTGCAGTTCCAGAGCATGCAGAAATTTTTAATAAAAAAGCAACCAGCTCTTTTTATGGAACACCTTTACTAGAATATTTAAATAAGAAGGAAATTCGTCACCTGGTCGTTATGGGATGTAAGACAGAACATTGCATCGATACGGCAGTTAGAATGGCAACGGTCTCAGGTTTTGATGTGACACTAGTTGGAGATGGTCATTCCACCACAGATTCAGAGGTGTTGACTGCTGAACAAATCATAAGCCATCACAATAAAATTCTGCATGGTCACTATAACGTTGACCACTTTTCGGCGGTAAGGAACACTACTGAAGATCTATTTCAGCCTATACACGATCACTATCGTTAAGGGACGTATTATTGAGGAAGCAGCGATAGGGTTTGTATAATGGTCGGTATGATCGTTTTTTTAAAATAAAGGAGGAGTATGAATGAGTACTTTAACAATTCAAAACTTTGAACTTTCACGAGCTTTTTTTCTAAATCACCTGGAAGCTATGAACGCAGAACTTGCAGATGTCCAGCCTGAAGGGTTCAACAACAATATTCGCTGGCATGCAGGTCATGTCCTTACTACCGCTGAGTATTTTATGTTTGATTTTCCGAAAAAATCTTCAAACTTACCAAAACACTATATTGAGTTATTTAACAGAGGAACTAGCCCGGCCGATTGGAAAGGAGAAGTACCAACATTAAAAGAACTTCAACAGCAGCTGTCCGATCAACTAGTAAGAATAAAAGAAATACCAGAAGATAGACTGCAAGAAAAATTGGAGAAAGAAATTTTCAACTTTAAAACCTTTGGTGAACTTGTAAACTTTACAGTATTCCACGAAACGTATCATCTTGGCCAAATGCATGCAATCAAGAGAGTTATAGAGAATCAGTCGGTCAAGCAGGTGTAACTTCACAAAAAAACAGTGAACCCCCCATGTGGAGGTTCACTGTTTTTTACGGTAAATCTTCTATGTACATTTTGCACAGAAATATGCTATTATAGAAAAGACGCACTTCTTAAATAAATTAGGTTATAATAACTCCTAATTATATTATACGATGAAATGGAAGTGTGTGTCAACTATAAATTTTGTAGTAGGGAGAGATCGGATGACTACTTGGAATCGAGAACAACAAAATGAACAAAAACGAGTAGGAAAAGTGATTCATAAACTTTCTGATGCTACGGCCAAACTGGAGAATCATCTTGGTGGAAAGCTAGCTGATGTTGTGCAGATTAGAAAAAACTTTTGGTCAGATGTTACAGTTAACTTAGATGATGTTGACGATGCTATCGAAACAGCAGCAAGCATTAAACAGCAATCAGAACTTTTATCCGAAATCGAACGAAGTCACACATCAGCAAAAGCTCGTCTCAAGACGTATGAAAAACTAAAAAGGTCACCCTATTTTGGACGGATTGATTTTAAAGAAGTGGATGAAGCTGAGACCGAGAACGTATACATCGGGATTGCTTCTTATTATGATGAACTCACAAGCTCTTTTCTTGTTCATGATTGGCGTGCACCGATCTCTAGTTTGTATTATGATCATTCTCTTGGTACCGCGGATTTTCGTGCGCCGAGCGGAATCATCACAGGTGAATTAGAGCTGAAAAGACAGTTTATTATAAAAAACGGTGAAATTAAAGGCATGTTTGACACAGGAGAAGCAATCGGGGACGATCTTCTTCAGCAAGTATTAGGCAATCAAGCGAATACTCAAATGAAAAGCATAGTCGCTACAATTCAGAAAGAACAAAATGCGATAATTCGAAACACATCAAGCGATTTACTTGTCGTGCAAGGAGCGGCCGGCTGCGGTAAAACATCAGCAGCCCTTCAGCGTGTTGCGTACTTATTGTACCGGGACCGTGAAACACTGCAATCTCACCATATTGTTTTATTTTCGCCAAACAACATGTTCAACAGTTATGTAGCGAACGTGCTACCCGAGCTTGGTGAAGAAAACATGGAGCAAACTACTTTCCAGGCTTATATCGACCATCATTTAGCACAAGATTTCTCCGTGGAAACGCCATTTGAACAGATGGAGGATCTGCTTTCAGGAAGTGGTGAGTCGAGTCGCATCAATGGAATAAAGTTTAAAGCTTCTGTTGATTTTTTAGATGAGATTCATCGATATGTAGATAAACTGAGTACATCAGGCATGCAGTTTTTAGATATAAGATTCCGGGATCGTGTTGTTATTCGAGCAAAACAGATCAGTGAATTCTTTTATTCACTAGATCAGCGTGAAACCGTACCTTATCGAATGAAAAAAACGTCTGCTTGGATTTTAGAAGAACTGAAGAAAATTGAGCGTCGAGAACGAAAGAAACCTTGGGTAGAAAAAGAGATTCAGCTTCTCGATAAGAATGTGTATACAAAGCTTTATGAGAAATTACAGGAACGAAATCAATACGGAGCAGATTCGTTCAATGATTTGGAAAGTGAGCAAAAAGTATTATCGGCTTATGTAACGAGGATTGCTTTTAAACCGGTGCGAGAAAAAGTTGAGCAGTTTGCCTTCCTGGACGTTAAGTCACTTTATGCGAAACTGTTTCAAAAAAATAATAAGCTGATAGACAATCTGGATACGTGGATCGACATTTGCAATCAAACGCTGTTTAACTTAAAACAAAATCACCTCGCGAATGAAGATGCCACACCATTTTTATATGTGAAAGAGTTATTGATCGGTTTTCAAAGTAATGCAGCAGTGCGACATGTTTTTATTGATGAGGCACAGGACTTTTCACTATTTCAATTCGCGTTCATTCAGCGGATATTTCCGAGAGCAAATCTAACCGTGCTCGGAGATTTGAACCAGTCCATTTACGCCCATGCATCCGATGAATCGTTCAGCAGGCTGAAGAAATTATTGGATAAGAAAAAGCCTGAAACGATCACGCTCTCTAGAAGTTACCGTTCGACTAAAGAAATCGTAGAGTTTACGAAAAGTCTTTTACATGATGGAAGCACGATTATTCCATTTAATCGTTCTGGAGAGAAACCATCTGTCGTTGCGGTTGAAAGTGATAAAAGTCATGTCGATCAAGTTCAAAAGCTCGTTAGTCGCTGGTTAAATGAAGGACATGAAACGGTTGCTGTAATCTGTCGTTCTGCTAAAGAAAGTAAAAAAGTGTACGAATCGCTAAAGGGAACAATGGATGTAAGGCTTATGATCGACGAAGATGCTGCTTTCCAAAGAGGAGTAATCGTTATACCTTCATATTTAGCAAAAGGCATCGAGTTTGATGCTGTTGCTATATTTGATGCATCAGGTTATCAAAATGAACGTGAACGAAAACTGTTCTATACGGTGTGTACACGTGCGATGCATGAGCTGACCGTGTTTTATAGCGGAAAGCCATGTCCTTTTATAGAAGAAGCTTCAGAAAGTTTATATGTAACTGTTTAATAAGTATGAGATCCGTTGTTCTTAAGTGAACAGCGGATTTTTTATTGATCGTTAATAAAAACTAAATCTGTTACGACAAAAACATCGCTTGAAAAATGCGAATAAAAACTCATAAGAGACAGGAAAACACGTTCGGAATTTTTGATTTCGCTCAATTAGGGTAACGATAAAAAAAGGAGGGAATTCAATGGCTTTTGACTACGAACTTGATTTTGAGAAAATAGATTTTCGGAAACATCCTGAAAAGTATCGTGTTGGACGCGGGGAACAAGGCGTTCTCTTAGTTGAACCTTATAAAAGTGAGATCCTTCCTCATTGGCGTTTCAAGACACCGGAAGAAGCTGAAAAGTCTTCAAAGAAAATTTATGAACAGTTTCTAGAGTATAAGAAAAACAAAGATTTTGTCGGAGCTGATATGGCGAGGAAGTTCCTGCAGATGGGGTATACACGTGCACGACGTTACACGAACTACAAAGGCGGGAGGAAATACAAAGAAAACGGGGAGGTGAATGAACGAAAAATCGACCCTGTAAAAGCGAAGTCAGCAGCGATTTTTGAAGAGAAGTGGAAGCTGGCTAGAACAGATGAAGAATATTTGAAAATGAAAAAAGCGCATCAAAAAGAATTCGGGTAAGCATCTCATCTATTAAAGGAGATGCTTTTTCTATTCGCCGCCACCTGTATACCGATTGTCTCCCATCTGATAATTCGTGCTATCCCCAGGCTTAGCACCTGAGTAAGTAGAACTGTGCGGATTATTGTTATTTCTTTTCCGACGCCAGTCTATAAAAAGTGCAAAAAGTAACATGCCTCCGATGAAAACCCAAAACCAAGTCATATTGTTAGCCTCCTTCTTTACATAAAAATATGTTTAACATTCACAAGTATTCAAATTAAAAACAGCAAAGACCCTATTCTTTGTCTAGGTACCTTTACTGTCTGTTAGCTCTCTCAATTTCAGTTTCAACTCTTAACACTCTTTTATTCAATGCCTGAGAAGTATCATCAAAGTGATGAATGATCTTATCTGTATAATCTCCCATACTTGTGATGATGTTTTTATTTAATGCTTTAGAAGTATCTTCAAAATGATGGATAATCTTATCGGTATAATCTCCTATACTTGAAATAATGTTAAAATTCATTCTATCAAGTTTGTTCTCAATGCGATCCTGTCCAGTTTTCAGTTCTGGAATGAGTTTGTTTTCAATGCGGTCCTGTCCAGTTTTTAGTTCAGGAATGAGTGTGTTTTCAATGCGATCCTGTCCAGTTTTTAGTTCAGGGATGAGAGTGTTCTCAATGCGGTCCTGTCCAGTTTTCAGTTCAGAAATGAGTGTATTCTCAATGCGGTCCTGTCCGGTTTTCAGTTCAGGTATAAGTGTGTTCTCAATGCGGTCCTGTCCAGTTTTCAGTTCTGGGATGAGTGTGTTCTCGATGCGGTCCTGTCCAGTTTTCAGTTCTGGAATAAGTGTGTTCTCAATGCGGTCCTGTCCAGTTTTCAGTTCAGGGATGAGAGTGTTCTCGATGCGGTCCTGTCCAGTTTTCAGTTCAGGAATGAGTTTGTTCTCGATGCGGTCCTGTCCAGTTTTCAGTTCAGGAATGAGTTTGTTCTCAATGCGATCCTGTCCAGTTTTCAGTTCAGGAATGAGTTTGTTCTCAATGCGATCCTGTCCAGTCTTTAGTTCAGGAATGAGAGTGTTCTCAATGCGGTCCTGTCCAGTTTTTAGTTCAGGAATGAGTGTATTCTCAATGCGGTCCTGTCCAGTCTTTAGTTCAGGAATGAGTGTGTTCTCAATGCGGTCCTGTCCAGTCTTTAGTTCAGGAATGAGTGTGTTCTCAATGCGGTCCTGTCCAGTCTTTAGTTCAGGAATGAGTGTGTTCTCAATGCGGTCCTGTCCAGTCTTTAGTTCAGGAATGAGTGTGTTCTCAATGCGATCTTGTCCAGTTTTCAGTTCTGGAATAAGTTTGTTCTCAATGCGGTCCTGTCCAGTTTTCAGTTCTGGAATAAGTTTGTTCTCGATGCGGTCCTGTCCAATTTTTAGTTCAGGAATGAGTGTATTCTCAATGCGGTCCTGTCCGGTCTTTAGTTCTGGAATGAATGTGTTTTCAATGCGGTCCTGTCCAGTTTTTAAATCGACGATGTCACTTCGCATTTCGGTCATCTCTCCACGAATGCCACTGACTTCATAAAGAATTTTATTTAAAATATCGTCCACTTACAGAACCTCCTTCACAATAATTTTAACCATATTATAACTCTTTAAGCGATAATATTAGAGTTCTAATATGCTGAAAAAATATACCTTGGAAGTAAGGTTTTAATAAAAGATCTTACGGTTTTGAACAAAAATGATTGTGGATTTGTCTTTTAATAGACATACTCATTTATTTTAAACTGTCACCACTTCTTGTCCGGAAACAAACTCCCCAAAAACTAATTTCTCAAGTGGAGCAACATGAACAACAAATTCGTTCAATAGTTCATTTACTTCGGAATCTCGGTCAAAATCCTCCATCGTTATTCGCGCGTGTTCTTCAGATTGAAAGCGAAGCAGACCGATCCAGAGCTCCTCATCTTCCTCGACATGCAGTTTTTCTGAAATGGAGGAAATGCCATAGTTCTTAGGGGAAGTGGATAACTTAAAGATTTGTTCGGTCACTCCGCCATATTCCTGAAACTTTTTATTGGTTTGAGCGGAAATCTCGAGAAACTTTTCCTTCACTTCTGGTTTCAATTTGTAAAAATACACGAGCAAGTGTGCCATCTTTTAACCTCCTACTTTTGTTAGCCATTTGGCTTGAATTTCTTCTACTACCACCTCTGGTCTGTCCCAGTGCAATAAATGGGTCGTATTCGGTAATACCTTTACATGACCATGGGTATTTTGTTTGAACACATTAGAGGTTTGTAGTCTGATTTCAGATAAACGCTCAGGAAGTGTGGCGACTAGCAGCGTGATCCCCTTTGGAAGAAGGTGATATATATCTTCTGTTTCATGCAGATGCATGCCACGAATGATGTGCCGAGCAGTTTCACCTTTTGCATGCCAGCAAACTTTGCCGTCCCGTTCTACACCTAAGTCTTTAACAGCAATTTCTTTTAAAGGGCTCCACGTTAAATAATTTTCTTTTTCTGCTTGATAAAAAGCATCCCAAGAACCAAAAACATATTCATCAAAATCTTTTTCATAATGATCCATTTCTTCTTCTAGTGATGAAGACCAAACGCGTTTTGTTTGATAGCCGCCATCGATTAGGATGGTGTCGATTACTTGATTCGAATACTTGGCCAAGTAATGAAGAGATAAGAAACTTCCCCAAGAATGGGTCAGGAAATAGAAATCGCTTACATTTAGCTGCTGCAGCAAACCATGAAGCCATTCTACAAGTCTAGGCATCTCATATTCTTCAGCAGAATCAAATCTGTCCGATTTTCCGTGTCCAGGAGCATCAAACGCTATCAGTCTGAAATCATTTTTCAAACGTTCAGCTATCTCCAAAAAGCTGAGGCTTGTACTGCCTAGTCCATGTAAGCATATGATTGTTGGTTTATGTTCTTCCCCCCATTCCGTTAGGTGGACTTTTTTATTGTTATATTTAAGAAAGGATCTTTTCAACGATCTTTCAACTCCTCGCAGCATCCTTCTATTATCATATTTCTTCACTAAGTTAAGTTTTGTGTTACTCAATTTTATCATATTATTTTAAAGTCGTTTGAATAGTTTGAAAGAATAGAACTTTTATAACCCATAAAATGGTAAAATAGTTGTGAAAATCATAGTTGAGGGGGATACAGTATGCAGGCAATTCAATATGTAAAAAGAAGTTCGTACCTTCTGCTCGTTGTCATTCCAATTTCATTAATGGGTTATTTTTTTGCAGTTAATCACGAAAACCTGTTCTTTCTTTATGAATGGGCGCTAATGCTCATTATTTTTGGAGCGGGAGTCTTCGCATTAATCGGTGCTCTCAAAACAAAAGGTAAGGAAAAGTGGATTCTATTTTCTATTCTCATGTTTTGCGTTCAGTTTGCTGTATTAGGCTTGTTCTTAGGGCCATTTTCAGTGTACCCAATGTTTTATGTTTATTATGGTGCAGCAGCTATCTCGTTTGGAATAATCATCTACACGATTTTCCGAGTGGACCTATATCGCTTTATTCCAGTTTCATTGCTGATTGTTTCCGTACTTATTACATTTTACATGAATTTTCTTCAAATGCTGTGGGGCAAAGATTTGTCTTAAGAAAGTGGGGAAGTGAATGCAATCTGGATTTATAAGAATGCTTTTGATTATCCTTTTATTAACAGGATGCAACGCGATGGATCGGTCTTCAGCTGTTGAAGTGACTTCTGAAATGAACGAGGCAATTTCAGACTATATTATTCATTATTATGAAAAAGCTTATATGAAAACGGAAGAACAGTTTGAAGTCCACAAAATCTATGGTGCCAAGAAAATAGGGAACGTAACAACCGTCTATTTGTATTCGTTATACAGTGGTTTTAATAAGGAAACAAAAACGGAAGGACAGTCTGGACATTCCGTTCCTGCTGTCATCAAGCTCAAAGATGAGAATGGGAAATATGTCGTTTCCTATTACAAAGAGCCTAGTGATGGAGATGACTTTAAAAACACGCTATACAAGATTTTTCCGCGAAAGTATGCCGCGCAAGCTTTGAATGATACAGGGAATTTGGCAGGTCTCCAAGACGAATTGCAGCAGAAAGCAGAAGCATGGCTAAGTAATTAGCTCTATTTAAGTTCACAAAACGTCCAAAGGAAAAGTGATTAAAATCACATATACCCTTTTGTATTTCTTTTACGATAGAGTTGTAAAAAGAACTCAAGGGGGAATTGACATGTTACAAGCAAGAACGATTGAAATCATTAAGTCAACCGTACCTGTATTGAAAGTACACGGAGAAGCGATCACTTCCCGTTTTTATGAAATGCTATTTCAGAAGCATCCCGAACTGTTAAATATCTTTAACCATGCTAACCAGAAAAAAGGCCTCCAGCAAGCAGCACTGGCGAACACCGTTTATGCAGCTGCAGCTAACATCGATAAGCTTGAAACGATCATTCCAGTCGTTAAGCAGATCGCACACAAGCATAGAAGTTTAGGTGTGAAACCTGAACATTATCCTGTTGTTGGTGAAAACTTATTGCTCGCAATTAAAGACGTTCTTGGTGACGCGGCAACGGACGACATCATTAACGCATGGGCTGAAGCATACGGTGTTATTGCTGATGTCTTTATTGGGGTCGAACGTAACATGTATGAAGAAGCGGGATGGGAAGGTTTCAAACCATTTGAAGTAGTAAGAAAAGTAGAAGAGAGCAGTGTCATTACATCCTTTTATTTAAAACCACAAGATGGAGGGCGACTTAGCGATTTTCAACCTGGCCAGTATCTGAGTGTCAGAATGGATATTCCTGGTGAAAGAAACACACATATTCGCCAGTACAGTCTTTCAGATGCAAAAGGAAAAGAGCACTACCGTATTTCTGTAAAAAAAGAATCAGGTATGCATACAAAGGATGGAATCGTGTCTGTATACCTGCACGAAGGAGTTAAAGAAGGTGACATTCTTTACTTAAGTGCACCAGCAGGTGACTTTTACTTAGATACAAACAGTGAAAAACCTGTGGTACTGATCAGTGGAGGTGTTGGTTTAACACCGATGGTAAGCATGTTGAAAACTTCAGCTGAAAAACAGCCAAAACGTGAAGTTACCTTTATTCATGCAGCTATTAACGGACAAACGCATGCTTTAAAGAAAGAAGTGTTAGAAGCTGCAGCAGATTCTAATAACATCACTATCCATTTCGTGTATGAAAAGCCGCAAGAAGAGGATTTTGGTTATGCGAAAACAGGTTATATCGATCGAGAATGGCTGAAAGAAGTATTGCCGCTTAAAGAAGAAACAGCATACTACTTCTGTGGACCGGTTCCTTTTATGAAAGCCATTAACTCAGCTTTACAAGAGTTGAACGTACCGCAAGAAAATATTCATTTTGAATTCTTTGGACCAGCAAGTGACCTAGAAAAAGAAAGAGTAAAAGCTTAATAAGTTAAAACACCTTCCTCTAATGCGGGAAGGTGTTTTTTAGGCGGGCCACTTACAGTGAAATGTTTGTAACATGGATTTTCGTTTGATAAGAAGCAAGGCTAAAAGGATAGAAAGGCTGAATGAAGTAATCCAGGCACCAAGATAGATTCCGCCAAGTGTAAAGGCTCTCGAGACCTTAACCGAAAAGAATATCCAGCCAACGATGCCAACGGCTCCAACACATAAATTAATCATTAAGCTGACAAAAAAGTGAGGAAGTACCATTCCTGTATGTGTGACGGTAAACTTTGCATATTTATAGCTGATCGGCAATCCTAGCAGAAGGTAAAGTGTGTAAAAAATCACGTTGTAATCTGCTTCACTCAAAAACGCTCACTCCTTCTAGCGGTCTATTCTCTATATTCCTCTATTCCACGTAAAGCAGAAACATTCCTTTGTTTTTTATTAGGCTGTTTTTGCAAACATTGTTGTTCTTGAAAGTGGTAGACTTCCCTTTCAGATGCTCGCTTTTCGGCGGCGTGCGGTGGAAGAGTACATTAAGAGTAGGTGTGCGTTCTACACGAACACCTCCAATGTGATAGGCGCAATTTCCGCGGTAACTCGAGATAATTCCGCGGTAATTAAAAATAATTCCGCGTATAAACCGATTATATCCGCGCATAAAAATTTTTATCCGATTTTCGACATCTCCCCCTAAATGCCCGCAACAAAAAAGACTCGCACAGGCCAACTTTCACCTTCACGAGTCTTATTAAATGCTTAACCGTCAGTCCCCGTTTTCATTATTCTTTCAAACTGCTCTTGAGATAATTTTTTCATCTGTACAGGAGTTTTACCTTTACGAACACGACGGCTTTTCTTCTTATAAGCACCTTGTTCAAGGTATTGGCGTTTCATCGCTTCTACCATGAAGTTCAGTGCAAGGATCGTTACGGCAAATCCTGCAAGTGGAGCGAAAACAATCCAACGGTCACCACGGATCTGATAGTAGTTTGCACCGATCATGCTCGACCACTCGTTGATCATCGCTACAGGTACAGTATTGTTTTCTAACGGATCAAGTGTAATAAAGTCCGTTCCACCAATAAACACTTGTAAAATTCCAAGATGCGCGGCCAGTAAAAGAGTAGCAATCAGCTGCTGACTATACAAAATTCCTAAACGCGGCCGTAAGTAAGGCAAAACGTGTTTACGAAGTGTGTGGAACCTGCCTCCTCCCAGTACTTTTACTGACGAGATAAACTCATTTTCTAAAAACTTGGAAGTCTCGCTCGCCACTGTAACCATAACGGGTGGAATCGCGATAATTACCAATAGGATGATAGCAAATATCGTCTGTGCTTCTCGTGTTACTGCCCATGTGAAAATCTGAAGTACAGGAAACAGAAGCAAATAGGCAATAATAGTTGCAGGCGCATAATAAAACGATTCAAAGAGTTTACTCATAGATTTTAGAATGAACTTCGGCATCTGGCTAATTAACAGGCCTAAGATCGTTCCGAAGAATAATCTAGCAAATGCAATGAAAAATGCAATGCCGAGCGTGTATTTAGCGCCATCCAGCACTTTATGCAAAATACTAACGCCGAAACGATCCGTTCCAAATGGCATATCTTTATGAGGTGCAATTGGTGCTCCATCGATGATATTTCTATTTTCATCGTACCGAATCTGCATTACGGGCTGCTTATCATTTGGAACGTAATGAGAGTAAATGATGCTTCCCAAAAAGAGCGAAACAATAACCAAAAAACCAGTCAAAAAGAGTGGGCTTTTCCAAACGGACATCTTAAGCCGCCTCCTCTTCTGTACGTCCTAATTTAAGTTCAAGAACAAAAGAGGTGACTGTAAATAATAAATAGAATGGCACAAACATTAACAAAATACTTACCGTGATGACCTCAGGCGTTGTTGGTCCATTGTCAAGCATGAAATCTGTAATGCCTGGTACCGCCATAATTGTTTCAACCATAAAGAGGGTAGAAATAAGAAGCCAATATACAGTCTTAGAATAATAGAAAAGACTGAGAAGTGAGTTTCTAAGCATGTGAATATAAAGAACAAGAGCATATCTTAGCCCCTTTGCACGTGCAAACTCAACATATGTTTTTGAATCCTCATCATCTAGCAAAAATAAAAGTGTTCTTGTTAAGAACAAAGTTGGAATTATGGCCAAACAAAAAATGGGAATGAAATAACTGGGATTTTGGTTGCTGTGAACGATCGGAAATAAGAGATGCCCCGTATTTCGTAAATATAAAATCATACCGTATTGAATCATCACGACAAGAAAGATGTCTGGCAGTGATTCTAATGAAAAGAAGAGAAAACGAAATGCTTTTTGTATTTTATTAGGTAGTATTTTTACAATTAATGCAAAAATTAAGGAGGATGCTATAGCTAGCAAAAATGCCCCGATTACTAGCCTAAAAGAATAATAGAAAGGAGTTAGTATGGTAGGAAACAGAAGTTTGACCTGCTGATACTCATAATACTCCACATTTGAGAATGTGATTAATCTCATCATTAACGAACCGATATTGTCTAGATAAGGACCGAAAAACAGCCCAAGATCTTGATTTAAAAATAAAGCATTTTGTATTGCACCAGATTCAAGTAAACGTGCAACTGCCTCAATACCTTTAACGTTGCTGAAAAAAAGATAGGGCAGTGCCCCGATAAAAAACACACCAACAATAGGCAGCAAGAAATAAACCGTCCGCCGAACAGCAAGAAGTAACATGAAATTTTTCCCCCTATAACTCTTAATCTCTCTTTTTTTATCTAATAAAGTTAAATACATTCGCCTTAAACCATAATTTCCCTTTTTTTATAAAAAAAAATACGTTCCCGACAGGAAACGTTTTACTTTAATATGCTTAAATAAGCTTTCCACGGACCAACATCATCTTGATATCGTTTAGCGAACACTCTCGTAATCTGGTTCAAGTGAGTCAAATCATGCACAACCCATGTTGAAAGCAGCTGTTTTAATGTAACAGACCCAAACTCAGGGTGAAGTCCCGTTTTTTCAAAATCAGAGTTACTTGTAAGAATAGTGTTTAATTGTAGTAGACTCTCCTGTCGGCACTGCTTAAACTCTAATAAAAGTTTATCCAACTTCATGTCCATTCCTAAGTGGGAAAACCGGTTAAAAGGAGGGAGGGCTTGAATTTCATTACTTGAAAGAATGGTAGATACACGAGGAATCCAATTATTCTTCTCGCATTCAATCAGATGAGCAACCACTTCAAGTGAATTCCACGACTCATCGCCTTCGTTGCCAGTTAACCAGTCATGTGACAAACCAGATAACAAGTGTGTCAAAATCTCTGGTGTGCGTTCCAAAATTTCGAGAGCTTCTTTACGTTGAAAGTTCATCTAATGCACCTCATTCTTCCATATGTATGAATCTATTAAAAATTATTTATACTTTGTATAGCACTTTTAACGCTGTCCATGGACTTAAAGATATCATTGTCTACCTCAAGTGCATGATTAACACCTGTAGGGATAACATACTCCACATTTTTGTTTCTCATTAACTGCTCTATTTTCTCTGAATCGTAGAATGGATCTTTGTCTCCAATGATACAAAGTCCTTTTTGACTGCTAGTCATCATGGCATGCATAACTGTTTCGTCTTTTAAATTTGGTGTTAACCACACAGTCTTCGCGTTTTGAAGCTGCTCAAACTCTAAAGCAGTTGACATGGCTAGCGTACCAAATGATTTTCCTAACAAGTAATAAGAGCTGTAGTCCATAGAAGTTAAAACGTCATTTAAAATAGATGTTACATCTTGTAGTAAGGCAGTCTTAAGTTCATCGATAGTGAATGCATCATATTCCTCGGTATAATATAGATAATTAATGTGCAAAACATCATATCCTCTATTTAAAAAGGATCCTGATGAAAAGTGAAGTAGCGGGTTTCTCATTGTATAACCAATGCCGGGCAGGAAGATGGCCAATCCTTTTGGTGATTCTGCTTTGCTTTGTATTAGATAAGGTACTTTCATATTTTTGTACCCTAAGACGTGTCCAGATTTTACTTGCATAGGAATAGCCTCCAATTTTTATCCTTTTAATAATTCTTCTATAAAAACGATTCTTATCCTTTATTTTCCTAAAACTACACTTCAGCTTCCTGTTATTATCATTTTTCTCGTACCTTTATACTGTTATCTATGAAAACGCATACAACTTATGGCCGAAAATGATGAAAAACCTTATTTCATTATGGTAAAAGTGATAAAATGTTAGTGAAACGTTTCGAAAGAATATTTCATTAAAAACAGAGAGGAGCAGCACCCCATGAAAGCAGCCAAGATTATAAGCTTTTTGCTAATGTTTAGTCTCTTTGCAAACTTGTGGGTAACACCTACTGCATCAGCAACTGATTTAGGCAAAGACATAGCTTTTAACGCAGAATTGAAAGCGATTGCAGCAAAAACATATACGTTTTATCAAGATCATACAGATCCAAAAACTGGAATGACATATGATGAAACGAGATATACAGCAGAGGGTAAGAAAGACGCAACTCACACATCTCCAACGAACATCGGGATGTATATGATGAGTACAGTATCTGCTCAACAGTTAGGAATCATCACGAAAAATGAAGCGGTTAAACGCATCCAAGTCACACTAAATACAGTAGAAAAGCTGGAAAAATGGAACGGTCTTTTTTATAACTGGTACAACACGAACGACGGCTCAATTAAGAAAGACTGGGGGCAATTTATCTCTCAAGTTGATAACGGATGGCTGTCTGCAGGCTTGATCGTAGTTGGACAAGCTTATGATGAGTTGAATCCTCAAACAAGTAAGTTGGTAGAAAACATGAACTACACGACATTATATGATCCTGAAGTCGGTCAATTCCGCGGAGGATATGATGTTGCTCAAGGCAAATTAACCGATCATCATTACGGATTGTTTAATACAGAACCTCGTGTAGCGAGTTACATCTCGATTGGAAAAGGTGATGTACCGAGCGATCACTGGTGGAAGATGTACCGAACAATGCCAAAAGAGTGGGACTGGCAAGGTCAAATTCCGCAAGGTGAAACACATGAATATGATGGAGTGTCCGTTTTTGAAGGTCACTATGAATACAATGGCGTAAAGTTTGTTCCAAGCTGGGGCGGCAGCATGTTTGAAAGCCTTATGCCAGGAATTGTTCTAAAAGAGAAAGATCTAGGCAAGAACGCGCTTGGGCTTAACAATAAACGCCACGTTGAATTACAGCAAGCATTTGCAAGAGAAAAAGGATACCCAGCGTGGGGCTTCTCACCTGCGGCTACTCCTGATGGTTACAGCGAATTTGCAGCAACACCGCTAGGAACGTCTGGATACAAAGATGGTGCAACCGTTACTGCGCATGCCTCATTCCTAGCATTAGATTACGATCCTGAAGCAGTTCGAACAAACATTAAAGCATTAAAAGAGCTAAACACGTACAGCAAGTATGGATTCTATGATTCTGTTAACGTCGAGACTGGCGAGATCGCTAAAGCGTACCTAGCACTCGATCAGGGAATGATCATGGTTTCCATCGCCAACTATTTAAAAGATGGCGTGATTCGAGACTACTTCCACCAAGACCCAATCGGTAAAAAACCTGAAGAATTGCTTGAAAAAGAAGTGTTTTCCATTCAATAAAGTATTTCAGCACCCAAAATCCTTGTGGATGAGGGTGTTTTTTTATGTGTCAAAGTGCTGTCTATCATACTAGGCATCTATGGGTGAACGGCTAACAATTTACAAAAAGGGTTCACTCTCGTTATGTCGAACTAACAACTGTAAGATTTTACATAATATGAGGAAGTGGTTTCAAAATGTGTACAAGCTTTGTTTTACACAGGAAAAAAACATACATCGGAATGAACTTTGATATATCAACACGCCCCATTAAGATGTCGTTAGCAGGTGAGGGTCAGCTTATCATCTCACAAAAGGAAAATGGACGGTTTTTGCCTGCTTTCGGTCTAAACAAAAAGGGTACGTTTATGAATCTGCAAATGGTAGACCCAAATGAGGAGGGCAGATATAGAAGAGGGAAGAAATGTGTACATATAATGAGGCTATTTGAGGAAGTGCTATCAGGAAAAGTAGATGCCTCAGCACTTCCAGCTTATCTTCGGGAAAAAGAGATTGTCAATGTACCAGACTATAGCGTTCATAGTTTAATAGCTGCTCCGAATCAGATGTCTTATATTGTTGAGCCCGGCAGACAATTTTTAGACTCAAATGATGCAAAAACTGATTGTATGGTCCTCACTAACTTTTCAGTGATAGATCATTTGGATCAAAATCTCGAAACATTGGATGGGCCAGGAAGTGAGCGTTATAAAAAGATTTATTCAGAAATTCAGAACAGTGACGCTGAATTTTCAGCAGAAGAAGGATTAAACATACTTAGAAAAACAGCTCAAAAGGAAGGGAATTACCCTACTCAGCTCTCTCTTATTTTTTGTTCGGAAGAAAATACTGTTTATTTTACAATCAAAAGAGATTTTAATAAAAAATTCCAATTTTCATTTTTAGAAAATAAAATAAAATTGATGTTAGGTTTTGAGAAAGAAAGTGAAATTCTGTTAACTAAAAAGGGCATATTATTGTCCGAACTGGAGCAGTTTTAAATCCCCAAAAAAGGAGTGGATATGTATGAACATTGCTTCCCAAGATCATGTTGTAAAAGGGAAGAACCCCTATACGTTTGATGCGTTTTTGCTTAAGCGCGATAACCTGGATTGGTACCGAGATGAACACTTTCTGCAAAAGGCGGTTAAAAGGTTTACCGGCACAAATTTTGACTACATACATAACGCCATCCTTTCTTTTTCCCCTGTCGTTTCTTCTAAGTGGAACAATCTGGCGGAGCAGAACGCAAGACCGGAAGTACGTCCATATATGCTTCATTATGACGCGTTCAATAATCGCATTGATCGGATTGTCCGCCCGCAGGAAATGCACCTCCTAGAGAAAGAAGTGTTTGGAGAAGGACTCTTTTCGAATAAAATGGCACCTTGGGAAAGCTTTGTTAAAAGAATGTTAATTCACCAATTAGGTGAGGCGGGAGTTGCTTGCCCGTTAACATGCACGATTGGATTGATCGCACTGCTCGAGCAATATCCAAATGGAGATCACCCTGAACTCCAGCAAATTTTACAACATACAAAAGAAGGGATAGACGGGGATTTTGCGATTGGTGCACAATTCATGTCAGAAATCCAAGGCGGATCAGACCTTCCGGCGAATGTTCTTGAAGCTGTTCCTGACGAAAAGAACTACCGTTTGTATGGAAACAAGTTCTTCTGTTCTGTTGCGCATGCTGATTATTCGGTCGTAACAGCGAAAATCACAGGATCAGATAAGGTATCTACATTCATTGTTCCGTCATGGCTGCCTGGTAACAAAGTAAAGGAAAAAAGAAACAGCTATCAAATCAACAGAATTAAATGGAAGATGGGAACAGCAGAACTTCCAACAGGTGAAATTCAGTATGATGGCGCACTCGCGTATCCTGTAGGACCTGCCGGGAAAGGTGTTGCCGTTGCAGCGGGTATTGTGCTGACATTATCAAGGCTAGAGATCGGTATTGCTTGTGCGGGTTTTATGCTGCGAGCAGCTAGAGAAGCGAAACTTTACGGTGATTTCCGAACGGTTTTTGGTAAGAAGGTTAAAGACTATCCGCTTTCGGCAAGAACATTACTAAGATTAGAGAATGCAGCCGAACGCACAACGGCAGGAGCGTTTAAAATATACGACATTTTCCTCAGTTTACATCAACCGCTGAATGCAGGTATTCCAAAGGATCAGCCTGAAGAGCTTCGTAAAAAGCTTTTTAACTTAAGAGAGCTTATTTTGCTGCAAAAGATTTGTGTAACCAATGAGGGTGCAGACATATTACGTGATGCTATTTCTGTGTTCGGCGGTCACGGGGTGATGGAGGAGTTCTCATCACTGCCTCGCATTTTTCGTGATGTTGTCGTTAACGAGCAATGGGAAGGACCACGCAATCTTTTGTTAACTCAAATTTACCGTGACATCGAGCGAGTAACAGATTGGTATCCGCCTGCTGAATTTGTTAGAAATGTTCTCCAAGGTGCTACAGATGAAACAATCAGCAAGTTTTCGGATCAATTGACCGATCTATTGCAAAGACCTGTATGCGGGGAAGTGAGTGAGGAATCTATACAGGCTGCAGAGGAATGGGATGCGTTTTGCGATTCGTTTTTTAAAGCTTTTCAGACGGTTGCAAGGGAAAAAGTGCTTCAAGGAGCTTTATAATGTCCGCATTTTGTTTTTATGGGCCCTAGTTTAACTTTTATAGGCCCTCAGAAATATTTATAGGCCTTTAAAAAAATTTATAGTCCTTCAAAAAAAATTATAGTCCCTCAAATCTTTTTATAGGCTTTTCGACAAAAATCCACATTCCCTAACGAGCATTCTAAAAAAAGAAGCAGACCTAGAGTATAGGTCTGCTCCTCTTTTTTTACTTCATTCCTGAAATTGTATAGCCTTCGATAATGTGCTTTTGGAAGATGATAAAGATAATCACAATCGGTACGACCATGAAGGTAGAACCAGCCATCTGCAGTGCGAAGTTTCCTCCGTATTGCCCTTTCAATAGGGATAAACCAACAGATAACGTATATAAACTCTCATCATTTGCGATAATCAATGGCCATAAGAAACTGTTCCAACCAGCAATAAAAGTTAATATTCCTTGAACGGCCATGATCGGTTTTGAGATCGGCAGGACTAGCTGCATAAAAACGCGGAACTCGCTAGCGCCGTCAAGCCGAGCCGCTTCAAGCAGTTCATCTGGGATCGTGGACATAAACTGTCGGAATAAGAAGATGCTGAATGCACCAACTAAACCAGGCAGCACAATCCCCGCCATTGTGTTCGTTAACCCCATCTGGTTCAGAATTAAGTACACGGGTATCATTGTTACTTGTCCAGGAATCATCATAGTCGCAAGTACGAGATAGAAAAGTTTCTCTCTGCCCTTAAACTTGTACTTAGCGAACGCATATCCAGCCATCGCATTAAAGAACAGGCCGACGAAAGAACAGAGGACAATGATGATCGTATTGCGCAAATAAACAGCAAAGTTCATGTTTTCAAACAGATAGATGAAGTTATCCGCTGTAAAGGTTTCAGGCCACAGTGTTGGAGTGAGCTGAAGTACTTCACTTTCAGGTTTGAACGCAGAAAGAATCATCCAGATAAACGGGATGGCAACTAACAGTCCACCAAGCGTTAATATGATTCCTGCGATCCACTGCTGAATTCTGTATGCTTTTTTTGCATCAGATGCTTTTGTTTTCATGTTCTCACCTCACGTCTTAAATGTCGGTATCTTTCTTTTGCAATCGGAACTGAATCATCGTAATGATAATAATGGTAACAAACAGAACGAACGATCCTGCAGCTGCATAACCGAAGTTGCTTAACTGGAATCCGTTTCTGTAGATAAATAATGCAACAGATGTCGTACTATCCAGCGGTCCGCCGTTTGTCATAACAAATGGTTCCTCGAAGAACTGAACCCATCCGATCATCGTTGTGATCGATACGAAGAAAATCGCGTAACGAAGAAGTGGGATCGTAATCTTCGTTAGCTGTTTCCAGTTATTTGCTCCATCGAGCTGAGCTGCTTCATAATACGTTTTCGGTATACCTTGCAGCGCAGCTAAGAAAATAATCATGTTCACACCGATTGCACGCCAAACGGCTAATGCGATCAGAGAACCTTTTGCAATTGTTGGATCCTGCAGCCAAGGGATAGCAGGAATGCCAACTAAGCCTAACAGATAATTAAACAAACCGAACTGCGGGTTATAGAGGTATGTCCACACGACAGCTACCGCAACAACGTTCGTAATGGAAGGCATATAAAATACAAGTCGAAAAGCCTTAAAGATGCGAGCTGTACCAAAGTTAATTAAAAGTGCGATACCAAGTGAACATGCGATAACTAGCGGAACACCAAACACGACATAAAAGATGGTATTCCCAATTGATTTTAAGAAAATAGGATCTTGAAAGATATTTATATAGTTCTCGATGCCAATAAAGCTAATATTTGAATAGTCTGCCAGTCCAGCTAGATCAATATCAGTAAAACTAATCACCAATGCAAGAACAATGGGGAAAAGAGAAAATAACGCCAATAAAGCAAGAGCTGGTCCAATGAAGAGGTAAGGAGTTGTTTTTGAATAGCTTTTCATGTTTTTCACATCCTTCAACATTACCCAATTGACAATAAAAAGGTAACGAGCAGGATGAACTGCTCGTTAAACCTTCGTCAACCAGATGTTATTTCTTTAAAATCTCTTCAGCTTTTTTATCGAAATTGTCCAATTCTTTTTGAACATCTGCTCCGCCGCGGTAGATTTTCTCAAAGCTCTTTAAATACGTTTGAGCGATTTCTTCCCATTGCTTAATAACTGGCATTGGCTGTGAAGATTTCATTTGTTCACCGAAAGCTTTGTAATATTCGTTACCAGTAAGTGACTCATCTTCCCAAGCTTTTTGTGTTGCAGGGAGGGAGTTCGTCATTTCCATCCACTTTAACTGTGTTTCAGGTTTACTCATGTACGCTGCAAACTTCAATGCTTCTTTTTCATGCTTAGTGTGCTCGAATACAGAAAGGTTCGATCCGCCAAGCGCTGAGATGTTGTTTTCTTTTGCTGGAAGTACAGCCGTTGCCCATTTGCCTTCTAAATCAGGTGCTTGGTCGTTGATCAGCTTGATCATCCAAGGGCCACTGATGAACATTGGAAGAATTCCTTCTCCACGGAAACCTTGAATGATATCCATTCCTAGTTCTTCCTTAGGTGCAGCTCCGCTTTCGTAGAAGCTGTTTAGGTATTCTACTGCTTCAACAAACTTAGGATCGTTAAAGTTCGGCTCGTTATTTGGTCCTAATAGTTCAGCACCATTTTGGCGAGCGAACATAAAGGATAGACTTTGTTCTTTAGCGTCAATCGAGATACCATATTTACCTTTGCCGCGGTCAGCCAATTTGTCAGCCGCTTCTTTCAGCTCGTCCCAAGTCTTGGGAGCTTCTTTATAGCCTGCTTTTTCAAGCAGATCTGTGCGGTAGTATAATAAACGTGTGTCAACGTACCACGGTACGCCAACCATTTTGTCTTCAAACTTAGTCGTTTCAACAGAACCTTCAAAGAAATGCTTTGGATCAAGTTCCGGGTAATCTTTTACATGAGGTGTTAAGTCTTTTAATGCGCCAGCTGCTGCGAATTCCGGAATCCATGTTGTTCCCATTTGAAGAACATCAGGACCTTTTTTAGAAGCAACTGCTGTTAATAGTTTGTCATGCGCTTGATCCCAAGGAAGTGCTTGTACTTTAACATCAATCTTTGGATTTTCTTTTTCGAACTCCTCTGCGATTTTAGGAAGTGATTTTGCTTCTTCTCCCATACCCCAAACCGTAATCGTTGTCTTGCCGTCTTCGCCAGAACCTGAAGAGCATCCTGCCAGTACTCCCGAAAGGACTAGAGCACCAACCATTGACGTTACCATCGATTTTTTAAACCAACGTTTTTTCATGTGAGTTCCCCCTATGATTTGCTTTTATAAGCAATTCCATTTTTAATATTCCCGAATTTTCTTTGAAATTATTGTTGAAACGTTTCGATAAGCACATTATAATTCAAGTTGTAATCGTTTTCAACATGGAATTGCAAAAAAGTTATAGGCTTCCATTATTTGTTGAAAACAAAGGGTTTTATTGGGTTTTCTTTTTATATAGAGAGAATCAAGTAAAATTGACACATTGTAAAATACACCTTATAATCGCCTTGGATTTGATTGAAACGTTTCGATAAAATGTTATTTCTTTTAACAAGGTTGAGAAACTTCTTGGGAGGATATGCAACGAGAAGCTTGCGTCGGTAACAGATGCTATGGCAACAGCCGTGACGTGAAAACTGCAGCATTCAAACTTACGATACAGAATTGAGGGGTAAACAATGACAACGATAACAAAAGGTAACTTTGATATTAAAGCTGGTGACTATACATTTACGTTTTTAAGCAGTGGTGATGTTTTCGAGGCTTCATATAACGATACGATGATCAATCAATGGATGAGTAACCCGATCGATGGGTCATTAAACAATCTATATTTACGCCTATTTAAAGAGGATGGTATTCAAGCGGTTCCTCTTTTAGGTTCAAAATCAGAAAGCACGGTTTCTCATAATAACAGCTCAGTGTTTTGGGAAGGCACGTATCAAGACGTTTCTTATAAAGTCACGTTTACGCTAAGTGAAAGTGGCATTTGGTTTTGGATTGTGGAGCTAAACGGATCTGACGTTAAAGCAGATATTATCTATGGTCAGGACGTGGGTCTAGCACATAGAGGGGCAGTACGAACGAATGAGGCGTTTACTGCGCAATATGTCGACCACAAAGTGTTTGAAGATGATGCGCTCGGATTCGTAGTATGTTCGCGCCAAAACCAGCCGAACGGAAAAGCTTTTCCATATCTGCAGCAAGGATCTCTCACAAAAGCTAGAGGTTACGTGACAGATGGTTTTCAGTTTTTCGGAACATCTTATAAAGAAACGGATACGCCTGAGGCTCTTTATCAAGAAAACATGCCGAACGAAGTGTATCAATATGAGTTTGCATACATTGCTCTTCAATCAGAAATTATTGAGTTAGATGGAAAACAGCAATTCGTATTTTATGGCTGCTTTAAAGAAGACCATCCAGAAGCTGTCTCTTCAGTAGAATTTCGTACTGAAATTGAAGAAGCTTGGAATAAAGTTCAAAACCATACGAACAAAGAAACGACTAAGCTTGAGAAAGTAAAACGTAATGACGAATTTGATGGAACGTTACAAACAGCGGATCTTTCTTTAGAAGAAGTGAAGAGTCTATTCCCAGAAAGAATTTTGGAAGAGTACGAAGGCGACACACTTCTCTCATTCTTCACCCCCACATACGAGCACATCGTATTAAAAGAAAAAGAAAGAATCGTAGAACGGCCGCATGGACACATTCTCGTAACGGGGAACAACGTGAAGTTAAAAGAAGAGACGATTACAACAACTTCGTATATGTACGGAATCTTCAATTCACAGTTAGTTGTCGGAAATACTTCGTTTCATAAGATGCTCACAAACGCTCGTAACGCACTGAATGTGATGAAAACATCTGGTCAGCGAATCTATGTTGAGCTTCAAGGGAAGCTGCAGCTATTAACGATGCCTTCTCTTTTCGAGATGGGCTTTAACTACACTCGCTGGTACTATAAAACAGAAGATGAAATGTTCATCATTACAAACTTCACGACCATTGATACGCCAGAAATTGAGCTTCAAGTTAGAGCTGTAAGTGGAAAACAATATCGTTTTGTCGTAACCAATCAAGTATCCATGAACAACCAGGAATATGAAGTAGCATATAAAATGGAAAAAGAGGATAACATTCTTTCGTTCTTTGCGGATGACTCATCAGACAGCTCAAAAACATACGAAAATTTAAGCTACCGCATGAAAGTGGCGGGCACTGAGATGACTGTCAAAGACGAAACGATTTTTGGAGAAAATATTGATTCAGGATCTGCATCACTTGTCGTTTGTGATTTAGCTCCAGCAACTGAATGGACATTAACTGTTCAAGGGCTGATCGACGGAAAAGAGCTGCCGTTTACAGAAAAAAATGCTGAAACAGAAATTGAGCGTTATCGTGAATTTATACGTCATACGAACCGCAATTTCCGTTTAACAAAAGACGGAAAAGAAACGCATGATCTTCAAAAAATGAACGCCTTAGCACATTGGTACACGCACAACATGCTGATTCACTATTCTGTTCCGCATGGTTTAGAGCAATACGGAGGAGCAGCGTGGGGAACTCGTGACGTTTGTCAGGGACCCGCAGAATATTTCTTAGCAACACAGCATTATGATGCGGTAAAAGAGATCCTCTTTACCGTGTACTCTCATCAATATGAAGAGACAGGCAACTGGCCGCAATGGTTTATGTTTGATCAGTATTTTAAGATTCAGCAAGAAGAATCACATGGTGATATCATTGTCTGGCCGCTAAAAGCAGTAACGGATTATCTCGCAGCAACAAACGACTTTGATATTTTAAAAGAGAAATTACCATACACAACAAACTGTGATTTTGGATTTACTGAGAAAAAAGCAACGTTGCTAGAGCATATAGAGAAGCAGATTGACTATATGAAAGCGAACTTCTTGCACGATACACACCTTTCTTCTTATGGTGATGGAGACTGGGATGACACGCTGCAACCAGCAAATCCGCAGCTCAAGAAATTTATGGTGAGCTCATGGACGGTTGCTCTAACCTATCAAGTGATGACGCAGTTCTCGAGCCTATTAAAAAAGGTGGACAAAGATCAAGCTGCAGAACTAGGCTCTTTGGCTGAAAACATCAAGTCTGATTATCAGAAGTACATGCTGAGTACAGATGTAATTCCTGGGTTCGTTTATATGGAGAATGCGGATGAGCCAAAACTGATGCTTCATCCAAGTGATAACACAACAGGCATCAACTACCGACTGCTTCCGATGACAAGAAGTATGATTGCTGAACTGTTAACACCAGAGCAGGCTGAAGCGCATTTGAATCTTATCATGGATACGTTTTATTGCCCGGATGGTGTTCGATTGATGGACAAGCCAGCTCACTACAAAGGCGGTGTAAGCACGCACTTTAAACGCGCAGAACAGGCATCTAACTTTGGACGTGAGATTGGCCTTCAATATGTACACGCACATATTCGTTTTGTTGAAGCGATGGCGAAGCTCGGAAAGTCGGAAGAAGTCTGGAGCGGGTTAGAAAAAATAAACCCAGTCATGATCCAAGAAAAAGTTCCAAATGCAGAGCGTCGTCAAAGTAATGCCTACTTCTCTAGTTCCGACGGTGATTTTAAAACTCGCTATGAAGCCCAGGATCGTTTTGGGGAATTAAAAGACGGAAAAGCAAAAGTAAAAGGCGGCTGGCGCATCTATTCATCTGGTCCTGGAATTTACTTCAATCAGTTGATCTCAAACTGTTTAGGAATTCGTCCACATGGTGAACAGCTGATCATCGACCCTGTGTTATCAGAAGATATGCACGGATTAGAGATGCAGTATATGCTTGATGAAAAGCCTGTAACTTTTGTTTTCCATAAACGTAGTAAGGAAACAAAGAGTCTTTTCGTTAACGGACAAGAAGTGGAGTCTGAAATGTACGAAAACCTTTACCGTGATGGTGGAGTGGTTGTAAATCGATCTGAGTTTGTAAAAAAATTGTCAGCAGATGTGAATACCGTCGAGATTTATTCATAGCCATTCGGTATAATAAAGGAAACGTTTGCAACAAGAGAGATAGGGGAGAATTTCGTTGGTAAGTATAAAAGACATTGCAAAACAAGCAGGTGTTTCCATTTCCACGGTCTCCTATGCCTTAAACGGAAGTCCGAAAGTAACAAAGGAAACATCAGCACGTATTTTAGCTATAGCTAAAGAGCTAAATTATATTCCGAGTGCAGCTGCCCGTTCATTGAAAAAAAGAGAAACAAAAATCATTGGCATTTATTTAACAGATTATAGCGGTGCTTTTTATGGCCAGCTTCTTCAAGGTATGATGGAAACGTTAAGCGAGAACGGTTATGAGCTTATCGTGTGCAGCGGGAAGGAGTCGCACCGTTTTCTGCCTGAACGTATGATCGATGGGGCGATCATCTTAGATGCAACATACAAAACAGAAGAGCTGTTAAGTCATGCCGAACGCGGGCATAAACTAGTTGTGATGGATCGAAGAATGGATCATCCGAACATCTCGCAAGTACTGCTCGATAACAAAGCTGGTGCAACACTTGCCATTGATTATCTAGCGGAAAAGGGTCACCAAAAGATCTATGTTGTGAAGGGACCTGATATTTCGTTCGATGCGATGCAGCGACTGGAGGCCGTGCAAAAAGCGGTTCAACGTTATTCACAAATTGAGTACATCGAATTACAAGGTGATTTTAACAAGTCATCAGGTGAAGAGTCTGCGAAACAGATTCATCAAGAATTTTCAGAGCCAGTAGGCGTGTTCTGTTTGAATGATGAGATGGCAATCGGTATGTATAACTACTTCAGCCGAACGAATTTACGAGTTGGCGAAGATGTTCATATTATCGGTTTTGATAACATTGAGGTGTCTCAATATATCCAGCCGAGACTAGCGACCATTAATTATTCCAAGCACAAGTGGGGAGCGCTCGCGTCAGAGCTGCTGCTGAATTTAATTAAAAAACAAAAAAACGAACATGAGCGTATCAATGTCAGCCTGATTGAAGGGGATTCAGTTCGAAAACGTTAAACAAGAGAGAGGAGCCAGCTTTAGGCTCCTCTTTTTTCTTACAGTTATTCAGATTGAGATAGCGGTGATTTTTCTTTTGAGAAGAACCAGCCACCCGCTGCAATCAAGATCAGTACAATATAGAAGGTGATTTTCCATTCAGGTGATTTTGCGAAACCTTCAGAAAGGATAGCTAAGTCTGGATGTGCAAGCGTATAAACAGCTAATTTTACACCTACCCAGCCCACGATTAAAAAGGCTGCAATTTCAAGACCAGGCTTTGAGTGTAAGAGTTTAACAAAAAAGTTAGCAGCAAATCGCATGATGATGAGCCCAATTAACCCTCCAGCAAAGATTACCATAAACTTTCCTCCGTCTAGTCCACCGATAGGAGGAAGACCCGTATCAGGAAGTGCTACTGCAAGTGCTACAGCAGCTAATATAGAGTCGACCGCAAACGCGATGTCAGCTAGTTCAACTTTTAATACTGTGGTCCAGAACCCAGATTTTTTCTTATCAGATTTTTGCTTGGTCATAGCGTCATCTGCCTTTTTAACTATAACCTTTCTAAAGATATGATTAATTGCGATGAACAGAAGGTACACAGCTCCAATCGCTTGGACCTGCCACACATTGACCAAGAATGAAATCGCAAAGAGCGATGCAAAACGGAAAAAGAAAGCACCAACTAAACCGTAAAACAAGGCTTTTTTTCGTTGTTCTTCTGGTAAGTGTTTCACCATGATCGCTAACACGAGTGCATTATCTGCAGCTAATAAACCTTCTAATGCGATCAACACTAATAAAATCCAACCATACTCTAACAAGATAGACAAATCCATGTTAGTTCCTCCTTAATCGTTAATGATTTTGTTTAAAAACATAAAAAAGACCTTTACCCATAGCAGGCAAAGGTCTTACATAAAAAGAGACCTTTACCAGCCGAACGGTAAAGGTCTTGCTAACAACAGTAAAGTTGCCAATATAGCCGAGAGCACGAAGCTCCGAAATGACGACCATATTGTAAAAGCTACTCCCCTTTAGGAGTTATGAAGTTACTATTATCATATGATGCTGTGCTCGATTTTGTCAATTTTTTTTATCCATATTGTGTGTGGAATTAATATGACTAGGTTGTTGTTGTATCCTTATATAAATAAGGCTCTTTTCTAAAAGAGTGTTGCTTTCAAATTTTCTCTTTTATGATTGTTGATTGGAGTGTAAGATGCGAGACTCCTGCGGGACAGGCTGGCAGTCCGAAAAGTGGAAGTGGCTCGTCCAGCCCCGACAAGCAAAAGGTGAATGAGCTAGGAAGGCGCACTTTGCCTTCTGGATCATTTAGCTTTTGACCTAGAGGGGCTAGCCACTGCAACTAGAAAGGTGAGACACTTAAGAGTGGAACGTACGAATGTGGCTCACCGCCTGCCCCGCGGAAAGCGAGCAGTCTGGAAAGGAGATCAACCACTTTCAAAAGCAACATAGTTTGCAAAATCAGCCGTAAATAAAGAGAAAAGAGTGGATGAACAGTTTGGATCAGCAACAATACATAATTGATATTATTGAAAAAGATGACTGGATGATGAGTGTTTTACGAGCTGCCAAAACACTAAAATTACCAGACTGGTGGATTTGTGCAGGGTTTGTTCGTTCTAAAGTATGGGACACGCTGCATGATTTTGAAGAAAGAACATCATTAGGTGATATTGATGTCGTATATTTTGATCGCAATAACATTCAGAAAGAGAATGAAAAAGTTTACGAAGACATGCTTCATAGAGCGATGCCGGAATTACCATGGTCTGTTAAAAATGAAGCAAGAATGCATCTCGTAAATCATGATTTTGAGCCTTATACCTCAACAGTTGATGCGATTTCTAAGTTTCCTGAAACCGTGACGGCTCTCGGGGTTACACTGGGTGACAAGGATGAAGTGATCTTAGCTGCACCGTGTGGACTGCATGATGTTTTACATATGGAAGTGAGACCAACTGACATGTATAAACAAACAGAAGAAAGAAGAAACAAGTATCGAGAACGTGTTAAAAACAAGAATTGGGAATCAACTTGGCACAAAGTAAAAATTGCAGAATGCTAAAAAGCTTGAACAGATGTCTCAAGCTTTTTTCTGGGATCTCATATATTCTTCGTGAAAATTTATTAAGAGCTGGAAATTAGAAATATAATGTACATGCAGGTTACGAAGCTGTCGGTCTAGTGTTTTTCGTGTATTCATATTAGATTGTTGAACGGTCTGAATCTCTTCTTCGAGTGACAGCGTCTGGTTTAACAGCATTTTTAAGTAGGATTTGGTGCTCATATTGTAATTAGCTTCAAAAGCCAGGAGAAGGATTATTTCTCTCGACTCTTTTGTTTCAGCTAACATTCGATCTAGCGAGTCTTTTGAAATAGCTGTATCTCCTTTGCTTAACAGCCATGGTTGTTCGTACACAGAAAGAATAAATGGAATACGGTTGAAAGTGGAATCATCCTTAGTTGTTGAAGTTTCAGATTCATAATCTTTCTTAAACTGCTTCAGCTCTTTCTGATAATCATCGACGATTATGTTATCAGCATTGTACACCAAGGTTTTATTTGAACTAATTGATGAAAATGGATAAAACCAATTTGAAACCAACAATAAAACTAAGATAATAACAGAACATACTACTGCTATTCTCCTCATCCCCATAGCTCCTTTAATTAAACCGTACTTTTACTTCTGTATCTTCTAGGACCTGATGGATCAGTAGGCTCTTTAGGTTCCTTTGGTTCTCTTCTTTTTCTAGGTTTAAACAAAGCGTAACTCAAACAAAATCCAATTGAACAAGTGATTCCATATCCAAAGACGGCAAACGTATTGAGTCCTTCAAACTTTGCCCAATAGAAAATGGTGAAACGATAGATGAGCAGAAAAATGACACTAAGTGCAATATATAAAAGCAAGTGAAATCGGAATTTTAATCTCATTTTATCTTTGGATGATTCGATAATAAAGGCTACGGGAAGTGTGCAAAAAAGAAAAAAAGGAAGTGCTGTAATAATTCCAAAAAATAGACCGAATAACACACTTTGCGTTCTAAGTTCTAGTGGGTTTCCACCAGGAATAGCAAAAAAGAATAATGCGCCAAAAAGCACGGATATTACGGATGAAACGATGACTCTCATAAATCTATCTCCTTACTGCCTGTTGAAGCTTTTCATACGTAGCTTCTTCATCTTTGTATTCAAACAATCCTAAGCGGTTTCCCCAAGGATCTGAAAAAGTAGCCCATCTTACAGGAACTTCATCGCGTTCAAAAATCTCAAAGTGTTCAATGTTTAAATTCTTAATCAAACGTGTACGTTCACCATCAAGATCCATAACACCTAAACGAATCGGTCCGTTTCCTTCTGTGGGAGTTCCTTCTGCTACCTGCAGCCAGCAGTTAGGAAGCAGTTCCCATTCTGCGAATCCATCATGTGGATTGAAGTCTGGTGGACGGTTCAGCAGCGTTTCATAATATCGCTGTCCTTCAGTCATGTTAGCAACACGAACTTGAACAGTCATTTCATATATCATATGTAATTCTCCTTTACTTAATATTATTGTCTTCTAGAAACGTTCTTAGTGACTCAGAAGTTTCATAACAGACTTTTTTATTTTCAGTACAGATTATTTCTTTTTCAGCATTGTAAAGAAGTGTTGCATATGTTTGTTCTCTGCTGAATTCCTCAGATTCCTTTGAGGTCTTGAGGAAAAACGAATAATCGGGTTTGAGAGAGTGTGTATCAATCTTTTTCATTTTACCTAGGCTGTTTGAGAAAAGTTCAGGATTCAATACGGTTACGGTTTCTTTTTTCTTAAGATCTTTTATAATTACCTGGTCAATCAATCCAAATTTTGTTCCGAATACTTGGTTGATTTGTACCTCTATATTTGATCGTAATGGAGATGGATCGCTACAGCCGGTTGTTAACAACAAAAGAAGCATCAGCAAATATTTATTTTTCAAAAGCCTTCATCCTTTAAGTAAGTTTGAACAATAGAAACTAACTTCTTTTTTTCGTGGTGTGGAAGCTTTTCACTCAACCTTGCTGCAGCAATAGGGACCATCCACTTGTTCAACGATTCTGCTGAAAAAGCGTAATGTCTATTATAGCTATTTTTATAGTACTTTGCTAAAAATTTACGTACATATAAAATCGTTCTTAAATTTATTGAAGATATATCCTCGGATAGACCGCCGAAACGTAAGATGAGCAGAGTGCGAGCTAAATCAGCCATTCTGTTTCCTCTTGTAGCGTCAGCCCAGTCGATTATGATAGGGCCTTTTTTAGGGAGCAGGATATTGTCTGGATGAAAATCACCGTGACATAAAGATTCACCATCGGGCAGTTTTTCTAGGTGCTGATATATTTTTCTTTTATCATCGTTATTCAGTTCATGAACAGATTCAATCTTTCTTAATAAAACCTCTCGTTGAACGGGTAGGGAAGAAAGCTTTTTTTCATGAACACCTACTTGAAGTTTTGCCATTCGTCTCATAAGGTGTATGGCCTGCCAGGGGTGACTGCCGAAGTAACTCGTCATTGTAAAACCATTAATTCTTTCATAAATGAGCGCTCTTTTTTCTATGATATGTTCGATTTGATATACAAAAGGTACCGGAAGTCCTGTGTCGCTGATCCTTTTACCGATCATGTATTCATGTTCAATAGCATGATCTGGTACGTGATCATAAAAGAGTTTTGCCACTTTTTCGGGTGAAAGGGCGACGATCTGCGCAGTACTTCCTTCACCAATTACATGTAATTGTTTCACGTATTCTGAACTCCTCTAGTTCATTTCTATATATGGATAATTTTAGCACATATTCCAAGTGGTGAAGGTATAAAAATTTTGTTTGACTGACTGGTCATAAACGGAGTATACTAGCGTATGTTATTGAATGACTAGTCGGTCAAAGAGGTGAAGGATGAAAAAAGATAAGCGAGTTGAAATCATAGAGAAAGCCATTGAGATGTTTGCTGAAAAAGGATTTCATGCAACTACAGTGCAAGAGATCGCAACGGCACTTAATATTTCAAAAGGTGGATTTTATACGTATTTTCCATCTAAGGATGAGTTAATAATAGAGATTTTTGATTATTATAGTGAGAAAATGCGTTCTGGCATGCAGCAAGTAAGTGAAGATTTATGCCCGAAAGAACGGATGGAAAAGCAGTTGAAGGTGCAGCTTGAAAATTATATGGCACACAAACCGTTTATGCAGATGCATTTTCGTGAGCAGAATGCATCCATTATTAAAGGCATTCAGCTTTTTATCCGCAAGAATTTCTTTGAGATGTCCAAGTGGTATGAGAACCACTTTTTACAAATTTATGGTGTGGAGATCAAACCATACTTAGCGGATATCATCACGATCTGTGAAGGGATGAAGCAGTCTTTTATCCGTGCATTTATGTTCAATGAAGAGCCTGTTGATCTGGAGAATTTTGCTCCTTATCTTATGGAAAGGTTTGACGATGTCATTACGGGGATTCAACAAACGAAAAGAGCTCCTATCATTGACAAACAAGTCATGGATCGAAAGTTAAAGCCATGGACAGAAAAAGAAGTCATTGAAGAAGAAGTGAAAGAATTACTTAACAATATGAAGGATTTAATAGATCAAGAATTAATCGCCGAAGATTTGAGAAATGATTATTTTCAAGTTCTTGATTTCATCGCGCAAGAAATAAAGAAAGAGCAGCCGCAAAAGATGCTCATTCAAGGCATGCTTGCCAATTTACGAGAAATCAAACGAATTGAAAAAGAGCGTGAACGAATCGCAAAAGTCTTGAACGTTCAGCTTTTATAAGGAGAGTATATATGGAAACAGCACAAAAACCGTTAAACACAAAACTCATATTAGCGGGTCTGATCATCGGGATGTTCTTTAGTGCACTTGAACAAACCATTGTTGGTACTGCAATGCCGACGATTATTGCCGATTTGAACGGATTTTCGATCTTTGCTTGGGTGACGACCGCATACTTGATTACATCTACAACTGTCGTTCCAATCGTAGGGAAACTTTCTGACCTTTACGGACGAAGAAAACTTTATTTGCTTGGAAACTTCATTTTTATATTAGGCTCTGCACTATGTGGAACAGCAAATACAATGGAAGAACTGATTATTTATCGTGGTCTTCAAGGGATTGGTGGAGGAATGATCATGCCTCTATCACAAACGATCATTGGAGACATTTTTACAGCTGAACAGCGTGCGAAATGGCAAGGAGTGTTCGGTGCAATCTACGGATTAAGTTCTGTAATCGGTCCTTTTATCGGTGGACTTATGGTTGATCATATCAGCTGGCACTGGATCTTCTTAATCAACGTACCATTTGGAATGATATCTACAGCTATGATCGTAATCGGAATGAAGAACGAAACAGTTAGAGCTGCAAAAGGAAAAGTGAACATTGATTACTTTGGTATTTTCACGCTGATTCCAGCAGTTGTCTTGCTGCTCTTAGGTCTTACCTTTGGCGGAGATAAATTTGAATGGCAGTCAACAACAAGCTACCTGTTATTCAGCGGATTTATTGTCCTTCTCGCGTTGTTTATCATTATTGAAAAACGAGCAGTTGAACCAATCTTAAATCTTTCACTCTTTAAAAATCGGGTCTTTGCAACAACGAACATCTTAGGATTTTTACTTGGTCTAGGTATGTTTGGTGCCATCATGTTCGTACCGATGTACATGCAAGGAATCTTAGGCGTTAGCCCGACAAAAGCAGGATCAACAATGACGCCGATGATGATTGCGCTTATCACAGCAAGTATTATCGGTGGCAGGCTACTATTAAAACTTAAGTTCAGAACAGTACTCACAGCAGGTATGGTGATTACAGCCGTTGGATTCTTCCTTATGAGCACAATGGGTGTGGACTCGAATGAGTATACAGCATACGCGTACATGGTTGTTCTAGGATTCGGTATGGGTCTTGTTATGCCAACACTGATGATCGCTGTGCAAAACGAGTTTCCAAAATCCCAGCTTGGGGAAGTAACATCCGCATCAACGTTCTTCCGTTCGATCGGTGGTACGATAGGGATTACGATTCTAAATGCAGTAATGAACCACTCGCTTACAGATAAAATGAGTGATGCAGCAAACAGCGCATCTAATCCGATTCTTGGGAACGCACTCCAAGAAATCGGGAAAAAGACAGACGCGATGTTCGGGATCTTGATCAACCCAGGATTATTACCATTACCTGATGAGCTAAAAACACCTGTAATAGCAGCAATCAAAGACGTGTGGTCAACATCTTTTTCAAGTGTGTTCTTAACTGGGCTGATCTTTATTGCGATTGGAATTGTTGTGGCGTTATCGGTAGGGAAGAGCCGCATCGTAAAAGAAAAGTCTGTTGATTTTGAAGAACAAGGCAATGAGGATGAGCAACCATCATCTAATAAGTTAGCAACTGAATAAAATGAGAAAGAGCTGATCGCGATGATCAGCTCTTTTTTTTCCGATTGTTGATATATGTTCTAAGTTTGTTGATATCCGACAAATTTAAGTTGATATCCTACAAGATATTGTTGATATCATACTACTTTGTGTTGATTTTTCACTTTATTTCAAATTTTTAGCGCTGTTTGTTCACCATCATATCTAACAGCACAGAATCCGTTGTACTCGAAGTTTCATTCCCAAGCCTGCAGAAGTTCTCAATCGTCTGTTCCACATCTTCTTCGATAAAACCGTTCGTGGATGGAATACATAACCCGTTTGACGCAAGGATAGCGGATTGAACGGCAGCGCTCGAACATGTCGCCACCTTCATGGCGCAGCCAGCTTTCGCTCCGTCACACACCATTCCACTCACATTGCCTAACGTGTTTTGAATCGCAGCTTTCATTTTATCTAGGTTATCATCCAGCAAGTAGGTGATGGCAGCTGAGGCACTCGCACCCGCAACTGTCACGCCACAAAGCGCAGATAATCGTCCGAATTTTGACTTCATATAGATCGATAAAAGATGACTTAAGGTCACAGCGCGCAACATTTTTTCTTCTGTTGCACCTAATTTTTCAGCAGCCGCTACAACAGGCATGGTAACAGCAATCCCTTGATTACCGCTGCCGGAGTTCGCCATTACAGGCATCGTGGAGCCAGCCATTCTCGCGTCAGAACCAGCAGCTGACAGAGCCATGCTATACGTGGCAATATCGTCGGAGAGAATGCCTTTTTTTGTTTGATCGTATAGTGTTTTTCCGACTTTTAATCCATATTCGTTAGCAAGGCCTTCTTCACAAATCGCTCGGTTTAACTCCACGCTTCTTTTAACAAGATCCAATCGGTATAGAGGAACGGCGATGATAAAGTCATATAAGTCTTCAATGGATAGCTCAGGAAAAGAATCTTTGGTTGTCGTAGAAGAGGGACTTTGTTTTGATTGATCAACCAGTACCTGCCCGTTATGAGAAATGTAGCTTACATTTGTATGATCGCCTGATATGATTACAACAACTTGATCGGACGATGATTTCAGTTCAACTTCTATATATAATTTTTCAGTTCCTGCAGCTGTTGAAACCGATACAATACCTCCCTGGACAAGCGCCACAGCGTAATCTTCCTCTTTCTTCGTCACGCCTTCCAGTACGCGTAACTCTTTCGCCGGGTCGCCTGCAATCACACCAAGAGCGGCTGTAAAATCGATTCCGGTATGATTCATGCCGGGAATACCTACAGATAAAGCATTCTTTATTACGTTTCCGCTCGCTTTTACTGAGATCCCAGTTACTTCACCACCAATGTATTGTTTAGCAGTTGCAGAAGCAAGTGCGATCGCAACTGGCTCTGTACAGCCGAGCGCCACAACGAGTTCTTTTTCCAAAAGGTCGTATATCTTTTCCGTTATCATGATTTTCAACCCCATCCCCTATAATCTCTTTCTTAAGAATAACGGTTCGTTGCAGTGAAAAGAAGAGGAAAGTCTTATCAATTTTCAATTCATCCACTATCTACTAAAACAGACCAGGAATGCAGGTATTTAGACGCTAGTTTTACTTAAGCAATCCCTATATAACACCACCCTTTTTCCTAATTCATATCATGAATGCCTGTGATGTAAGACAAAAGAACAAGGACAATCCATGAATATGACATGGTTTTGTTTAAAAGTTCTTTTGATGTAAAGGTATAGTGGGAGAAAAGGAACTTTTTTGAAAATCTGTACGAAATCACTAGTCACCGACATAAATTAAAATTATTATAAATAAGTATCATCTAACACCTTTGTAGGGAGTTTTTATATGGATTCCAAATTATCAAAATATCAGTTAATGCTTGAAAAAAAGATCAAGCAACAAATACATGAATGGAAACAGGCGCAGAGCATCGTAACAAACGAGGAGCTTCATCAATTCTTGCATACGATCACAGGGACGGCGGGTACGATCTCTCTTCAAGAGATATCGAACGCAGCTGCTCAATTGATGAACAAAATAAATGAAGCGGAACAAAAAAGCTGGAGTTCTGATGATGCTGTTCACTTTTTGAGTCCTGTTACGAACTTGTTTGCTCCGAGTAAGGTCTTAACCGTACCTACTGAACATACTCCGCTTTCAGAACAAAATAAGCCTCTTCTTTTAATTGTTGATCAAGACATTCCCTATCTGATTCATAGTAAAGAAAAATTAGAGAACAACGGCTGGGCGGTTGTCGTTTCACCGACGATTGAAAAAGCACTGTCGATGTTTTATGACTTACATCCCGATTGTATGATTGTGAGTAATTCTACTGAGTTCGGTGGTGATGAACTGATCAGACAAGTGAGAGAAACGCTTGCTCATGAGTTAATACCCGTGATCGTCATCAGCTCGTCTAACGATAAAGCACAACGTATTGAAGCTTATAAACTTGGTGCTGACGATTTTATGGAAAAGACAATGGAATGGGACGAGTTCGCTGCCAGAATAGAGCGGCAGTTGAAGAGAAGTAAAAGCGTAAAAGAGTCTCTTATGAAAGATGAGCTGACGAAAGTTTATAATCGGAAATTTCTAAATGATGTGTATCAAAGAATCTCTTCTGAACATACAAGGCACAAAGAAAGTTTTTCGCTCATCATGATCGATATCGATTTTTTTAAGAAAATCAATGATACATATGGTCATACTGCGGGTGATCACGTGTTGGTGAAATTTGCAGATTTTGTACAGTCAAACCTTCGAGGTCAGGATGTGGTTGTCAGATACGGTGGAGAGGAATTTCTAGTCCTCATGCCTTATACAAAACTTATGGAAGCGAAAGATACGGCTTGTCGATTGTTAGAAAAATTAAGTCAAAACGTATTTACTTTTCAAGAACATTCCTTCTTCGTATCGTTTTCGGCAGGTGTTTATGAGGTCAGCAGCCCCATTTCTTTATCGGAAGCGGTAAGAACTGCCGACAGCGCTCTATATGCAGCAAAAGAAAACGGTCGTGGCAGAGTAGAAACTGCAATTGAACAAACGGAGAAAAAACGCCGGCTTAAAGTTGCGATCATCGATGATTCTGAAGTGATCCGTAAAATGCTAGAGAGTTTCTTTAAAGAGCTCGAAGTAGAGAAGTATGAACTTGAGGTATATACGTATCAAGATGGTGTTTCATTCTTTGAAGATGAGTGGCATCACACCAACGACGAGTACTTGATCATACTCGATGGCGTTTTGCCGAAGATGGATGGTATCGAAATTCTTACAAAGCTGCGTCAATATCCAGACAGCAGCCGATATACGATTCTAATGCTAACCGCTCGAAAGGCGGAAGGCGATATCGTACGCGCACTTAACCTAGGTGCAGACGATTATTTAACAAAACCTTTCAGTGTCCGTGAACTAGAAGCACGCGTTAAAGTTTTAGTGCAGAGGGTGAAATGATGCTTTCACAAGAGATTTTGCTCCTAGTATGGATGGCCATTGCTTTATTAAGTGCTTTAACCGGTATGTTTTTATATTTGGTAATCAAAAAGGCATTTGAGATTTCTCAAGAAAAAGAGATAAAAAACTACATGGAGCAAATCCATAAGACGGTCTATGCTTATTTATATCAGCAACAGAACTCTCGTCACCTTGTGCCAGATTCAAGTATTAAATATATCGCAATTGAACGACTATTAACCGAATATTCAACCGTAATTGAAGGAGACGGAAAAGAGCGCATCTCACAATTAGCCGATGAACTCTTTCACGACCGATATAAAGTGGTCCTTCATCAGAATAAATGGAGCAGCAGGATGAACGTTTTATATAAAATTGATGGATTTAGGATGAGAGCGTTATCGGAAGTGCTGAAACAAATGTTAAGTGATGAAAAGACAACAAAAGAAGAAAAGCTGATTATCTTTCGTTGTTTGTCTAACAATCAAGATGATGCATTATCTGAGCTGTTCCAATCCGTAGCTGTTCCGTTGTCCGTTTTAGAATACAGAAGCATCTTAAATCGGATGAACGAAAAGACGTTCATTAGAATTGTCGATGATTATCTGTTGTATCCTGACCGCTTGAAGCTTGCCATCATCGATATGATCGGCATTCAAAAGAAACTAGATTTTGTTCTGTTCTTAGAAAGTCAGTTGAGTGATGAAAGCTTTGAGATTCGTATCCGCTCTATGAAGGCGATCGGAGAGGTTGGGTACCTGTCCGATTCAGATGTCGTTGAACAATTCGCCCGATCTGATCAGTGGGAAGAGCGATTGATGGCAGCGAAAGTAATCGGCAAGACACGGGTTGTAAACGGTCTTGATGTTCTGGATACCCTTATTCGAGATTCATCTTGGATGGTGCGTGCTCAAGCCGCAAAAGCTTTTTTAAGTTATACAGATGGACTTGAACGATTATATGATATTCGCTTTACGAGTGACGATACGTTTGCCCGTGATATGGCTTCTGAATGGATCGAGAGAGGAATAGATGATGGTTACAGTTATTAGTCAGTTATGGCTCGAACTGCTTCGGGTCTTTGGCTGGTTTATTTTGTTTTATATGTCAGGGGTTGTTCTCTTTTATGGTCTGCTTTTTGTTCTTGCCGCTTTCCAGTTGAAGCGTGAGGAGAAGATCGACTCATTCGAGCGGTATGAAGATTACATGGATGCGAGCTACACGAAACCCGTTTCAATTATCGTGCCTGCGTATAACGAAGAACTCGGAATCAAAGGAAGCGTCCGTTCGCTCTTAAGCATTAACTATCCGGAGTTTGAAGTAATCGTTGTGAACGATGGTTCTAATGACCGAACGGTTGAAACGGTGATCGAACACTTTCAGATGAAAAAGGTGAAAAAGGTCATTCAGACAAGACTCGAGACCATGACCATAAAAGGGGTCTATCAATCTGTTATCTATCCGAATCTATGGCTAGTAGATAAGTTGAACGGCGGAAAAGCGGATGCACTGAACGCTGGTCTTAATGTCTCGAGCTATCCGTATTTTTGTTCGTTGGATGGTGATTCTGTACTTGAACGTGATGCCTTTCTAAAAGTGATGAAACCGATCATTGATTCAGATGAGACGGTGATCGCGTCTGGCGGAAGTATCCGAATCGCAAACGGATGCGATATCCATGAGGGGCAAGTAGAGAGCATCGGTCTGTCAAGAAATCCGATTGTCATCATGCAGGTGATTGAATATTTGCGTGCATTCTTGATGGGACGCATCGGCCTCAGCCGGTATAACTGGCTTTTGATCATCTCTGGTGCCTTTGGCGTGTTTTCGAAAAAATGGGTGATCGAAGCAGGCGGTTATAAGCGTGATACGGTCGGAGAAGACATGGAGCTTGTCGTTCGTCTTCAGAAGCTGATCAAAGATAAAAAAGAAAATAAAAAGATCGTTTATGTGCCAGATCCAGTCTGCTGGACAGAGGCTCCAGAAGAGCTGAAGTATTTGCACAGACAGAGAAACCGCTGGCATAGAGGATTGTTCGATAGTCTATGGATTCATAAGAAGATGCTTTTTAACCCTAAATACGGTTCAATCGGGATGGTCTCACTTCCATACTTTTGGCTGATTGAACTGGCTGGCCCTGTTGTAGAACTATGTGGTTACCTGTTTGTCATCCTCTCCTTTTTTCTAGGAGGAATCTATATCGAAATGGCTTTGCTATTTTTCCTGTTATCCGTTCTGATAGGTTCACTTTCGTCAATGGGAGCAGTCATTTTAGAAGAGTGGAGTCTAAGAAAATATCCAAAAATCTCAGACATTGTAAAATTGTTCGGCTACTCTCTAACGGAAACGCTTTGGTATCGTCCGTTAACCGTTGTTTGGCGCTGCCAGGGGTTGATCCAAGCGATCAGAGGTAAGAAGTCATGGGGAGAAATGAAGCGAAAAGGGATATCCGGGGGAATTTCACAATGAATACACAGCAGAAATCAAGGAAACGTTTCTTTTTGCTCTTTATTTTTCTCGTTATCGCACTCATAACTTCGCCGTTTTGGGTGTGGTGGTTGAAACAAGAAAAAGAAATGAACGTCGCGATCGTGGATAAAACCGTGAAAGAAGAGACGTACCGTGAGCATAGTGGGTTAGTATGGGCGTTAAACCATATGAAGGTTCAGAACATGTATGGAGAAGCGTACGATGAGACGAAACATTTTAGCCGCTCTGTACCACCGTTTCATAAGGAAGAGAAGCCTAAAATCCTTTATATAGCGGACAGTTATGGCGTGGAATGGATTGATCAAGATAACAAACCGAGTGTCGACGGCGGTTTGACCAATAAAGAAGTCGAGAACATCAGAAGTGCTGTGATGTCAGGAAAAACAGACCTGATCGCCGAATTTAACACATTCGCGAGTCCGACAGGAAAAGAAGCGCGTGAAGGGATCTCCGAGTTGTTAAACGTGGAATGGTCCGGCTGGATCGGCAGATATTTCAAAGATTTAAACGGCAAAGAAGTTCCGTCATGGGTGAAGAAGAACTACGAAGAACGATATGACGAGTGGACATTCAAAGATGGCGGCATGCTGTTTGTTCATGAAAGAGGCGAGATGGTTGTTTTAGAAGATCGTGACATGAAGGAAAAAGGTGCATCGTTCTTCTTTACGAAGAATGGAGAGAAAACGTACGGTTTAGATGTTTCTGTTCCTTATCATTATTGGTTTGATATCGTAAAATCATTTTCTGAAGAAGAAGTCATGGCCAAGTACGAACTAAAGTTAAGTGATTCAGGGAAAGAAAAGCTTCAGAAATACCAGATTCCTGCCGTGTTCCCAGCAATCATTCATCATCAAAACGCTGCGTATCAAGCTACTTATTTTGCTGGAGATTACGCTGATCAAGCGGAGCTTCCAGAACTGTATCAAACATGGGGAATCAGTTGGATTAAACAAAAGTTTGCGCTGGATGACGGCCAGGGAAGTACGTTCTATTGGAAAGTGTATTTGCCTTTAATGAAGTCGATCTTACAGAATGACCGGCCTGTTAATGGAAGCAAGCAAAGTGTTGAGGTTGAAGAAAAGAATGACATTAAGATCAACGCAAGAGCAGAAGGGGATTATCTTCAAGTTCTTCAGAATGGAAAATGGGAAGACATACTGATAAAAGGGGTGAACATGGGAATTGCCCAACCTGGCAGTTTCCCAGGAGAGACAGCAATCTCTAAGAGTGAATACTTCCGGTGGTTCAAACGGATTGGTGAGATGAACGCGAATGCTATCCGAGTTTATACGATCCACCCGCCAGGCTTTTATGAGGCTTTTTATGAGTACAACAAGATTGCCAAAAAACCGTTGTTCCTTTTTCATGGCGTGTGGGTAAATGAGGATCAGTTGTTGGTTAAACAAGATGTCTATGCACCTGAAGTTACCGATACGTTCAAGAAGGAAATCAAGAATGTCGTGGATATTGTTAACGGAAATGCTTCTATCCCAAAAGTACCAGGGCATGCTGGCGGCGAATATCGAAACAATATCTCACAATATGTTCTAGGATATATCCTTGGTGTGGAATGGGACCCTGAAGTCGTCGTTTCAACCAATGAGAAACATCAGGAAAACATCAGCTATAGTGGAGACTATTTTTCAAGTGCTAACGCTTCTCCATTTGAAAGCTGGCTGGCGTCCATGCTGAATTATACGACAAAGTATGAGACGGACACGTATAACTGGCAGCACGCTGTGAGTCATGTGAACTGGGTAACGACAGATACGCTAAAGCATCCTGCTGAACCTTTTGATAAAGAAGATATGGTCTCAGTGGATCCGAACGTGATTAAGCCACAGAATTCTTTTAAATCAGGGTATTTTGCATCTTATCATGTCTATCCGTATTATCCTGACTTTTTAAACTACGAGAAAAAGTATCTGGAGTATGTGGATCATCGCGGAAAGAAAAACAACTACGCAGGGTATTTAAACGATTTGAGAAAGATACATGAGATGCCAGTCGTTGTTGCGGAATTTGGGGTTCCAAGCTCGAGAGGCATTACGCATGAGAACGCATTTGGTTGGAACCAAGGTCACCATTCCGAAAAAGAGCAGGGCAAGATTGATACGAGGCTGTTTGAAGACATCGTGGAAGAGAAGATGGCGGGCGGTATGGTATTCACGTGGCAGGATGAATGGTTTAAGCGTACGTGGAACACGATGGACTTTGACAATCCAGACAGACGACCGTTCTGGTCGAACGCTCAAACGAATGAACAGCAGTTCGGGCTGCTTTCGTTTGATCCAGAGTCCCACATCAAGGTTGACGGTGAAGTTGAGGACTGGGTAGGCATAGCGCCATATCAAAAAAACGCTTCTGTAAATAAGAACTTAAAGTCTTTATATGTAACGAGTGACAACCGATATGTATATATGCGGGTTGATTATAACGGAATAATAGATTCAGAGAAATTAAATACAACGATTTTAGTAGATACGATTCCTGATCAAGGACAGATGTCCTCGCCAAATGGGTCAGTCCAAACGGATGCTGGGGCTGAATTTGCAATCAACCTCGTGAATACAAAGGAATCTAGAATACTTATTGACAGTTATTATGATGCTAACTATTACTTATATGGTCATGAGCTTAACATGATTGAACACAAAGATTATGCGAGCAAGAAGAATAATGGCGTCTATCATCCCATCATAATGGCTTTAAATAAAGAGCTTACGATTCCGAGTACGAAGGAAGTAATACCATTCCAGTCGTTTGAAACAGGGAAACTGCATTTCGTAAATGGAAACCCAGCTCTTAAAAACTATGATTCTCTTACAGATATAAGTGTGAATGAAAAAGAAGGAATCGTAGAACTTCGGATTCCATGGCTACTGTTAAACGTGAAAGATCCTAGTCTGCATGAAGTGATGGGAGACATGTGGAAAGGAACGTTAAGTGCAAGTGAAAAAACAGATGGTTTTGCGATTGCTGCATTCACTTACAAAGAGGCTGGGAAAAAGGTCGGTGACTCTCTTCCAGTCGCGGAAGATGGTGTTATTCCCCTTCAAAAAACAAAGAAATATCGTTGGGATGAGTGGAACGAACCTCTGTATCATGAACGGCTGAAACAGTCTTATTATGAATTGCAGAAAACGTATGAAAAAGTGAAGGGATCGGAGGAATGATCCATGGCGAGAATTCTTTTGGCAGAGGATGAAGAAATTTTACGCATGCTCGTTCTTGATACGCTAGAAGACGAAGGATATGAGATTGATGAGGCAGCAGACGGTCAGGAAGCGTATGAAAGACTGTCAGAGAACGACTACGATCTTGTCATATTGGATTATATGATGCCGCGTATGACAGGGCTTGAGGTTGTTGAGAAAACGAGGACGGTATTAAAAAAGAAAGAGATTAAGATGATGATTCTTTCAGCAAAAAATCAACAATCGGACCGGGAACGGATGAAGGAAGCGGGGGCTGATTACTTCATGTCAAAGCCGTTCAGTCCGCAGCAGCTCATTGAAACGATAGGGGAGATCTTAGGTGAGTAATTATTTTAGACGAAGCTTGGGCAGGCAAGTAATTATCATCAACTTAGTGTTTGTGTTTTTGCTTCTTGCTGGAATGGTATCGCTGAGGCTTTACCATGTAAACTTAACGAACTCCCTTGATCACGCGATTTCGGCAAAACAAGAGAAATTAAATTTTGTATCAAACATGAAAGAGAACTTAAACTCGATCATGTTTGACTCGAGAGGCTATTTTGCGTTTGGATCCGAAGCATTTATTGAGCAGATCGGAAAGAAGGAAGAACAGATCAAGGCAGATCTTGTGACGTTTGAAAAGAAATACAACTCTGATAAAGACGAAGAAATTTTAGCCGAAGTAAGGCTGTTCACGGACAGTTATTTCAATGAGTTGCTGCCAAAAGCCATCGAATTCAGAAGAAACGGACAGATCGATGAAATTGTTAAAATGTCTCAACAAGATGGCGGGACACAGAAAGTAAATAATGTGCTCTCATCCTTAGAAAATTACAAAGTTGATATTCAGGAAGATATTGACGAGACATACAGTAAGAAAGATCAAAAAACAAGTGTGAGTCAGCTTATTTATTTTTCGTTTCTAATCTTTATGGTCCTCGCCTTTTTAGGGCTAATCCGTATGATGGTGAAACGATTTGGAAGTCCGTTGCGTGAGATCGCAAATGTTTCATCCCAAATCACAAAGGGTGATCATATAGACAAAATTCCTTACACCGACCGGCTCGATGAAATCGGTGTGCTCTCTCAAGCATTTGAAAAAATGATTAGAGGCATACAAAATAATGAACAAGAACTGATCGCACAGAACGAAGAACTGGCTGCTCAGCAGGACGAACTAAACGAACAGCAAGAAAAGCTTCGAGAAGCACTATCGACAACGGAACAGAATGAAAAGATGCTTCTCCGAATGAACTCTTTTATTCACTCCATTTCCAATACACTTGATAAGCATCAGCTTTTAAAGAGCATCGTCAATAACATGGTGGAGATCACTTATTCAAGTAAAGGATTAATTTGGTTGATTGATGGCAGCGAAACAGCTACTGTAGGGCTGTCAGATAGTGAGCGAATTCAGTTTTTAGAACACTTTCCTGAGTCTGGAATGTTAGTCAGGCTAAAGGAAAGCACCTTATCGTATCAAGTGATGAGAGATACATCACGATCAGAAAAAGGATATATTGAATCACCGTTTAAGTCAGGTGATTTATATATTCCTATTTTCTCAGGGAAACGTGAAATCTTGGCTGTTATCGTTCTTACACGTATAGGTTCATCCTATTCGTGTGATGAGGTAACAGAATACCAAGGTCTAGCCCGTCAAGTTGCTCTTTCACTAGAGAAACTGAAGCTGTATGAAGATAGTGAGAAACAGCGTGTTACCATGAAAAATGTAATGAACAGCATTCATGAGGGAATTCAACTTATTGATAACGACGGGAATATCATCTCTTCTAATCAAAAGTTTTGTGAGTTTATGAATTGCGATAACCCGGAACAATTAACGAGCATGGGCTTTGAGGAGTGGACCAACCGTTTGAAAGGGAGGGTTCATGGAGCTCATAAACTTCTATCATTTATTGAGAACGCGGTTCACGAAAAGAACGACATCGGCATCTCATACGTGTTTGAACTAGAAGGTGAAGTAAAGAGAGTCATTCAAATCTATTCAGAAAGTCTTATTCAAAATGATACGAAGCTCGGTACGGTCATTGTGTACCGTGATATCACAAAAGAATATGAAGTCGATCAAATGAAGTCAGAGTTCGTAACGACTGTCAGCCACGAACTCCGCACGCCTTTGTCGAGCGTACTTGGATTTACAGAATTGATGCTGACACGTGAGTTAAAACCAGAGCGGCAGAAGAAATACTTAACGACCATTCACCAAGAGGCTTTCAGGCTTACGTCTCTGATAAACGATTTTCTTGACGTTCAGAAAATGGAGAGCGGTAATCAAGAGTTCGATAAGAAGTATCACTCTATCTTACCGATTATTGAAGACGTAATTGATGTTCAGAAGGTGAATAGCGAAAAGCACGTGTTTGACATTGATGTCCAAACGGAAAAGCTATCGGTATTCGGTGACCGAGACAAGCTTTCTCAAGTGTTCATGAACTTGATCTCTAACGCTGTAAAATATTCACCTGAAGGCGGAAAAGTTCTGGTCACCTTACGCAATAATGAAAATCATCTGATCATAGATATAAAAGATGAGGGTCTTGGAATTCCTAAGTCTGCGATTGGTAATCTGTTTACGAAATTCTACAGAGTGGATAACTCTGACCGCAGGAAGATCGGCGGTACAGGACTTGGTCTTGCCATCGTTAAAGAGATCGTTAAAGTACACCAAGGTCATATCTCTGTTGAATCCAACTTAGGTGAAGGAAGTACGTTTACCGTAGTGTTCCCGGTCATTGATGATGTGTATGTGAATGCCTCACTAACTCAGACGAAGGGGCAGAAGGTGGATATCATTATCATTGAGGATGACAGGCACCTCGCAGGACTGATAACGGAAGAGTTAATGGAGCACGGATTTCATATCGCGCAGTTCAACAATGGTGAAGATGCAGTGAAGATGGTTGAAGAAACGAAGCCAGAAGCGATCGTTCTTGATATTTTACTAGAAGGTAAAATGGATGGCTGGCAAGTAATCCAATCGCTAAAAAGTAATCCGGTCACTAAGGACATTCCAATCTTTATTTCCTCAGCACTTGATGAAAAGCAAAGAGGACTTAATTTAGGTGCAGCAGGGTACTTGATCAAACCGTATCAGCCAAGCCAGTTGACGTCATCTATTTTGCAAGTGATGTTGAACAAAGAGAAAAACGGACATATTCTCATACCAGAAGAACCAAGTCAAACAAAAGATTAATGCGAAAGCCTGCAGATGAAGTACTGCAGGCTTTTTTATATGAACATTTTTTGTGCTCATTTTATACGTGTTATTTAGAAAGATAATAAGCTTCTCTTTCAACAAACCCTTGTTTTACATTCTTCCAATCTTCTTTTGTAATCGAATAGAGAACAGCATTTCTAATATATCCATCTGATAGAATTCGTTCGTTCCTCATCACGCCTTCTTTAGTTGCACCTAATCGCTCAATAGCTTTTTGTGAACGAATATTTCTTTCGTCCGTTTTGAATTGTACGCGTACAAAATCTAAGCTTTCAAAGCAATATGTAAGCAGCAGTTGCTTGCATGATGAGTTTACAAAAGTACGCTGAAAATCTTTTCCGTACCAAGTAGAACCTAACTCACATGACCGTTGAGCAGTATTTATCTCGTAAAGACGTGTAGTGCCAACGATTTGGTTGGTTTTCTTTAGAACAACGGTAAATGGTAAGGCATGCCCTTTTTCACGCAGTTCGATGGCATTTGTTACCCAATGGTCCATATCTTGTTGTGATTGGATAACACTAAGCATGAATTTCCAATTGTCTGTGTGATTGATTTTATAAAGTGGAACGGAGTGCTCGTACTCCATAGGAATCAACTGTATGACTTCATTTTCTAAAATAGTCGGTGTGGCGAATAAAGTATAATTCATGTTTTTACTCCTCCATACAAAGTAATTGGATATTTATGTTAATATTTAAATATAAAAATGAAGAGGTGAATCAATGGAATTTTTTATTTTGATCATATTAATGGTGTTTTTGTTTGACGCAGCGAAATTCAGGAAGCAAAATGAAACAATTATTTTGCAAAACGAGAAAATGATTTCTCTTCTTGAAGAGATAAAAAATAAGTAGAACTTACTATTCCTTATAAAGATTAAAAAACTGATAATGATCTTTTCCTGTAATCTTTAAAACGAGTTTCTGGTTTTCTGTGCGAATCCCACTCTTTCCATCAAAAGTAACGGAGAACTGGTTAGGAAAACTCTTAAAGGACAATTTGTAAGTTCCAATCTCCACTTTCTTTTTTGATTGTTCGTATGCTGTACTTAGTGTGAAGGTAAGTTCTTGCGGTAGTTTGTTATCACTTGCTATATGTGTAAGCATCAATTGGTTTTGGGATTTTTTCATAGAGAACGCCGCTTTCCAAAAATCGTTTTCTCCTGAATAAACGATTGTGTCACTTTTCTCATTTATTGGAATTTCATTCGAAGTTGGAACCGTCTCTTTGGAGAAGATTGATAAAACAGAAACAAAACCTATGAATAAGATAAATGCCAAAAAAATTTTCTTTTTCATCCTCACCAAACCTCTCATCAACTTCATAACAGTTTATTCTTTGTTTTACATAGAAATCCTTGTTGATTTTGAGAAAGGAGGGATAATGATTGATAGTCAGAATGTATGAGAACAGAGATCGCAGAGCAGCTCTTCAATACTCCTTACCAGCTGAGCAAGCCCTATATACCTCCATGCCTGAAGAGGTACTTGAAGTTTTTCAAGATGATGTCTTTAATCAGCCATTTGTTATCTGTTCCGGAGAGGGCCTCGTAGGCTGGTTTGCTCTGTATACCGATTCATCAGGAAATATCTACACAAACAATAAGCATGCCATTCTTTTAAAATCGTTCTCAATTGATGTACGTTATCAAAAAAGAGGGTTTGCTCTTGAGGCATTGCGAATGCTCCCACAAATCGTGAAGAAGCAATACGAAGATAAGAATGAAATTATTCTAACCGTCCATGGCACGAATGGTGCTGCTATATCGCTCTACAAAAAAGCCGGTTTCATACATAATGGCCAAAATTATGATGGGGAATATGGCATAGAGATGATTTTTCATATGGGTCTTTAGGCCTTTACAAACTCTTTACATAACCTTAACACCACTCCTTAGTAAATATTGTCATAATTTCTATACATAGACAAAAGGGGTGGCCAGTTTGAAAAAGGGTTTATTTCAGAATAAAAGATTACAAGTTTTTGAGAACATAAAGCTTCCTATGAAATTTAAGGTCAGGCTTAACTTACAAACTAAGCTGTTAATGATGATGCTTTCACTTGTTGTTTTAACCATTTCCATCGTTGGAATCTTCAGCTATAACAAAGCATCAGATACAACACGCACCATTATTGAAAACCGGTTAGAACGAGAAACCGAAACAACGTATGACATTGCGAAAAATCTTAAGTTCAGCTTCATACGAGATGAAGACATGTTCAATAAGCGTTTGGGTGAGAGCATCAATACACAATACGTCGGTCTTCAGCAAGACGATATGAAAGCGAATATCTTTTTAATAGATAACAGTAAAGTAACTTCATATAAGACCAGTGGAAAAGATGGAATTACTTTGTCCTCAGCTAGTAAAAAACAAATTGTTGAGCTTGAAAATGGTGTGCTGCACACAGAAATCGGGGGCAAGGAATATACTCTAGCGTTTAAACAAATTCAAGAGTTGAACGGAATCTATGTGATCGCTGTCGAAACCGAAAGTTACATGCAGCCGATCTATGAGTTAAGAAACTTTATCGCTGTTGCCGTAATCGCGAGCATCCTTTTAACAGCAGCGGTCATCATATTCTTGATCAGGAGTATTACATCGCCGCTATCTGCACTAAGCCGGGTCATGAAATCTGTACAACAAGGTGACTTTCAGCATAATGTGCACTATCAATCCAGACACATTGAGATTCAAAGATTAATTGAGAGCTTCAACCAGATGATGACGTTTATCAGAAACGTGCATGCTCAGATTCAGCATATTTCTAGTGAACTAACGGCTCAAGGAGTTGAGCTCGAACATACATACAGTGAGGCGAATGATTATAATAAACAACTTCTAAAAAGGATCGAGAACGTGAGAATTGGCGCAAAAGAAACAGCCATCAGCTCTGAGTATAGCGTACAACTTTTTACAGATATGCAAGTAAAAGTGAGTGAGCTGAACCATACGGTAATGACAGTTATGGAGGAGTTTTCTTCTATGAATCAAAATGCTGTCTCCGGTCAAGTAAAAGTGGAAAATCTAGTGGAAGAGATTCATAACAACCATGATCGTTTTACCCATTTGAATCAAATCATTGATAAGATGGGCAATTATTCGAACCATTCTCAAAACGTGATCTCGACCATAAAGGATATTTCCGAACAGACCAAACTGCTTGCATTAAACGCTCGGATTGAAGCGGCTAGAGCAGGTGATGCGGGAAGAGGTTTTGCGGTAGTTGCAGATGAAGTTGGAAAGTTAGCCGATCAATCGAGCAAAGCAGCGGCTGATATTATTGCAACTGTTAATCAAATGAATGAGACAGCTTTACAAGCAATCGAAGAATCACGCATTCTTAGTGAGACGAACCAATCTCATCTACAACAAGTTAAGAATACTACTGGGTTTATTCAATACTTGATGAAGTCTGTAGTAGAGAACAATGAGCGAATGAGTGATATGAGTGTCGCTCTAAAAGAACTAAAAGTGGCTCTGCCTGAAATAGAAACAGCTGCCGTCCAGTTCTCTAGCATTTCTCAAGAAACACTGGCGAGTTCAGAAGAGATGTCTGTTACATCTATCAAACAAAATGAGAAAATCAAACAAGCTTATCTTGTTGGGGCAACACTATCCAGTTTGTCTCACCAGTTAACGAAGGAAAGTCAGTTTAAAAGTATGGAACGGGTGAGGGAAACCGCATAAGAGAATAATTTCGGAAAGTGACGGGGGTATCCGCCACTTTTCTTTGAATTTCAGGAATTAAACGGTGTCGGGTGCTCACCATAAAGTAAAATATCTCTAATTTCCATCACATCTGAAACAATAGCAAAGGGTTTATGTTCTGTTAACGGTTTACTTCCACGTGCATTGATCCAGATTGCATCCATGCCAAAATCAATAGGTCCAGCAATGTCATGCGTCCAGGAATCTCCAATAAAAAGAGTTTGTTCTGGACGATGGCCAAATTGCTCCAATGGTGCATAATAAAGTTCTCGATCAGGCTTTCTTAATCCTAGTTCATCCCCATGGAAAATGGATTCAGGCGAAAACACCTCTGAAAGCCCCATTTGCTGTACCTTTTGACGCGGATCATAAAGTGCATTTGTTACAATAGCAAGTTCAAAGTGCGCTTTTAATTCATGAAGCATTGTAATGAGAGTTGGAGATTGTTCAATACACAATAACCCTGTTTTTACAAAGAGTGTATCTAGTTCATCAATTTGTTTATCATCTACTGTTAGTCCAAAATGTGAAAAGGCATGACGCCACCTGGCTCTTCGGAAATTTAATGGTGTGATCAAACGCTTTTTCAACAGCGCAATTAAGTGACTTGAAACTTGAAGTTTCTGTGCTAGAAAAAGAGAAGCATCTAAGTCTTTGGTGATTGGATGTATGCCAAGTGTTTGAATGAGTCCAATCTTAAACCAATCTGAATTTAAAAGTGTATCGTCTAAATCAAATAAAAGAAGCTTGTATTTTTTCACAGCTACCACCTTCCATTAATTCTTTAATATGATTGTGTATGATGAATCATGGCATGTCTATGGCTGTATGATGATTATTAAATGCTATAATGATATTAATAATTTTTCCGATTATAGAATTGAACTTATTCATACAACTACGGATTAAGGAGGTCATCATGTTTAATAGTGAAGCAGAACTAATTATCCCCGCAAAAGCTATTTTAGGAGAAGGGCCATGCTGGGACTCAGATCATGGAGTCCTATATTGGGTTAACATTCTTGATAAAAAAGTAAATGTTTACGATCCGCGCATTCATAAAAATAGAGAGATTCAGCTGGATCAGATGGTTGGAACAGTTGCGCCAAGACAGTCGGATGGATTAGTCGTAGCTCTACAAAAGGGATTTTATTTCTTAGATCTTGAGACTGAAGAACTCACCCCCATTGTTGATCCAGAAAGTCATCTGCCTGAAAATCGTTTTAACGACGGAAAGTGTGATCCGTCCGGACGCTTTTGGGCAGGAACGATGAGTTTAAGTGAAGAAAAAGAAGCGGGCTCTTTATATTGTCTAAGTACAGAGTTAGAGGTTGAAAAAAAACAGGACAACCTTACTATTTCAAATGGTTTGGCGTGGTCTCCTGATCAAACGTTTATGTATCTCATTGACACTCCAACAAAAAAGGTTACTAGATTTGATTATGACCTACAAACAGGTCACATTGAGAACCCGACTGAAGTAATCGCTTTTCCAGAAGGTGTCGGAGCTCCTGATGGCATGACGATTGATGAAGACGGTATGCTCTGGATTGCTCATTGGGGCGGCGCGCAAATATCTCGCTGGGATCCAGCTACAGGCGAACAACTTTTATCCATACCTATTCCATCTTTAAACGTTACCTCATGTACGTTTGGAGGAGAAAATCTGGATGAACTGTATGTGACAACTGCAAGAAAGAACACAAGTGCAGAAAACCTAGATCGTTTTCCAGAAGCAGGCGGGGTATTCAAAGTAAAGCCAGGCGTGAAGGGAATGCCAGCGTATAGGTTTCGTGGTTAATTCAGTTTAGAACAGCGTTTAATTAACGCTGTTCTTTTTTATGAAATTTTTTCTTTTTAACAAAAACTTGCAATTACACTGAGTCGTCTAATAATAAGAGAGGGGGGAAACGTATGGAAGAAATGATAGCAGGCGTGTTGCATACAGAAAACAGAGAAGACATTTTGGTTGAAGCCATGAATGAGCATGGACAAGATTTATTGCAGCTCGTCTACTCATACGTAAACAACAAGGCCGTTGCCGAAGACTTAACACAAGATATATTTGTTAAGTGCTACAACGCGCTAGATACATATAACGGAAAATCAAAGTTTAAAACGTGGTTGTGGCGAATCGCGATTAACCATTGTAAGGACTTTTTAAAAAGCTGGTACAACAATAAAGTTGTTATCACTGAAGAGGAGCCAGAGAATCACCGAACTCAAAAGGACTTAGTGGAACATGAGGTAATTCAAAAAGAAGATGATGGTGAACTGATAGATGCGATCATGCAGCTTCCAATCAAGTATAGAGAAGTCATTTATCTCTTTTATTATGAAGAGCTGCCGATCAAGGAAATTGCTTTGATGACAGAGGTTAATGATAATACGGTAAAAACGAGATTACGACGATCAAAAGAACTGTTAAAAATACGTTTGGAGGGTTAAGTATGGAGAACCGTTTGAAAGGTTTAAAAAAGATCATGAACGAGAAGACGTTTTCTCAAGTGAAATTTACTGAAAAACATCGCCAAACAATACAAAACAAAATACATAACCAAGGAAATAAGGAAGATATCATCTTAAGCATCTTACAACTTTTAAGCCAAGAAAAAACGGGCTATCAGCTAACAAACTTATTAAGCGGACGTGGAATCAGACACTTTGACGATAACGAAGGAGCTCTCTATATCTTGCTGCACAGTTTAGAGAATAAAGGAGTCCTACAATCAAGCTGGATAGCAAAAGAGGAAGCAAAATATTATCAACTGACGAACAAAGGGAAAAAGCTTTTGAAGCAATCCGAGAAAAAGGAAAGCCGTTCGCATGTCATACTTCGGCAATTGGTAGGGGGAGTGGAATGGAAAATCGCAGAAAGTCATTCTTAAAAGAGGTTACGAACCAGATTCGTTCAAAGGAAGCAAAGAAGCATGTTTCTGATGAGCTGAACCATCATGTAAAAGAAGCGAAGAAAGTTTGGCTAAACAAAGGTCTTTCAGAAAAAGAAGCAGAGCAAAAAGCGATCGAGCAGATGGGAAGCCCTGTTACACTAGGTCTCCAGTTAAATAAGATTCATCGTCCGCGAGTTGATTGGCTGTTGCTTGCCTTGATTGGTGCGATTCTTTTGCTGGGATTTTTGCCTCTAGTCATCCCTGGCTATTGGAATAATGCACATTTCCTAACCCGCAAGGTAATATTCATATTGCTTGGTATTTCTTTTACAATGGGGATCATGTTTGTTGATTATCGAAAATATTTAAATAGGGGATGGATCTTTTATGGATTAGGAGCATTTCTGCTACTAAGTTTACGCTTTTTCTCCAACAAGATGATCAACGGTAATCCTATGTTAAGTATCGGTCCGGTAACGTTAGAAAGTTTATTTGCATTACCTTTCTTTATGGTGGCTTGGGCTTGTTTTTTTAACCGAAATTCCTTTAAAGTCTGGCATTTCGTAATTTTATTCTTACTTTCATTGTTATTGTTCATACAAATACCCAGTATATCTACCACTTATTTATATTTTGCTATGGTGCTGTCTATGCTGTGGTGGAGTAAGTTTTCAACTTCTCAGAAAGCCGTTGTGTCAAGCGTTACAATCGTTGCACTCATCTTAACCGGTATCCTCACATGGCAATATCAATCGTATTATATAAAAGAGAGAATACTAGGATTTCTGCAGCCTGAAAAAGTAGCTGATGGAGCCGGTTATCAGGTACTTCAAATACAGGAGTTTATGTCTAGTGCAGGATGGATTGGTGGGAATAAAAGCATTCGGGAGTTTATCCCTGGAGCACATACAGACCTTGTGTTTGTAAGTATAACTCATCATTTTGGCTGGATGATATCAATAATCATTGCTCTTATTCTTTCACTAATCCTTGCAAGAATGATCATGGTTACACAGCAAGTAAAAGGTCACTTCGGAAAATTGCTTATAATTGGCGGAGTAGCATTATTATTGTTCCAAATGGTCAGTAACATCGGAATGGCATTAGGTTTTTTTCCTCTTACAAGCATGTCGTTGCCATTTATCAGTTATGGATTGATGCCAATCTTACTCAACTCCATTTTGATGGGTGTTGTGCTTAGCGTGTATCGCAGAAAAAATATTACTTCGACAATAGAATAAATTTTCCGAAAATTATATTTACTTTTATATCCATCTGTTTTACAATGATGGAGGTAAGGAAAAAATTACAAGTGAAGGAGGCGTTGGACATGATTAAATTTTTTGAAACTGCGAATACAATTTCATATTGTCCAATACACAACCTTCTTTATGGGATCTCAATCTAACTATTTGATATGTGAACCAGAGCCTCAGGATGTGTATGCATTCTGGGGCCTTTTTGTGCTATTTAGCATATTTATGAAAAGTCACCCAGGAATTTCGGGTGGCTTTTTTACATTTAAAAGGGGTGTTAAACATGATTCAATTTAGAAAATCACGCAAAAAAAGGTGGAGTAACTAGCGGGAAGAATTCTTAAAAATCGACTGGAGGCAAGAGAAATGGAAGTATTAAATACAAAAACGACCGATCAAATTACGATTGTAGAATACGATTCGAGCTATGCTGCTCGAGTGGCTGAAATGTGGAATAAGAGCCAAGACGGATGGGGCGGCGGCAACACAATCATGACAGCTGAGCAAGTTCTGAAACAGGAAGCTAACTCAACGAACCTCCATTTATATTTAGCCCTCGATGGCGACAAAGTAGTAGGCTATTGCAGTCTGGGTGAATACCGGGAAGATGAAGGAGCACTCTACATTCCATTATTGAACGTTAGAGGCGACTATCATGGTAAGAAGATAGGCAAGAAGCTCGTACTAAAGGCACTTCAAAAGGCGATTGAAATGAAGTGGCCGCGTTTGGATCTTTATACATGGCCAGGAAATACGAAGGCAGTTCCACTTTATAAAAAATGCGGATTCTTCTGGGAAGACCGAGATGATACGACTCATTTGATGAATTTTATGCCATCTGTTTTACAGACTGAAGTTGTTCAAGATTATTTTGCTGATGAACGCTGGTATGAAAACAGCACTAGAAAGATTGAGACTGTTCCAGATGGCAACAAAGAAAACGAATTTCATTTTTATGAGTATTCGTGGAAACATGATACCCTTGGAAATTTAAAAATGGAGTTTGAGCGCTTCGGTAGAGGTCTTCGTTCCATCGAAACTGACGATTATAAAATCACAGCTACGGTAGAGAACTTCAATTTGGTGTTTGGATCAGATTATACGGTTCAATACCACATCAAAAATAAATCGGGTAAGCCATTAACAGTTGAAATTGAAGGCATGAATGACAAAAATATTCAATTTGAATCTTCAACAAAAGTAAGCGTTCAACAAGAAGAAAGTATTGAAATTCCTTTTAAAGTGAACCCGATTACAGAAGAACAAAGTGTGTGGAGAACGCATCCAGCGGTCACTTCCTTACTCACAATCAACGGTAAAAAAGCGCAATTTAAAGTAGGAATTCGACCTAAGTATCCTGTTAAATTGGATTCTTCGTTACCTGATAACCTTAGTTTTATCGGGAAATCTTCTACGCTATATTTGAATTTAGAAAACAACTTTAATGAAGAAGTGTCGTTTAGCTTTGAACTGCCACCATCAGAGTTGGTTCACATCGAGAATCGCGGTATAAGTGTTACGTTAGCACCAAAAGCAAAACAGTCTGTACCTGTACCATTCACCTTATTGAAACACGGATTTTATGAGGCAGATCTACCGATAATAGCAACAAAAAGGGATGGTAGTGCTGTTCATTTTACGAAAAAGATAGGCATTGCACTAAAAGGGATCGGAGCAAAACTAACAGGTGAGTGTGACGCTTATTATCACGTGTACAATGGGCAATATCAATTAATACTTGATAAGTTCAACAATTGGATTATGCCAGGTAAAGGCGATGTAGATTATAAGATGGCGTTTATGGTGCCAAAGCTCGGTAAGCCTTTTTCAGAAGAAATCTCTCGTATTCGTCCGGAGAAGATCGAACCGCTGATGCATGAAGGATATGCAGGATTTAGAGCAACCTTTCAGTCACAGGCGTTTCCAGGTCTGCAGCTAGCAACTATCGTTAAGCTATATAGCGAAGGTCTAGTTGAACAGCATTATGAGATTACAAATACGGGTGAAGCGGAATCTACCGATGAAGTTTGGTTAAATTCTCCGATCATGTGCCGTATGCTTGATCGAGCTGTTCTGCCGTATGAAGGAAAATATATCGAGCTTAACGACTCAATGGGTTCCTTCTTAACCTATTGGAACAACAATAAGTTAACTGAGAACTGGATCTTCTTACGAGGGCAGAAAAACCCAAGAGGAATTTCATGGCCAATTGAAGAAAAGGTACAATTCTCAAACTGGTTTATGTACTTTGAACATAATTTTGGAAAGCTTGCTCCTCATCAAAAGGTAGCAACAAAACCAGTAACGTTAACGATTGGCGCTTTCCAAGAATGGCAGTCTTTCAGAGAATATGCGACGCAAAAGAATGATAAGCCATCACTCAGTTTAACAAATCATATGACACTATCTGTTAATAACGGTAATCCTTTTGTAAGTGGCAATCAGATCAAGGCTGTAGCGCAAGATTACAAGTCTTCCTTTTTTAACGGATTTATTGAAATGAAACTGAATGACGAGATTCTTCAAAGTCACCTGTTTGCGTCCGACGAAGAAATGAGAAGTGCTGAATTTGATATACAAGTGCCAAACGATAAAGGCGTTCATGTTTTAACGTCAAAAATGAATCTAGATTCTATTGACATTACGAGGCAATCAGCGGCTTTCGTCATGAAGGATCTGCCGGTTCAGTTTGAGAAGACGGTGAAAAATGACCTCGAAGTGCTAAGTGTGAATAATGGCGAAATTGCCATTTCTGCTTCTGCACAGTTCGCGCCAACATTATTCTCTCTTCAGTACAAAAATCACGAGTGGATGGATTCACCTTTTCCAAAGCCTGCACCAAAATCTTGGTGGAATCCGTGGTTTGGCGGAATCGCCGGTCTTGTGGAAGGCACAAGTCTTAATTCTCTACTAAAAGAGAAGACTACGGTTGAATTTGTAGAAAAAGAGGACGATAAAGGCAACGTATGGAAGGGTATAAAAGTATCCACTTTATATGAAAAGCATGAGACGTTCAAAGGGCTCGAAATTCATAAGTATTTCTTATTGCTGCCAGGAGTTCCGGTTTTGTGTCATACGACGGAAATTGTTCAAAATATGGGAAGCTACCTGCAAGGAAAGAACTTTTACACTGGCTGTTTCTTAAATCCTGGACTGGAGCTTACGAAGAGCTGGGGAAGTTTTCAAAGTAAAAATGGTGAGTGGGCGATGGTTTATGGCGGGAAAGGCGAGCAGGAGATGTCAATTGACCGCAGTGTTGTTTTTGGTTCAGATGATCATGAGAACCTGATGCAGATTGTGGCAAATCAAAACGCGACGTTTCTAGATTCATATATCAACTTGGAAGTAATTGAGCTTGGATATGCGGAAAAGCTTAACCTTGAACACGGCGCAACTCATGTTACGTCTCCAGTGTTTTATGTTTTTAACGACAAAGTGATCCCAGATACAGCATTAGAAGATTTAAAGAAGATCAAATTCTGCTAGGAAGGAAGAGTCCATGAAAATCATTGATGCGCATATGCATTTTTCAAACATTGAAAGCTTTAAACATACAGCAACGAACCTGTCCAAACTGGACTATTCTTATGACGGAATTGTAAAAGAGTATGAGGAATCGGGAGTTGTGCTAGGCATTGCGATGGGGCTAACGGAAAAAGAGGTAGAGGGTTTCCCGGACCCTCTAGCCCCAACGCCAATGGGTATCGATCTAGGTTCGCAGATTCCTGAAAATGTCGTGTATTGTGCAGGAATCAACCCATATCATCTCGGTGAAAAAGAATTAGCGAAACTTGAGGAAACGGTACAAAAGCCAGAGGTTGTCGGCATCAAAATCTACCTCGGATATTATCCGTATTACGCGTATGATGAAGTGTATCAGCCTGTTTACAAGCTAGCTGCCAAGTATGAATTGCCAGTTGTCTTTCACACAGGAGATACGTATTCTGAGAGAGGGTTGTTGAAGTACTCACATCCGTTGACGCTAGATGAAGTAGCGGTCATGCACCGTGATGTGAATTTTATGATGGCTCATTTCGGTGATCCGTGGACTTTGGACGGAGCAGAAGTTGTTTACAAGAATCGCAACATGTATGCCGATCTTTCAGGTCTTGTCGTTGGAACACGGGAAGATATTGCGAGATACAAAGATTCACCTCGCTTCTTCAACCATTTGCGACACGCGTTAACGTTTACGGATAACTATAAAAAGTTTTTGTTTGGAACGGATTGGCCGCTTGTGCCTGTTCAGCCTTACATTGATTTTGTAAAAGAAATCATACCTGAGGAACATCATGAGGATGTATTTTACAATACGGCTGTTAAGATTTTTCCAAAGATCAGACCTTTTCTAAAATAATAGAGTAATAGTGAGAGGTATGCGGGAACCATCACATAATTTCTTGAAAGGTGTGATTGAGTGGCGAAGTTAATCTATCATATTGCAGTTACAGTGGATCACTTTATTGCGGATATCGATGGAAAAGCGGATGATTCGATCTTTTTGTATAGTGGCGATCATGTAACGGACTTTTTGGAAGACGTTAAGGCGTACGATGCTGTTCTTATGGGCGGGAAGACGTATGAATACGGATTTCAATTTGGTCTGAAACCAGGGGAGCCAAGTGCTTTTAAAGACTTAAAGCATTACATCTTTTCTAGCTCTATGCAGTTTAAATCCAATGAAAAGGTGGAGCTAGTGAAAGGTGATGCTGTTGATTTTGTTAAGAACCTTATAGAAAAGGAATTGGGTAAACTGTGGCTTTGCGGTGGTGGCATGCTGGCAGGTTCGTTGTTGAATGAAAGATTGATAGATCAGGTAGTTTTGAAAGTGAATCCAGTGATGATTGGTGAAGGGTTGCCATTGTTTGGTGAAGTGAAACCACATATTAAGCTGGAACTTACAGACTTGAAACACTTTGACAACGGAGTTATTAAACCAACGTATAATGTGAATTATTCTTAAAACAAGGTGAGCTATCAGTGCTCACCTTGTACATTGTAGACTAGAGAAAGCAATGGAGTGAGAAATATCAATGAATGATTTTTATTGTGAAGAAGTGTTGAGTGGAAAGACTACGGTAGAAAAAGTGTTAGAAACGAAAAATGTCTTGGCTTATTATCATACCAGTCCCTTTTACCCGATACATATTGTAACGATACCAAAGAAACACATTACATCTCTTCTTGATCTTAAAGAAGAGGATAACGAACTGATACTCGAAATGATAAAAGTGATTAAAGAAGTAACAGCTATAGTGACGAAAGAACATGGAGCTTGTAAAGTAATTACCAACATAGGAAATTACCAAGACTCTAAACATCTTCATTGGCATATTGTGTCGGGAAAGCCAAAGGTATAGACTTGTAAACATTTTATCCATCATGAAACTTAAAAATGATGGCGATCGACTAATTCATAAAGGGGGATTGGTTGAAAATGAAAAAGTCTATAGCGGTTATTTTATTAGGAATGTTTTTATCCATGATGTTAATAAACACTCAAGCTCATGCAACAAGCTGGGCGGAAGTTGAACCTGAGGAAGTTCATAAAAGAGCTGATGTGATTGTAATGGGACAGTATGATTTTACGAGTAAACCACAAGGGAGAAATATGGTTTTTACGAGTTATGAATTCAATGTCCAAAAGGTGTTTAAAGGAGATGTGACCCAAAAAATAAGGGCAGGCATTGATGGATATGACGTAGGTTGGGCGGATGAGTTTCAAAAAGATGGCGGAGAGTTTTTGCTCTTTCTTGATAAAAATAAGGAATTTAGCTTCTTAACACCGGTCGGGGGACCTAATGGAATGATCCAGATTTCCGATGGTAAAGTGCAACATCATAACGTTACAAGCAGAGCGTATTATGAGGAGTTTCTCAAAAAACAATCAGAAAAGCCTGTTGTGAAAACGAGTAATGAAGCAGTTCAAAATGACGATAACGATTATACGTATTTGTATGTTGGCTTATTAGTTTTCTCTGTCTGTATAGGAATCTTTCTTATTTTGAGATTCAGAAAAACAAATAAAAAATTGTTTTGACAACTACCATAAAACTGCTTATACTAATAAAAATTTAACAATTTATGGCTATGAAGAGAAAAGTAATTAAGACATATTATTTTCAGAGAGCTCTTGGTTGGTGAGAAAGAGCAATAAGCATCTTAATGAAAAAAAGACTCCGAGCTTTGTACGGATGCAAAATTATCTTTGCTGATACTACAACGGGATCTCCCGTTATAGAGATAGGGTATTCGCAAGTGATTGTTGTTCATTGCCGTACCTGAAGAGGTTGATATGGCGACATGTTAACAAATTGAGGTGGTACCGCGAATGCTAAATAAGCTCTCGTCCTCAAGATGAATAATCTTGGGGGTGAGGGCTTTTTTTGTTTTTCTTTTTAATAAAAATGGAGGAGTGATCCAATTATGCATTGGGCATATCGAATAGCAGAAGAATTAATTAGAAAAAATCCAGATCGTGAGACTTTTGTTTGTGCGTCGGGCATTAGCCCATCCGGTTCCGTTCATATCGGGAATTTTCGTGAAGTGGTTACCACTTATTTTGTGGTGAGAGCATTGCAAAAGCTGGGAAAGAAAACACGTTTCATTTTTTCATGGGACGATTTTGATCGATTTCGTAAAGTACCTAAGAACGTGGACGCGTATTTTGAGAAATATATAGGCATGCCATACTCTGAGATTCCATGCCCGTTTGGATGCCACAATTCGTACGCAGAGCATTTTGAAAAAGAATTCGAGCAGTCATTGGGTCAGTTCGGCATCGTTCCTGAGTTTATCTACCAAAGCGAGGAGTACCAATCAAGAAGATACAATGCACAAATTGTCCACACTCTTCACAATCGCAAGCAAATATATGATATTCTCACGGCATTTAAAACAGGTGAACCGAGTGTTGAAGAGCGAGAGAGCTTTTATCCAATAAATGTGTATTGTGAAATTTGCAGAAAAGATACGGTATACGTTAAAGATTTTCAGAATGAAACACTGAAATATACATGTTCATGTGGTCATTCAAATTCTATTGAAGTCTCTGCTGCTACAAACATCAAGCTGAATTGGAAAGTGGATTGGCCGATGAGATGGATGACAGAGAACGTGGTGTTTGAACCAGGTGGGAGGGACCATTCCTCCGCTACTGGAAGTTACAGAGTTTCAAAGGAAATTGTTTCTGATATCTTTAACCATCATGCGCCAGAGTATGAACCGTATGATTTTATCAGCATTAAAGGCACCGGTGCTAAAATGTCGAGTTCTTCGGGAAACAATATCACGCCCGGAGAACTGTTGAAAATTTATACACCCGAAGTCATTCTTTTCATGTTTGCAAAATATCAGCCGAACTCTTCTTTTCATATCGGATTGGATGAAGATGTGATCCGAAACTATACGGAATATGAGAGGTATAGCCATGCTGAAGTAGGGCTGCTGAAAGAAGAGATAGGAGCTGCTCTGGAGTTGTCATCTATGACTTCTGTAACACGACGAGCGCCAAGGTTTAGTCATGTTGCGAGCATCTTACCGCTTGTAAATTTTGAAGCATCATTAGTGCGTGACGTATTGAGAAGAACAGGTGAGGAGTATACGTTGGAAGAGGTAAAAGAAGTTTGTGTCCGGGCGGAGTATTGGCTGAGAAACTGGTGTCCTGAGAGAGTGCTTCATGTTAATGAAGAAAAGAATTCAGAATACTTTGGTTCACTGACTGATACGGAGAAAGGGTGGCTTGAAGGATTTGTGAATGTTTTGCAAGATGAAGCTGGACTGCCAGATGACGAGCTGATGAGGAAAATATACGATGTTTGTCATGTGGATGATCAAAAAATGAAGAAAAACAACCAAAAAAGGTTGTTCAGCATTATCTATCAGCTTGTTTTGAACAGCAGCAGCGGTCCGCGCATACCGTTACTTCTTCATTCAGTAGGGAAAGAGCGGTTGATTGCTTTATTACGACAATGAATTAATGGTTCGAAATTATAATTTGTCCAATTCAAGTAATAATTTGTCCATTCTCTTCCATAATCTGTCCAATCTTGAGTGTAATCTGTCCAATCTCAAAATAGATTAAGGTGACGCCCCACCGGGAGCGTCACCTTTCCTCATGATTACTTCTTCAATTCTTGGCCCATGCCTTTCAAAAAGTGAAGACCAAAGCCAATCGCCCGGTTAATATCAGGGTCTTTCAGCGACTTCACAAGATCAAATGCTCCGATCTTTTTATCGCTCTCCACAAAATTTTCTCCTGATTTAACGCCAGTAACGACACTATCAAGCATCTTAGCCGTCACTTCAGGATCCATCTTCGTCAAAACGCCAGCAGCACCCATCAGGTTGTTGATCATATTCGTCACAGGTTCACGGGTTGCTTGGCCAAGTGCGATACTTGCAATCTTGTCTTTGGCGACAAGCATGGAGTTCGCCGCTTCCAATGCGCCGATCTTATCAAGCTCCCCTATAAAATCGAGCGCCTTTGTGAGCGCTGCATCTTTTTCTGCCAACGCTCTTTGCAGATCGGCGAGCTTTTCCTGCTGAATCTGTTCTTCGGTTTTTAGGTTCTTTTTTACAACGGTTGTTGGTTGTGCCATATGAAATTCGCCCCCTTACACTTCATCCGTCAGGTGAACATAGCCTGGACGGTTCCATTTTCTCTGAACTTCTACACCGTTCTGCGGATAACGTTTTTTATTTCTCGGATTGTTGCCAGGAAGCTTCACTTCACCTTCACGGCTGATGATCTCCATCCGTACTTTCGTCTGCTTGTAAGCTGGTGTATGTGTTCGGTGATCAACTGCTGGACCTGTTAAAAAGTTAATGGCAGTTTCGTTGTTTACCGAGTTCATCGGCAGATACAGCTCGTTGTTTTTCACACGATCGGTTACGAGTGCGTTCAACTTCACGGCTCCAAATGGTGATATCAATCGAACAACCGATCCGTCGATCACACCACGTTCTTCTGCAAGAGCAGGTGATACTTCAACAAACACATCTGGAACCTTGTGCTGAATCCCTTTTGATTTGTTCGTTAAGTTTCCTTCATGAAAATGTTCGAGCATGCGTCCGTTGTTGATATGAAGATCGAACTCTTCCGGAAACTCCGCTGGATGCATCCAGTCAGATAGTGCGAAACGAGCTTTTTTATCAGGGAAGTTAAAGCCTTCTGTGTAAAGAAGCGGTGTACTCTTTCCGCTAAAATCACCCCAAAGGAAGCTGCCCCAGCCTTCCAACACATCATAGTTTGCTTCACCAAAAAGTGGAGCCAGCCCAGCCATCTCTTCAAAAATTTCACTTGGATGACTGTAGTTCCAATCAGCACCCATTCTGATTGCGATGGCCTGAATGATCTCCCAGTCAGGTCGCGATCCGCCTGTTGTTGGCAGTGCTTGATACAAGCGTTGAACGCGGCGTTCTGTATTCGTAAACGTTCCTTCTTTTTCAAGAGAAGGAGCAGCTGGCAAGACAACGTCTGCGTACTGAGCGGTTTTCGTTAAAAAGATATCTTGAACAACGAAGAATTCAAGCTGACTCAGCATTTCATGAACGTGATTGGAGTTGGAATCCACTAAGGCCATATCTTCACCGACCAAGTACATCGATTTGATCTCGCCAGTACCGATTCCTTCGACCATTTGAATGTTGTCCTTACCAGGTTTGCTGTCAATCGTTACGCCATACGCTTTTTCAAACTTCGCACGAGCAATGTCATCGGTAATATGCTGATAACCTGGCAACCAAGCAGGAAGAGTTCCCATATCACATGCCCCTTGAACGTTGTTGTGGCCGCGTAATGGATAAGCGCCAGCACCAGGACGGCGATAGTTTCCGGTTGCTAATAGTAAGTTTGAGATGGCAGCAGACGTATCACTTCCGCCAGTGTTTTGCGTAACACCCATGCCCCAAAGGACACATGTGCCGTCGGCGTCACGAATCATTTTCGCTACATCAATGATCGTTTCTTGTGATAGACCTGTAATTTCTTCTGCGTATTCAAGTGTATATTTATCAAGTACTTCTTTAAATTCTTCTAAATAATGAACGTTCTCTTCAATAAATTTCTGATCATGCCAGCCTTTATCGATCATATACTTCGTAACGGCCATCAGCCAAACTTGATCTGTTCCTTGCTTCGGACTCATGAAAATATCAGAGCGTTCAGCAAGTTCGTGTTTGCGAAGATCAGCTACGATCAACTTTTGTCCATGAAGCTTATGCGCACGCTTCACGCGAGTGGCTAGAACGGGATGACCTTCTGTCGGGTTCGCACCAACAACGATCACGAGGCCTGCTTCCGCGATATCTTGAATCGTACCAGCATCACCACCCATACCAACCGTGCGGAACAATCCATCCGTTGCAGGAGACTGGCAATAACGGGAGCAGTTGTCCACGTTGTTCGTTCCAATGACTTGACGGGCAAACTTTTGCATCAAATAGTTTTCTTCGTTTGTAATTTTAGATGAAGAAACAAAACCAAGTGCGTTGCTGCCGTGCTTTTCTTTTATCGATGTCATCTTATCAGCAATCACGTTTAACGCTTCGTCCCAAGTAGATTCCACAAACACGCCGTCTTTTCGAATAAGCGGGGTAGTGAGTCGCTCTTCGCTATTTACAAAATCCCAGCCGAACTTTCCTTTTACACAAGTGGAGATCGCGTTTACAGGACCTTCACTTGGTTCCACTTTTAAAATCTTTCTGCCTTTTGTCCATACTTCGAACGAACAGCCAACACCACAGAATGTACAAACGGTCTTTGTCTTTTTCGTACGTGTTTCACGCATTGCTGCTTCCACTTCAGAGATAGCAAAAATACCACTATAGCCAGGTTCGACTTCTTTTACAAGTTCAACCATTGGCTCAAGCAGATCTTCTTTTAATCCCGTCATAAACCCAGCTTCACCAAGCATCGATTTTTCCATCAGGGCGTTACACGGACAAACCGTCACACACTGTCCGCAGCTGACACATGAGGAATCGTCGATACTCGATCCAGCATCCCAGATCACGCGAGGGCGTTCTCGTTCCCAGTCTATTGAAAGGGTTTCGTTCACCTGCAAATTTTGACACACCTCCACACACTGACCGCATGTGATACATTGATTTGCATCATATCTATAAAACGGGTGAGACATGTCAATATCAACCGGCTCTTCTTTTGGCGAGTAGGGAACTGATTGATGTTCAATTTCCATCAGCTCAGCTGTGTTGTGCAGCTTACAATTACCGTTGTTGTTATCGCAGACCGTGCAATAGAGAAGGTGGTTTTCGAGTAAGCGATCCATCGCCTGATTTTGCGCATCTTTCGCTCGTGTTGATGCTCGTTCGATACTCATGCCATCGAGCGCCATCGTAGAACAAGACCGCATCAGCTTGCCATTCACCTCAACGATACACGTATCACACGTTTCAATCGGATCCACTTGTGGTGTATAGCAGATTTGAGGATGAGAGAGTTCGTTTTTATTGATGATATCGAGAATGGACGTACCAAATGGGGCTTCATATGTTTTTCCGTCTATTGAAATTTGAATCATTTTATTCATATTGAATCTTCCTTTCGTTTGAAGATATAAAAAAAATCCACCACGAAAGCACAAATTCTATACACGTACAGAAAATGCGAGTTCATGGTGGAATAGTTTAATAGCAGAGCATGTTAAAGCTGACTATTTTGCCAATCCATCAAATTATGTAATTCGGTAAGAGAGAAGAAAAACAGCAACAACTAGATTTCTTCCAACTTTTCTCTTCTTATTATAGCGTTTACAATGTGAAAGGACAATAAGACTTGTAAACTCTCATTCGATTTTAATCACGTGCGAAAAGGAAGTGCATCATGTATGATTAGTAAAAAATGGAGAAACTGTGGTGATGATTCAAATGTCTAAGAAAGTGCATGATTTCAATGATATTATCCGTAAACTGCGAAAGAATCTGTTAGGAAAAGGACCTGAAAAAATTCATACAGTCTTTGTAGAAAACATGGCGATCTCAACCATGTACGGCAATCTAACGCCTACGGAAAAATTTATTGCCAGAACGGCAGAGGGCAAGGAAATGGTGCATGCTGCAAGAACACGCCTCATTCAAGACGTTTACGCAAAAGCACCGCCAGATGGGTTAGAAGATGTAACAGGAGCAAAGTTTGTTCATCTGTTTTCTGACTTTAAAGTGGATGAAGACATGGCCGTTTCCGTGTTTGTATTTGATAAACCGATTGCATAGAGTGGAGGTGATCTCATCATGAAGCCTGTTGTAACAAAGCGCAAAATTCTGCAGTTCAAGAATGGGGAGGCGTCCAGTGCGGAAGATACGATTGTAACCGAACTTCCGGTAACCATTAAGATCAATGGAGAAGAGTTCGTAACGATGGTGTGCAGCCCGGAATACATTGAGGACATGGTGGTTGGTTACCTCGCATCAGAAGGTATTATCCGAAACTATAAAGATATTAAAGACATATGGGTGCAAGAGGACGGAAGCTATGTTCATGTGACGACCGATCGGCTGAATCCTCTCTTTCGAAATCTGCAGAATAAAAGATACATAACGTCATGTTGCGGAATGAGCCGGCAAGGATTTGTATTCGCCAGTGACGCGCTGACGGCAAAATCGATGAATGATGTCCGAGTTAAGGTAACACCTCAGGACTGTTTCCGATTGATGCGAGAGATGCAGAGTGGAGCAGGTGTTTTTCAAGAAACAGGCGGTGTGCATAACGCTGCACTTTGTGATGTTAACGGAATCGTGCTGAGCCGAATGGACATCGGTCGGCATAATGCGCTCGATAAAATATACGGATACTGTTTAAGAAATAATATTTTCATAGGGAATAAGATTATAGTGTTTAGCGGCCGGATATCGTCGGAGATCTTGTTGAAGGTAGCGAAAATTGGCTGTGAGATCGTGCTGTCAAAATCCGCTCCAACGGAATTTGCGCTGCAATCGGCCGAAGAGCTTGGAATTACGACGGTTGGGTTTATCCGTGGGGGTTCTATGAATGTGTATACACGGCCTGAGAGGATTATTACGGAGTGAAGCTGCTGTTGTGCTATATCGATGGTTACATTGTTGAAGAATGCTAAAATCACATTTAGTCTTAGAGGTAACAGAATATAAAGAGAAGAGCAGTTCTGTAATCTCAGGGCTGTTTTTTTGCATTTTAAAAAGTTTATTTCTTAGTTCACACATTTAAAGGGAATATGGTATTTATGAAGAATTATCCAATTTAGCTGATATATTTTAACTAAGTTAGGAGCTAAACACATGGAGTCTATTACTAAAGCCAATGTTTCAGATGCTCCAGAAATCCACTCGTTGCAAAGATTAGCTTATATAAGTGAAGCCGAACTGTATGATAATTTCGAGATAGAACCACTTAAACAATCTGTTGGGGATGTAGAAAAAGCATTTGAACACAATATTGTTTTAAAATACATATATCACGGAAAAATTGTCGGTTCAGTGAGGGCGTATGAAAACGAAGGAATTTGTTATATAGGAAGATTAATGGTCCATCCAGATTTCCAAAACAGAGGGATTGGAAAAAAGTTAATGAAAGAAGTAGAGCTTATGTTTGCTCATTGTCGCTATGAATTGTTTACCGGCAGTAAAAGTGTGAAAAACATCTCTTTTTATGAGAAGTTAGGCTACAAGGGTTTTAAAACTCAAAAGTTAGATCGGGAAGAAACCGTCTTTTTATTCATGGAAAAGCAAGAATAGGTTATGATTGCGGGTTACAACAAGCCGAAAGAGACAAAAACTAGGCACAGAAGGCAGTTCTTTTTCTAAAGAACTGCTCTTCTGCTTCCTAATTATGTACTTGAAGTTTGTTTCCGCTAGGATCAAAAAAGTGAAAATAGAGATGTCCATTGTCTTCCTTTATCTCATCGACCTGTATTCCTTGTTCTTTGAAAGAGGAGTGAAGCTGTTGGATGTCAGAGGTGGTAAATGCCACAGAAAATTCACTCTGTCCGTTTACCGTAAAATGTCCTCGAGAGTTTTGGTCTGCTTTTACTAAGATTAATAGAGGACCTGATTGTAATTCTACAACGGCCAAGTCCTCGCTACGATGTTTTAATTGAAATCCTAAATGTTCGGTGTACCATTTAACAGATTCCTGGAGTTCTGTAACGGGCATTCTAAAATAATGCATTTCTTGAATAAGTGGCTGATTCATCTAAAATTCCTCCAAATGTTTCTTACCCGTTCATTCTCTATAAACCCGTAAAAACCTTCTAAAAGACCATTAGAATTAATAAAAGACTACCAGCTGCGTGCCTCCCATTGGTTTTCTTCTACGGCTAACGGTTTCATCTCACCGCTAGAATCTGTGCCATATACATCATCCACATACCACCCTCTGCCGTTTACAGATGCATCGGTTTGATAGAGGAAGCGAACCAACTTTGTTCCTTCAGGCAATTCTACTTTCTCATGAGTCCAGCTTTCTTCTTTTCCGGTAAAAGTGTCTGGCAGAGTCGTCCACGTTTCACCATCACTAGAAACCTGAAGAAGTCCTTTATCGCTGCCATCCTCGATGCTGAACCAGTTATTAAAATGAAGCGCACGCTGCTCTTCACCTACAGCAAACGTTAACCTTTTTTTCAAATTGTCACCATATCCAGCGAACCATGCGTTATCCTTACGCTCCAATGGTACAGAGATCGCATCACCAGTCAGCTGTGCAACTTTGCGTCGGATTGGATTCATGGAAACTGTGGCACGGGAAGGATGGACGCGGTTCGTTAATGTCAGAACAATCGTTTGATTTTTTGGTGACACGACCATGGATGTACCGGTATAGCCTGTGTGACCAAGTGTTTCTTCATTTCCAAGAGAATCCATGTACCAGCCTTGGTTCAATTCCCAGCCCAGTCCGTGAGAGTTGCTTGGGAACTGGGGAAGCTGATTTTCAGTTAACAAGCGAACTGTTTCAGGCTTCAAAATCTCCGTGCCGCCATATTTTCCTTTTTTTAGAATCATGTGGCCGAAAACTGCGAGATCACGAGCGGTTGAAAAAACGCCAGCGTGTCCAGCAACTCCATCGAGACTCCAGGCATTTTCATCGTGAACGCTTCCCCAAACCATGCCGCGGCCAATGTTTGGCTGATACTCTGTTGCTGCGACACGTTCACGAAGCTCAGCAGGAGGATTGTACATCGTGTCATTCATCCCAAGTGGTTCTGTAATGTTTTCTTTTACATACTCATCAAGACGCTGTCCAGTGAGACGTTCAACTAAAACGCCAAGTGTGATTAAGTTAAGGTCACTGTATGTATATGTCGTGCCAGGCTGTTTATTGAGTTTGTACTTAAGTGCGATCTGCAGGCGATTTTCACGGTTCGTTCCCATGTTATATAGCGGGATCCAAGCGACAAAGCCAGAAGTGTGCGTCATGATCTGTCTAATCGTTACATTCTCTTTTCCGTTTTCGTTGAACTCCGGAATGTATTTGCCTACAGGATCATCTAATTCAAACATTCCTTGTTCATACAGCTGCATTGCGGCGGTAGTGGTAAAGAGTTTGGAGATGGATGCGATGTCAAAGATCGTATCCTTCTTCATTTCAACAGGGTTGTCCATCTCGGTAAATTTGTCATCGGTGTAACGAGCTGAAAAGCCATATGCATCATGTTTTGCAATACTCCCGCTGCGCGCAACGAGTACAACAGCACCAGGCATCGTGCGTTTTTCCATCTCTTGTAAGATGAAATCATCAATCTGTTTAAGCGGCTCTCTTTTTAATGAAGCGCTTTCAGCGGTGCCCGGATGAAGAACAGCTGAAGAGGGAACAGGACGGTTCCAATCACCTGGTCTCACTTGGTTTTCTTTTGAAGAACCTTCAGCAAAAATGACTGGCGTTATACTGGATAATAGCATGGCAGTGCTTAGCATGGTACAAACTAAAACGCGTTTTCCTTTCATATGTCCGTCTCCTTATTCTGAAAATTCTTACACTTTATAACAGTAGCAATCCCAAAAAGGAGTGTCTATCACACAGAAGTCCTAAAAGGAAGTTATTACTTTATACACAGATAAGCAAATTGTTGGTAGTTTATTTGCAATTTTGATACCTTCTTTAAAAAGGAGGTTACGCAAAAATGACATCATTACAAAGTGAAATTGAAGCATATAAAGAAGTATTCAAATTAAAAGCACCTGAGGAAAAGCAAAGAATTATGCAGCAAGCAACAGATGAACTTGAAAAGTCAGGTATTGCTCAAGGCTTAACTGCAGGCGAGGTTGCTCCCGACTTTACATTGCCAGATTCGACAGGAAAAGAAGTGTCACTATCTGATCAATTGAAAAAAGGGCCTGTTATTCTAACATTTTATCGAGGTGGATGGTGTCCTTACTGCAATCTGGAATTAAAAGCCTACCAAAGAGAATTAACGTCGATCAAAAATGCAGGTGCTGCTCTTATTGCCGTTAGCCCTGAACTTCCAGATGCATCCTTAAGTACGAAAGAAAAAAACGAGCTGGAATTTATCGTTTTAAGTGACGAAAAGAATAAAGTAGCCAATCAATATAACCTAGTATTTAAACTGTCTGATGAATTGATAGAAGTATACAAAGATTCAGGTCTAGATATTCCAGGCCACAATGGAAATAATGATTGGGAGCTTCCGAAACCGGCAACCTTTGTTATTGATCCTTCAGGCAAGATTTTGTTTGCCGAAGTGGACTCCGATTACCGAAACCGAACAGAACCTTCAAAAGTGGTTGAAGTGGTAAAAAATTTTAAAGCATAAAGAAGCGAGAGAGACCGTTCTATTGTTGAGCGGTCTCTTTTATATGGATGATTAGAGGAACATTTTATCTTTTATCGAATGATTACAGTGGACAATATAGAAGGGAGACGACCATTTTGCTTTTACAGCTAACACCAGCATTTATTACCTTCCTCTTAACCGTTTTTATAGCACCACTGTTAATTTATACACTAAAAAAGTTAAAGCTTACACAACCCATTCGAGTGGAGCTTCCCTCCGATCATCAAGAAAAAAAGGGAACACCTTTAATGTTAGGAAGTGTGTTTTTTGTAGGAATTTTCGTGGCGCTTTATTATTACACGACAAGTCCAGTGATGCTCTTTCTTGTGGCAACGTTTATACTGTTTAGTTTTATTGGGTTCTTAGATGATTTTTGGAAAGCTTCAAAACAAGATCCTGGCGGGGTTTCAGGAAAGACAAAACTTAAATTTCAGTTTGCGTTCACCATTCTACTCTTATATATAGGCATCGACCTTTTTGAAATTGATACAAGCATACGGGTGACGGAATCACTGAACATTGTTCTTCCTTATATCATTTACCTTATTCTGATCACGCTGTTTATTGTAGGGACGGCGAACGCGATTAATTTTACCGATGGTATGGACGGGCTTCTTGGCATGGTGTCAATTCCTACATACTTCTTTTTCTTTGTAATCAGTGAGAATACGGAAGTGAAAGTCTTTTGTTTGGTGATGATTGCTACGATTCTAGGATTCTTAATCTATAACTTGTATCCGGCAAAAGCATTCATGGGGGATACGGGATCACTCGCTATTGGAGGAACCTTATCATTTCTTGCCATCATCGAAAACGTAGAAATTTTAATCCCAATTCTATTTATCATCTATCTTGCAGAACAGCTATCAGTCATCATTCAAGTGGCATATTTTAAACGAACGAAAAAGAAGCTGTTCCGTTTTACACCCATTCATTATCATTACGGCATTAAGTACGGATGGTCGGAAAACATGATCGTAACCGTATTCGCCATGATTTCTTGGGCAGCATGCGGCATTTGTTTAGTGTATTACGAGGTATTTATGTAGAAAGAGTGGCACATATCGTGTGTCACTCTCTTTTTTTAGTTTGTGTGTGTTTCTGGAGGGGATTACAGGCTTTTATGTAGTCTTAGAAAAGACACGGCTTCATCTATTTATAGAGTTGCTCCATATATTCACGTTAGCAAGCAACAATTTCACATTAATTTAAATAATTTCACATTAATTCATTTAATTTCACGTTAAATGAAATATATTCACGTTAACCATTTTTTTACAAATCCAAACAAAAAAGCCCACCTAAGTGAGCCTTCCTAACACATATTCCTACCAAATCTCCTCAGCCCACTCCGGGTGGTCAATGAATGGATTGCGGTTATGCTGGAACTGTTCATAAATGATGTTGTTTCGATTGCGTTCCCAGTTATCAACGGGATCCTCTAAGTGCCATTGCAGCAATACTGACATTTTTCCGTGATAAGGAGCGGTTCCGTTATTCACATTATTGTTCAGTTCAAGCTGAGGCTCACCGCTGTCTCCTTCATAGCGAACCGCCATGTAAAACAGCATACGCGCCACGTCACCTTTTACCGCATCACGAGGTTCCCATGAATCACTATCATAATAGTTGCCAAGAGCTTCAGAATGCTGTGTACCGCCGTTATCAAAATCAAGATTACCGCGGGAGCTGTTCACACTCACATCGGTTGGGCGAAGGTGATGAATGTCAGTGCCAGGACCCATCGTCGTTCCAAAATCACCATGAGATTTTGCCCACACGTGCTCACGGTTCCAATCGTTTACGTTGCCGCCGTTTGTTGTTTTGCTTTGTGAACGGCCAGTATAGAGCAGAATGACGTTATTGCTGTTGTTCGGATCTTGATCGGTTACTTTTAACGCTTCCCAAACTGCAGAATACGAAAGCTCTGTGTGGTCGTCGATGATGTTGTGAAGGGCGGTCTTTAATGCGGCACCCGTTTTCCCTTGAGCTGAATCATAATAGGACTCATCGTATGCTGGCGGATCGGTTGGATCAGTTGGTGGGTCAGTTGGTGTAGTACCCGATGTTTTTTCCATAGCTGTTGGATCTTTTAAACCAGCATGTGAAAAATAGGCAGTTAGATAACCTGTTACTTTAATTGATTGTCCTTTTAAACTAGGATTGGTTTTTAACCCAAACTGCGAACGGAAAGCAGACGGAATCTGAACGTAGACCATGTTTGCCGTGTTTGTTTCAGATGCACTGTCAGCCAAAGCCAATGCATAATCGTTAGGATAATTGCTCGTGACAACTGTTGTTGTCGCAGTTGGTTGTCCCACGACATAACCCTGTACGGTCTTTAAAGAATTGTTTTGATTGGAAATACTTTGAGAAACAGAATACGGACTCGACCAGGTACCGTCGCCAGCAGCCTGAAGAGTAGGGATGAATGCTAAAGAACTTACAACAAGAGCAATCACAACTGAAAAAAGCGAAAGGAAATTTTTGTTCTTGTGCCTTTTCATCATCAACGCCTCCATTATTTTATTTTTTATCCCTTGCAGCACAAACTACTAAATCCTGGTGAAACAGGTTTTATTCTACAATCTTTTTATTAACTTCATTTTACAGATATGTAAATCTACAAAACTAGCTACAAAGGGAGGAACTAATGAAGGCGCAAAAACAGTCGAAATGACCTAGAACATAATCTGATTTTTAATTTCCACTTACTTTCTTACTGCGTAGAACAGTAATAAAACCATCCAATATTTCATGGCTTACCGAAAATCCTTTACGTTGATAAAACTCCAGTGCATCATCATTCCCATTGGAAACATAGATAAAGTAATCTTCTACATCTTCAAATTTACGCAGCCAATTCATAGACATGTTAAAAAGGGTAGATCCGACACCATATTGTCTGTACTCTTTCTTGATATAAAACTGAGACAGGCAGCCGACCACTTCTTTATCAACTGAATTCATATCAAAAAAGGTAGCGAACTCACTCGAATACACTTCCTTCGGGGAAATGTTTGAATAGACATAACCCACAATTTCATCACCATCTTTTACAACTACAATAAAGTTATGCAGGGCCTTATATACAGAAGGAACCATGCGTGTTTCAAAGCTCATCGTGTCAAAGAGTTCAGGAGTTATGCTGGCTTTTGATTTTTGGTAAACCATTAGTTCATTGCAGAGGTCTCGACAAAGCTCCATGTCATGATCAGGAAGAATCTCATATTTTAAATCCATTTTCTTCACCCTCCTTGGAATTCGAATAGTTAATTACGCTATAATTTTATTACATAGAAAAGAGAAAACAAGTATGCAGTAATTTCTTACTAAGTCAGTAAAAACTGATTAAAGGAGTTTCGAGATGAATGATACAGGATACAAGAGGAAAGAAGATTGTCCGTTAACATTCGCACTTACCTTAATCGGGAGCAAATGGAGACTTCCGATCATATGGGCGTTGTGGAAAAATAAAACGCTGCGCTATAACGAACTGAAACGACATGTGGATGGTATCACCAACATGGTATTGTCTCAGTCATTAAAGGAAATGGAAAACCAGGGCTTGGTGATTCGTAAACAATACATGGAGATTCCGCCACGAGTGGAATATTCTTTAACAAAAGCTGGAGAGGATCTTGTTCCATCCCTCAAATCATTGGCAAAATGGGGGAAGAGAATGCAAGGGAAGGTGAAGAACGATGTCTGAATGTCCTCTGTGTAATGAAACGAACAATTGCGCGATTTCACTCGGCAACAAACCTGAGACATGCTGGTGTATGAACGTTACCATCGCTCCACAACTTCTTGAGAAAGCTGCTCCAGAAAGCAACACATGCATTTGCCAAAAATGTGTGGATGAATGGAATGAAAAGGGACGCTTCTGATAAAGAAGAGTCCCTTGTTCTCTATTAAAAATCTTTGTTTGTATTTCGTAATTTAATCATTTTTGACAATAACTCTTTTCCGATCTCCTCTTCAAATTCCCGATATAGGGGCTGCCACCGCTTTGCCCACTCTCGCTTTTCTTCATTTGTCAGGTAATGAATGTCAATAGAAGAGTTATCTTTAATCAAAGAAAGCTGTTCATCGTTCATTTTAAATGACTGTGTTTGATTCCAGCGTGTTGTTTCATCTAGAGCTTCTGAGATGATGGTTTGCTGATCATTCGTAAGTTTTGCCCAGAAATCTTCATTCATGATAACGGCATATCCTAGAAATCCATGATTGCTGATGGTGAGGTCACTTTGAACGTCAAAAAACTTTTTAGAATAAATGTTTGAGATAGTGTTTTCTTCACCGTTCAATTCTCTTGATTCCAACAATCGATATGTTTCATTAAAATCGAGTCCTATTGCTTTGGCACCTACTAACTCGAATTGTCTTTCAAGAACTGGACTTGGCATGATCCTTAGGCGTTGTCCTTTTAAATCAGAAGGTTGAACGATAGGGCCATCATTGGTAGTGATCTGTTTAAAACCATTTGTCCATAATGCTAGACCTTTCATGTTTCTCTCTTCTAAAGATCCAAGCAAAGTCTCACCAATTTCTCCGTTTAAAGCTTCGATAATGCTATCTCGCGTTGGCATCATATAAGGAAGGTCAAGCACTTGCCACTTGGAAGAAAAAGAACTTAGCTTTGTTGTTGCTGGAGCGATCATCTGAACATCACCACGCTGCAGCGCTTCAAGCTCTTCTTGGTCTGAATAAAGACCGCCATTTGGTATAACTTCTATCTTGATCTTGCCGGCTGATTTTTCGTTTACTCGTTGGGCAAACCGCTGTGCGGCAAGGCCTTTTGGGGTATTTTCAGCCACGACATGACTGAACTTAATTACCACTTGTTCACTTATGCCTTTTTGATCATCGTCATAGGGAAGCTTTCCTTCTGACAATTTTGTATGAAACCCGATCCAGACCGATGCTCCCAATCCGGCGAGCAGTATGAGCACAATCCCCATAAACGCTTTCATCATTCATACCCCATATCCGACACTTTTTTAATAGTCTAACATATTGAAGTTGGAATGATACAATAAGGACAAAAGGTATGCGAGGAGGTAAGTCTGAAGATGACGATGAAACGATTACCAATACGGACAAAAATCATGATACTCACATTTGGCATCGTATTTTATGCCATTATGATTGGCGGAATCGTTATTATCGGAAAAATCCTCGACATACAGGAAGAAGAGCTTGGCAAGCGGGCGATGATTACTGCCCGAACGATAGCACAGCTTCCAGAAGTGAAACAATACATACAGAAAAAAGAAGGCTGGAACGAAATAGAGCCAGCTGTTGAAAAAATACGCGTCATTAACGAAGCTGACTATATAGTGGCGATGAATATGGACCATGTTCGTTATTCCCATCCGGTGAAGGACATGCTTGGCACGAAGTCGGAAGGCAGTGACGAAGGAGCAGCATTTGCTGATCATACGTTTATATCAAAAGCGAAGGGTGAGATGGGGACAGCCGTCAGGGCATTTGTTCCTATAAAAAATGATAACTTGGAACAGATCGGCGTCGTAACAGTGGGTCATGTTATACCCGGTTTTAATGAAGTCGTGCATGACCTTATGGATGAGATGACTCTTATCTTTTTACTCGTCCTTTCATTCGGGGTGATCGGCTCATACTTGCTAGCACGTCACTTAAAACAGCAGATGTTTTATTTAGAACCTCACGAAATCGTTAGGATGCTTGAGGAGCGAACGGCTACCTTCAACTCTATGCATGAAGGTGTTATTGCAATAGATAATGGGGAACAGATCTCAATTTTTAATGAAAAAGCGAAAAGTATTTTTTCCGTAACTGGAGATGTGGTAGGAATGCCGATTCGAGAGGTCATACCAGATACACGTCTGCCTGAAATTATTGAACTTAGCCGTCCTGTGTACAATCAGGAAATACGGGTCAGCGGGAAAATTATAATGAGTAACCGAGTACCGATCAAAGTAAAAAACCAAATTGTTGGGGCTGTGGCTATCTTCCAAGACAGAACGGAAGTAGCGAAAATGGCAGAAGAACTGACGGGGGTAAAGGCGTTTGTAGAAGCTTTGCGTGTACAGAACCACGAACATATGAACAAGCTTCATACAATTGCTGGACTTCTACAGCTTGGTAAAATAAAAAAAGCGATGCAGTATGTTTTTCAAATATCAGAAGAAAAAGGTTCACTGACGCGTTTCCTCAATCAGCGTATCAAGAATGAAAGTTTAGCCGGTCTTTTATTAAGTAAAGTTGGCCGTGGGAAAGAACTTGGCATCAAAGTCGTAATCGACAGCGAGAGTCGGCTTGAACAATTTCCTGACCAGCTCGATCAGCATGACTTTGTGATGATTCTAGGGAATTTAATTGAGAACGCTTATGATGCTCTAAAAGGAATGGACGATGCAAGAATTGATGTTTCCATTGCGCAGGACTCAGAGATTTGTGCCATTCTTGTTGAAGACAACGGCAGCGGCATGAGTGAAGAAGTTCAAAATCATATCTTTGAAAGAGGATATACGACAAAAGGGAATTACGGATCAGGCATCGGTTTGTATTTGATTCAGCAGATTGTGGAAAAAGGAAAAGGGGGGATCGAAGTCACGTCTCATAAGAACCAAGGAACAAGCTTTGTGATTACGTTTCCGATGAATGACAGGGGTGAAGATGATGAGTGAGATTACGGTTCTGTTGATTGAAGACGATCCGATGGTACAGGAAATCAACAAGGCATTCATAGAAAAAGTAAAAGGATTCAAAGTGATAGCTACAGCATCAAACGGAACAGAAGGCCTTAAGCAAATTAAGAAGAAGAAACCAGAACTTGTCATGTTAGATATTTACATGCCTGAACAAGACGGGGTTGAAACACTGCAACAGATCAGAGTGGAAAAAATCCAAGTTGACGTGATTGTGATTACAGCTGCCAATGATCTTCAAACGATTCGATCGATGCTACAAAACGGTGCATTCGACTACATCATCAAACCGTTTAATTATGAGCGTATCCATAAGGCTTTGGAAAAATACCGAGCCTATCATTCAACCATTTCACCATCAGGCTCGGTTACACAAAAAGATTTAGACGATCTTTTCTTTTCTGAACAACAGCAGCTGAAGGCTTCCGTCGATCTTCCCAAAGGACTAAATGAACTTACTTTAAAACAAATTCAGAGCTTTTTACAAAATCAAACGGAAGAGAAATCGGCAGAGGAAGTAGCTGAAGGAATCGGAATCGCACGAGTCACTGCACGAAGATACCTGGATTATTTGGTGAAGAACGGAAGCATCACTATGGACATTCAATACGGGACAATCGGCAGGCCAGTCAACCGGTATCTCCTTAAAAAATAGTCGAGACCAAAAAGACCAAAACGTCCAATAAGTTCGTAATATTCTAACAATAGTATGAAAGCGTTATCATTATCTTACAAATGATAACGCTTTTTTATGTGTGAGCTGTGTGTAAATTGTGTGGGAATTGTATGGGGTCTGACCCCGGGTCAGACCCCATACAATTTAAGTTCATTTTCGAATTCGAAAGGAGAAGAATAATGAAAAGGATATTTAAGAACTTAACGTTTCAGGTATTAACGGCTATTGCAGTTGGTGTGCTTGTTGGACTCATCTGGCCGGAAGTAGGCAAACAGATGAAACCTGTAGGAGATACATTTATTAACGCTGTTAAGATGGTTATCGCTCCGATCATTTTCTTAACGATCGTACTCGGTATTGCAAAAATGGGTGATATGAAAAAAGTAGGTAAGGTCGGAGGAAAAGCATTTATTTATTTTGAAATTGTCACAACGCTTGCTCTCGTTATCGGTCTGATCGTTGTTAACGTGTTAAAACCAGGAGCTGGCTTAGACTTTGATAAGCTTGAAAAAGGGGATGTATCACAATACACATCTGAGGAAGGCGGAAAGATCGACTGGATTGAGTTTGTGACACACATCGTTCCGAGCAATATGGTAGATGCGTTCGCAAAAGGCGATATCCTTCAAGTTCTGTTCTTCTCCATTTTGTTCGGTGTAGGGCTTACTGCACTCGGGGCCAGCGGGAAGATCATTATTGAGTTCTTTGAAAAATTACTTAATGTCTTTTTCAAGATTGTCGGTTACATCATGAAAGCTGCTCCACTAGGCGCATTCGGAGCGATGGCGTTTACAATTGGAAACTATGGCCTTGAGTCACTTGTTCCGCTCGGTAAATTGATGATCGCTGTGTATACTACGATGTTTTTCTTCGTTTTCATCGTATTGAACTTGATTTGTAAGATGTACGGCTTTAGTCTTTGGAAGTATTTGAAGTTTATAAAAGATGAGCTTTTAATCGTTTTAGGGACAAGCTCTTCAGAATCTGTGCTGCCACGAATGATGAATAAGATGGAAAAGTTCGGCTGCTCGAAATCAGTTGTTGGTCTTGTTATTCCAACAGGATATTCATTCAACTTAGATGGAACATCGATTTACCTTTCGATGGCGGTTGTATTCTTAGCACAAGTTTTCGGCATTGACTTGAGTTTGACGCAGCAGCTAACGATCATCGCTGTATTGATGCTAACATCCAAAGGAGCTGCAGCTGTTACAGGTGGCGGATTCATAGTCCTCGCTTCAACCTTAACAGCCATGCAGGTTATTCCAGTTGAAGGATTGGCGCTGCTATTGGGAGTTGACCGTTTTATGAGTGAAGCCCGTGCGATTGTAAACTTGATCGGTAACGGAATCGCTACAATCGTTGTTTCAAAAAGTGAGAATGAATTTGATGAGGGTAAAAGTGAAGAAGCAATTCAGGAAATGTACGAAAACAGAAAGATTGCGGTCTAACACAAAACGAGCTTTGGTCAGAACAGACTAAAGCTCTTTCTTTTTGATATGATTTAGAAAAATGTAGGTGGAAGGAGATGACGTATGATTTGTAAAATGCTCAATATCAAGTATCCGATCATACAGGCTGGTATGGCAGGCGGGCCGACGACACCGGAATTAGTCGCGGCAGTCAGTGAGGCGGGTGCTCTAGGAACGCTCGGTGCTGGATACATGACTCCTCAACAAATAAGTGAAGCCATTCGTGATATTCAGGTGTTAACAGAGGCACCTTTTGCAGTAAATTTGTTTCTTCCACAGAGTTACGAAATGGATGAGGAATCTATTTTAAAGATGCAGCAACATTTGAATAAATACCGGTCGAGACTTGGAATTCCAGAATTGAACAAAGTCCCAAAAATAAAGGATCTCTTTGAAAAACAACTAGAAATAGTAGTGGCATCTGGTGTTAAGATTGTTAGTTTTACATTTGATGCACCACAAAAGAGTTTAGTAGATCAGCTTCACGCGTCAGGCATTACCGTGATTGCTACTGCAACAACAGTAAAAGAGGCGGTAGTGCTGGAATCTTGTGGGGTGGATGTAATCGTCGCGCAAGGAAGTGAAGCAGGTGGTCACAGAGGGACATTTTTAGATGTTAAAAATGAAGCAATGATTGGAACGATGGCCTTGGTCCCACAAGTTGTTGACGCGGTGAGCTGTCCTGTAGTTGCCGCTGGTGGCATTATGGATGGCAGGGGAATGGCAGCAGGACTGACGTTAGGTGCATCCGCCGTTCAACTCGGTACCGCATTTTTAACTGTAAAGGAAAGCGGTGCGAACGAGATTCATAGACAAGCGATTTTAGCGAGTTGTGACACAGACACGAAAATCACAAAAGCTTTTTCAGGCAAAAGTGCGAGAGGGTTTAAGAATGAGATGATGCTAGAGTTGGAGACTCATGGTGGTGTATTGCCGACGTATCCCGTCCAGCACGTTTTAACTTCTGATATTAGAAAAGAAGCTGGTCGGCAAGGAAATAAAGAGATGATCTCCATGTGGGCGGGGCAGGCATCGGCGTTAGCTCAAGTGAGATCAGCAGGTGAGTTGGTGGAAAGTCTTGTGGAAGAATTTGATGGTGCGCTCAGGAAAGGGGCATTGAAATTAAACCAAACATAAACTTAGCGATGTCGATTATGTCTGAATTTGTAGACTTGTGGATATTTCAATAAAACTTCTGGATATGTGCACCAATCTCGTGGAATGAAATGCGATTCATGTTGATTCAACAGAAAAACTTTTGTCTTCATTCTTTAGAGTTAAGCCAAACGGAGACAGATCTGGTCTTTATTCATCCATTTCAGAATAAGTTTTGTATAAGCCTTACAAAATTTAAGGAATGGGGTGGAAATCATGGATTTTATGACCGATTTTGCGCCGTATGTTGGTTTAGCTGTGATTTTATATGCGATTCGTCAGACAGAAAGATTTTCTAATAAGTATATTCCCATAGTGGCTGTCGTGCTGGGTGTCTTATACGCCTTTTGGGAAGCGGGCGGTGCAACACCAGAAGCTACATTGGTCGGATTGAAATATGCGTTGCTCGGGATAGGCACGGTCGCAGGGATTAAATATTCTATAGAAAACAAACTAACAAAGTAAGGAAATGTAAGGCAGTGCTGTTTTAATTGGCATTGCCTTTTGTTATACAATAAACGCAAAATACATAAACAAATATTATACAAGTGTTTAACATATATCATATAAGGGTACTGTAAAAATAATCTAGTATAAAGGGTGATGCTGTTATGAAATTGAAAAGAGACATTGAGGGAAATGTATTAGAACAAATATTAAAAAAAGATCCCAAAGCCTTAAAACAAATGGTCCATTCATACAGCACATTACTTTTTCAGGTTGCCTTCCGAATTACAGGGAATAAGCGAGCCGCTGAGCAAGTTTTATGCGAAGTATTTCGTGATCTTTGGGAGAACCCCGTTCATTATGAGAAATCGAAGGATAGTTTCCTATCAAGCTATTTAATAAAACTTTGCAAATTAAAGTGTGTAAATCGAGAAGAGTTACACATCACAAAATTATTATCTAAAAAGTCTAAAAATTATATTGCGAATAATGCAACCATCTGATAACATTAAAATCGCTTACAACTAATGCCCATAGGATAAATGGAAAATATGCATGATCTGCACATTTTCTATTTCAATATTAATGGTGAATGAACTCTCTGCACGAGTATGTAGAGATTTTAGGCAACATTCTTAAAGGACTTATTTAATGAATAAGTACTTTTGGATGTTGTCTTTTTATTTGGTTTACATTAGGGTAAGTTTCATGAAAGTTTAACCATATTAACTTTTTAGGGGGATGTACGGATGAGAAAGACAAAGAATCGCTGGCTCATTGCGTTATCAGCGGTTGGAATTCATATTTCCATCGGTTCTGTTTATGCATGGAGCAACTTCACGAATCCATTGATTGAAAAGTTCGGATGGTCCGCTTCACAAGTACAGATGACGTTCAGTATTGCAATTTTATTCTTAGGTTTATCGGCCGCCTTTCTAGGTCACTTTGTTGAAAAACATGGTCCAAGAAAAGCTGGTTTACTCGCAGCCATTTTCTTTGGACTTGGTATCGCGGGATCAGGAATAGCAGTCAACTTAGGCTCATTAACGATGCTGTACATATTTTATGGAGTGCTCGGCGGTATTGGTCTTGGTGTTGGTTATATCGCTCCCGTTTCCACACTTATAAAATGGTTCCCCGATCGACGTGGTTTAGCGACTGGACTTGCTATCATGGGGTTTGGGTTCGCAGCAGCAATCAGTTCTCCGATCATGGATGCATTGATTAAGTCAGTTGGAGTAGCAAACACGTTCTTCATTCTAGGTATTGCTTATTTTGCAGTCATGACATTATCATCACTTTATTTGGAAAAACCAGAAGAAGGCTGGCTGCCGGCTGGATTTAAAGAGAATGTAGAAAGCGGCAAGGTGAAGATTAAGAAAGATCTTTCACAGCTTACGGCAAATGAAGCCGTAAAAACAAGACGTTTCTATTATCTGTGGATCATGTTATTTATCAACGTAACGTGCGGTATTGCTATTCTTTCTGCAGCAAAACCACTTGCAGAAGAAAGTATAGGGCTAACAACAGCGGAAGCAGCAGCTCTTGTTGGGGTATTAGGTTTGTTTAACGGTTTTGGACGTATCGGCTGGGCATCAGTATCCGATTATATCGGACGGCCTAACACATACACAACGTTCTTCGTATTGCAGATCGCTCTATTTTTCTTTTTGCCGCAAACATCATCATCGATTCTTTTCCAAGTGATGCTAGCGGTCGTTTACACGTGCTATGGAGGAGGATTTGCCTCTATCCCAGCCTTTATCGGCGATTTGTTTGGAACGAAACAAGTTGGTGCGATTCATGGTTACATCTTAACGGCTTGGGCAGCAGCAGGTCTTGCGGGTCCACTTTTCGCTGCTTGGATTAAAGACACTACGGGTTCGTACGCAAACAGCTTAACGTTCTTCTCAGGCTTGTTTGTTGTCGCTCTTGTCGTCTCAATTTTAGTCCGCTTTGATATGAAACGGCTAGAAGCGAAACAAGAAAAGTCAGTGGCGTAACTTTTAATATGATGAAAATGCAGTGTCTTCATTAACGGGAAGGCGCTGTTTTTTATTAAAACCATATGATTTGATTTTTTATGGTAAAGTTAAAAATGGAACAAAAATACATATCCAAGGGGAAAACATGACAAACAAATCTGTAGAAATCACAGAATTAAACGCAGAAAATTGGTACGAATGCTGTTCATTAGAAGTTGAAGAAAATCAAGCGAGTCATATTGAACCTAATGCTGTTTCAATCGCACAATCAAAATTCGAGCCGAACTTAAAGCCTTATAGCATCCGTTATGGTGGCGAAACAGTAGGATTCCTTATGTTCAATACTGTGGAAGAAGAGCTCGATGGCTATTGGATCTACCGCATTATGATCGATAAGAACCACCAGCAAAAAGGTATTGGAAAAACGGCTGCACAGTTAATGATTGATGAAATGAAAACGAAGCTGAATGCTAAAAGAATTGTTGTTGGATATCACCCTGAAAATACAGGCGCTCACGAGTTGTATAGAAGTTTAGGATTTGTCGATAACGGAGACCGATTCGGAAAAGAAATGGCTGTTGTGCTTGAGGTTTAAAGCATATTTAATGATTTGACGAAAACTTCTGAAATCTTATGTTACCCACAAGTTTCTACTGTTGCTATTCGAATAATTAATGTTGAGTACAAGAGATATATGTAAATGATAGGACTTCATTTTATGAATGGAGTTCTTTTTGTTTGGTTTCATCCATAGAGGGAACGTTTGTTTAAGAAGGAGTGAATATACAGATGAGAAGATCAGAGCGCAACAAGTCAAAAAAGAGAAATGTAGTACTGTTCAGCGCATTAGGTGCCGTTCTTTTAGCTCTATTGTTTTTGCCGAAAGATGCATTACTAATGGGTAATGAAGAGGAACCTGTTAAAGAAAAAGTAAGTAAAGAACCAAAACATAAAGTCGTTAAGCTTCAGCCAGATAACGAGAGTGCATATGAAGAAGATGAGAAAGAAGCTAAAGAATCTGCTGAAGAGGAAACAACGGAGAAACAAGAGCCTTCTAAAGAAATTGGCATAGATCCTGATAAAGAAGCGGATAAAAAAGAAGCGGCAGAAAAAGCGAAGAAAGCTGAAGAAGCTGAAAAGAAAAAGCAGCAAGCTTCTGGTGGCGAGCCTGTTCTGAACAAGCCGATTGGAACATCTCAAAAAGGTCCACACACATCTAGCTATGATGAAGGCAGTGTGGACTGGAACGAAAAACTGAAGGCCATTCGTTTGGCAACTGGACTTGATGAAAATATGACTGTATGGAAAATCGCTAATGGCGGCGGACCACAGAAGTCAGTGGCAGAAGTGAGCCCGAACAAACAGCCAAATGAGAGATATACCGTTAACCTCGAGTGGGTAGATCAAAAGGGCTGGATGGTCACGAGTGTGCAGAAGTAAACTGGTGATATTCTCAAGTGGACAGTAACACTCTAATGTCCTGCAGATGACATCTTTACGAACAGAAAAGCTGGCCTGTATCGTTGCTTTACACGATTACATAGGCCAGCTTTTTTTAGTTTCGCTTATTTGATCCTCGCTTTTAAAAGAAAACGATGCTGTTTCACTTCAAAAAAACCCTTATCTTGAATCATCTTATGAATTGCATACAATTCATCTAGATAATCATCACTTTTAAAGTCGGAAACCTGCCAAGGGATTGCTTTTAAATAATAAAGAAGGGCACCGATATCGTAAAAACGCTGAACTGGATATTCTTCTTTCGCCTCCAATACCTCAAACCCATTTTCACAGAGTTCCTTTTCAGCAAAAGCTAAGCTCCAGTGTGAGAACTCACCATTGATGGGTGCTCCAAGCGCTTCATTTATATCCGTGCAATCCGAACCGCCAACTTGCTGCGTTACAAAAAGCCCATCTCTCGTTAAAACACGATTCACTTCAACAGGAGAATACGATTCGTGCTTATTAATGATGAGGTCAAACGTGTCATCTTCAAATGGAAGCAAGTCATCTTCACCGATTTGATACACCTTCACACCTAGCGGCTCAAGTCGTTCACGAGCGATTGGGACATTAGGCAAATATCCCTCTGTTGCACAAACCCTTGCTGGGAATGGCTGAAGTTTTGACAAAAGCTCTCCGCCGCCTGTACCCATATCCAACATGGACGACACTTTTCCAATCAGCGGAATCACTAAACTGCCATAAGACCATGAAAGCATCCCACTTGCCATACGACCCGAATCAGTAATATAAGAAAAATCCCATCCTGAAAAAGGCTTTTCAACATCATTTACATATACTTCAAATTCTAAATCATGTTTCATACGTGCACCTCCAAAATTTTTTTGACACTGAACGTACTTCTGTTTTGGAGGCCCTCTGCATGAAACGCGGTTTTATATGTCGTGTTCCAAATAATCCATGTTATATAAAATCTCCTTTAAACAAATCTGCATAACTATTTCTACGAGGAAGAATTAAATTCCTTTACCGAAAAGAGGGGTTACTACAATTTTGTCGAAAAGAGACATTTCATAGAATAGTGGAAAGGGATACGTAATATATGATTCTAACTGAAAAGCTAATGTCGTTACTTTTAATTGTGTTCCACCTATGTATCATATTTTGGTGGTTCAGTGACTCAGTTATTCTTCATTCACCATGGGGAATTACTCTTTGGTTTCTGAGTCCTATAATTGGGTTTATTGTCGCGAGAAAGATACCAACTACTCAGGGGAAATTGTTATTCTATACATGTATCATTGTGGTCGTATTAGGAATCTTGGCTTTGTTAATTACATTCATAACAAGTTCCATGCCGTAACTATTCTAGAGGAGACAAAATGAAAAAAATCATACTCTACATCATGATTATGCTAATTATTCTCATTGCTGCTGCTTACACGTTGTTTAAAATCAGCAGTTCAAGAGACTTTCAATTTTACGGTGGATTGGTAACAAAAGCGGAAACAACAGAAAAGGTTGTCGCGCTTACATTCGATGATGGTCCTACTGATAACACCGATGAAATTCTGTCCATTTTAAAAGAGGAAGACGTAAAAGCTACCTTTTTTGTGACAGGGAGAGAAGTCCAAGAAAACTTTGAAGAAGCACAAAAGCTGGTTGCTGCAGGACATGAATTAGGTAACCATTCGTATTCACATAAGCGGATGGTGTTGAAGACGCCATCTTTTATAAAAGAAGAAATTGAACAAACAGATGAACTCATTAGAAAAACGGGGTATGAAGGTACCATTCAATTTCGGCCGCCGTATGGCAAAAAGTTGATCGGGCTGCCTCGCTATCTAGACAAACATAATCGAAAGACCATTTTATGGGACATCGAACCTGAGACGTTTCCGGAGATTGCGGCAGATTCAGAAAATATCGTGAAACATGTCAATGATAACGTTCAGCCAGGCTCCATCATACTGCTGCATGTTATGTATGACAGCCGAGAGGAATCGATGAAATCAGTAAAAGGTATAATCACTGACTTGAAGGCAAAGGGATACACCTTTAAAACCGTATCTGAAATCGTGAAATAAAAAAGAGGAGAGCACTTTATCGAGTGCGCTCCTTTTATAAAATAATTGTTATTTAACAACGAGTACAGGTTGATGTGCGTTAGAAACAACCTTTTGACTAACGCTTCCTAGGAATAGTTTTTTGAATCCGCTATGGCCTCGGTTACCGATGACAATGAGATCGATGTTATGACTATCCGCATATCCACAAATTGTGGCCGGTGGGTCACCGTGCAGTATGGCTGTCGTAGTTTTTATATCAGGATCAACTCTTCCTAAAGCTCTGTTCATCGTCTCTTCACCATGACTTTGCTCCAGAATTTCGGCTTCTCTTATTTCTACAGTCGTGCTAGCTGCGACGCCTGGGTGAACACCGCCATACAATGGAAGAGTCACTTCGTTGGTTACATATAGCAATGTTAACTCGGCCCCCATGTACCGGGCAATCTCATTTCCATTGTGCAATGCCGTAAAACTTCCTTCTGAACCATCAACAGCAATCAGGATCTTGGAATATAACATCATTCGATCTCCTTTCATGCAGATTTGGCAACTTACATCACAAATAGTTACCTTATAAAAACATTACCCCTTGAAATTTTATGTAAACAAATTCCGTTTTACTGTCACAATACACACCCCTTTCTCGTCTTGTTTACAAATATAGAAAGTGGTGATTACATTGAAAAAATATGATGTGGCGATTATTGGTGGCGGAGTTTCTGGATTGGCAGCCGCAGTGTACCTGGCTAAAGCAGGACTATCTGTTGTTATTTTTGAAAAAGGAAAAGAACTTGGAGGTCGGGCTCAAACCGTTAATCGAAACGGTGCACTATTTAACCTTGGAGGTCATGCATTATATAGGGGCGGAGCAGCAGAAGAAATATTACAGGAACTTGAGATAAACGTTTCTGGAAATGTTCCCGATACTAAAGGATATGCCATATGGAGCAATGAACTCTTAGAACTGCCAGATTCGTTAACCAGTATGTTAAAGACAAAGTTATTATCGTGGTCTGGAAAAATGGAGCTTGGCAAATTAATGATGAAACTTCGGAAAATAAATGCCGCATCCATTAAACCGATGACATTGCGAAAATGGGCAGAAACAGAAGTTCAAGATCCCATGGTTAGACATGTGTTTTATGCACTATGCAGGACATCTACCTATGACATTGATCCGGATCAGCAAGCAGCAAGTGCTGTAATTAAACAAGTACAACTAGGAATGAAAGGTGTCTTGTATATAGATGGCGGCTGGCAAACGATAGTAGAACATTTAGGAATGAAAGCTGAAGAAATAGGTGTGGATATCCTGAAAAACAATACTGTTACATCTATAGACTTTAAAGAAAAGCACCATATCCAATTTACTGACGGCGAAAAGCTCGAAGTACCATACGTTATCGTGACAGCGGGTCCAGAACAAACGTTTAAACTTGTTAAAGGAGCTGAACAGAATATTCTACAGAAATGGAAGGAACAGGCCAGACCACTATATGCAGCATGTTTGGATGTAGCGTTAAATAAGCTTCCCAATCCAAACCATAACTTTGCAATAGCTGTCGATCAGCATATATTATTTTCTAACCATTCCAGAGCTTCAAAGTTAAATAATAATGGATCTTCAGTACTACAGCTAATTAAGTATCTGGGAACTGAAAAAAATAGCAATGCTAAGATCAACAAACAAGAGCTTGAAGTAGTCATGGATCTTATGCAGCCTGGGTGGAGAGAGAATGTAATTGCTCACCAATTTCTCCCTCAAATGACTGTAGTCCATGATACCTTCACAGTGAATGACAGCCATTATTTTGGTCCGTCTATTCCTGAGATTCCAGGACTCTATATAGCAGGAGATGGAACAGGACATGGAGAAATGTTGGTGGACGCAGCATTTGCCAGCAGTAAAAGGGCAGCTCATTCCATAATCGAGAAATATGGAGCTCAAAGGGTTCAGAGGGAGGCTTAACGATGAATGAAACGGAACAATTATTTACCGTGCATCGTCCTTTGTTATTTTCGTTGGCATACCGAATGTTAGGAAGTGTGCAGGATGCAGAGGATATTGTTCAAGAAGCCTTTATCACCCTGAGTGAGACAACAACGGAACATATACTAAATTCGAAAGCATATCTTTGTAAAATTGTGACGAACCGCTGTATCGATTTGCTAAAATCAGCAAGAAAACAGCGGGAAACATATACTGGTCCTTGGCTTCCTGAGCCGCTTTTAATAGATTCCAAGGAAGACCCAGCTCAAAATTATTTAATGAAGGAATCTCTTTCCACGGCTTATTTACTTTTATTAGAACAGCTATCAGAAACCGAACGTGCCGTATTTCTGCTGCGGGAGGTTCTTCAATATGACTATGATGCCATTGCGGATGTTGTAGGAAAGAGCCCGACAAACTGCAGACAGATTTTTCACCGTTCAAAAAAAGCGGTTGGGAATCATAGACGATCTGATCAATTAACGCCAGCTAAAGCGCACGCGCTCTCAGAACAGTTTGTTTCAGCGATTATTACAGGAAATGTTAGTAAACTATTAAGCTTGTTAGCGATCGATGCTGCTTTATTATCAGATGGTGGAGGGAAAACAAAAGCTGCTCTATTCCCGATACTTGGTGCAGAACGAATCTCCCGTTTTTATATGGGAATTTTGGCAAAAACAACAGAAGACTTCTCCTTCGAATTTACAACGGTTAACGGGGACCCCGGAATCGTGTTGTATATAGAAAGCAAAGTCTATGGAGTGCTTTCACTTCAAGTACAAGACGACTTGGTTCAAAAGATATATTGGGTAGTAAATCCAGATAAATTATCTCATATCAGCTGACATAAATGGAGGAACACAATGAAACCAATCCTACTTGACTTCCCAACAGAATTCACAACCGATCGCCTGCTTATCCGCATGCCAATGCCAGGAGACGGAAAAGAAATGTATGAATCCTTGACCTCTTCAATCGAAGACCTTAAGCCATGGCTGCCTTTTGCCCACATCGATCAAACTGAAGAGGATGTGGAAGCGAACATTCGCGAGGCACACCTAAAGTTTTTAAGCAGGGAAGATCTACGCCTTCTCGTGTTTTTAAAAGGAACAGGGAAACTGATTGCATCATCTGGATTACACCGTATTGATTGGGACATCCCAAAATTCGAGATTGGGTATTGGCTAGATTCCCGTCACACCGGTAAGGGATACATGACAGAAGCTGTTCAAGGAATCACGAATTTTGCTGTAAATGAATTAAAAGCTCGCCGCATCGAGATTCGTTGTGATACTCGCAACGTCAAAAGTGCAGCTATCCCCGAACGACTAGGATTCAAGCTAGAAGGTGTTCTGCGCAACGACTCATTAGAAATGGGTTCAACTACGAAGCTTCGAGATACAAGCGTTTATGCAAAGGTATTTTAATAGCAGGAGGTTTTCTCTTGATAAAAGCAGTGTTTTTCGATTTGTATGAAACACTCATTACAGAATGGAAAGATGGAAAGAAGAAAGCTACCTATTCTAACGAACTCCTGGGAATGGATTTGAAAATTTTCAAAAGGGAATGGGATAGCCGCAGAGAGCTTCGCATGGACGGAACTTTTCCTGATCACCAAAGTGTCTTGAGGGATATTTTAAGTTCACAAGGGATGTCACCCAATCCAGAGGTTATTGAAAAAGTCCACCAAGGAAGAATTTCAGCAAAGGCGGCCGCATTTCAAGAAATTGATGGAGAAGTGCTAGAAGTTCTCCAATCCTTAAAAGACAGAGGATTGAAGCTAGGTCTTATCTCTAACGCAGCGAGAGAAGAAGTTGTCGCTTGGCAATCGTGCAATCTAGCAAATTATTTTGATGCAGTGATCTTTTCGTATGAAGTAAGAGTTGCGAAGCCAAACAAACAAATCTACAGAATCGCTTGTGAAAAACTGGGTGTAATGCCGCGAGAATCTATTTTTATAGGTGATGGTGGAGCGAACGAATTAGTTGGTGCGGCCGCATGTGGTATGAACGCGTACCAAGCGATATGGTTTTTGCCGGATGCAATCAGTGAAAAGATTACTGGCTTTCCGAAACTAAAAAAACCTTTAGATCTTTTGAAACAAGACAGGGTAAAGTCTACTCTGCGGTAATAGATAGATACAGAAAACTAGCATAGGTCTTGGCCTGTGCTAGTTTTCTTTTTTTAGGTAAAAAAGAACTACAGTAAAAATATGCCATCAGACTCTATTATAATATTTTTCGTTTTTTGCTCTAGTAAGAACTCTTTAACTTTCTGAAAATTCGTATAAATAGTATTGGATAGGTGATAAGATGTTGCTTACTTAGAAGAAAAAAGGAAAATGGAGGAATAACGATGAGAAAAAAGAAGTGGGTTGCGATGGGGATTGCGGCATCATTGATCGCTGGTGCGTTTGGGTCGCCAGCTATGGCGTCATCAGAAAATACGAAGGTAAAAGTGAACAGCGAATCTGGAACACCAGCCTTCTTGGCAGGTAAATTATCAGCACCATCAAAAACATCAGCACAACAAGTACTCTTTGATTACATGAACGGTCATAAATCTCTTTTTAAACTAGGAAACAAAAAAGCAGAAGAGTCTTTCTCGATCTTAGAAAGTACGAAAGAAGACGATGGCAACACGGTGCTGAGACTTCAGCAGGAATACAACGGAGTTCCCGTTTGGGGTTACACGCAAGTGGCGCACATCAATAAAGAAGGAGAACTAACGGTCATCTCAGGTGAAGTGGCTCCTGAATTGGACAAGCAGGCCAATCTCACAAATACAAAACAAATTAGCGGTACAAAAGCTGTGGGAATTGCAAAAGCGGCACTCGGCTTCGATCCTCAATTCGAAAAAACACCAAAAGCCGAAAAAGTGGTGCTGATGAAGGATGGTACGGCGCATTATGCGTATTTCGTAAATCTAAATTTCCTCACACCTGAGCCAGGGAACTGGAATTATTTTATTGATGCAGCGTCTGGTAAAGTCCTGCACCGATACAATGACATGCACGAAGTAACGGGAACGAATACAACTGGAACGGGGAAGGGTGTTCTTGGCGATTCAAAAACACTGAACCTTACATTATCAAGCGGTAAGTACTATATGCAAGATAATACGCGAGGAAGCGGGATCTTTACATACGATATGAAGAACCGTACATTCTTGCCGGAGCTCTTCCTGCCAGGAACTCTTTACAGCGGCACAGACAATGTATTCGACAGTTCGTACGACCAAGCCGTTGTTGACGCTCATTACTTTGCCGGTTTAACGTATGATTATTATAAAAATACGCACGGACGAAACTCCTATGATAATAAGGGAGCGCAGATCAAATCATCTGTTCACTTTAATAAAAATTATAACAATGCGTTTTGGAACGGTTCGCAGATGGTTTACGGTGATGGTGATGGAACAAACTTTATCGCATTCTCTGGTGGTATCGATGTTGTAGCGCACGAACTGACACATGCTGTTACTGATACAAGTTCTGATCTTGTGTATCAAAATGAATCTGGGGCACTAAATGAAGCAATGTCTGATATTTTTGGAACATTAGTAGAGTACTATAACGGCAAGAATCCAGACTTTGAAATCGGGGAAGATGTGTACACACCTGCGATAGCGGGAGATGCACTTCGTTCGATGTCAGATCCAGCAAAATACCAAGATCCAGACCACTATTCGGTTCGTTATACAGGAACGGGTGACAATGGAGGCGTTCATATCAACAGCGGAATCATCAACAAAGCAGCGTATCTCTTAAGTGAAGGCGGCAGTCATTATGGCGTTTCCGTTACTGGAATTGGACGAGCAAAGCTAGGGGCGATCTTTTACCGCATGAACACGGTGTACTTAACGTCATCCTCTAACTTCAGCCAAGCGAGAGCAGCGGCTGTTCGTGCAGCATCTGATCTTTACGGCGCATCTTCACAAGAAGTAACATCTGTGAATCAGGCGTTTAATGCAGTGGGCATTCAATAAGTAGTAGTGAGCTAGAACCAGATTGTGGTTCTAGCTTTTTTCAATAGTTAGCTTTGGAAGAAGGTCGATGATTGTAGACTCGTGGATTGGAGGCTGAAACTCGTGGATTGAGGGCAAAAACTCGTGGATTGGCAGCCGAAACTTGTGGATTGAGGGCGGAAACTCGTGGATTGGCAGCCGAAACTCGTGGATTGCCTCTCATCAGAAGGGCTAATCAATCCGATATAGAATAAGTAAAAGCGATAACTTAGCAAAAAAGGTTAAGAACGAATGGATGTTCGTGGATATGATAGACGTAGGGTAGGTGATGAGATGGATTATGAAGTTTGCATACAGCGGACACTTGATTATATTGAGGAGAACTTGAACGAACGGATCACATTAGAGGGGCTTGCAGAGCTCGCTTGCTTCTCGCCTTTTCATTATCATCGGGTGTTTCAGTTTCTTGTTGGTGAATCCGTTATGGAATATGTGCGGAAGCGAAGACTCTCGCACGCGGCACAGCGTTTATTGCAATCCGAAGAAAAAGTGATTGATATCGCATTTGATCTAGGATTTCAGTATCACGAGTCGTTCAACCGTGCGTTTAAAAAACATTATGGCCGATCACCTCGGGAGTATCGCAGTGCAACGGTTCATCCTGTCTCTCTTCATCAGAAAGCTTACCTGAATATGAACCACTATATGGGAGGATTAAATATGGAAATGAAACTTATTAAAAAACCAGCACTCCACATCATCGGTTATGACTTACGCACACGCAACACAGACGGTGAAAACAATAGAGAGATCCCGAAGTTTTGGCAGCAGTATATTCAAAATAATCTCGGTGTTAAGATTCCTAATCCACTCTACAAAAACCAAGAACTCGGATTGTGCACAGAATACAACACAACAACAGGTGAGTTTGTTTACATGATCGGGATGGAAGTAGCTGAAGGAACACCAGCTCCAGAAGGCATGTCCTATCGAACGTTTCTTGAAATGGAGTATGCTGTATTCACAACACCGAAAGCATCAGAAGAAAACTTCGTACAATCCATTCAACAAACATGGGTGGAGATTTTCTCGAAATGGTTCCCGGACTCTGGCTATGAGCATGACGGCAAAGTCGAGTTTGAGCTGTATGACGAGCGCTGCTATGGGAAAGAAAACAAACAGATCGATATCTACATCCCTGTTGTTAAGAAAGCTGTAAAAGTAAAATAATGCCTTGAAACCCTTTTTGCTAAAGTGAGCAGAGAGGGTTTTTCACGTAAATCAAATGGAATTATGTGTTAAAATAATAGTCGGAAAATTAATAAAATTAATGTTTACAAAAGAGGATGGATACAACGTATGAAATTCACGATTAATCAACATGTTTTGAGTAAAGCACTCTCTGAAGTTGGAAAAGTAGTCACACAAAAATCGCTGATTCCCATTCTCTCAGGAATAAAAATCATAGCGGAAGATGATGGAATTACACTCATAGGAACAAACGCGGATATTATTATTGAGAGGTTCATTCCCATTTCTGAAGCGAGAAATAATGAAATCAACATACATCAAACTGGAAGCGCAGTTGTATCAGCCAAATCCTTTACAGAATTAATTAGAAAGCTTCCTGAATCTATACAATTAGAAGCAATCAATCATCAAAATATACAAATTAAATCTGGGGATATATTCACACAGTTTAATGGGTTTAGTGCGGAAGAATATCCGACGCTGCCCGTAATTGATCAAAGTAACACCATACATATTGATGCTGAAGATTTAAAAAATGCAATTAAACAAACGGTCTTTGCAACAGCCAAAAATGAAACTAGACCTGTACTAACAGGTACTCATTTCACTTTTTCAGGTAACAAGTTTATGGTGGTTGCAACTGATTCACAGCGTCTAGCCTCTATAGTGAAAGATGTGAATACAAAGGGAGAAACTACATTTATCGTTCCAAGTTCCAGTGCAAACGAACTTGTAAAACAAATTAGTGACTATTCAGGTGTAGTAGAGCTTCATTCAGCAGAAGGATATATTCTTTTTAAAACAGACAAGTTGTCACTTTATTCTAGATTAATTTCAGGAACATATCCGAATACATCAAAACTCATCCCAACTGAGCAAAGTACAACCTTGTTTTTGAATAGAGAATCTCTGGTTAAAGGAATAGATCGAGCGTGCTTGTTTGCAGGAGAATGGAAAAACAACAATATCACGTTAACTATTCAGGACAATAAACTTTGTATCTCATCAGGTTCGTCTGAAATGGGATCCATTCAAGAATTGCAAGAAATAAAAGATATGGATGGTGATTCTGATCTTAAGATCTCAATCGACGGTTATTTTCTGATGGACGCTATAAAGACTATAAAAGACGAAGAAATCAAAATAAAATTTAACGGTACAATGAGGCCGATTGTGATTGAATCAACACATGGGAAATCACCTTATCTCCATCTAATATCACCAGTTAGGTCTTACTAAATGGATGGATGCGTCCGTTTATTAACAGATGGTTATTTCTTTGGCACAATCACTGAAATTCTTGTACATCCTGACTATGAAGGAAAAGGAATTGGCAAAGAACTAATGGATCTGGCTTGGGAACTCAGTCCAACCTCGCTTTTTATAGGCGCACAGCCAGGAAAAGAAGCATTCTTTGAAAAGGCAGGTTTTACGAAATCGATCCAATCCTATCAAAAGAAAAAGGAACGCAGAACATAAAGGGGATTATCATGCAAAAACAATTGCCAAAAGTACAACTTAGAGAGCTGAAGATAGAAGATGCAAATGACCGTTATCAGTGGTGTTTAGATCAAGAAGTAACGAAGCATCTAAACATGCCAGATACATTTCCGCCATTTAGTTTAGAAGAAACAAGAAAATGGATTGAACTATGCATCACTAAAGAGAATGAGTATGACCAAAAAGCGATTGTAACTGAAACAGGTAAACATATCGGGTGGATTGACCTGAAAAATATGGATCGCTTAAACAATCATGCAGAATTAGGGATTGCCATTGGAGACAAATCGTATTGGGGCAAAGGTTATGGAATTGCTGCTATGCATGAAATGTTAAGATACGGTTTTTATGAACTTGCACTGAATAAAATATGGCTTAGGGTCGAGATAGATAATGAAAAAGCCATTTCTTCTTACAAAAAAGTTGGATATGTGGAAGAAGGTATTTTACGGCAAGATCGATTAAGAAAAGGCACTTATGTGGATCGCTTAAGAATGAGCGTTCTAAAAGATCAATATTTATCTGTAAATAGTATCTCGTGCACATAAATGACTTATACAAAATTAATACCTGTAAAATTTTTAAAGAAAAATGGAATAATTACTCAATTTGAGGTAAATCTAAAAACATACAAATAAAGGTTTGCCACTTGTTTCACACTAGGACGATTTTTATTAATCGTCCTTATTTTTTTATTAACAAATACTACCTATCTCTGTAACGCATAAGAACGATTCAATGTGGAATTATAATCTTAATTCAACTAGGAGGTGAAAACAAAATGGCTAACACAAACCAATTAGTAGTACCTGGTGCACAACAAGCTATCGACCAAATGAAGTATGAAATCGCTTCTGAGTTCGGTGTAAACCTTGGACCAGACAGCACTTCTCGTGCTAACGGATCTGTAGGTGGAGAAATCACAAAACGTCTAGTAGCTCAAGCTCTTGGCGGAAAGCGCTAATTAATTTAATATCATGGCTCGGCTATCTGTTAATAGCAGATAGCCTTTTTGTTTTTTACATAAAAAAGTTAAACAGTTGACATAAGTGATGCAGTGTTTTATATTAGTTGACGTATCAATGATTGACCTATCAATTAATAAAAGGAGGGGGATGTTATTGTCCAACTCAACTATAGAAGACGAGAAGATTATTACCAGATTGTACGAGATCCATCGCAGGACAGCGCCGAAGTTTGAAAGCTGTACCGGCATCAGCCAAACGCGCTTGGAACTTTTGCATGAATTGTATGAAGTAGAAGAGATCAGCCAAAGAGCTCTTCAGAAGAAAGTGAACATAGACCATGCTGCAGTTACCAGACATCTTAAACAGCTCGAAGAAAAAGGAATGATTATCCGACGGAAAGACCCTAAGGATCAGCGGTTTACGTATGTTTCTTTATCGGAAGATGGCCGAACGAGAATCGTTCATTACCGAGAAGAAAAAGAGCGGTTTATCTCAGGTGTTTTACATGACTTTTCAGCTGAGGAGAGAAACGTTCTTCTCGACATGCTAACGCGCATCCAGCACAACATCGAAAAATTTGAGTAACACCTCATACATCTAAGACTAAGACATAAAGGAGAATGTACCATGCAACAAACAAAAATTAATGACTTCAACGAAATTATCACAGGACGCCGTTCCATTCGTAATTATGATCCATCTGTAAAAATCTCAAGAGAAGAAATGAAGGAGATCCTGACAGAAGCATCTCTTGCACCATCTTCTGTTAACTTACAGCCTTGGCGTTTTGTAGTAATTGATACACCAGAAGGAAAAGAAACGTTAGCACCACTTGCTAAGTTCAACCAAAGACAAGTAGAGACTTCATCTGCTGTAATTGCTGTATTTGCTGACAACAACAGCTTGGATTATTTAGAAAGAATTTATGACAAAGCGGTAGACGAAGGACATATGCCGTCCGAAGTAAGAGATCAACAAGTCCCAGCAATTCGTGGGCTTTTAGAACAAATGACTCCAGAACAGTTCAAAGACATGAACTTGATTGATGCAGGACTTGTTTCTATGCAATTAATGCTCGTTGCTCGTGCACATGGATATGACACGAATCCGATCGGTGGATATGAAAAAGCTCAGATTGCTGAAGCTTTCGGTTTGGATAAAGAACGTTATTTCCCTGTAATGCTGCTTTCAATCGGAAAAGCTGCAGATCAAGGATATCAATCTGTTCGTCTATCTGTGGAAGAAACAACAGAGTGGAGATAAGAAAGGGGAGCCATTAATATGATTATTATTCATGCAGGTTTAACCGTACGTCCCGAAAAAGAAGAAGCATTTTTAGAAGAAGTAAAAACATTAGTTGAAGCTTCACGTGCTGAGAGTGGAAACATCCAATACGATTTAATGAAGGACAGTGAGAAAGAAGCCACTTACTTAATGGTGGAAGTATGGGAGAACCAAGAAGCGGTTCAAAAGCACAATACTAGTGAGCACTTTATCGCGTTCGGCCAAAAAGCACAAAGCTTTATGGCTGCACCAACAGATGTAAAGATCTATGCTGGTGAACAAGTAAAAAGATAATTAATGACAAAAGGAAGGCATGTAATGTGCCTTCCTTTTTTATTGCGGTTACGTTCTTGCTCAGCTATCAGCTCGTCATCTTCCGCATTATCACGTGTAACTTTTTGAGTAAGAATCGCACCAACTGCCACCAAAATCATAACAGAGATATAATACCCCTTTTCATTCAACTGGAGATTGTCAGCGTTAGTACCTTACCGTTTCCCTCTTTTTATCACCATATAGATGACAAAACTCAACCAACAAAAACAGACGATATAAATAACGATTGTCCACTTAAATAAGTCGATGTGGTATATTTTTTCTATTGAGTTTACAACGATCAGGATAAGGACTAACAAATTTGAGAAGTGAAGGGGCCAGTTTTCTCTTTTCAAAAGTTGAACACTCTATTCTAGTTTGAATGTACAAATGAAAGCTCACTTGCTTTCTTAAGAAGTGGAATCAGATAATCAACCGAGCTGCGGTTATCATTATTAATGAAGTTCTTAATGTATTCTGATTCGTTTTTAATCTTAACCATTTGTGCAAACTCTGGGACCTCACCTTTATCCATCATTTCCTCACAAAACGTCTTATACCTTTCTTCTAACTGGTGAAGTGTTAAGTCGAGCTGAATATAATAGAGCACCGTGATAAAATCATAATTTCCGCCTGTTTTCACAAAACAAGCAGAGCAACTTGTCACGTTCTCAGTATCGATACCCAGCTCTTCAGTCATTTCTCGCAATACACTATTTCTTATTTGAAATTGATTTCCTTGAAGATCTTCCCTGCTTAAGCCGCCGCCAACACACTGCAGCCTGCCTGGATAAGCAGTATGATCATTCATCTCACCAAAAACGAAGTAAGAATCTGAGGTTTCCACTAAGCCTGCTCCGTAAATGACTCTGCACCCCTCATCACCCACTGGTTCATTTTTAACAGAATAAAGATAATGGGCGTAATCAGTGCTTTTTAGGTTTAGCTTAAGTTCTTTTTCCGTTTCTTCAAGCGCATCCACATGAAAAACTTCGCCTCGGGTGAAACGGGAATCTGAGTTAAAACGGGTCCAGAAATTTTCAACTTCAGATTGGAATGTTGGTGATAACTGCATAGGATGATCATCTAATGTAATCTTTACGGGTTTCGTAACTGGTTTAAGTTTTACTAATTTCATATTGTGTATCCTCCAAATTTAAAACATATAAGGTCCAACAACTAAAGATAGGAAAAAGGTATTTAGGACAGCAAAATAACAAATAGATGTTAACATGCTCCAATCTTGTTTTTTACCGAACCAAACAGCTGCGCCGCTAAACAAAGCAAGCACAATCGGTATAGCAAATGAACTTCCCGAAAAGGTTAAGAAGTCAGGGGCATACATATAATAGTGAGTATTAAATAACTTCTGAATAAAGATGACCTGTACACCAAGAAACAGAGCAAGAATGGTGTACATCACGCGTTTATCCTCATCCTCCATGAGCTTTATTTTTGTCATATAGATAACTACCGTAAAAAGAACAGAAGGAGCAATCCAATAGATAGAGCTCATCGCAAAGATCATAGCTTGGAATAAAGAAAGTATTGTTGCAGATGCAGCTTGTTTAAAATCCTCTTTCGTTACCGCTTGGCTTTTTTCAATTACGTCCTGTTTTGTTGAAGCCGCACTAAACGAAAACTCTTTGTTGCCGACCATGTTCATCCACATGATGGATTCGTCACCAAGCCAATGTGCGTAAATGGACTGATGATTTGTTGTACTGCGAAGTTCTGTCATCCAAACATCCCCATCAGGACGAGCTTCGTAAACATTCACTGCCTCTTTTTCATTTGATTTAAGCGCTCGGGTAGTAAATAAAATTTTTGCGGAATTGTTTTCATCAACACCGTATTCAATATACTTCGGGTTTGCCAGCTTCACACCGTTCTTATCCATGAACGTCATCTTGTTAAATTTCCACTCTTTATTCGTCCCTAATTGATTCGTTCCTTGATAAACAGTATACGATTTTCCGCCAGAACTATTTTTAAAAAAGGTATAATAAATCGTTAAATTTTTACCGTTTTCAATAAAATAAAAGCCAAAACGACTCTCATTAAGTGCTTCATCTTTATTCAAAATGAGGTGAGTTCTGTACCCTGAGCGGCTATCTGCTTCATAAAAAATTACTTTAACATTCTTAGATTGTGCGGAAGTAATTCCGGTGGTCATAAAAGAATCGGATTGACTGTTTAATGCAATAGATTTTAAACGTTCATCTACTATATCAATGGATTTTACATCCCATGAGCCAATATTTACTTTAAGAATTTCATTTTCTTTAAAATAAATGATATTGTTCTGATTGGAATCTATTCCCATAACATCTTGATCCAATATGTTTTCTTTTTTACCGTCATAATGAATAAGCTGCTTGTTCTTTACAAAGACATAATCATTTCCATTAACCCAGAAATTTTGAGGACTTGGTATGGATACAGGCACTGTTTTTTTATCTGTTACCTGAAGGTTGTCTGTTACTTTAAAACTCAATACTTCATTTTCTTTCGGAACATAAACATGCTGTGCTCCATTCTTTTCTTGAAAAACAGGCTTTACTTCACCGACGCTTTCGGTTGCGAGTGGCAATGATCGACTCCAGCCCTCATCAGGAAGCATTAATTCTATCTCTAAATTTTTCATGGTGAAAGCTGAAAATATCAATACAAAAAAGATGAAAGGTATCAAAAGTGGTTTTATTTTAATAGCAAATTTTTTCATGAACCATTCCCCCTTACTGCAAAAATTCGACATCTGTCCATAATTTTCCTTTTTATTAAGAGTAGGAAGAGATACAATGTAAAAAAGTGAGGAGTGGTTGGATGGAGGTAAAGAAAATTTATGGTGACTTGCCATTGTTAGAAACGGAACGGCTATTCTTAAGAAAAATTACGTTAGATGATGCAGAGGATATGTTTCAATATGGATCAGATGACGATGTTTCAAAATATGTAACGTGGGATACACATCTATCGCTGGCAGACACGGAGAAGTTTATAGAGTTCATACTAGGCAAGTACGCTCGCGGTGAGATTGCGCCATGGGGAATTGAACGAAAAGAAAATGGAGAATTTATTGGAACGGTAGACTTTGTCTCGTGGCAGCCTCATCACCATACAGCTGAGATCGGATATGTTTTATCTAAAAAATATTGGGGACAGGGGATCATAACAGAAGCTGTAAGTGAACTTGTTGAGTTTGGATTTAAGTATATGGACCTTGTAAGAATTCAAGCTAGATGTTTTTTAGAGAACGCTGGATCCGAAGGGGTTATGAAAAAACTCGGTATGTCTTATGAAGGAATTCTTAGAAAAGCGATGTTCGCGAAAGGCCAACATCAGGATTTAAAATTATATTCGATTTTGAAAGAAGAGTGGTTATCATAGGCGCTGTTATCAGAAGGCTTAAATAGCACAGCATAGACTTTCTATCTATTCCATATTTACTATAAATTTCCTTTTAGCTGAGTGCAATCGGTATTCTTTTACATAATTAGGTACTTTACTTTATAAAATGACCATCCTTAAGTATGATTGAATTTTCTGATAATAAAGTTACACTTACCTTATGATTACATAGGAGGTGTGCTTTTTTATGTTAGGGAGGAAAAAATGGATCTCGTCAGCACTCGTATTATCCACGATAGCAGGCCTAACTCTTTCCACGCTAGAACCAGGATTTCATTCAGAAAGCGCTGAAGCATCAGCTCTAAAAATTCAACCTTTAGAATCAGTTTCTCTCGTTCAACTCTCAGTGCCAAACAACCAGAAAGCGTTGGACAAGCTGAGTGAACTTGGCATCGACCTCACCCACAGAGTGCATTACGAAAACGGGATGCTAGAGGTAGATGCAGTTGTAACCCCATCCGAAATGGCCATGCTTAAGCTTTATGGCATCACAGTAAAAGACACCCTCATCACAGAACGTCAGCTCAGTCAGCGGGCTGCAGAAAGAAGAACGGCAATACAACAAGAAAAACAACTGACCTCAGCCGAGGAAACAGTCACAATTCTCCGAGCAAATCACTTCACGAATCAATCCGACACATTTCTTTATGTAGAAGCAAAATCCACATCAGGTGCCACATCGAGTACGATCTTAACAGCAAAATGGACAGAAAATGGTGCTGAGAAAACAGCAACATTACAAAAAATTGAAGATGCAGGTGAATATCTGTATCACTCATTCATGCTACCCGTTACAGAAATTCCAAGTGAAGTGACAATTGAGAGCTCACTCGGAGGCACTTCAACATCTAAAGTAACAGAATGGCTAGGTGCAGATAAACCGGACAATCCGAAGAAACACTATGTAAAGAACTTTGTAGATCATTATATGGATCCTACCGAAATCAATGCACGAATTGAAAACTTAGTGAAAGAATACCCCGAACTTGCTGAGATTGTTGAAATGCCAAACAAAACGAACGGATACCGCCGTCAAGCTCAAGCAACAATTGGAACCATGCAGAATGCAGCAGTAGTTGTAACATCAAAAGCATGGGGGCATGAAGGTGGCAATGCGATTTCTCTTGAGCTGAAGAAAGCTGGTGCTGCAGATGCGCCACTATCCGTTGGAACAAGCGGAAGTAAAATAATCGTTACCCTTGCAACGGATGCAGACGGTAATGCAAGAAGTACGGCTAAAGAAGTGGTGGACGTATTAAATGCAGAAGCTAGCAATCTAGTAACGGCCACAACTTATCGTAATAACGCGGGTAATGGAATCGTCGAGCCAGCGACTGCTAATCTATCAGATAACTTAAAAGCGCCCGCTTCTGTTTCGCGTGAACCAGCTGCCGTAAAAGCGATTCGAATTGGGAAACACCGAGATGGATCAAAGCCAGGTGTTCTTGGCTATTCACAAGAACATGCGCGGGAATGGGTAACACCTCTAGTGTCGGTTGAAACAGCCGAACGATTGCTCAGAAACTATGCGCATGATAAGGACACTAGGAAACTCGTCGATAATCTCGACATCTTCATCATTCCGTCGATGAACCCAGACGGTGCACATTATAGCTTTTATGATTTCAATTCACAGCGTAAAAACATGACAAATCACTGTTCACCAGCTCAATCTGACAGTGGTTACCGAAATTCATGGGGCGTTGACTTAAACCGAAACCACAATGTAGGATCTGCCTTTGATGGATATGTTGGAGCATCTACAACGAACTGCTTAAGTGGAACATATGCAGGACCTAGTGAACACTCTGAACCAGAAAGCCGAAACCTTGTATGGCTGGCAAATCAAAATCCTAACATCAAGTTCGCGATGAATATTCACAGCTATGGCGGTTATTTCATGTGGTCACCAGGAGCGTATACACCAGAGCGAGAAACACTGCCGCGTCCGTCAGCTGGTGAAGAGGCGTACTACTGGCAAGCATCGGATCATATTTTAAAAGAAATCAAAAAGCACAGAGGAACAGTCATACTTCCGAGCCGTACCGGCCCAATACCAGATGTTCTTTATTCAGCTGCCGGAAATTCTGCAGACTTCCTTTGGTATGAAAAAGGGATCTACGCATGGAACTTTGAAGTAGGTGCAGATCTTTGGAACAAAGAGACACAGCGATGGGAGCTTGTTGGATTTCAACCGCCTTTTGAAGAAGGTCATGAAGAAGCGATGGAATTCTCGAACGGGTTATTGGGATTAATTGATGTGGCTTACGATTATTCAAGAGACAATAAGGCGCCAAAATCAAGCGTTACACCGAATGGCGGCAAGTATGATGATACAGTAGAAGTGAGTTTCCGAACAAGTGAACCTGCTACAATCTACTACACGCTTGATGGCAGCCGTCCGACGTATGAGTCTCAAAAGCTGCAGCTCAGCGGAACGCGTGAAGGAGCAGAGACATTGACCTTTAATAAGACTACGACCCTAAACTGGTTCTCGGTTGATGCAAGCAGAAACGTTGAGAATAAGTATGAACCTGGAAAGAACAAGAAGTACAACAGTAAGACTTTTATCATTAAATAACTTAAGGAGGGGAAGGTGCATCTTCATGTGTCTTCCTCTTGCACTTTAACGGTTTGGGGGTTGGGTGATGAGTAACATCGAATTTGTGTTGATGCTTTATTTAATTCCACTCTGTCTCGTTTCCTTCTTAGTAAGCGGTGTGCTGCAATATCTCTTTCCGCGCATAAAACTGTATATCATTATTCTAAGTTGTTATCTCGTCGTTTCACTCTATCTATGGTATCGTTCATGGATTGTTGATTGGACGCTGCTATCTTTTGTCGCTGGTTCGTCCATGATTGCTATATCTCTTGTTATGCTGTATATGAAGGTCTATCGAATGGCAGAAAAGAAAGCGAATGAAATGAATTGATTTTTACTGAAAGTTGATTGACATTTTTCGTTGGTAAAAATATACTAATACTGTAATTAGAAGTCATTTGGGAAAGGAACGGTACTACGCTGATGTGGAAAACTCTTATTTTCTTAGGCTAACTCTAAACTAGTGAGACCTGGAGAATAGGATAAGTCTGCCCATTTTGCGTACACACGTACCTTCAAATCCAATATGATTTCACACAAAGAACTTTTTGTTTTTGTGTTTATTTGGATACGTGTAAATGCATATTTGTGCTAACCAACCTCTCTGGGCTCCAGGGAGGTTTTTTGTTGACCTCCTGCATCCATACAGATAAAAGAGGTGAGCTGCATGACGATTGTATTACAAGTCAAAAAATTGCAGAAAAAATTTGGTGAACGAGAACTATTGAAAGAAATTTCATTTGATATACGGCAAGGCGAGAAGATCGGCCTTGTCGGATGGAACGGCAGCGGTAAAACAACGCTTGTCAATATGCTGATGGGGACTGTTGAATGGGATAAAGGATCGATTACAACATGGCCAGCCCATCTACACATGGGATATCTGCCGCAATCAACGGATTACATGCTGAATGTGGAAAACGAAATGCGTGAATCAGCTGAGGACCTGTTGAAAACGAGTAAACAGCTCGGACTGCAGAAACACTTGTTGGAAAAGGGAGAGTTTGGACGCTTAAGTGGCGGCGAACGACTGAAGGTATCTATTGCTAAGATCTGGGCGAATCACCCAGAATTCTTGATTTTAGATGAACCGACCAATCATCTAGATTTGCAAGGGATCAGCTGGCTGATAGAAGAAGTACAGCGTTACAGTGGTGCCAGCATCATCATCTCTCATGACCGTCATTTTCTAGATCAGACGGTCAATAAAATCTTTGAGCTTGAAGATGGAAAACTGACGATTTATGAAGGAAATTATTCAGCGTATCGAGCGGAGAAGCAGCGTCGTTATCAACAGCAAAAGCGAGATTATGATAAACAGCAAAGAAAGATTGAGATGATTGAGCACCAAGTAAATACGTTGAAAACATGGTCTGAAAAAGCACACCGAGAAGCTGGTAAGGGAGGGACAGCCTCGGAAAATAAACAGATGGGACTTCGTGAGTTCGAGCGGGCAAAAGCTAAGAAAAAAGATAATCAGGTGAAGTCGAAATTGAAGCGATTGAATCTGGAATTATCAAAGAGTGGCATTGATAAACCGAAAGAAGAGACAGATGTCTTTTTTCAGTTTGATGCTGCTGGTAAGAGAGGAAAAAGACTGATTGAGGTCCGCGGGTTAACAAAGCAATTTGGCGACCGCACGTTGTTTGATAAAAGTCACTTTTATATTAAGCATGGTGAAAGAATAGCGTTGCAAGGGGCAAACGGAGCGGGTAAGACTACTTTTATAAAAATGCTGCTTGATATAGAGCCGATAACGCAGGGTTCGATTTGGAAAAGTGATTCCATGAAAATCGCTTATCTTTCTCAAGATGTGAGTGATCTGCCAGAAGAAAAAACGGTGTATGAATACTTTGATTTAGAAGATAAGCATCAAGTAACACAGGCGAGGACGATCTTTGCGAACATGGGGATCGAGGATCGAAAACTCTCAAAACCGATCCGTTACTTAAGTTTAGGTGAGCGGACGCGCGTTAAACTGGTGCTGATGATCTTACAGGAATACGATGTGCTCATTTTGGATGAACCGACGAATCATCTGGACCTGCCAAGCCGCGAGCAGCTGGAGGAAACCTTGTCACAGTTTTCAGGAACACTCATCATCGTTTCTCATGACCGCTTTTTCGTTGAAAAGCTGTGTAATAAGCTGCTCGTTATTGAGAATCAGCAGATCAAAAGAATGGAGATGGGACTTGGGGATTACGAACAACGAAGGTTGCGTGTGTCAAATGACGATGATCAGAACCATGCAGAAGAATTAGCTTTAGTAGAGAACAAGATCACTGAACTCCTCGGGAAGATTAGTTTTTGTAAGACGGGGACAGATGAATACGTTCAGGTCGATCAAGATTTGCAGCAATTGATGAATAGAAAACGAGAGCTTATGCAATATTTTTATGGAACGCTAAAAGGGATGTTCACCGTGGAGAAAAGACGCGAACATATGGCGAAAGTGCCGCGATACAACTGGCTGGATGAGCATGAAAATGATTAATCACATAATTTTTAATGCGCATCACATAAAAAAGAGTAACGATCACATAAAAAAACGACCTCATCACATAAAAAAGGACAATAATCACATAATTTTAAATTTTTCATCAATAAACATTGAAATTTCAGATAATTAGTTTATACTCTCTTAAAAAGGAGAGTGAGAACCATGAGATTTCTCGAGAAAGTAAGTAAAGCAGCAGGCAACACCTTTGCGGTTTGGGTGATTCTTTTTGCCATTTTAGCATTTTTTGTTCCAGGAGGCTTCACATGGATCGCTCCCCACATTCCATTGTTACTCGGAATTATCATGTTCGGCATGGGGCTAACCCTGTCACTGAATGATTTTAAAGCGGTGTTCCAAGCCCCTAAAAGTGTATTGCTCGGTGTGGCGGCACAGTATACGGTCATGCCGCTCCTTGCATTTGGACTAGCCACAGCATTTCAATTGCAGCCGGAAGTAGCAGTTGGAGTGATCTTAGTAGGATGCTGTCCAGGCGGAACGGCATCGAACGTTATGACTTTTCTTGCAAAAGGAAACACAGCATTGTCGGTTGCGGTAACATCCGTAGCAACACTGCTCGCACCAATCTTAACACCAGCACTAACGTTGCTGTTTGCGAGCAAATGGCTCCCCGTATCTGCGGGCAACTTGCTGTTATCGATCGTTCAAATTGTACTCGTTCCCATTGTATTAGGTCTTGTTGTTAAACTTTTATTCCGTAAACAAGTGGAGAAAAGCGTTGCAGCACTTCCGCTCATCTCTGTTGTTGGAATTGTGGCAGTAGCATCTGCTGTTGTAGCAGCGAACGCAAAACAAATTGCAGAGACAGGATTATTGATCTTTTCCATTGTTGTTCTTCACAATGTATTAGGTCTATTAATTGGTTTCCTGATCGCAAAAGCACTAAAGCTGAACTTTGCTGATCAAAAAGCGATTTCTATTGAAGTTGGGATGCAGAATTCAGGTTTAGGTGCAGCACTTGCAATCGCTCACTTTTCACCATTGTCTGCCGTGCCAAGTGCGATCTTTAGTGTATGGCACAACATATCAGGACCACTGCTTGCGACATGGTGGGGGAAGAGGGCTGACCGTGATGCCGCACAAACTAGTACTCACACCACTCCATCTAAGGTGGTTTAAAGTTATTTATTCAATGTTTTCGGTCTTCATTCACGCAGTTTGCTAGCTTTTCAGTGCATTAGATAGCTTTTGCGCGCAGTCTGAAGTGTGGTGTCCATCTTCTTTAGATCTCAATCGAGGGATAAAAAGCTCTATTTGTAGTTAATGCCTACCAATAATATATTTGGGGAGTATTTATATATAAATACTCCCTTTAACACATCTCACTTTAGGAATTTCATTTTGAGGAAACTTCCATTAGACGAAACTCTTGTAGCCGCTTATTTTTAAGTTCTGCCACATACATGTTTCCCTTTTCATCAACAGCTATATCGTGAGGGATTTTAAGTTGTCCTTCTTCTTTCCCCCAAGACCCGAAGCGTTCTATAACATCACCATTCTTATTTAAAATAATAATCTGGCTAGTAAGATTGTCTCTTGAACCATTTAAATAATTACCGCCATCTACTACATATATCTTTTTATCCTTTCCTACTTCGACACCAAACGGTCTGCCAATCGCAACATTATCCCACTCATCAATAGCATTTCCTTGACTGTCGAACACTTGGATTCTGGCATTATTGCGGTCAGCTACATAAATATTACCTTCGTCATCACTACTAATTCCATGTGGTAAATTAAACTCACCAAGCTTATCACCAAGCTTATTTACTTGCCATTCTAATTTTCCATTTGAATCAAATTTGACTATTCTATGATTTCTGTAACCATCTGATACAACAAATGAACCATCATTCAAGACTGTTACATCTGTAGGTCTAGCGAATGTATTATCATTTATAAAAGTAGGGAAATGGGGCATTTTATTTCGAATCCGTAAACTCCATTCCAAGCCAAATGAATAATCATCGCCAAACGTTTGGAGAAGTTGCCCCTCTGGACTAAATTTAAATACCTTATTTAATGAGATATCTGTTACCCAAATTTGATTCTTGTTATCAATGTCGATACCATGAGGAGATTTGAACAAATGCTCTCCCCAAGTATTCTTAACCTTCTTCGTTTTTCCATCTAAAACAACTATTGTAGGTTCTGCAATGTAGTTGCTGTTTCCATATTGTCCACTCGCACGATGTAAATAGTATATGTCCCCCTTAGAGTTAACAGCAACTCCACTTCCTTCACCAGTAGCTTCTCGATCTGCTGCTAAAAGGATTGTTGCCTTATAAGATGCAGATTTTACGATCTCCTTAGGATGCGATTTATAAACTACAGCTGATTTTCCAAAATTGAAAATGAAAATAAGGGAAAAGATTACTAATGTGACCAAAAATGTGATTTTAAATTTTCTCATGCTAAAATCCTCCTGATTAATTAAGTTGCGTGATTTATCTTACCTACAATGAACTTCATATAAAATAGACTCAAGATATATTCTGTATACAACTTAAGGCGTATAGAGCATGTGAGTACGCAGATGAGCCAAGCAAGCGTTCTAAACGAAGCAGACGTCAAAGCTAACTCTTAAACGAAAAGGGTTAGCTTTCTCTCTTCCGCCTAGCCTCTTTTAAAAACCATGTCAGAAAATCTAACATGGGTGTAGAATCTGCGCTGAAACTGTATAGAATGAAAAGAAACAGTTAAGCAGGGGGCGTTCTTTATGGAAGAAATTATGTTTTCGCTAAACAGTGTCTGGCTTGTGCTAGGTGCACTTCTCGTCATTTTGATGCAAGGTGGGTTTATCTTACTTGAAGCAGGTTCGACACGAATGAAGAATGCCGGGCATATTGCAGGTAAAACGGTCTTTACGTTTGGATTGGCATCCATCGTATTCTGGGCTGTCGGTTATGGGTTTATTTTTGGAGGGAATTCTAATTTCTTTATCGGTTTGTCTGACTTTTTCTATTCTGGTGATCAAGCGGATGGTATGCCGTATTCAACAGCTGCATTTTTCTTATTTCAGCTTGCGTTTGCTGGCATCTCGTTAACCATTGCGTTCGGCGGATTTGCTGAACGTGCAAAATTGTCTGCATACCTTGTGTTTGCGGTTCTATTTTCAGTAATCGTTTATCCGGTTGTTGCTCACTGGATCTGGGGCGGCGGATGGTTAGCAGAACACGGCAAGCAAGATTTTGCTGGTTCGACGGTTGTTCACTTAACAGGTGCGATGGCTGCTTTCGCGGCAACGATCTTACTGAAACCGCGTATCGGAAAGTTCAATAAAAATGGGACATCGAACAATATCTTTGGTCACAATCAAGTGTACACAGCACTAGGTGTTATCGTTCTTTGGGTAGGTTGGTTTGGTTTTAATGGGGGAAGTACGTTTGTTGTTGATGATGGTTTCTTCGGGTTTGTTGCGCTGAATACCAACCTTGCTGCTGGAGCAGGAGCGGTTGCTGCACTTATTATTTCTTGGATGGTTCTCGGTAAATCGGATATCCCAACGATTTTGAACGGTGCGTTAGCAGGACTTGTTGCCATCACAGCATCATGCGCGTTTGTTGAAACGTGGGCAGCGGTTCTCATCGGATTTGTTGCAGGTATTCTAGTATTCTACTCTGTGAAGTTATTCGATAAATTAAAAGTAGATGATCCGATTTATGCGCTAAGCGTTCACGGAGCAGCGGGTGTTTGGGGTACATTATCAACGGGTCTTTTTGCAACACCAGAACTTGCAACAGTTGGTAAGCCTGGATTGTTTTATGGAGGCGGCTTCTCGCAGCTTGGTGTTCAAGCGATGGGTGTTTCCGTATCAGCGCTTTACGCGTTCGTTGTTTCTTTCGCTCTATTATACGGTATGAAAAAAGTGATGAAAGGACTTCGTGTATCTGAGGAAGAAGAGATTATTGGACTGGACGTGAGTGAACACGGAAACTACGGTTATCCAGAAGCGTTCATTACGAATGAAGAGAGAAACAGAATTGCAAATTAATCGTGATAAACAGCATTGGGGACCTTTCCTCAATGCTTTTGTCGCATAGGGTGTGTGGAAATGACTTATTCATCAATTAAAAAATATCGTGACAGTGAGTGGGACCATCATGATCGATCCTCACATGAGTTAAATGCGTTTCACGATGAGATCATGAAGAAAGTTTTTGACGCAGCATTAGATATACAATCAAATAATTTTGGAGCTCCGCCTTGCAACTATTCTTGGTTTGTTATGGGAAGTGCGGGCAGATTTGAGCAGGCCATTATCAGTGACCAAGATCACGGCTTGATTTATGAAAAAGATACCGAAGAAGCGTCTCGATATTTTATGAAGTTCGGAAAAGAACTGGCTGATGCTTTGAATGAAGTCGGCTATCCGTATTGTGATGGCAATGTGATGAGTTCAAATTCAGTGTGGTGCAAATCGAAAACAAAGTGGAACGAACAGCTCTCAAAGTGGTTAAGAGAAGAAAGCTTTGAAAGCATTCGATTCCTATTGATTTTTTATGATGCGCGTATGCTCAGAGGAGAAAAGGAATATATCGCTGAACTTAAACAGACGGTACATGACTATATTAAAAAGAATCCGCCTTTCCTGGAGAGGCTGTTAGAAAACACCCAGCACGTAAAGAAGGCGGTAGGATTTTTTCATCAATTTTTAACAGAAACACACGGCTCACATGCGGGCAGCATCGATCTGAAGCAATCAGGCTTTTTTCCGTACGTAAACAATGTCCGGCTCTTAGCGATGAAAGAAAGTGTCAATGCCACTTCAACGCTCTCAAGAATTGAGGAGCTTACAAAGCTTCCGAAATATCAGCAAGAGCTCAGTTGGTGCGCCGCAGAATTTAAAAAGCTTCTTCACTACAGACTTCAGTATCATAAGAAAATGACGGAAAACTATGATGATATTCACTATCTAAATATAAAAGAACTCAGCAAAGAAGAACGAAAAGACGTGAAACATATTTTGTTAAACGGTCAAAAACTACAAGACTATACACAGTCTGTCATTAAAGGAACGATGCACAGATGAGGATGAATCCGCTCATACAATTTATGAAACAAGTTCAGGGGAAAATAAACTCAAGCGTGTATGCATCGTTACAAGGACAATCGAGTCCGCAGCATGTCGCTTTTTTGAGACAGCTTGAAAAAGAGTTAAAAGTGGAAGAGAGCTTAGTTGTTCCGCTAAAAGAATTGAACGTCGTCGTGTTCGATCTCGAAACGACTGGATTTTTTCCGGAACAAGGTGATGAAATTCTATCAATCGGTGCTATAAAGGTGAGAGGCGGTGAGGTCCAGCAAGAGGATACCTTCTATTCTCTTGTACGTTGTACCCGTGAACTCACTCCAGAAATAAAGGAGCTTACAGGTATTGAAGAAAGTGATCTTGAGGCAGCGCCTGAACTATCAAAGGTACTGGTCGACTTTTATGATTTTGTAAAAGGCGCTGTGTTAGTAGCGCACCACGCCAGTCATGAAAAGAAGTTTCTGCAGCACTACAACTGGAAGCTTTTCCGCAGTCAGTTCAAACATCGAATCGTAGACACATCATTTTTATTAAAACTAGCAGAGCCCAATGTGAGCCTTGTTCGTTTAGAAGATTGCTGTGATCACTGCGGTATTCCGGCTGTTGATCGGCATCATGCATTAGGAGATGCGAAGATGACGGCGGAGCTATGGAGTATTTATGTTGAGAGAATACAAGCATTAGGTATGAAAAATTTAAGAGAAGTCTATGAACGGCTATCTCGATAAAACAGCTGGTACCTTAAGGTTAAGGAGCCAGCTGTTTTAGTTTCTCATATTAAATTGTGCGTTAATCTGACCACGAATCATCTTGTTTCGTTCGTCACGTTTCTGTTTCTTCGTCAATTCCTTTTTGATTTCATACGTTTGTACACCATCTTCAATCTGATCGGCAATCTCCATAAGCCGTTCAACGTCGGAAAACGAGTACTTACGGGTTCCTTTTCCTGTTCTTTCAGGAAAGATAAGCTTTCGCTCTTCGTAGTACCGGATCTTCCGCTCGGATAATCCGGTCAGCTCACTAATAATGCCGATCGACATGACTTTTTTATCTTTATAGGATGTTTTATCAACAGACATTCCACTCCTCCTAAACATGTGAATAAAGAACCTAACCGGACAATGATGAATATTGTTATTTATTGTATCACATTTATGTTAGGTTTTCTTACATATATTTTATTCCAGTTTAAAATGATGGTGAGCACAACTTTATTCTATTCACATCAGTCCCAGAATATCTGTTAGTAAGGGGAGGGTGAGAAATGGAAACGTTCGAGGCCATCATTAACAGAAGAAGTATCGGGAAAGTAAAAGACGATCCCGTCCCAAAAACCTTCATTGAAAAAATGTTAAAAGCCGCAACTTATGCTCCCAACCACTACCGAACAGAGCCATGGCGCTTTTTTGTGTTAACCGGGGATAGCAGAAAGAAACTGGGTGAAGTGTTAGAAGGAATTACAAGAGCAGATAACGCTGGTTTAGAGCCTGATGAACTGGAAAGGAAAGCGGAAAAAGCACGCAACAACCCGCTGCGCGCACCAGTTATTATCGCAGTCGCGGTAAAGCCGAGTGATAAGAAAAACGTGATTGAAATAGAAGAGTACGCTGCCGTTCATAGCGGTATCCAGAATTTGCTGCTTACCGCGCATGAGTTAGGTTTAGGAGCAATCTGGAGAACAGGTGCTTTAACCTATCGTACAAAGGTAAAAGAATTCTTTGGATTAAGTGCGAACGGCGCAATTGCGGGATTTATCTATGTTGGTTATCCAGATATGCCTATTAAAACGGTGAAGAAAAAGGGGTTTGAATCACATACGGTGTGGATGGATTGAGAGGGCTGCTATTAAAGCTGCTCTCTCTTTTTGAGATTAATAGGTATAAATAAAGTTGAATAAATATTCTGAACTATGACATAATAGACAAATGTTATTTTGAAAGCGTTTTATGTAATGAATAAGGAGGAGCTGCAATTGAACAATGAACTGAAATTAAACAACGAACTTAAACACGCATCAATAGGTAACAACGTGTCACCTCCGCAATCACTCGGACAAAAATTAAAAATGATCGGACCAGGTTTCGTGGTAGCTGCCACTGGAGTAGGGACAGCAGATATGATTACAGCGATCGTAATCGGTACTTCATTTGGTATGACGTTTGTTTGGGCAATCATACTTGGATCTATTCTAAAATATTATTTGAACGAAGGAGTTGGCCGCTGGTACCTTGCAACAGGACAAACCATCCTGCAAGGGTGGCATTCAATCGGAAAATGGGCAACTGGTTACTTCGGTGTTTACTCCGTTATATGGGGTTACATATATGGTGCGACGGCAGCCATGACATGCGGTTTAGGCATGCATGCGATGCTTCCGATTATGCCGATTTGGGCGTGGGCTATCGTACATTCATTATTAGGCTTTGCGCTAGTGTGGACAGGCCGTTACTTACTTTTTGAACGAATTATGACTGTCTTGATCGGCGTAATGTTTATTACGATTATTGGGACATCATTGCTCTTTTTACCTTCAATCGGTGAGTTTGCGGATGGATTTGTCCCTCAAATGCCAGACGGTTCACTCATGCTTGCTCTTGGATTGATTGGGGGAGTTGGTGGAACGATTACGATGGCCTCATATGGATATTGGCTTAGAGAAAAGAACTGGAAAGGAAATGGATTTATTCCGATTATGAGACTAGATACTAAAGCGGCTTATGTCATTACGGGTATTTTCACAATGGCTGCTCTTGTAATTGGAGCTAAGTTTTTATTCGGAACCGATGTGAAGCTTGAGGGGGACCAAGGACTCCTTAATCTAGCTGATCTGCTAGGTCAAGAGTTCGGAACACCTTTACGATGGCTCTTCTTAGTAGCTTTTTGGTCAGCGGCCTTTACTTCACTTCTCGGTGTTTGGAACGGGGTACCTTATTTGTTTGCTGATTTCTTAAGGACCATTCGGACAAAAAAGTCAGATTTAGATAACGTTAAACCTGTAACGGAAAAAGATAAGTCGTACCGTGCTTATCTGGCTTGGCTGACATTCCCTCCTATGCTAATTTTCTTTTTGGGAAAACCTGTTCAGCTTATCATCATTTACGGAGTATTAGGCGCATTGTTCATGCCTTTTCTAGCGCTCTCCCTTATTATTTTATTGAACTCTAAAAAAGTGGAAGAAGAATACCGCAACAAGTTGGTAACAAACGCTGTGTTAATTGGTTGTCTCTTAATGTTCGCTTATCTTGGAATAACAGAACTCCAAAAGCTGTTTTAAATGTATAAAGCCCTCGTGTTAAACGTAAAGGGTTCCGTTTTGAGGTGCTTTTCTAAAAATACTTACTGAAATGACAGTCGCTTTGGCATCGTTATTGGTATATAAAAAAGCAAAACTCGCCAAAGTAATTGGCGAGTTTCTTTATTAGGAATACCAAACCATTATTTAACTAAAGCCCCTTTTTGTTAAAAAAATTTCAACAAAAAAGCCGTTAATCCCCTAGTTCAACGCCCCACCATTAAAAAATTATATCTCTTCTTTTTTTACATCTTCTTTTCCTCTTAAGACTCATTAAATCTTGCCATCATATAAGTATTATAGTATTTTCCGTCTGAAAGGATTCTATCTTTTTTCATTAACCCTTCTATTTCAAAACCAAGTCTTTTATACAAATCAATGCCGTTTTGGTTTGTTTCAAGAACTCCATATAATACCATTTTTTTAATGCCGTTAAAGTCAGCCCAGGAAATTGTTTCTTTCATAAGATTTTTTCCAATCCCATAACCCCAGAAATCCTTCAGAACACCTAATCCAAATTCAGCTTTATGTAAGAATCTTTTTAAATCATAGCCTACACATCTTGAATAACCAATTATCTTACCATCCGATTCGGCAACTAAAAATAAGTTATTAGGGTGGTTCGTATCCGTTTCTATTATTTTTTCAAATCCTGCTGGGTCTATAAAGTCCTCTCCCTTTTCTCTGTCCATATTTTCGGTTTCTCCGTCAATCTGTAATCTTAATTCAGACAAGTTTTTTGCATCACTTTTAGAAGCAGTTCTAATAGTATAGTTTAATCCTTTAACAATAAAATCTTTTTGATTAATAATCATCAAACCCACTCCATTCATTAAAAAAACAATATTTGAGATAGCTATTATACTTCTAACTTCGAAAATGAAAAAGGAAAATTCACCATTTATTAAATACTTTGTTGTCAACCCTAATTGGGCTAAACTGCCCCGTTAGTTGAATAAGGATCAATAATATTGGTACTCAAAACGGCACTGAAATTGACAGCAGTTTGGGCTGTCTTTTTTATTCGAACAATACTTATTGTCCATCATAAAAAATGATGTCAATTGCTATATCAAAGTTAAATAAATTCCGCAGAAACTTTGATAAATAAAGTAAAAGACGTATGCCAATTCATACGTCAATTCTTTTGTCATTTATTAAGAAAGCACCCGAAAACGGAACCCTTTAGTGTTAAACGGGGGGCTTTTTGCTTTCTAGAACCTCTTTATTTGCAATTAGCTGTGGATTTCCATCGATAATAAAAGAGAGTATGTTATCCACACTCGTTGATAAGAACTTGTTAAACATATTGTCTGTTTTCCATCCGATGTGCGGACTGAGAATCACATTTTGAAGCTGAAGGAAAGGATGGTCGGGGCGGAGGGGTTCTTCTGAAAATACGTCCAATCCGGCTCCTGAAATCCACTTTTCACTTAACGCTTTTACGAGTGCCTCTTCATCAACCACTTCACCTCTTGATGTATTGATAAGGAAAGCATCATTACGCATGATTCTGAAATGTTTCTCCGTAAGCAGATTTTTTGTGGCTGGTACGAGTCTCACGGCAATACGTCATGAGCATGAGCGCGTTCTTCTGTTAGCCGAGGTCCCCAAGCCACAACGTTCATGTTAAATGCTTTAGCCATTTTCGCGACACCTGAACCGATTTTGCCGAGTCCGATAATGCCCACCGTTTTGTTTTCCAAACCTCCCCCAACCGACTCCACCCAATTGCCTTTTTTCAGCTCTTGATCCAAGTGTAATAGATTACGAGCGTATGCAATCATCATGCCGAAGATCAGTTCAACAACTGCTGCAGAACCTCCTGGAGTTGTAGCGACAGGAATGTTAAGCTTATTGGCTTCAGTCATATCGATGTGAGCAAGCCCTGAACCTGTCTGAGCAATCAGTTTAATATTTATAAGCTGCTGCAACACCTCTTTTGAAAACACAGTACGCTCTCTGATCGGTATGATGATGTCTGCGTGTTTAATGCGGTTAATTAGTTCATCCTGTGCTGGTTTGTCGTGATAGATTTTAACGGCAAAGTGCTTCTGCAAGCGTTCAATCTCAGGATTTGATGCAAAGCTTTTTTCCCAATCATCCAAAATGACAACGTTCACGGTTTTTCAACCCCTCACTTGTTTGATATTTCCATTTTATAATAAAAAAGCAGCTCTGCTTAGGTAAATTTATTTTTAAAATATGGTATTCAATAGCAGGCAACCTTGTTTAGATTTCTAGGGAGGACAACGATTGGAGGATAAGTGGATACTGCATATCAACATTCAAACCTTCATAGAATATCAAAGGCCTGATTATTATATAGTGTGCGGAGGAGACGTATGAAAATTCTTCTGTTATCTGGCGGTTCTGGAAGAAGACTATGGCCATTATCGAATCAGATCAGATCCAAGCAGTTTCTGAAACTCTTAAGTACAAAGAACAACAAATATGAATCCATGCTCCAAAGAGTATGCAGACACTTGGATTCTGTTGGCCTTCTTTCGTCTACTTCTATTATTACGTGTCAAGATCAAGTGGATATGATTTATAATCAGCTTGAAAATAAGGTGCCGCTAATTATTGAACCTGTACAAAAAGGGACGTTTTCTGCAATCTCACTAGCAGTCACTTCTTTTAACTCACAGCCGAAAACCAATGTTGAAGAATTGGTTTGTGTACTGCCTGTTGATACTTTTGCAGAAGTATCTTTTTATCATTTGTTAAAAAAAATACCTCATATTCTCCAGAAATCAAAAGCTGACCTTGCACATTTAGGTGTAGAGCCACAATTTCCTTCTGATCAATTCGGTTATATTGTTCCTGATAGTAATACGAATAAGACGGATGACAATTATCAAATTAGTCATTTTATTGAAAAGCCAAGTACCAATATAGCGTTACAACTGATTAAAAAGAATGCCTTGTGGAATTGCGGGGTCTATGTTTTTTCAATCAGGTATATGATTCAATTTTTAAAACATCTAAGTTTTCCTACAGACTACGACCAAATGCTAAAGATTTATCGTGAACTGCCTGATGTAAGTTTTGATCAAATGGTCGCACAACAAAGCAAGCGTTCAATAGTTATTCCTTATCAAGGACTATGGGATGATATTGGAACATGGGGTGCATTAAGTAAACATATGAAGTCACATGAAATAGGTCCATGCAAACTATCGCAAGACTCGGTAAATACACATATTATTAACGAGCTGCATCAACCCATCTATGTGATCGGTATATCAGATAGTATGATCGTAGCAGGACCTGATGGAATTCTCGTTGCAAATAAAACTCGAAGTTCTGATATTAAGAAGTTCATAACTGATGAACCTCCACGTTATGTGGAAAAACGGTGGGGAAATTATAGAGTTTTAGAAAAGTCGATAACGAATGAAGGCAAACAGTCTTTAACGAAAATGATAAACATCCTCCCAGGCTGCAACATAAGCTATCAATGGCACAAGGAAAGACAAGAGATTTGGACAATCGTTTCTGGTACAGGGGAATTTATATTCAATGATCAATTAACTACCATCAAAGCTGGGGATGTTCTTCAAATTGCTCAAGGTTCCAAACATGCTGTTAAGGCTGTTACACCTCTACAAATCATAGAAGTTCAACTCGGTTCCTTGCTATCCGAAGAGGACATTACACGAATTACTTATTCATGGGAAGAGGCAGTACAACTCTGTAATTAAGGCGGGTTGTTTATGATTTCAGTGATATGCTGCACGATGAGACCACAATTTATGGACAATGTGTTTCAAAACTATAGCAATCAAAAGTGGAGTGAAAAAGAACTTATCATTATTTTAAACAAAGATCATTTAAATATAAATAAATGGAAAAAGGAAGCAGAATCCTACAAACATGTCTCAGTCTATCAGCTGCCTGAATCTCACACATTAGGTGAATGCTTAAATGCAGCCATTCAAAAAGCAAAGTATGATTACGTGGCAAAATTTGATGATGATGATTATTATGCTCCGCTTTACCTCAATCACGCCATGGAAACATTGCATGAGACAAAAGCTGATGTTGTCGGAAAAAGAACAGTTTATATGTATTTCGAAAATGAAAAGCTACTCGTTGTAAACAATCCGGATCGGGAGAACATGTTCGTTAGACAAGGCTTGAAAGGAGCAACTCTTTTTTTTCATAAAAAGATATGCGAGAGTATCGAGTTTCCCAAATTAAACCTTGGCGAAGATACAGTTTTTTTGAATCAGTGTGTGAATAAAGATCTTAAATTGTATTCTGGGGACAAAAGACATTATGTATGTTTACGTTCTTCAAATTCAAATCATCACACCTGGAATGTCAGCAATACCGCACTCAAAAGAAAATCATCAAGCGTTTGCTTTACAGAAGATTACAAGTCCATCATTCACGAATAACAAGTAAACGAATCTACTAAAAAGGAGATTGCGATGAAAAGCTATCAAGTGGTGTGGAGAGGACCAGTGCTGGATGCCACAGGTTATGGAACGGCAAGCAGAGAATATGCCCTCGCTTTAGACAGGCAGGGAATCGATGTAAAAATTGAAACCTATACTTGGAATTTTCCTTATAACATGCAAGATGAAAAGAAAAAGAAAAGGCTGCAGCAACTCATTGATAAACCAATTTCAAACCAAAAACAAAAAATATTAATCTATCATTCTCCACCAGCAGTTATTTGTAAAAAAGAAAAAAAGGAATTTGACTTCTGCATTCTTAATACCGTTTGGGAAACCACTCGGATACCTGATACGTGGCTGCCTATCCTCTCCACATTTGATGCCATTTCTGTTCCATGTACGCATAATGTACATGCTCTGAAGAACAGCGGTGTTCGTATTCCGATATTCCTGGTGCCGCATGGAGCGGACACCAAGATGTTTAACCCAGACAATAATAGAATTACGCTGAATGAAGCAGAAAACAAATTTGTTTTTGTATCCATCTTTGATTTTCAGCATCGAAAGAATCCTGAAAGTTTACTCCGTGCTTATTGGGAAGAGTTCACAGCGAACGACCGTGTACTGCTAGTGATCAAAACATATGGCAGTTCACGTAAAAAAATAAGAACAGCCATTACGAACTATAAAAGGAAATTGGGGCTTGGTGATACTGCACCCATTTATATAATGACGGGAATATGCAGCGAGACTGAACTAAAAGGAATTTACACCGCAGCAAATGCGTTTGTCCTCCCAACAAGAGGGGAAGGTGTAGGATTGCCTTTTATTGAAGCATTATCAAGCGGCATACCTGTTATTGCAACTGGGTGGGGCGGACAGATGGATTTCTTAAACAAACACAACTCGTTTTTAATTGACTACGAGCTAATGAATCCTTCCACCAGCATGAATAGTGATCACGCCATCTCCACCATCTACAGAGAATTTGCAGAAGACGGACAGCTTTGGGCTGAAGCAAATGTTGATCATATTAAAAAGCAAATGAGATTCGCCTATGAAAACCCCGATCTTTGCAGACAAAAAGGAAGACAAGGCAGGAGAGATATGCAACACATGACATGGGATCGAGCAGGCATCTCACTAAAACAAATGGTTGAGAAGATAATAGGTTCCTAATTTATGAGCTTATCAATTTCGGTCTTCATATTTTGGACAATGCTGTTCCAAGAATAATTTCTGTTAATATAGTGCTGTCCTTGTGCAGCCACTTTTTTTAAGAAGTTTGGATCATTTGGATAACGATTCAGTTTATAAGCAAAGTCTTCTCTTTCTGTATGAATATAGTGTTTCATGTTAGTCAGATTTAAACCTCGCACACCGCAAAGAGTAGAGAATAGAGGTATTCCTGCAGATAAGTACTCTAATGTCTTTAAGTTTACGCCAGCTCCTGTAAACATGGGATTAATCGCTATATCAGACTCTGAAAAGAGTTTTATTTTCTGTTTGTGCCGAACTCTTCCTAAAAGTTTTATGTTAGGTTTGGCAGTTGAGTTTGAAAAAGGAGCACAGCATCCTCCAGCAATGACAAAGTTAATTTGAGTACACCTTTCAGCAAGGTGATGCACGATAAAATCTACAGATTCAATGTTTGGCGGATAATCTGCTCCAATAAAGAATGCAACAGGTTTTTTATTAAACTCTTCTTTTCTCGGAAGCCATTCATAAGGATTTATCCCATTAGGAGCGATTTTAACTTTGGCAGGGTTGGCTTGATACATCTTAGTGAAATGATTTTTTTCGTTTTCAGAAGTTGAGAAAACAAGTTCGGCACCCGTAACCAATTTCTTTTCAAGGTCGAAAAGGGTAGGTAGATAGTTTCGTGCATTCTCATTTTTCCAAATTTGTTCAGCTAGCCTATATTCGTGATTGTGGCTGTTATACATCCTTGGCTTATGGTCTTTTCCGATATACGAATCAACGCCTAATAAAAATGGTGACTCATGAACAATTAAATGACTTGAAGGATAAAGTGTATCAAAATGCTTTTTGAACAAAGTGGGGTATTTTGAAAGTTCGGTTTGTATAATCATTGCAAATTCATACGTTAATTCGTTATGTTGTAGCTTTTGGACAACCTTATTGTAGTAAGGGTCTTTAGGGACTTTATATTCTCTAAAAGTGGGAGAATGCTGAAAAACCCCCTGCTTGTGGCCAAATGTTTGTGAAAGAAGTGTAATATCAAAATGTTTGCTGAGTTCTTCATAAATGTGAAAATACCTTAGTGTGCCGCCGCTCGTCGGAGGTATGACAGTTGGAAAATGATTTAAAACCAAAAGTCTTTTCATCGTTTTTCATTCCTTTTCACAACACGCTGAAAAACATTCAGTGTCTCTTTTGCACAGTTTTCCCACGAAAAAATCTTTGAGCGCTCGATTCCTTGAATAATCATTTTTTTTCTGATCTCTGGACCTAAAATTTTCAACACTTTTAAAGCAATATCTTCAGGATCCTCTGGATTAAAATGGATGGCTGCATGACCTGCTATTTCTGGAATACTTCCTCTATCGGAACAAACAATAGGACACTGTGCTTTCATCGCTTCCACTAAAGGAATACCGAAACCTTCATAAAGAGAGGGGAAGATCATGAACGATGCGTTGGAATAAAGAGAGGGCATATCCTCTGGTGGGACGTAACCTAAGATATTTACTTGCCCTTTCAGTTCATTTTCTTGCAGGAAGTCTAGTACAGATTGATAAACACGGTTATCGCTAGATGCATATCCCGTAAGAACTAGAGGTATACGCTTTTTAAAGGTATCTCTGAGAACAACAAGTGCTTTAAGCAGGCTGATGTGATTTTTATGTGGATTATAGCTGGAAGGGTAGATCGCGTATCCTTCTTCAAGTGAGTATTTTTTCTTTATTTTCTCTTTAAGAACATCAGTAGGGAAATTGCGGAACACCATTGGAGCATCTTGATATACTGCATAAATTTTTTCCTTTGGGATGTGAAGGTTCTTTGCAATAGCATTTCTTGAAAACTCCGAAACAGTTAAAACTGCATCGAATGAAGATGCAAAATGTTGATAATAACGATTGTTATCAATGAGCCCACCGTGAACAAATTGTGGATAGGCGGTATGCAGAACATCATGAATAGTTGCTATTGAAGGAACAGGTACGTTTGGAATGTACGATTTGTGTATAGGTGAAAACCAAAGATCGAGTTGACACTCAGCAATTAATGGATAAATAGAGTCATGAACTTTGTATTCTTTTATCATCAATTTTTTTAATCGATCCTGATAATCAGGAAACAGGTCTCTGCATGGTCTTGTAAGAAATAAGAATAACTTTATATTCTTGTCCATCGTTAATAATTGTGAAATAAGATTGGTTACATATTGTTCAACCCCGCCAAATCTGTCATTGGTAAGTGATAACAAGTTCACACCTATTCTCATATGTATCCTCCTCATTACATATTTGCCTATTCAATTTCAAACTAATTATATGTTCAAGAATACGATGACGTGTGCATACATTGTTAAGAACGTAAAATACATTGCGCCCATTCATTCTAATCAGCACACTCATTAATCATGGTTGAAGGTTAAGACAGTCGGTGCAGAATAAATAAAGGAGTGAACATGGATGAGTGATAAGAAAGTAGAAAGAAGGAAAGTTAAAATTACAACAGGACCTTTTCTTGTTCCAGAAGAAGTGGATTCGGAACTACAAGGGGGCAGGGAAAACGACAGAATTATTATTATTCTTAAGAACCCAACAGACGAATACTTAAAAGTAAAAGTAAAACTGGGTATTTGCTTAGAACCTAAAAAAAGTCCCAACGGCTTATTTAATGTATATAAAGACATTGAAGAAAAAGAAGTAAGTTTAGGGTGGTTCAATTTAAAACCACATTCGTGCACAAGAATTGAAAGAAACAAACCGCGAGATCTTGGTGCAGGTAAAGATGAACGGAATGCCGTATTTCGAATAACAGCGAAAGGTGATTTCAATGTTTGCTCTCGTGGGGATACAGTGCTTTGTGGTCTAGCTGAAATTTCTGTAATTGGCGGAAGTGTTTTTAATTTTCAAGAGCCAGGACTTGAGCAAGCAGATGCAGCGCTGTTTTTTCCTTTCAGAAATTTTGTAGTATGTAAAAGTTACGATTAATATTTTCGTAATGCGCTTACAAAGTTGATTGGAATGTAAGGTGCGAGAATTCTGAAACGGAAATCACATACTTAGCAACAATGTATGTAAATAGTCTATGTAAATAAATCAGACAGCTCCTAATCAGGAGTTGTCTTTATTTATTTAATCAATTAAGGTAATTCCATTAGAGGGGATAAGAATGATTTGCAGAAAATAGAAAATAAAGAAGTCAATCGTTTAATAAAGGGAGTGCTATGTATGTACGAACAAAAGACAAAAGAAACCAATCATAGTGTTGTAGAGTTTATTGAAAATGTAGATAGTCAGAAAAAGAAAGAAGATGCCTATAAGCTTCTTGATATCTTTACGGAAACAACAGGTTTTGAAGCTAAGATGTGGGGGCCAAGTATTATTGGATTTGGCTCGTACCATTATAAGTACAAAACCGGGCATGAAGGGGACGCGCCACTAGTCGGGTTCTCGCCAAGAAAGGCGAAGATCAGCCTCTACTTTGCACCAGGAGATCCTAATCGTGAAGAGTTACTGAGTAAGTTTGGTAAACACACAACAGGTGCGGCATGTGTGTACATAAATAAGCTCGCAGATGTTGATGTGGATGTGTTAAAAGCGATGATCCAGCAATCCGTGGACTTTTTGCTAAGAACATACCCTCAGGAGTAGTGTAGAAAAGAAAAAGTAAGGAAAGGAGCCCGAAATGGACTCCTTTTTAAGTGGAATTATTATTTGTGTTTTTTCTTGCAGCCGCAGCTTTTTTTCTTCTTTTTCTTGCATTTCTTACATTTTAAATAGATATAGCTTGAAGAAGAAGATTCACATTTGTGTTTTTTCCAACAACCCATCGAAATCACCCCGTTTATTTTCACAACACGATTAACCTGTGCTGGTACTACATCATATGCACGGAGAGGACAAGTTGTTTAGACGCATGAACAAGTCATTTGTTTTTTTATGAAAATCCAACAATAGAATTTTAAAAACATGCTATCATTAAACAAAACAATAGGAGTTGAGTGAATATTGAAACAAGAGATTATGGAACGATTTATTACGTATGTGAAAGTAGATACGCAATCTAACGGAAGAAGTGAAACGACTCCTTCAACAGAAGGGCAGTGGACGCTAGCAAACATGCTGGTGGAAGAACTAAAGGAAATCGGCATGCAAGAAGTTACAGTCGATGAAAACGGCTATGTAATGGCAACTCTTCCATCCAATACGGAAAAAGACGTGCCTGTCATCGGTTTCTTAGCCCATGTCGACACAGCGACGGATTTTACAGGAACGAACGTAAAGCCGCAGATCGTCGAAAACTATGACGGGGAAACGATCACATTAAACAAAGACTTACATATTGAATTATCTCCAAGCGATTTTCCTAGCTTAAAAGATTACAAGGGACACACACTAATCACAACAGATGGCACAACACTGCTTGGTGCAGATAACAAAGCCGGAATCGCTGAGATCATGACCGCGATGAAGTACTTAATTCAACACCAAGAAATCAAGCATGGAAAATTAAGAGTAGCGTTCACACCTGACGAAGAAATCGGCCGTGGTCCGCATAAGTTTGATGTTGAAGCGTTCGGCGCGAAGTATGCGTATACGATGGACGGCGGGCCATTAGGTGAACTTGAATATGAAAGCTTTAATGCAGCTGATGCGAGGATTCGCATTCTGGGCAAAAACATTCACCCAGGATCTGCAAAGAATAAAATGGTGAACTCGGCTAAGATAGCGATCGAACTGCAAAGCAAATTGCCAGCAGAAGAAGCGCCGGAACACACAGAAGGCTATGAAGGGTTTTATCACCTGATTGGATTAAAAGGCGGCGTGGAACAAACGGACATGTATTACATCATACGTGATCATGACAAAGAGCTTTTCCAAAAAAGAAAGAACACCATTCAAACAATCGTGGATGAATTACGCGAAAAGTATGGTCAGGATAAAATTACGTTAGAAATGAATGACACGTATTACAACATGAAAGAGAAAATTGAGCCGGTAAAAGAAATCGTTGATCTTGCTTCAAAAGCAATGAAAAAGCTTGATATCGAACCAAACATCAAACCGATTCGCGGTGGTACAGACGGTTCGCAGTTATCATTCATGGGATTGCCGACGCCAAATATCTTTACAGGCGGGGAAAATTACCACGGCCGTCACGAATACATCTCGGTTGACAACATGATTAAAGCAACACATGTAATCATTGAACTTGTTCAGCTGTTTGAGCAGGAAGCATAAACGATACAAAGCTAGCCGATTCAGGTTAGCTTTTCCTGTTGTTTTTGCTGGGTGTTGGGTAGCGAATAGCTGAGATGAGGGGATAGGGCAGGTTCATGCTTGTCGAGTTATGTCGACTCGCCGATATATGGGGAAAAGTCGCCGGATTATAGCTGAAACTCGCCGGAAAAACTTCAAAATTTCTAGAATTCATTCAAAAATTTCTAGAATTATTGAAATATATACCCCACCTAGTATAAGAGGAGAGCGTTTTAAGAGCGTATCAACACCTACTGTTGAACTTACAAGAAAGAATAAGGAGGCACTGTAGATGAGCTATCCAATCCGAGTAAGAGCAGGCGCGTTGATTATCGAAAACGACGCGATTTTGTTGATTGAGTTTGATGATCAAAATGGACTTCATTACAACCTGCCTGCGGGTGGTGTTGAAGCACATGAATCCGTGAAGGAAGCGGTAAAACGAGAAGCGAAAGAAGAGGCATCTATTGATGTAACTGTCGGTCCACTCGCATTTGTTTATGAATATGCGCCACACTTGGCGGATTACCGATATGGAGAGACACACTCGTTAGGGCTCATGTTTAAATGCACGCGAGATGTGGACACAGAACCTTCTCTGCCAGGTCAGCCAGATCCGAACCAAACGGGAGTGAAATGGATTCCGTTATGTGAGCTGGATAGCATCGTGTTATATCCAAGAGTACAGAAACAGATTTTGGCGTACGTACAAGAAGAAGCGAATGGTAGTTACATTGTAGAACAAGATTTAGAAGAGTATCCAATTATCTTGTAAAGTTCAATTTATAAAATTCAGAAAAATAGCTGTCATTAACACAGCGAAATCTTTATACTATAGATACATAAATAAACTCATCAGTCGTTTTTAATATATTCTTAAGGAGGATACACATGGAGTCGTATTTTTTTGAACGAAACAGAAGCAGATTAAAAGAATTGCTGCCTGATGAATCATTAACCATTTTATTCGCTGGTAAAGCACCGCAAAAGTCGGCGGATGAACATTACCCCTTCGTGCCAAACCCTAACTTCTACTACTTAACGGGGATTACCGAGCAGAACGTAATGCTGTTGCTAAAGAAGAACGGCACAACATTTGAAGAAACGCTTTTTATTGAAAAAGCGGACCCTGTTATGGAAAAGTGGGTTGGTAAGACGGTTTCAAAAGAAGATGCTGAAAAGCTCTCAGGAATCAAAGACATCAAGTATGTGGATAGCTTTGAGTCAACGATTGATGGCAACTTTTTCACAAATCAAGCGAAGCACGTTTGTTTAGATTTAGAGCGCCGCGGCTGGAACGGTGAGCCAACAAGTACCTCACTATTTGCAAAACACATTCGTGAGCACTACCCGCACGTTACCATCCAGAACGTGTACCACGAGATCTCTGAACTTCGCGTGTTTAAAACAACAGAAGAGATTCAAAAGATTAAAGAAGCCATCGCGATTACGAAAGAGGGCATCTACAGCGTGCTGAAGCACGCAAAAGCTGGGATGATGGAATATCAGCTGGAAGCTCATTTCGATTTTACATTAAAGTCAAACGGGATCCGAGATTATGCGTTCAAGACCATTACGGCAAGCGGAAAAAATGCGACGGTTCTTCACTATGAGCACAACAATGCCCGTACGAATGAAGGAGAGCTTGTGCTGCTCGATCTTGGTGCACAGAAAGATTATTACAACGCCGACATCAGCTATACGTTTCCAGTAGACGGCAAGTTTTCTGACCGCCAAAAAGTACTGTACAATATTGTACTAAAAGCTTTAAAAGAAACAACAGCGATCATCAAGCCAGGTCTTGAGTTTGCAGAACTTAATAAGTTTGCAAAGAAAATTCTGGCAGATGAGTGCAAGAAAATTGGCTTGATCCAGGAAGACGAGGAGATTTCAAAATACTATTATCATGGTGTCGGCCATTTCCTAGGTCTCGACACGCATGACGTTGGTTCGTATAAAGATCGCATCTTAGAGCCAGGAATGGTGATTACGATCGAGCCTGGATTATATATTGAAGAAGAGTCGATTGGAATCCGTATCGAGGACGATATCTTAGTGACGGAAGACGGATTCGAAAACCTATCAAAAGATATCATACGTGAAGTGGAAGAGATTGAAGAGTTTATGGCGACAAAAGGTGTTCAGGCTGTTCAAGCATAAAAGAGGATGAGAAGAGGTTTAATAGCCTCTTCTTTTTTTTGCTCAAGAATAACAAATGACAAAAATAAATATTTGTCATTTGTTATTTTGTGAGGTATGATGTAAGCAACATGATATGGAGGGAACAATAATGAAAACAAGAAAAATTGGAACAAATGGTCCTGAGGTTTCATCAATCGGATTAGGTTGCATGGGAATGTCTGATCTTTATGGGAATACGGATCGAACGGAAAGCATCGCAACCATTCATGAAGCACTTGAGAAAGGCGTCACGCTTTTTGATACGGGTGATTTTTACGGAGTGGGCCACAACGAACTGCTTTTGCGTGAAGCTCTCCAAGGAACAAAACGTGAAAATGCTTTTATTGCGGTTAAAACAGGGGTGCTTCGATCTCCAGATGGCGGCTGGATTGGAATGGATAACCGTCCGCAAGCGATTAAAAATGCATTAGCTTACACCCTTCAACGTATAGGAACAGACTATATCGACCTTTATCAACCAGCGCGTGTCGACCCAAACGTACCAATTGAAGAAACGATCGGCGCGATGAGTGATTTGGTTAAAGCAGGTTATGTGAAGCACATTGGCCTTTCTGAAGCGAATGCAGAAACGGTTCGTAAAGCACACGGAGTTCATCCAATCAGCTGGCTTCAGATCGAGTACTCACTGTTTAGCCGCGGAATCGAAGCTGAAATCCTTCCAACATTACGTGAGTTAGGCATTTCACTTTCTGCATACGGCGTGCTTTCTAGAGGATTATTAAGTGGAAAGTGGACGAAAGAGCGTCAAGGTCAAATCGACTTCCGCTCGTTCGCACCTCGTTTTATGGGTGAAAATCTGGATCAAAACTTAGCATTAGTTGAAGCGTTGCGTCAGATTGCCGAGGAAAAACAAGCAACAGTAGCGGAGATTGCGATTAGCTGGGTATTGTCTCAAGGCGAAGATGTGATTCCATTGATTGGAGCACGCAAACGCACACATTTAGCAGATGCGTTTGGTGCGCTGAATTTAGTGCTGTCCACATCAGACCTTGAAAAAATCGAAGCAGCTGTTCCGGCTGACAAAGTAGCGGGAACACGTTATGCTAAAGAACAGATGGCAATGTTAGGAGTAGAATAAAGAATGGCAGAACCTTTAACGAGGGAACAAATTTTAGATACAACCGAACAAGTTCTTCGTCGCTTCGGACTGGATAAAACGTCAGTCGTTGATGTAGCTCGTGCGCTCGGTGTGAGTCATGGGACATTGTATCGTCATTTTGCAAGCAAGGCTGCGCTAAAAGAAGCGGTTGCTGAACGCTGGCTACATGAAGTGTCCACACCACTCGGGAAAATGGTTGATGAAGAAGGCTCGGCGTTCGATAAAGTGAGAAGCTGGATCGAAAGACTCATTCATATCAAGCAGTCGAAGGCGAAGGAAGATCCGGAATTGTTTGCGATGTATAACGCGCTTGCTGAGGAATCCGTTGAGGCCATCACCGCACATATTCACGAACTGATCGCTCAATTAACAAAGATTGTTGAAGAGGGTATTCAGGGTGGCGAGTTTCAAAAGCGTAATGCTCATGAACAGGCTGCAGCTCTTTTTTTTGCTACGGCTCGGTTTCATCACCCAGCGCTTGCAAAAGAATGGACATCACCGCATATTAAGCAAGAATTTGAACATGTGTGGAGTTTGATTATGTCAGGTCTAGTAAAGGAATCATAAAAAGAGGCTGCTTCAAAGGAGGATTTACCTTTTGAGCGGCCTTTTTTCATAGAAATGAGCTTTCTTTACTTTTTATTTAAACGTCGAATCCATTCACCAATAAATGAGATTTTCGCATTCTTTGACTTTAACGGCCTCAGTGAACGACCTGAAAGATACATCTTGATGTTTTTCCATAAAACTAAACCTTGCTCCGAGCGACTTTCAGCAACATTCGAATTCCCTGCAATCGTGATACATTTCCCCACGCCAAACAGAAAAGGAAATTCAGTATTCTGCAGCGTATCCTCAACGACCATTAAGCCTTGGTTATCAACAGGTACTAATGCTTGCTTAAAAAGAGAAACCTTCATTTCAATATCAAAAGAAATCACATCGAAACGGTAAATTTCACCAGAAAAGCTCAACAGCATTTTCTGTAAAGGATCAAATGAGATAATCGTATCTTCTATAAAAGTTACGTTAGCTTTTTGACATAATGCGGTGACATCCGTTCGATTATTTTCGTCAGCTATCATTGTGATCTCGATATCTGTAAATTTCTCTTTTTGTAAATGCTGAAGAACCGACAAATGCACTTCTCCAGCTCCAATTAATAATAATTTAGTCAAAACAAAACACTCCTGAATGAATGATGGTGTGTCTATCATATCGATTTTTCATAACAATGGCTAATCAAAATTGTAGGGGGTCTGTCCCCGGGACAGACCCCCTACAATTTAATTCACACTTACAAACGCTTCTGTGGTTTCTTCAATTCCTTGTTTTAAGATAGAAATCATTTCACTAAGCTCTTCTTTGGAGCTTGCAAGCGGGGGCATAAAGACAACAACATCACCAAGTGGCCTTGTTAACATGCCAAGTTGCCGCATCCGTAAAGTTGACTTATAGCCGATGCGTTCTTGCCATGGAAAAGGTTCTTTCGTCTGTTTATCCATCACGAGCTCAATGCCGCACATTAACCCCAGCTGGCGGACATCACCAACATGTTTTAATTCCTCAATATTTTGCAGTTCATACGCTATATATGCCATTTTTTCTTGCACTTTATCTATCAAGTTTTCCTGTTCGTATATTTTTAGATTGGCAAGTGCTGCCGCGCAGCCAAGCTGGTTTCCTGTGTACGAATGGCCGTGGAAAAAGGTTTTAAACTCTTCGTATTCCCCATAAAAAGCATCATAAATTTCTTCAGTTGCCATGGTCGCAGCAATCGGTAAATATCCCCCGGTTATTCCTTTTGCAATTGTCATCAGATCTGGTTGAACATCCTCGTGTTCAATTGCAAACATTTTACCCGTTCGGCCAAAGCCAGTTGCGACTTCATCTACAATCAAAAGAATATTAAACTTTCGGCAAAGCTTTTCGACACCCTTCAAATAGCCAGGTGGCATAATATTCATTCCTCCTGCTCCTTGAATAAGAGCTTCTACCGTTATGGCCGCGATCTCTTCATTGTGCTTCTCAAATATTTTGTGCAGCTCATCCAAAGCTTCATCACGAATAACATCTAAATGCTCACTCTCATGACGATAAACAAGAGGAAAAGGTGCCTTAATGGATTCGAACATAAGAGAACCGTACACGCGGTGATAAAGATCTACAGCTCCTACAGAAATAGCACCGACTGTGTCTCCGTGATATCCGTTGGTTAACGTTACAAATTTTCGCTTAGAGGTATAACCTTTGTTATGCCAATATTGATAAGCCATCTTGATTGCGATCTCAACAGATTCAGCACCGCTATCCGAATAAAAGGTACGTGTTAAGTTACTAGGTGTAATCTCTACCAATTTTTTTGCCAGTTCAATGGCTGGAACATTCGAAGCTCCGAGCAGGGTAGAGTGCGCGATTGAATCAAGCTGCTTTTTGATTGCCTCATCAATCTCCTTTTTGCGGTGACCATGTATATTCAGCCAAAGCGATGAGTAGCCGTCCAAGTATTCATTTCCATAAATGTCTCTTAGTCTAACCCCTTCACCACTCTCGATAATTAGGGGATCTCGTTCGTAATCTGTCATTTGTGTAAAAGGCAGCCATAAATGTTTTTTGCTGTTCTCTAAAAGGGTCTGCTGGTTCATCGTATTAGATTCTCCTTTTTAAGTAATGGTGCAAATAGTGATTGTGTCGTGCTTGGTTCTTGAAAAGCAATCTTTAAATCATGCAGAGGTGGTACGATGCCGAGTACTGGTACACCAGTTAATCGCTGGATCACGTGGATGTTATCTTTTTCAATCGTTTCGTCTTCGCTATGTATGCTGTTTAAAATGACACCTTCAATTGGTATGTCAGCTGCCTGCAAAGCCTTAATGGATAACACAGTATGATTAATCGTGCCGAGACCCGCACGGCCAACGAGTATCACAGGAAGTTGCAGATCTTTCATCAGGTCAATCATGCAATAATCATCCTGAATCGGAACGATCACTCCTCCTGCGCCTTCAACCAACACCATCTCGTGATCTCTTCTGAGAGAGGCAACGTGCCTTTGTATGCTTCCGAGATCGAATTTTACATTCTCTTCTTCTGCGGCAAGGTGTGGAGAGCTCGCCTTCTTTAAAACATATGTACATGCTTGCGCCAGATTGAGCTGCGGCAGAGCTCTTTTATACATCTGGACATCGGGCGAAACGAGCGCTCCATTTTCCAAAACACCACCGCTTTGGATCGGCTTATATGGAAAAACATCTACGCCTTTATTTTTAAAATAAGAGACCATCAAACTCGTAACAACCGTTTTTCCAACGTCAGTATCTGTTCCTGTAATAAAATAACCAGCCATTGTTAACCACCTCTAAATTATATGTAAACCTAATTTACATTTAAGTTAACATATGCGAAAATGTTATTCAACGAACTTTTTATTCATTTTTTAGGAGGTAACCTTATGAAAACGAAGAATATGATGATCTGTGCTCTGTTTGCAGCGCTCATGGCGGTTGGGGCAAACGTGTCTCCTTTTCTAACGATCGGGGGAGTTCCAGTAACGTTACAGTTGTTGTTTGCTATATTAGCAGGTGGAATTTTAGGCAGCCGATTAGGTGCAGTCTCAATGGTAACGTATATGTTAATTGGTCTTGTGGGTGCCCCTGTCTTTGCACAGTTTAAAGGAGGACCTGCTCAGCTTTTAAGTCCCACATTTGGTTTTATTCTATCGTTCATTGCCGTCGCCTATGTAACGGGCAAGCTAGTAGGTGACAAAGTGCATGCGTCAAAAACTTCTTACTTAACAGCGGCTTTACTCAGCTTATTTTTAAATTACATGATCGGAACGAACCTAATGTTTGCAGCTTTCAAGTATTGGGCGGAAACACCTGATGGATTTAGTTATCTTGTAGCGTGGGGGTGGATGGCAGCTTATCTTCCGATTGATATTGGAGTGGCGATTTTATCATTTGCTCTAATACCCAAACTGAAAGTAGCGCTTAAAGGAACGTTTCGTGTTGAAAAAGCAGCGTAAAAACGGGAGGCTCACTTGAGAAAGAAATTTCTTGAGTGCTGGCCTCTTTTTATTACGTAACAATTTTCTAGTTTTTATATAAAAACCACTGTTTACTCTTTTAGTATCTAAATTTGCGTATTAAAATGGATAAAACAACACAGAGAAATGAAGGAGTTAATAGGGATGGAAATCATAGAATTGTACAATGTTGATGAGAGTATAGACGAGCTTTCTGATCTTTTAATAAATGTAGTTGGTGAAGGAGCTTCCATCGGGTTTTTGCCGCCTCTTACAAAAGCGGATGCTGACTCATTTTGGGAAAGCTGTGTTAAACCTGACGTGTTCTTGTGGATTGCAAAAGTTGATGAGAAGATTGCTGCAACCCTCCAGCTTCACTTATGCACAAAACCAAACGGAACACATCGTGCGGAAATTGCTAAGCTTATGACACATCCTTCGTTCAGACAAAAAGGAATGGCAAAACAGCTCATGCTGCATGCGGAAAAAAGAGCGAAACAAGAAGGACGATCGCTGCTGATTTTAGACACAAGAGAAGGGGACCCCTCTAATTTTCTTTATCAGTCCCTTGGCTATAAGGAAGCTGGACGTATCCCGAGTTTTGCACAGAATGCAGAAGGCGGCATAGATACAACGGTCTTGTACTATAAAATGATTTAAGAGGACTGATGCCATAGTCCTTTTATTCAGGTTGACAATATACCCCATAGGGTATAATATAAGTCTTAGAAGTTAATCATGCATAGGAAGGTGAAAACAATGGAATACCTTAATTATATTCTTTTTGCTCTTATACTATTGTTTATTGTACAGCGCTTTATGCCGACTAAAGGTGTGAAAAACATCTCGACGCAAGAATTAAAAAAAGAACTAAAAGACAAGAAAAAACAGTTTATTGATGTCCGTACCCAAGGAGAGTTTAACGGTTACCACATTCCTGGATTTAAAAACATTCCGCTTCACCAGCTTTCTAAAAAAACGGATAAGCTATCAAAAGATAAAGAAGTGATTGTGATCTGTCAAAGCGGCATGCGAAGCCAAAAAGCAAGTAAGGTTCTTTTGAAATCAGGATTTACAAAAGTAACGAACGTAAAAGGAGGAGTCAGTGCCTGGAATTAAAAAGGAGGAAATGATGTTGAAGCAGTTTTCAGTAAAAGAAGTAGAAACAAAGTTAAATGAAGGACAAGCGTTAAATATCATCGACGTACGTGAAGTGGATGAAGTGAAAGAAAGAAAAATTCCTGGTGTTACACATATTCCACTCGGATTATTGGAATTCCGTTTGCACGAGTTAAACAAGTCAAAGGAATATGTTATGGTGTGCCGTTCGGGTGGAAGAAGCGGACGTGCGTGCCAGCTTCTTGATAGCCATGGATTTAAAGTAATCAATATGGCAGGCGGAATGGATTCATATGAAGGAAAGACTGAATAATTTTTTTACGGCGCATACCCAGAGTGGTATGCGCTTTTTTTAGCAAACACTGGGCTATTTCATATGAACTTAGGGTATACAAGTAATTAAAAATGTTGATGCATGTTACCTGAGGAGGATACGGATATGAAGTGGCGCGGCAGACGTGGAAGTACGAACGTGGAAGATCGAAGAGGAATGGGCGGAAAAGGTCTTGCTGTTGGAGGCGGCCTTGGCGGTTTGATTATCGTTTTGATTGTAACGCTGTTGGGCGGAAATCCCGGCGATCTGATCGGAGGCATGGGTGAGCAAGAGCAATCAGCTCCTTACGAGGAAACAGAAAAAGAGAAAGAAGATGCAGAGTTTGTTTCTGTTGTTTTAGCCGATACGGAAGACGTATGGACGGAGATTTTTCAGGATCAAGGGTTGACTTACAAAGAACCGAAGCTCGTTTTGTATTCAGGAAGTGTTCAGTCTGCATGCGGAACAGCGGGTTCGTCAGTCGGTCCGTTCTATTGTCCAGGTGATCAGAAGCTGTACATAGATTTGAGTTTTTATCAGGAACTTCAGGACAAGTTCGATGCACCTGGCGATTTTGCCATGGCATATGTGATTGCGCATGAAGTGGGGCACCACGTTCAAACGCTTTTAGGGAAAACAGAAGAGATTAACAAACTCCGCTCCAAGTTAAGTGAGACCGAGTACAACAAGTATCAAGTGAAGTTTGAGCTCCAAGCCGATTATTATGCGGGAGTTTGGGCGAAGCATGCTCAGGATATGAACGTATTGGAAAAAGGCGATCTGGAGGAAGCACTCAACGCCGCGAGTGGAGTTGGTGATGACACCCTTCAGAAAAAATCGCAAGGATATGTCGTGCCAGAGAGCTTCACCCACGGAACATCCGAACAGCGGCAGCGTTGGTTTTACAAAGGATTCGAGAACGGAACGATAAAAGGTGGAGACACATTTAAGGCAAAGGAGCTATAAATAACGTTTTGACCGGCTTTAAAGGATGATTTTGTCCTTTGAGGCTGGCTTTTTTTGTTATGATGTGCGGATGAGGAGCGTAAAATGACTTGTTTGCTCCATCTTAAGTGGGAGGAGAACTTGTTTTGGAAGTTGTGTAAGCTTGAGAGAAACAAAAACGGGATGTGTCCTTTTAAAAAGGACACACTCACCACAAATAAAATTAATTTCACGTTAATTCACTTTTATTCACGTTAACAAGCAATATATTCACGTTATTTTAAATAATTTCACGTTAGCAGCCATAATTTCACGTTAGCAAGATTCTCGCCTACAATGATGTTTAAAATTAACAAATATGACATATTAATGTTACAAATTTATGAAAAAACCACATTCTTCCTTTTCAACCATTTCTACTCATTTACAATTGGTTTGAGAGAAGAGGAAGTGATAGTTATAGACCGCCAGTTATTTATCTCTATGGTCATAGTAGTAGTTTTGTTTGAAAGTTTATTTATTGCTCTATTTATTATGTATAGAAAAGGTAGGATCGATAGAAATCCGTTTATCTTACTTTTCCAAAAAGAATGGAACATCCTTTTCCATGCGTTCTTTAGATGGAGATTAAAAAATAGAGTTGCAACCCAAAAACTTGTTTATCCTTATCATAAAAACACCAGCTATTTTTACCTATTCTTAGCGTTAATCCACGAACAAATTATCGAGATGATCGTGTTTCATATTTACCTCAAAAAAGAAGAACCTGAAATCGCACTCATCATGCTTCTCTTACATATTTACAGTGTGATTTACATGCTTGGCGATTATAACTTATTGAGAAATACGCCGTTTCGAATAATCAAGGAACAAGTTGTGATGAGAATAGGTGCGAGACGATCTCTCCAATTTGATGTGAACGAAATTGATTACATACAGACTGCCTCGATCAAATATAACAAAAGCGGGGGCATCATCAATGAAAAGAAAGTCTTTCATGCGACGGCTTTTCCTAGAATCCTAACGATTATTTTTGGAATAAGTGATGAATTGAAATACGAAATTGTGTTTAAGAAACCTATACATGCCCGTGGTTATTTTGGACAAAAACAAGAGATTAACAAAGCGCTGATCTATATGGATAAAGCAGGGGAGTTCGTTGGCGAACTTCAAAAAAGGATGGAAATCACCGTTAATACAACAAAATCTGTTTAGACGGGTCTATCTAGACTTGAAGTCAGCAAAAAGATAAAACTTCCACCTTCACTTATGTATAATGAAGGTAAATCTAGCTTGAGGAGTGATGACAAAATGAATGTAGCTCTACTCAGTAAGTGGCACGTGCATGCGGTTGATTATGCACGCGAGGCGACGGAAAATGAAGCGATATCTATCAAAACAGTGTGGGACGAGAACGAAGAGCGCGGAACACAGTGGGCGGAAGAGTTAGGTGTTTCTTATGAAGCTGATCTAAATAAAGTGCTCGATGATCCAAACATTGATGGCGTAATCGTGACAACAGCAACGAACCGCCACAAGGACGTAATCATCGCTGCGGCGAACCACGGCAAACATATTTTTACGGAAAAAGTACTCGCCTTCACGGTAAAAGAGTGCGAAGAAATTATAGAAGCGGTGGAAAAAAACAACGTACAGCTTATGGTGAACCTTCCTAGGCTGACAGAAAGCTTTTATCTTTACGCACAAGAAGCTGTGGACAAAGGATTGCTCGGAGACATTACATATATCAGATGCCGTGTGGCGCATAACGGATCGGTGCCATCTGAAGAGAACCCAAAAGGATGGCTTCCACAGCATTTTTATAACAAAGAAGAGTGTGGCGGAGGAGCGTTGATCGACCTTGGCGCGCATCCGATCTACTTAACAAACCGTTTAGGCGGAAAAGTAAAAGCGGTAAGCGGAAAATTGAACGAATTCTATAACCTTGGAGTGGATGACAACGCTGTCGTGATGGTCGAGTACGAATCAGGTGCGATGGGTGTGATTGAGACCGGATTCTTATCATTCGGAAGTCCGCAGCAGCTCGAACTGTACGGAACAGAAGGAACATTGATGGTGGAATGGCAAGATGTACGTATTAAGAGTAAACATCTTGGCAATGATGAGTGGTTGACACCAGATCTGCCGAATCCGATATCATCAAGCATGGAGCAGTGGGTTCAGGCCATTGAAACTGGTAAGAAGCCTGCCATTACAACGGATGATATCGTACATTTGACCGCGATTAATGAAGCAGCGGCAATCTCAAGTTCAGAAGGTCGCAGGGTTCAGCTTTCAGAACTCGGCTTAAAACAAGAAATTTAAAAAGTAATAAAAGGAATTGACCCTCTTGGTGCAGAATGTTTGTTCGTACACATTTCTGTGCAGGAGGTTTTTTTCGTGGACCAAAAAACAATTTTATTGATACAAATGTCCGCCAATCACAATGAACCGAACTGGTTTGTACCGATTGATCGCGCGCTTGACGGATTAACGGCTGAACAGGCAAAAGGAAAATCAGGTGACAGCAACTCCATATGGGAAATCGTCAACCACTTAATCTTTTGGAACGAACGCTATTTGCAACGTTTTCAAGGAAAGACAGTAACTCGAAAAATTGAAAGCAATGATGAAACATTTCGAAATGAAAACAAAGAAAATTGGGATGCAGCAAAAAATGAGCTGTTTGCTGTTTTAACTCATTGGACGGAGGCGCTGAAAGAAGCGGATGAGGAAATCTTTGAGCGCTCAGCTCATGAAGACCGACATGACCCGTGGTACTCAGTGCTCGCGAACATCAACATCCACAATGCTTACCATATCGGACAAATCGTAGAAATCAGAAAATCGCAAGGAAACTGGGATCCAGAAAAAGGTGTACATTAAAAGGAGGAACTGTTCATGACAGACTTAAAGTTCGTGTATGTGACCTACATAGAGGCGCATCCTGAAAAAGTGTGGGAAGCTCTGACAAATGGAGATCTTTCGGAACAATACTTTTTCGGAAGCAGGGTGGAGTCGGAATGGAAAGAAGGTTCGCGTATCACTTATTCCCGCGGCAGCAAAGTGACCGATTGGGGAGAAATCATAAAGTGTGATCCGCAAAAAGAACTTTCTTTTACGTGGAACAACAAATGGGACGAGGAAGAGCGTAAAACCCCGACCGTCGCGACTTTCACTCTAAAAGAGATGAACGGAACAGTTAGATTGACTCTTCGTCATGAAAATTTGATGGAAGCGGATATCGTAGAGGAAGAAGACACGTTTGTAGGATTCAACAACGGCTGGCCCGCAATCTTAAGTAACCTGAAAACATTACTGGAAACAGGCCGCACGCTTCCGCCGGTGATTGCTTGAAGTTAATATGTTGTAAATAAAATAAGGAAGGTGTCCGATTATACTGGACACCTTTTTATCTTCTATGTCGTAAACCATTCACCTTTGAGTGCCGCAATATATCGTTCCGCAGAGCGCTGAACAACAAGATCCGCATCACTTTTCACATGTCGGTTAAACGCGTTATATAATTCCTTGAACTGCAGAGATCCCACTTTATTGGCCATTCGTTCAACTGTGCTAGCAGGAAGTGGGATGATATTTGGATAGCTATACATGAAGCTCACCCATTTTCGGTCGGGTACTACTTGAATGACATCGCCAGTCAACAAAATACCAGCAGCCCCGCCATTTTCCCAATGAAGCACGCAGCCGCCTTTATAATGTCCTCCTAATCGATGAATCACAAGTCCAGAGGCTAGCGTTTTTTCTTCTCCACTCCAATAAATAATCCGGTCGCTTTCCTGTTGCACCCATTCCTTATCGTCTTCATGTATGTAGATCGGACAATCAAACGCCTCTGCCCAACGTACTTGAGTGGAGTAATAGTGCGGGTGAGATAATGCAATTGCGTCAATTCCACCATTTGCATTTATTCTTTCTATCGTTTCCTGATCAAGATACGGAATACAATCCCATAAAAGTCTAAACCCTTTTTCCTCAATAAAAAAAGCCGACTGGCTAATACCGAATTCTGGTTCTGTTTTTATGCTAAACAGGCCGTCCTGCTCATTCTCCATTTTATTTCGATACTTGCCTGATTGGATCATGTCGTCTAACGTCGTCCACTCTTGTCCATTTGGGTTTATGTATTGTCGTTCTTCTTTACAAATTACACACTCCTCTAATGGTGAATTGGATGCAGCATATTGTGTTCCACATGTTGTACATAGAAATTCTTTCATCATGTTGTCCTCCTCCATCAAGTCTCTCGTTTTTAGTCTAGCAGACAACATATGGAAAGTATTGTTAAACGACTTTGACAGTCCATTCGTCTCAGTTTTAAAAAAATGAGGGAAGGGAATAGAGAAACAAACCTAAAAGGAGGTGGCTAGCATGTCTGTTTATGACCAGATCAACTCTTGCTGCAGCAGGATTGAGAAAGCAGACACGAAGGAAGATGTACTACGCGAAGTAGATAAGCTGGACAACTACGCCTCTTATCTAAACGCAGATAAAGCACAACGACTTCATATTTATTGTGATAACATTCGTAAACTAAATGTAGATGTGAAAACTGAAACCGTTAACCAAGCCGGGTTTATCCGAAATTTATTTGCATAGCATGAAAAATCCCTCGTGATCAAATCATGAGGGATTTCTGCGTCCAGTAATCAATCGTATCTCGTTTCCTGAATAGCAGCTTGTGTTTCGTGCAGATGTCTTAAATATTCTTTTGCATGATGAAGTTGTTTTTTTTCTTCTTCAGACATTCCTTCTCCTGCATCATGAACAGATTGTTGAGCCGTTTCGAGCCATACCTTCGCAGTTTGAAAACATGATGGTGTTTGGTTCGCTTGCGCTTCTATCATTGCTTCATCCGCACGTTTTACATGGTCAAGAGCTTCTTGGATTTTAGGGCTGAACTGGTGATCCATTGGTCTGAACTCCTTTTAATGAATTGATTTTATGGTCTGATTAGACGTGCTTCCGAATAAGATGAAGACAGGCATGAGTTGTCCATCATATTTGTGGAGGTCGTCTATGTTTCTTTTTATAAAGTACGTGCTATTAGGATTATCACTCGCTGCTCCAATCGGTCCAGTAAATGCTGCACAGATGGACCGCGGTATCAAATATGGATTTTGGCAAGCGTGGATGGTAGGGCTCGGAGCTACAGTGGCAGATGCCATCTATATGCTTTTGGTCTACATGGGACTTGTGAGCTACATCAATACGCCGTTCATCAAAACCTTTCTATGGCTCTTCGGCAGTTTCGTCCTTCTCTACACAGGAATAGAGACCTTCAAAAAAGCAGCAGCAGAAAAAAATAGCAGTGATAAAGACTACACGGTACATAACAGCAGAAGTTTTATGGCCGGTTTTCTTATGTCGCTCACCAATCCTCTTACCATCTTATTTTGGTTAGGGATTTACGGTTCTATACTTGCAGAAACGGCAGCTAAATATAGTATGGAAAGCTTGATGTTATATAGTGCAGCGATTTTTTCAGGGATTTTATTGTGGGATTTTACGATGGCTGTCGTATCAAGCGGTTTCCGTAAGATGCTTGCTGACCGCATTTTAGATGGGATCTCGAAGCTCTCAGGATTATCACTCATAGGCTTTGGCTGTTATTTTGGCTATAAAGGGATTGCGTTTTTGTTGTCTTGAGGTTTCCCCTGGAATCATTGATGCGAGGGGTTAGGGTATAGGGCTAGGCGAGATTTGTCGGTTTTTATCGACTCGCCGATATATGAGCCAAACTCGCCGGAATATAGCGTAAACTCGCTGGAATATAGCCAAAACTCGCGGGATTAAGTACAAAATTTCTTGAATTATTTGCTTGATACCCCACCCAGTATAAGTAGATTTCATTCAAAAGTGGTTCACAACACCGATAACATGTGTTTGCACTCTTAAATTTAGTTCCTTTCACGCCAATCAACCTGCCAATAGATGTAAGTTCATGAGTCTTTTCATTTAACATGAATATTCACCAATTTAAGTTAAACAATAATACCTGTAAAGCAGGAGGGTATTATTGTGGAAAAATCCAATTGTAATGGACCTGTTCAGCCTAAAATGGATAAATCAGAAGCAAAGAACATGGCGTGGTGGCAGCTCTCACTCGTTGGAGTCGGCTGCACAATAGGGACAGGGTACTTTCTTGGGTCAACGATCGGGATTCAGCTAACTGGGCCCTCTATCGTTTTCTCCTTTTTATTAGCTGCGATCGGTACATACATCGTGTTCCAACTGCTCGCGAAGATGACGGCGGCAGATCCTCAAAAAGGTTCATTTTGCTATTATGCTTCCCAATCATACGGAAGATGGGCAGGCTTTAGCTGCGGATGGAACTATTGGGTATCCAACATTTTGATCATGGGAAGCCAGCTAACTGCACTCTCTATCCTTTCTCAGTTCTGGTTTCCGCACATTCCACTTTGGATTTTTGCCGCTTTTTATGCCGTACTCGCCATTGTTGTCGTGTTGGCTGGAACAAAAAAGTTTGACCAAGTGGAAAATCTGCTTGCTGTGATAAAAGTAGCAGCAATCGTTATGTTCATTGTTTTAGCAATCGCAGGTCTCATTGGACTAGTGGATGGTAAGAACTATGATCTCGCCTTACCAGATACGTTTGACGGTTATTTTACAGGAGGCTTGAAAGGCTTCTGGTCGTCACTTATCTATGCCTTTTACGCGTTTGGCGGAATTGAAGTGATTGGCATGATGGCGATGCAGCTCAAAAAAACGGAAGATGCCACAAAAGCAGGAATGATCATGCTTTTGATACTGACGATTATATATGTTCTATCAATGGGACTCGCTGTAACGACTGTTGCGATGGAAGTGTTTGATCATAAGGAAAGTCCTTTTGTAACGGCGATGGAACGGTATCATCTCGGTTTTTTTCCCCATGTTTTTAACGGAGCGATAATTGTTGCGGGATTCTCTGCAATGGCGGCGGCACTATTCGGGGTTACCAACCTATTGATGACGTTAGCGGAAGATGGGGATGCGCCGAAACTATTTGCGAAAACCATCAAATTTAAAAAATTGCCTCTGCCTGCCATGTCTCTTGCCGCAGCAGGACTTTTAGCAAGTATCATTACCGCACTTTTATTGCCTGGAAGGATCTATGAATACATTACAACAGCTGCCGGCATCCTGCTTTTATTTAACTGGCTTTTTATTATCATCTCGTCCATGAAAATTTTGAAGCAGTCGTTATGGACGAAACTTTTCTCGATTGTTGCAATCGTGCTAATATTTTTAGCAGTTACCGGCACTTGGTTCGAGCACACCATTCGGCCGGGGCTGTACGTAAGTGTCGGAATCGCTATACTGATCGGGATCATTTCAATCATCATTCAAAAAAAGCACAGCACACAACAAGAAACTTGAGGCTATCGACAAGATAGTCTTTTTTTGTGGAGGGATTTTGAATAAAAAGACGAAGGTGTAGGCTAGGAATCGAAAGGGGAGTATGAAAAAATGGCAACTTCTGATCAAAAAGTAACCACATTTCTTTTGTTTCAAGGACAAGCTGAGGAAGCAATGAACGTATACACGTCGCTGTTCGCTGATTCAGAGATCAAAAATATTCTTTATCAAGAAGATGGAACGGTGCTGCACGCGACCTTTAGCATTAAAGGGCAAAACTTGATGTGTATAGACAGCGGGATAAAACACGAGTTCACATTTACTCCTGCCATTTCTTTGTTCGTAAAGTGTGACACTTTGGATGAAATACATCATCTTTTCGAATCGTTATCGAACGGTGGAGCAGTGCTTATGCCTTTAGGGGAGCTTCCAGGAATGGAAAAGTTCGCATGGGTGCAGGATTCATTCGGGGTTTCGTGGCAGTTGAGCCTGCCGTCTCGCGACAATTGATGAAAGAAGAAGAGCCGTTCTCTTTTGGAGAGCGGCTTTCTCGTTAACCAACGCAGATGAAGTTACGAATCTGTGAAAACCCATAGCGCACGCGTTGGCGTCGGCCATACAACCAGATATAGCCTGTTACAGAATTACGACGGATCTCAACGGGGAAGAACCAGAAGTCACGGCCGAATTGACCAGGCTGTCTGAGCCCTAAAAGTCCCCAGTTTCCTAAACAACCGCAAAGTCTCGCTCTGATCTGTTGAGGGGGCATTGATTGAGCGAAGTACGGCTGAGGTATTTGATATTGAGCAGCAAATTGCTGTGGCGGAGGAGAAAATGGACCTTCATCATCTTCACCAATCTGACGCTCCACGTACTGAGACTCCTCGATTGAATGTTGGTGGTTATAAGGATGATTATTCATGAGAAGAATTGCCTCCTTTCTAAAAACAGTTTGTTCGATATATGCATATGTTGGACGTACCTTATGAGTAGCTTGTTCGTTGTACAAAATAGTGAAATTGTTAAGAAATAGGCTTTTTACGGAAGATTAACAGACATGAAAGGATGTTTCTGCTGCGTTAAATGAAGTAAAGGAATTCATCTCCTTTTGTTGAATTTTATTTGTGTGGATTTAATTTCACCAAAATAAAAAGCAGGATGGATTTCAATGATTAAATATCCGATTCTAAAGAAAAATGCAGTGATAGGCGTAACCGCACCATCTTCTGGTGTGCCGCCATTTTTACATAACATGTTTAAGCAAGCATGCGAGCGTATGGAGCAAAGAGGGTATGAGGTGGTTTGCGGAGATACCGTGTGGATGCAATCAAAGGCCAAATCAGCACCTGCAAAATTTCGCGCAGCTGAGCTGAACAAAATGTTAAGTAATGATGAGATCGACGTAATCATCCCTCCATGGGGCGGTGAACTGCTGATTGAAATCATGGAGCATGTAGATTTCACGAACATTCGGGACAAATGGATTCTCGGCTATTCTGATACGAGTGTTCTGATGCTCGCCATTACATTAAAAACAGGACTCGCAACTGCCAACGGAACAAACTTCGTGGATGTAAGAGGCGAGTATTCGGATGACACTACTGCCATGTGGGAAAAGGTGTTGAGAACAAAAGTGGGAGAGTCAGTGCTGCAGCAGTCCTCAGAGAAGTATCAGGAAAAATGGCAGCACGATGCACCGACATCGTGTGTGTTTCATCTCACTGAGAAAACCCACTGGAAGACAGCATCTGGTGAAAAAGAGAAAGTTGAAGGACGACTGCTCGGAGGCTGTATCGATGTGATTCGGCATCTGATCGGAACGCCGTTTGGTAATGTGGCTCAGTTTAGAAAACAGTTTTTGAATGAAGATGAACCCATTCTGTGGTACCTTGAAAATTGTGAGATGAACACGACCGATTTAAGAAGAACACTCGTTCATATGAAGTTAGCCGGCTGGTTTGAGAACTGTTCAGGTATTTTGTTCGGCAGAAGTGAAGCCAACGAGCCTATTGGGGATTACACAGTAGAAGACGTGTATCAAGATATGGCTGATGATCTGGGAGTTCCTATCATTTACGATGTCGATTGCGGCCATCAGCCACCACAGATCACGTTTGTTAACGGGGCGTATGCTGAAGTGGAAGTTGAGAATGGTCGTGGGACTGTTTTGCAGCATTTTAAGGCGTAAATGAATTGATTTTTGGTATAAAGTGAAGTTGACTCTCATTTCAGGGTCAACTTTTTACTTTTATATAGCTTTTTTAGTTATCTCAATAGAGTAGATTTGAAGACACACTCTATAATTCCAAGGTAATTCGATTTTTTTCCAAGGTAATTCATTTTATATCCGCGGTAAATGCTGTTAATTCCGCACATAAATTTATTTATCCGTTTTTCGACAAATGTGAGTCTTACTTATAAGGTTAAAGTTAAAGAATCAACTTATCCTCAGAAACAAAAAAAGCTGACACAACATGAAGTTTGCGTCAGCTTTACATAAAACTATAAATCAATCACCATTCAGCATATTGAACACGCCTTTAGCGATACTGCCTTCATCACTTGATCCTCCGCGGTGTGGTGCGGCTGCGAACACGCGGCTCGCCAGACGGCTGAACGGAAGGGACTGAATCCATACTGTTCCCGGTCCTTGTAATGTGGCAAAGAATAATCCTTCACCGCCGAATAATGCTGTTTTTACGCCTTTTACCATCTCGATGTTGTAATTCACACCGCTCGTCATGGCAACTAAACAGCCTGTATCAACACGCAGCACTTCTCCAGGAGCAAGTTCTTTCTTATGAATCGTTCCGCCTGCATGAACGAACGCCATGCCATCGCCTTCAAGTTTCTGCATGATAAAGCCTTCGCCACCGAAGAACCCGGCACCTAACTTACGCTGAAACTCGATTCCAACAGATACGCCTTTTGCAGCGGCTAAGAACGCATCCTTCTGACAGATCACTTTACCGCCAAGTTCGCTCAAGTCCATCGGAATGATTTTACCAGGATAAGGAGAAGCGAAGGAAACGTGCTTTTTCCCGTGATCTTCATTCGTGAATGTTGTCATAAATAGACTTTCACCCGTCAGCACACGTTTACCAGCACTGAACAGTTTTCCCATCAAACCGCTACCGCCGCCAGATGAGCCGTCACCGAAAATGGTTTCCATCTCAATGCCATCTTCCATCATCATGAGTGCGCCAGCTTCAGCGATCACCGTTTCTTTCGGATCAAGCTCCACCTCAACAAACTGCATGTCATCACCATAAATTTTATAATCGATTTCGTGATTATTCATGTTCATTTCCCCCAATAGTAATATTTGTAAAAGCACTGAGCTTATCAATCCAAATTGAATTACGATTCACATATAAAATAAGTTTCAACTATTCTTCAACTTTTTTACCATTCTGAAGAAGTCCATATCATGAAACGATAAAAAAGGTAAACACCTAAATAAGAGCCTGCTAACAAGAAGAATGGATTCAACAGAACGCCGTGAATGTTTGTCATGAAAACGGTGTTGTCGTGAAGGATCTGCTGAATGCTGATTGCTGCTAGGTTTCCGAATGTTAGCGCAGCGAAAAGAGCACATATATTAAATATCGAACGGCTTTTTGGCCAAGCGTATTGCAGCCAAAACATTCCGATTGGGACGATCAGACTTCCAATAATAATTAAAAACTTCACAAGAAATCACCTCACTACTATTTTGCACACAATAGGAGGTGATTAAGCACAACCGTTTATTTTAACAGCTTATTTAAAATAACTTTTTCTAGCAACTTCCACGGCAAAATAACTTTCAGAAACAGACTTAACCTTACACCTTTACCGATTGTATATCGCAATTTGGGTGTTTTTGAGGAAGTTGCTATCCTCGTCACAAGCTTTGCCACATCAAGCGGATCGCCATGACTGCCTTTGCCTGTTTCAATATCTTCTAATAGGGCTTCCATATAAAAGTGATAAGGAGAGTCAGAGTTAATGGTCATGTTGTCGATCGACGACCAGATGTTCGTTTGATAAGAACCTGGTTCAACAAGAACAACATCAATACCGAACGGCCTGAGCTCCAGACGCAGGCTCTCGCTGTATCCTTCCAGTGCGTGCTTAGAAGCGGTATACGGCGACAGTCCTGGAAAGCCGAACTTGCCAGAGATGCTGCTCATGTTGATGATACGGCCGCGGCGATTTTTCCGCATGATGGGAAGAACGTTTTGAGTGACCGCAATCACACCAAAAACATTCGTCTCAAACTGCAAACGGTACTCATCTGCGGTTAACTCTTCTGAAAAACCGCCAAGTGCGAACCCCGCGTTGTTCACGAGCACATCAATGCTATGAAACTTTTTTATGTAAGTAGTAAATGTGGAGACCGATTCAGCTGATGTAACATCAAGCGGATGAAGGTGGATCTGGTCTGCCACATTATGACTATCCGCTAGTTTTAATAGATTCTCTGCACGATCCAAATTCCGCATCGTGCTGACCACATCAAAACCGGCTTTCGCAAGTTCTACAGCACAAAGCATGCCGAACCCGCTGGAAGTGCCGGTTACAATTGCTGTTTTTCTTTTCATGATAATCTCCTAATCTTTTCAAAAAGTCCGTACACTATTAAACTTAAACAAACTTCACCTAGCATTCAACTATTTATAAGGTTTATGCGGACTTCGATCTCGATAGTGGTGGAAAACCCTTGCGAAGCCGGCATACGAACCAACCGCAGCAAAGCCGTAGCCAATCCCCATAACAATCCCTGTCCAAAGACTATGCGGATGCGCAATAAAAACAGAAATAATCAGTCCAAGCAGGCTGGCGATCGTTGGAATCCAAGCAGAGAGAGAGGGGAAGAAAACTTTAAGAATTTCAATCATAACAATGATGGCAGGCACAGCGATTAATGCATCCCAAAAGTTAGTATGGATGAACGGGAACTCCAAATAGACGCCTCCTTACCATTTTAGCCCTTTATATACTCTATACAAATAACCGGCAATCTTTCCTTCTATTTGTCCACAACGTGCTGGAAAAAATTATCTAATATTACAATGTGTAATTCTTCATACATTTCGCCAAAAATTGTTATTGCGCTGTAACTCCCTTACAATCTCTCTGTCATCTTCACCTGTTAGTATGGGACAGGTCAGATTAAATAAGGTACAGAAAAGGGGATGTTATTTTGAAAAAGGCAGCAGCAGGATTTGCGATTGCAGGGGTTATGGCGTTCAATCCAGTAGTGGGGGAAGCCGCACTCGGAGATCAGACACTCAAACCTGGGATGCAGCATTCAGATGTACAAGACCTACAACAAACATTAGATGATAAAGGATACTTTACTTATAGCAAAACAACCGATTATTATGGTGACTATACAACAGACGCAGTAAAAAAATTGCAAGCAGATAAAGGCATTACAGTAGATGGCATCGCTGGGGACGAAACGTTCAAAGCGCTCGGTGTTGATCAAAGCGGTGAACAAAGTGATTCGTCAATCGTAGAGGTAGCTAAGAAATATGAAGGCACACCATATAAGTGGGGTGGGGAATCACCTGACGGCTTTGATTGCAGCGGATACTTAAATTATATCTTTGACGAAGCAGAAAACATCGATCTACCTCGTACAGTTGATGAAATCTATGCAAAAGGAACAAAGGTGGATAAACCTGCAGTCGGCGACATCGTTTTCTTTGATCTAGAAGGCGACGGACCGAGCCATGCAGGAGTTTACATTGGAAACGATCAGTTCATGCACGCATCTTCATCAAAAGGTGTGACGTCAGCTGAACTCAGCAGCTCATACTGGTCAGAACATTATATTGGAGCAAAAAGTTACGAATAAATGATGGGAACACACCTATTTAAAAAAACACCTCGTTGTATGAGGTGTTTTTTTTGGTACTTAAAATTTCACGTACCTTAAGCGAGTATAATGGTAGAACACATCAAAAAAACAGTTCCCGAGAGAACTGTTTTTTCTAGTTTATTCGTCGTCAACTTCTCCAGAACGATTCTTTTGTTGTGGCAGTGTATTCCAAAAACTAGCATCTACTGTGTCGATTGAGTCATCAGCAATCGCACGTACAGCTGCATCTAGCGTGACGATTGTTTGCTTAATCAAATATCCGTTACTCTTTTGACCTAGCGCATAGTCTTCACGATAGTGATCAGACATTCCGCGCATTTCAAAAAGGAGAGTAGAGATATCGTATCGGACAGCAGCACCATTACGTCCAATGTTTGCGCCAGATCCGCCATCATATTTACCAATATGACCCCAGCCCGTGTTTTGGATGGCATTGAACACAACAGCACCAAGGCGTTTTGATTTTTCAACCACTTCAGGCTTCACGTTTGAATTCGTAGGATACAACATAGAACCAGACACAAGTTGCCCGTCCGTCTCACTCAACGTTCCTTGGTGGTGAAGATCAATCATGTAATCAATGTTATACTTCGCGAACACATTTTCATGAAGAACACGTGCTTCAGGCTCCATTTCACTAGTCGGTTTATCATGTTCGCGATTTAAGTCAATTTCATTCGCATTATAGCGTGTAAGGTGGCGGTCACCATCAGCTAAGTAATCTTCAAGGGAGAAATTCACATCTCCCATTGCGCCATCCGCGTTCAACATGGGGATAACCAATACGTTCACATTGTCCAACACGCTTTTTGTTTTATTCGTACCAAGGTGTTTCATAAATTCCAAAGCGCCTTCAGTTGTCAGTTGTTCGTTCCCATGCTGTTGTGTCAAAAATAAGATGGTTGGGTTACTTGGATTTGATATGTACTTTGCCATGTAAATGTCTCGACCTTTTACGGTTTGGCCGATTACTTCAAGTTTCATAGCATCTTGTTTTGCATCTAGTGTTTTTAAAGTATCAACAAGCTCTTCATACGTATGTAAGATAGAAGTTTGAATGGATCCATTTCCTGTTCCAGGACCATTCCCGACAGCATGTGCAGGTAAAGATAGCGTAGTTAGCGCGCCAAAAGCCATTAAACCAGACAAGGTAACAGACAAAACTTTCTTTTTCACTTTCAATGTGATACCTCCATATTTTGAATTTTTCAAAAAAGGGTTCTACTATTGTAGTGTACCGTATGCATAGTTTGTTTTTAATAGAGGGGACTACCCATTTTTAGTAAGGTGAATGGGGAGAAAGTTTTGGGAATTTGAGGAGGAAAGAAGGTAATAAGTAGGAGGTTTGCTTTTTTGAACATAAAAAAGAGGAGATTCATGATCTCCCCGCAACTTGGTGTTTCAACTGACTTTGAACTTCCCGAACTTCGCGCTTTTCCTTATAAACCCCGCCAAACTTAAATACAATCACTCCGCCTATGATTACGAGCACACCAACTAGCTGCTGAGTCGTAAACGGAATTTTTTCTAATCCGAACCAGCCCATTGAATCCCATAATAATGCCGATCCGAGCTGTGAAGTCAAAACGATGGAAATTGCAAATGTCGGACCGAGCAATCGCGTTCCTTGTACGAGACAAACAACAACTCCTACGCCGATCAATCCACTGAACCAAAACCATGTTTTCATATTGTGAAGAGCAAACAGTTCAGTTCCTTCAAAAACAAGCCCGAGCGTCATGGATGCGAGAAATCCTAGACCTAACACCAATGCAGTGGTCGACCACGTTCCTGCAAGATCGTTTACCCTTGTATTGAAAATATTTTGCAGACCAACGAGTAAGCCGGCAATAACCGCAAAGAATAATCCTGAAAGCATGATTAACACCCTCTCTATTCGTAAATATTTCTATGGTTGGCAAGCTTACTTAAGCCGTCCCGATCTTTTACAACGATAAAACCTTTGTGCCGTTCTACTAACTCTTCCGATGAAAGGTGCTGTATGACGCGGTTCAGATGCCGATAGCTTGTTCCAATCAAATTTGCAGCGTCCATTAAGTGACTCGTGCTGAGCTTTCCGCTATAAAGAGCATCTGACTCATCAAAACAAACAGATAACAGGTAGCTCGCAAAACGCACTTCAACCGGGTACAGCAAGTTAAAGCTCAATGAACTCGATTTCACGTAAAACTTCTCCGTAATCATTTTTAATAAAAACTTCAAAAGCGGTGTGTGATCGCTGGCAAATTTCTTAAGCCACCGGTGGTGAACAGCAATCATATGAACCTCGGAGACCGCTTCAACCGTGTTGATAAAATCCGTACCCTGCACGTATTCAATATCGCCAACAACATCAAGCGGCGTTTTAAAGGATAGAATAAGCGTTTTGCCCTCAGGTGAGGTGTTGAAGATTTTCAGCTTGCCTTTGACTAACAAAAACAAATTTTCATAAGGATCGCCCTGCGAACAGATCAGCTCACCACTATCATAGCGATGAAGTGTTAAATAGGGCAGAAGATCCTCATTAAGAATAGGAGCAATTTCGAATGTTTCGATGTAATGCTGAAGCAGATTAGGATCATGCAGCTCTTTCATTTATCACGTTCACCTCAAGTTTTACATACTAAAATTTCAATATCACGACTCCGACAATCATCATGGCGATTCCGATAAATTGCGGAAGTTTCATTTCTTTCTTTATCACACCGAACCAACCTTTGCCATCAATCAAAAAGGTGATAGCAAGCTGTGAGATTAATATTACAGCAATTGTCAACGTTACACCGATCGAATGGATGCCATAAATATTGCCGTAAATCACAACGGCCGCAAACGATCCGCCCGTTAAATAGATCGGACGCACTTGTTTAAAGTGTTTCCATTTTTGATCTTTTACGATCAACACAATCAAGAGAGCGGCGATGAAGCCAGTCAATTGCGTAATGGTAGCCGCTTGCCAGGAACCGATGTCTTGACTAATCCGTGCATTCGCAACACCTTGTAAAGTAATAAACGCACCGGCCAAGAACGCGAACAGAATTCCTTTCATGTCATCACTTCCCAACGTAAAATTCTATACTTATTAAAGAATAAGTGAAGAGTTGTTGGGAAGGACATATGTCCCAAATTAAAAATTATTTTATCAACCTGTTAAAAAGATGATAGTTTCATGATGAATTCATGCTTTTCCTTCCCACATTTCGTATTTTGCGTTAAAATAAAAAACTGCATGAAAATCTCTATGAAAGAGGTAAATACGATGAAACGATTACAAATGTTTTCAAACAAAAATAAAAATCAAGATTCTCACACGATCGACGAAATTAAAAACCGTGAAAGCTGGCTAAAGATTATCATCATTGGAGCATTCGCATTATTGCTTTTTTATAAAATCGCAACTGCACCATTTGTTTTCCGCTTTTCCGATTTTATATCTGTATTTTGCTCACTTTTCGCTATCGCAATATCACTCATCTATTTTAGCAAATTGAACAAGCTGGAGAAGATGATTGAGTCCCATATGTCTAAAACGGTTGTCGCTGCTGAGCCGCAACCCGTATCTGTAGAGGAAACAAAAACAGCTGAACCTGTTGAACAACTAGAGCTTTTTGAAGAAGAAAAAGTAGAGAAACCTGAAGTGGATGAGTTAGAAGAAGTGGTTGAGGAAGTAGAAGAACCAGAAGAAGAATCAATCTCAGAAGAAATCTGGGAAACACAGCGGATTAAAGAAGAAGAGCTTGCCAAGATTGAGATGGATAAAACGCAAATCTACAACGAGCTGTTCACACGAGCACAATTAAGCAATGAAGAGATGAAGTACTTCAACGAAAGAATCAGAGAAAAAGAAACCGAAACCTTCAATACGAAGCAAGAATTGAATCAATTTAAAGATCGCATCCAAAATGTGTTCAAGAAAACGCCGCAATTGTTTCAAAAACGAGATTCCAGAATCGAAGGAATCGTGCGTATGATGAACCCGATCACACTGAAAAATGCGTCACTCGAAGATTTGAACCAGCGTATGGATCAAGTGATCGACATCATCCCCGAAGAAACGCTTGAATCGTTAGTGAAAGACGGTTATCTTGATAATCAATATCATCTGACACGTTCTGGTTACCGTGAATTCATCCATGTTAGCAAAACATTTCAATAAATGAGTAAGGAAGGTGTGCCTTGAGTTGGAGGCACACCTTTTTAGTTTGTGTGAATCCGTTTGAAGTGTACAAAAGTAGGAAGTGTTCGACTGGGGCGAACACGGAACGAACCCTTCCGATTATATCCACGTTAATTTGAATATATCCACGTTAAATTTAATAATTCCACGTTAGGTGGTCATATATCCACATATTAAATTCAATAATTCCACATTAGCTGAAATTCTTCACCCCAATGCAGTTTACTGCGCAAAAAGATGATTTCCGATCTTTGTAACAGATGGTCTTGAGAAAATCCAAGTGTTTGTTGCTAATTCTGGATTGTAGTAATACACCGATCCATATGTTGGATCCCATCCTTGCATGGCATCCATCACAGCGTGATAGGCATAGCTGCTTGGCTGTAAATCGTATTGACCATCATGAACGGCTGTAAAGGCATTCGTCTGATGGATGACATCACCGATTTGGTTTGGAAATGCGGGATCGTCTAAACGATTTAAGATAACCGCAGCTACCGCAACTTTACCTATGTATGATTCACCTCGTGCCTCACCATGAACAACACGGGCCATCTGTTCTATGTCATTTAGCATCAAAAAGGTTGCAGGACCTGCTACTCCGTCAGAGGAAAGGTTCGTTTTGTACTGAAAATCTGCCACCGCTCGTTCTGTAATGGCACCGAAATAACCGGTCACTGGTCCGTAGAAAAAGCCCATTTTTTTTAGTTTTTCTTGCAGAGCCGAAACCTCATATCCTTGATTGCCATTTGTTAAAAGGCCGTGCGCATGGACGTTTGCGGGAACAAATAGAAAACTCGCTGCTACAAAAAAGAGTAAGCATTTGCTAAGTAAATAATTTCTCATCACTAACTCCTCTCACATCATGATTTCTACATATTATCAATAAAGGATGATTTATACATGAAGCACATGCTCTATTTTCCAATTGTCGCAATTCACCTCGAAAGTATGAAGTTATGACAATTTACGCTACAAAACTACCAACTATTTGAAAAGAGCGTTTCAATTAACAAAGATTGGGTAAATAACAAGTTTATTCGGACAAACATAGTGCCAGCTGTTTATGAGGCAGGGGGAATGGTTACATAATAGAAGTATGTACTTTTGTCACGGATAGAGAGGACGTCTTTTATGCTAACGAAAACAATGCTTAGTTTCATTTTTGTAATAGGATTTGCACTTGTACACTTAAGCTCGAAGTACATAAGTTTTATGGGCAAATCGCCGCGCAGCAAGTTTCTATCGTTCGCAGGAGGTGTTGCCGTTTCATATGTGTTTCTGCATTTGCTTCCCGATCTGAACCACTACCAGGAAAAAGTTGAACCATCGCTTGATAGAGGAATCGGTAAATATATTGAAGATCATATTTATATGATTGCGATGCTCGGACTAGCTCTTTTTTATGGACTTGAACGGATGGTGAAGAAATCTAAAAAGAAGCATAACAGCAGCTCCAACGCGGATGATGCTCCAGCTTCACTAGGGGTTTTCTGGATTCATACTGCGTCATTCTTTGTGTATAATGCAGTGATTGGTTATTTGCTCATAAGGGAAGAGTATGAAACAAAATGGGGAATGTTCTTCTTCTTTACAGCGCTGAGCATCCACTTTGTTGCGAACGACTGGGGTCTCAGAAAAGACCACAAACATACATACGACAAATACGGCAGAGTTCTTCTCACCATCGCGATTCTGTTAGGCTGGGGAATCGGTGTACTAACGGCAGTTCATGAGCTGATTCTATCAGTGCTTGTTGCTCTTCTTGCGGGAGGAATCATACTTAACGTTTTAAAAGAAGAGCTGCCTGAGGATCAGGAAAGCAGTTTTCTCGCGTTTTGCACAGGTTTAGCATGTTATTCCGTTTTGATGATGCTGGTCTAAAAATCTAGCTGTTCAATTTCTTAAATAAGACGTTGATTTTGGTAAGTTCAAACTTCTCTTTTTCTGTAAGAGGAGAAAGGGAAGAAATAAGTATCTCATCTTTTTTAGCAACCAACCGATGGGTTTCATGTAGACCTTTTTCGGTTAAAGATACGTAAACTTTTCTTCGATCTCGTTCTGTATAAGCACGACCAACTAATTCCGTTTTAACAAGCCGTTCAATTATTGTAGAGGTTGAGGCAGGACTAATATTTAACTTGTCGGCTAATTTTGTAATCGTTAACTTCTCGTTGTCTAACAAATATAATAAAACTTCTATTTGCTGACAATTAAGCTTTTCATTATCTAAAAATGTTTGTTTTACATTCTTTATATAAGTTAACAGTGGTATGATATCAAACTTTTCATTATTACTCATCTTCGTCTTGTCTCCTGCGTATGTTGTTGCTTTTTAATAAATGTATAGGGAAAATATATCACTATGTATAATTTTTGTAAAAGGTTTATCAAGTAAACGATAAAAAAGAGTGCTCTGTAACAAAGAGCACTCTTTTAGTTTTAAGTTTTTTCTATTGTTTGTTCACGATGTTTGATAAGAAGGAAAGAGACGCCGATTCCGATAACCGTGAGCACGAGCATCACTCCGTAAATGGCATGTACTCCTGACGCGACGATTTCTTGGAGCTGCGCTAATTGGCCGGTCGGCAGTTCACCTCCATGCTCAAAAGAAGCATTCAGATCAAGGTCTTGCCCTGCTTTTTCAGCTCTTGAAAGGGTGATCAAGTTAAAGATGGTTCCAAAAACCGCTGATCCGAGCGTCTGACTGAACGTGTTCGTGAACGTGTTGGAAGCTACAGCCACTCCTCGTTTATTGGACGGAACAGAAGCTTGAATGATTAACATGTAGATTGGAGTGATGAGCCCCATTCCAAGTCCTAAAACGCCTGAAGCCACATAGATCAAGAACGTTGGTGAATGTGCATCTAGTAAGTAGAAAATGAGTGAAGCGGCACTTACTACACTAATGCCAAGCGTAATAATCCAATTATCTCTCAAGCGACCGACAAGATTTCCAGCAACGAGTGAACCTAGCGTCCACATAACAGGAAGCGGCATCAGCACGAACCCTGCTTGTGTTGCTGTTTTACCCATCACCCCTTGACTCCAGATTGGCAAGTAAATGGTGATACATATAACAACTGCGCCAGAAATGAGCGTTAAAGAATTCACGATCAAAACACTTTTATTTGAAAAAAGGTTAAGCGGAATAAGCGGCTCGGGTGATTTTTTCTCGATAAAGACAAACCCAACATAAAAGAGGGCCGCAATAACGAAAAGCCCGATAATCATGGGGTTACCCCATTCTTGTGTCTGACTGCCTGTTAACAGCGCGTACAAAAAGGCAATCGTCGCAAGCGAAAAGGTGACAGCTCCCCAATAGTCAATGTACGGTTTTCCTTTTGAAAGATTCTCTTTATAATTTGCAGCCAGCATGAAGAAGGCCACAAGTCCGAACGGAATATTTAAGAAAAAGATATAACGCCACGACAACGTATCAACGAGGAACCCACCTGCTAACGGTCCGAGCACACCGGCAACGCCCCAAACGGCAGAAATCCAGCCTTGTGCTTTTGCTCGATCTTTCGCTTCAGAATATAGATCCCCGATAATGGTCATCGTAATCGGCATAACAGCACCAGCTCCGAGACCTTGAATCGCACGATAGAAGATAAGCTGCTCCATCGACATCGCAATTCCGCAAAGAGCGGATCCCACTAAAAATAAAATAATGCCGGCAAGAATTACTTTTTTCCGGCCAAACAAGTCAGCGAGCTTTCCGTAGATTGGAGTGGAAACGGCAGTGGCTAACATATAGACCGCATACACCCAGCTCACGAGCTCGATGCCAGACAAATCACTCGTAATTCGTGGAACGGCCGTACTCACAATCGTTCCTTCCATCGCAGCAAGAACGGTCACGAGCAATAAAGCGGTCATGATTTGTTTTCTCATAAAAGTCCTCCTCAGCAACAGACGCACATCATATAGTTCATAAAGTTAAATAATGAATGCAACCAAGAAAATAGTTTATCACGTAGATGGAGGATTAGCTATTTTTACGGACGTCTGTGACGTTATAGTGAATGGACAGATTACGGAGGAGATTGGACAGATTTTTAGATGAATTGGACAGATTATCAACTGAATCGGACAGATTACTCCTGCTTCCAACTTAGAATGCTGGATTTTTTTTCCCTATGTAGCAGTCAGACTGAAGGAAACTAGAATAAGAAGGGTGAACATGTTTAGTTATGTGTTTCATAAACATTCATTGAAAAGAGGTATTATTGTGAAAAAGCTAATAATCGGCAGTGTCTTCTTCATTTCCAGTATCGTATTGTTTGGCATGACACTCATATCAGCATCTATCTATTCACTTTACATAACAACACCAGACATCGATGGTTATATCGGAGGATATGATAGAAGTCTTGGTGTGTATGGAACGGCACTGAAAGAAGTGGGAATCATGCCACTGTTCATGAGTATGGTCTTGTTGATTGCCGGCATCTATCTTTTAGTTAAAGGGTGGCCAGCAAGGTCCGAATAGTGGTGAATGGGAAACACTCTATAAGCCTGCTGATCGTTCAAGTCAAATTGTTTTTCTACAACTGTTTTCCTGTATAAAGTAAAAAAACTAAATTATTCCAAAATATAGATTGAATTTCCTTTAGGGATAAATTAGAATAAATCGAATGCTTTTCTGTTCATTAAATTTGAATATAAAAGGTGAAGAGATGAACGAATTAAAAGTCAGAAGTATGCTGAAGCAGATTAAAAGTGATGACCCTGATAAGCGGTTTGAAGGGCTCGATCTTTTGTACGAGTTTAAAGAAGAAGAAAACGAAAAGATCCGTTTGGAGCTTTTATTAGAAATGATAGAAGCAGCGGCGCACAATTTTCCAAAATCGGTTGATAAGTGGGATAATCCATCGTTCTATTTAATCGATTTTGTTTGTGATTACCCAATGCCTGAAGTAATCGATCACTTAATTAAACATTTTGATTCCTTCTCACCAGCTGCACAAATAAGAGCCGTTGAACTCTTTTTATTAACAGAGGATGAAGAGATCTTTTTTGAAATAGAAGAAAAGCTTGCGAGATTGATAAACGAAGAGGAAGTTCATCTGCCTGTCGAGCAACTTGTGAACTTTCCTGTATTCGTTCGAAACATCTTGAACAAAACGATAAATCGCATCCACACGCCACATTACAAGTTCATGATGTATGACATGATTCATTCCGTTACCGAATCTGGAGTGGAGTGGGAATACAAAAAGGAGATTGTTCTGCCGATTCTTCTAACAGACTATGAAACAACGAGAAGGGAATACCTTTCTTACGATAAAGAATACTCAGCCAAGTTCGTATACACCGCTTGGAAAGAAGAGTACATTTCTATTCGTTTTCACATGGGGCTTCTTCTGCAGTTGATGAACTATTACTATACGCTTGAATGCGAAGAGTATTTAAGCGAAGCGGTACGTTTTAAAGATCCACTCATTGCTGAAAAAGCTGTGATTGTGAGTTTAATCAAACACGTGAAAGTAGAAGAAGAGGTGCTCCTTCAGTTAGCGGAGAACTTAGAGAGTGCGGAAGATTTCTATTGGGATTTGAAGGGTTCCAACAAAGAGAATCTTTACCCAATCAAAGATAAAAAACAGCCGATCATCGCCAAGTCGAAATTGTTTACTCATCTCGTTTACATGCAGGATGAGGAAGATGAGAGATTGTTAGGCAAGTTCCCTGAACACATCAATGTTCTGGATTCAATAGATACTGAGAACCAATACGGCCAGCCGGTACGGTATTATTTATTGAGTTTCAAAGAATCAGGTACAGACTATGTGGGCTGGGCAGGCGGCTTTTCATTGGAAGACGGAGATGACACGGCTCATGTTTGGGAAGGAACGTATACTGACTTTGTGGAGCTTGATGCCAAGTCGATCGAACAACACAAAGACGAATTTTTTGCGAAGCGCGAAGACACGAAGAAACAGCTTCATGATGAAATCCATTTTGAAAGCTCGCCAAAGCTATCAAAGGGAATGTGGTTCTTTTATGCGATCCTGTTGTCGGACTGGACAACGACTTTTATGGATGGCATTGACGATGGAATCTACTTTTCAATTGGATTTACGGTGATCGGTCTGATTTTAACCGTTCTTGAGTTTTGGAAGATTAAAAGAAGCAAGGTGCTGATTGTCGGACACGATCTTGTTGTGCAAAAAGGCAGCAAAACAAACGTGATTCAGATTCAGGATATTAAAAAAGTGAAGTACAACAAAAAAAGAATCTTTGTCTTCAATAAGAAAAATGAGGAACAGCTCGTCATCCCAATGAAATGGGTGGATTACGATCATTTTGCTTATGTGTTGATGGAACAAACGGAGCATCTGCGTGATCGTCCTTTTATAGAGGAATAGGTTTATACTTTGTTGCTCTTGATAGTGGTTGATTTCCGTTACAGATGCTCGCTTTCATGGGGGCAGGCGGTGAGCCAAACTAAAAAACTAACCGGCTACCCTTATTCCGGTTGGTTTTTCTTCATTTTATCCGTAATTCCATATGGGTCGTAGATCATCACAAAAGTAGAGAAGGGAATGTGATCGAACCTTACTTCTTCGACCACCGAAAACCCTAGATGCTTATAGATCCTTACATTTTTCATTGTTTCTGTTTGAAGCAAACAAAAGGTTTTTCTTTTCTTTGTTTCTTCTATAGCCGCCTTCATCATTTTTGTCATATGTCCCTTATGCCGGTGAGCGGGATCCACACAAACAGAGTCGACCAAAAGGAAGTTGTCGAATCGCATTTTATACTTTGCAAGAGTGCTGTTGGCGGGCTGCAAGCGGCTCGCTTTTCGCAAAAATTCAATCAGCGACAGATGGATCAAAAATTGAGGAATTCGAATCGCGCACGTAAACGCCGCATTTAGGAGCTTTCCAATCTTCGTTTTCTCCCCATGCTGTGATACACAAAAAAGACCCTCCACATGATCTGAAGTCACAAACAATCGGCCATTGGACTGAAGGACTTGGATGACGATCGGAAAGGTCATACTCAAGATTTTTCTTCTATTTTTCGGCTCGGAAAAGAAATAGACGAACATGGGATTATCAATAAAGGATTCGGTTAGAATCTCACTTGCTCGTTTTAGGTGTCTTTTTTGTAGCGGCAATAAGTAATCATACATGAAGTGATCTCCCTCCGATGCTGTAACCCAACTATATGCACAGAAAAGTTGTATATATTCTAAACTTATTAAAATGGAACTGGATATTTATATTGAAGTGAAACAAGAAGGTATGTTAAATTATTTGAATATTATAAAATCTGGAGGCTTATACTTTGACTCATTATGACGGCAAAACATTCGTCGCGGTGCAAAACTCTGCAAATGGAGAGGTGTCTTCTCAAACGGTCTTTTACTACAAACAAGAAGGAAATATCTTAACAGCTGCATATGGCGGCGGGGAAATTGTAAAAGGGACACTGATCGGGTTGGTAAACGACGATGGCAGCTTGCAGTTTAGGTACAATCACGTCAACAAAGCGAATGAAATTAAGGGAGGAGAATGTCATTCAACACCTGAATTGCTGTCTGACGGAAGAATCCGTTTGCATGAAAAGTGGAGATGGGCTGAAGGAAGCGAAGGAGAATCGGTGATAGAGGAAGTGAGATAACTCAGATGAAAAGATTTCGCTTTTGGAGTACAAAACAGAGAAAAGCAATACATATAGCAAGCTAATTTACATATGAATTAGCTTGCTTATTTTTGTTGCTATATCAATGTTTAATGGGTTTTTATGTTCGAATTAGCACCAAATTCACATAGCTTCTAGCAGGATGTCACGCTGCGATTTGGTATGGAATTCACTTAAAAGACTTACCAGTTTTGGTGGAAAAGGATTAGACGACGGCTAAATCAAATATATAATTAGATTAAAAGTATGCTGTGACGTAGTATGTTGGTAAAAAAGGATAATTACATATTAATAACCAATTGTTGATGAGCAAAGTAAAGAAGAATAGTGATAAAAATGAAATCAGACCGAGTAGACATTCAATAGGGACAAATTATTATTGTAGGGTGATAAGTCGATGATAGGAATAAGTATAGCAACGAAGTGGGAATATGAAGCGGCATTGGGATATTTCGGCATAAAAGATAATGAACGTTTCGGTTATCCTTATGGCGAGTATTTCATAAGAACAATTAATGATTCCGAACTTGTTTTTTATAGTACAGGTGTAAGAAAAGTAAATGGTGTGGGTGGTAATCAGTATATGATTTCTAAATTTAATTTAACTAAAGTAATCGTTGCTGGAACATGTGCAGGAATAGATGATAAGTTCAGTAATTTGGATATTTTTGTACCCCATAAAGCTGTTCAATATGATTGCACAGTAAAAGAAATCGAGCCTCTTGTTAAACAATCTTTTATAGTTGATATTGATTTATCAAAATATGGAAATGGATTTTATACCGGAACAATCGGCACATCTGATAAAGCAGTAGTTATGTGGAAGGACTATTTAGAACTAAAAGAAAACGAAATAACAATAGCCGATACAGAAGCGGGTGCAATTGCTTATATCTGTAAGAAGAATGAAGTTGAGTGTATTATTATTAAAGGAATATCTGATTTTCCAACAGATGAAAGAAACTCTGATAAATTCGAATCAAACATTGAACAAATTAATGTTTATTTAGAAAACACACCCAAAGTTATGAACAAAATATTTGGCGAATATTTAAAAAGATTTATTTAAAAAATGTTATTGATATAAAAGGGTACGATTACAGAATGAAGCTCTGTCCAATTGCAATCAATAAAAATGCTAAAAGCACTGCGATTGAACTGCAGTGCTTTTTCGTTTGCTAATTTATATGCGATTATAACTTTTTGTACTCCAAAGAGAACCCGTTAGACTATGATGCTATTTCTCTTTTTATTATATTCTTTAGTTCACTGACGCTCAGAATCTTTTTCATAGGCAATAACGATAAGATTTTTGTTCGACTGACCACGTAATTTCTCTTCAAAATATTGCAGCTCACTAACCAGATCTTCTGATAGATTGGCCGCAGCATATTCTTTATTTTGATCCATGCTTATCAACTCTCCTTTTTACCACTATTCTTGCCAGGAGTGTTATGAAATAATCGAAAAGCAAGGATCGAATGATAAAAAAGAAGGAGAAACCATTTATATGAAAAGAGTAGATGTTACATATGTACTTCTCTTTGATGAGACAGGTGAAAAGGTCTTACTGGTAAAGAATAAAGGAAAAGGTGCTTCATACTACACACTTCCTGGAGGTGCAGTCGAACCTGGAGAAACCCTTGAGGAAGGCGCTAAACGTGAGGTAAGAGAAGAAACAGGTTTAGAAGTAGAACTTCAAGGTATCTTTTCTGTGAATGAAGCTTTTTTTGAAGATAGAGGACATCACGCTATTTTCTTTGTATTTAAAGGTAATATCATTGGTGGAGAAATTGGAATCTCTTTTCCAGAGGAAATTGAAGAAATCACTTGGATGGATGCTGAAACAGCAGAACAATATGTTCATTTACGAAGTGATGTGAAAGGATTAATAAAAAACGCAACTTCAGTACCTTATATCCTTCGATAAATCTCATGAAATAAAAGGTGACACATGGACAAACCGATGCAATCCCATTTCGAAAATCTAAACTCACCCGACAGAAACGTTCAATACGAAGCGTACAACCAAATCATTGCGGCTACTGAAAAACCGGTCGATTGGGCTTACGAAGTCTGGGATCAGTTGAAAGATGATCTTGATGATCCTGACAATCACCGCAGATCAAGGGCGGCACAATTTCTCGCGCATTTAGCAATTAGCGATCCTGAGAAAAAAATACTGAACGATTTTCCTGCCATTTGGAATGTAACCTATGATAAAAAGTTTGTGACCGCTCGCCATAGCTTGCAATCAATATGGAGAATCGCCCTTGCTGGCAGTGAACAAAAAGAGATGGCAGTTAATCATCTGGTCGATCGCTTTCATGCTTGTGAAGAAGAAAAGAACTTCACGTTGATTCGAAACGATATCCTTCAAGCCTTACGAAACTTGTTTAACGGAATACAAGAAGATGATATAAAACAAACAGCTTTGAATTTAATCGAAACGGTAACAGACGCTAAATACAAAAAGAAGTATCTAGCGATTTGGAAATAAATGAAGAACGCAATAAACTATGAAAAAAGTCCCGGATTCACTTATGATCATTTGAACCAATCAACCTATTTCACAACCTTACCAATTTCTTTACACTTTATCTTATTATCGATTTAAAGTATAAAAAGGAGTGGACAGGTTGAAAGGGAGCAAAATTTTGTATGGGGTTTTATCGTTAGTATTGATTGGTTTTCTGGCGTTTTCTTTACACGATTCTAGTCATCCAGAAACGATTCAAGCGAAAGAAACGAACGCACTAAAGGGACAATACCATCTTGATGAGGTTATTAAAATCTATGTGCCATCGACATACGATGTAGATCAACCGATCGATAACACGCCTTACGTGAATCAGTCACTGGAGACGTTCTCTAAAATGTTTGGTGGGGCAACGGCGGTCGAAGGAACAGGAGCATGGGTGTCGGAGGACGATCAGCTTGTAAAAGAAAAAGTTACGATCGTTTATAGCTTTGCTGAGAATCTAGATAAGAAAAGCATCAATGCTGTGGTCGCGTACGCAAAATCTTTGAAAGAAGACATGAAACAATCAGCGATATCTTTAGAAGTAGACGGAAAGATGTATTTTATCGAATAGAAAAACGCTGCAAGGGTCTGACCCCTCTGCAGCGTTTTATTTTTTCATTCCCAGTTGCTGATAATAATATTTGCCAACATGATTGACCTGAGCATTGAAGTCATTTCTTCCGTTTTCTTTAAAAGAAGGACCACAGCTCGAAGACGTCACCTGAATGACGGAGTACTTAATATCTTCACCGTTTTTACCATTAAAGGCACCGTTCGAGCCAAGACTGATACATTGGTCATTGATCTCTTTACGTTTGCCGTTCTCATCCACGTAATAATACTTATCATTCACAACACCGTAGATCATATCTTTTGTGGACGTGAAATAAACACCGTACTGACTAATCTCCGTATTTTCTAACTCTTTCAACGTCTTTTCCTTTACGGGAATCACTGTATAGCCATCTTCCTTTTTTAACGCAGGCTCGTCGGGCATATTGTAAAACGTAAAGATGGATCCTTCAAAGCCCTCAGGAATCAGGAAAATGTTTTTTGTTGTTTCTTGTTTGTTGAACCCGCAGCCTGCTAAAAACAGTATGGACACAACGAAAATCATATATTTTTTCAAGGCTTTCACTCTTTCAATGAATTTCTTTTATTGTATCATTCTATCCAAAAATACAATAACAAGTAGCCCCAGTACACAGAATTGTTAAGGGTTATACAAAAAATACCAAAAGTCAATTTGTATTGTATAATAGAGATACAGAAATTTACAATCAGGAGGCGAAATCATGACCACATTATTATCGAGTCAAGTACAATATACAGAAACTGAGTTATTGAAAATTTTAAATGACATCAAAAGTGGACAAAAAAAGTGGGGCGAAGAAAATAAAAAGGCGATTGTGGATGCGATGATCACTCACATTGGTTCCCCAACCAGTGATTTAAGAGAGCTGGTGTACCGATCTTTTTGCGAGTCAATCATAGAAAATCAACTGGATCATGAGGTATTAAAAGAACTTATGGATTATAGCTTAAGTAATCTATTACATAAAGGGATCGGCGAGAATGGAACGGATTCAGTCTTCACAAGAGCGTTTACGACCCTATTAATTGATGTCATCATCTACAAAGACAATGAAGCAGATTTTCTGCCTCAAGAAACTGTAACGAAAGCAAAAGATGCGGTTATTCAATATATTCACTTGGAAGAAGATTTACGTGGATACGTTCCTGTAAAAGGCTGGGCTCATAGTGTAGCGCATGTTGCTGACACGTGTGGTGAGCTGCTGAAAAGTGACAAGGTGTCTCAGAAGGATTATTTTAAAATCATAGAACCCCTTCTGAAAAAGTATTGCAATGCGCAAACGGTGTTTGTGCATGGAGAAGATGATCGCGTGGTAATGCCGGTTCTAGCGATGTTGAACAAAGGAGTCGGGGGAGAAGAATTAGAGGCATTCATTGCAGAGATTCCAGCCAATCTAAAAGCACAAAAAGAAGAGTTAGCACCTGAAGTGTATTGGTATGTGATGGCTAACTGCAAATCTTTCTTGAAGAGTCTTTATTTAGGCGTTTCTGCCGATGAGAAGTATGGTTCTTTGGCAGAAGCTATAAGAAACAGTTTGTCAGAGATGTAAAAACAAGAGGCTGACTCAAATTATGAGTATAAGCCTCTTTTATGTACACGCTCGAAGCACAGTTTAAAGATATGTCCACACTGGAAATACGATTGAAATTATTTACGAGGTAATTCCATTTTTATACGAGGTAAAGTTTAATAATTCCGTAGATAACACCTATAATTACGCACATAAAAATTTTATCCGATTTTCGACAAACTCGCCGCTGATCAACTCACACCAAATCCCAATGCTCCTTTCCCCATACATGCATCTGTTTCAAAATCGGCATTAACGTTGCACCTAACTCAGTCATCGAGTATTCCACTTTTGGTGGCACGGTGTTATAAGCTTTTCGAGAGATAAAACCATCTTCTTCAAGTTCTTTCAGCTGCTCTGTGAGCACTTTATGTGTGACACCAGGCAACAAACTCCGCAATTCGTTATAGCGCAGCGTACCGTCTTCACCTAAATGCCAAAGAATTACGGTCTTCCATTTACCGCCGATCTTCTGCAGGGTATATTCAATGGAACATTTTAATTTGCCATCTTTATTTAAAGGTGTATTCAAATTTAATCCGTCCTAACTTACCTCCAGGATAGTATGTCACTTAAAAGTGCGTTCTTACATACGAGAGGTGTGTCTGGGTATAATGATTCCTGTAATCAACAAAAACAAGGAGGAATACAAATATGCCAATCTATCCTAGAACATTCTCTCATATCGGGCTGTCTGTGCCAAACTTAGAGGACGCCATCAAATTTTACAAAGAGGTCTTTGGATGGTACGTCATCATGGAGCCTTCTGATGTAGAAAATGATGATACGCCGATCGGACAAATGTGCCGTGATGTATTCGGGAACGACTGGGAAACATTCCGAATTGCTCACTTAGCAACAGGTGACAAGATTGGAATCGAGTTGTTTGAGTTCCCGCACAATGAGAAGCCAGAAAACAACTTCGAATACTGGAAAACGGGATTATTCCACTTTTGTATCCAAGATCCTGATATTGAAGGGATCGTCGAAAAAATTAAAGAGTATGGCGGAAAGCAGCGCATGCCGATCCGCGAATACTATCCTAACGATAAACCTTACAAGATGGTGTATGTAGAAGATCCGTTCGGCAACATCTTTGAGATTTACACACATAGCTATGAGCTTACTTACTCACAAGGAGCTTATTAAATAAGGAGAAACGGCTGACATTAAGTTCAGCCGTTTTTTTCATTGCACAGACTTTCAACAAAAAGAAAAGACTTAAATTTAACGCAGCACTTCTATAAGCTATTAAATAAGACGATTGGAACGGAGGGAATAGCTGATGAAGAATTTTAAAGTAGAACTGCCAAAGATTCATCCAGGATTCAAAGAGGCAAAGTTTCGCGATATTTATCAAGACGAAGATCCATACCTTTTGGAAAGCTCCCTGAACGGTGACTTTATTGAAAATGAGGACGTTGAAAAATTAGCCCTGTCAAAGGTGACGTTTAACAATGTGACGATGATGGATTCTAGCTTTTACAGAGTGGACATGACGGACGTCGTTTTCGAAAACTGTGATCTTTCCAATACGAGCTTTAAAGAAGGCATTCTGTTCAGAGTGTTATTTAAAGATTGTAAGTTGATGGGGATGGATTTAGAAGAAGCCAACCTAAGGAATGTGACCTTTGAAAACTGCAAGTTGGACATGAGTGGTTTTGTGGATGCAGATCTAAAGCCCGTTATATTTGAAAACTCGTCGCTCAAAAGTGCGAACTTTTATGGGACGAAATTAAGTAAAGTGAAGTTTAACCAGTGTAATCTAGACGATGCTGATTTTACAGAAACAGAGTTGACCGGTATTGATATTAGCACGTGTAAGTTAGAGAACATCAACGTAGACATCAAAAGTTTGAAAGGCTGCATCGTATCCCGTGAGCAAGCCATAGGATTTTCAACACTTCTAGGTCTAAAAGTAAGAGAAGAATAATGACATAGTAGGAATAAAAACACTTTATTTCACATGGGAAATAAAGTGTTTTTTTATCTCCACCTAAAATGGATAAATATGTTAAAATTATTAAAAAGCGAACATACGAGGAGTGATGGAATGAAGGAGAACTTACTGGCTGGCTGGATTGCTGCATGGTTTGCCCTAGTAGGTCAGTTAGTGTTTTTTACCATAGTCGCAACTTATACGGGTGAATGGCGCTATGTGATGTGGAGTTTCATAGTGAGTATGGCAGCAGGAGTACCGAGTATGATACACGTATGGCAGGCTCAAAAAAAAGCAAATTTAAAAAGCTAACATAAAGATTCGGTAATGCTTAGAGATTTTTCTCTAGGCATTTTTTGTTTGTTCATCACCAGCATCTTTTAAACAAAATTAACCCAAATGCTTTTGTGTATTTCTTACTATAAATTGTTCATTCCAACCCGTATACGCGCGTATTTTAAAATTGAATCGTTCTAAAGACCTATAAAATTAACCCGATAGCTACTCCTCTCTAATACTACTAAGATAAAAATATATTAATATTTAGAATAATCAAACGAGATGAGAAAGAGGTTAGAATTATGGTCGTCACCAAGCTTGCAAAAAAGTCAGTCGTCCTTGCCCTGTCAACAGGATTACTTTTATCACCTCTCAGTTCCAATTCTTCTAAGACCGTTAATGCAACGTCCTGGAAAGCAGAAGACATTTTATCATCGTTAACTGCAGAACAAAGACAAGCCCTAAAGCAATTAGAACTGAATAACCAAAGAGGACTTCAAGGGTTTCAAGACAGCGAACTGAATTCGGAAGAGGAAATCTCCGTTATCGTAGAATTTCATTCAAAACCTAGTCATGTTGCTGTTTTAGAAGCAAAAATGAAAGGAAAGTCACTCAAAAAAGAAACTGCTCAAGCACAAGTGGATCAAGAGCATAAAAATTTTAAAGAAGATGTAGAGAAGCATTTAACGATTAAAGGGAAAAAGAACGCACCGAGAATTACTAGAACGTATAAATCAGCATATAATGGCGCAGCGATTACACTGCCTGCAAACCAAGTAGAAGACTTGCTCAAATCAAAATCAGTAAAAGCTGTTTATAAAAACATTACATATACGGTGGACCCCGTTCAAAAACAAGAACTGCCAAGCGATGTAGAGAGGGAAATCACAACGTCTGTTGAAAGTCTTCCATACCTAAAAGTGGACAAGCTTCATGAAGAAGGGATTACGGGGGAAGGCATAAAAGTTGGGGTTCTCGATACAGGAGTAGATTACAATCACCCTGATTTAGAAGACGCGTACAAAGGCGGATATGACTTTGTAGATAACGACGCTGATCCGATGGAAGCAACGTACAAAGATTGGGAAACTTCTAAGAAACCGGAGTATAACGGCAGCAATTCTTACTATACGTCACACGGTACACATGTATCTGGAACGATTGTCGGACAGAACGAGAATGATAGTGAAGTTTCAGTAGAAGGTGTGGCACCAGATGCTGATCTATACGCCTACCGTGTTCTCGGCCCTTACGGAAGCGGAGCATCTGAAGGTGTTATTGCTGGAATCGATAAGGCTGTTCAAGATGGAATGGATGTAATAAACCTTTCTCTTGGAGCCGCTGTAAACGACCCTTACTATCCAACAAGTACAGCACTTAATTATGCGGTACTAAACGGTGTAACAGCAGTCGTTTCAGCAGGGAACAGCGGACCGAACGGGTATACACTTGGGTCACCAGGTACGGCAGCGCTAGCTTTAACCGTTGGGGCAAGTGACGTACCTGTCTCACAAACTACTTTTACAGGGAAAGCAGGCAGCTGGTCTACAGATCTTGTTAGCATGGCGCGCAGCTTCTCTAGTACATTTGCTAGTTTAGAAGGAACGACACTTGAACTAGTAGACGTAGGACTTGGGAATAAAGCAGACTATATCAATAAAAATGTGCAAGGCAAGATTGCATTCGTAAAGCGTGGGGACTTCAGCCTTAACGATAAGGTAAAGTTTGCGAAAGAGAACGGTGCAAAAGCAGTTATACTGTACAACAACGTTGATGGTCATATTGGCTTTAACTTAGGTGAATCAACGGATTATGTACCAGCGTTCTCTATGACCAAGAAAGCGGGAGAAGAACTAAAAGCAGCTATAGGGAACGGAAGTCAATTCACGTTCAGCAACTTGAAAGAAAGCTTCACAGAAGGTGATAAACTGGCAGATTTCAGTTCAAGAGGCCCCGTTAACGGAAACTTTGAAATGAAGCCAGAAATCGTAGCGCCGGGAGTGAGTGTGCTATCCACGTTCCCGTCTTACATGGTAAACCATCAAACACCAGAAAACTATAAATATGCGTATGCCCGCTTAAACGGAACGTCTATGGCATCTCCATTTGCGGCTGGTGTTGCGGCATTATTACTAGGGGAAAACCCAGATCTTGAGCCAACAGAAATCAAAACCATTCTCATGAACTCAAGTGACGAGATGAATGAAGATTACAGTGTATTTGAAGTAGGTGCTGGACGAATTGATCCTTACCAAGCGCTTCACAGCGAAACCAAGATTACAGTGCAAGATGAAACGTTGGTTCCGAACGGGGATAACTTAGTTACGATTAAGAATCAGACGGGAGGACTTAGCTTTGATAAACAAGTCGTAGCTGAGAACGCTTCTGTAAAAGTAAAGAAAACAATCAAGTTCACAAACCAAAGCGACAAGAAAAAGACGTTTGATGTACAAGTCGTTGATAACGTACAACCAGGAACAAATAGCTTAAAAGAAAACGGCGTAGAAGTAGAGGTAGAAAGCACGATTAAAGTAACACAAAATGCAGTTAAGAACGTGAACGTAGCTTTAACGCTTCCAGGTACAGCTGAAAAAGGACTTTATGAAGGCTATCTAATGATTACAAACAGCGAAGATCAAACAGAGAACTACCGTGTACCGTTCAGCTTTAAAAAATCGCAGCCTGGTTTTGATAAACTGGAGTTGCTGTCACATGCCCTAACACCAAGTTATTACAACCATGCCTTTGATGGATATCGAACAACGCAGTTGATGTCAATGTTCAATTTAGGTTCTCCTCTTGAAACACTGGATATCATCTTACAAGATGGTAAAACAAACGAGGATCTTGGACTAGTGGGTACGGTTAACATGACCGCAGCACTAACAGATCGCGATTACTTCCTGCAAACGTTCAACGGAAACTATTACAAATTTACAGGAAATAAGAAAAATCCGGTAGCAACTGAAGCAAGTATTGCAGAGCCAGGGCACTATAAATTAAAGTTCGTTTCAACGTTACCAAAAGGTAAACAGCAAACAAAGGTGGAAGACATCTTCGTTGATATTGAAACACCAAAAGTAAAAAGTTCTCTAGATGGAGATTCACCGTTCCTTGAATACAAACCAGGGCAAGCTACTTATCCGTTTGAAGTGGAAATAACAGATGACAATGTGGCAACTATGCAGCAAGACGTTGATCAATCATCCAACTTTGCTGTCTATACGTACGGATTTCCGTTGCCAAACGGTCCAATCCGACTGGACAAGAACGGAAAGTGGATCGATGAAGTAGCGATGAATGAAAACGCTAAGTCCCTTTCCTTTAACGTAATCGGATATGATGCAGCAGGGAACCAGGCAAACTGGAAGGAATACTTATTCGTAAAAGAAGGAACACCAGTAACCTACGCAAAACATAATGTAGAACGTGCCCGCTCTGGGGATGTCCTAAATGCTTCTCTTGTTATGGATAACTTAGAAGGTGTGAGAGAAATTACGTGGAACTTTGCCAACCCAGGCATTCAGCATGTTTACTTGCAAGAGGCAAAATTAACAAACGCTTTTAAAGATAAAGCAACAATTGAAGTAAATGGTGATAAGGTTAAAGTGAAGTTCAATGAAAATCTAAAATTTGATCGTTCCGAAGTAGTAGATGTAATAGTGAAAGTACAAGACGAGCTTTTCTATCCGATCGGCTACATTAATCCGACAGCGATTTTCGTAGATGAAAACGGTCAAACGATAAATTTACTAAACGCAGGAAAACGCTATTTGTTGAAGCCAACATTCAACCGTGTACAAGCGAACCTTGGACCAGAGGGGTATGTCGTGGAAGGCGGAAACTTTATTGGGAACCGTGACTGGACAAAGGTAGGGGCAAAGATCAGTGTATCAAATGGTGACTACCAACTAGACGCTTCAAATATGTTTAGCGGCAATGCACGGTTGAATATTGAACCACTGCCACTTAGCAACGAAAAGTATACATTTGAAGTCAATGTGCCAGGACACTTTATTACAAAACAAAATAATAAGTTTGGATTTGAATACAAAGGGGTCCTTTATGGGAAGTCAGAAACAATTAACATTCCTCTTGTAGCGGGTGACGTCAACCAAGACAACGTGATTGATGTGAAAGACGCGATTGCAATTCAAGACGCATGGGGCTCAAATAACCGCGCAGCGGACATTAACTTTGACGGCACGGTAAATGCAAAAGACATCGGTTTTGTTCAAAAAAATTACCTAAAGCAAAACACATCCGTTAACAATGCACCAACACCAGTTACAACGGTCGATGGCAAAACATTAGAAACTATTTTAAAAGAATTAGGACTGTAAAAAACGACAGCTCACGATCCTTTAGGTTCGTGAGTTGTTTTTTGTGATAAACTCCAAAACAAAAAGGGTTGAGTCTTTTGTTAGCGAATAATACAATTCAACAAATACGAGGAGCTGGTTACCTGTGTGTGGGATTTGAGTCAATACAAGCAAAATTTGAAGCGAGAGATCGCGATCTTCCGAAGCAACGGAACATCTTGATGAGAGCCATTGAACAAGATTTGTTCAACGATGAAAATGTGTTAGCCGTTTTTTACGGTGGTTCAATCGGTAACCAAAACACCGATCTCTATTCCGATATTGATCTGAGAATCGTTGTAAAAGATGAAGTGTTCGAGGAGTATCGATCACGCAAAAAAGAAAGAGCAAAGAAGTGGGGCACCGTCCTTTTCTATGAGGATTTCCCTTGGACAACGTATAGCGTTGCTCATTATGATAGCTTTATAAAAGTAGATACGTTTTATTATAAAAAGAGAGATCTTCAGCCATCCGTTTGGCTGCAACATATAAAAATCGTTCACGATCCGGAAACACTAGCAGAGCTGGTGAGGCAGAAATCTCTTCAGCTATCCTATTCACCAACAGCGGAAGAAGTTGAACTGTGGCGAACGAAATTCTTTGCCTACGTTCATGAAATCTATCGGCGCGTCATGAGAAACGAAATCTATTATGCGTTAAGTTGTTTGGATAACTTGCGCTTTTCTATGGCAACAGGCTGGTATATGGCTAAAGGCGCCCAACCGAACACGTTTGGGGACTGGGCAAAGATAGAAGGGAAGAGAAGTCAGCTTGCAGATTGGCAAATAAATCTTCTTCAACAATGGCACAGCAGCCGTGAAGAAATCTTCAGCGTTATGAAGAGCATAATCATAGAGTTTAAAAAAGTTCATAAAGAGTTATGTGAAATAGTCGACATAAAGTATGACCAACGTTGGGAAGAAACAATATTGGACTTGGTATTAAAATGAATTTTAATATAGGCGGTGAGTTTTATGGAATATGCAGGATCCTGGTTTCCACTCTTAGGTTTTTTCACATTTATTTTGCCGATTGGTATAGCTGTTTTTGTACTCGTGATGCTCTATCAAATTAACCATTCGTTAAAACGGATTGCAAATAAATTAGAAGAAAAATAGTGGTTGTGGTTACTAGACATACAGTCATATAAAGGGTTTAAAAACACTTGGGGGCTATTAAAACGTGAACATTCATTTTACAAAAGTCATTGAACCAACGGAAACGTTTGTAAAAGCATTAAACCGCTGGGAAAATGACCCTGCTATCGTTCCATTAACTCGGCCTCATAAAAACAAAGCTGAATTGGAAAGCAAAAGGCAAATTACATCGGAAGACTTAATGGCAAGATTAGAATTTCATAAAATTTATCTTATACTCATGGATGATCAATTGGTCGGTGAAATGAATTATATGGTGGATCCACCTCATCTTTTAAATCGCAAAGAGCAAGGGACAGCTTGGATTGGAATTACGATTGGAGAGCCAGAAGGCAGAGGGAAGGGTGTTGGTTATCGAGCACTAGGATACCTTGAAGATGAGATTAAGAAACAAGGACTGCGTCGCATTGAACTAGGTGTGTTTGAATATAATGACCAAGCACAAAGACTATACAAAAAGTTAGGTTATCAGGAAATTGGCCGTATTGAAGACTTTACATATTGGAAAGGGAGGATGTGGTCTGATATACGTATGGAGAAGTATTTATAAAGAAATAGTTTGAAGAGGGATCTCCTGTATTAGAGATCTCTTTTTCTATTTTTTGAAAAGGTGGGTTGTGTAATGTGTGACTCTTCTATATTACTTCTTAACCATCTTCTCCAACAATGAAACAGTGAAGAAGATTACTAGTGTTACACCAATTATGATGGCTGCTGAATTGGAAATGAAGTTGAAATCCAACTCATGTACGATCTTGGACTCTTCCCCATAATAATTCAAGTATTCCGTACTCTGACCCTGATAATCTAAAGTAAAGTAGGAAATGATTCCTCCAAAAATTAAGCCACATAAAACACATAACAAACCCTTTTTCATAAAGGACCACCTCATTTCTTTCTTTTTTGTATCTAGTGTACATACATATGTTATTATACCATTATATTCCATATTGTTTGTATGAAGTACACTAAGATGTATAAGGAGGTTTATATGAACGGTGGAGCTTTGTTTGGTCTTGTCTTGTTTTTTAGTCTCATTATCTTCAACTATTTACCTTATACGTTAAATGTAAAATATAAGACGCCGTATTGGCTATCACAGGCATCATTATTTGTTTTCTTGGTCCTATTGTCGCTTCAACAACGGGTTCTTTTTTATTAAGAGAGGCAAAGAGTGAGGGCAGTGATGGTTTCGGCGCTGGGATAGCTGGTGCCATAATAGCCTTAGTTATTATCGCTAATGGAGTTCTTTATATTATTGGGAGTATTGTTGCTGGAGTAGAAAGATATTTTAAACAAAGAATTAAAGAGAAAAAACAAACCAGCTGACACCACAGCTAGTTTATTTACTAACATCTATTTCTGTCTCATAATGTTCTGAAATCGTGAATTGATCATCTATCAAAATATAGGGATGCGTTTTCAACAAGATGGTTTTAAGGTGATCGGGCATTCTCTCTCCTTCATATGCGCAAATTAGAGGGAAGGATAGGAGATTCACTGCTTCGTCCACAATTCTCTCAAGATCCTCGATAAGATGAAGAGGGTCTTCCATTGTTGCCCATTCAACATGTGCCCATGATCGAAAAGAGAGATTATTATCTATGTAGGGCTGTACCGCTTTACAGAAGTACTCGTATATAGCAGGAGGATGATAACTGCCACTTGAATAATAAAAATCAAAGTTGTTAATATGATGAACAAATTTCATTTGGTCAGGCGTTAAACGGATGCTAAGTTCTTTATGCAATAGCCTATAGATTCGTTCATTTTCAATAACAATAACGTATTCGCCTAAAGAAATGCCATCTTGAATAAAGCCTACAATTTGTTCTAAATAATTCTTTAAGTCATCGTATGAATAAAGAACATGCACACTTTTTTGTTCTTCAAACAATTTTTTCATTTTATGTTTCAAATGATCACCCCTTCTTTCCTGTAGTTGTTTCTATTTTACTAGGTTTCTATGACTAAAGCTAAAAAAATATTTTAATAGTGAATTTTTAAAAAATAAACTGATGGTAGCTATGAAGGACTTAAATATTTTTTTAAAGGTACATTTTTATAGTAACACCCATTATTCTTATTATTTCATGTGTTTTGCCTAGTTTTCTTTTAGGCAGTAAAGAGTAAGGGTAATTGAGCACATAGTTTGATTGAGTTAACTGGTTTATTTTGGAATAATTGATATTGGGCGTGATCGGAAAAAAGTTAATTACGAGTGAGGGGAATAAAAAATGACAGGTAAAGTAATAGGATTTGAGTTAAGCAGTCAGGAACCTGAAAAAGCTGTAGAATTTTACTCTAAAGTATTTGGTTGGGAGTTTGATGGTCCTCAATGGGATTATTGGGCGATGAATAATGGTAAAGGGGAAAGCAGCGGAATAAGTGGGGGAATAGGAAAAGGTCCTTATGATCATCCTCATGGAACACGTATTCAGATTGAAGTAGATGTGATTGAGGAAGCCATTTCTAAAGCAAAAGAAAATGGGGCATTGGTCGTTAGGGACAAGATGGAATTTGATGAGTTTTACCTTGCTTATTTAGTGGACCCTACAGGAATTGGTTTTGGTCTTGTACAAAAGAAATAAGAAAGGATGAGGTTTCTTGTTTCAAAAAGTTATGAGTGAAATGCAAGTAAAGAATGTAGGAGAGATAAAATTAATAGGCTACAGAGTAATTTGTGCTGGTGAGAAGTATATAGAAGAAATTCCGAATGCTGCAGAGTTATTGAAGCAGAGAACAAATGAAATAAAAAATGTATTGAATGCTGGTCAACAAATAGGAGCATTCATTGTAGATGCACCGTCTCCTAAAGAGGATGGGTATTGGATTTGTGTTCAAGTCAGTCAATATGAAACCATACCAGAAAATATGGTTGCTTTAACAATACCTCCGCAGAGATACGCTACTATTTCTCACAAAGGACCAAATGTGCAAATAAGAAATTCATATGAACACTTACATACATGGATAGCAGAACAAGGATATACACGTACAGATGAAAGCTGGAACTTGGAAATTTATCAAATAGATAATAATCCTGAGAATCCGCTTGATGTTCGAGTTGAGTTATATGATTCCATTTTGTAACCCGAAACATTACCAAGACACTTAAGACAAACGCCCAGGAATATGGGGCGTTTGTTTTGTGTTAACTTGATTTTCTCACGCTGTTATTTGTAACTGCACTTTCCTTTCGAACAAAGGAATGTTTAAGGAAATACAACCCTGGCAGGACGATAGTCACCCCAATGAATAAGTAAGCCACTTTCGTACTGATTCCTAGAAAAGGGGAAGATGCGAACAGAATTCCCAGTGGCATCGTGATACGTAAAAAAAGCAAACGAACTGAACTTAGTTGTGATAAACGTTCTCGCGGTGCTTCGCGCTGAAAGATCGCGGCACTTTGTGCATTGAATAAAGGAAACAATATACCCCCAATCAATTCACAGCCCCAAGCTAAAGGGATAGAGGGCACAAAGTACAAAAGTACGAAAGAGAAGCCCCCGCCTACTAACCCGATATACATCGTTATTGCGTTTTTAGGTAACTTTGTCAGCAGAACCATACCAAGCGCATATCCAACAGGAAACGCCCCAGCAAAAATAGCGTATTCCCACGGTTGCCCACTTAACTCTTCACTGATAAACGGCACGTTCAAAACCAATGTTGCTCCTACTGCAAATTGTACAGTTGATGAAAGTAGAGTGAGTCTGAATAACTGTGGAAATTGAAAGAAAGTACTGTAACCAGCCTTCATCTCATTCCACCAAAACTTTTTAGACCAGGTGGCAACTTTTGTTTTGCTCAATTGTGGAATACGAGAAAGTGACAGATAGCTAAGCAAGAACATGGAACTCGATAATCCGTAGATAACATGTAGAGGACTGACTAATAGAAGCAGGGAAGTAACACCAGGTGATATAAAGCTCATTAGTCGAAGGGTTCCATCTAATAAGCTATTCGCTGCAACAAGCTCTTTCTCTTTACAAAGATCTGGCAATAGGGAGAAAGAAAGACTAGCATAAATCGGCTGCAGCAATCCTAACATACATTGCAGGATGACTAATCCTGCTATCGTGACTAGATCAGAGCCGCTAAGGTAACCGATTAAAGGCAGAAGATAAGCAGCCGAACGAATCAGCTGTATATTTTTTAGCATTTTTTCTTTTATGACATGATTTAAAAAGGGAGAGCTAATTCCTTGAAGGATCAATGAAGGCAGAAAGTAAACGAGCCAGAGCGCTCCCATCCATTCTTTAGAGCCTGTTAGCTCATACAATAATAGCCCGTTTACAATTCCACCAGCAGCTCCTCCGAACTCGGAGATAATTTCTCCGACCCAGAGGGCTTTGAAGGATTTTGTGTATTTTGTTAGATTCATAGTTGTTCACCGAGATATTGGTTAAGTCGCTTAGAGAATGATTGAATGTTTGCGTTATTGGCGGAATAGATGCCTTTTTCAACCTTCACAAATTTAGCGGCTTTTAAGAGTGACAGCTGATGATGCAGCGTTGTTTTTGAAACGTTGAACTGCACAGTTAATTCTTGCAGCGACAAAGGTCCTCTTATAAGCTGGTACAATAACTTTAATCGCAGTTCATCACCCAATGCTTTATGACCATGAACAAGCTCTTGAGGCGGAGTACCCGGTTCAAGCAGTGCTTCTTCATTTAAAGGGTAAAAGAGCAGCTTTGTATCAGACGTTCGTTGTTCCAAAATCCAAGGACGGTACGAGACGTGTGGAATGAGTTTTATCTGCCAAATTGAAGGTTCAGGCAGATACTTCGCGCCACCCGTAATGCGTTCGATCTCTTTTACCGGTTTGCCCGCATCTATGTAACCAGGCTGTTTCTTTTCAAATGCAAGAGCCTGCATCCACTTTTCCCACTCCACCTGTTGCCTGATCCACTCGTACCACTCAGACATCGTCTCAACAAATAATTCAATAATTTCGCAACGCTTCTTTTTGCCAAGCGTTTGGACATAACCCTCTAAATATTCATGATTCTCAAAAAGAGACGCATAGTGAAAAAAGCTATCCGTATTTTCATAGTTTCTTGCTGTTTCCTTTCGCGATGTCTCGTGAAAACGATCCTTATAAGGTAATAGCGTTTCGTAAAACACTTCAGGCTCCAACTCAGAAACGGCATTCGAAAAATCTTGAACAGTAGATGCGGACAGATGATTCTGCATCACGAGCAGCCCGTACCATAAATTTGTTTGTTCCATTTCTTTTAAGTTGTTTACTAATGTTGTAGTCATAGAGGATTTATTGTCTGCCCATTTTTCATCTGATTCAAAAGTGTGGCGTAACTTGGAATGGGTGTAGCCGGCAATGCCTAAAGCAATCTCCCAAACAGGAGAGAACTCGATTGATATAGAAACTTTTTCTTGCGGGAGCGGCGAATAAATGTTTTTCATGGTTACCTCCATGTGTAGTAGTTAAGATTATTCTAAAATAAACGAATGTTAAATTCAATATATTTTGAATTTTAATACATTGTATATATTCCATTACTTTGAAATAATTGAAATTGTATACATAAAGATTAAGCAACGTAAAACGTGGATCACTGCGCGATTGTGTAACAAATATAAGATCACGTACCGTAAATTTACTTACATAAAAAAAAATCATTTTACGCATCACAAAAATTTAAATCCTTTTAAAATACATTTCGTCTTACTGATTGAGGTGATAAATATGCCTGAAGATGAACAGCTGGTGAAAGAGGTAGTAGCCGGCAGTCAAGCGGCGATGGAAGTCTTAACACGAAAATACTATAAGCAAATCTTCGCCTATGTTTACCGTAAAGTAGGAAACAGGGAAACGGCCTATGACTTAACACAGGAAATTTTTATAAAAGTGTTTCAGCGAATTCAGTCGTATACGAATAAGGGCAAGTTTTCTAGCTGGTTATACACTCTAGCCGTCAACCATTGCAGGGACTATTGGAGAAGTGCGGATTATCGCCAGACATCAAAGCAAACAGAACTAAATGAAACCCTCGTTTGTGAACAAAATAATGTACCTTACATATTTGAACGGAAAGAAACGAGAGAACAGGTGAAGTCAGCGGTTAACAGCCTGCCTGAATATCAAAGAGAAGTGCTGATCCTAAAGTATTTTCATCATATGAAGATCAAAGAGATTGCTGATGTGACAGAAACGAATGTTTCCACGGTTAAATCCAGATTGCATCAAGGATTAGGGAAATTAGCAAAACTATTAAAGCGAGGTGTTGAAGATGAGAAACAGAAATCCACACCAACCATCAGATAGCGAAATGGATAACGAAATTGAGTTTCTCGAGCTGGAATTAGAAGACGTACTGGATGAATATGATGTTGAGTTTCCAACAGAAGATGAAATCATGATGACAATCAATGCGATTAGGCCATACGTTCCCGTAAAAGAAAACAAATGGAGCTCTGCGCTACAGAGCGTGGTTGACATTACAAAACATGCTTACAAAGAAGTCTTTTATATGAGTTCATTATTCTGGATCGCTAACGGACTATTATTTCTGGTTGCTTTATCAGGGGTTTTGTTAAGTGAGATTAACCCCTATGTCATGATGATGACGCTTGCCCCAATTCCTACAATTACGGGATTAATTGAGGTAATCAAAAGCAGGAATGAAGGCATGGCCGAGCTCGAAATGTCATACAAGCACAGCTTTCAAGAGATCCTTCTTTCAAAAATGTTAGTTGTGGGAAGCTTCAATCTTGGACTCAATGTATTACTTACAATAAGCCTTGAGCTGCTTAGCCACGAACTGATGGTTTCAAAGCTGATGTTATATTGGCTGACTCCGTTTACATGTGTTACAGCTCTATCGTTATTGCTCGTGACAAGGTTCAGAAAAATCTATGCCGTAACGGTCGGAATTGTGATTTGGTTAGGTGCTAGCACGCTGCTCGCTCAACCGCTAATGATCAAAAGAATGGAAAGTGCACCAGTCGAAATATTCGTCGCTTTAATCGCAGTGGCAGCAATCGTTGGACTGTTCCAAGCCGCCAACATTTATAAAAGGGGTGTAACATTTGAAATTAACCATCAATAAATTGACCAAAAGCTTTGGCGATAAAAAAGCTCTGAATGAAATCAACTTGGAACTGACAACAGGTGTATACGGAATACTCGGTGCCAATGGGTCGGGGAAAACAACGCTGATGCGCATACTGGCGAACGTGATGAAACCGAGTTCAGGTCAAATCTATTTGGACGGGCAAGACATCACAATTATGGATGGGAAGTATCGTGATCTGATCGGCTATTTGCCGCAGCATGTCGGCTTTTATAAAAACTTTTCAGCAGAGAAATTTTTGAAATATGTAGCGGCTTTAAAAGGACTGCCAAAAGAGGAAACAAACGAAAAAGTGGAAGAAGTATTGGAGTTAGTTGGCTTAGCTAATCATCACCGTGAAAAAATTGGAGGATTTTCAGGAGGGATGAAGCAGCGTATTGGAATTGCACAGGCGCTGCTCAACGATCCTAAAATCTTAATTGTCGATGAACCAACAGCGGGTCTTGATCCAAAAGAACGAATCCGGTTTAGAAATCTATTATCGAAAATCTCTGCCAATCGAATTGTCATCTTATCCACTCACATCGTTTCAGATATCGAATTTATCGCGAAAGAAGTTCTGATCTTAAAAGAAGGTCAGGTTGTGAAAAAAGAAACACCTCAAAGATTATTAAAGGGTATTGAGGACAAGGTGTGGACGCTCCTGATTGACGATGAAAAAGAAGTAACGAAATATCAAGCTGACTATCGAGTGGGTAACATAGCGCGAATCGATAATAAGTACCAGCTCAGAATTCTTAGTGATCATCAGCCAGAAGACGATGCCGTTCATGATGTTCCGAATCTAGAGGATTTGTATTTATACTACTTTGATGAGGAGGAAACAGCATGAGGCAGCTGTTGAAATTTGAACTCTACAAAATTTTTAAGCAGCGAACCATTTATCTGACTTTTTTTCTTCTCCTCTTATTTACAACGGGTTTTACTTACAATTACACGCCCGGCTGGGAAAAAGACATGTATCGAGAGTGGGAAGGCCAGTTAACGGCAGAAAAGGTGGAACTCGCTGATAAACAAAACACAAAGTTTAATGAGATGGTGGAAAAAAGGATAGAAGAAGGTAAAGAGACTCTAAATGGTGAGTTTGTGAATGAAAGGGAACATACTCAGGGCGTTATTTATGAAATGATTGCATTCATAAAAGGGTCAGAAAGGCAGATGGAAAACAGATATCAAGAGATTGAGCAAAAACAGGATTACAATACTGAGCTTGAAAAATCTATGATTCAAAAAGTAGATGTGTCTAACTTTGCTTATAATAGAGGACCCACAAAGATTATTGAATACACAAGTCTATACTCTATTCTCATAACCGGCTGCATGCTGCTTATCGGACTTTCTGCTACCTATACTAAAGAATACAGTTCAGGTGTGGATCAATATATTCTAAGTTCGAGTAAAGGCCGAAGCAGCTTACTTTGGTCTAAAGTTCTCACTGGGTTTATTTATACGGCATCCGTTGTCATCGCCTGGGAGATCTTTAACCTAACCTGGAATGGAATTCAGTATGGATTTTCAGGATGGTCAACGCCTATACAAAATATATTTGAGTATTATTTTTCGCCATACAGCTTTACGATGTTAGAATATCATCTGATTCAATTAAGTTTTCATCTACTGGCAGCCTTAAGTTTTGCTCTATGCATCATTTTGGTTTCATCGTTCTGTAAAAACGCATTAACTTCCTTCTTTATTAATGGTGCTATCTTGGCCGTACCTTTCATGATTGTAGGCGGAATGACCTTGCCGAACTGGATCGAGTACCTGTTCAGCTTCTCGTTTTTCTATATCATGCAGGTTGAGTTTTTCTTTGCTCACTTTCATACGATTAATCTGTTCGGACTGCCATTGCTATATCCTATAGTTGCACTTATTTGGCTGGCAGTTTTATCGTTCGCATTTGTTTTTGCAGCGAAAAGAATGATTCAGCAAAAAGAAGTAACTCTGTAATAAAGATATAAGTCGATTCCCTTGTGTGAAACTGCACGAAGGATTTCAAATGAAAAACCAAACCGCTCTGGTTTGGTTTTTGTTATTTTATTAATCATTTCCGAAAAAAGCTGTTAATAAAGAACCTCTTTCAAAAAATTCTCCAATGTGGTCATTTCCGTGATTCTTTTGTTACAGGCCTGACTATCCACGCATAAATAGTTTCCGATTGCTTTATAGTAATCAGGTGAAGCGTTCGCTGGTTTCGATTTTGTTATCGCTGAAAATAACGCAACGTCTCCAATACCATTGCATAAAAAGCAGATCCCTTTATTTGCTGGGGTGAATCGACCTTGTATGCCTACTAATTGTCCGTTCAGATAATAAACGAGGAACAATTTATTTGTTGCGATATCAACCCAGCCAAGGTAACTAATCAGGCGAAAATCAATTACATCGATATTCGGCATTTTTAACTTTTTATTTTTAGGGAAAAGTTTGTTAATCTGTTTTCCTGAAACGGGTGTGAATTCTTTTAAATAAGGTTCCAAAGAATTTAGGTAGTGTTGGGAGTCTTCGGTTTTACGTAAGTTTAGCACCTTATCTACCACTTCTTTTTGAGATTCTGAAATCCCTGGAAAAGCTTCTAGAATTTTAGATTGAACACTCGCCTCAACGGCTTCTATTACTTTCGGGTCAGCCCCATTGCTGCAGGCATGCTGCAACTGTCCGATTTGTTTTTTTATGAGGTTATATTGATGGTTTCTAATGAATGGTGAATTCACTGCATTCAGCTCCTTATTTTTAATAAAAAGAGAATAAGGTGCAAAGCCATTCTTAGAAACGAATACTCATGTTCGGGCGAAAAACTTACTTAAACAGTACGCCCATACAAAGGATCGCCCCTATTAGGCTTTGCATGAGCAGCGTCTGATTCCGGCAAAATGATTTGCCATTTCTACCAGCCTCCATTCACCACCATTATAAAAAAATGAACATCTTGTATGCAATCAATTAAATTCCTGAATGTTAAAAAATCACATAATTCAGTTTAAGCAGATTGATTTACAACATGATTGAAAAGGAGTAAGGTCTTAACTAATCTTTAGTTAGTAAAAAGGAGTGTGCAAGAATATGAACACTAATTTTTCCAATATATATATCAATGGTGAATGGAGAAAAGGAAGAAGCGCCAGCAAGATGGTAAACGCCAATCCGTTTACTGGAGAAGAACTCGTTACGATTCAAGCCGCAACGAAGGAAGATTTAGACGGAGCGTATGAAGCAGCTAGAATTGCGCAATTAGAATGGGCGAACGAGCTTCCTCAAAACAAACGCGCTGTATTAGAAAAAGTTGTTGAAGTGATGCAGGAGAATGAAGAGTTCATTTTAGACTGGATCATTAAAGAATCAGGCAGCACGTATATGAAGGCTATTTCAGAGTTCCGAGCTTCACTCAATATATTGAAAGAAGCGACGACGTATCCGTATCGTATGGAAGGTTTGATCATGCCTTCGCAAACAGCAGGTAAGGAAAATCGAGTATATCGAAATCCGCTAGGGGTGATTGGAATCATCAGCCCATGGAATTTCCCGTTCCATTTGGCGATCCGGTCCATTGCACCTGCCATTGCGACAGGAAATGCAGTCGTTATTAAACCAGCGACAGATACACCTGTTACAGGAGGACTCATATTTGCAAGTATCTTTGAAGCAGCTGGTCTTCCAAAAGGACTTATTAATGTTATTGTTGGACGGGGCTCAGAAATTGGTGATGAAATCGTAACTCACCCGACACCGCGTCTTATCTCGTTTACAGGGTCTACAGAAGTTGGCCGCCATATTGGTGAACTTGCTGGTAAGAACCTGAAAAAGACTGCACTTGAATTAGGAGGCAACAACGTGTTTATCGCGTTAAAAGATGCCGATATCAATCAAGCTGTAGATTCAGCGCTTTTCGGTAAATTTTATCACCAAGGACAGATTTGTATGGCGATCAACCGGATCTTTGTCCACAAAGAAATTTACGATGAGTTTGCAGAAACCTTTATAAAGCGCGCTAAGAATCTTAAATATGGCGACCCGTCTCGAAAAGACACAAACGTTGGTCCGCTGATCAATCGTGAACAAGTAGATCGAATATTAAAAGATGTAGAGGCAAGCGTTGAGCAAGGTGCGAAAGTCGCTTTAGGGGGAAGTGCAGAAGGAAATGTTCTGGAGCCGACTGTTCTAACGGACGTGAACAACGAGATGCCTCTTGCGAAAAATGAAATCTTTGGACCTGTCGCTGTACTCATTCCGTTTGAAAAGGATGAAGACGTGATTCAAATGGCGAATGCGTATCCGTACGGTCTTAGCGGAGCCGTACATTCAACGAATATTGAACACGCGACAAACATCGCGCATGATATTCACACAGGTATGATCCACGTGAACGATCAGTCAGTAAATGACGAACCACATATGCCGTTTGGCGGAGAAAAAGATTCTGGACTTGGCCGTTTTAACGGTGAGTGGGTGTTAGAAGAATTCACCACACTCAAATGGCTGTCTGTTCAGCGTTCACCAAGAAACTATGGACCGTTTATCAGTCAATTAAAATAAAGAGCGAGCAAAAAGCATTTCGGATTCGGAATGCTTTTTCTCTTCCTAATCCAAAACTTTCAGCAACAATAATTTGAACGTTTCATGATAAAATCGTATCAAGTCAGATTTATAAAAGGTGAACAAACATGCTTATAAATGATAAAGCCCGTGAAGATTTGTACAATGAAGTGGATGGCTTATCGGATGAAATCCTGAACAAAAAGCCTTCCGATCACGAATGGTCGATCAAGCAAATCCTTGAACATTTATATTTAATGGAAGGTGGAATCGGGAAAACGATCGCGCATCAACTAAAAAATGGGGAAGCTGTGAATGCCAGCTCAAAGCGCATCGAAGCAACGATTAATCGTGAAATTAAGGTTGATGCACCTGAATTCGCGGTGCCGAGTGATGAATTTGCGACATTAGAGGAATTGAAACATTCTTTGGCTGCCACACATCAAAAACTAAGGGAGATCGACAATACGACCGATGAAAAAGATTTAGATGAAAAAGGATTTCCACATCCTATATTCGGAGACATCAGCTTGAAGCAATGGATTCCATTCGTAGGATATCACGAACAACGTCATATCCTGCAGATCAAAGAAGTGAAAGAAAAGTTGGGTATTAAACTTTAAAAATTATTAGTAACGAGAGGCTGTCCTGAATTTTGGGGCAGCCCTTCTTTTTTGAGAGACGGATAACAATCAACAGCTGATTTTAACGGTTAGCCCTTATTTTATTCTACAAACGGTCCAGATCGTGGATAATGAGATTGTACATATGGCAAAATACGCTACGATTTTTTTATATTTAAAGTTTTTGATGTGAAAAATCACTTTCAGCACTTGGTTTATATCATTCCGTTCTTAGTTTAACAAAATCTTTTTTGTGAACGATTAGATTAATGTCCATTTCGAATCAATTCACTCTTTCATAACCTAATAGTGATAGGAGTGAATAATTTTATGAAGATGAATGAAGAATCAACTTGTCAACAGTTTGCAAGAATTATCGGTGGACAAGCTGGATTCGCAGGTGGAAAATGTGTGGCAACAATAAGTCGAGAAGATATTAATGCGACTATCATGGGAAAACAATTTAGAGTTACAACTTCTTTCTCATACGAATCTAGAGATCAAAGTGGAAGAGCTTTATGTCTAGGTAGGGTAGCACTCTTGCAAAAAGAAGTAGCGGAATTTGTTAGTGCAATTATTAATCAAGGAATAGAAGTTTCGTCAATACACAACGAGTGGTTGTTTGATGACCCAAATTTGATTTACGTTAATATTGAAGATGTTGATGATCCACTGAATTTTGCAATGAAAGTCAAAAGAGCGTTAAGATTTCTTTAATCGTATAGTTAGAAAATGCGCTTTTACGAGATACAGCTAACAGATTTGCATAGCTCAAAAGGACGAGCAGTTTTCCAATAGTATTTAATAAAATCATAAAGTAAATGGCCAGATATTTTGACTGATGTTATTAAACAAAAAACAGAACACTTAATAGAAGAATTCTCTATCTTCCACAAACGGATACTTTTACGAAAAACGTCCAGACAATCTCTTTTGAGGGAGAAACCGAGAAAAAACAACCCAAATTGCATAGTAATTAGCACTATGAATCGCAGCGTAATTCGTTGCGATTTTTTATTGGTATATAAGTGTTTTGGTTAAAAAACACCACTTTTATCACCTTAATTAGCGCTTCAATTCGCACACGTTTTAGCAAGATGACATTAACTATTGTCACGCTGCGTTTTGGAATGCGAATTCACCTTTCAAATGACCTACCATTTTTAGCAGAAAAGGATTAAAAGACAGCTCAATCGAATAAATAATAAGACAAAAAATATACAAACTCATATTAAACAAACGTGCAGGATTGTGGAAGAATAAAAAACTTGCCAATAAAAAGGAGAAATCAATGTTTGAATTTTTGGGTCAAGTACTAAACAAAATGCATGATGATAAAAAAAAATTAAAAACAAACACTGTCCTGTATGGGCACTTAGAAGAAGGACGTTGGCATACACATTTACAACCTCCATTACATAATGAAGATATTACTAAGTTTGAAGAGGAGTCAAAACGAGAATTCCCTGCTGAATATAAAGAGTTTTTGGCATTTAATAATGGGTGTTATTTGTTTGATATATTGAGAATTGCAGGTAAAGAAGCAGATACTTACAAGGGTTTAAGCATAGAAGAGGAAGGTCATTTAGCTTTTGATTTAAACACTATGGACAATTTATACAGAAGCAAAAGGACTCCTACGACCCACTTCATTTTCGCTGACTCATTGGTAAAAAACGCTTATTATGTAATTGATTCTGAGATGAGAATTTTAGAAATAGAAGTTAGAACAAAAAAAGTTATTAACTCATATGAAGATCTTAAGTCTTTTCTTAATGAAATTCTCATAGAAGGAAAAAGAAATATCAATGATGGAATATACTATGAATTTAAGTAAATAAATTATATGCTATTTATTCAACTATCGGGTGCGATTGCTGAAGAACAATGGCTTATTTTTTTTATTTTTCACCTCTAATGAATTTTAAAATATTATATGTTTTATTCCTTTTATAAAAGCGGTTTAATTCTAATATGTTTTGAACAGTAACAACAGAATTCCGAAAGCTGTGAAAAGAGGTGTTACTGAGAAGTGCCGTATAATAAAATGATTTTCACTAGTTTGTTCGTAATATTCCTTATAGCAGGTTGCCAATTACAAGGAAATAACTCGGTAAATATCAAGATGAAAAGTGAAGCAGAACTAAAAGAAATACTGGATACATATACTTTTAATGATTACAAAAAAGTCTTTCATAACGCCATATCTGAGGCGGAAAAAATGGCAGATGGTGATGAACAGCTTAACAAATGGCTCATTCGAACACTCGTTCAGGAAAAGTTGTATTATGAGACAGAGTTAACTGAGAAACAAGCTGTACACCTAGCAAAAATTGCGATAGATGAGGATAAAGTATGGAAAATGATCGCCAAAGAGAAATATGGAATCACCGCTACAGAGGAAGAAGTGGACCAATTTATTAATGCTGGACCAGATCAAAGTGATTTGCCTCAACACCTAGCTTATGCAGATGTTTTAGGATTATCGCTTGCTCAGCTTAATCATCAACTCGACCGCGACCTATACGAAAAGAACGTGATGTGGTTAAAACTGAAACCAAAGCTAGAAAAGAAGTATGGAGTGTCATCCAATAACGCACTCGTGGAAAAGTATGAGAGTGAAGTGAAGAAGAAAGTAAATTGACGTGGTCATTTCTTTAAGTAGGTGAAGTGCACCGAGTGCCATTGCACAATTAAGAGCTAAAGGAAGCTGAATGCGCATGATATACAATCAAGTTGATTTTACTCCTGAACTAAAAATGGAAATCAGAGAAAGAGAACAGGAACTGAAGAAACTACTTGAAACGGTACTAGGTGAGTTTCATACAAATGTTCGAATGAAAATAGAGGGAAGTTATGACCAAGATGGAGAAGATCCTTTTCAGCCAGACTATTGCAGTTCAATTTCATTAGGACTGAGTGATGAAACAAACGAACTCATAGATTTATATACCATAAAAATTTGGGAATGCGAACGTACTCTTTTGGGAATTGTTGTTTCAAAAAACATCCCAGGAAGCAAAGTGAAGGGTGAGCTTTTGGATGAATCGGGGGAAGAGATTAAAGAAGAAATGAGAGAATTTATAATGGAGCTTATTGAAGATTAATAGGATACTACCACATGGATTTTTATGGTAAAATTACATGTGTTGAAGGAGGATTGAAGATGTCGAAGAACTTTATGTGCGTACCATGGAGACCATGAGTAAACGAAGGTGTTTATTCATGATAATAGATTTTAATAAAATACCTCTGTTTACTCCTTTCTATTGATTGATTCGGAAAAAAGAATGGAGAGAGATAGAATGATAAAATTATGCAAAGTTAACGAAGCAGAGTTTAAAAGATATATGGATTTTATGATTCCTGATTATGCTCAAGACATTACGAAGAACTTTGATTTACCAATGGAGCAAGCGTTAGAAGAATCTGAAATGATGATGAATGACATGTTTAAGGATGGTTTAGCTACGGAAGGGCAATATTTGTACAATATAGTAGACGCCAATTCAAATGAAAAAGTAGGACTTCTTTGGTACAGTATCATTTCTGAAATCAACCAAGCTTACTTATATCACATCTTAATTGATGAGGCCAAAAGAGGCCTAGGGTATGGAAGTAAGACGTTAGAAAAGCTTCAAGAAATTCTCAAGAATTCTGGTGTAAAGTCGATTGGATTAAGTGTGTTCGGAAAGAATGACGGCGCATATCGATTATATAAGAAACTAGGATATTCAAATACGAGAATATCCATGGAGAAAATTCTATAAGTTTATCATTTAGTAAAAAGACGTACTTCATATGAATGCGTCTTTTTTTTGCTGCGATATCAAAATAAAAGGTACAGGAATTAAATTCCAAAATACCGAATATAGAGAAGCAGGGGGAATGACATGAAAAAATTAATGGGTCTTTTATTATTAGTCATGTTAACGGCATGCAGTGAGAACGAAGCTGTTGAACAGTTAAAGAAGGATTATCCAGATGTAAAGGTGATGGTGGAAGAATTACCAGAGAGTGTGCAGGAAAGATTGGCAGCACCAGAATTACTGCCATTTAAACCAAAACTCGTCCAACTTAGGTACGCTGGAGATCCACCTGGAGATCCAAAAGGGGCTATCACACACACCGAGTTTGTGTATGGAAACGGAAAAGGAGCAGTTCTAAACGTTACAACGTTTCATAATAAAAAAACGAACTTTCATAATGAAGGAAAAGTAAAGACAACAAAGCTGGAAGATGGAACAGAAGTTATCATTGAAAGTGATACATCAGATGTAAAATCGATTCGTTGGAAGAAAGACGATGATTACTATGGAATGATGCTAATGGGTTCAGAGTTTAAGATGGATGACCTGTTAAAAGCTGCAAATTCGATGGAGTATTAGAAAAATAAAGAAAGAGTGTGTAGGAATATACAGTTGAAAAAGTATTTTTTGCTGCAAGTCCCGTTAATCATCATAGGAATGATCTTGCTTATTTACCTTCCTTCAGGGCAGAAGCATTATGCCATATTGATGAGTTTTTTATTGTGGAACCTATTAGGTCTGGATTGGGTTAGCGAGCAGAAAATAGAGGTGGATAAATGAAGAAAAAGGTTACTTTGTTGTTCTTTTGTGCAATGCTCCTTTTAGGTCTTTGGTGGACATTTAACTTTATAAGTCAAGACGGGGAATTTACAAAATTGGGTCATTCAACAGTAGGGATAGAAAATTGGAAAGACAGAAAACCCATTTACATTGGATACCCAGTTAAATGGGAGGGGATGGGAAAACCAAGACTTAAAAAAATAGAATTTATAAAAAGAGATGGAATAATTGTAGCAAAAGACGACAAAGAATTTACGATTCAACCCTTTATAGCGAGTACAGAAAGGATTGGTGCACTTGATGAAAAGAGTGTAAAAGAAGATGGATTAGATAAGGATTTCGTTTCAGTTAAAGACTACAAGGTAAATGGTGAATTTTACTTAGTTTTACGAGTTGAATTCCATGCTACAAATCCCATTAATGATATAAACACGTTAAGAATCACCTATGAAAAACTTGGAGTAACTCAAGTTCAAAACATTCATTTCGATGATGGAGTTATTACGGTTGAATGATCTTATTGTGTTTGTTAAAAAGAGCTAAGAAGCTCTTTTTTTATTGAATTTAAGCGCTGTTCCATTAATGAAGGTATTGGTTTCAACTAACTAGAATAGCTATCAAATAACAACTGATAAATAAGAGGTGAATCTGAAATGGATAAAAGAGTTCAATTCGACTTTGAATTAAATTTTACGAACGGTGGGGGATTACAAGGCCAAGAATTCCGTCTTGATATTCATGGAGATGATATTTCTGATGAAGAGTTAGCTAAGTATATAGTAGAGGATATGAGGTTGTTAATGGTTGGAGAAGTTAGAATACTTAACAAGAAAATCATTCATGAAAAACATAAACGGAAAAAAAGCTAACGTCATTTTTCGTCTGTTTATATGTAAAATACAGGTAATTAAATGTATAATAAAGGAATGACAACTTGACGTACATCACTGCATTCTTAACTACAAGAAAGGGTGTATGGAAATGGTATGGCTTATTATCGCAAGTGTGGCATGTTTTATGATTATAAGTTTATTTTTTATTTTTAAGGGACAACAAAACTTTTATTTGGATCAAAAAGAGATATCAAGAGATAATGATTCATTAAAAAGATTTGTAAGATATGGTGGTATTGTACTTCGGGCAAAGGATTGAGAAGTTTTTAAAATAAAAGGCATTCAATATAAAATTCGTACAATTGAGGTGGTGTTTCACCTCTGTATTTTTTTGTTAGGGGTGAGTGGGATGGAGTTTACGAAAAAATCTTATTTTGTACCATTGCTTTTGGCTTTACTACTTACCGCGTGTAATCAGGAACAAAATATAAAAAGAGAATTAGGTACCATTTACAGCAATGCTTTTGATTCCATTATGTTAAAGGACGAAGCTTTAAACAGTGAGATGCAATTCATAACACTAGACCTAACGATTGCCAAAAAGTTAAGTGAGAACGATAAAAAGGAAATTAAACGTTTTTTAAAAGATAAATATGGAGTAGATGTGATCGAAGCTACTTTTAAAGAATTGAAAGATAAAGGGTTGTACAATCCAAAAACGATGGTGTTACACGGAGTTCTGCTTAAACTAGAGAAAGCTGAATTTATATCGAATAACAAAGCTTTTGAATTTGAAGGCTCTAAATATCGAGCGGGCAATGGTGCAGTTGGTGTAAAAGGTAAGCTTCTATTCAAAGATGGCAGCCTTTTGAAGTCCAAGAGATGTGGGTTAGTTAGTCACTTATTATCAATTACCGAAACTTTCCAGCCTCTTAAAACGTAGTATGTACAGACAGTCTAAGAGGGAGTGGAAGCGAGATGATTGAAGTGAGTGTAAAAAAAGTAGAAAACAACTTTGTAATTAGATGGCAGCTGCTGCGGATTGAGATTCCTTCGTCAGATATTCTTGACGTTCGTTTAGACGATACATATGGCGGGGAAGATCAGGATGCAATCCGAATAGGACTACCATACGGAACAACAGATCGGGTATTCATCAATACAGCAAAACAAAACTATCTTGTATTTACGTCTAATCCTTCTGCAATTATAAGTAAGCTATCTGCTTAATTCCTTACTGCAAAAATAGGTTACGCACACCGTATTCTTAACTTATCATCGCAAGTATCGCTTGTTTAATGATTAGAAGTTTACTATTTGTCTTTAAGGGACAACAAGACTTTTATTTGGATCAAAAAGAGGTATCAAGAGAAAATGCTTCATTAAGACGATTTGTAAGGTATGGTGCTATTGCATTTCGAACTAGGGACTAATGTTCTTCGTAAGTCTGGTTGAAGATATTTATAGGGGGATTTTTTTATATTCTGAATCGTAAAAGATATTTCATGGCGATATAGCTACTATCTTAAATAAATGATAATAATTTGGAAGGTGTAAAAATGATTAAACTAGTAGAAATAAATGAAAAGAATTGGGTAGATGTAATTTTCTTGTCAACAAGTGAGAATATGCCAACTATTTGTGAGGAATTTGTAGCATCAAATGCCTTATCTATGGTACAAGCTCAGTATGAAAAAACGTGGACCACAAAAGCAATTGAAAAAGATGGTCAATTAATTGGCTTTACCATGTATGGATACTCACCAGTGATGGATTATTTTGAATTGTGTCGAATCATGGTTGACAAAAAATTTCAAGGAAATGGGTATGGAAAAGAAGCTGTACAACTCGTCATTGAAGAAATGAAAAAAATAGATGATTGCAAAGAAATCTATTTATCAACAGATCCTAAAAATAAATTAGGGAAACGTTTATACGAAAATTTAGGTTTTATCAATACTGGAAAAATCGTTGATAACGAAGAATTATATGTCTTAAAAATCAAATAACAATTCATTACATATGAAAAATGGAAGATAGTTATTAAAATAGAACTAAAGCAACTGATTCTAAATCAGTTGCTTTTTCTATGAGCTTGACTTTATTTACGCGAGAATTCAAATGCGATTTAAATGAGTGTCTTTAAAACCTGTTGAATATTTTAAACCATACCCAATCATTCTATCCATTCCGATATGCGCGGACCATATAATACCGATTGCTAAGAGTGTATCGTTAGTTAATAATAGTCCGGAAAAAATGAACAAAATACTTATTATATAGGTGTGAAATATATTATATAATAATGCACCACTTTTATTGTTCAGAAAGTATCCAATCATCGATATATCTGGTGCAAATATTAAAATGAAAAATAAAACCCAACTAAATTGATAATATTGATAAAAATAAAGGCTTAAAATCAAAACAGCGAATCCTTCTAATTGCAGGAATATTTTATTCACTTAAGAGCCTCCTCGTATTTTTGAAGTACATGTACAAAGCATAAATAGCAAAAAGAATTGTTAGTGCTAAAAATATGGACAGTTTTTCTGTCGAAAACCCTAATTCGTGTACACCGTTTTCACCTGTTGCGAAATATTCTGTAAGATCTAAAATAAAGTGAAAGCCAATAGCAGGCAAGATACTTCCATTACGAAGGACTAAAGCAGTGTATGCGATTCCTGCTGCGGTTGTCCAAAGAGCTTGGAATACACCGAATTTGACATCTCCGCCTACCAAGATATTTCCTAAATGAATAAGACCGAAAAGTATTGATGGAACAAAAAGGGTAACCATCGTGCCAAAACGAAGAAATCCTTTCACAAGTGCCCCTCTAAAGATGACTTCTTCATTGACTGCTACACATAAAGCAGAAACGATTAAAATTATCATTTTTGAAGGGTCACTTACATGAAATCCGAGAGATAAGAAAATGTAAATAGGAAGAATTAAGGGCGGTATCCACAGTAACCATTCTTTCTTCGATACAGGTTTTGCTAATCCGTTTCCTCTTACATCACCTGACCAATACACAAGTGCAACAGAAGTTGATGCAAAAAGGATTTGTATGAGCCAACCTAAATCTTTTATTATGTCAATGTCTGGTTGAAATATCTTAATAATATTTACTACACCTAATCCTACTAAACGTGATGCTAATAATATAAAAACAGCAAATAAAATAGGATGTTCTCTAAAGAATTTTTTCAAAATGATCCCCCTAATTTTTCGATACTTTGCCAGACATATCTTACCATTTACATAAGCTTATTTCTATAATTTTACTTTAATATAAAAAATTTCTATTTATCTAGATTTTATTTTTAATTCGATTACTTAATGTCTTATTAATTCATTTATGGGCCATCTGCGACAGGCTCTTTTTGTATGCATTAGGGAATAATAAATGAGCAGAACCAGACCAATTGAAGTTTGCATTGTGTTACTGTGGAATTAGAAAAACGATAACAAATAGAAAATCATTAAAGGAGATCACATGACAAAAGATACGGGATGGAACTTAGACAATAGCTATGCTCGTCTACCGGAAAAATTCTTTTCTACTATAAATACGAATCCTGTTCGTTCACCGAAGTTGGTTGTGCTTAACGAATCCTTAGCAAAATCGCTAGGCTTAAACGCCGTGGCACTTCAAAACGAAGAAAATGTTGATGTGTTTGCCGGAAATAAGCTGCCTGAAGGAGCATCATCACTTGCACAAGCATACGCTGGCCATCAGTTCGGATATTTTAACATGCTCGGGGATGGGCGTGCCTTGATGATCGGTGAGCAGATGACGCCTAAAGGTGAGCGTTTTGATATCCAGTTAAAAGGTTCTGGGAGAACTCCTTATTCACGTGGAGGAGACGGTCGAGCGGCTCTTGGACCCATGCTGCGTGAATACATCATCAGTGAAGCGATGCATGCTCTTGGGATCCCGACCACTCGCAGCCTTGCCGTTGTAACAACAGGAGAGTCAATCATTCGTGAAACCAACTTGCCTGGTGCGATCATGACCCGAGTGGCATCCAGTCATTTACGTGTCGGTACATTTGAATTCGCAGCAAAATGGGGAACACCTGAGGAACTGAAGGAGCTTGCTGATTATGCGATCGAACGTCACTACCCAGAAATCAATCATGGTGACAATCGTTATTTGAACCTCCTTAAAAAAGTAATTGAGCGCCAAGCTTATCTCATCTCGAAGTGGCAGCTGGCTGGTTTTATTCATGGTGTCATGAACACAGACAACATGACGATCAGCGGAGAAACGATCGATTATGGACCGTGTGCGTTCATGGATATTTATAATCCAGTGACTGTCTTCAGTTCCATTGATCGAGAAGGTCGCTATGCTTATGCCAATCAGCCGAGGATTGCCGGTTGGAACCTTGCGCGTTTTGCAGAAACTCTATTGCCGCTGTTGCATGAAGATCAAGAAAAAGCCGTTGGAATGGCTCAAGAGGTTCTCTATGGGTTTTCTGAATTGTATCACGCAAACTATTTTAGAGGAATGAGATCGAAACTCGGGTTGTTTAATGAAGAGAAAGAAGATACAGCTCTGATTGAAGAACTGCTTAACTTGATGCAGAAACATGAAGCGGACTTTACGAACACCTTCAGTAAATTAACGTTTGGTACGAAAGATTGCACAAAGTTGTTTGGCTCAGAAGAATTCGCTTCATGGCAAGAAAAGTGGCAGGACAGAAGAGCGCGACAGCCTGAATCAAAATCAGAGTCAGATGAGTTGATGCGCAACAGCAATCCAAGTGTCATTCCTCGAAATCACCGAGTGGAAGAGGCACTCGAATCAGCCCAGACTGGAGACTACAGCGTGATGGAGAAACTGGTTGGCGTACTCACAAATCCATATGCCCACACACCAGATCAAGAAGAGTACACGAAACTTCCACCTGACACAGAAGGACCTTATCGTACGTTTTGCGGAACGTGATTACGCTGCAAACTTACTTTTTTGCAAAAAAACAAAATGAAGTTCAGTTAGTCACAATACGTTCATAATTGCACAAAAGTCGCCTGCATGGCGGCTTTTTCAGTTAGTCAGTACTATTTTAAGGTGTTTTGAAAGGTATGTATAATTGACTTTTTAGTTAATAATATGTAGTATTTTTTTATTGTTTTCATATCGTATTTGTATGTGGTTTAAAAGTAAGAGAGATTGCTAGATTGTGTTCTGGAAATAGTAGAGGTGAGAAAATTGATAAACCGAAAAAATATAGTAAATAAACATATGGGGTTTTTCACATTAACGGTTTTGGTTCTTTGGATCAAAACATACGTTGCTTATAAAACTGAATTTAACCTAGGAGTAGAAGGTGGTTTTCAAGAATTTCTATTATTCTTCAATCCACTAGGCTCTGCTCTTCTTTTCTTAGGGTTTGCACTGTTTGCTAAAGGAAGAAAATCGTTCATCTGGATGATTGTCATTGATGGACTTATGACAATGCTGTTGTATGCCAATATGATGTACTACCGCTTTTTCACAGACTTTATCACGCTTCCAACGTTAACGCAGACGGACAATGCCGGTACGATTGGCAATAGTATTGGTGCGTTGTTTAACCCTTACGATGTTCTATTCTTTTTAGACATCATCATTTTGTTAGTATTGGTTTTAATGAAAAAGATTAACCCAGAACCCGTTAAAGTAAAGCGTAAAAGCGTATTGGCTGTAGGATTTGCTGCGGTAATTGCATTATCAGCGAATTTACTATTAGCTGAAATTGATCGTCCTGAGCTATTAACAAGAACATTCGACCGTAATTACATCGTGAAATATTTAGGGATGTATAACTACACCATCTATGATGCCATAGTGAGTTCTAAGTCATCGGCTCAGCGTGCACTTGCGGATACAGATGACGTAACAGAAGTAGAGAACTACGTGAGAGCGAACTATGCTGAACCGAATCCGGAATACTTTGGAAAAGCAAAAGGGATGAACGTAATCTACCTTCACTTGGAATCTCTGCAGAACTTCGCGATCAACTATAAATTGCACGGACAAGAAGTAACGCCGTTTCTGAACTCGTTAACGCGAGATCAGAACACATTGTATTTCAATAACTTTTATCATCAAACGTCTCAAGGGAAAACAGCTGATGCTGAGTTCTTGCTCGAGAATTCCCTATACGGATTACCGCAAGGAACAGCGTTTACGACAAAAGGTGAAAACACGTACCAAGCGGCTCCAGCGATCATGGAACAACAAGGATATTCAACAGCCGTTTTTCATGGTAACTACAAATCGTTCTGGAACCGAGATGTGATCTACAAACGATTTGGTTTTCAAAAGTTTTTTGACGCAGAATATTACGACATGAACGAGCAAGACGTTGCGAACTATGGACTGAAGGATAAGCCGTTCTTTAAAGAATCGATGCCGATGCTGAAGTCATTAAAGCAACCGTTCTATACAAAATTCATCACATTATCGAACCACTTCCCATACCCAATCTCTGAAGAGGAAGCGACGATCGCACCTCACACAACAGGGGATGCAACAGTGGACCGCTACTTCCAAACGGCACGATACATGGATGAAGCAATTCAGCAGTTCTTCTCGGACTTAAAAGCAGCTGGTCTATACGACAATACAATGGTTGTCATGTATGGTGACCACTACGGTATTGCCGAAACGCGTAATAAATCGATGGCAAAAGTAATCGGCAAAGAGATAACACCGTTTGAGAACACACAGCTACAAAAGGTACCATTGTTTATCCATGCACCTGGACTAAAAGGCGGCACCATCGATAAAGTCGGAGGACAAGTCGACCTTCGTCCAACACTAATGCACTTATTGGGCATGGACACAAAAGAATACATTCAGTTCGGAACGGACTTAATGTCTAAGGACCATGATGAAGTGACACCGTTACGTAACGGAGACTTTGTTTCTCCTAAGGTAACCGGAATCGATGGTAAATATTATGATTCAAAAACTGGTGAACTGATTGAAGAGACGGAAGAGATCAAAGCGTTAGAAAAAGACGTACAAACGAAACTCGATCTATCTGATAAAACCGTTTACGGTGACTTACTGCGATTTCACAAAATTAATGGATTCAAGAAAGTTGATCCCTCGAAATACGACTACAATAAGCGGGAAGATGAGCCAGATAGCAGCAAAACAGAATAATTAAGTAAGCAGCCGACCCTAGATAGAGAATTGGGTCGGTTTTTTTGTTGAGGTAAAGAAAGGATTTTCGTTAAGTGTGAAAAAGGATGGTCTTCTGCACAGTTTTTATCCAATGGACAATAAAAATTGTCTGATTCTGTTCCTTAAAGTGTGTGGCAGTCGGCAGGGTCGGTTTTAGCGGATAAAAGAGTATCGTAAAGTGAATCTATAATGCCCATTCCAGCTGAGAAGTACATCTTTTTGATGATCCATTAAATTTAGGCTTTGAATCAACAAGAATAGATATTCAATCAACGAAATTTCACATTTAATCCACGAGATTTTGGGTTCAATCCACAAAAATCGGTGTTCATTCCACAAGTTTTTTCACATGGAAGAAGTTGTCCGCTTGAGAAGGACATACGGTAATAGTAAGAGACGTGGGATTGTCTATTGTTTAAAACGACACCTATTTCAAGACTCCATACTGTATAATGGAATAATAAGGTAAAAGTTTCTTTAGGTCGGTTATATAAAAATTAAGTGAGGAGTGATCAATATGTTATGGATAATTGTTCTAACACCACTTGTCATTGTGTGCGCACTAGCCATTTATTTTGATAATCGCGGGAAGAAGAGGGGTACGGGCGGTGTCAACATCTACCATGATGATCAGCATTTGAGTCAAGGAACGCAGATCAATAATGCTGCTGAAAGAACGAGGGCAGCAGGAAGAAACAACCACCATGGTGGAGGCGGCGGGCCGATCTAACATTATGCTCAAAAAGGAGTTAGATAAAGTGAAGACTTTTCTTGTTTGGAGCAATGTCATCATTTGCGGCTTTCTTACGGTTTTTATCGCTATTTTCTTTGCTGCGGGAACAATCGGAGAGAACTATACGGACGAAACTTATGTCGCGCCAGAGTTCTTTTTAATTCTTCCTGTCTGGGTAATCGGAGCTGTCAACGTATGGTGGTTTTATTATAAAAATGGGATCAACAAAACCAGTTATCCCAAGCTGATCTTCATAAATGGAACACTCTGGGCTTCCATTCCAGCAGGGTTTTGGCTTGCGTCATTGTTTATGTAAAATCTATTCTCTACCTAACCCTAGAGTTAGCTGCCAGTTAAAGCGGCTAACTCTAACTCCCTCTATGCCTTTTCCACAATTCCGTTATTCTCTGCCACTAGCCTTATTTCCTTATGTTTTGTAAAAGTAGAGTTGGCGATAAACACACCACACAAAATAATGACCGCACCGATATACCCTTGAAGCCCCATATTTTCATTCAGGAAGATGAATGCAAACAACGCTGCGAAAATGGGCTCGAGTGAAAACAGAAAACCGGTACTCTCAGGCGTCGTGTACTTTTGTACGATAGGCTGCATCACAAAGCCATAAGCAGAACAGATGAGTGCCAATCCGAGTATGGCTACCCAATGAATTAGAGTCTGCGGCCAAACGGGAGTTTCAAGAATAAACGATCCAACGGCTGCAAAAACGCTCGCGAATCCCAGTTGATAGATTCCGAGTATTAAGGCATCTACTCTCCGCGCAAAATGATTCGTTGCAATAATGTGTATAGCGTACAGAAACGCAGCTGCTAAACAATAAAAAGAGCCAAACGCAAAACTGAAATCCTTACCAATCGTAAGAAGAGCTAAGCCAAAAGAAACGAGGATCACACCTGCTGTCACTTCTTTCGTCGGCCATTTTTTTGTGATGAATGTCTGTAGAATCGGTACGATGATAACGGTTGTGCTCACTAGAAATCCGGCAGATGAAGCCGACGTATGCTGAATCCCATACATAAGCGTGATAAATACTCCCCATAACAAGGCGCCAACAATGGCACTGTATTTCAACGTTTGAACATCTACCGAAAATACTTTTTTGCGAAAGATCAACATCATCACAATAAAAGCAATGCCAAACCGCAGGGCCACTATCGTTAATGAAGGAATGCTGCCAACCGTGAGTTTCATAAACACATACGACAATCCCCAACCCATCGAAACAGATGCTAAAATCCAGTTTGCTTGTTTTTGTGTCATATTCGAACGCCTGACCTCTCCTCATTATCTTTCGCGTGGATATATCGTAACACCTGGCTTTTCATTAATAAAACGAATATTTATAATGGAAGTATTAGATTTCCTAATATAAGGGGGATGAGATGAGTGAATGCTTATTATGCTTTTATTAAAGCTGTTGAAACAGGCAGTTTTACGAAAGCGGCGGAAGAGCTCGGTTATACCCAATCCGCCATTAGCCAAATGGTGCATTCCTTAGAGGAAGAACTTTCAACCATTCTCATTTTACGGTCTCGAACGGGAGTTAAGCTGACGCCAGATGGAGAAGAGTTTCTGCCTTTTATTAAAAAGATTTGCAACTCACATAGAGAATTAAAAGAAAAAATTAAAGAGATGGAAGGGTTAGAGACAGGGCTTATTCGAATCGGTTCCTTTTCAAGTGTTTCCTGTCACTGGCTGCCGGGGCTGATAAAAGAGTTTAAGAAGCAGTATCCAGCGGTTGAATTTGAAATTCATCAAGGGGATTATACAGATATCGCGAATTGGATTAAAGAAGGAAGCGTTGATTTTGGTTTTGTGAATCCGAATGCTGTTTCGAATCTCACGATGATTCCGTTGCAAAAAGATGAAATGTTTGCGGTGCTTCCAGAAAATCATTCTTTAGCTGAAAAAGACGTGGTCTCTTTAGAAGAGTTGATGAACGAACACTATATCCTTCTAGATGAGGGAGAAATCAGTGAGCCCTTAACAATCTTTAAACAAAACAGTGTTGAACCTAATATCCAATACCGTGTACACGATGATTACGCAATTATGTCGATGATTGAACAAGGACTGGGTGTTTCAATTTTACCGAAATTAATTTTAAGCCGATGTCCTTATCAGGTTGTAACAAAACCAATCTCACCATCGTTTGCACGCACGATCAGTCTAGCTTATAAGGATAAAAGAGTGCTGCCAATCGCAAGCCGGTCCTTTATAGACTTCATTTTAGGAAGATATACCTTAGAGAAATAATAAAAGCTTAAAGTTTAATAACCCTAAGCTTAATTAATTATTGAATTTCCTCTAATTTTTCACCAAGAATCTGAATATCATGAACCAATTTTTTGCGTTGTTTTTCACAATTACTAATTCTATACTCCTCGAACAATGTACCTAGCTTCTTAATGATTTGTATCGCGATATTATCATTACACATCTGTCGAACATCCTAATCTAGTTAAATTATCCTATATAAGAAGACTAGCACATGATTATGAAGTAGGAAACAGGTAAAGGTAAATTTTTTGTGAATTCATACTGAGAGGCGGAAATATGCATGGATAAAGAAAGTCTAGAATCAATAAAAAATGTAGTGGATCACTATGCCGAATTAATTAATGTACATACATATCACTTAACATACGGATTCTCCAAAGACTTTGCGATTCCTCATATTGAGGTGAACGAAAGTGGTTATCACTACGTTGTGATTGAAAGAGGGATTGAGTTAAAAAGGTTAACGACTAATGATATAGATGAACTATTATTTGCTATTTTCAATGGAATTACATATGAAGTGGCATTAAATTATGAGGTTGAAAATAGAGTGAAAAATCAAGACTCCAGGATTATTTCATTTAAGAAACAAGAAGAACTGCTTGGTGTGATTAATGAAAAGTGGAAAATGAAACAAGAACTTTACCATAGGGAGATCCTAAAAAGATCTCCTTATAAAAGGAGAACAGGCAATGAGGGTCTATCTTAATCGATGTATCGTTTCTTTAGTAGCGAGTTTATTCTTTATTTTCCTTGTAGACCTGTTTACACAAAAGCCTGGCCGGCTTGGAGGAAATGGAAACCTAGGATTAATTCCACTATTCTTTGCAATCATGATCATAGCCTACTCTGGATATGTACTTCTAACACTGTTAAAAAAGCTGGAGTTGAATAGAAAGAAATGGACAAATATATTAGCAGCTTCTTTTCTTGTCTTCATTGTTTCTATTGTAATGGAGATCTTCTTCTTTAAGCGTTTGATCCATGAACTAGGCGGACCACCAACAACCATGGATTCACAAATTTATAGATTCGGCTGGCTCAATCAAGGAACCAACACACTGTATGTAAATATGTATACGTTTATCGCTTTTGTTTCCTTGATTTTGTCATGCTATGCGGCTCTTTCAATCTTTAAAGAAACGAAATTGAACGAGTGAACTTAAATTTTTCCAAAGAGTAAAAGATGTGAATGATAGGAGAGATACTGTTGAAGATAATTGAAGTACAACAACGTAAAGATTTATTTGATAAGGCAGTAAATGTTTTTTGGAAACAGTGGGGAAGCGAACAAAACTACAAGTTTTATGAAAACTGCATGCTTCATTCTTGCCAAACAAAGGATGAATTACCGAGGTTTTATATTGCATTTATTGAAGAAGAAATTGTAGGAACTTATGCATTGCTTAGGAATGATCTTAACAGCCGCCAAGATCTATACCCATGGTTTGCCTGTTTGTATGTGAATCCAGAATATAGAGGAAAAGAAATCGGTTCACAATTACTTCAGCATGCTATTGAAGAAACTGGCCGAAAAGGATTTGGAAATCTTTATCTTAGTACGGATCTGGAAGGGTATTATGAAAAGTACGGCTGGACGCATGATGGAGAAGTATATGGAGTTGATGGCGGGTCGTTAAAAATCTATACGAAGTCAAGTAATAGGGAGTGACCACCATTTTAAACGCACTAATAGAATTCATAAGCAATTTGTTTACTAATGCAGGATATAAGGACACACTTGATACGCAAAAGATCGATCGTCATATAGAGATTTTAAAAGAGTACGATTGGTTTAAGCGTATTTATGAACAAGAAAAGTATCACCGTTTATTCTTTATAAACCGTCACGTTAGAGGTTATTTAGAAAGTAAGGCTCGGGTTAATAAAATGATTCAAAAGCCAGAAGCTCAACAGAAGTTTATTAACCTTCTTGAAAAGCAGCTTAAAAATTAAAAGTCCTACTAAAGTAAGCAACCTTCTCAGTTGAGAAGGTTGTTTTTATTATGCCAGAAAAGTAATTCTAGAAAAATTATTCATATCTAATAATAGTTTAGTATGTTTACAATAACGAGACTTTGGTTGTGGGTATAATGAATTATTATTAACAGAATATAAATAATGTTCTGAAAATGAATTGTAAATATATGAAAAATAATTATAATAAAATATAGAATACAAGAGAGGAATGATCTTCATGAAAAGTAAATTTATGGCTAGTGCCCTTGCACTAACACTTGGGGCTTCCGTCGCATTAAGTGGCTCCCCATTTTTAGCAAAGGCAGAAGTAGGGCAAGAGAAGAAGTACATAGTTATTTTTAAGGATCAAGCGAAGTTGCCGACAAATTTTGGAGCTGACATTTCTAAAGCTGGAGGCCAGATTGAAGCGAAACTGGACAAGCTTGGTGCGGTAGAGGTCGTTTCTACTAATCCAAACTTCCTATCTCAAATTAAGAAATCGAGCACAGTACTAGATGCAGGAGTACAAAACATCGTTTACCCTGAAACAGCAGCTATTGAAGCTGAGGCAATGGTTACTGAAGCTGCAACAGGTGCAGATTTGTACGAAACATTACAATGGGATATTAAGCAAGTTACAGGAGACGGAGCTTCATGGAAACTTCCTGGCGGCACTGGTAAATCAGTAGATGGAAATGACATCGTTGTAGGTGTTATTGATACAGGAATTGATTACAACCATCCTGATTTGAAAGACAATTATGCATACGGAAAGTCATTTGTACCAGGGTATCCGGACGCGATGGACCAGAACTCACACGGTACACACGTTGCAGGATCGATTGCAGCTAAAGGTCGTACGATGGGTGTAGGACCTGATTTAAAAGTAGCAGCTTACCGCGTTTTTGGTCCTACTGGTGGAGCGGCAACGTCTGATATAGCTGAAGCATTAATGACAGCAGCGGATGACAATGTGGATGTTGTAAACATGTCTCTTGGCGGCTATGACTGGTTCCAAAATCCTGATTATGCAACAAAAGATACAGTTGCAGATGTTCGTTTGTTCAACCGTGCTATTCAATACGCAATTCAAAAAGGTGTCACAGTTGTCGGATCTGCTGGAAACAATGCAGTAGATATCAGCTCTCCAGGAAAACTATCCGGAGATGACAATGGTGCAACTCACCGCAGTCCGAGCAGCCAACAGATGATTCGAGTGTCTGCAGGTGGACAACTTAAGAATCTAGCATTCTACTCCAACTATGGTGTTGGCAAAATCGATGTAATGGCACCAGGTGGAGACCTTGGTCCTAACTATGACCCTGCAACTGGGGCAGGCAGAGATGGCACATATCTATGCTTAGCTACAATTCCTGGCGGTGGATATGGTTATAAAGGTGGAACTTCCATGGCAGCTCCAAAAACAGCTGCACTTGCAGGCGTAATTATCGCGCAGCATGGTAAAGACAAGCTTTCGCCAGCACAAGTAAAACACATTGTCCAAGCTTCTTCAGAAGATGTGTTCAAACGTGGGTATGATGGTGAAGCAGGATTCGGCTTAATTAATGCGGTTAATGCGTTAAAATAAAACAATAGGTGTAGGGGAAAAGGAGCTATCTTGATAGTTCCGTTTTTTCTATTTTTTCTAAAACTAATGGAACTGACCGTTTTTCGGATTAGTTCTTTTTTTTTTTTTAGATATGAACTGGATAATTTATGTAAAATATTTGTAGACAGGTGAAATGAATTGAACTTGCGGACGTCTAATGTTTGAAGGGTCTGGTAAAGAGGGAGAGAAGCCATGAAAAACCATGAAATGATTCAGAAGTGGTTTAATGACTATCACAATGACATTTATAATTTTCTTATTTATTATCTTGGCACAAAAGACGTTGAGGACATCGTCCAAGAAGTTTTTATTAAGGGGTTTAATCATATAGAACAATTTGAAAGGCGTTCTGACCCTAAAACGTGGCTGATTTCAATTGCAAGAAACATAGCGATTGATCAGATACGTAAAAAGAAGCGCCAGCAACTGCTTCTTTCCCATCTATGGAGTCTCTTTACCGAAAAAGACAAACTACCTCAAGAGTGGGTGTTAGAAGATGAACGGAAAACGGAGCTCTACAAAGCTATAAATGAACTGAAGTCCTCATATAGAGACATCGTAATTTTACGAGGAATCTTGGAGTATTCTCCAGAGGAAGCTTCTCAAATTTTGCAATGGAAAACTGCCAAAGTGAATCTTACCTATCACAGGGCCATTCAGTCGCTTAAGAAAAAGCTGGTGCTCGAGAAGTGGAGTGATTACATTGAAACGATTAACGGATGAAAGTGTAATGAGCGAGTTCAAAAAGTTTAAAACGTATCAAATGGATCCTAACAAAAAAAGCATGATAGCAAGAGAGCTTGCTCAAATTGAACATAAAAGAAATAGGTTCCATTTTTTAAGATTTTACAAACCCGTATTAAGTGTTTTTGTGCTTTTGTTCTTTTTTGTCAGTGCAAGCTTATTTGTTTTGAATGATACATCTGAAGCTCCAACACCAACTAAAACCGGTTATCAGACTGGAGCTGAACAGTTTTTGCATGGAGATGAAACATACGGGATCCAGCATAACAAAGATTTTTCGTTAAAAAAGAATAGAGATGGCTCCGTTCTCTTTAAGGCAGATGGAAAGATAGTAGGTGGTATTGAGCCACTAACGGACGATGAAATGTATAAAAATATGAACAAGCAGCATATTTTTACGAGTGAAAAGCTGGATAGTTATAACTACCAAACAACATTTACGTTAGATCACCAAAAAACGATGGAAGTGACGCAAATCCTTCATTATTATTTCACTTCGCCTAACAGCCAATTAAACTATCACGTGTACTTTTATACGCCTTTCTTTACTGAAGAAAAAGCAGATGATCTGGCGAGGTCATTTGAAATTTATAAGGATGGAAAATTGATTGAAGGCACAGAGCATTGGTCACTGTCCACTGAGTTTGCAACAAATACATTTGAAGTATTGATCGGTGAAAAAGACAAACTGGGCATTTCCGGACCTGACTTTATAGCTGGTAAGGTCGATAAGTATATATGGCATTTCTTTGGAAGTTCTAATGAAGTCGAAACCTTATCGAGCGGCAACTTTAAAGTAACGGCTACAAACAAGGAAAGTGGAGAAAAAGAAAAGGTGCTCGTCCAAAGTGCTGGATCCGACAATGAGAAGATGGTTTGGTCGTATGAAATGACAAAAGGTAGTCCGTTGACTGGGGACGCAGATGTCGGATCTATCCATTCTATACCAAGTAATTTGAAGTTCAGTAAACCAGGGATCTGGCGGCTTGATGTTTATTTTGGTGTAAAAAGATTTGGTTACCTTGTTGTTGAAGTGAAATAATAGGGTCCTTTTTGTTAATAACTGTTGGTGTATCGCAGCAATCGTTGTATACTGATATGAAAAACAAAAGGCAGGCGTTCTCACGTAATGAAAGTAGCATATTTAGGCCCACAAGGAAGTTTCTCGGAAGAAGCTGCCTTTCGATATTTTGCTGATCACCAAAACGATTGGTACAAGTGTGATTCCATTGTAGATGTTCTTGAAGCGGTTGAAGAAGGCAAGGCAGATAAAGGGATTGTTCCCATTGAAAACTCGATTGAAGGTACGATCAACATCACAGCAGACGGTCTGCTCCGTCATGATCTTTTTGTGGAAGCGGAAATTATTTTTCCTGTGTCTCTGCATCTTCTTACCTTAAAAGGAGCTATCTTGGATGAGATCGGTGAAGTGTGGTCTATCGTACCAGCTCTCGCGCAGTGCAGGGATTTTATCAGAGAATCCAAAGTGAAGAGCAGACAATTCGACAGTACGTCTGCCGCCGCACAAGCTGTGAAAAATCAAGAACGAAAAGATGTAGCGGCGATTGCCTCAAAATACGCGGCAGAAGTATTTGATTTGCAAATCACAAAAAGCGGCATTCAAGATAACTGCAACAATCACACGCGTTTTGTGGTGATCAGCAAAGATAACACAGAGGTCACTGAGGCTAAGTCGAAAACGATGCTGCTGATCTCTCCAACTGAAGATTATTCAGGTGTATTGTCTTCCATACTGAACGTCTTTACGGCTCTATCCATTAACTTAACGTGGATTGAATCGCGCCCAACGAAGAAACAATTAGGAACGTATCACTTTTTTGTAGAAGCGCAAAATGGTCTGCATGAAGAGAAGATGAACAAAGCCATTACGATTTTGCAGGCTTTCGGTCACGATGTTCGAGTGTTAGGAAGCTATAATACGACAAAGCTGTGAGTGAAGCTATCTATTAAGTTAACAGAAGATCTAAATGTTCATAAAAGCAGTGCGATTCGTAAATGAATTCGCACTGCTTTTTAGATAATTACTTGAAGTGGCTGGGTGGATAGCACAGTACTGTATCTATCTTCCATTAGAGGTATAATTAGTTGGTAAAAACAATCTTGTTCTTCCGGAATTTATAAACTAGTGGAGGAAATAAATGATGAGTACGTATGTTTATATGGTAAGACACGGTGAGTCGCCTAAAGAAGGAAATGATAGAACAAGGGGGTTAACTCCAAAAGGTTATTTAGATTCTAATACAATAACTGACATATTGAAATGTGAAAACATTAATGTAGTTGTTTCAAGCCCCTATAGACGTTCCGTTTTAACAGTCAAAAATTTAGCTGAACATATAGGGCAAGAAGTATTAATATACGAAGATTTAAAAGAAAGGAAATTTTCTTCTGAAGATAATCGGATATCTGACAAGCAACTAGTTCCATTATTGGAGAAGTCGTTTGAGGATTCAAATTTCGCTTTAGATGGCGGAGAATCAAATGATGATTGTCAAAAAAGGGCTATTAAAGTTGTTAACGAGCTATTAGAAAAATTTCGTAATAAGAAAATAGTAATAGGTTCTCATGGCGCTATAATGACTTTGATGATGGGTTATTTCGACAGCACTTATGACTTGAATTTTTTACATAGTACATCAAAACCTGATATCTATAGAATGGAATTTAAAGGAATGGATTTAGTAAATGTTAGAAGGATATGGGAAGTTGATTAATTGAACGAACGGAGGTGAGGAGTTGTGATTCCATCAAAAGAAATTCTTAAAACGTGGCGTAAATTTGATGATTTTCCGATGGAAACCTTGACGAAGGCTTGGTATTTTCATAAAGGAGCATCCATCAAACAAAGAGAAGTATCTCTCATGAAAGAACACAGAAACCAGTACGGGATTACAGGGAATTGCTTTGATCTTGCCATCTGGTTACTGGATGAGTTTAGGCAAGACGGGATTACAGCTTTTCCGATCGGTTCTCAATTTCACACAGAACACGCACATGTGGCCGTTGTTGCGCTGGACGATCAAGGCAATCGTTTTTTATGCGATTTAGGTGACCAATGGCTGAGACCTTTATTGGTTGAAACCCAAAGGGAAGATTACACAAAAGATAGATTGAGAGGTTTTTTTCCAGGAGCTGAGATTCAAGTCCAACCTGAAAATAACGATACGGTGGAAATACTCTATCATCGGCCAAATGGTAAAACTTCTAAACAAGTATTTGATCTTAATCCAATTGAAATGAATGATTTTTTGCGCGGAGCAGAGTATTCACAGAATCTTATTGGCTCAAAACCTCTATTTGAATGCAGGGTTCCTCATAACGGGGAGACCGCTCACTGGGAATTTTACAATTGGGAGAGTTTCTTAAGCACCAACGACGGGTTACATAAAGAGGATCAAACAGAGGCGATCAGTCATTGGGTGGATGTAATCCATCAAAAGGCGAACTATAACAAGGGATTTTTGTTTGATGCTTTAAGTAAATATAAGAAATAGGAGCAGCTATCTTATCTAGGATAGCTGTTTTTCTTATCATGAAACTATCATTTGGTTGTTATGGGAAAATATACTAATTGTAGGTATGATGAAATAGGATGATAGAAATACAATTTATCGGAGGTCATGATTATGGCGATGCCAACACATATTGTAGCAGTAGGCGGACTTGTTGAGGATAATAACGGAAACATTTTATTGGTAAAAACACATCATAACGGCTGGGTGTTTCCAGGCGGGCAGGTTGAAGCGGGAGAAAACTTAATGGATGCTCTCGTTCGAGAAGTGAAAGAAGAGAGCGGAATCGACGTCACCGTTTCACATTTAACTGGCGTATATTCAAACACAGCGCAATACAAATGGCACGATGGCGTAACAGACATTCCGACGAAAGTGATGTTCGACTTTGTTTGTAAGCCAGTGGGAGGAGAACTTAGCAAGTCAGACGAAACAACGGACAGCCGCTGGGTGGCAAAAGATGAAGTGCTCGACATGCTTACAGGTGAAGCGTACCACACACGTTATCTGGATTACTTGAACAAAGATGGACAAGTTCACTATAAGGAATATGTTACGAAGCCGGATTTTGAGATAAAGCTGGAAAGAAGGGTATAGAAGGACAAGGGTAGCAACGAGCTGAATCATCTAATTATTTGGTGTTAGACTTAATCGGCTCTCGTTTAGACTTAATTAAGGCAGATTTAGGCTTAATTGTTGACGATTTAGACTTAATGGATTAACGACAAACCTATGAGTGATAAGTAAAAACAACGCAGTAACGACTAAAGGAGGGCTACATGCTCATTTCATCTCTTGATTCAACAAATCTGACACGAGAACAGATAACAAACTTGTTATTTACCAACTTATCTGATGATGGAGAGTGTGGCGACTGCATACTCGTGTTCGGAGGTAAGAGTATGTACCGAATAAAAAAGGCTGCGGACTTATTTTTAGCAAATCGAGCACCTTTTATCTTGGTATCCGGCTCATCAGCCAGGTGGGATAAAGAAATTACTGAGGCCGAATGGATGAAAGAGCATCTCGTTAGGATGGGAGTGCCAGAGGATAAGATTATCTTAGAACAAGAAGCGACTAACACCACGGAAAACGTGATTGGCTCAGCCTATGTTTTACAAAGAAAGTTTGGTCTGCAGAACATAAACAGAATGCTGGTCGTGAGTTCACCCTATCACATGAAACGATGTTCACTAACGCTCAAAACGTATATGCCCAACTGGATTCAGTACACATACTGTTCAGATGACAGACCGTATGGACAAAGGGATAATTGGTGGAAAGAGTCTACTGAAGAGAGTAGAGTGTTGAATGAAGTATCTTCTCTTATCAAATATGTCCGAGCGGGGATCCTTGAAGATGTGGGTTTCTCATTCGAAATTTAATAGATTATAAATCCGGATTAAAGAATATTAATCTAAAGAATTGATAACTTACGATAATCATGGTCACCAGAAGAATAAAGTATAGTGGGCGTAATGTTTTGGTTCTTCTTACCATAGCCCATATACAACCTACGATGATCAATACGAACGCAATCGCTACAAACCACATGCTTAACGGTCTATCCAAAAACTCCATTATTATCATCACCTTTCAAGGGTATAGTCTTTTACCCGAAATTTGTATATCTTTAACAAGGAAGTATGATCCCTGGAAAGAAGTAGCGAACTTCTCTATTTTTTTAATAAAGACTCTGGTAAAGTTCGTTGTTAATATTTGCTTAAACCGAACATGGAGGAATAGTTATGTGGGTAATATTAGGGGTTATTGCAATAGTAGTAACGTTTATAAATCTTTATATGTATACAGCAGGAAAGGATTATAAGCTTGCTATGGCGATGGGATTATCATTTACAGCATTAACACTTTGTGCAGATTACAGTTATGTATCTCGGTGGGTAAAAGTGGAAGATTGGGCAGCTTTATCGGATGTAGTACCTGGTATGGCAAGGGCATTATGGTTTTTGACAATTGTTTCTATCTTACTAAATATAGCACCTATATTTTTAGAACGAAATAAGAAATAATGACAGACAAAGATAACTTTGCTTGTGAACGTTAATTAAAATAATGCTCAGGGACACTTAATCAGTGATCCTTGAGCATTTTTTGCTTTACCATGAAAAAATAAAATTAGTAAGCGGGCGATCCCATCGTCAACTTTCCGTTTTCTAAATCGATTGAAAACCACCATCCTGAACGAGGTGATTTTTTGGCAGAGTCATCCGCTTCAATACAAGCGATCTGCTTGCCGTTTAAATACCAAAACTGATAATGCTCTGGAGGTGGTGTCTTAAATTTGAGACATCCTTCCAAATCAAATCCATACAAATAGTCAGTTTTTAGTGAATCTCTCGTTAAAACTAATACTCTATTTTCTTTTGAAAAAACATGAACGGTTTCTACTTTTCCCAACAATTCTTCTATGTTACTTTTCACGGTTTGCGAATCTTTATCGTATGCAAAATGAAAGAAATCATCTATTCCAAAGAACATCATTTCATCTCCAATGCCAGAATATATTTACTTTATTATAAACCAAGTTGAAATACATCAGAAAAGTTAGAATGCAATAGGTATCGTTATTTTGCAGGGATTAAGCATCTCTATATAGAAGATGGAGACATAAGTTGTTGCGAGGGAGACAGTTGAATGAAAGAAACATTTACAATGTTTTGGGATAGACTGCTTAGTTACGTGAATCCCGTTTGGGAAAGGATGCAACACAACAAAGATAAGATCTATTATGTCGTTATTATGCTATTTTTTATTGTTGGAGTTATTTATGCTGTAAAAGGATATTACTATCATCAATCATTAGCAGCTGTTAAAGATGGTCATGATCTTATGGGGAGAATTTTCAGCCCTTTTATACTTGCTGTCTTAAGATTTGTCCTAGTCATGTTATTAGGCATTTTTGTAGCTATGAACTTAATAGCAAATCCGCTCAAGCGTATAAAAGTCATGCAGTTTGAAGTGGAATTTGCAGAACTAGCAAAGGTTCAAGAAAAACAGCTAAACCAATTCCATTTTATCTCGAGTGTATTAAGACAAAACGATTACTTTATAAAGAAATTTAAGAACTCTGATGATATTCCCTATGAACCCGTTTTAAGGGAGTTGCTTATGAAATATGAAGAGTTCTTTGACACTGAACTCCAAATAAGCCTCTCAACTCAAGTCTTAGAATACCAGGAACAAAAAGATTCTTTCTTGTCTCCAGAGTATAATCGATTGACCACCTTACTTATGGATGAACTGGATTCAGGAGCCCTCACAAAAATTCACACAAGAAAGAAAATGTTCGGTGAAACTCACTTTATGCTTGCTGCTAGAAGAGAATTAGTTGGCGATTACATAGTGTTAATAGAAAGTAAAGATCACATTTTTACGGATTACGATAAAGAAGTGCTGAATGGTATTTTCGAATATAGCAAAATTATTACAGATAGCATTATGCTATTGTCTGTAAACGAACTTGATTCAGATGAGCTTAATCTATTAAAAGAGACTATAAACGCACCAGAGGATGATAAGTACTAGACATGTCTAACCGTTTGCACCTGCTTGAAAATGGGTATAAAATGTATACAAAGGAGTGTTGAAGAATGAAGGCTTTATCAAAACCTGCTCCGCAAATGATAGGAAAACCTACAAAAAAAACAAAGCTAACTAAAGAACAATATAGAGATCTATTATTACGCAGCTATGCGGAAAATGATAACTTTGAATTTGATATTAATAAAGTAAAGGTGTCTAAAAATGATCCTGTTGTTAGTACGGTTAACAATATTTTGACATCTATGAAATGAAAAAAGCCCTATATTCTAGGGCTTTTTTTTATCGGTATTAGAGAAGGGGCTAGATGTTTGATCGTCTCCATGGGGGAAGAAAAAGTAATCTTTTCTATCTTGAAATCTGAGTGTTCAAAATGACTCAGTCGTTTTAAAAGTTGTTCTTTATATTGATTTTTTGTAAGTTTCATTGCCAACACCTCTATATTTTGATACCTAATCTTATGTAGATAGCATGGTCAGTATTCTATATTTTTAAAACAAGCCTTCTTGCTTAAACTCCCAATTAGTAGAATTGTGTAAGGCTGTTTTAACTTTGGTGCTCTTAAGTGTTTTGTGCGAAGCTTATTAAGAAATCCCATTCTTTTGGATTTTCCACAATAGATCCTCAGGTTTGTCCTTTTCAAGAAATGTCAGTCGATAAACGTTTTTATAATCCTTATCCGCAAACTCAACTTTATGATTTAGTTTCCAAACAAGACTGCCATAAGCACTAAAAAGATCCTGTTCTAACCTGTTTTCAACAGAGAAGAGCTTTTCAGTATTAATGACATCTCCATTTCTTTTCTTTATCTCCAAATAAACATCAATACTCTTTACCTCATGATGACAAAGTATGGTGCACATGTATTTTCGATTAGGGCTGCTCTTCTTCAAAAGGGGATAGATGTTTTCATATTTTGTCTTTTTAATCGTGTTATATATTTCTTCAAAAACAGTCAGATCCCAGCCCAGTTCTTGAGCAGCTAGCTTCATTCCACTATGTACAATATCGAGTGCGTGTTCTTTCTTTTCCAGATCAGAGGGATTCACTAAAATGGCTTCAACATCTGTCTCAACATAAACAGGTAAGTAGTTAAATGTGATAGGATCATATGCATCGATTTGCTCTTTGTGTTCCATACTCTTAATACAAAAAATCTGAATCCCCTTATATTCTTTTCCGTTTAGTTTTTTGGGCAATAGGCGGCTATATAAAAAAGCGATACATCTTGTTTCATGAAAAAACGTCCAGTTTAATTTCCTGTTCTTTGGAACATACAATTCAATATCTTTAATAATCATGTCCAATCTCCCTTTAAAAATGTCCTGCGTTTGTATGAAGAATTCCGTTTATCTCTATCTTATAATCCCTAGTAATATTACTCTATTAAAATGTTTTCTTTAGCAGGTAATGAACTCACTTCATTGAACTTATACATCAAGCAGTAAAACGATTGGAGGTATTAGAATGACAGAAAATTATCCAGTTATTGAAAATGCTCAACCTTTCTATTTCGAAGGGAACAACGTGGGGATATTGATCTCACATGGTTTTACAGGTTCAACACAAAGTATGCGTCCACTTGGTGAAGCCTACGCTAAAGCGGGTTATACGGTTTGCGGGCCGAGGCTTAAAGGACATGGTACTCATTATGAAGATATGGAAAAGACTACTTATAACGATTGGATTGCTTCTGTTGAAGAAGGTTATCATTGGCTCAAAGAGCGTTGCGACACGATTTTTGTTACGGGTCTCTCTATGGGAGGTACACTCGCGTTATACTTAGCAGAAAAATATCCAGATATCCTAGCCATTATCCCAATTAATGCAGCGATTGAAATTCCAGACTTGGAAGCTATGCAACAATCGAATGACAGGTTTTTAGATGCAATTGGATCTGATTTAAAAAATCCCGAAGTAACTGAATTAGCATATGACAAAACCCCGGTGCAATCAGTAGGAGAGATTGTAAAGCTAATGAAAAACGTAAAAAACAATCTCCACTCTATCACTTGTCCTGCGTTAATTTTGGTTTCAACAGAAGATCATGTTGTACCGCCAAATAACTCTAAAGTCATTTATGATTCGATTGCATCTTCTGAAAAAGAGATCTTGCAATTGAAGAACAGCTATCACGTCGCTACCCTCGATTACGATCAGCAACTCATTATTGATAAATCACTGCTATTTATTGAAGAGATTCTTAATAGAGCAAAAGTTTAAGCATGAAAAAAATCTCCTAAAAGCTAGCATCCTCTCATGTTTAAGTGAGAGGATGTATTTACGTTTCACTGATATTTTTATTCTATGGTAATTTAGTCATCTCTTCGTCCTAAAGTAGAGTTTTCGGCGTTTTATTAGCGAAACTAATTACATTTCTTATCGTAAGCAAAAATAAGAGAGTAGGAGGAGAATTCAATGATTAAACAAATACTATCAAGTTTTATGGTTGGGCTGGTAAGGGTTGATACTATCATTGATACTTCAACGTTCATACCCGGTGAATTTGTATATGGGGAAGTCATTCTCTATGGCGGAAATAAGCCTAAAAGGATTGAAAGAATAAAGCATTCTCTTGTAAAGACATATAATTTTGGAAATGAAAACATTCATTATCCGTTCTTTAGTTATGAGATTGTTGTAGGTAAAGAAATAGCAAAGGATGAAGAAAGGCGTATTGCCTTTCATTTTAAGCTGCCTGAAAATCTTCCAATTCCTCTTTATGAAAAAGAACTTTGGCTGAAAACAGATGTAGAGATACCTAAAACATTAGATCCTGAAGACAAAGACTATGTTCAAGTAAAGATGCATCCTTTCATGGAATCTTGTATGAAGACATTTCAGGATGAATTAGAGTTTTCAGCAAATGTCCGAGAAGCCTTGATGGATAAACAGATTATAAAAATTGATAAGAAAGAATTTGCATCGGTCTTGAACGCGAGACAACACATGTTTTTACAATCGGTAAGATTTAAGCCGACGCATATTTATAAAGATAAGTATGAAAGAATTGAGATTTTCTTTGATATCACAACTGAGTCCATAGATCTCTATATGTACGTAATTTTTAAATCAGCCTTTAGTAAAATCAATAGCAACCCTCTAAACTATGTTCTATTAAAACTTCCTAAAGAGATTAGTCATGACCAAAGTGAAGTATCCAAGAGATTAAAGCATTTTTAGAGAATTTAAAGAAAACCGATATTAAAGACTATGTATATTAGCAGGCGTCTGAGGTATCCTATATGGCATCATAAAAAATACTCAGGGATACACAACCCTGAGTATTTTTGCTTTTTTTTGGTTCTTTTGCTTTACACACCCGCACTATTTCTCAGGAATTTCACACCCGTCATCATCACAAATCGCTCCGTTTTGATCGTTCAAAACAGTAATTTGATCCTCCGCAATAACCTTATTCAATGCTTGAACAAATACCTCAGTTGGCTGTGCGCCAGTTAAGGCGTATTTCTTATTCAGAAGGAAGAACGGTACGCCTGTAATGCCAAGCTGCTGTCCGGTTTGTTCATCAGCACGAACAACGTCTGCCATCTCATCACTTGCGAGCATTCTTGCCACTTCATCTCGATTCAGTCCAACTTCTGCTGCAAGTTCTGTTAAGGTTTCATGATCTCCAATATGCTTCGATTCAGTAAAGTACGCGTGCAGAATACGCTCGGTCATCTCTTTCATTTTACCGTGCTTTTTAGCAAACATCGTTACACGGTGTGCATCAAAAGTATTGGTTAAAATCATCGTATCAAACTGAAAATCTAACCCGACTTGTTTTGCCGTTTGAACCATGTTCTGAGTGTTGGCTTTCGCGGTATCTAAACTCATCCCATATTTTTTAGCTAGCTTTTCGTAAATATTTTCTTTTACATCACGTTCCAATGTAGGATCCAATTCAAAGCAGCGATACGTTACCTCGATCGGATGGTCAATCTGTTTGATAGCGTCCTCCAGACGCTTTTTGCCAATATAGCAGAATGGTCAAGCGAAGTCTGTCCACATTTCAATATGCAACATCGTCAATCCCTCCAAAACTTGTTATCTTCTATAGTATAGAAGGTAAGCGGGAAATTTACACGTGGTTTGATTGTGGGACTCCGATCACATGGAAGAAAAAGGATTAAACGAGTGACGAAAAGAATAATTATTAAGTCGAGATCTATTTCCTAAATTCAGCTCGATTGTGAGCTATAGAGATTACATGAAGGAGAAACTTCCATGAAAAAATGGGTGAAATACAATATAACCATATCACTGCTAGTGGTAGGTGTATTTTTATTTGGTAGATTTTATGAGCCATTACCTGTAAAGTTCGTTTCTAAAAAAGAAGTATTGATGTTGGTAAATCAAGCGAATGGAAAAATCGTTAAAATACCTTCGTATTATCAGGGTTATCAATGGTATATCTCAACAAAGGAAAAAGCGGATGAAAACCTTATGCAATTAATGAAAGTTAAAGGATGGTCCTTCGTAAAAAAAGACGAAGCCTCATATTTTTTCGAAGGTGTTCAGGGTAATATCTCTGTTATCAGTCAGGTCTGGAATGAAAAATATATCATTTTTCATTTTCCAGAAGGGATCTGATTTATTGTTATTCAGAAGTGAATCTTACCAATCTTTATTTAGCTTCACATATTGTTAAACTAATATATTTTAAAAAGACAAAGCCTCTTTGCTAAAAATAACTTTTACGGTTAAACAATAGGGTGCCTATCTGTAACAGGGTAAGCGCCATTTTTGCGTCCACCCAGCCATCATGAAACTTAAGAAAGTCTTAAGATTTTTGCTAGGTAATTGTAAAGGAATGCCGTGTAGAATGAAGGTAATTTCAAATATATACCATGCTATAATGCAGAAGGGAGAGTGAGAAACATGAATGAGTTTTCAGTGCTGGTTGTAGATGATGAGAAAGAGATACGAGACGCTATTGAAATCTATTTGAAAAACGAAGGGTTAACCGTCGTGCAGGCAAGAGACGGAATTGAAGCGATTGAGATGCTCGATACGCACCAAATCCATCTGATTGTAATGGACGTTATGATGCCAAGATTAGATGGCATCTCCACCACATTTAAAATACGCGAACAAAAAAATATCCCCATCATCATACTAAGTGCAAAGAGTGAAGATACCGATAAAGTGCTGGGGCTGCAGATTGGGGCCGATGATTATGTGACAAAGCCCTTCAATCCATTGGAGCTGATTGCCCGCGTGAAGTCTCAGCTTCGGAGATACGTCACACTTGGTACATATGAAGGAAAAACGGAGCTGATCAATCTAAACGGACTGACACTCGATAAGGATGCAAAGGAAGTTGCAGTTAATGGTGAATCTGTAAAATTAACGCCGATTGAATATAAGATCGTGGAGCTGTTGATGTGTAATCCAGGAAGAGTTTTTTCCATAACAGACATTTACGAGCGGGTATGGAAAGAACCGAGTTATAATGCGGAAAATACAGTTGCCGTTCATATTCGTAAAATCAGAGAGAAGATTGAGATTGACCCGAAAAATCCGAGGTATTTAAAGGTGGTATGGGGAATTGGATACAAGATGGAAAAGTAGAACAAAAATAACGGTGTGGATTGTGTTGTTGACCATTGGACTTAGCGGCATTCTATCCATCTTAGACAATGTCCATTGGTACGTGAATAAAGATTATTTTCATACAGAAGATTTCGACATGCAGTTGAATGAATACATCGAATACATTTCTGTTGCCGATATCAATCATACTTCTGAACAAGAATTGAAGAGCAACATTAAGGTGACAAAAGAAGATATTGAGGAGCATCGTACGCGCTATGGCACTTTATCCGATCAAGTCTCGAACCTAAGAGATCAGTATCAGGGAAGAATTGATGATGCTAAAGCGGCAGACAATGAAAATGTAGTAAAGCTCTATGAAGAAGAAAGAGATCAGAAGATTAACGATATTATGGAAAACTTTAAGAGCGATGAACATGTTAAAGCGAAGCTAATGAAAGAAAAGGAAAAGCAAATTGACGAATTTCTTAACGAAAGAGAGAATTTCATCGCTAATTACGATACGAACTTGCTGAGTTTTGATTACTATCTGGAAGATGTGAAAACAGGAGAAGTGTTTACAAATGTTAAGAATGCCAATCGTGCGAAAGATCTAGAGAAGTCATCTAATCTGTTTACGAAACACTATTCCTCATCAGAAAATGGTTCACTACAGATAAATGGTCATTATACATTTTTAGATTATCCTGAGAACGAATTAGTAGCTCCAAAACCAAGATTGCTTCAAGGCGTTATTACGATACCCAATTCCGCTTCTACAGGAAACTGGATCACAGAGCAAAAAAATGACTTTGAAAACAGACAAACTTTCTTTTATGCAACGTCTATCATCAGTTTGTTAGCTATTGTACTTTTGTTGTTATGGGCCAAAAAGATGCATCCTTTACAGGTGATTGCGGCTTCTGAAAAACGAAATCTATATAAAGCCATTCCAATCGATATGAAGCTTGGGGTTCTGTTGCTTTCTATTTTCTTCATGATCGTTGCCCTTTTTGCGAATGCACAGAATTATGTTTACTTTTCGTATATGTACAGTAGCGGAATCATCGAATTTCTGTTCGCGGTTCTTATGACAGGGATAACACTTGTACAACTCGTATGGATCTATCGTGAGGTTGGCCAGAAACAATTGTATAAAGAAGCATTTCTGTTAAAAATGTCACGCTGGTTTTACCGATTAGGATCAGAAGCATTTTACAACAGAAGTGTCGGAATTCAGATTCTGCTGCTTCTTATCGTGATCTTTTTATCCGGATTTGGTGCTGGGGTTGTGTTCATGTATCCTATCCATTTCCCGCTCTATGCTATTTTGTTTATAGTTTTCACCATACCGGTTCTGATTTATCTTTTTAAACGAATCGGATACCTTAACCGAATCATTCAGCATTCCAAAGAGCTTGCAGCAGGACAAATGGAACAAGATCTGCCTCACAAGGGGAATTCAGCATTAGCAATGCTCGCTGGAAACCTGAATGCATTGAAACACGGTGTGAAAACCTCAAAACGAGCAGAGGCAAAAAGTGAACGATTAAAAACCGAGCTGATTACAAACGTAAGTCATGATCTGCGTACACCGTTAACTTCAATCATCACATATACAGAGCTCATGAAATCACAAGAATTAACGAAAGAAGACCATGATGCGTATTTGGAAATCATTGACCGGAAATCAAAACGATTGAAGATCTTGATCGATGATTTGTTTGAAGTATCAAAAATGGCAAGCGGCAATCTTGAACTCACAAAACAACGGGTAGATATCGTGCAGCTGCTTCAGCAGGCGATGGCCGAATACAACGAAACGATCAAAGAATCTTCGTTAGTTTTTCGAACTTCAGAACCTGCTAAACCACTTTTCGCGTATGTGGATGGACAGAAGATGTGGCGCGTATTTGATAATCTAATAGGGAACGTTCTAAAATATTCGATGGACAACACAAGAGTCTATGTTTCGGTGGCACCTGTTAACCAGAAAGTGCAAATCTCTTTTAAAAATGTTTCGAAATACGAACTTGGCGGAAACATTGAAGAATTGTTTGAACGGTTCAAACGAGGTGATACGTCGCGCCATACAGACGGATCAGGCTTAGGCCTTGCCATTGCAAAATCCATCGTTGACCTTCACGAAGGAACATTGGATATTGACGTAGATGGCGACTTGTTTAAAGTCACGATTGAACTGGATGCGATGGAATCATGAAAGTGAACAGAAAGCTGTTTATAGGCCTAACCATCGTACTGTATAGCATATTTGGGTTTGCAGAGGATGCGGGAAGTCCTCATGTGAAAGAAAAGAGCCACATTCCACAAATCTCTGAGACTACTAGCAAATAAATAGTTTCCATGATTGGTGCATTTCTTCATAAAGGAGAAGTGCACTTTTTTTATTGAGTTAAAGATGCCTTTACACGCTGCGAATGTTAATATCTGTGAAAAATATTTAATGATTTTAACAGTTTTAATTACAAAGTTTATGTTCGTTTTTGTGTAGAAATGGTACAATAGTAGGTAGAAATTTCTAAATTATATTTTAAATAGGAGTGAACACTATGGCTTTAACCTTGGAAAAGGATTATATTGATTTTTTCACAAATAACAGAGCAGAGTTCCAAGAATCATTATTAAGTGAAGCCCGAAATGTTCGTGGAAAAATTGAAGAAATACTATTGATCGGTAACATTGATTTATTATCCAATGCTCATAAACTTGTAATGTACACCATACAAGGAAAAGACAGTGAATTAGAAGAATTTGCAAAAATAGAAGGTGTTTCGTGGGCATCACATAGCCTCACGCTAGCATTCAAACTTGAATGGGTACAAGCCATCCGAAGAACCATCTGGAAATATCTGCAGGAATTCAATAAAAGAAATCACATTGAAGTAGAAGCTGAAGGTTTCTTTAACACGGAAAAAGAAATTAATGACCGCATTGATAAATTTTTAAACCAATTATTCTTAAGTTATTCCGAGTACAAAGATAAATTGATCGAGTCTCAGAAAGCACTCGTTGAAAATCTTTCTGTTCCCATTATTCCGATCACATCAACAGTTTGTGTTCTTCCTCTAATAGGAAATATTGATACATATCGAACAGACACAATTGAAGAGAAAGTACTTATGGAAATCAGCAGACTTCGCATCGGAACGTTAGTCATCGATTTATCTGGTATTGCTCAAATGGAGACAGAAGTGATTGAACACCTGATGAAAGTAATCGAAGGTGCGAACATGATGGGCTGTGAGTGTGTCATTACAGGTCTGCGTCCAGAGATTGTACGCAAAGTAACAAGCATCGGATTAACCTTTGAAAGTAAAGCGAAGACAAAAGCTACTCTTCAGCAAGCTTTAGAAGATTATATTAGATAGTAAAACCATACTAATTTCTATAATGATAATGATAAACTCGCAACGTAATTCGTTGCGAATTTTTTGGTTCTAAGGGTTTGGTGGATGGGTGCATTATTTAAGAAAAAAATGTTTGCTACATAAGTGAGGTGTGACATGAAAAAATATAAAAAAATGTTAATTGCAATTCATGAAAAAGATTTTAATTGCTTTTCAAACAAAGGAGACTGGCTTTTTATTGCCAATCACAAAGATACAAAAAAAGGGCTTTTTCGATTGCCGAACTATATCCATTTCTTTGTATCAGTCAATGAGCAACGTATGCCCTCTGAGATTGGCGTGGTAAAGAATATAAAAGATGGCATCACAGCAAAAGAACTAGCCGAACTGGACTATAAAAGCAGAAAAAAAGACTTGAAGCTTCTTACTGATAAAGCGATCAAAGAATATGATTGGTTTTTAGAAAAAGTAAATGCTCAGCCTGAACATACGCCAATGGCTGTAACTTGGCTTGAAAAAACATTCCCTAGAAAAGAGAAAGAAATGAGGGTGCATAAAAAGTTCTTTACAGGTTTAACAAAAGAGGAAAAGAAAGAACTGTTTGAAAGCTAATTCTAGTAATTATTAATCGAGTGCGTTGATCCAGGAAGCATTAACGCTCCTTTTTATTGAACAAACGTAGCATGATGGTTTTAAATGAATTCAAAAGAATACCCAAATGATGTTTATAATCAAATGTTCATACCCCGTTTGCATGCAGCTTGCAATAAAGCCAACCGCTGCTAACGTGTAAAAAATAGTAATATATATGCATAGTTTTGATGTCGGCCCATTTTTATACTAAGGATAAGGAGGAGAGATTATGTCTGATAACTGGAACTTTTATATGGATGAGTTGGAAGAACACTTGGCTTCATTTGTTGTAGATCTGGACGTTACGGAAGAAGTAAATATCAAAAAATATAAATGGTTATATTCAGTAAGTATTGTCATCAAAAAACCAACAGAGCTAGGTTTCCCTGAGGAACAAGAAGATGAAATTATTGGTGAGTGGGAATATGATCTGATGGAAAGGTTGAATGATGAAGATATCATTCAAGTCGGACGGCTCACTACGAACGGCACACGTGAATTCTTTTATTATGCTAAAAAAGAGAAACATTCCAAAATTATCGAGCAACATGCACTAGCTATCTTTGAAAAGAATGGATACAAAACGGAAATTTCATATATTGAAGAAGAGGAACCCTGGTCATTTTATTATGAATTCCTATACCCAAACACCTATCAATTTCAACATATGTCAAACCGTGAATTAGTAGAGGTGCTAGAAAACGAGAAAGATCATCTAGAAGAACCTCGGAAGATTGAACATTGGATAGAGTTTGAAAGCTTGAATGCTTTAAAAGCATTTGAACAAGACATCCAAAAAGAAGGCTTCAAGACAGAATACGTAGAACAGGAAAAGAACGAAGATGGTACATACAGCATCACCATTTCGCGTGAAGATGGTGTGGATTATCCCTTAATTGACGATGTGACTGATTTAATTATAGAAATCGCACAAAACCATAATGGTGAATATGACGGATGGGAATCTCCGGTTATTTTAAGTAAGAGGGGATAATAAAGAATGACGGATGTTACAGAAGGATACATATGCAGCTGCTGCGGAAAATATCATGATGAACTACCTTTTAACTATGGCAGCCCTGCACCTATTTATTACGAAGAAGCTACAAAAAGAGAACGTAAAAAGCGTTTTGAAATAAGTGATGATCTATGTGTCATGGATGGGGAACACTTCTTTATACGAGGCTGTATTGAGATACCCGTCAAAGGATCAGATGAACCCTTCGTTTGGGGTGTATGGGTCTCACTCAGCGAGGAGAATTTTGAACTCACTTTAGAGCATTGGGATGATCCTGAAAGTGAAAAGCTAGAGCCTATGTTTGGATGGTTATCCACTGCACTCCCATTGTATCCTGATACGATTAATCTAAAAACTTATGTGCATACCCGTTCTGTTGATTTACGCCCATATATAGAGCTCGAGCCTACAGATCACCCACTTTCTATCGAACAAAGACAAGGGATTACGATTGATCGGGTTAAAGAAATTGCTCAATGGTTTTGTAAGCATAAGTAGATTTAATTTCTAGACTTTTTATTGAATTATTATATTCTCAGCCACCAGTCGTTAATTCAAAAGGATTAACGCATATTTTTATTTACAAGTATTGAAATAAACAAACTAGAAATATAGGAGGTAAGAGATATGAAGATCAACAGAATAGATCATGTGAGTATAAACGTAAACAATCTTTCAGAGGCTAAAGCGTTTTTTCTTGATTTAGGACTTGAAGTGAAAGCGGAATGGGAAATGGAAGGAGAACAGCTGGACAGAATTGTAGGGCTTAAAGGTGTTAAAACGGCATGTGTAGGGTTGGGGATGCCAGATGGTCAAGTCTGGATCGAGCTAGTTAAATTTTATTCTCCATCAGATGAAAGGGAAACTCAGCAACCTTTTGCAAATACGCTGGGGATCCGACATATTTGCTTTGCTGTTGAAGATATTGAAGCGATTGTTGCGAACTTGAAAAGCAAGGGCACGGAAATCTTTAGTGAGATCGAGCAATATGAAGATCGTTATAAGTTATGCTATGTTCGTGGTCCAGAAGGGATTATTTTAGAACTGGCGGAAAAAATCAGATAAATAATGAACGGGACGTAAAATGTTTTAGAACTCCAACTTAAAAAAGAGGGTGAATATCATTATTGTTAGAAAGGCAATGATAAGCGACTCAAAAGAAATCTTAAGATTATCCTTACAACTAGGGTATGAAGTTCTAGAATCTGAAATTTTGAAACGGCTAGATAAATTGTTGGTAAGTGATGATAATGAAGTTTTCGTTATGGAACTTGATACTAATAAAATTGCTGGTTGGGTTCATGTACATGGTAGACATTTAATTGAGGCACACCCATTCGCAGAAATTGGCGGGCTAGTAGTAGATCATAATCATCGCCGAAAAGGTATCGGAGAAAAACTAATGCGAAAATGTGAAGATTGGGCAAGGAAAATGGGTTACCAAGAGATACGTTTAAGATCTGGTGGTCAGAGAAAAGAAGCTCATAAATTTTACAAAAGAATTGGTTATAAAAACATTAAGTGGCAGGAAGTATTTTCTATAGAATTGAATGATTAGTGTATTCAACAAACGGGGTTTATTAAGCAAATACAGCATATCAGGGTTGTCATAACAGAGAATTGGAGGATGTACATAATGACTACAAGCAAACCAGTCGACGAATTATCCATTAAAGACTTAAAAGAACATCCTATATGGGAATGGGTAATAGACGAAGAAGAAAATGAAGAACAAGATGAAACGTGGGTAAGACCTTCTGAAACCAAGAACTTTACAAAAGAGTTAAACGGTTCAATTGTATTAGGGGAATTAACTACTCATAATGGTGATGTATATCCTATGATGTGCAACCTTGATATTGAAGACGACGAAGCATCGATTAGTTCAGTTGTTTTTTATAAAGAAAAGCTAGATGAATACTTTGCATTAGAAGATATGATTAAAGAAATTAACTACCCTTTATCGGTTAACATTCGTCTTACAATCAATGGGCAACCTCAATCTTTGATTTTCACGGCAAACAAAGTAGATATTTATAAGAATACGATAAAAGCAGATTTGAATTAATTAAACGGATGAGTTTATTGATAATTAGCTGCTAAATTAGAATAGAAGTAAGCTAAACACTTTTTCCGCAATGAGGTGCATATAAGGAAGTAGAGGAGGCCTTTCAGGAAGGGTCTTTTTTTATTGCACCTTAAGAAATTCAATAAAAAACAATGAAAATAAACCAGTATTAATCAATAAATAAATAATATTAATATTAAAATTAAAAATATTGATAATTTATATTCACTTTTATAATTATGTTGTATATAATCAAATTAAGTTAAAAAAGAAAGGAATCTGATATGGCACATCCTTTACTTACGAATTGTCCTGTTTGTACTGAAACACTCAAGATTACGAAACTGCATTGCTCTCATTGCCAAACGACGATTGAGAACGAATTTGAGTTATCTAAGTTTGCATCGCTAACGAAAGAGCAGCTTCATTTCGTGGAAGTCTTTCTCGTATGCAGAGGCAATATTAAAGAAGTTGAAAAAGAACTGGGGATCTCATACCCAACTGTTAGAGGCAAGCTGAACGACATTGCATCTTCACTAGGTTACGAACAAAAAAAGAAAAATGAAGTAGACGAGAAGAAGATTGTCATGATGCTTGAACGTGGAGAAATTTCTGCAGATGATGCAATCAAAATGTTAAAAGACGAATAGGAGGAATGTGAAATGAAAACTGAGATTGAAAAAGTGCTAACTATGGTTCAAGAAGGAAAGATCGACACGGAAAAGGGATCTGAATTAATTCAAGTTCTAAAAGAAAAGGAAAACACAACATCTGTTAAACCGGTAAACCTTCCTGCTAGTTACAGCGAGAAAACGTTAAAGATCCGAGTGGTATCGGCTGAAAGTGACAACGTCAATGTAAACTTACCGATTAAACTAGTAAAACTTGTTTTAGCAGCGGGTCACAACATTGCTTCGAAAATTCCACAATCTGAGCAGTATGTAAAAGATATTAATATTGATTTGATTTTAGAAGCCATCGATCATGAACTGGACGGCAAGATTGTTGATGTGAAATCTGCAAACGGTGATACCGTATCTGTCGTTATTGAGTAGGAGACACAGCCTATGTTACATGTGAGTGTGAAAACAAAAGGGGCGAAGTTCTCCATACCTGTTCCATATATTCTTTTAAACATCTGTACGTCAATTATCACTTCCAAAATGCTCATTCGACACGCAAACAAATGGTCAAAGCCTCACCTAGAGCAGAAAAACATATCCTTTACCATTCCCTCAATAGATAAATCAGAACTAAAACGTATTATAAAAGAGCTGAAAAAGCATAGAGGTCTAGAAATCGTAAATGTAAAAGCCCAAGATGGAACCGAAGTGATTGTTAGGTTATAAAAGTTTGGTAGGGTTATTACATGTCATAAGAAAACGACCAGACATGATCTGGTCGTTATCGTCTTATTTCTGATCTGCCGGATACACCAATCCAACTTGTTTGCGCGCTTCATCCATGATCTTCATCACAGCGAGTGAATTACGATGGGAGTTCACCTTTGACTCCAGCTCGCCACGCTCGATCAATTCAATAAATTCTTTCGCTTCGTAATACATCTTCGGCTTGTCTTGCTGTACTGTAATGTCTTCTGTACGTCCATCACGATAACGGATCTCGATCTTCGTCATGTCCTGAATGTGGTCGATTAGAATGCTTCCGTTTTCGCCTTGAATTTCAGACGGTACGTAAGAGTTTGAGATCTTCGAATACATCACAACCGCTTCTTTGTCATTGTAGTTTAAGAGGATGCTGCCTTCACCGTCTACTCCTGATTCCAGCAAGTAGGCATTGGCTTTCACAGATTCAGGCTCTCCAAAAAGAACAACCATCGGGTACAGACAATAGATGCCGATATCCATTAGTGACCCGTTTGAGAATTCTGGTCTGAAAGCGTTCAATATCGTTCCTTCCTTATACTTATCATAACGGGAAGAGTACTGACACGAGTTCGCAAAATAACGGCGGACTGTTCCAATCTTATGTAGGTTTTCCTGAATGCTCTTAAAGTTCGGTGTCACGGTGGAACGCATCGCTTCCATCAATAACACGTTGTTTTCTTTTGCGACAGAGATCATTTTTTCAACTTCAGCAGCGTTCGACGCAATTGGCTTCTCACAGATCACGTGCTTGCCATGCTTCATGAGAATAATCGCTTGGTCGGCATGAAACGAGTTCGGGCTCGCAATGTAGACGGCATCAATAACAGAGCTTGCTGCCATTTCCTCCACATCGGTAAACGTGTGCTCTGCGCCATTTTTCTCAGCAAATTCCTTCGCTTTTTCTTCTGTACGAGAGTAAACAGCACTTAATGTAAAACTTTCCACTTCACGGGCTGCAGAAATAAAGCTTTCTGTAATCCAGTTTGTTCCGATCACTCCAAAATTCAACATTCAACATCCTTTCCCATCTGTAGGCAAAAGCCTGCAGCTTTCATAGTATGTATTCTACTCCTATAGTCATGTTTTAGACAAATAATGAGGACTGTCGCACTATTTTTGTTGAAAAAGGTTTCTTAAGATAATATACGGGGTAAAGATAGAACAAAACCTGGTAAGGAGGGATGAGTTATGCTTACTATGACAAACCATGAACAGCTAACAACAAAGCCTTTAGATTTGCCAGTACCACGATTCGTGCTAAAAGAACAATCACTCGTTGATCAAGAAAAACGTAAACCAGAATTCGAACTTACGTCGTTGAATCCGAAATAATAGACACTATACATGAAGAAAGCGAAGATCTTAGGGGATCTTCGCTTTTTTGTGCTGTATTATTTTTGTATGGATTGTCTACGTGAAGAAGCCTTTCCTCTTTTCCTTGGCTTATCGGCATTGTTCCATGCACCGCTTCTCTTTTTGCCACTGACCTGGGCAAGTGCTAGGAACATGAGCGAGCATGTCAGGCTAATCATGAATGGGGTAGTGTGCATACTTTTGTTTTTTCCTAACCACTCCGCGACGATATCTCCGCTAAAGCGGCCTGTAAGAAGACCGGTTGGAATGAGTAGCACCATTGATATTCCAAATATGATGTATGCGATGAGCCTTTGGTTCTCCTGCTTTCTTAACAATGTAATAAAACGAGGTCCGATGAAAAAGAGAAAGAATGTCAAAAACCACACGCCCCATAAAAACACCCACACCCATACATATTGATTTGCTTTCAGCCCTGGTACTAGACACAACAAAGAAGTTACGACATCCGTGACCGTTATATAAGTCGCTATGAGTTTTTTTGAATAATTCCTTTTTTTGATTCTTTGGGACACGTAGATTGCGTAAAAAAGTAATATGATATTCGTTATGACGTAAAGCGATATGTAGAATAGTGTGACGGGGCCGACCATAACACCAAATAGACCAAAAAACAGAGGGGAAAATAATAGCACATAAGGTTCACTAGGATGGGTCTTCTTCATCGTTGTCCTCCCAATAATAGTAGATACATATACTTTACCACGTAGTTCGCTAGCTCAAAACAGATAAAGAGATTCCGATGCCGTTTACAATTCCATGAATGATGATGCTCGCGATGATAGAACCTGTTTTCTCATACACCCAGCAAAAGACGAGGCCAGATGCGAAGTTAACAGGGAGTGTGTTATAGGTTGGAATGTGCACAATCATGAAAATGAAAGAACTTAGGATCATCGCATTCCAAACACCGTATCTTCTAAACCATGTATACAGAAATCCACGATAGAAGATCTCTTCATAAATCGGTGACACGACGCTTGCTGACAGAAATCCAATCATAAAGGTAAAGGGTGTGAGGTCTGCTTTCAAGCTATCGGTCTTGCTGTTGCTTGATCCGATCGAAAGAAGATCCATTACAACAACAATCATGATACTTATGATGATGAGGAGAATTGTCCAGATCATGATGGTTTTCCACGACTGCCGTGTGAGTGGCTGTATACCTACTGCTTTCCAATCTAAGTTATTTTCTTTTAAGGCAACAAGATAAACACCTGCAGTAAAAACGATCGACATGCAGAAGCCTGTTAACGTTCCAGCGTATAACGAGTTGTCAAACCGCTTTAGCAATTGATCGTACAGCAAATTTTCAAGTAAGATTGGCACCCCGATTAAACACAATCCTAGTAAGAGTAAGAGTTCTTTCCACGTCCATCTATTTTCTGTTGTAACGTTCATATCATTGTTCCTCCAGTTGTTATAATATGTTAATTGTAGAGGGTGACGTAACGTAACCTGCAAGAGAAAAAAGGAGATTGATTCAAAATGACTTTACTTTCAATAGGAAGCGTTGCCAAACAATACAACCTTTCACTTCGGACGATGAGGTACTACGATCAGATCGGCCTGCTAACACCAAGTGTGAAGAGTGAGAGCGGTGCACGATTTTATTCGAGTGAAGACGTACACACCCTTCAAAAAATTACATTGATGAAATCCATCTCACTGCCGCTTAATGAAATAAAAAAGATGATCGATAACATAACAATGAAAGAAATTCTAGCTGCTCAAAGAAAAGAGCTTCAAGAAAAGCTTTCACATGTAAATGAAGCGGTTGAAAAAACAAACACCCTTCTGCATGTGTTGGAACTTCAAGGAGAACTGGATTGGGAAGAGCTTCTGTCTTTCATAAAAGCGAACGAAAATACGAAACGGCAAAACAAAAAGAAAACGTGGGACGAGCTGTTTTCTGGTGAAGAGCAGGAACTTCTTCAAGAAACCATGCCTAAGATGGAAGAGGCGAGTGCTGCAAAATGGATCAACATCATCAAACGAATGGAGATCTGTATCAAAAAAGACACAGAGCCTTCATCAGAAGAAGGGCAGTTAATCGCGTCTGATGTCTTGCTGTTATCACATGAAATGTTTAAAGGAGATGCCGAGTTAGAGGAGAAATTTTGGAATGCGCGGAAATCGGAGGACGCCTCACAATCGTTAGCATTATATCCTGTTGATCAGCAAGTACTGGAATTTTTAGAGAAAGCAATCATAGAATACGAGATTTCAAAATCTGTATATAAATTATAAAATTGTAAAACTTTGGTTTACTCTCATGGTGATAGGGTATCAAGAAATATATACGAAAATTATCCATGAGGTGAAGAGATGAAGAGAATTGCTTTGTTGTTTGCAGCACTGTGCTTGATGCTTTTAGGATGTAATTTGTTGATGGAAGATGACTTTAACGCATATTTAGATGATCGCAATAAGCTGATCAATAAAGAAATCAAAGCTTTTGAAGAAGCGAAAGAGAATTTTGCAGCGATGATGGAAGACCCGAACGCCAAAGCACAGGTAGAGAAAAGCATCGAGAAGTATGAAGCGTTAGTAAAAGAAGCGGAGAGCATGAACTTTGATAAGCTGGAAGACTTGAGTAAGTCTCAGGAAAACTTCATAAAAGCGATTCAGTCGAATGCAGAAGGATTGAAACTGAGTTTGTCTGCTTTTGAAAAGCAAGATACAGCACTCGATGAGGAGTCGTATGCGAAATTCATAGAAGCGCAAGACTTTGGGAAGAAAAGCGAAACAGAACTAGAGAAGTTCGCAGAAGACAATAATTTCACGTTAGAAGAAACGAAAACAAATGAATGATTTTAAGAAAAGAGCTGAAAGAGAATCAGCTCTTTTTTAGTGTCTAAAACTAACCTTTTCTGGCTTGTTGTTTCGCTTCCTGGATGATGGTGAACAGATATAAGCCACCATGACCACCAGCAACACCAATTGGGAGAACAATGTAAGGGGTAAATGCACGGTCGTGATAACCGAACATGTACAGAATGCCATAACAGATGACCATTGTGATAACGCCAAACACTAATTTAATGATAAATGCTTTCAAAACAGTAGCTCCTTCAACCTTAATGAGTGCATTCATTTTAACATACCTTTTCTTGCAGGATATACAGTCTTTTTACCGAACGAAATGAATAGAAAAAGGAGTGGTGAATCTTGCCTTATTGTAAAGTCGAGAAAGCAAACATGTATTATGAAGAAATCGGATCTGGAACACCAATCGTGATAATTCATGGATTCACGCTAGACCACCGTGCGATGAAAGGATGTATGGAGCCCGTCTTCCAAGAAAGGGAAGGATACAGAAGAATTTATATAGACCTTCCTGGAATGGGTCAGACCAAAGATTATGATGAAGTCGCCAATACAGATGATATGCTGCAGACTGTTATTGAATGTATTAATTCGTTATTGCCAAAGCAATCATTTTTGATTGCAGGCTATTCTTATGGTGGATATCTGACAAGGGGCGTCATCGCGAAAATGGGTGAACTTGTTTTAGGCGCAGCGTTTATTTGCCCGGTCATTATAGCTGAAAAGACAAAACGAACCCTTCCGGAGCACGAGGTTATACATAGAGATGAAGCGTTTGTAGCAACTCTTAACACAGAAGAGAATGATTTCTTTGAGAACAATTTCGTGGTGTTAAATGAAAACAATTGGAATAGAGCGATGGATGAACTTGTGGTAGGGATGGAAGCTGCGGATCAAGCATTTCTTGAAAAAATTCAGAATGCTTATGGCTATTCTTATGAAGTAGATGAAGGGACTTTCCATGGACCTAGTTTGTTTTTGGTAGGGAGACAAGACAATGTAGTAGGCTATAAGGATGCGTTTGATGTACTCGATAAATATCCTAGAGCTTCATTCTCATTATTGGATACGGCAGGGCATAATTTGCAGATTGAGCAGGTTGAGCTTTTTAATGTGCATTTTGTTGAGTGGCTTCATCGAACCATTGTGCATTGTAAGACTTTTAATAAATTGAACGCTTAAACGAAGAAAAGCTGCCAAGTTAGGCAGCTTTTAGTATTTATACAGTTGATTTTTCTTTTAGAATACCTTCTTTAACCATATTAACGAGTGTACCTTTATTTTTGAACTTGAAGTACATGATTAAGCGATCAAGGTCTTTTTTAGTAAGTTCAGCATCATTAATTACAAGTTCATATTTATCTAACTTGTTTAACATTGACTTTGCGTACTCGATTTGTTTAGGTGTTAAATATACTTCATCTGATTTCGATTCTCTTTTTATTTCTTTTAAGGGCTTCGAATCAATAGTAGTAAATATATCTTTCGTGTACTTTTGTTCCTTAATCCAACTGATATCATCTTGGTTTAACTGAAACCATTCCCCTTCTAGCCGTTTATGAGAAAAGTGTTTGTGAAAGGCCACTTCGGTTTGATGATGATTACCCGTCTTAATCAGATAAATAAGTTCATTCTTAAATGGTAGTTTAACACCAAAGACATTCATACGTTTTTCTATATGTTTTGTCTTTCCAATTTTAAATGTTCCGTTCATATGCTCTTGGACAAAATAAACATATCCTGGAGCCTTTCCCTCTGGAAAAGGCAAGTCTATTATTCTTTGTAGCTCATGCTGATCTGGTTGGTATAGGTATATTTTCTGAAGAGAAAGTAATACGTTATGTACCGGTGGATCTGTGTGATTCTTTTTGTTTAAGAATGAAAGAAATCCTTTTAGCAATGCTCCTGCCTCCTTTCCAAATACAGTAAAATAATATGTATATTCATAGAATAATGAAATTTGGAAAACATTACAAATGATATATTATATAATAAGAGAAATATAAAGCTTACACATCAGTTATATGGTTGTGAGATAAGGATAAATGTGTAATGAAATGAATATTTAGACTTTAGATAATTTACTAAGAAATATCTTTCTACATCCACAATTAGACTGTTTTCTTAGTGAAACAAGGTATTACTTTTTAAGATATATTTTGTATTTTATTGTAAAAGGAAGAAAGATATAATGAAATAGAAATTTTTTAAATGAATTATTTTTTTAAATAAAAAGGGTGAGATCATGAATGAAGAAGTAATGAAACAAAAACTTGTTAAATATAAAGATAGATTGAATGATTTGAGTAAAAGAAATCGTTCCATTAGAATGTTAAAGCTCTATGATAAATGGGCATTTGATCTGAATAATTTATCAAACTTAAATTTAGATCCAACAAAAGTAATTAATAGAATTGTAGAGCAAAAGGGAAGCATAACACTGCTTAAGCAAGACGTAAATAATGAGGAAACATTATTATACTCTGCAAAATTAAATAACTTATATAGAAACTTAAAGGCAATTGAGGAAGAGACAGGACTATATGATTTATACATGGGATACCCATACATAACAGGGAACATGTTAGATGGTACATATGTTAGGGCACCATTATTTTTATATCCTGTAAAACTTAATAAAGAAAAAGCTGGAGGTATAAAGTGGACTCTTTCAATGGAGGATAGTGAACCACAATTAAACCGAACTCTTTTTCTGGCCTTAAAAAAACTAAGCGGAATAGATTTTACGGAAGATCTTTTTGAGGAAGCTGAAACAATTAGTAAAAAAATTGATTTCTTAAAATGGACGACTTGGTTAAAAGATTGTTCTTTAAATATGCTATGGTCCTCTAATCCGACTGAAATTAAGCAATTTGTAAACTTAACTCAAGATTTAATACCACAATTGAAAAATGGCCAGTTCCAACTTGAGAATTTATCTATTTTAGGTAATTTCCCTCAAGGAAATTCAGCATTACTGAAAGATTATGAAGATCTCATTACTTTGTCTGGTTTAGAAGATAACCATGGTGTATTAGGTGAACTGCTAGGTATTGAAAACCTTGATTCCACGGAAGACGATGAAGAATTAGAAATAGAACAATATAAGGAATCACTTGAGGCAGAAAAGTTTTATGTTTTAGACACAGATGCTTCTCAAGAAGAAATTATTAAAGAAATTGATAGGCAAAAAGGAATGGTCATTCATGGTCCTCCTGGTACAGGTAAATCACAGGTAATAGTTAATCTTATTGCAAATTTTACGGCAAAGAATAAAAAAGTTCTACTTGTATGTCAAAAAAGAGCAGCTCTTGATGTAGTTTACCAAAGACTGGACTCAATAGGTCTTTCAAAACAAGTTGCTTTATTACACGATGAAAAGAATGATAGAAAGAACCTTTATTCTCGTATCCATACTTTATTAGATGACGACTCAGTAATACATGAGTATGAACATGATTTGATACAGCTGTCCAGAAAAATTGAGCAATATGAAAAAGAATTAAATAGTATTGCAAAGGGACTTTATGAAGTTCAATCACATGGATATAAGGCTTATGATTTGTATGGCTTAGGAAAACCAATTACAGAAATAGAAGTCATATTGAATTTAGAAAATATATTACAATCCTTAAATAAAGACAATTTTGAAGACGTGCTATCAAAAATTCTTTCATATGGCAGTTTTTATGGACGATTTGGTGGAAATAATTATCCCCTAAAAGATCGGAAAACGTTTAATAATTTAGAGATAAAAGATCGTCAGAATTTAATAGAAATTTTGAATAAGGTCATTGAAAAAGCAAATAAAAGCGTTGAGTATTTAAATACTTTTGAACAAGAAGAAATTACACCAGAGTACACATGGTTAATAAGCGATAAACTTGAGAAGATCTATGATGATTTAAACCCAGAAGAGAAGAAAAGTTTACAAAAGCTAAGGTTATGGTGGTGGACTTCTTTTTCAGGGAAAACTATTGTCGAAGAATTATTAAATGGTGATAAATTTAAAGGACTAACTTCAAAAGAATGGCCAAGGTTAAGAGAAAGTTTAAAGGTGTTATTTGAACTTTCAAAGGTATCAGAAGGTATGTCTAAAGAACTGACCTCATTAAAGACATATTTTACTGATGATTCGATTAAGAACTTAAATAATAGAGTTTCAAAAGGAGATATCCCAGTTTTAGACCTTCAAAAAATGCAAGAATTTATTATTCAGGATTTTGAAGATTTGAGATTAATGGATAGAGATTATGATGAAAGTTTACCTTTTATCAAAAGCATTATTGATAGACTCAAAGAAAAAACAAATGAGAATATTCATAGCCAACTTGCTTTAGAATGGGTAGATATTGTAAAGCAATCAGCATATATTCATTGGATTGATCAAATTGAAAAAAAGCATCCATCTATAAGTAAAATAGGGTCTGAGGAATTAGATAGAGTCAGAGAATCTTTTAAAAATGTATTGAATGAGAAAAAAGATTTATCAGCTAAAGTTCTATCTTATCGCCTATTGAAATGGTTATATCACTCAAAACAAATGAACAGCAAGCATTTTAAAGAACTTAAACATCAGGTTGGTAAGAAAAGAATGGTTTGGCCAGTTAGAAAATTGGTACGCCAATTTTCTTTAAATGGACTTTTGGATGCTATGCCTGTTTGGTTAACTTCTCCTGAAACTGTCTCTGCAATTTTCCCTTTGGAAAAAGATATGTTTGATGTTGTTATTTTTGACGAGGCTTCACAATGTACAGTTGAAAATGGGTTACCTTCAATATATAGAGGCAGTAAAATAATTGTTGCTGGTGATGAGAAACAGCTTCCCCCTTCAAATTTATTTAAGGGAGAAATACAAGTTGATGAAGATGAAGAAGATGAAAATGATCTGGAGTATTCAGAAAGTCTTTTGAACTTATCAAAACGTATCCTGCCAGAAAAGATGCTTCAATGGCATTATCGATCTAAGTTCGAGGAGTTAATTAATTTTTCTAATCACGCCTTTTATAATGGCAATATTCAAATAGCCCCTAACGTATCGCCTTTGAAAGATCCGGCAGCAATAAAGTGGCTTAAGGTTGAAAATGGAACTTGGATTAATCAATGTAATGAAGTAGAAGCTATTGAAGTAGTGAATTTACTTAAAAGAATAGTAAATGATCATCCTGGAAAATCAATAGGTATTATTACGTTCAATGCTAAACAACAAGATAAAATATTGGATATTATTGATAGAGAAGTTGAAAATGATAAAAAATTTGCTGTGCAGTACCAGCAAATTATGAGTAAAGAATTAGATGAAAGAATTTTTGTGAAAAATATTGAAAATGTCCAAGGTGATGAGAGAGATATTGTCATATTTTCAATCGCATATGCAAGAAACGAACAGGGGAAAGTTTATAGTCGTTTTGGCACTCTTAGTCAACGTGGCGGTGAAAATCGTCTAAATGTAGCTGTTTCTCGTGCAAAGGAACAAATCTATGTTGTCTCAAGTATTGAACCAACTGAATTAAACGTTACTAATGCGAAGAATGATGGTCCGCGATTACTGAAGAATTATTTAGAATACTCTAAAGCTGTTTCCGAAGTAAATAAAGATAAGATTGAAACACTCATTACAAAGATTAATGAAAACCACAATACTAAAAAACAGGAATTAGATCTATGGTTTGATTCACCGTTTGAAGAGCAGGTTTACAAGCAACTTTGTAACCTGGGCTATAAAGTTGATACACAGATTGGCATGTCAGGATACCGAATCGATATGGCCGTTGTACATCCTAATAATCCTCAAAAATATATACTAGGTGTTGAATGTGATGGAGCAATGTTCCATAGTGCTGCATCAGCAAAGGAGAGAGATGTATACCGCCAACGTTTTTTGGAATACAAAGGCTGGAAGATAACTAGAATTTGGAGCAGAAATTGGTGGAAAAATTCTAGTAATGAGATTGAAAAAATTGATCAGTTGATTAAGAAGATTGTTCGTGAAGAACGGATCAAAGAAGAGGTAACAATAGGATAATTAAAATGAGCACTTGTCTAATAGGACAAGTGTTTCTTTCTGTTTCTAATATATTTATTAAAATACAATCTTAATAAACTAATTAAGTTACAACAATTAACATATTTCAAGACTTAACCTTTAATTCAAGCCATTATCTTAACTCGATATTTTTTTGGGGGTCATTGTCGAAAAAGTTGCATTTAATTTGAAAATTTTCTTGAAATAACTTTAATAAGGTATTAGTATTAAATTTGGAAATAAATGAAAATGTATCAAAGGGAGATTGGGACATGGGGAAATATTTAGTTTTAATAATGGCATTGGTGATACTAGTACTGCCTCACCAAGGTTTTGCTCACTCTGGAAGAACTGATGGTAGCGGGGGTCATAACTGTTCAGCAAAGTCTCAAGCAAAAGGATTATGTACGGGGTATCATTATCATAATGGTGGAGGATCTAGTGGAGGGGCAACCCCTGCACCGGCGCCGGCACCAAAACCGGGTCCTGCAACTCGCAGTGATAAAGATTGTTCAGATTTTGCTAACTATGATGAAGTTGTAGCTTATTGGAATGCAAAAGGTTATTCAGCTACAAATGATCCGGAGAGATTAGATGGATTTGGTAATGTTGTAGATGATGGTATTCCATGTGAAGTACCAAGTGGATATGATACCGCAAAAATAAACGGAAGTCCAAAACAAATCGAACAGCAAGATTCTGCAAAAGGTGAAAAAGCCGGCTATCAAAAAGGTATAGCTGATGGTACAAAAGGTGCAGAGGAAAACGATTCTTCTACTGGCTCAGCAGCTTACCAATCTGGCTATAGCACCGGTTATGCTAAAGGATATACTGAAGGAATGCAAAAGTTTGAAGAGCAGAAAAAAGCTGTTGATAAAGAAGGATACGAAGCTGGTAAGAAACAAGATAAGCTAGTCCTGCCTGCAAAGTATCAAGGTAATGCACTTTTAAAACAAGAATATGAGAATGGTTTTAACCGAGCTCTAAAAGAAAAAGAAGAAGCACAGATTGCTAGTTTTCAAGAAAAAGGTCTTGAAGATGGAACGAAAGATATTAAGAATACTCCTGAGAATGTAAGTCAAACTTTAATAAGCGCATATGTTTCTGGATATGAGGAAGGCCAAAAGAAATTAAAAGAAAAGTATTTAAAAATGGGCTATAATGCTGCATTTACAATCATTTCTTATAAAAAGCCTGCTTTAGAAAAAGAAAAGTTTATTAAGTGGTACAAAGAAGGATTTGAATCCAATAAAGAAATCGAAAAAATAGAAGAAGTAGCATACGAGATGGGTCTAAATGAAGAAAAGTATGAAGTCCCTCAAAAATACCTTAAAGCTGAAACGGTATACAAGTATCACTATGGATTAGGAGAACAAGCTGCTGAGGATGCTGATGATACAAGAACAACGATGTTTGGGTTAGGAATAGCTGCTTGGTTAGGAAGACGATTCTATGTGGCACGTAAAATGGTAGCTTAAGGAGAGAGTTAGATGGGAATCTATCAAAAGATATGTTATAAAACTGAAGATTTATTTGTAAAATTTTTAACTAAGAAGCAAGATAATATACTAGTAAAAGAAAAAGTTCAAACTTATCGAAGTAATAAAGAAGCTGTGAGAGAACAAAAGCGTATAAAAAGAAAACAAGTCGCTGAAGAACGCCAACAACAACTTGAAGCACAGAAAGCAAAAGAAAAACAAGAGGTTGTTAATCTATTAAAGTCACTAGTCAATGACTCCTACACGACTTATGAATTTAACGAAGTGAAAAATAATAAAGCATTCTTTCAATCTCTTATACGAAATGTGTTTGAGCCGGATGAAAAAGGATTAACCTTCTTATTCTGTGAGTTTGATAAAAGCAGTAAAAAAGAAATTAAAGGTTACTTAATCGCTACCAACAAACGAGTGTTGTTCTTAAATAAGTCACTAGACTTCCAACAAAAATTCCGATATCAAACCATTAGAGACATTAAATGGTTTAATGACGGCATGCTGGAAAAAGGTCTCTATATGCAATATGGTGTCAAACGACTAGAGTTTGATGAAATATTTGATAAAGAGCAGATGGTACGTGTTGTAAATAAAATATTAAAGCAAATATAAATATTTAAAGCACTTGGCTATTACAGCAAGTGTTTTTATATATTACTTTTTTTGGTACAAGGTTATTGATATCATTAAGCAAAGAAATGATTAAATATTATCCACATGAAGGTAGCTGATTGCATGCTTGAAAAATTAGTTATTAACTATTTAGAGCGCTTTAATGTTGTTCAGACTTTAAGTTCAATGCAGACTAATTCAATTAAAATAAGTGATGAAGGTTTTTATGTAGAAACAGATTCCTCCAAAATAAAGTTTGAAGTAGGTGAAAAGGAAAGTTCTTGGGAGCTGATTTCCTATCTATACTTATATGATGCATGGAATGATTTTTCCAATACTAGACTAGCTAATTCCTCAGACTTTGTTAATGCTAAGGGTCGTACATCTTTTATTATGGCCCTGTTTTCTCAACTACCATTTGTGTCAGTAACACAAAAAAATGGAAAGAAAGCAATAATATTAAATCAATATTTAACCGATCAATTACCAGAGATTAACCTAAATCAAGTTTTAGAATTATTAGAAGAAGTTATTTTCAAGAAGTTAGATCTGAAATTCCTCAAACAACGTTACCCAGAAGACAATGTTTATCGACTAAAGTCGCGTGCCCGTCAAGGTTTGAGATTATTGGGTTTTATTAATAGTGAATATGTGCTGAATGCAGATTTAATAGATGAGTATAGATCTGGATCTGGACAAAATAAATCAGAAATTCTTAAAAAACAAATAAAGAAACACCCATATTTCTCTATTATATTGGATTTACTTTCAAGTTCTTCCGATTTAGAAAAGGTATATAAATTCCAAGCCATCAAAGAACTTGGAATGTTAATTGTTAAGAATTCTACTGGTGATAATTTAATGCGTGATTCTGTCGCAGATGCTCGGACAAGATACATGCTTTCTTGGATGCAAGAAGTTGATTTACTTGATGAGGAGTTGAACCCAATTATGGAAGAAAGCATTCGTCCTTTACTTGTTAGAACAATGCAGGGATATTTAAAAGCTAGAACGGAGCCATTAACTAATCATTTCATGGGAAAATTAGTTCGAACGGAGTTACCTGAAGCAATTAGTAGATTGCCTTTTATAGATAGGGATATGTACTCGGTGAAAGGGTCAGTAGGGCAAGGAAACTGGGCTACGGTTCCTTGGTTAGCCATATTAAATACGAAAATTACTACATCTACACAACGTGGATATTATATTGTTTATTTATTTAGTGAGAATATGAAAGAGTTATATTTAACATTTGCACAAGGGATTACTGAAACATCTAGAAATGAAATGTTACAGCTTAATGAGGAAATAAGAAAGAACGTTGAAATGAATGGTGTAATAAAAAGTAATGATTACTATCTTGGTGAAAGTGCAAAAGCAAGAGGTTATGTTGAAAGTACAGCAGCTTTTATTAGATATTCGTTAGATGACATGCCTTCTGAAAATCAACTTGTTAATGATTTAGAAAAAATGATCTCTTACTATGAAAGTTTTATAGAATATAAAAACGAAAATCGTAATGAAAATGTGATACCTGAAAATCTAGACGAAAAAGAAATAACTGAACATGTACACGAATACATAAAAAGCAAAGGTTTCTACTATAAAAAAGAAGAAGTTATCAATCTTTTTCTTTCATTAAAAACAAAACCATTTGTAATACTCTCTGGAATTTCAGGAACAGGTAAAACGAAAATGGTTCAGTGGTTTGCTGAAAGTATGGGTGCTACCGAAAAAAATGGTCAGTTTACTTTAATTCCAGTTCGACCTGACTGGAGTGATGGATCTGATCTGTTAGGATATGTAGATATTAAAGGTGACTTTAAGAAAGGTCCTTTAACATCGGTGTTAGAAAAGGCAATGGATGATCCGGATAAACCTTACTTTGTTTTACTCGATGAAATGAACTTAGCCCGAGTTGAGTATTACTTCAGCGATCTATTAAGTGTAATGGAAAGTAGACGCTGGGAAAATGGAGGGATTGTTACTACACCAGTACTCCCTTTTAAGGTGGATGGTAGAGACATTATTCTTCCTTCAAATGTTTATATTGTTGGAACGGTTAACATGGATGAGACAACCCATCCTTTTAGCAAAAAGGTGTTGGACCGTGCAAATACAATCGAGTTTAATAGAGTTCAATTGGATCATTTTGCTTTCTTAGAAGATCTTGAAGAACAGGAACCTTTGTCTATCAGAAATCAGTTGATTGCCGGAGACTTTTTACATTTAATAGATGCTTATCAAGAGAATATGGATTTAATTAAAAATGTTACAGATGTACTAGTTAATATTAACAGACAGCTTGAAGGTATTGGAGCACAGGTAGGGTATCGTGTTCGAGATGAGATTTGTTTTTATGTAATTTATAGTGAGAAAGATAACTTACTGACATTTGAAGAAGCGATGGACCAATCGATCTTACAAAAGATACTGCCTCGCATTTCAGGTAGTGATGAGCGCGTATGGGATACTCTTAAAGGACTTTATGAAATTTGCACAAATCAAGTCTACGATGGCGATGTCCTACCCAATTTTGATAACTCAATATATCCAAAGTCAGCACAAAAGATTGTGGATATGATTAGGAGGTATCAGTTAGATGGTTTCACTTCCTTCTGGATTGGTTCGTGAGGATGTTGAACTCGTATTGATCGAAACGAATCAATTTACTCTTTTTATGAAGGGAAAACCGTATCATCAGCGGTTTGAAGGGTTGTCTCAATATAAGAAGAAACTGCAGAATGAAACGATGGAATTTAAGGTTGATGGGGAGTCGATTCAGTCTGTTAAAGTTTTTGATGTAGACAGACAAATACTCTCGGCTGACTCAACTTTTAGACCTATCTTTTTTGAAAATGGAAACTATCAAATTATCGTTACATCAAAAGTTGATTCAGAGATAGAGTTCTACCACGAACATCATCTTTTACGAGACGCTGTAAGCAGTGTGCCAGTAGGTCCCAAACAAGTTTTAATGGGCAGTCTGCAATTTCAAAATGAAGTCGGTTTATCATCCTTTGAAATTCGTATGCAAGGGAAAACATTATTAACGGTGACTTTTGAAATCTTTCCTTCAAAGCTTGATTATAAAGAAGATTATCGAAAGCTACTCGATGAAGTGAATGAAGAAATTTATAATCTAGCATTTCATTTTTTACGAAAAACGTATCTTGGTGCGAGAACTAGGGCAGAGGGTGAAGCAAGTGCTGCTGAATTTTATCGATTAATTCAACATCATTTCAGGTCCTTTCTACAGGCAATCAAAAGAATTGAGCAACAACCGCATCATCAGTTAATAACCACTCATCAGAAAGTGAGAGGGGATCAACTGAAGAAGTTGGACTCTTTTGGTCGAAATCAGCTTAGAAAAAAAGCCTCATTGTTTCAAGAGGTCCCAAATGGTATCAAGTTCAGGGACAAAGAGCTTATGCCTATTGAGGGATGGCAGGTTAAAAAAGAGCACTCATTTGATACAATGGAAAACCGTCTGATTAAGTGGTTGATGATTCGAATAGAGGATAAGCTTAAGAATTTGCTGCAAAAAGTAGAAACACCTATTGGAAGATACAAAACAGAACCAGATCAAGAAGTGGTTAAGTCAATAAATGACATGCAGAAGCTATTACAACAAAGAATAAAAAATCCCTTTTGGAAGACGATTAGTAAATTGGACCGTTCTGTAATGAGTTTAGTAATTCAGATGGCATCCGGTTACAGAGAAGCGTTTCAAATCTATGTCTTACTTTCTCGTGGATTGGAACTACATGGTCAAATTTATAAAATGTCTGTTAAAGATGTTGCACAGCTTTATGAGTATTGGACCTATCTTAAGCTTGGTGCTCTATTGGATAAGAAGTATGTCCTCCTTTCTCAAGATGTAGTGAAGGTGAATCGAGAAGGTCTGTTTGTAAACCTCGACGGAAGTAATTCTGCTAAACGAGTATATCAGCATCCTCATACAGGAGAAAAAATCATCCTTCAATATCAAAAGGAAGAAAAACACCTTCCTACAATTACACAGAAACCAGACACGATGCTGAGTATTGAGAAGAATGGTAAGGATTACAGTTATAACTATATCTTTGATGCCAAATATCGTATTGATTTTGCTGTAGAAGATAGTTATTACGGAAAACGATATAAGACCCCTGGTCCCATGGAGGATGATATAAACACGATGCATCGATACCGTGATGCATTAGTTGTTCAACATAAAGGACCTTATGAAAGAACAGCATTTGGGGCATATGTGTTATTTCCTTGGTTTGAAGAAGAGTTGTATGAACAGCATGCTTTTTATAAGAGTATTGATTCCGTTAATATCGGTGGGTTACCTTTCCTACCGAATGCAACCAGGTTAGTTGAACAATTTGTGGAACGTCTTATTGAAAAAAGTCCAGAAGAGATCCAAGAAGAAGGCATACTTCCAAGAGGTACATTAGATCGTTGGCAGTCTTCAGTAGATGAAACCGTTCTGGTTGGTTTAGTAAGCGATGAAGAAATTCTTACAGATTGTATCCATTATAAAACGTTTAAGATAGCTTTGAAGGACTTAAAAAAAGGATGGCAAGAGGCAAAATATATTGCACTTTACCTATCTAGTAAGGTTTCTAGTAATAATGGGGTAGAGTATTTTGGTAGGATTGATGATATAAGGTTCAGTATGATTTCAAGCAATGAACAAGTGGTTACTTTTACTGTGATAGCTTGGGAATCCTTAAAGAAAGTCATCAGACCAGTTGGTTATGGTATTTCTTCATACATGTTAACCACGTTAAATACTTTAAAAGAAGCTGAAGAATTACCTGAACTTTATATGAAAAGTAAAGATGAATTAGCGGTTTGGAGAACAATGCGTAGGTTAACAAGGAAGCCTAGGATTGATTTAAACCACACTAGCCTTGATCATGCATCAGAAATAGTACAAATACAGTCAGGTGAAGTATCAGTGTCTGTTGGGAAGTATGAAATACAAGTAAAACGGATAGGAAGTATGCAGTTAGAATCTTTAGATAGAGCAGAATTTTTGATTAATCCAAATCGATTGTTTAAGAAGGTTATTGATATATTAAATAGATAATAAGTAAAAAAGGCTTAAGGAATTACTCCTTTAGCCTTTTTTACTTATTATCATCCTCAACAAGATACTTCAACATCGACAACTTATTCTCCCAAAACTTCTCATAATAAGCTAGCCACTGCTTCACTTCTGTTAAAGGCTCAGGATGCAGCTGATAGATCTTTTCCCGGCCTTCTTTACGCCCTGAAATAAGTTCAGCCTCCGTTAAAATTCGCAGATGCTTCGTCACAGCGGTTCGGCTCATATCAAAGTGATCCGCAATCTCTGAGATCGGCCGTTCATTTTCTGAGAGCAGCCTTAATACTTCACGCCTTGTTGGATCAGCAATCGCTTTAAACACATCGTGTTTTTCTGCTGGTGCTGCCACTTAGCCCTCAACGACCTTTTTCAATCTTTCATTCACAATACCAACCCATCCGCCATTCATGCGGTCACGCACATCTTGCGCCTTTTGATTGGCTTTTCCAACAATCGCATCTTCTTCTTTCCATCCGCTATGAATTAGGGTGAACTCTGTCTGATCGCCTTTTTCTTCTAATAAAAACGTAACGACCCAGCCATCGTTGTCCCATGCAAAAGAAAGCTTATGCGGCTCATCAATTACGAGCACCTTACACGGTGAAGGACCAAAAGGAGACTGAATATGAAACTCATGTCCTTCCTCGGCTTTAAAGTCATTTGGCATGAACCAAGAAGACATGCCTTCTGCTGTTGATACAGAATTCCACACTTTTTGAATAGGTGCGTTAAAGAGTGCCGTTTGTTTAATATCCGGTAATGTTGCCATGAACGTTCAACTCCTAGAAAAATATATAACCATTTGGTTGCACGTTTAGAATATAACACCTTTTGGTTGCATGTCAACATAAGAAAGAGGAGCTCATCCCACAAGTGGAGAATATTTACAAGTGTAGAATGTTTACTTTGGAGGAAGACATGAAGAACTCTTTGAAATTACTTTTCGTATTGACTATCGTTTTCCTATTTACATCTTGCGGCCGTGGTCCGCTCGGTTGCCCAGACGGTGAGATCGAGTGGATTCATGCTCTTAAAATTAAGGATGTTAAGTATGAACATGACTTTCCAGATCCACACGATCAGGTTGAACTAAATATTGTACAAGGTGATGAACTTGGTGAAGTGAGCTATAAAATGGCCGATGACGCTTGCAGCTACTATAAGATGAAAAATGGTGACGCGACCTATCTAGAGGAGGGGACTACCATTTATTCGATAAAAGATACGCCAATATCACTTGCTGTATTAGCAAATGATCAAGTCTTTGTTGTGGAGCAGAACACAAAAGCGAAAACGGTCGGAGAGTACTATCCCATCAAAGGTCTTATTAAATCGATACACATTGAAAGCACACTAGACGGAAGAAGACTTCATACGTTTTCTGATGCTTCCACTAAAGTTTTTCTGGAAGAATGGCTGGCTCTCCCTTTACAAAACCAAGAAAAGTTATTGAAGGGAAATACGGATGATCAGAAAAGTATCTTTTTAGAGTTTGAATTAAACAACGGCATTACTTTTCGAGAAGTGTATTGGCGTGATAACAAAACCTTTCATGTAGATGCTGTTGGGACAGAGCGGCTTGCTGAAACCATAGAAAAAGAATATTCCTTAATTCATGAATGAAAGAAGGGGAACAACGATGACTCAACCACAAGCAACGAATAAGGGTAACCAGCTACCAAAAGAAGTGCAGGAAGTAATAGACGTTTACTTGACGAGGATAGAGGAAAGATTGCCAAACGTGCTGGAATCACTTTATCTCTTTGGCTCTGTTTCGTTAGGTGCTTATCAAGAGGGAATGAGTGACATAGACTTCTACGCAGTTGTTAAACGACCATTGACGGAAAACGATGTTGAAGTGTTAAAACAGGTTCATGGAGACATGAAAAAACAGTTTCCAAAGCCGAGTTTAGATGGCATGTATGTGACGCGTGAAGATTTAGAGGGACTTAATGAAGGTGAGTCGTCTTGTCCGTATTTTAATGAAGGCAGATTTCAGATGCATCGGCCTTTTCATCGAAACTGGATTGATGCGTACCAACTAAAGACATACGGCATCTTGATAAAAGGACTTCCGATTGAAACGTATCACTTACCCGTAGATTGGAAGCAAATCAAAACGAACTTGGTAAAAAACATCAATGGTTATTGGTCGAACTGGATCAAAAATTGTGAACGTGTCACATCACTCCAATTTTATGGCTTATTCTTAAGCGGCAGCATGGTCGAGTGGGGAGTTCTTGGGGTAACGCGGCTTTTTTATTCTATTAGAGAAGAAGATATTACATCAAAAGTGGGGGCAGGAATGTATGCGCTGAAAACAGTCCCAGCAGAATATCACCAAATCATCCGAGAAGCGTTGCGCATTCGAAGTGGAAATAAGTTCTCTCTTTACGGATCGATGATGAAGAGAAGAAATGATACTTTGAAGTTTATGAAATATGTAATGAAGGAATGTAAGAATATGTAAGATAAAATGAAAAAGAAGGACGGGGAATGCATGGCGAAGATGGTCTTTGAACGAGAGAGTCAGTTTGCGAACAAGTGGAGAAAATTTGATATCTATATCAACGACAACAAGCGTGAGAACATTAAGGATGGGGAAACCAAACAGATTGATGTCGAGCCTGGCGAGTACATCGTAAAAATGCAGATTGATTGGGTGGAGAGCGCTACTCACAAAGTACAAGTAAAGCAGGATGAAACGATCCATTTTCAGTGCGGAAGCCGATTAAAAGGATGGAAAGTCTTAAAAGCGTCATCGGCCATGAATACGGTGGATGAGTTTGTTTATTTGGAGAAGAAGTAAGTATGTAAAAACGTCCAGTTGGGCGTTTTTGTTTTTGGCTCTTTTCGTAAAGATTGTTGCTTTTAATTAATAGAAAGGTGGGAGATTTTTGATAGAAACAAAACGTCTTATAATTAGAGAAATGGTGCAGTCCGATTATGATGCATTGTGCGGAATATTGTGTGATGAGGAAGTAATGCGTGCTGCTTATGAAAGTGCATTCAACTTAGAACAAGCACAAAGTTGGCTTAACAGACATCTTAAAAGATATGAAGAGTATGGTTTTGGACTTTGGGCTGTTGTATTAAAAGAAACAAACGAAATGATTGGTCAATGTGGCTTGACAATGCAAGGTTGGAGAGAAAAAGAAATTTTGGAAATAGGGTTTTTGTTTCAAAAAGCGTATTGGCACAAAGGTTACTCAACAGAAGCGGCAATTGCTTGCAAGGAATATGCTTTCTCAGTTCTTAATGTAAATAGGGTTTATTCTATTATTAGGGACACAAATGTAGCCGCTCAAAAAGTTGCTGTTCGAAACGGTATGAATATTATTGATAAAGATACTAAGAATTTTAGGAATATAGATATGGAATTTTTTCTGTATTCTGTAGAGCGAACAAAATGAACATAATTTACTACAAAAGGCAAAACATCCTTATAAGAATTGTCAAAATAGCAACAATCTATGCGAAAAGAGCCTTGTTTTTTTATACAAAAAGAAGTTGGAAGTTTATCAAACTCGAAAACGTGTATCCTCCAAGAGCTTTTCCGTTTCTTAAGAAGAAGCTTTAAAATATTTCTAAAAGCCTGAGACGTGTTCGCTGGCTTTTTTTTTGCGATTGCCATTGTGATTTTAATCGTTTTTTACTGAAGTCTCTGTTCTTTAATAAGAAACACAAATGTATTGGAAAAAAGTGTAAAGTTCGCTGAATTCATTATATAATATAGGTTACGGTTAAAAGATATTGAGAAGGTGAACAGGATGATAAACTTTTCAGGAACGCCCATGTTAGAAACGGATCGATTAATCCTTAGAAGATTGGAACTTACTGATGCCCAAACTGTATTTGATCATTGGCTTTCAGACGAACGTGTATCGGACAATAAAATCAATGCTGCACATAAGAGTGTTTCCCAAACGATCGAAAGAGTAGCTAACATCGTAAGTCAGTATGAAAGTAAAGAATTTTGTTACTGGGGGATTGTATTGAAAACGAGTGGTGAACTAATTGGAGAGATCGATTTATATGATTTTGACAAACTCACTGAAAATTGTGAGGTGGGTTACGCGCTTGGATACCATTGGTGGAATCGGGGCTATGGAACGGAAGCTTTGCGAGCAGTTGTAGAATTTGGTTTTAGACAGATGAATATTCATAAAATATCTGCCGCTCATAACACCGATAATCCGGCTTCAGGAAGAATGATGAGTAAAGTGGGAATGGCGCAAGAAGGCGTAATCAGACATATGATCCGCAATGCCAAGGGTCAATACAAGGACTGTGCGGTTTGTGGAATTCTTCAAGAAGATTATCTGAAGTACAACGTCAGCAGCGAATCCTATAAGCTTAAGCTAGAAGGTTGATTTCAAATTGGGGGGAACATTATGGAAAAGATATTACAACAAATTGCAAATTGGATTAACAGTAGTGATGGAAGAATAATCATTGGAATTTCTGGTCATGGTGCTTCTGGAAAGACTACGTTTGCCAATAATCTTGTAAAACTTCTCGAACAAGACGATGTGAATTACATAAATACAGATCCCTATATTGTTGGGTCTAATCTTAGAAAGAACACGGTTATTGATTATGAATATGAAGGTGTAACGCATCAGTACAAAATGACAGCGTGTCACCCGGACGCTCACCAAACATTTGCTTTAGAGCGCGACCTCCATATGATCAGAGATGGTTTAGATGTTTATTCAATCGGTACCAATTATGTGAAAAGCACGTTGATTTCTTCACAAAAGAAAATAAATATCGTTGAAGGAATGAGTGTAGCGTTTGTGGATCCCAATTTGTTTGATTTGAAGCTTTACTTCTATACAGATGGGGACACCGAGTTGAGTAGAAGAGGGATTCGAGATATAAACGAACGAGGTATGGACATGAATTTTCTAATGCATTCTCATAATGAACGTAGAATTCAATATGACCTATTTATGCACAGTTATCATAGGAATTTTGATGTGGTAATTCAAAACTCTAACAAAGAATTCACGGTTGAAAAATATCGTTTATCTGATTAAATCATTTTCAGAATTACGAATAAGACAAAGGATTTAAAGATGAATGTAAGCAGCTTAATTAAAGTCCAGAGCAATGGGGTTTTGAGGTTTTAGATTGGAAAGAATTGTCTCATCGAGTGTATCTAGCAAAAACGGATAAGAACAATTACATCATTAAGAAAAAGGCGAATTTAGAAAGTGCACTAACAGAAAAAGTACTGTTAAAAGAATTAAATGAAGGGCTTATAAAAGTTAGTTCAAATGCCTGTTTTTAATAACTCAGGCGAATTTACTTTTTTACATAATGACGAAATATACGGAATTTATGAATATTTGGTTGGTGATATTATACAAGCGAAAGATGCATTAGAAAATAATTTTATATCATATTCGCTTGGTCAGACTATTGGCTGTCTGCACAAAAGTTTAAAAGAATCAACGATAATGAATAAATATCCTGATAGAAACTTACATCAGATCGTATATGAATGGGCATCCAAGGAAGTCTTGAACGTGCATGAAGATATTCAGTTAAAAAACATTTACATGTCTATAGAAGAAGGTTTAAAAAAGATAGCAAACGAATTGCCAAAGCAACTCATTCATCGAGATCCCCATGTATCTAATTTTATTTTTAAAGGCGGTCAACTAGAGGGCATTCTTGATTTTGAAATAGTAGAAAATAACGTAAGAATTTTTGATATTGGTTATTGCGCGACAAGTGTACTTAGTGAAATCTTCGCCAACGATAAATTAAGAGAGAGATGGCCGGAATTTATTGCTCAATTAGTAAAAAGGTATTCAAGTGTAAACCAGTTGAACACCATTGAAATACATTCTATTTGGCATGTAATGCTGTGTATACAAAGTATATTTATGGCTTTTTTCTGTCATGATTCTAATCTTTTTGAGACAAATAAACAACTGTTTCTATGTATCTATGAGAATCGTTACAAAATAGAAGGGTCACTAATTAGATAATAAATCTGCCCTTTAGTAAAAAACACTTTAGATTTAAATCAATTTTGCGAAAAAATAAGGAGCGATATCATTGAATATATTGGAGTATCGATTGGAAGATAAACGATTAGTAAAAACTTTAGAGGAACTCTCTGGTTTGGAAACTAGTATTAGATTCTTTGTTAATTATTGGGTTAACGAGGGAATAGTATATGAAAACAGGGGTAACTATTTTATAAATGGTAAGTATCAAATTGATTTGTATGAATGCAAAGATGAACAGCCATATGCTGATGTTATTGAGAAGGCACCGAATACGATTGAATACCGTTTGTTTCATTCTGGCCGAAAAATAATTAAAGAATCTACTGAAACGAATTTAGAGGAATTGCTTTTAGCTTTGTCTCTAGATAGCGTTACAATTGAAAACAGTACATATAAACGTTTATCCCTTGAATTTGATGAAGATAGAAAAGTGTACGTGTACTATTTAAACGGGTAAAAATATTTTGTGATTAGCATCGCCAACCATGGTGGTGCTTTTTTTACTTTATACCAAGAAAAAATACAAATATTTGTAAAGTATCAACACTCCTTATTATTCCTAAAATTGATAAAATTGTTAGTATATACAATGTAGGGGGAGTAACATGATAAGAAAACTATCAAATGTTGACAAAGAAGTTCTAGTTAGATTCCTAAGTCACAAACCTTCAGAAAACTTATTTCTTTTATGGGGTATTGAAGCATTTGGCTTTACTAATGAGATTCAAACCTTTTGGGGGGAGTTTAACAAATCGCATGAGCTAAAAGGTGTCCTTTATAAATTTAAGGATAAATACACGCCTTTTGGTATAGAGGGTTTTGATATTGAGGGATTTGCATCAATTATTTCAAAAGATACAAGTGCAAGTCTTTTAGCTGGTATTGAAAGTATTACAAATCAATTCAAACCTTTTTTGTCTAATAGAATCATTCAAAGTAAAAGTCATTATTATGCTGAATTGAAATGTTCGACTAAGATGAATTTTAATTCCAACCCTGAAGTTCATATTGCTACTTCTGATGACGTACATAAAATCATTGAACTGTACAGACTTATCCCAGAGTTTGAAGGAGACAACCTGGATCCTGAAAATATTGTGAGAAATATAGAAAACGGTTGGTCAAGAAACTACTACATGGAGAAAGATGGCCATTATGTATCTGCAGCTTCCACAGTTTGTGAGAATCGTTTTTCTGCTATGGTATCAGGTGTGTGTACATTACATACTTATAAACAAAAAGGATATGCAACGAAATGTATGGAGAAGCTTATCCTTGATTCTCAGTCAGAAGGAAGAAACTTATGTTTGTTTTATGACAATCCCGAGGCAGGGAAAATCTATAAGCGTTTAGGTTTTCAAGATATTGAGAAATGGTCTATATCAATATTATAAAAGTACTTTCATGATAGATTGGAAGCATGTTTCTTCAAGAAGGAGAAGTGCACTTACTTATTGAATGTAAAACTGGATAATTGAATAAGCCGTGCGTTTTATAAGGAGAGTAAGATGGATATTAAAGAGATTATTAAAGAGTTAAATCAAAATGAAATACTAGGTTCAGAAATAATAGAATACAAGCCATTAACTGGTGGTACTGTAAGCGAATTGTTCCTTCTTCATACAAAGGATGAAAATCATTATGTTGTGAAGTCAAACGAGCCGAAAATTACTCAATCAGAGGCGGATTATCTAAAAAGCTACGCTGAGCTGGAACTGTTACCAAATTTTCATTTTGTCGAACCATCAAATTCATATCTAGTCTATTCATTTATTGAGGGCTCTACCAACTATGTAAGAAATAGCAAACAGGAACTGCTCGTTAGACTTGTTCAAGAACTTATTAATCACTATAAAACAGTTCCTGATAAGAATGGCTGGGGCTGGGCGGATGAAACCACAGATTCCTGGTACTCTTTTCTTTTGAACAGAACGATTGATGCCAAAAACGTGCTGAAATCCTATTTAGATGAAGAGGATCATCATCTTGTATCCAACCTGGTTCAGAAAGTAAAAGATCTAGAGGTTCAACCCTATTTATTGCATGGGGATCTTGGTGTTCATAATTTTATATTTCATAACGGGCAATTGATTGGTGTAATAGATCCGACTCCTGTTATTGGAGATCCTCTTTATGATTTGATTTATGCTTTTTGTTCTTCGCCAGATGATCTAACGCAACAAACAATAGAGGCTGCAGCACGTGTTTTAACGGTTGATGGCATTCAGGTGAATTCAAACTTATACGAAAACGTGCTAATTGGGCTGTATCATCGATTAGCAACTTGTGTAAAACATCATCCGGATGATTTAAAGGAATATCTAAACGCTTGGTATGAGTGGAAGAATTTAATTTAACCATATAGTCATTTTCCGTTGAAAGCCTGAGATTCACTCAGGCTTTTTATTATACAAATGTTTCTGAAGGAGAAGTGCTCTTTTTGTTGAAGTATGGGGAAAGCAGTTTATAAGGGAGAGTGAGGAAATGAGTTTATTTAAGACTCAATATGACTGGATTCGCCGCACAAGAGAAACGTTATTTACTTATTGCGAATCGATTTCATCTGAAGACTATGTGAAGGAGCTTGAAAGCTTTGGCGGAGATTCCATTCGCAGTCTTCATGTTCATGTAGCGGAATGTTATCACGGTTGGTTAGGAGCTCGGGCACTGGCCAAGTCGATTCCTCCAATAACACCAGAGTCCATTCAAAATGTACAGGAAATGCGGAAAGTGTTTAGAAAAACGGATGAATTGGTATATGAATTTCTGAATGAGTTTGAAGACAAATGGAATGAAACCATAGAAGTAACGTTTAGAAGTGGGGATAAAGCTGACTTCACTTCATTATGGCTTTTTACACATACTACCACTCACGAATTTCATCACAAAGGGCAAATCGTAAAGATCGGAAGACAACTAGGCTACGTCCCTCCTGAGACAGACCTTGTTGAACCAGAGGTAAAGAAATCAGCGAGAGTTTAGTTAATTATTTTGCACTGTAAGGTGGAGGTGGGGGTATATGGACACTTCAAGTTGTCGGTTCATGTCGACTCGCTGATAATGGTCAATACTCGCCGGATTATCGCTTAAACTCGCTGGAATATAGCCAGAACTCGCTGGAATAATTCCAAAATTTCTTGAATCAGCAACAGTGATACCCACCTAGGTATAAAAGGAGAGCTGATTAATTACTCAAAAGGGCATCTATTCCACTATTTTAAGGAGGAAAATGATTATGGGGATGACGAAGAATCGAATTGACTTGCTTTTAACGGTGTTAGATTCAACCTTTGATAAGGAAAGTTGGTATGCACCGCTCCAACCTGCCATTGATGGAATTACGGCAGAACAAGCCAGTTGGAGACCGCCAGGCGAGGCGACTAAAACAATTTGGGAAAACCTCAATCATCTTATTTATTACAAAGAAAGACTTGTTGCGAACTTGGAAAACCGGGAATGGACAAATCATCTCGATGGTGATGCAACCTTCAATCTCACTGAACATTCAAATGACGATCAGGAATGGAAGAAAGTCGTTGAACGTGCTGAAAATGTCCATAATCGTTTAAAGGAGATACTGAGTAAAACTAATGATGAAGTGCTTGGTCAACATTCACTTGAAGAGAAATTGCTGGATATCTTCCTTCATGACGCATACCATACGGGTCAAATTATGCAAGTTAGAAAGATGCAAGGGTCCTGGCCGTCGCATCGTTAGGCGAGATTATAATAGATAATTGATAAACCATGATTAAAAGCAAATGGATAAGCAATACTAGGAAAGAGTACATTTTAAGGAGGTAGATGTGATGACCAATCGCAATGGCAGTGAAGGAAGCAAAAATCAAGGTTCGCCTAAAGCGCAGCACGATCAAGAGTTCAGCAGTGAGTTAGCGACCGGCGATAATAACAAAGGCAACAAATACCGCTCTAAAATTGGTAGTAAATCACAGAGTAAATCGAAACAAAGTAAAGAATAAAAAATCGTGAGGCACCTCACGATTTTTTTAATGTGAAAAACTTGTAGTGAAAGGGGAAGGGGGTATATTAACGCCCAGGTCCCCATCCACCCCATCCACCAAGATATTGTTGAACCCACCAAGGCCAAACTTGTTGACCGCCTTGTCCCATCTGCCCCATTTGACCAGGTTGACCCATCTGTCCCATCTGCCCCATTTGACCAGGTTGACCCATCTGTCCCATCTGTCCACCTTGCCCCATTTGTCCCATCTGACCCATGCCAGATCCGAAGACAGGAGGGATCGGCCCTTGATATTGAGCAATTCCGTACATATCTGTTTCATGTACTGTTAACGCTCTTACTCCACTAGGTGTAAATACGTTAAGTGTTGCCATCTTACTCGCTTTATCGTATTTAACTACTTGTGCCACAACCTGACCGTATCCAGTGATCGCCGTCGTAATATATTGACCGATAAATTGTTCAATCGTTGAACCTGGTACTAAATATGCTCTTTTACTCTGAAACAAAAAAATCCATCCTTTGTTTATATTTCATTCCGTATATATATATGTTCATGCAAATAATAAGTATGGACGAGAACCTAAAAATGATGATTCATTTAAACAATTAGGAAGATAAACGAACGGATTGAAAGGCTACTTGAAAAAGTAAGGTTTGATTTATATGTTTTCCTGTACATTTGCCTAAACATATTCTAAAACACACCATATACTTAAAAGAAAAGTATTTTACTGAGAAAGGTTTGTTTTAGTGCTTCAACATACTAGATTGAGTGTACAAGAACTATCTAATATATATAAATACGGACCCCATTATGGGATAACCAATATCAAAGGTTTTGGTCAGGTAATCGTTCAGTTTAAAAGCTTTAATTTAGATTTTGCTCAAAACACGGGAACCGTTACTTTTGAAATATTTACTCCATCCGAAGATATTATTGTAACTGTTCCGATACAGGATGCAGTAGGATGGACACCTTATACCGGCCCTATTCCTCCACAATTCGGACATCAAGGCGGTCTTGGTGGCCAAGGTTATGGGCAAGGTCAAGCGTTTCCTTCACAATGGGGAGGTCAAGGTACTTCAAGCGGCTGGGGAACTTGGGGTTATTAATATTAGAAAAAGCTAAAAGAAGCTGTTAAACAGCCTCTTTTTCGTTTTGTGATTGAAGGATGAACATAAGCCACTTTGTCTTGAAACAGAACTTAACTTACATATTCATACTTCCTTGTAGCCTAGGATGTGGCCGGTAGTATCCGATTGGAACTTGAAGCAGACTGGTCTTCCCTCGGTTATTGAGCTGGTGAAGGTCATCATACCAAGGGACATCAAATCCAAGGACGGGGTGCCCGCCCATATTGAGTGCCGAAGCAGCAAGTATTAAGTGGTGACTCAGAAGGCCGGCTTCCATATGCTGAATGCGATGACCTCTGTAGCCAGTAGATTTTTGATAATGATCTCTATTGCCAGCGATGTTAACGGAAAGCGGAATCTGCGCTATGTTCACAAAATCAGATAACAATCCGTCCTGCAGCGAGTTGCGATAATCCCCGGGAGCTATTTGGTGCAATGCATGCTTAGATACGTCATAAGCATACATGCCGTTTGATAACCCTTCTATGTTATACGTACTGAGGGTAAGGGTTACACGCTCAGGAATTTGTTGATAACCTTGATCAAGATCATTGCGGTAAGCACTCCTTGAGACTGTTTCATGTAAAAGAGAAGACAATATGTGAAGCTTAATCGGCTTCAGCACAAAGTCCATCCCTGGTGAATAGCGACTTCGACAGGCAGTGGAGAAATCATAAGATAACGCTTCAACCATAGGCAAATTAATTGCAGCACCGCTAAACACATCTTTTTGTGAATCGACCATTTTGCGTGGTGATGAGAACGTATCCATCATACACGCTTCATTTATCTTAACCAGCATGTGGTAATCTATTATTTTCTTGGATCGAACGTAATGTTGGTGGTGAAGTGCTGGAAGTTCAGCACATAATTTTTTTGCCGTCACCCCATCATGCTTCTTATCACGAAACCAGCTCATTTTGCGGTCAATCGAAAGTGGAATCACCGCATACACACTTTCTTCTTTCTCATCTAATCCGATCAGGTGATTTACGGCGCGATCCAAGAAATGATAGTAGACGCCTGTTTCAAAACCTAGCCGCCTGCCGACTTCGAGCAGCTGCCCAATCGCAAATCCAGCATCTAAGCCTTGCAGCCGATAAGAGAAGTTATGATATTTGAAAAAGTTCTTCCAAAAAAAAGTTGAGATAAACACTGCTCCAAAGGAAGAAGAGATGTCACAGCGGCTGCCGAGTGCTCGGTCTACATAATCATCAAAGTTTCCTTCCCTTAAACAAACCAAGCGATGGTGTGCCACATCATAATGATAGATGCCAGCTGCGGCATCCTCTAGTTTTAAATAAAGATAAAGTTCGTTCGGATAGAGTGCTCCGCCTGAAGGTACAAAGCGCCGGCACGTTGTCCACGTGTCAGCTCCATCACCAAATGCGAACGACTGACTCACTTGGGTGAGGCCGAACGTGTACCACAAAAAGTGACTCACTTCTTTTAACGTTGGTTTAGTGGTTTGCGTCAAAATCTCCGGAATCTCCGAGCTCAGTTCAACTGCAGGCAAACCGCGGTATAGTTTATAGGGAAGCGGGGCGTCATCCCAGTTCACCTCCCAGTCAGGGGGAGTTATCTGATGTGTCTCGTAATGAAGTTTATACAAAAATTCATCAAGGTTCATAACGGTTCCCCCTTGTCACACGGCTCTATGGAAATGGATGAGGATGCGGATTAAGATCGCTAGCTGAAAGAGGCTGCTTCACATATCCGAGCTTTGCTGGAACGGTCAGCACGCGGTCAAGCCCTTCTAGCCGAGTGAGGTGGTGTCCGAATGTCATCGGCAGCATTCCTGGAATCACGACTTTTACACAGTGAAGTCCGTTTCGTTTCAGTTCTGGACCGGTTTGATCCACCACAATGACCTCAAGATTTAGTTTCTGGAAAATATTTAGTACAGCATTTAAATCATCTAACAAATCAGCAGTTTTTCGGACAGGCTGGAATTCTTCTTCAAAACTTTTCACTTGGCGCTTATCAAGCAGGAAATATAAGCGTTTCTCCGCTTCCTTTAATCCATAAACCATCGAATGGTCTTCCATATGGCGAACAAGATCGGAGTCGCGATACATCTCTTCGTATTTCTTACGATTTTTGACAAACGAATCCTCCATGTTTAGGAGCATACCGGATAGTTCCTGCACCGCTCCTTTTACCGCACGAAGGGGATCGAGGTGCGCGCCTGCTGCACATAGGAGGTTCAACCCGTCGTCCTTCGTATTCTTTGCCATTGCCCAAATGCTTGGGATGCCGTTTTCAGTCGTTGCATTAAAAAGATGGATCTCAAATCCGGTAACACTGTGAATGCGCTGAACCATGAGCTGCAGCTCGGAATCATCGATTGACTTTAGATCAAGTCTTGGAATAGGAAGCTCACCGTACCACGTCATCAAAAATGCATCGCGCTCGACGATCTCAAAGATTCCGTACAAAATAGCTTCCTCTAAACTGCCGCCGACCGCACAGCCGTTGGAGGTTTCGTACAGAAAACCTTCTCCGCCGCCTAAGCTGTAATACGCGAACGTCTCTGGTACGAGAAGCGGCCGTTCCTCTGTTAACGAATAAGCCCAAACCCAATGAATGGAACGTTCAAGGTCAAATGGCTTAAACGGAAACCTTTGTTTTTTATATTGTTCCGGAGCATGGGTGCCAAGCGTAAGGGGATTCAGCGCAACATTTTTCACCTTGGAATACGGCTCATACACGACCGTCTTTTTTCCTCTTGGTGCATAACCGCAATATCTCTCGAGTCCTTCTAAAATGCCTGAAAGTTCACTGTGTTGGTATGAATGGGTGCGCCCCGCATTCAATTCGTTTCCTGAAAGCAGCGGCAGGTTCACCACCGTATCAGCAAAAGGGGAGATTAAGTCATATCGTTTGAAATTGAGAAGCCCTGTTCGGCTATCTAAATAATCACGGCTTAACACTTTTTCTAACTCGCTTAACGAGCGGCAGCGATAGCTATCAATGGAGGTCTTCGGACTTTGTTTGAGTGTGATGCATGCGTGGTCATCCGTATCAACTTTGATTTCACCACACACTGCACAATAAGGGTCTGGCAAAAAGAAATGCTGAGACAGTTTGAACGATGTAAGTTGAAGAAAAAGGACGTGCTCGGCCGTAAGCGGTGTTTCTCCTTTCGTAAAGGAATCAACCTCTTCTTTTATTAATAGGGAAGTTTGCGATAATGCTAGAGTGGTTCCCCATGGATCACGCTCTTTGATAGAGTCACGGTTATTCATCACATAGTCTTTTATTTGAAAATGCTCTCGCCGCTCTTGCACTGTCATAAAGTGACGCAGATCGGCACATTGTGAACAGCCTGGTTTGTCAGGGTAAACGAAGGGACCAATGTTTACTTCACCAAAAAATACGAAACTCCGAAGCCAAGGAATAGAGTGCGCCCGGAATATTTCTTCTGCTTTAACATGTTCAGCCGGATCCCATGAATCTTGCAGCAGAAGTGCTAGAGTTTCTTTGTTCGGCACAGCTTCATCTGCCGAACGATAGCGTGTAATCTGATAATCACTGGATAGCTCATTACAAACATAGTCTGCGAGTGTTCCATTTCCAATAACAGCGATGAAGTGCGTCATGACCGTTCCTCCTGTATGAGCGTTATGCCGAATATGCCGTATGTGTTGTCGGTTAACACAGGTTCTGTCAGCAGCGAATAAAACTGTGCTTTAATAGAGTGCTTTTTTAATATGTGAAGTGCGGCAGAGAGCGTTTCTTGAGGACTCTCTTCTTTTATGTCAGAAAGCGAAACGTGACTTCGGGTACTCGTTGGCTTTATGGAAGCGACAGCAACTCCATAAGAGTGAAGTGGTTTTTCTTTATTTTGAGTACTCATGATAGCTGTTTGAAGAGCTCGGCGTATTGCGGCCGTGTCATTTAAGCCGACACTTCCGTACCATTCGTCGTTAACATGTATCCAAACGACTGGAAAACCATGTAGCTTCTTCCCATAATAAAGCTTGATCTCAGGACTTAAAGCGGTAAGTGATTCATTCATAAATTGAATGTGGTTATCACACAACGACTGGATATCCAGCTCAGCTGAAACTTCGAGATCTGTATTCTGTGATTTAAGAAAACCTTCATGAAGTTCGTTTTGCAGTGCCCTGCATAAGCCATCTGCCGCTGTTTGGCCTGTGCCGATGCTCATGGAGTGAGAAAAATCTCCATACAAAGATTTCACATAGTTTTCGATTCCGGTGAGACCTGCATCTAGCCTTGCTTCTTCATGCGTAAGTCCAGAACAGGTTATTACAGGCTGGGGTGGAGCGGGTCCCTCAGACCGAGGATCAGCGACCTGGATCTTGCACTGAGATAACGGGAGCTGCAGCAGTTCCTCTTCTTCCCACGTATAAAAAATGCCGGTTTCTTTTGACGTAATACCATAAAACAACGAATGTAGATCTTTTTGTTGTTCTTTTTCTCTTTTTAAGAATAATTGCGGGTCTTGAATCGGTTCTGCTTGAACATTGCCGTTCACAAGCGGGTGGGGAAGAACGCTGTGCCAGTTTCCTTCAAGTGTTTCCAAGTTCAGTCTGTAAATAGAGTGGTCCTTTTTCTGATCCTGTGCACCGGTTATTTCTTTGAACAGCTCAAAAACTGCCACGTTCGCTAGCAGCGCACAGGCTGTTGATGTACTAGATTCATTTTTTATTGAGGATGACTGATGTACACGGCGGTGAGCGCATTCCCAGCTCAATGTGGATTTTGGCGACACAAGCGGACCAGCAAAAGCCAAATCCTTATTAATCGTAACCGGAAGAAAGTGTTTTCCCTGATCTTTGCAGATTTTCTGAACCGTACGAAGTTGTGCAAGATCGCTGTCTAGTGAACCAAAAATGATGTAGTCATAGTGTTCTAGATTTTCGCTCCATGTTTGCGATTCTGACTTTAACACAGTGATTTTTGAAGTGGAATCTGATTCGCTCGCCGCTGCAACAATTTCTTTCAGCCTTTCGTGATCTTTTTTTTGTGAATGGGTTGGGATGATGGTGAACGCAGAGAGACCAGATTGAATGAGTGATGTAACAAGAGAGAGGAGAAGTGTGCCTGCCCCCATTACAGCCACCTTTGCCTCACGATACCTCTGAAACCGATGCGCACCTGAATCACATATATGATTGATAAATTCGATTTGAGATGCATATTTTGTAAGAATCTGTTCAGGAAGCTGATGCGGAAGATCTTGGCTAAGATCACGAACAAAGCCGTTTTCGTAGAGAACCTGAACGATTTTGAACACTTGGTCTTTAAATGCTTGTGGCAATCCATTTGTTATATGATCAAGGGTGAGCGTGCCATCGAGCATTGGAACAAGTCGTTCAAGCCACTTCTCAATCGTGCTTCCTTCTATTCGGATAGAAGTGACGTTGTTTCGCAGGTACACACCTTGGCTGGATTCAGGATAGATGAATGTATCTCTTTTCACTTTTAAAATCATCGACGGATGAATAGTCTGCATAATAACCCTCCTTACCAAAAGCTCATCATCTATTTTTATGGAGTCTGCTTGTACGTTATGTCTTTGTCTTTGTAGGCTTTTTGGGGTGTATTGCACTAATGTAAAATTAAGGGGATTAATGTGAATATATTGGTTTTCACCCTGAACAAACAAATGATAAATATGTATATTTCATTAATACAGTTTCACTTTAAATTCTTGTGCAGCACAGGGGAAATAGACTTGAATCAAAAGTTATATCTACATTTGATTCAAGCCACATTTTTTTGCCCGCCAGCCTGTTATCGGCCAGGTCCTCCGCAGCGACCGCCGCAACCGCCACAACCACCGCAACGGCCTGCACAGCCACCACATCCGCCGCATCCTCCACAACGGCCAGCGCATCCGCCGCAACCGCCGCATCCACCGCATCCGAAGCACACACCTGCGCAAAAGTTAAAACAAATACCGATTACGCAGCCGGGAATGAAGATACGCGGGTCTTGTGCATGCTGATCGTCAGGATAACGAGGAGTACCGCCACTTACTTGAAAGTCACCCGTATTTAATCCATTAAGATCCCATTGGTGTTTATTATCCAATACAAACACCTCCTCATTTTTTACTTTTCTAGAACGAGTTAAAAAGATTACGCGACATTCGTAAACCTCAAACTCAAATGCCTCATATTAAAATATGGAATCAGTTTGTCCACCGTTACAGGAATGGGTTTAAGAAAGAATTATATGTATTTTTAATATGGATAAGTATATTGGGATTTAGGGGGATAAAGTTTTTGTATAATTAACGGGAGCATATTGAAGTTTGAAAGGAGAAAATGATTCAAAACACCTTCAATACCTATTAACAACTAGAGAGGTTATTTTGAAAAAGAGGAAACTTGGGATTAAGAGTAAAAGGAGATGAGTCCTTAATGATTTACAAAGATATACCCAATCTATTAGATTCTTTTTACCAAAATAATAAAAAGAAATTAAGAACAGGTACGATTCTTTTCGGTCTCATAGAAGAAGAGGAAAGGTGGCATACGCATTTGCAGCCACCATTATCAAGTGAGAAAATCGATCAATTAATGAAGAAGTTTGACAGACCTGCTCTAAATGCATATAGAACATTTTTAACTCATTTCAATGGATGCTATTTGTTTGACCTTGTAAGGATTGCTGGATACGTTGAAAGTTATCGAGGAATGAGTATAGAAGAGGAAGGGTACCAGCCATTCCCTATTGAGTCCATGCAGCAGATGTATGCAAGAAAAAGAAATCCTGAAGACTGGTTCATATTTGCTGATTCCCTTGCGTGGGAATGTTTTTTTGTGATTAATAAAGATGATCAGATTCTTCAAGTGAACAGACGTGGAAAGAAAGAGAAATCTTTTGACAACATGGAAGACTTTTTAAAAGAGTGTATGAACGCAGGGAAGTTTAATCTTGAACATAATATATGGTTTGACTTTAAGTAAAAAGACGGTAAATAGCTTTTCTATCAAACAAAACATTTCAGCATTAATAATATACCTCATTTAGAAAATATACTCATTTTGTTTACAACTGACTTCAAACAGAGAGCAGGAATTATCATTAGTCTAGTGAATAGGGTTAATAAGCTGATATTATACTTTTTTTCTAGGAGGATACCCATGTCCAATAACACAATGATGTCCAAGGTAGAAAATGATCGAGTTCTCGTTCTTGAAAGAGTATTTAACGCACCGCGTGATAAGGTTTTTAAGATGTTTAAAGAACCTGAATACCTCAAACAATGGTGGGGTCCTAGAGGCTGGGAGCTGCCGGTTTGCAACATGGAATTCAAGCCAGGTGGTGTTTATCATTATTGTATGAAGTGTGTGGATCAAAACCAAGGTGAATTTTATGGAATGGAATCTTGGGGGAAAGCCTTTTACAAGGAAATTGTTGAACCAGAAAAAATAGTCTATGTCGATTATTTCTCAGATGAAGATGGCAAAACGAATGACATCATGCCCGCTACAAGTGTAACGGCTGAATTTGTAGAAATGGATGGTAAGACAAAACTAGTAAATCGTTGTGAATATGCTTCTGCTGAAGGGCTCAAAACAGTATTGGATATGGGCGCGATTCAAGGAATTACAGAAACATGGGATCGACTGGAAGAGCTACTTAGAAATAAAAAATAATAAATTTCTAGACTAGTAGTACGCGAATTTATACGCGTACTTTTTTTATTTAACAGACACCCTACCCAGCTTAGAAATAGATAGAATGACCTAGAATTTTGTTGTGCAGACAAGGATATTCTTCAAATTTGTCGAAAATCAAATTAGCGAGGTATATCTAGGAAGTAGGGAACGGTATGTGGGAGTCTATTCAAAGCATGTGCTTGCACGTGGTTTTTATTCTATTTACAATCCTGTTTTATCAAGTGTTCTTTAAGGAGACTGAAGAGAAAAGGAAGAAGATCTCTTCAAAGTTTTTTCTTTTCATGATTATTATATTGATTTTCACAATGAGCCAGCCTGTTCTATATCACGAAATCTATAAGTATGACTTCAAAGCGGTAGCGATCATTCTATCCTTTTTATACGGAGGAAAACGAGTAGGGTTTGCAGCACTGTTGGCATTGCTTATTACTGGTTACTTTACAGACCAGAGGCTGTTGGTCTTAATCGGAAATTATACGATATTCTGTCTTCTGTTACTACCAATAACCAGCTTGTTTCATCGTTATCGAATAAGAGGCAAAGTCATCGTGATCAGCTTGTTTTATTTGATGATTCCGATCACAAGAGGGATCTCTCTTCAGTTAAAAGGAGATGATAGGCAAACAATCTTTGAATTAAGCTCATCTCTTATTGTTTTAGCAACGCTTATTACCATCATCTATTTAATTGAAAACATGAATGAGCAAATAAAAATGAGACAAGAACTGATTCGAACGGAAAAGATGAATGTTGTCAGCCAGCTTGCTGCTTCAGTTGCCCACGAAATCCGAAATCCAATGACATCTGTTCGAGGGTTTATGCAATTAATGCAAAAGGAAAATTTAACAGAAGAACAGCAATTGTACATAAGAATTTCAATTGATGAGTTAGATCGGGCACAGGAAATCATCAATCAATATTTAGCGCTCTCAAAACCGCAAACGGAGCAATATGAAGTGATAGATTTATCGTCTGTCATTCAACAATCCATTGACGTCATGCGTTCATATGCCATTTTAAACAGCATACATATCACCCAGCAAGTTGAGCCATCTCTTGAGATCCAAGGTCTTAAACTGGAGATTCAGCAAGTGTTAATTAACGTGATAAAAAATGCAGTTGAAGCAATTAAAAGCGAAGGGGAGATTTGGATTTCGGCTGCAAAACATGCTGATGGCTTCATATCCATTCAAATTAAAGATAACGGTGTAGGCATGACCGCAAACCAAATCAAAAAATTAGGCAGCCCGTATTATTCAACAAAGGAAAAAGGAACGGGCCTTGGCTTAACCGTTTGCCACCAAATCGTAAAGCAGATAGGCGGACAGATTAAAATTGAGAGCGAACTGAAGAAAGGAACATGTTTTACGATCAATCTGCCATCTGTCAAATAAGGATAAACAGAGAACTCAAGGATATCGGCAGCTCATGAGTAAATGCGCTAGCCCTATTCAACAAACGTAGCAGGATTGTTGAATAAGAGAAAGTCGTCAGCCTTCTTGTAGAAGTTTGATTGGGGATAACGGAGGTGTTATTTAGTGGTTCAAGAAACAACTAGAGATCATGTATATAGAAATTGGGCAGAGCGTCTTGAGTGTGATATTTCAGATATGAAAACTCCAAAATTAATCGTTCGTCAACACTCTGGGAAGTTGGAAGGATATCATGGTATTTACTGCTTTTATAATGGTTCAACATGTGTCATATCAGCACCTCCTAAGTATGTCCCACAGATAAATATAGCGGTAAGTGGATGTCGTCCAGACGAAGCATTTGATGTGAAACTGCTTGCTAGGTCACTTAATTCAGATAATTACCAAGTCATTGGACCAGCATTTCAAGGATATGTTGATTGTGGTTCATTCATTGAACTGAAATCTCCTGAAGTTGTTGAACTTGTGACCGAAAAATCACTTGTTTTACTTCAAGATTTGCGTAAATCTTGCTCTGAGACTGAGTGGGAACATAGCAATATAGAAGATCATAGACAGCCGATTATCGCACGATTCTATGATGAAAAGATCGTCGCAGCAGGTTCCTGGAGTGTAGAAAGGTCAGGCTTTCTAAGCGTCGGTATTATTAGTCACCCCGATTATCGTGGTAATGGACATGCTAAGGCAGTTGTATCTGCTTTAACAAGTAAAGGATTAACAACTGGTGCAATAATGCATTATCAAACACTAAAGTCTAATACATCGTCGGTAGCGATTGCCCATTCTTTAGGATATAAGGAACTAGCTTGTACCTTAGCAATTAAGTTTTCGAATCTCTCTTTACTGAAGTAAGGGGCAGGGTTCCTGTAATGAGTTTATTCCACTATCGGGTGCAGTTCTTCAAGAAGCGAATTGTTTTGATTTATTAAATGTCAAATTTAGATAGGTAGGCTAGACTATTAAGTGAAGTTAATTTAAAAGGGACTAATACATATTACTACTAGTTTAATAATATCTTATTCATCAATCTTCATTAAAAACTGCTAAGCTGTTTATTCCACAAAAATAGTAAAATGCTTAGAAAGCTGCAAGAGGAGATAATTTCAGGGGGGAATTATGTTATATCGTAGACTCGGTAACACAATGGAACGAATTCCTGCTATAGGGCAAGGGACTTGGAAGTTTGGTGAGAGTAAGTTAAACGAAAAACAAGAAATTGAAGCACTTCGTTTCGGTTTAACCAATGGCCTTAAACTAATTGATACTGCTGAAGAATATGGAAATGGGGGAGCGGAGAAAATTGTTGGTCAAGCAATACAGGATGTAAGAAAAGAAGTATTTCTTGTTACAAAAGTATCTGCAAAAAATTGTTCCTTTAATGGTGTTTTAAGAGCTGCAGAAGCAAGTTTAAAACGTTTAAAAACGAACCAAATAGATTTATATTTACAGCACTGGCCAAGCGAACAGTATGAAATTTCCGAGACGATGGGAGCAATGGTGGAGTTAGTTAAATTAGGATTAATAAAGTACGTCGGTGTAAGTAATTTCACACCTGATTTAATGAAAGAAGCCCAACAATGTTTAGGTAGTATCCCACTTGTTTGTAACCAAGTAGCCTATCACTTAAATGATAGGCGGATTGAGAATGATATTTTGCCTTATTGTAAGGAAAATAACATAACTGTTATGGGGTATTCTCCATTTGGTTATGCACCAAAAATATTTGGTATGGATGGATTTCCAGAGGTAGGGACAAAGGAGCGAGATGTACTTAATATAATAGCTAATAAATATAATGCATCAGTGTATCAAGTAGCGTTGCATTGGGTTTTAAAGGAAGAACAACTAGTTACTATTCCAAAGGCTGTAAATAAGGAACATATTGAAGATAATTTGAAGGCTTTAAGCTTGAAGTTAGATAAAGATGACCTTGAGCAGATTGAGCTTATATTCCCACAAAATAAATATCATCTAGTGAATAAAACACAATGAGAGGTGTTCAAAATCAGGTGCGTTGATCCAAGAAAGATTAACGCACTTTTTAATGAATTTATTAAGCAAACGTAGCAGGATTGTTGAATAAACGGTTAATAAAGCCCAAGGAGAACAGATCAATTGATACAGAGAGATAATTAGAACTACCGTATGAGAGGGGATATTTATGAAAATCCATATAATTGGTGGATCAGGAACTGGCAAAAGCACTTTAGCAAAATATATCAGTGAAAAGGAAAATATCAAGTGGATAGATACCGATAATTATCTTTGGAAAGATGAATCTTTTTTAGAAAATAATCCAATTGAGAAACGGATTGAGATGTACCAAAGAGATATGTTTTCTAACGATAGTTATATAGCGTCTGGTTCCGTTTTTATGTGGTGTCCAGAAGGTTTTAGTAACCGTGACCTTTTAGTTTTTCTTTCACTTGATGAAGAAGTCCGTATGAAACGATTAAGGAACAGAGAAATCGAACGAAATAGTCAAATGTGGCTAGATGAAAATGATGAGTATACAAATGACTTTTTAGAATGGTGTAAAACTTATTGGTCAGAAGAAGATAAGATGATGGCAGGTACATATGGAGAACAATCCTATCAAATGACAATATCAAAGAGTCCTGTATTAAAGCTCAACGGCTCGCAACCACTTGATGAACTCTATGCTGAAATAAGAAGGACTGTGAATAAAGAAAATTGCTAGTTGCCTAATTAAGTGGGGTTATATCTTCAGCAATCGGGTGCGATTGCGGAAGAAAACTCAGTCTAATTAAATTTAATATAAAAAGTTAAAAGCACTGCAATTTGCAGTGTTTTTTCTATTGCTTATTAATATGCGACTTACTATGTTAATTCACTTTTGTACTCCAGAAGAAAAAACGTTACGTTTATTGGTAACGGGTTCTCTTTTGGAGGAGAAAATTATAATTCGTAAGTCTTTTAGCAGGTGAAATGGCAATATAATCGGATATGTAAATGACATTAAAAAACGACCAAATTTTTGAACTGCACCCCAATTGTTAGACACCATTAACAATTGGAGGTGCAGTTTTTTCTTTACATATCCAGTATTAACCCTGAGGATCAAAACTCTTCTTGTTCTCCAATTCTCCGCTTTCTGCCATCATCAAGTTGTTCATATACGCTGCCATCGCCAGCTCATATCTTACTTTTTTGCTGGCGTCTACAAAATGTGCTTCCTTCACTAGACCTGAAAGGGAGTATCGGTGCCCTCTGTAATCTACATTTAATTCAGTAATTTGGTTGAATTTAAAACCTTCAACGGGAGCACCGTGAAAATCTTTTAAAAGAAATTCATCGTATTTCTCATTGCATGTTCTTGCTACTTCTTCCATCACCTTAAAAGCTTCGTCCGGATTTTGTCTATAGTTGAGAATTAGGCTTTCGTTCACGCGTCGCATACCTCGGTTCCCGTTCTGAAGTTCTGTTATATTGCCGTACGAGACCGTATAAACATATCCGTCATACTGACGAATCTGCAGGTGACGCATGCTGATCTCCTCAATCTTTCCTTGTCTATTGCCATTAATGATGACATAATCTCCAAGATGAATCTGGCGTTCAAAGAGGTAGGCAAGTCCCATAATATAATCACGGATAATATGTTGAAAAATTATTGCCAAGGCACCGGCCACAACGACTGATCCCGTAACAAGCCTTGTAAGGTCAAAGAAATGGCTAAGGACATAAATTAAGAAAAACACCAGTCCCAGCCCTTTAAGGACTTGGTTCGAAAAATGCATCTAGGTTTCTTCCCGATTTTCATCCAAGAAACTGGTCTTCTCAAAGAAAAGCTGTATGGATTTACGAATAAAATAAGCTGTTAATATAATCAGCACTGCCACTGTTAAAATTTTTACAGGTAACTGCTGAAAAATCTCCAAGTTAAACATGCAATCAACTCCATATTTTACTGCCTTGTTAAGTACTATCGCAAATCATGCTGCTGAAAGGATTTTAAAAGATAAATAGAAAAAGGTCAATGGGTTATTCAATCTAGATTGCTACACTCATTGTTCCCATGTTCTTATATCTTGAAGCTTATGTTTGCGATAAAAAAGCTTAAATCATGCTGTTTTATTTTAATGGAGAAATAAACAAGCAGCTTTACCCAATTGGGAGGCTGCTTGTTTGCTAATTTTGCCAATTTACTAATGGAAGTCAAGCAAACTTTTACTTCATATCTTCAAGCTTGTTCCAAGTCATCGCTACGCTTTCAAGCATCCCCATATCAAGGACCTTCTTTACATCATCAGGTGTTTTTTGTAAAAGAAACTTAGTCATTTGCAGAAAGACTCGATAAATTAAAATGAAGCTTCTGGAAGCATTAAGGCTTGAGATAAGCTGCCAATTGCCATCCACTCTCAGCACAAGCAACCTTATAAAAAAGCTCTTTAAAAAAGGAAAGCCAACCATTAAGGTCAGCTTTCCATCTTTTCTTTGAAGTTTCCTAAATAATATGGAACTTATTTTTTTCTTTTCCCGATCATGCCATAATCGGTAACATGAATACTGACCTTTGACGTAATGGATGCGGTTTTAAACCGTTCATCCCAGTCCTTCTTCATACGGTGCCAGTCTCTCGGGCGCTGTATTCTTAACGCATTGCCGAAACCTGCAACATCAACGCCAAGGTCATCCTTCATTTTAGTCACTGTTTGTTGAACCATCGTTTCGGCTTCTTTTTGAATTTCTTTTTCAACCTTTCTCACATTTGTATCTTCAAACAGATCAATTGATTTTTTCCAGTCCTCTGCGATACGTCCATCAATTGAAACGTTAATGTGAAAGGTGATGTTGTCACCATTTATATGTGGTGTAATCTTTGAGTTTATCTTTTGAAGCTGAAAATAGACTGGTTTTGCCCTGTCAGAGCGAATGGAACCGCTCTTGCTGTCGCCAGTTATAAGGTTTAGGCCTTCAATCTCTTTTTTGTTCATTGTACCAATTAGTTTTTTGTTTGTTCCTTTAAAGACTGCTGCGCCATCGAATGTTATTTCCCCTTTTTCAGTGGTGAGCATTTGCACGGCAAAACTTGAATCTGACTCCATTTTGCTTAACATCTGGATCAAGGAGGTCGGTTTCAACATTCTGGTCGTTGATTGCTGATTAGCGATATCATAGATCCGATATGAAGGAACGACATCGGGTTCGTTAGATTCTAATATTTTTCCTGCGCGTCCGTTTGCAACAAAAACGAGGGTACTTCCTCGAATATCGATATCCCGGTAATACAAATCAATGAGCTGTTCCATGTCTGCCTGACTCGCTAGCTTTTTGCCGATCACGACAATTTTTTCGTGAGCACCAAAGATGATTCCTTCCCTTTTAAGCGTTGTTTCCCAGCCGATGGGTTCCAATGAATCACCTGTTTCTTTTACGTTGATATACTGTTTATGTCCGGATAAACCTGATGTTTGACCACCGCCTTTTTCATGAGGAACAACATACTGAAGCGTGGAGGAAAGATTCCCGCCCTTTTCTGCATCCAATGCAGCTCCTGCTACAAAATTTACATCCTCAATGGGTGTGTAGCTCCAACAGCTGGTCAGTACGATAAGGTTTATACTTAAGATGATCGCGAGGCATATATATTTCTTCCGTAGTTTGTTCATGTTTTTTTCCCTCGCAGAAGTGAGATGAGCAACAAGAGGATGGGAACACTACTGAAAAAGTAAAGCGTAAAATTGCCAATCATCGAGCCGAGTGCAAACATCTCGTTAATGTTTCTTGGCATCATGGATACGATATAGATCATAGGTGCAAGGCCGTATATAAAAAGATCGATTTTCTTATTCAAAAGGTGAGACAAGCCGAGAGCTGCCGCATAATAGCAAACGGAAAACGTGGTAAACAGCTGCATGATCCAAATGACGAGAAGTAGGGAATCAAACCGTTCTACAAATAACCCTTGTAACTCGAAACTTCTGATAAACGTTAATACAGGCCATGTTTGAGTGACTGCACCATCAATGGACAGTGCACCGATCACCATAACAAAGGTGACACAATAGAAAACGAGTGAGATGCTTAATCCGATGATCGTTGCTTTTAAAGCACGTGCAGGTTTTTTCATATACATATAGATGATTAAAATGATTTCAAAACCGACAAATGATAAAGAAGTGGTGGTTAACCCCTTCATAACAGGTATAACGCCCATTCCCATCACAGGACGCAGGTTGTCAATTTCAAATACTTTTAACCCTAAAAACATCACAACGAGAAAGAAAAGGATGGTGACGGGAAAAATGATTTCAAACATTCTCGCAATCGGATTGATGCCGCCGGTGATCAGATAAAGTCCAATCCAAATAAAGGGGAGAATAATCGCCCAGGTGGGTGTCCCTTGTAATAAAAAGAGACGGGTGGTTTCTGACATTGCTCTCAGTTCGAAACTTGCGAGCGTGAGATAATAGACGATGATGCATAGACTGATGATCGAGCCGATTAATTTCCCTGTAATTTCGTTGCTATATTGAAAAATGCTTCTTCCCGGAAAACGTTCAGCCAGTTTGACCATGATGATAGCAACAAGAAGAGCAATAATTCCACCCAATATGATCGTGATCCAGCCGTCAGGAGTTTTGACTTTTTCGGTTACCGTTCTTGGCAGCGTCAATATGCCTATCCCTAAAATAAAATTACTAATGATTACGACCGTTTGTGGAGTAGTAATCTGATCGAATTTTTGTTTCGTCATAGAGATCACTCCTTATTACTCCTTGCTAGATAATCACATTGATTATTTCCTTTTGCTCTCTTGCGTATGCATCAGTTTGGGGCGCCGTTTCATCATAGAGAGTGGCGCACGAATTAAAAGATCCTTTAAATCGCTTAACTGATAGGGAACCGCAGGGCTTAAATAAGGGACGTTAAAGCTCTTGAGTTTAACGAGGTGCGTGCATAATAACAGGACAAACAGCACAATGCCATAAAGACCAAATACGGCAGAGAACAACATGACGACGAATCTGAGAAAACGAATCGTGATGCCTATGCTATAATGCGGCAAGGTAAAAGAAGAGATGGCGGTTACTGCAACCACGATAACCATGATGGGACTGACGATACCAGCCTGCACTGCAGCTTCACCGACAATCAACCCTCCAACGATTCCGAGGGATTGTCCGACAGGCTTTGGAAGACGTAGCCCAGCTTCACGTAAAATTTCGATCGAGACCTCCATGATCATCGCTTCGATCAAGGGAGGAAAAGGAACGCCTTCTCGACTTGCAGCAATGGAAATCGCAAGCTTGGTCGGAATCAATCCTTGATGAAACGAGCTAAACGCAATATAGAGGGAAGGTCCGAACAACGCGATAAAAGCAGCTAAATAACGCAGCATTCGAATGAGCGTTCCGGAAATCCATCGCTCGTAATAATCTTCGGGTGACTGCAGAAGCATATTGAAAGTAACGGGCAGAATAAGCGCAAACGGAGTACCATCCAATAAGATGCCAACCCGGCCTTCAAGAATCGCTCCCATAACACGATCAGGACGTTCGGTATTTTGAATCTGTGGAAACGGACTGAATTGATTATCTTCAATTAACTGCTCCACATACCCAGACTCAGGCAAGTCATCCATTGTAATTGAATCAATTCGCTGTTTAACCTCTTCTAGAAGCTGTGGATCTACGATGTCCCTCATATAGACAACAGCTAAACTCTTTTTGCATTTTGTGCCCACTGTAAATGTATTGATCGTGAGGTCCTCTGTTTTGGACAGGTTTCTTAACAAGGCCGTATTATCTGATAACTGCTCAACAAATCCAACTCTTGGTCCTCGAACTAATGCTTCTGATTGGGGTTCTTCTATATTCCTCGTCTTCGCTTTTGCAACATCAAGAACAAAACCAATTGATGTTCCTTCTACAAGTAACCCAGCAGATCCAGACAGAATTGAAGCGTTGAAGCTTTGTATATGAGAAGTCTCGTTAATTTTTCCTACCAATAGCATATGAGAGCTCAATCTTTCTCTGGCAGAAGCTGCGATATCACGACTTTTATAGTCTTGTTCATCGACAGACATTAAACTGCGGAGAATATTATTGTTGATCAAATCTGTATCTGCTAAGCCATCAATAAAGATGAGAGCAGCCCTAGCATGCAGTGTTTCTATCTTAAACTCTCGGATATGTACGTCACTATTTTGTCCGATCTCACTCTGAATCCGATGAAGATCAACGGCGTAGTCTCCTGTAAAAGTGGAGGTGTTTGAGTGTTCACCATTCTCTCGTTCTCTTTCTTGGTCAGAATACTTAGATGATTTTCTTCTCATGATGCTCTCACACTTTCTCTAGCGAATTAATCCATTTAAAAAACTTTGCAATGCCGATTGGCACGATGAAACAAACCAAGCTTTGTACATATACGATCCAATCAGGAAGAAAATGAAGAAATTTTGTTAGCATAAATGCCTTCCTCCTGTAACATTCAAGGGTGATTACCAACTTATAATCCCCAACCTATAGGAGAAATAACCAGATGAAAGGATTTAAAATCCCTAAAAACTTTTGTCAAACTTTGATTATCAATTAGCATTATATTGAAGTTTGAATAACCAAGAGAAGGAACAAAAATCAGCACTCTTCACGATGGAAAAGTGCTTTTTTGTACTTAAAAAATAACCCGAATAAGAGACTTTTTATAAGTATCCATTATTAGGGTTACAATATGTGTTTCACTAAAGTACGTCTTCTTCGTCAGGTTTATACTCCAAAAGATCTCCTGGTTGACAGTCTAGAGCCTTACAAATGGCGTCTAAAGTGGTAAGTCGAATGGCTTTTGCCTTTCCGTTTTTCAATATAGAAAGGTTAGCCATTGTTATTCCGACCCTTTCTGAGAGTTCTGTTACACTCATTTTTCTTTTAGCCAACATCACATCAATGTTAATAATAATAGCCATATCCGTCACCTCAGACCGTTAGATCATTTTCAGATTTTAGATCAATTGCTTCTTTTAAAAGCCTTTGGAGAACGGCAGCGAATACTGCTATAACAATGGATGCCCCAATAAAGGCCATACCAACTAATACGAGACCTGGTGCATCATCCCACTCTGCAACGATAAAAACCAATGGTAAGGCAACAACATAAAGACCGCTGATTGTGAGCGCACAGTTTTTTATTTTCTTTAAAGCTCTAACGGATAAGTCAGAGAACGCCTTATTCTTGTCAATATACTGTAAAAGCTTAAAAGCCTGATAGAGAGCGAAGTAAAAAGGAATTGTCGACGCATAGACAACAAATAAGATGCCGAAAACTACATATGCCAACTCTGATCCCTTTTGTGCTTCTTCCGTTGCTTTAATAGCTAGTTGGGGTAACAAAAATAAACACAAACCCAGAACGGGAATTCCTAAAAGAAAAACAGATATCTTCAAGAAGAATGTTGAACCATTTTTCATAAAAAGCACCTCGCTATTTTCATTATTTTATTTGATTATAAATAATTATTTATTGAATTACAATAAATTTTTATTTTTTATCGTCAGTCAGATTTGAGGTTTTTTTTATAGGAAGAATAGCATATATTTTTTGGTTTTTTTTATAACGCTCTTTTCTAAAAGATTGTTGCTTTCACATATTGTCTTCTAAGATAGTTGATTGGAGTGTAGGATGTGAGACTCCTGCGGGACAGGCGGGCTGGTGAGACACTTAAGAGTGAAACGTACGAATGTGGCTCACCGCCTGCCCCGCGGAAAGCGAGCATCTGAAACGGAAATCAACCACTTTCAAGAGCAACAAAGTTTACGAAAACAGCCTTTTATAACGAATTCATTCTATATTCCATTTCTCAGAGAAGGAGAAGTGGTTTTTTTATTGAACTTAAGATGCAGTGATTATCAAGAACTGGCCATCTATTAACTATAAGAACTTTGGGTCAGAAGATATGGGGAGGCAAGCGATGTTTGTAAAAAAGAAATCCCATTCGGGTGAAAAGAACGGGGTTGCTTATGTAAATGGAGAGTTAATGTTTCAAGGGGTTGCGTTAAACGTTTATAGTTATTTAGTAGATGGCGTATTAATTGATACAGGAGCTCAATCCTTACATAACTATTTTGAACCCTTTATTGATACAGCGGATTTCGATCAAGTCATGATGACTCACTTTCACGAAGACCATACAGGTTGTGCCGCTTATATAGAAAGAACGAAGAAAGTGCCGCTTTTCTTAGATGAAAAGACAATCGACTATTGCTCACAGCGAGCAGATTATCCGTTGTACAGGAAGTTCTTTTGGGGAAAAAGGAAGCCGTTTCATGCGGAAGCAATGCCTGCAACGTTTCAATCGAGAAATGCAACGTGGGAAGTGATCCCTACCCCAGGGCATGCTCACGATCACAATGCTTTCCTAAATCATCAAACAGGCCAACTGTTCACGGGTGATTTGTTTGTCAGTGAACGAACAAAAGTTGCTTTAGAAGAAGAAAGCATACCTGACATTATTCGGTCATTAGAACGGGTATTAACATACGATTTTCAGGATGTTTTTTGCAGTCATGCGGGTTTATTAAGCGATGGACGAGCAGCTCTAGAACGAAAAAGAGACTATTTAGTAAGTATTCAACATGAAGTGTTAACTTTACAAAAACAAGGGGATACACCAGAAGCGATCCGTCAGAAGCTATTCCCTAAAAAATTTCCCATTATCAAGTTGTCAAGTGGAGAATGGGATTCTTTGCACATTGTTACTTCCATCATGAATGAGGAAAGGCCCTTATGATAACGCTTCACAAAAAGATGTGACTGTTCAAAAGGTAACGAGGTTTTTTAAACAAAAAGAAGGGGAAATCCATTGAAGAAAGGCACGAAAGTTTTGTTAATCGTTGTATGAATAGATCCAAAAAATTTGAGTGATCTAGGAGAGAGGATAATGATATTTTTGTGTATGGGGTATTTCAGCCCTGAAAAAATGGATGCACGCCCAAGGGCAGAGATTGAGGCCGTTATGAGTGAGTGCCAACCCGTCGTTGAAAATTTTTATGAAAGCGGTAAGGTGCTGCTTGATGCAGGTCTGGAGTCAGAGACGAAAAGCTTACGCCGTGCGGACGGTGAGGTTATCGTAACCGATGGTCCTTTTACAGAAGCAGAAGAGAAAATCGGCAGCATATTCATTTTTGAAGCAGAAAACATGGACGAGGCGATCCGGCTAGCTTCTCTTCATCCGACAACACAAATCAGCAGAGGGGAAGAGTTTGGCTGGCGCATCGAAATCCGTCCTGTTCATTACTTTAAGAATGATAAGTAATATGAGTGATCTAAAGTTGATAGACACATACAAAAGCTTTTTACAAAAGTATTCACTCGCGCAACTCAGACATATACCTGAGCAAGGGGTCTGGTCTATCGGACAAATGTACGACCATTTAATTGTCGTAGCTCATGAGTATCTGGATAGCGTTGAAGCTTGTGCAAGAGCTGTTGGAGAACAACAGCAGGGTAAGACGGAGTTTGGAGAATATTTATTTAATATTGGTTGTTTCCCGCCAATTAAAATCAAATTACCGGCGGATCTTGATACCCCACCTGACAATACAAAAGATAAAGATGACATTATGCTCGAGCTCAACCAACTAATGAAAAGAATGGAACTATTAAAATTAAAAGTAGATGATATACACCCTAATTACAAAGATAAGCATGGGGGCTTTGGATGGCTAAATGCACAGGAGTGGTTTGCTCTTGTAGGGATGCATTTTCGTCATCATCTGCGTCAGAAGTATGAACTAGATCGAAAACTGGGATTATAAACAAATAGCACAAAACTTGAATGAAAACGGAGCTGCTTTCATAGTGAACAAATTGTTATTGTTCTTTTGGAGCAGCTTTTCTTATTATTCTTCCTCCTTCTGCCTCACACTCTTCTTCATTAACGTTGTTATGATAAATGCAGCCCCCGCAATAATGGAAGCATACACCATCAGTTCAGTTGTTGATATAGAGAAAATCTTCGCCAGTTCAACAGAGTAAGCAAAGATCGTTGAGGTAAAAAGCTTCGATAGTGCTGCAATTATAAGGAACCGCCGAAACGTAACTCCTCCAAGTCCAGCTCCAATACAGATGATTTCGTCCGGTAAAATCGGAATAATGAACATAATCGCTAAAAAGAGGACTTCATTTTTTTGTACATAACATTGGTATTTAGCGAGATGTTCATCTTTTACAAACCTTGAAATAATTCGCCGCCCGCCAAACCTTGCGATGAAAAACATCGTTATGATTCCAGCAAGTGTACCAAGAAATCCTAAGGAAATCGCTGTGAACGGTCCAAAGACAGCACTGGCCGCCGCAACTGTTACCACTTCAGGCAGAGGCAGGATGATAGGCTGCGCGAAACAAATGGCCAAATAGATGAATCTTGCAGTAGACTCATGAATTCTTAATAAGTTTTCAAATCCGTACATGTCGGTTAACACCAACAGTTTTGTCGCGTAAAAGATCGTAAACACGATCATGCTGACAGCAAAGAAATAGAGTGCGATCAAGCGAGTGATTTTTAAAGAATTCAGATTGCGTTTACATAAAAAGAGCAAGTCAAGAGTTACGATGACGATCGCAAGTCCGATGCCGATTAATTTAAAGGTTGGCTGAATGGTCGGCAGCAACTTAAACAATGTTACAAGAGTTAATGACGTTAGTGTGATGTGAAGTAATAGTTCGAGTGTGAGTTGTTTTCTGCTAAAAGTGTCTGTCATAACGTATATCTCCGTTCATAATGTCTTTATGTGATTAGTTTAAACATTAAATGAAGAGGCAGACAGTTTCTCCAGATGTAATTTGAATAAGACTTGAGGCGTATTGAAGCTTAAAAGAGCATCCATGGATGTTATTAACAAACAATTAAAAAATTACATCTTTAAAGACTTCAATCCTGCATCGCATTATAGTAAAATAAAGATTCCCGATTCGCTGGAGAGAAGAGTTCGCGAATAGCAATGGATCAATCGTAGGCATTGATTGTGAAGATGATTGTGAAGATGAAGTGGTTATCATTGATAAAGATATCACAAGGGAATTTACTCAAAAAATCAGTAAAAGAGATGCTTTAAGGATACCTCTGGAACTGAGACAAAAGTTGAAACATAACGGTTCAATAGGCTTGTTACTTAACCCTTATTGCTCATGGAAGTGTTGATTTTCGCTTCAATCTTTTAGGAAAGAGCATTTTTCGTTTGGAGGAATAAATGTTGCTAGATGAAAGGATTCAAACGATAAAGAATCATTTGCTTAAAGCATGGTCCATCGAGACAAGCTCCAAATGGACGAAAGAGAATCCAGCAAGAGGACAATGCGGGGTAACTGCGCTTGTGGTTCAAGATCTGCTAAAAGGAGATATTGTGAAAACACCACTTAAGGATGGTTGGCATTTCTACAATTTAATTGAGGGAAGTAGATATGACTTTACACACTCACAGTTTGAATCTCCCATTCTTTATGAAAATCTTCCATCCACCAGGGAAGAAGCCTTCTGTGATACGAATACCTTACAATACAATCATCTAAAACAAAACCTAATAGCATTAATGATAAAAGATGGCAGCCCCATTTAAGGGTAGTGCCTCTTTTTTTATGGAATGATTTATCTAAAAGAAAAGTATTGTAAGGATAGGGGTGAAAAGAAGGGTGGTTTGAATCAATGGAGAATCTTAGAAAGCTGGAACTCGCTTATTTTTTAGGCTTTACCACTGGTGCGGTTATCGGATTTATTTTAGCTAAAGTTTATCAAACCTGGGCTCTTCTTTATGAAATGAGGGGTCGTGAACTGGATTCTTTAACGAACTGGCAACATACACCTTTATGGCAAACGGTTAATGAAAATCCAGGCATAACGACTTTAATTGTTACGCTGCTTTTTAGTGCGATCGGCTTATGCTTTGCCCATCTATTTACCAAAATCAATGAACCTTACTATTCAGAAAATAATGCGGAAATGATGCATGTCAGTGAATAATTATTATTCACTGGCTTTTTTTATTTAGTATTCAACATTTAAATAGCGAGCATGGACATTTAACGGAAAGCAAATGAGTAAAATGAATACACACTAAATAAACTAAATATTTTGATAATTTTTGATGAAATATGTAGATACGTGTTTTATTAAATGGTAAAATATTACTATATAGTACAAATCCTAGGGAAATTTGTACTATGGAGGATTAAGGTTATTGGGGAATTAAAAGATTTTAGGAGGTTTTGAATGAAGTACAAAATTGTGCACGATAAGGTTGAGGAGTATTTTATTAAAAGTGACACCATGGCCATCTATCCTTTTATTAATCAGTGGGGAGCCGTTTGTGCAGAAGTTTATGAAAAAGATGCGATCATCCTCGTTGAAAAAAAGCCTTTCCGAATCATTAAAGATACTTGTCCGTATTACGGCAGTACGTATGATGGGAAGAAAGAGGCTGCACGCATCAATATGGGAAGAATGTGTTTTGCTCCAATTATGATTGACACCAAACTTGATATTTTTTTCTTTCCCACGCAATCACCACGAAAAGATTCCTGCATCTGGCTATCACAGCCCCACATCGAGGACATTGAATCCATTGACCACAAAAATGTTAGAGTGATTTTTTCTAACGGTATAGATCTACCCATCGAAAGTACCCGCGCAGCCTTACGAGGCAAACTCCATCGAGCCGCACATTACCGAAGTGTTTTAATGAATCGAACAGCAGAAAAGGAACGAGAACGCCTAAGAAGTCGTGATCTGATCCTTACATAGTGTTAAAAATGTTAAGCGCCTGATGCGAAGTGGATCAGGCGTTTTTGTTATGTGTGATTTAAGAGGTGTGATGAGTGGATTAAGTCTCAATTAAGTAACCGACTCCTATTAAGTCTAAAGTGGTCTCAATTAAGTCTAAAAAGAGAAATATAGGCTTTTCTACAAATCTCGACTCGCGCACTGCCAAGCACCCACGCTCAAAAATTTCTTTGCAGGGAAATCGACAGATGTATGGAAATCAATTTGTAGATATAAATGGGGGTTATACAATGAATCTTGAGACTATATCAATTAACAAAAAAAGCTGGGAAGTGGCAGCAGAGCGATTTTTTGGTAGGACTGCCTTACCAGAGTATGGACCTTTTGCACCGCTTGAAGACGAATTAAACTTGCTGGGAGATCTTCATGGATTAAACGTCTTAGATATTGGGTGCGGGAGCGGTCACTCTCTTAAGTACATGGATGAAATGGGAGCGGCTGAGGTTTGGGGTTTAGATTTAACCCCACAACAAATTAATGCAGCTCAAAATGTACTGAAAGATACCGCTGCTGAAGTAAAATTATTTGAATCACCTATGGAGAACAATCCTGGAATTCCTAAAAATCATTTTGATCTTGTTTATTCCATTTATGCATTAGGATGGACAACTAACTTGGAGCAAACCTTAACCAACATACATACTTATCTTAAACCGGGGGGAACCTTTGTTTTTAGTTGGGAACACCCGATGTACAGCCGTATTAATCGTGTGGATGGGAATCTGCTTTTTGAAAAGTCCTACCATGAAGAAGGGCCTTACGATCATGAAGCTTGGCAGTCGACCGCTATCATGCAGCAGTTTAAAGTTAGTACATATATAAACGCACTGATTAAGATCGGTTTTACAATTGAAAGAGTGGTTGAAGAAGTGGTCTTGCCAGAAAGTGATCGCGAAAAATTTACAAACTCCTGGTATTCCTGCGAAAAAGCGGAAGCCGTACCAACGACATTAATTATTAAGAGCACAAAACGATAAAAGGTTATTAGAGGGGAATTAATATGATGGATGTTATTAAACAAAACAGCCAGGCGTGGGATAAGAAAGTGGAGAACGGAGCTGTTTATACGAAGTGTGTGAGTGAAGAGGTTATTCAACAAAGTAAATCAGGAGATTGGCAGATTTCAGTCACAACCGAAAAGAGTGTTCCTAAAAATTGGTTTCCTAACGAATTAGAAGGTGTGAAAATTCTATGTTTAGCTTCTGGAGGTGGTCAGCAGGCGCCGGTTCTTGCTGCAGCAGGAGCAGATGTGACCGTTATGGATTTATCGATTAAACAGTTAGAGCAAGATGAGTTTGTAGCAAAACGCGATGGATTGAAGTTTACGACTGTCCAGGGCAATATGACAGATTTGTCTTGTTTTGCAGATGAACAGTTTGATATGATTATCCACCCTGTATCCAATTTATTTATTGAAGACGTCAAACCACTGTGGAAAGAGGCGACTCGTGTTTTAAAAGAGGGTGGCGTTCTGATCGCTGGTTTTGTAAATCCACTTCTGTTCATTTTTGACGATGAGCAAGAGATGCAAGGGAATTTGGAAGTGAGGCACTCTGTTCCGTCTTCAAGCATCTCTCATTTAACCGAAGCGGAGATACTAGCATACAGACAGTCCAATGAAACAATTGAGTTCAGCCATACACTTGAAGACCAGATCCAAGGCCAGATAGACGTGGGATTTGTTATTACCGGTTTGTATGAAGATGACTTTGGGGGTCATAGGATGCTAGATTCATATATTAAAACGTTTATTGCGACAAGAGCAGTGAAAATGAGAATAGAATAGCTGAACAACAAAAATAGCTTGGAGATATCGTCCAAGCTATTTTTTACTATTAAACTGTAGTCCGAGGATGGCTAAATATTAGACTTGCGGAATTATAGTGAAAACTCGCGGGATTAAGCCAAGAACTCGCGGAATTAAGTTCGTAATTCGCGGAATTATCTCCTAAATTTCCGGAATTATTACGTGTTATACCAATGACGTATAAGTGAAGAGCCGTTTTACGAACTGATTCTTCAACTATTTTTGTGCTATCTTACGCTAAATGCTATTTTTCTTATTTTCTTCTAAAATGGCAAGCTGCTTTTTAATCTCTGACAACTCTTTCCGTATAATTTTCACCTTTTTTGAATCATCAATCCCCGTTCTTACGGCATAATGGATAATCGCAAATAACAAGAAAAATCCGGAAAGCACTAAAAAAATCTCCATATTTTTACCCCCATGAATCAGTTGATTCCCACTCTTCCCGAAGGATACCCATCCTGATGGAGTCATAGTATTCTCCGTTGTAATACCGGCACTTTCTCATCCTGCCTTCCATCGTCATGCCTAACTTTTCGCCCACTTTAATCATGCGTTCGTTGCCTGACCAAGTGGTATAACCGACACGCACTATTGGCATCGTGTTAAACAAATGGCTGATCCATAAACGGATAGCCCTTGTTCTGTAACCTCCGCTCCAGAAATGCGGGTTGTAAATGCCGATTCCCATCTCTAGCCATTTGGAAGGTTCGTGCTCCCAATAATAACTTACAGTTCCTATGAGTTCGCCGTTTACTTTAATAGCCCATCGTTTGTCTTGGTTCACGTAGTGCTCTTTGTTCCACATGAACTCATCATATGGCACGCGCTTGTGCTCAAAGTAAGGAGCGTCCCACTTTTTCCATTCTGGTGCTTCCTCTTTATAAATGAGTTCCCATAGCTTGGGAAGATCTTTTTCAGTAATGGGCCGAATGGTTAAGTTTTTATCTTGATATGACATTCAGTTCCTCCGCCTATTTTTATGAACAAATCTATATCTTTTATGATACCATTATTTGTAAAGGGAGAACGATCCATTTCACATTTTGGGGGAACAGAAAAACAATGAAACTTAAAATCATACATACGAACGATCTGCACAGTAATTTCGATAACTTTGCAAAAGCCGTAACTCTTATTAAGCAGCATAAAGACGAGCATACCCTTCTGCTTGAAGCTGGGGATTTTGCGGATTTTAAAAGTATTGAATTGCAGGGGACAAGAGGGATTGCAGCTGTTGAATTATTAGAGGCTGTTGGCTATGACGCGATAACCGTGGGCAATAACGAGATGTTTAACGGTGTGGATACACTTCAGCATATGGCTACGAAAAGCTCCGTTCCGTTTATTAGCAACAATCTTTTTAGAAGGGATACGACAAAAATTCAGGGTGTTCATCAAAGTGTTATTTTACATAAAAACGGACTGCGAATCTTGATTACAGGTGCATCGCCTGATCTTGGCGCATTTAACGAAGGACTAGGCGTACATAATGAGAATTATATTATTGCGATAGCAAATGAAATGGAAAAAAACCGCGGGAACTATGATTTGTGCATCCTGCTTAACCATGTTGGAACGGTGGCAGACCTCGATCTCGCTAAAGAAATTGATGGCATTGATGTTATCGTTTCTTCTCATGACCACCAGCTGTTTTCTGAAGCGAAAATTGTGAATGAAACATTCATCGTGAGCGCAGGGAACTATGGCGAGCACATTGGCGTGCTGGAGATTGAAGTGGACGGGGAAAGTAAGAAGCTTCTTCATTCTGCGGTCTTCAGCACGAAGGATATTGAAGCAGACAAAGAGATTACAAAAATTTTAGAAGTAAATAGAGAAAAAGCGATCGAGAAGTTGAGAAAGCCTCTTTATGCTGTGGACCAGCCCCTTTGGCACGATGTGATAGCGGAGAATCCAATCACCAACTTAATCGCAGACGGTTTGAAGGACATGATGAATACGGACTTAGGTCTAATCAACAGTGGAATCGTAAACGCTGGTGTCTTTCAATACGTGTCCGATAAAAAGTTAATTGAAGTGTGTCCTTCGCCACTTAACCCAACTTCATTCGAGATTCAAGGAAAGTACATTTGGATGGCAATTCAACAGTCACTCGACGTACAGCATTGTTTGCTTGATGGCAGGGGTCCTGGTTTTCGCGGGAAATACGTCGGAGGACTTCATGTCTCAGGTGCGACAGTCGTACATGATAGCGGACGAGTTCTTGAGATTAAATTGGGTGACACTCCGCTTGAAGAGGAAAAATGGTATACGGTGGCAACCTCTGATTATTTGCAGCGCGGATCAGGCTATCCATCTCTTGCAAACAATAAAAACGAGTTTTATCGACCAGAAGAAATAAAAGAAGTGATTAAAATCTATGCCAACAAGCAGGAGTTTGTACAACGTGCCTTTGTGACGAGATTAACAGAACATCAGCAATCTGTGGAGGTGGGAAATCTCGATGACAACTTCACAACCTATTAAAATTGTGATTGGTGCTGGCGTTTACAATAACAATCCAGGCTGGCTTCACACACAGGAAGAGGAACTGAATCTGCTTGATGAGAGCAAGTGGGAGGAAAGGTTTGAGAGAAATTCAATCTCTGCCATTCTCGCAGAGCACGTATGGGAGCATCTAACATTCGAAGAGGGAGTACAGGCTGCTAAAATTTGTTATGACTTTTTGAAACCTTCTGGCTACATTCGCTGTGCGGTTCCTGACGGTTTTTTTCGAGATGATGAGTATCAGAGCATGGTACAGATTGGTGGTCCTGGACCCCTTGATCATCCAGCTAGCAGCCATAAGATTGTTCATACTTACCAAACGTTACAGAAGCTCTTTGCGAAAGCGGGGTTTGATGTTCAGTTGTTGGAATACTTTGATGAGCATGGTGATTTTCATGATCATGAATGGGACGGAAAAGACGGTGTAATTTTCCGCTCAAAACACTACGATCCGAGAAATCAGGGCGGAAGTCTCAAGTTTCCTTCACTGATTGTGGATGCTATAAAACGCTAACTTTTACAAAAAAAACGAGCATCCTGTAACGGAAATCAACCACTTCCAAAAGCAACAAATTTTTTTCCAAATCAGCCTAAATAAAATAATGACGTTGTTCATATATGTTAACAAGGGGGGTTACGTATGGAGAAGTGTGTGTATTTCAATGATTCCTTTTTCTCTTCAGGAAGAACAGATATTTATAATGGTTCCCAAGAAAAGCTAGGTGAACTTGATTTGAAAAGTGCATTCTCTTCAAGTGTGAATGTGGAGAATGAAAAAGGAGAGGTCGTTGTTGAAGGTGCCTTTCCGTTTTTTTCGAGCAGATGGATCATCACCCAGGCTGATGGGACGGAATTGGGTGAGGTGAAGTCTTCATTTGCATTTTTTTCAAAGCGTTATCGATACTCAACCAATGACCATACGTACGAAATTGAGTCCCCTGCCTTTTCAAAAGAATACACCATCCTTGATGACAATAAGGCGGAAGTGGCGACCTTCAAAAAAGTAAGCGGCTTCTTTCAATCAGCAGCATATGAATTAATGAATCATTCGGATGTATTGCGAACAGAAGAACTGATCGCCGTTGTTATGGGCGTTAACGCGATTGAAAAACGCAAACAATCTAGTGCAGGCGGCGTGAATGGAGGGGCTTAACCTCCGCTTTATTATAAATTGATGTAAAAAAGAAGCTTTCACTCTGATGATGCGCATTTTAGAGTGATTGCTTCTTTTTTAGTCCATTATTGTACGCTCGAAAAAAACACTTTGAGGAAATGTTCGTTTTAAACGAACACATATATTTACACTTGCTCTCCCTCAACTTATTTCCAAGGTAAATAGAAATAATTCCGGGTATAGAATAAATAATTCCGCGGATAGCCTCAATATATCCGTGTATAAAATAATTTATCCGTTTTTCGACACGAATCAACAATTGCCATCGTCCTAAATAACGAGGACGAAGCGGTATAAATCATCATACAATCTCAGTCAACATTCTACTCCGTAATCCCAGCCTGAACGATTTCCACTTTTACTTTTACGTTGATTGGGATATCGGGATATTGTTTTTCCCACTGCTCAAAATTAAATCCTCTCCTTCGGCTCCGCGCCAGATCGCCTAAGCCGATGGGATCTACGTTCCACTTTTGGAGCTTATCAACCATTTTGTTAATTTTCTCACTCATTTCTTTTTCAGTTGCCCGTTCAAGCTGTTCGACAAGAGGTGGTTTACTGACAGGGATTTTCGGTGCTTCACTTATACGCCCTTTAATTTTAACCACGATGTCGATTGCAGGAGAATTTCTAACATTTTTAAAATGGTACTCTGCTTTTGACGAGATGTTTTGAATAGTGAAGAAACGATCTTTGGTAAATTTCACTTCATAAATCCCTTTTTCAAACGATTCCATCATCAGCTTAAGCATAAAGGAATCTTCAAGGTTAAGTTGACCAACCATCTTATCATCTTTTAAGATCGCGGTTCCTTTCAACCTGATACGATCGCCTTGTTTTTCTAATAACGGCAAGTTAGGATCCATTCCTTTTCCGTAAAAGGTGTACAAGAAACGGTGAAGATTGGAATCTGGGATATTAGAAAGCATATTTTGCTGTAAAAGCTGGAACAGGTATTTGGAAGGTGTTTCACTTAGTGGGTACTTCTGATCCAACAGCGGTTTCGTACTTCCCTGAACGACAGCCAAGTATAGATCACGTCCTAAAGCAGGATCACGTTGAAGGGTATCTACCAAATTATAGATTCCTTTTTCCGCTAAACGATTATCATACAATGCAACTTCTAAACGGCCGACTTGAAAAGGCTTTGGCGATTCGGCTTGTTCGAGAGCTCTCGCCATTTTACTCGTATGTGTTATTGTAGTAAACACTTGAGAAATCGGCGGTACATCTTCTCCACTTTGAGGAATGGCGACCATCGCGTTTAATTTAACTTTGTTTTTAGAGTGATAATCATAGCCGACCGCTGATACGAGCTGGATGTCTTCTAGAATTCGTTTACTCGGAAAACAACCTGTGAGTAAAACTATTGAAAAGATAATGACAAGATATTTTTTAACCATGTTTTGTTTTCCTCGCTTTTGTCAAAATAAGCTGGATCACAAAAAGGAACGGAATGTAGAAGTACAGAATGTAAAAGCCAATATTAGAAACACTGCTGTTCAGAATGTCAACCTGCTGCCGATCGATGACAAGGATACATGAAATAAAGACGACTAAAAGTAATGCTCGTAACGCACTTTTTTGTTTGATTTTATATAATCGCTGTAGTCCGCGGCTGACAGACCACAACCCGATACATATGTTGGGCAAGATAACGAAAAGCCAGAGTGCGATTCCTGCATATTCAAAACGCTGTGCAAAGGGAAGGTCCACGATTTTCCAAAGAGTGAGTGTTGCCCAGATTGTATGCTGCAGCTGCTCTTGGTTGTAATAAACAAACGAAACGAATATGGTGATAAAATAGGTGAACACCGTAAAAAGATTGCCAAAGTGTGCCCATTTTTGAGACTTTTCTGGTTGTTTCAGAAACGGCAGGTACAGTAAGATCATTTCAAATCCTAAGTAATTAAGAGTAACGCCTTTCGTTGCCGCTAAGATCTCAGTGATCGAATGATCAAAAATAGGCAAAAGATTTGTATAATGAGCATCTTTAAGAGCGTAATATTTTAATAAAAATAGAGGCAGTGTTATGAAAAATCCTAACACCGAAAGTCCAGCAACAACTCGTATACCCCCGACTACAAATGAATAGGCAAGCACCAAAAAGAGGATGGAGATTACCTCCGTCCCGAGCTCTGGGAACATCCAGATTTGAATCACTTCGATATAAGTTCTTAGAATGGTTATAACTGTTGAGATGAAATACAGCAGCAATAGAAAACTTAGCAGACCCCCAACCCATCTTCCGAACAAATTACGATGAACCCCAATAATATCAGTATTCTCTTTTAAAAGAATGCGATAAATCATCCAAATGATGATGTTGAATGATAAGCCTCCAAGCACAACTGCGATCCAGGCGTCATGACCTGCAGATTTTGCAATGTAACGCTCGAAGCCAAGGATACCGACACCAACCTGCATCGTAGTGACCAAGTAAAACACCATATAGGGTGATATCTGTTTGTTTTCACTAATCTGAGACATACATACCCCTCTTTTTTAGTCCTCTATATCATGCTTTTCATTTGCGCGCTTCTTATTCATCCTTTTTTTATCGCTAGGTCTTAATGAGTCTGGACGGTTGAATTGTGAACTGAACGGCATACGAATGAGCGCATCTTTCAAATCGTTCGTACGCAGCGGATAAAGTGGCGCTATATAAGGCCTGCCAAGTGAAGTTAATTTCAACAGATGAGCCAAGATAAAAGCAAAGCAAATTGTTACACCAAGTACACCTAAAAATTGAGCAAACAATAAAAAGGGAAAGCGCAGCAGACGGATCGTGTTACTCATCTGATAAACAGGTGTTGTAAAAGATGCGAGGGCGGCTAACGCGACAATGATCAAGAGAACATTACTCGTGAGTCCAGCTTGAACAGCAGCAGTTCCGATAACGATACCGCCTACGATCCCGATCGTCTGACCGACTTTAGTTGGCAGTCTCGCTCCTGCCTCGCGCAGCAGTTCGATTGAAAGTTCTAATACCATTGCCTCAAGGATAGGCGGAAAAGGTATATCATTTCGTGACGCCACAAGTGTCGCCAACAAATTTTCAGGAATCATCTCATAATGAAACGTTAAAACCGCGACATAAAGCGGTGTGGATAATACGGAAAACATGACTGCCATCAAACGGATCAAACGAAAAGCGGAAGCTAATACCCAGTTTAGGAAGTAGTCTTCAAAGGCTGAGAAAAACTCAACGATTGTTGTTGGTCCTGTCAGTGCATGTGGTGAACCGTCCGCCATTATTGCGACTTTTCCTTCCGCCAGTACACTCGCCACACGATCAGGACGTTCTGTGTCAATCAGCTGTGGAAAAGGTGAGTTTCCATTGTCTGAAATCATTTGGTTGATAAAAGAGCTGTCTACTACATGATCATATTCAATATCATTGACTCGTTGGATTGCCGTATTTACATTTTCACGATCAGCGATTCCATCTATGTAGATAATGGCAACTCTTGTTTTCGTGAGTTTACCAACGCGCACCTCTTTAACTATAAACTCTGGAATCGGCAGTCTTTTTCGTATGAGATTCAAGTTCGTATCGAGTGATTCTACGAATGCTTCTTTAGGACCAACTACGCTGAACTCGGTTTCTGGAATCGAAATTTGCCTATTTTCTGTTGAAAGACTGGGTATCAACAGACACTCTGTATCCTCTTTATTCATCTGTAAAAGAATAAAGCCTTCTGTTACCTTGTTTGCGATATCACGAACATCATTCGTTTTTACTATGCCATCTAAAGGCAAGTGTTTCTGTACATCATCTAGATTTTTAAGGGGAAGATCTGTGATATAAGGTAATAAATCTCGGTGAACAAATTCTGGGTTTACGAGAGTTTTATAATATGAGATATAAAATGTGCTCGCAGATGATTGTTTAACGGTTGAAAAGTCGGCAGAAGCACTTAATTTTTGCATCAACTCTTGAAAAGTTAAAGAATCTTGATTATTGGTCTGTTTTTGTTCTGGCTGTTTTTTCTTTTTCTTAAAAAAGTTCACGTGCGGCACCCACTCGTTTTTGAAGTAAGTTATTTTCCTAGCATTTCCTCTGGATTTAATAATATTCTTTGTGTGCGAGGTTGTCGGTTTTATCTCCCTTAAGAGAAAAGGTGAGTGAATTGCCATTGCTGCAACGCCAGAATTAAGAAACACAAGGAGTTCAGAATAATTCGAAAAAAGTGTTTGACATTACATGGATTTCCTGTAATAATACAAAGTAATTTGATATGAACACTCTTATTAAGAGCAGGTGGAGGGAATTAGCCCTATGAAACCCGGCAACCATTCGTACTGAATAGTCAGTATGAAAACGGTGCTAAATCTAACAGCGGTCACGCTGAGAGATGAGAGGAAATCGGATCTTTTTTCGAGAAGCCTTCTGTCTCTTTTATGAGCTCAGAAGGCTTTTTGCATGCTGCCTCTTGAAGAGTTTTTATCAAATAAAAATATAGAGAACTAGAGGATAGGGGATTAGATCATGAAAAGAATCATTCAAGTTTTACTCGCAAGTTTGGCAGTGTTTGTGTTAACAGCTTGTGGATCATCAGCAGCAAATGGCGGGGAGAAAACCGAAAAGCTCGTCGTTGGGGCATCGAACGTACCGCATGCTGAAATCTTAGAAGAAGCAAAACCGCTTTTAAAAGAAAAAGGAATTGACCTAGAAATCGTAAAATTCCAAGATTACATTCTGCCGAACAAATCACTTTATGAAAAAGAAATCGATGCGAACTACTTTCAGCACATTCCATATTTAACACAGCAGGTGAAAGACAATCCAAAGTACAAGTTTGAAAACGCAGGTGCTGTTCACCTCGAGCCGATGGGAGTATATTCGAAAAGACATAAGTCATTGAAGGATCTTCCGAATGGCGCGAAAATTATCTTAAGTAACTCAGTAGCTGAGCACGGTCGAATTCTTTCCATTTTTGAAGCAGAAGGACTAATCAAGCTTAAAGAAGGAAAAGGCTATGAAGCGCAGCTAAGCGATATTGTAGAAAATCCGAAGAACTTAGAATTTGTGGCAGACATTGACCCAGGCCTTTTAACGAAGGCATATGAACACGATGAAGGCGATGCGATTGTGATCAACACAAACTTTGCGATTGATGCTGATCTGAATCCAAAAAAAGATTCTATCGCACTAGAAGGGTCTGAATCACCATTTGCGAACATCATCACGGTTCGTGAAGGAGACAAAGATAAAAAAGCGATCAAAGCTTTGCTTGAAGTGCTTCACTCTAAAGAGATCACAGACTTTATCGACAAAGAGTATAAAGGGTCTGTACTTGCCGTTACAGAATAAGAGAAGAAGAAGCTGTCACGAAGGGGAATCGTCCTTCATGGCGGCTTCTTTTATTTGAAATTTAATTTACGCAAACGAAAGCAAGTACAATAGAAGAGTTTCCGCTAATGCTTTGCTATAATCAAATGTAATCAGACATTGCTGTGGAAGGAAGAAATGAAGTGAGAAGAAGGTATCATATGATGATTTGCCTAACGATGCTCATCGTACTTTTAACGGCATGCGGAGGACAGGGGCAAGATCAATCGAACAAACAAAAAACACAAGACAGAGTTGAACTTACCATATCAGCTGCAGCTAGTTTGCAGTATGTGTTAAATGAAATCGCAGCCGTCTATGAAAAAGAACATCCGAATGTAAAGATTACATATAACTTTGGAGCATCAGGAGCACTGCAGCAGCAGATCGCACAAGGTGCACCTGTTGATCTGTTCTTCTCAGCAGCAGAAGATAAATATGATGAACTTGTAAAAGAGGGATTCATCGAGGGAAACTCAGGAACAGATCTTTTGCGTAACGAATTGGTGCTAATCGTTTCAACCAACTCAAAAATAAATGGGTTTGGGGATTTACCGAAAGCCGACCGAATATCAATCGGAACGCCAGTGTCTGTGCCAGCTGGAACGTATGCGAAAGAAACGCTTGAAAGCTTAAATCTATGGAACGAGATCGAAAAGAAAATGGTCTATGCCAAAGATGTGCGTCAAGTATTAACCTATGTAGAAACGGGAAACGTAGACGCTGGAATTGTTTATAAAACAGATGCCGTGATCTCGGATAAAGTGAAAATTGCAGCAACCGCAAGCGAGCAAACGCATTCACCTATCGTCTACCCCGTAGGCGTAACTAAAGAAAGTTCACATCAGAAAGAAGCCAAGGAGTTTTATGAATTTCTGAAAAAAGAAGAGTCGATCAAAGTCTTTGAAGACAATGGTTTTAAGCGGGTAGAAAATTAGATGGCTATCGACTTTTGGTCACCAGTCAAACTGTCGTTAGGAATTGCACTAGTTGCGGCAATCCTCGTAATCGCTGCAGGCTTATTTTTTGGACGGATGATGGCTCACAAAAAATTTAAAGGGAAATCTATTGTTGAAACGTTCTTTTTACTGCCTTTAGTGCTGCCGCCTACGGTAGTTGGTTTTCTTCTGATTGTTTTATTCGGGAGAAATGGTCCAGGCGGGCAACTCATACAATGGTTATTTCACCAACCAATCATGTTTACATGGTGGGCCGCAGTAATCGCGTCTTCGGTTGTTGCATTTCCTCTCATGTATCAATCGGCAAAATCGGGTTTCGAGTCCATTGACGGAGATATTGAGAATGCGGCACGTGTAGATGGAGCGAATGAATGGCATGTTTTTATGAGGATATCCATTCCTTTAGCACTTAGGGCCATCGTATCCGGTGCCATATTAAGTTTTGCCCGAGCTTTGGGAGAATTCGGTGCAACACTCATGTTTGCGGGGAATATACCCGGAAAAACGCAAACGGTATCTACCGCAATCTACATGGCGATCGACTCTGGCAACATGGATCTCGCCTGGATGTGGGTAGCGAGTGTTGTTGGAATTTCTTTCTTAATGTTAATTGCTGTAAATCGAGTAAGGGCTTGATTCTCTATTGTTGCTCACTTAATACCTCTATCGCTACTGCATACTTGCTTCTAGGCAGGTAGGCTAGCTTTAGAGGTTTATTTTTATACTTCTCTATAAAACTGGATCTTAGAATAGATTGTTGAGCAAAATGAAGAGTTGTTCCCTGTATTGTAATGGTTGCCACATAATCTCTGCCGTTTTTCGAACCATCGTACGTAATATTAGAGGGTATACCTTCAACACTTTGAAATTTCTCATGATCATAAGCTGTTTTATCTCTAAAAAGCTGAACAGCGGTATGGGCAAAAACAATTGAACAAATGAGCGTACCAGCAATCAGTAAAGGAACGAAAATCTTTTCAATCACTTTCTCCATCTTATAATGAACTAGGAAGATGGACATAAAAAGTGAAAAGATCGACCCTCCTAGCCAGTAAAGGCCTTCAGATAATACGAGGTGCTCATGATATATAGAATTCGACAAAAATAAACTAACTATCGCAACAATCATTAGAAAAAGCATCGTTATAAGAGTAATTGTCTTTGGAGTACGAAAGCTTCTTGTTCTTGTCATACTTCGCTTTCTTGCCTTTTCCATGTTTTATCACTCCTTATCTTGAATATATTCGTTCCAGAATTCGCCCTATTCCTTTTAAAAAAAATCAAAGGATATAACAAAAACGTGACGAATAGCTGTATAAATCATTAAAGGGGAACCGTTATTTATGAAACTATCTCGTTCGCAAAATGCAGCTATCCAGTTCTTTGAGGAATATGCTAAAAACCATAAAGATGAAGCATGTGAGTCAATCAAACACATTCTAAAGATGGCGAATATCCCAGTCCAATTATATGAAGACGCTGTTTTGAAAATAAAAAAGAATGCAAGAATCGCTCTCCACTTTCATCCAGATCGGCCAAACTCAAGTTTGAAAATGGTTGCTGAAGCTTTACTGCTCGACGGTGTTTATAAAAGTCAGTTTGAAACGCTGCTTTCGAACGGAAGCGTTTCAGCATACCCTGGCGGATTGCGTGATACGTGGGAAGAAAGAATTTTTGGAGGAGCGTATCAATTGGAAGGGACGACCAATAGCCATCGTCCGAAATACGGCGCTTTGAATCTGATGCTACATCCAGACGGTCCAGCTCCTCGTTTTGGTTCGTGTTATTTTCTGCTTTCTCCTCAAGTCTCCAAACGCTCAACGTTCACGTATTTGGACTCTCATCAAGATCCTGTTGAAAAGGGAACGCTGACTGAGTTTGATATGATTATGTCCGCTTTGTTGGTTGAAATTTTCACAAGGGATTTTGCCATTGGTGAAAGGAATCTAACACCAGGAAAACTAATCAATCATCTTCAATCCAACCTAGATAAGGCAGTACTTGATCCATCAAAGCAACAGGTGATTCGTAATCTTAATCATTATATTGAAGCTCAAGTTCATGGTGACATTTCTTTAAAGGAAGATGTTGAAGTTCTTGTTGCAGATCCATCTTTTAAGGAAACGAGGGTTGGGAAAACATTGGAACAACTTTGTTCTAAATATGCAATCAATCTCTATTGGCATATGGGATTCGAGCTAACGGCAGACGAAGTACCGCCTGATTTTAGAGGTCCGACTATGCCTTCTTTAGCAAAACGGATCGCAAAAAATAATGTGATTGATGCCAGTGTTGTCGGTAGTGCCGTTATGGACTTGAAGCGGAATCCAGACGCTTGGAGCGACCTAGGAACATATAGTGAAGCCCTTCAGGAATTGAAATTGCTTTGGCACGTTTTAGTGAAGTATGGAAAACCACATCATAATGGTGACAAGACAAAATGGGCAACTTAACAACAGAGAATCTAAAAAACTATCTTGCATTTACCATGTAACTTTGTTAATATCGTTTCAACGCTAACGATTATGAAAACTTTAAGGAGTGGTTAGCATCTATTCTTTTGATGAGTTCGGTGAATTATTGCCGGAAGAAAAGGATACCATCAACAAATTAGCGAAGGCGCCCATCGAGTCACTCCACTTGGACGCTATAACTGTCGTAACTAATCTCTACCGAGCGGCACAAGGATTGCGGAATAAGATGGAGCGGGAAGTTTTAGCAAAACACGGTCTATCGTGGACGTCATTTTCCATTTTGTATGACCTTTGGATCTGGGAATCGGTCGAGACGAAAAAGCTCGCAATGTCAGCTGGTGTTTCGAAAGCAACCATAAGCAACATTACGAATACATTAGAAAGAAAACAGCTTTGCTATCGAAAAGTGGATAATCGCGACAGGCGTATCACGTGTGTGGTGCTGACCGATCAAGGCAGAAAAGTGATGGAGGAGCTGTATCCTCAGTTTCATCAAGGTGAGGTTGAAGTGGTATCTTCATTGTCAGTTGAAGAGCAAAAAGTAATATCAGGCTTGCTTAGACGAGTCATCCGAGAAAATAATTTCTAATTTTATATAAAAATGCAATGACAGGAAACGCAGTAGCAATGATCTCCCTGTAATCAGAGAGCCGGTGGATGGTGCGAACCGGCACAAAGATCATGTGAATTACATTTCCAGGAGCTTTCTTTGTTTTTGACTGTTCAGGTCAGATGCAAAGGACGGGAAACCGTTATTTTTTTAAGCGGAAGAATGTTACGTTCTTCAATTAGGGTGGTACCGCGTGTAAAAGTTAGACCACGTCCCTTAGTTTTAGGGATGTGGTCTTTTTGTTTTGCTGTAAAACACTAGACGAATTTAATCTAACCACTAGGAAAAGCTGTGCATGAACGTTGCTTGAGTGAAGTAATACTGGTATGCGGGAGAGTGAGGACTGATTTTTGTTGGGGGTGGGGGTATAGGGTTGGTCGATATTTGTCGAGTTTTATCGACTCGCGGATAAATGAGCAAAACTCGCGGGATTATAGCCAAAACTCGCCGGAATAATTCCAAAATTTCCAGGATTATTTCCAAAATTTCTAGAATTAGTGGATTAGATACCCCGCCTAGTATAAGGGGAGATCCTTTTTTATAGCTTAAACTGCACCTATTTTGGCTTTTTTCTAAAAATTATTTCTCTCATACGCCTCAAAACAACTTAAAAGGTAATCATCCTCTTAAAAGAGCAACAAAATTTTTCAAAAATAGCCTTTAAATTTAAAAGGAGGAAATCAAATGAGTCAGGTTATGGAACTATTAACAGAGAATCAAAGAAATGAAGTGAAGAGGCAGTTGGCGCTCTATAGCCAAGGTGTTCAGGAGATTATTCCTGCTGAAGATTTAGAAACAAAAGTGGCGAAATCGATTCTTGAAAATCGCCCGTTGAAAATAAAGCTCGGTCTAGATCCGTCAGCGCCAGATGTACATCTCGGTCATACGGTTGTACTGAATAAACTCAGACAGTTTCAAGAGAACGGCCATATCATCCAGCTTATCATTGGTGATTTTACCGGAAAGATTGGCGATCCGACAGGGAAGTCTGTTGCGCGTAAACAGCTTACAACCGAAGAAGTGGAGCATAACGCGAAGACATACTTCGAACAGTTCGGTAAAATCGTGGACATGGAAAAAGTTGAACTTCATTACAACTCGAAATGGCTGTCACAGCTTAACTTTGAAGATGTTATTAACCTTGCAGGAAAAATAACGGTGGCACGGCTTTTGGAGCGTGATGATTTCGATAAGCGAATCTCAACAGGTAAGCCGATCTCGCTGCATGAGTTCTTTTACCCACTTATGCAAGGCTACGATTCCGTTATGCTGGAGTGTGATATCGAGCTTGGCGGAACGGATCAGCAGTTTAACATTTTAATGGGAAGACACTACCAAGAAAAGTTCGGCAAAGAAAAACAAGTTGCGATGTTGATGCCTCTCTTAGAAGGATTAGATGGCGTTGAAAAGATGTCGAAGTCTAAAAAGAACTACATTGGTATAGATGAAGCACCGCAAGAAATGTACGGCAAGTCGATGTCGATACCAGATTCACTCATGACAAAGTACTTTGAACTTGTAACGAATTTTACACCTGAAGACCTCCAGCGTTTGAAAGATGATATCGAGAATGAAAAAATACACCCTCGCGATGCAAAAATGCTTTTAGCCAAAACAATTGTGAAGATGTACCATGGGGAGAAAGCAGCAGATGCGGCAGAACAGCAGTTTATTAACGTGTTTCAGCAAGGAACCCTGCCGGATGAGATTCCAGTGATGAAGTGGGAGGGTGCAGAGAAAGTATCGGTTATTGACCTGATTGTTGAACTGAAGATGCTTCCGTCAAAAAGTGAGGCTCGCAGAATGATTGGCAACCGTGGTGTTAAAATTAATGGTGAAAAAGTGGAAGATACGAATCTGCTGATTCAAGTGGAGGAAGGCATGATTGTTCAAGTAGGTAAGCGGAAATTTGTGAAGATTAAAATATAGAGTAAAGCTTGCAGGACTTTAAAAACGACCATAAAATTGTGGTCGTTTTCCTGTAAGTCCTGTATATCACTCATAATAGTTATATACTCACTGCTGGCTCCATCACTGTGAGCGAACGGTTATACGTATTCATGGTCACATTTACACCGAGGGGTACTGCTGCTTTATAAAAGCCATGTGAACTTGTAAGGTTTGTCATCAATGGTTTTCCAAGTGGAACGAGAAATTCATCAATTATGTTTTCGTACGTTTTCCCATAAGCAGGTTGGCATTCTGTACATTCACCCATAATGATTCCGATACAATCATCAAATTTACCTGCGAGCTTCAGGTGATTCAAATATCGAAAAATCGTATTAACCGGTTCATGTGTATCTTCAAGAAATAATATCTTTCCCTTCGTATCAATTTCATAAGGTGTGCCTAAACTGCCTACAAATGATGTAAGGTTCCCGCCAACAATCTGCCCCGTAACATTACCCTGAACTTTACTTACAAGGGGAATTCCTGGAGGATTATTAATGGACCACGGTGTTGTTAATTGAGTAATGCTATTGAAGAATTGGTTATAGTTGTAAGGTGGCGTTCCTTGGCGGAAATCTAAAAGCATTAGGCTTTGAAACGTAACAAGATCTGCAAATTGATAGAGGACATTCAGTAAAATGGTAATATCACTATAACCTGAAACGATCTTTGGATTGTTCTTTATGATGTTGAAGTCCAGGTAGGGGAGAATGCTCGCTACTCCCACACCACCTCTAGTAGGCAGAATTAATTTCACTTGCTGATTTTTAAACATGTTCATTAAATCTGTGGCCTGCTGCTGCGGCGTTCCTGCTAAAAAACCGTTAGCGGCATATACATAATCGCCTATGACGACTTTAAACCCCATGTTTTTTAATGTATTGATTCCTTCATTAATAATGTTCGCTTCTAGCGGGCTTCCTAATGTTACAATTCCGATTGTGTCACCCCGCTGCAATTGACGTGGTTTTATTGCCATTACATACAGCTCCCTCCATCGAACCCAAAACCCTCATAGCAAGTATATTTTGCAGAAGAGGAAGGTATGAAAAAAACGTCCAGATAGAGTTTCTGAACGTTTTCGTGTGAGCTTTTATCAGTAAGGCTTAGGCTGATAAAAATAATTCGGCTTTACGACTTCATTTTTATAAGGCTTATGGAAGATATGGGTAGTGGCCGGGGACATTGGAGGAATAAGCCAGGCCCAGTTTCCCGTAACTTTACGGCCGCTCTCTGATTCTTTTTCCTCAAACTTCTTAAACTGCTGTGCTGCCGTATGATGGTCGACGATACTAACGCCGTCTTCTCTGAACGAATGCAGCACGGCAATATTCAGTTCCACGAGTGCTTTATCTTTCCAAAGAGAAATAGAGCTTTTCGTATCTAGCCCCATGAGTGATGCAATCTGCGGCAGCATGTTGTACCGGTCTTCATCTGCTAAGTTACGAGCGCCAATTTCCGTTCCCATATACCATCCGTTAAAAGGAGCTGCTGTATAGTGAATGCCTCCAATTTCAAGTTTCATATCAGAAATGAAAGGAACACCGTACCATTTCAGCTGCAGATCTTGAAACCATTCATATTCCGGATGGCGAATATCCACTTCTAGAGTAACCGCGTCAAGCAGTTCAAAGAATTTAGGAGTATCGTTGTTTAGTTGGATAACGATTGGGAGAATATCAAATTGTCCGTATTTAGGCTCCCACCCTAATTCGATACATTTTTTCGTAAATTCGATGGATGCTGGATCACCAACTACGCCATCTTCTAACAGATACCCCGCGTAACGAATCATCTGATGGTTCCAGATACGAACTCGCTGATTATCTGTTTGTGGTGAAAAAATCGTGATGGTTGGACGAATGCGCCCATGATTCGTTGCATACTTCATGTGCTCGATAATCGCTTGAAAGATGTCTTCTTCTGTTTCCAGATGTCGTTTATCAAATGTATGCATCTGATCCCAAAAGAGTCTTCCGATACAGCGATTGCTGTTCCGCCAAGCGACTTTCGCTCCATACTCTATTTCGAAAGATGTGTGTTTGTATGTGCCTTGTTCATGGATCTCGCTCGTAATCTCGTTGATTCGATTCTCTATTTCTTCTTGTGTTTTATTTAACTCCTGGTAGCAGCAAGTAATGAATTCCGTTGCTTCTTGTAAAAGATTGGTTTCCAAAGTAAAGCCCCCAACAAAATAAGTGTATTACTATAATAGCCGAGTTTTTGAGGAAATACCGCTTGGAAGTGTTACAAAATAAGTACATGACCTTTTGGAGGAATGAAGATTGAGAGCTCCGTACCAAGTTTTGGTTATACCTTTTCGAATAAGAAAAAACCGTGTTGAATATGCCATTTTAAAAAGAGCCGATCTTAACTATTGGCAAGGAATTGCTGGTGGTGGGGAAGGAGGAGAAACGCCTGTTGAAGCAGCAAGACGTGAAGCATTGGAAGAAGCAGGTTTAAGTTCATCGTGCAACCTCATCCAGCTAGATACAGTGACATCGCTGCCAGTTGAACATGTTGTCGGTCATTATTTATGGGGTGAGGACGTATATGTTATTCCTGAATACTCATTTGGTATGGAAGTGTTGAATGATGAGTTAACGCTCTCGAGGGAGCACTCCACATACAAATGGGTGGGTTATGAGGAAGCATTGATTGAACTTAAATGGGATAGCAACAAAACGGCACTGTGGGAACTAAATGAAAGAATAAACAATCAGAACACAAAAAAGGAAATTAATGCTAATATGAATACAAAATAAAAGAGTGAGGGTTTAGCCATGACGAATCAGAGCTGTTTAATTTGTGAGCGTATTAAAATGATTGAAAATAAAAAAAATCCCTATTTTGTTGCTGAATTAGAAACAGGGTATGTGGTTATTGGAGATCATCAATATTTTAAGGGATACAGCCTTTTTTTATCTAAACAACATAAGACAGAGCTTCATTTTTTAGAGAACCCCGTGAAAAATAAGTTTTTGATAGAAATGAGTCAAGTGGCTGAAGCCGTTTATATAGCCTTTGATGTTGAGAAGTTAAACTATGAATTACTCGGGAATGGAGATTCGCATCTGCACTGGCATCTGTTTCCCCGAAGAAAGAATGATTCACCTGTAAAAGGTCCTGTCTGGTGGGTAAATCGTGAGGAGATGTTTTCAGAGGAAGTAAAGCCTTCTAGCGAAGAACTGGAAGAGATGAAAATGAAATTATACGATGAATTGATAAAAATTACTTCTATTAAAAAAAGTTTCAAAGAAAGGTCTAGCGTTTGATGATAGATTTCCTTTCCATTGAAACCGAACGATTGATTTTAAGAGAAGTAACACTTGAAGATGCAGAAGACATGCTTAGTTATTTGTCTGACCCTGAGGTAGTAAAACATATGGGACTCGAACCTTACGAAACTGTTAAAGACGTTCATAGTGAAATTCAGTGGTATCAAACCATTGTAAAAGAAGGATCAGGTATGAGATGGGGGATTACATTAAGAAATTCAGGTAATGTAATCGGAAGTTGTGGTTTCCTCAATAGAGCACCTAAGCATTTTCGAGCTGAAGTGGGATTTGAACTGAGTAAGCAGTACTGGGGAAAAGGAATAGCCGCGGAAGCGTTAGAAGCTGTCATAAAGTTTGGATTTGAACACTTGCAGCTAGAACGGATCGAAGCGCTCATTGAACCTGCAAATACTTCATCTCAAAAGCTGGTAGAGAAAACTAGCTTCATGAGAGAAGGATTGCTTAGACACTATGAATATACGTGCGGGAAGTTCGATGATCTTTTAATATACTCCATTTTAAAAGGCGATCTTACATAAAACGTATTGCTGGAAAGGTTAAATAATAGAAATGACAAAAGCTATTGTTAGTGCACTAAAAATAGCAAGTGCAATCAACCCATTCTTTTCTCGCGAGTTCATTTCTTCATGCTTTACGTATGTATCAATCACAACGATCGCACAAATTGTTTTTACCACCAGCAACACAGTTATCTGTAAGTAATCCGCAGCTGTTAGTTGGTTGAAACTCACTTGAAAACTTTCTCGCAGTTTTATCCCCATTAATCCAAAAAGAATAAACGGTGTTAAAAAGTACAAGAAGACTATTATTTTGGATTTTATATGCATATTAATATCCTCACTTTTTATAAGAGTTAGTTTTAGTAAGAAGTATATTGTTATTGTACTCTCGATAAAGGCTTTTGTAACTCGCTTTGTGGGAGTTGAGAGTAATTGAAGCCGTTAGTATTTTTGTTTAAAAGCGAACATTCTAATAAATTTTATCATTATAGTTAAGTTTTTGGTTGAAAACTGTTGTTTATATTGTTATATTATCAAAGTAAACTACATAAAAACGAATTACTCGTATATGCTCGGTAATAAGGTTTGAGTGTTTCTACCCAGTTCCCAATGAAAGAACTGGACTACGAGTTGAAGTATATTTGTATGATCGGGTTTTCCGTTTCAGCAACTCTGTGAATTGGCACCTGCTCAATTACTATACTTTGACTCATATGGTCTAGAGGTAGAAAGCATTCTACATACTCTAGACTTTTTTGTTTGAACTTATTCGAGTGAGATACTACAACTGGGGGAGAAAACATTATGAAAAAATATGGTTTGTTTGCGATCGCAGCAGTACTTTTTTTATCAGCACTAGCAGGGTTTAATTTTAACCAAACAGCAGCAGGAAAAGAGAAGGCGAAAAGACCGATCATCATTCAAGGACCTATGCCGATTGAAGCGGAGAATTTTGCAAAACGTTTAAAGAATGTAAAAGAAGAGAAGTCTGGAAATTTTGTATTTTATAAAGGCACGCTTGATAACTATCCGGTAATCGTTGCAAAAACGGGTAAAGGTATGGAAAACACAGCAGCGGCAACAGCCATTGCAATCGAAAAGTACAAGCCAGTTGCCATCATCAACCAAGGTACGTCTGGTGGACATGATCCGAGTCTAAACGTTTTTGATATCGTGCTCGGCAAGAGAACGGTAAATTTAGGTTCATTAAAAACGCCTCATAAAGAATCGAACGAAGGTATCCACCCAACTTCTTGGATCCCGATGGACTTGATGGCATCTGAAGGCAGTGCTGGGGAAGATCCGAATGCTGAAAAAGCTCGTTACTTCGAGGGAGACAAGGCGTTGTTAGCGGCGGCTCATGCGGTAAAGGACAAGTACACGAAAGGGAAAGTCGTTGAAGGTACAATCGGTTCTGCGGACGTTTGGAATAATGAAGTAGATCGCATCAAATGGTTCCACGAGAACTTTGGAACATCAGTAGAAGAGATGGAAGGCGCGTCAGCTGCACAGATTTCTAAAGCGTATGATGTTGCGTTCTTGGGAATCCGCGTACTTTCTAACAACAAAACAAACGGCGGCAAATACGATCCGACAACGGCGGCTGCTAACCAAGACTATGTGTATGAAGTGGTTAAACAATATATTGCTATGAAAAAAGATAAATAATCCGTATTAGAAAATCCCGCTGAACTTGCTTCAGCGGGATTTGGTTCGTTCTGCTCTGTCGAACATGAAATAGATTCGCTTTTAGGGCTTTCTTACAGGTTCTTAGTACTGATTGTATTATGGAAAGGAGCAGTTTTGCTACCAAAAATGGTCTGCTTATTTTCAAAGCTGTTTGCAGCTCGTGTTTGATAGTAAAAGGACACTTTGGAGCCCTTTCAAAGAGAGGAGTCCACGAGTTTAGAGGCAATGAATCGGGTAGTATCACCAAAAGTTTGAAATTAACAACTTTTGAAGGATTCATAATTTGATAAATGAGTTATGATTGAAGAAGAAAACCAAACAATCAGGTAAAGGAGATATAATCATGGAACAAACACTTTACGAAAAAGTTGGCGGCGAGGAAGCCGTCACGAAGGTAGTAGATTATTTTTATGATGAGCTCGTTCTAAAAGATGAATCTGTTAATCATTTCTTTGAAAATACCGATATGGAAAAACAAAAAAACCACCAAGCTAAATTCATCAGTTTTGCTTTAGGCGGTCCTAAGCAATATAGTGGTAAATCTATGGAAAAAGCGCATGAAGGCTTAAATCTGCAACCCGAGCATTTCAACAGCATTGCTACACATTTGCATGACGCACTTGCTCACTTTGGAGTACCAGAAGATGATATCCAAAAAGCTCTAACGAAAGTCGCAACTTTAAAAGATGACATTCTCTATAAATAGGAACTAAAAAAATGCCCAGAGTAATAAAACTCTGGAGCATTTTTTATTTCAATATGAAAATTCCAACAAGCGAATACACGATAACGGTTGAAAACAGGATCGTCATGTGAATCAGAGAATAGATGAAAAGCAGCTTCGCCCACTTCTCTGAATCTTTGTTTTTCTTGTATCCGTAGATGCTTAATACAAGCCATCCAACGTTCATGAGCAGTGCTACTAGCGTTAAGCCTAAGCTTAATGGCAGAAACAGAAAGCTGGTTAAGCTTAGAAGCACTAGGTAAATGTTCGTTTGCGTGTACGTTCTTTTTACACCTTTTACAACAGGCAGCATCGGAATACGAGCAGCTTTATATTCATCGTGACGGCGGATCGCAATCGCATAAAAGTGAGGCATCTGCCAAATCACCTGTATGATGAATAACGCCGCAATCGCAGGGTGTGCAAGAGTTCCGGTCATTGCCGCCCACCCAATCAGGGGAGGCATCGCTCCAGAAATACTGCCGACTTCTGTGTTGTAGATTGTTCTGCGCTTCGTCCACATCGTATAAGGAACCACGTAAAAGAATAGACCAAGAAAACCTAGCACTGCAGCAAGTGGTGTTGTGAATGCGAGCGCTACAATTCCAAGTACAGCCATCACAGCTCCTAAAGTTATGGCAGACTTTATGTTGATCTCGCCCGTAACAGTAGGTCTTCCTTTTGTTCGTTCCATTATTGCATCGATGTCCCGGTCGTAAACGTTGTTAAACGTACCAGCAGCACCAATGACTAAAATCGTACCGATCAAGACAAATAAGACATCTAGAATCTTCGTGCCTGGATCAATATCGTACGTATATAAAGCCAGCGTAAGTCCTGCAAACATGGGAACAAGGTTCGATTTGATGATCCCTGTTTTCACCGTTTGTGACAGGACCTCTGACCGTTTTTGTTTTTCTATACTAACACTTCTCTCCATACTATAAGACACCATCTTCACAATATTTCTCTCTCTATATTATCCATATAGTGTAACCTTAAATCCACCTCTATTAAAGCACTAAATCTTTTCCCAGTACAAATAATAGAACACCTGAGGACACATTACAAAAGGGTTTTGTGAACGTTTTGTGAGGTTTGTGTGATGGAAATGTGATACAAACGCTTACGAGGCTTGAGGTCTAACGGTTTAAAATGGTGAAGTGTTGTTGCAATAAGAATTGTAGAATCGCGCGCTCAATCGATCGGTATAAAAAGAAAATATGAGGCTAAAGTTGTCATTTGGAAAATTTTGAAACATTTCGTTTATCTATGTCGTATTATTAAGTAGATAGTAAATGGGAGGGAAGTACACATGGAATCCATCTTATCTATTCTTGTCCTGGTATCCCTGATCTTCTCCATTATATATGTAGTTCGGCAGCGTAAGGCACAGGGTATTACCGGTTTGAAGACAGCTTTAACATCGATCTGTTTCTTTTTGGTCGCTGTAATGAATCTCCTCGCATACTGGTTTGATTTCCTTGGCATTTGGAGCTGGGGGAGTACAGTAGGGTTGTTGCTGTTAGGGGCGTATTTTACGAAGTATTTGCAGCCCGCGCAGTCGTAATGGATTTGAAATCGTTCATATACCAATAACGTGAAATTATTTTTCGATGTGGTTTTTGTAGATAATTAAAACATGTTCAGAAGCATTTGTTAGTTTGGGGTGGAGAGAATGTACGATAAAATTAAATTACAACTTTTAAATGACGAATCTTTAATAAGTGAAGTTAAGAATGTCTTTGCAATGCATGGGATTATTAGAGATAAAGGTTATTTCGAGAAATGTTATGAAGAAAATATCAGTGGAGAGCGAATTACCATTTTAGCTTATTATGACGGTATTTTAGCAGGATGCTCTCATTTGAAAAAAGTGTCTGATTACCCTTACTTTAAGAAAAATGACATACCAGAGATCAATGACTTGAATGTTTTTTCCGCTTTCAGAAACAAAGGTATTGCAGGACGAATAATAGATGAGCTAGAAGCAGCTATTTCTGAAACACATGATACTGTTGGAATTGGAGTCGGATTGTTTAGTGATTACGGGACTGCGCAGCGTTTGTATTGTAAGAAAGGTTATATCCCTGATGGTCATGGCCTTCAATACAATTATGAGCAAGTCCAGCCTGGTACTCATGTGTTTGTTGATGATGACTTGAATCTATATTATACGAAACAACTAAATGGCTAAAGAGGTGAGGGCATGCCCAATTACCAAAATACAAACCTTCCGAATAAACTGGCAAAACCCGCTCAACGGGCCCTTGCATCTGCAGGCATCTCGACAATTGAACAGCTTACTAGTTGGACTGAAACAGAACTTATGAAACTACATGGAATGGGTCCAAAAGCAATGGGGCAGCTACTAGATGCACTCAAAGAAAAGGGACTGTCGTTTAAAAAATAGTGAATGTTTTATACATAAAAAGGAGAGCGCTTACATGAAGCAAGTCACACTAGAAAAAGCAATACTTAACGATGCTGATGAATTAACAGCGATTATGAAAAAAACGTTTGATCAGGAAGCGGAAAAATGGCTACAGGATCAAAATATCACCGACTACAATATTCAACCACCGGGATACTCTTCCATAGAAATGACAAAGTACATGATTAGAGAATTGGAATACTTCAAAGTTCTGTACGGAGGGTTATTGGTAGGTGGACTGATTGCAACTGTTTCAGGAAAATCATACGGCAGAATTGATCGGATATTTGTCGATCCAGCATTTCAAGGGAAGGGGATTGGGTCAGCGGTTATCACCTTAATTGAAAAAGAGTTTCCTCATATGAGAGCTTGGGATCTGGAAACATCGAGCAGGCAACTGAACAATCATCACTTTTATAAAAAGATGGGCTATGTCACTAGTTTCGAAGGTGAAGATGAGTTTTGTTATGTTAAACAACTGGAAGCTTCTGGTGAACAGGATCGTTTAGTAAAAAACAAAGATCTATCTATCATGAAGTATGAAAATAGCAACTTAAGTCAATCAAAATATTACCAAGTTACCTTAGAAGGCAGTTCTGTGAGTAATAGCAACGCAAGCCACTTCCATATAAGTAACTGCAATCTTAGTCATTCTAAATTTCAAAACATCAATTACCGAAATACGCTCTTTGCTGATTTAAATCTATCTGGTAGTGAAATGATTTACGTCACTTTAGGTGGTGTGCGTTTTACAGATACGAACCTTGGCGACCAAAATACACCTGTAACTTTTGAGCGATGTGATCTGCACGGTTCAAAGCTAACAAACTGTGACCTCAGAAATGTTGAGATTGAGAAAAGTGACATAACAGGTATGAAAATTGATAATATCCCCGTTGAGGAACTTCTCAAATTATATAACGAAAACAGCAAAATTAGATAACGGGGGATACACCATGAATGATTCATTTCCAGAATTTATTTACTTACGTCCGATTTTTATCGCATTTATTATTATTCTTTTCTTGGTATTAGGAGCAGTAAGTATTCAGAGAAAGAATAAGCTTCTTAATCAATTCAGTTTCTACAGCATTACATTTATTTGTTTGCTCATTTCAACGATTACATTGACCGCTTCAGGTTACATCGTAGATGATTATGGCCTAGGTGGTGACGAGGTTTCATTTTATATGTGGATGGCTATTGTAGGGTTATCTGCCTTAAACACGTTTGTTTTTCTTTTAAAAGAAGGGCGTGAAAAGGAGGCCGTTAACCGATGACTTTGCGTTTCCCTATTACCTTTGCTTTAATAATGCTTGTTGGTCCTATTATGAAATTTTTTATTCCAAATACCTGGGAAGTGTGGCAATATGCTTTATTATCAGGTGTTACAGTAGGTATTCTGCTCTGGGGAATATATAAAATAGGTCTTGATAAGAAAACTGTGCCAATCTGGCTGGGTGTTTCAATGATCATAGCAGCATTTTTTGGTTCAATCTATCTAGCCGAATTACTTGAGTCGCAAATATAATAGTGAAAGTTGGTCTCTAAAGGGACCAACTTTTTGCATATTATCCTTCACCCAGAAACTCAGCAAAATAAAGCAACCATACTTTCTTTACCGTATATCTTCTGAGTTCACCTTGTGTGGCTTTTTCAATAGGAGGATCAGTTAAGAGATAAACCTTCTTGTTGACTCGCTCAAATTCTTGCCGATCACTCCCATTTACCAGTTTATCTTCTTGTATTTCAGTAACAATGGCTTTAATTGGGTATCCCATAACAAATACGTGAGTACGTAAAGCAAGTTGAGGGGAAAGGTGTAATACGATAAAAATGATTACGAGCGCTAGCGAAATTTTTAATTCAGTCCTTTTTTTCATGGTTTAACCGATAAACATTTCAGGAATTTCAGGAAACGTGCTTTTTCTAATTCACCTAACATAACAGTAGGAAGCTTTTTTCGAGCGTCTTCTTCCGACGCCCACATATAATCCGAATGTTCTTCAGACAACAAGACATCAGATGAAGGGGACTGACATAAATACGTCATTAAAACTACTTTTCTCGTAGCTTTTGTAAAAAAGGTTGTAGCGTACAATAGACGATCAACCGTTACAGAAAGGCCAGTTTCTTCACTTACTTCACGTATGAGTGCAGCTTCAATCGCTTCTTCAAACTCAATCTTCCCACCTGGGAATTCCCATGTTCCTGCCCCGATTTCGTCTTCAGCTGAGCGTTTTACAATTAACATTTTAGCCTCTGATACGATTACACCTTTCACGACGACATGAATCTCATTTTCTAGGTTCATCTCTAAATCCCCAATTCTTATGGAATATTTTTCTTTTTCATAGTAGCATATTGAGATATAGATTTTTATTATTTTGGGGTGAACCTATGAAGCTAGTATTATTATTCGGACCACAAGCAGTAGGGAAAATGACAGTGGGTCACGAATTAGAGAAGCTGACCGATTTAAAACTCTTTCACAATCATATGACCATTGATCTGGTGACTCCTTTTTTCGATTATGGATCAAAAGAAGGCAGAAGGTTGGTAAACTTATTTCGTTCTGAAATTTTTGAAGCGTTTGCCAAAAGTGACCAATATGGCATGATTTTTACTTATGTTTGGGCATTCAACTACCAAGCTGATTGGGATTTTGTTGAGGGTGTGTGTCAGGTGTTTGAGAAAGAAGGTGCAGAGGTTTACTTTGTAGAACTAGAGGCGGATCTAGAAACTAGACTTGAAAGAAACATCACACCTCATCGACTACAACACAAACCAACGAAACGGAATGTTGTGTGGTCGGAGAATGACCTAAAAACATCTATGGATAAATATCGGTTGAACTCCCATGAAGGGGAGATTCAAAAGAAAAACTACCTGCGGGTTAACAATACACGCTTGAGTCCAGAGCAAGTGGCTGCACAAATTAAAGAAGTGTTTGGTTTATAAATAAAAAAGAATAGTAAAAGTACAAATGGAAAGTGGAAAAACGATGTCCCCCTGTTTTTCATCTCTTTCATTTTTAAAAAGGAGCATTATTTTCATGATCAATAAGCCAATTTAACCAAACCGTTTTTATAAGTAAACAAATAAAGCATAAAAACGGGGGATTAACTTGAATAAAAATCGTAGTTTTCTTTTTCTTTTATTAGGTCAGTCATTAGTAAATATTGGGGATGTTTTGTATATTGTCGCTTTAATCAGTGCCTTATACACATTAACCGAGTCGGCAGCTGTTTCAGCATTCGTACCATTTACGGTTACATTTGCTATGTTTATCTCCAGTATTCTGACACCTTTAATTATTGGAAGAGTTAACTTGAAAGCAATTTTGTTATGGTCACAGATTGGAAAGACTCTTCTCTTATTGAGTTTAGGTTTTTTTATGATAACAAGTCTTAACCTATCCAACTATTACATCACCTTTTTGATAATTGGAGGAATTGCGCTACTTGATGGATGTGCAAATCCAGTTCGGCAAGCATTGATTCCATATTACGTAAAGGAAGAGAATTTAATCCAAGCAAATGGATTAGCGGAAACAATTACGCAGTCCATTCAAATAGGAACGTGGTTCTTTGGGAGTTTACTATTACTTGTAATTAACCCAAACCATTTAATCTGGATTGTAGTTTCTTTATTTGCAATAGCTAGCTGTATTTTAATATTCCTTAAAAAGGTGAAACACCAGACGGAACGACAAGAAAATAATTGGGATTTATTAACGCAAGGGTGGCGAACGATTAGGCATACCCCAGTGTTAAAAACTTTAGTGCAAATGGAATTTTTTGAAACCATCGCAGGTGCCGTTTGGATTGCAGCGGTAATGTACGTCTTTGTCGATAAAGCATTAAGAGCTGGAGAGCAATGGTGGGGATTTCTAAACGGTTCTTTTTTTATCGGATTAGTTATAGGGAGTATAGTATGTGTGAGATTTCCCCAGTACGTAGATAAAAATCGAAATGTCTTCATAGTTGCAGGAGCGAGTATGGCTTGCATTTTAACTGTGATCTTTAGCATGACTAGCAACGCAGTATTTGCATTGATGTTGTCAGCCCTGATCGGCTTTTTTGGACAATTAAAGAACATTCCTCAACAAACAGTTATACAAACTAGCGTCCCAAATGAACATCTAGCCACTGTTTATACATCTATAGGCACTGTTTCAACAGGTGTATTTGGGTTTGCTTCTTTATTCATGGGAGTCCTATCCGATTTCTTGGGTGTAAGAAGCGTATATTTTCTTTCGGGAATATTACTTTTAATCGTTAGTGTTTTGGCGTTTAAAGATAAGAAGTTATTTATGAAAAATGAAAAAATGCAACATAGCGCGTAAAGTTACTTAGTAAAAAGGAGCTTAGAGCTCCTTTTTATTATTCTATTACTCTGTCCAATTCAATGGTGGCTTGTTTAACTGTGGTGCGTACCCTAATTCTTTTGAAGCAGCGACAATGAACTCTTTTCTAAAGAAAAAACTTCTGTGGTAGACGATTTTTCCGTTTTCAACTTCCTGATATTGAATGTCATGAACCTGAGGACACTGATCTAATTCCGCAAGTACCACGATAACTGGTTTCCCCCATAATAGTGACTGGATAGCATGATGACCAGGCAGACCATAAGCAAGAGACCCCTCGCGAATCTCGTCCTTGTTAACTTCTAAAAATCCTAATGATGCTTCGTAATGTGCATGATCACTGATGAGTGATAGCATTCCTTCTATGTCACCATCGTTAAATGCGTTCAGGTAAGCTTGAATAACCTTGGATTTTTGTGGTGCATTTTTAGGCTTGTATTTTATGTCATCATGCTTATTTTCTTTAAGTTTTGTTTTCATTCTTCGAGTTGTAGCATAAACAGCGCCAGGTGTAGTCTTAACAATGCTCGCCACTTCTTCAGCTTTAAAGCGAAAGATCTCCATTAATAAAAATACAGCAGTCTGCCTTGGTGTAAAAAGTTCATATAGCTTTTCAAGTGCTTCTTCTAAGTCCAGGCTGTCCGAAAATTCTTCAATCGGTTCATGTTCTTCACCTAAAACACCGAGCGATCGCTTTTCTTTTCTGCAATAATCAATCCATGCATTCGTGGCAGTACGATAAAGATAGGACTTGAGATTTGTAGGTTGCCATCTTGTATATAAACCTCCGAGGGCTTTAAGCATTGTTTCTTGGAACAAGTCCTCACCATCCCATGGGGAACCGGTGAGATATCGGCAATATTTCCATAAGCCGTCACTGAAATCACGAATCTCTTCATCAAATCTTTGGCGAAGTTCAATAGACAGAGCGTGCAGTGTTTTGGTTGTTGATTGCGACAAGTTGAAAACTCCCTTCATTTTACCGTTCACTATATACGACGAAATCTGTACCGATAATTATACGCTTTTAAAGAAAAATTTTAAAAAAGTAAAAAGGGAATTGTGGTATGGTTAAATTGGATAAATGTTACAGTTGTGAATTATGAAGGAGTGAATTATGTGCAAAAAGTAGTCGATACTTTAAAAACTGTCAAAACAGATCAAGTAGGTATAATCATTTATTCAACTAAAAAACAAAAAATTGTGGCTTCATTAAACCCTGAATTAATTGTTTCTTTAGCTTCAGCGGCTAAATTACTTGTTGGATATTGCGTGGCTAGATGGGTAGAAAACGGTATGTACCATTGGAATGAAATGATTGAGCAGTATCAACTTGATCCAGAAGAAGATAGCGCTGTTCATTATCCGCATTTCCAAGGTAGAGCTTCTATTTCTTTAGGTGATCTTGTTGAAGTTATGATTGCTTGTCACGATAGTAGGGCTGCCGACAGTATTGTTACATATTGCGGTGGATGGGAAAAGATAAATCATGAGATTAGTAGGAATTTTAACAATATACATATTACACCAAATCCAAGGGACTTAGAAAATAAAGGTGAAGTTGGACAAGTGCTAAATATATTGAGTACGATCTACACAGGTTATCAAGCAGACCCCGAAATTTGGAAACCCGTTGTGAATGGGCTTGTACGTCCTATAGATCACCTTGAAGGTATTCCAAACCATTTTTTGAATCATATGAGTGGGGGCTTAGATAATCTGGTAGTGGATATCGGACTGCTAGGGGAGTTTAATCAACATCCTTTTCTCTATGTACTAGGTGCAAGTGGTCTTCCTAATCGTTATACAGACACCTATTCAGATGAAAGAATAGTAGAGTCTATGAAGTTGCTGTACAAAGAATACAACAATCAAAGAAAAGTAATTATCTAAAGGGGAAATGGAATGAACGGAATACTTCCTGAAACATTTATTAAGACGATAACAGGGATTCACGGAGACAAAGCTTCAGAATGGCTGGAGAATTTTGAACAGTTGATTGCTAATTGCGAAAAGCGCTATCATCTTCACATTCAAGAACCTTTTGACCTTTCTTACAATTTTGTCGCTCCTGCTGTCCGAAAAGATGGTAAAGAAGTAGTCGTGAAAATCGTACTTTCCAGTCATGAATTTGAAACTGAACTAAAAGCGCTTCAGCATATGGCAAGCAAAAGCGCAGTTAAAGTGTTGGAATATGAAGCAGAACAAGGCATTATGATTCTAGAGCGATTGAGCCCTGGGCATACGTTAGCTGAAGTGGAGGATGATGAAGAGGCCACACAAATTGCTGCAAACGTCATGAAGGAATTAATCGTTCCAGCACCACTTCACTCAAATCTTCCAACAGTTGTAGATCGAGAAAATAGCTTAAAAAGAATTTACAGAAATCATATTAACGGTTATGGTCCCATCCCTAAAGAGACTATTGAAGAGGCGCTACACATTTTTGCACGTCTAAATGGCTCAATTGAAATGCAGTATTTGCTTCATGGTGATCTTCATCATTACAACATTTTGAAAAATGGCGAGTCATGGGTTGCGATTGATCCGAAGGGGTTGATTGGCGACCCTGAATATGAAGTAGTTCAATATCTTCTCAATAAACTGCCAGAAAATGATGTGGAAGAGATTACAGAAAAACGAATTGATATTTTCGTAGAGAAATTGAACTTAGACAAAGAGAGAGTTTTGTTAAGAGCGTATTCTCATGCTGTATTAGCAACGTGCTGGACAGTGGAAGATGGGAATTACAGCGAGAACTTTTTTAGTACCATTCAACTGTTTAGAAACCTGTGTGATACATACAACTTACGATAGTAGAAAAGATAAGGTAAACAAAACGAACATGTATTGATGCTGATAAGTGACGTAGAAATTATGGATATAATATAATAAAGTAAAGTAATGTGGAGGTGAAGCTATGGCGACAAAAGATCTTCGAAAGCTAGCTCACAAGTTGCTTGATGAATTAAAAGAAGAAGATGTGTCAGAAGTCATTAAAACAATGCGGAATATGAAGAATAATAAAAGTAATGTGGATGATAATGGGTTTCCCATTGAAAAACCTACCTATGAAGAACTAGAGGCTTTAAAGAAGGCAAAGAAAGAAATATCCAATGGAGAATCTTATACTCATGAAGAGGTGTTTGGAGAAGACGATTATGTATGAACTTCATTACTCCAAACAAGCCGTTAAGTATATTAAAAAGCAAGACAAGCCAACTAAAAAAAGAATTGAAAAAGCACTGCTCACCTTAGCCGAGAATCCATATCAGAGAGGTAATCTTGATATTTGTTCACTAGAAGGTGTTGACAGTGCTTTTCGTTTGAGAATTGGAGATTTGAGAATATTATATGAAATAATTGAAAATGAGCTTATAATTTTTATTATTGCAGCAGGTAGTAGAGGTGATATTTACAAATAAAACTTATATCAGAGGTCTTTAAAATGAAGGCCTCTTTTATGTGCGATAAAGGAGGATTAATTCTTCATTATCAAGAATGGTAAGTATACTCTGCATAATACAATGGTATTAAAAGTTGAATTAGAAGCAGAGGTTAGAATTTTAATGCGATTTAGATGGAAGGTAGGACAATGAAATATTTAAAACGCTTTTTCTTTAAACGCGGCAAAAATAACATTGGAGAACTGTTGAGTCTCTTAGTTGTATTTTCAGTCCTTCAATTTGTAGATTTTGCAGTAATAAGAAACAGCCCTTTACTTTTTATACTGCTTATTTTAGGAATCATGGTTATTTTTAGAGTCTGTGATGCGTTATTTGATATGTTACTAGGCGATAAGAACAAAGTGATTGGATCTGGCTCATATTTTATTGTGATTTTCCTCTTTATTATCGTGATAACTTATATTGGGAGCTAGGAGAAAACGATTTGACCATTCTAAATAGCTTTTTTACAGCCGCAGCATTTGTATTTTTTCTTTTTCTTTTTGAAAGAGAAAGATACAGAGGGACTGTATTAAGAAGAGTTTATATTCTTTCCGTGGAACTAATTGTCCTGTCGATCTTAATTTATTTTACAGACAAACTATTTAGCTAGGGGGTGAAAAACCTTGTCGACCTATTGGAAGTACCTTCTATACATAATTGAGCACAAACTTAATGTTTTTATAGAATGCTGGAATGAAGGCTCTACGTACAAGCCTTCACTCATGATTTGTCCAAGTTTCACCCTGTTGAGTTCTTTCCGTATGCCAGAAAGTTTTATTCAAACAAGAAAGTGGATGAGGTGGAATGGCAGATAGCCTGGCTGCATCATCAGCACCATAATAAACATCATTGGAATTATTGGGTTGTTGATCAAGTTAAGAGAGAAGCTGTGCCTATACCGACAAAATACTTGCTTGAAATGATTTGCGACTATCGTTCATTAACGAGACATTGGGGAAGTAAAAGAACAGACACTAACATTTCAGAACGGCTTATTTTGAATTTGATGACTGAAAAAGTGATTCTCCATCCCAAGACAAGGGAAGAGTGTAAAAAATTGATTGAAACGTTTAAACCCATGAATGCTCAGGAAAAAATCTGAGCATTTTTTATTTGAAATTAATTGTAAAATTTTGCAACTTTTCTTATGGTTAAAACGTGGATGATGTGAAAGGGGGAGCGGTAGTGCAGCTTGAGGATGTTTATAAACTTTATATGAATGATTTATACCGCTATTTATATTCTCTTTCAAAGGATCACTATGTTGCGGAAGATTTGATGCAAGAAGCTTTTTACAAGGCATACCTAACATTAGCGGATTACGAGATTAGCAATATTAAAGCATGGTTGTTTAAAGTTGCGTATCACGCTTTTATTGATTATCAAAGGAAAAATAAACGAACAATACTTGCTGACGAAATCAGGCAAAGTATTGAAGCCAACTCGGATACGCCAGAGAAAAAAATCGTAGAAAAGGAATCTTTTAGTCTATTGCTTGAGGACTTAAATCAATTAAAAGAAATAGAAAAGCAAGCTGTTTTGTTATGCGACCTGCATGAACTTTCTTATCAAGAAGCTGCAGATGTTCTTGAATTAAAGGTGAACACATTTAAGAGCCATATTCTTAGAGGACGTAAAAAGTTGATGGAAAGAGTAAAGGAAAGGATGTACAGAGATGACTGATAATAAAAACGATAAAGGAAAAGATGAAGAGCTCTATAAAGCGTATTTAATGAACAGTAAGCAGGACTTTAAGGAATCACATGCCCTTTCAGAAGAGGAGCAGAGAAAAATTATTAATGTTGGCCGAAATACAGCTCGTAATACAACCATAATGGTCAGCTTAGCTATATTGCTTTTGATTATGCCCGTCATGACATTGATGACCTACATGTACTATGGATTCGGAGGTAAAGCGAATAAGTTGATTGATGTTGTTGGTAAAACGCTGTATGTTACCGAACCGAATATTAGTCTGGAAGAAATGGAAATAGAGAGCGATATCGGTTTGTTTTCAATGCACATCTTGTTTGATACCTATAAACGCATTGGTCAAGAGGATTATAAGGCAGAGAATGTAGATGTTTACTTCGGACTGGATACACCTTCACAACCAAAAAGGATTTCTTTTCTAGAAAAATTTCCTCCAAAGGGCTATGGTGATGAATTTTTAAAAGAGTCACAAAAGATGTTTCATCCAGAAGCAGAAGTTCCTTATCATATGAATGATGAATGGAGTATCTTGCAACAGCTTCCGGATGGTACTGTTGCTGAAGCGTATATTTCGCTTTCTGAATTAATGAAATCAGATGATCTAAATAACCTCTTCCCTAAAGAGATCGAGATTCGTTGGCTGGCTGTGGATACGGGACTAGAAGCAAAACAAGTTGACGGTGAAGGTGTGCCGATTACACCGATCGGCTACCCAGCTCAAATTGATACAACCACTTGGTCTCCTTTTAACGGCAGAGACCAAACCAATGAGGAAGTATTTATGGATATTTTATCCTTGCTCGAGAAAAATGAACAGACGGCTGAAATGGTTTCTACAGCAAAATCACTCGAAATAAAAGAACGTCGAAACTATTTAAAAGACAATGGAATCAACATTTATGGAGCGGTTATTACCGGCCCGACTCCAGAATTAAGAAAGTTAGAGCAAGTTAAAGAAATTCGCGCATTAAAGGTAGGTGAGGTGAAACTATGGAATTGGAAATGAATAAGAAAACCGAGAATCGAAGAAAACTACAGACATTAACTGGGTTCATCTCATTTTCGATTGGACTGATGGTACTTGCCGTATTAAATATAGTACTACTTATTGAACCAATGGATTTACCTGAATTTCTACTGTTTTCATTGCCATTTCTAGGAGTAATTCTTGGCGTAATAGGATTATTTACGAAAAATCGATCAAGGTTGTATGCATGGTGGGGAATTGGCTTGAATCTTTTTATATACGTGTTTATAGGATTGATGTTCGTGCTTGCATGGTCCATTAATGCTAAACCTTAAAATTCAAATGACCTGAATTCACATTTCAGGTCATTTTTTTATATTCTCATTCTTCTATCGTCGGCCGAACCCACAGCTTCGAAAAATCCACATAACCAAAATGCTTGATGTTCACGTTCATAAGCTCCGTTGAAAAAGGGATGAATCGTTTTTCATAATACAGTGGAATCATGATGGCTTCTTCGATCAATTTCTTTTCAAGTGCAACGTTTAGCTCTGTCCATTTTTCAAAGGGTGTATGTATATATTGGCTTAGGCGTTCTTGCCACTTCTGATTCTTTCCTAAGATGATTGGCAATGGAGCAAACCCGTTTGTTAAAAAGAAATAAAACGAAAGGTCTTGGTTCAACTCAAAGATTTCACCATGAATAAATAGATCAACGTCTTGACTTTCCTCTCTATTAAAAATCGTTTCTTCAAAAGACATCCTTTTTATTTCGAAGGGAATGTTGTCTTGCTCGAGCGTATCCATTAACCAACGGGTTGTCTTTTCCGTGTGATCCGCGACTCTAACAATGAGTGGTTCTGTGAACACCGGACGCTCAATCTCTGTCATAGAAATTTGTTGGTCCTGTCCAATTAGACAGCTGTTATCATTTGGTGTTGCTCGAGGCTCATATTCTTGAATTCTATGTCGGTACGAGTTAATCAATTGATGAATGTATTGCCGAACTTCTTTTCGAGCAATCTGAGACCCTTCGCGATACGCATTCATGATGAGCACGCCAAAACCAGAATCACTTTCTACTTGAAATGTATCTGAATTCTCTGGTTCAAGTGTTGAGTGATAGACGATCGGAAATTCTTTTGGAACTTGAACAAACTCTACAGCATCTAACAATGGCCGTTCTTGGAAATGTTCTATAAATGCGGTTAACGTTGTCTTTTGATCGGTGTTTTCTTCTAACATGAAGCTCCCCGTTCCATAAAGACGACCTTTATTTTCTTTATAGATGCTCGCGGTCATTGTGCTTAACAACGGAAGAATGTAGCTGCAGCCTCCTGGAAAAAGGATATCAACCACGAGCGTTGACTTTGCATAGACCTCTTCTACGGGAGACCATAGCTCTTTGTTCTGCTCATGAATCCGCAGCTTTTCTAAACAAGTCACCACATCATCAGCTGTTAAGATTGATCCATCATGAAAGTTAACGTCTTTTCTTAAGTAGAGTCGCAGTTTAGTAGGTGTAACATCCCAGCTGTGTGCGAGTTCAGGCAGAATTTCCCCCTGATCGGTAAGGAAAACAAGGCGGTTAAACACGTTTGCAACCATATGAGCACTGTGCGCATCTGCTGCTTCTAACGGGTGAATCGTTCGAAAGGGATAACGCTTAGGTACAACTAACTTGTCTTCAGTCTTTTGAACAAATCCGAAATGAGAATGGAATTTGTTCATCAACCGCATTTTTGTATCAGTAGACCAATCGAACATTAAGTATTTACTGCTTTTCTCCACAGGTTCTGAATCTATTAATCTTAGTACATTCTCTTCAAAAATATCTTCTACATCCTTCAGCCATTCGAGCTTTGAGACGTTTCCTCTTCCGCGGCCTGAAGTGAAATTAAGCCACCCATCATCTGTCCACTTTTTTAAGTAGCGTGTCGTTTGTTTCTGACTGATCTGAAGTACCTCGGCAATCTCTTCAGTTCGAATGCTGCCAGATGAAAAATATCGCCACAGAATAAGCAGTTTATTATCCATTGAAATCTCCTTATCTATAAAAGTAGACACACTTCATTTAAATGTCTATTTTTAGATTGTTAAGTCTAGTTTAATATTACAATACAGAGAAGGAGGGGACAATATGGGATGGAAAGATTACCCCCAAAACATTAAAGTTCGGTTGATCACATCGTTCTTTAACCGCGCCGTTTCATCGGCCGTTATGCCGTTTATGGCCTTATTTTTCGCTCAAGAAAAGAACAAAGTATGGGCAGGAACGTTCTTAATCTTAACAGTTGTTATTGGATTTATTGTAAATCTAATCGGTGGTTACATATCTGACCGCTTTCCACGAAAGAAAGTGTTAATGACGACTTCTTGTTTAAGCGCCGTTATGTTCTTGCTTATGACTCTGAGTGTGTTTCCAGATCAAAAATGGATTATGCTTTTCGCTGCTGCTTATATTGGGTTTATCGTGACAAGCAGCCTTGGCAGACCAGCGATGCACGCAATTATTATGGATTCAACAACGCCTGAAAACAGAAAAGAAGTATACACGCTCGATTACTGGATGGTGAACCTATCCATGGCAATCGGTGCAGCACTTGGCGGTTTGCTATATGTGAGTCATCAGAAAGAGTTATTTATCTTATTAACTGTGACATCTATTAGTATTCCGATCGCATATGGAATCTGGCTGCGTGACGAGTTCAGCGGATTTTTAGAAAAAAAGCACGCGAATGTGTTTATGGATTTATTTCAAAACTACAAAGTGGCTTTACAAGATTCCGCTTTTGTAAAAGTCGTAATCGGTGGAACGTTTATCTTTTCAGCTGAATTCACGCTGAACAGTTATATCGGAATCAGACTGGCAGAAACGTTCGATTCTTTTCATATCGGAAATTTTGAAATTAGCGGAGTACGTATGCTCAGTATGCTGAATATCCAAAACATGCTTATGGTTGTATGTTTCACGTTCCTGATCAACCGAATAACGGACAGGTTAAACAAAAAGAATGCGTTGCTGATTGGACTTCTTTTATATGGAATCGGCTATGTGACGGTTACTTCTGCTAATACGTGGTACATCTTACTTTTGTTTAACATCATCGCGACGATGGGCGAGTTGATCTATTCTCCAATAAAAGAAGCGGAGAAGGCAAACATGATACCAAGTGATAAGCGTGGTTCGTATTCCGCATTTGCTAACGTTTCTTTTAGCGGAGCAGATATGCTGGCACGTTCAACGATTATTCTCGGAGCGTTCTTGGTTCCTGTGATGATGTCTGTGTATATGGGAGTCGTAATCATGATCGGCGCGTTCTTCATGTATACAGGATTGTTCGTGAGAGAGCGGGTTTTGGAAAAAGTAGGGAAGAATGAAGTTGCTACACCAGTAGCGAAGTAAAAGGAAAGGGATGACTCAACTACTTTGAGATCATTCCTTTTTTGAGTTGTAAGGTAATTGATAATAATTCCACGGTAAACAAATATAATTCCGCGGATAAAATTTCTTATCCGTTTTTTATAGACGTAGTACAGAAGAAAAAGCTCGGAATCAACTCCAAGCTTATCCCAGTAAAACTAATTCGGTTCTTTTACAGAAGCAATCTCGATCTTTTCAACAAACATGTTAAAGACGCTTCGTTTTTCTTCCAGCTTCTTCAGCTGTTGTTTCAGTTCGTTGTACTTTTCCTCGAACGGCTGCTGATATGTTTTTTTGATATTCTTAATCATTTCTTCATTAATGGTAGATTGAATGACTTGTTTGGTGATACCGAATTTATAAGAATAGAGTTGGAGTTCTGTTTTTACTTTCTCGTACTCTTCATCAATTTCTTTCTTTTGTTGCTCGATCTCATCTTTCCATTCAAGCAGAGCATCTTTTACATACGGCTCCATGTTTTGCCTCCTTACAGAGTTCGTTCTTCTGTCATTTCTTTTTTATGTACTCTATACACTATTTATAATGAGACGCTCATTTATGGGGGTATTTTCATGCGTTGACTAAATTTTTCCATAGAATTATGATTGGCTTAGAAACGAAAAGTGGGAATCTAAAGGGAAGGATAACGGTTATATGCAAGAAAATTTATTAGAGAGAAAGATATTAGCTACAATTACTTCAACTTTTGCACTTATGTTAATGATGGCTGCATTAATGGATACGGGGGATTCAACATTTCAATCGAATGAAGTGCACTATGGAATGGGATTTGCATTATCTACAATGGCTGTTGGGATCTATGGAGGATTAATCATACTCGTTTACGGAAATATCGTTTCGTTAATCATTGAATTTGTATTAAACAAGTGGTTTACAGTGAATACGTGGGTGTTTATATTTCTTCATGGCATATTTGGATTGGTATTGATTGAATCCCCAATTTTAGCCGTTTATGGCGTAATGACGGCACTTTTTTATGCTGTTATTGATCGGTGGATTCTTTCTAGAACAAGAAACAAAAAACGTTTGCGATTGTTTCTCATAGTCCCATTAAGTGTATATGCTGCTATCTGGGGTGTGTTAACACTTATATCACCTGAACCACCTCCGTTTACAGAAGAAGATGCAATTGAATTCGTTTCAGGTGGTGGTAGTTACGATGATCGTTTTCCTGATCAGCCAGGTAAGGTTACGGAAGGACCTGTTACAAGAGAAACTCATGTCAAAGAAGTAGGTGATGAAGTTTATATTGTCACCTTTAAAGAAACGAGAACAAATATTGAAGATGGTCATTGGTGGGTCTCTTATCGAGTGGATAGAAGTGGTTCTTCGTTAGAAAATTCAAGTCACTAATCTCTAATGCAGAAAGGTGCTGTGTGAGATGCCAACAATAGGATGGCTGTTCGTTGCGATCGTGTTAGGTGGAATCATAATAGGTTCATTGATTCAAAGATATCGTTATCGAAATATGAAGCTTATTTACACGGCATTCGGACAAGAGAACTACTTTAAGGTGATCTCTAAATTGAACAGCGGTGGCGTAAAGTTCAAGGTCAGAATTCCTATGCAAGGGTTGGGAGCTAGAGAAAGACCTATTGTCGACAACACACAATACGATATTTATGTAAAAAAAGAAGTAGCGCACAGAGCGGGAGATGCTTTACGTAAATAAGGGGATGGGGTTTGTAATGAAAACGATGAACCAAGTCAAAAGTCAAGAAGAGCTAAGAGAAATGCTTGGAAGTCCAAGCCTTAGAGGACAAAACAAGGTAATCGCCACAATTGATGGACATTGCAGGGACTATATCTCAAAATCTCCTTTTCTTGTCCTATCCACATCAGATGCTGAAGGAAACTGTGATAGTTCACCAAGAGGAGATGCACCTGGATTTGTTTACATTCTAGATGATCAGCACCTTATCATTCCTGATCGTCCAGGCAATAAGAGGGTCGATTCGATGTTCAACATTCTTTCTAATCCTAAAATCGGCTTGCTGTTTATCATACCTGGCATGGGTGAAACGCTTCGTATTAATGGAGAAGCAGCTATTATTAAAGACGAAGAAATATTAAACAAGATGGCCGTGAATGGAAAATCGCCACAGCTTGGTATCTTGGTAAAAGTGGAACAATGTTATATGCATTGTGCAAAAGCCTTTAAGCGTTCAGGTCTTTGGGAGCCAGAGAGCTGGAGCAGCAAAGAAGATTTACCAAGTGCTGCAAAAATTTTAGCTGCACACGTCAACATGCCCGAGATGACAGAGGGAAGAATTATCGCTGATCTTGAGGAAGGCTATAAGAATAGACTTTATTAACACGAGGGACCTGAGTATATTCAGGTCTTTTTTGTATACGGACTTTTTAAAATGCTCTTCTTTCAAACTTTGTTGCTTTTGGAAGTGGTTGATTTCCGTTTCAGTTGCTCGCTTTCCGCAGGGCAGGCGGTGAGCCACATTCGTACGTTTCACGTATAAGTGTCTCACCTGCCAGCCTGTCCCGCAGGAGTCTCACACCTTTCACTCCAACCAACTGTTCAAAGAAGACAATGCGTCTACTTGTAAATGCTCGAAGTGATTTTCTCGTCGCAAGCCTTCCAAGAAGTTTTTCATGTTATAGGCACGGACCTTACACTTCAATCAAGTGTAAGTTGTAAAAAGACCAGTGAAAGGCGAGAGAGACAGTTAAACAGAAATGAAGAAAAGTATAAGAATTCGGAAATACTGTAGCTTGGAGGTTCTGCCTTTTAAGTAAGCTGTTCGCTTGGTATACGGTATGACACATGCTATTATTGAAAATTATAGTTTTATAAAAATGGGGGGTGAGACAGTGCGACAACTACATAGAAAACACCGTTGGCTAGCGAGGCTGATGGCGTCTGACCCTGGATATGTTCGGTTGCAAAAAGCGGGTAGAGCAACTGCTAGCTTGATACTGTCCATTTTTTCAACACTTCTCATCATGCGCTATACAGGCCATTCAGGCGGCATCACCCCTGCCATTGTCTCAGGAATGCTTGGTTTGATGGGGATCATGGTCGTTATGGATGATACGAAAAAACAAATGAAGGTTACGACAGTACTGCTCGGAATTTCCGCCATGCTCGGAATTACAATCGGTTCCATTGTTGCGGGACATGCGTATTACATTGATGTGGTCCTAATTCTGAGTGTCTTTAGCAGTTTTTATTTCTCAAGATTTGGTACACGCTATTTTTCCCTCTTCATGATTTTCTTTATGACCGTATATTTTTCTTCTGTTTTACAGTTATCAAGTGGACAACTGCCATGGTTTTATATTGGTGTTTGGCTTGGTGTAATCTATGCCTTTATCTTTAATTTCTTTCTGTTTCAAGATACCGCAAAGAACCTTAAAAGCAGCATCAGATCCTTTCATATTCAGAGCAATTTAACACTTAACCTTTTAATTGAAGCGATGGTGGATAAAAAGACTGACCCTATGCGTAAAAAAGAGTTAGAAAAGAATGTCTTGAAACTAAGAGAGTATGCGCTGATCGTATCAGGCTACATTAACGCGGACGACGTTCATAAGCTTTGGCCAGGCTTGCTGCCGAATCAGCTGCGGTTGTATGTTTTTGATACAGGAATGCTGATTGAGACACTGATTGAATCTGTTCGAGGGCTTAAGAGGGCGGATGCCCTGGAAGTGGAAGAAATCAAGCAGTTGTTGATTTCTGTGACAGAGGCGGTACGTGACGCGGAAGTGCTTGCACCAAACGTAAAAGAACAAAATTTACAACCAGCAGAAAAAGCGGTTCAGCAGCTGCGTTTATTAATAATGGAGCTGTTTGAACGTGAAGAGCCGCCAAAAGGATGGATTTATCTCATTCGCCGAATCGAATCCATTGCGAACCATGTCATTGAAGGAGCTGTTAGCATCCAGCAATCTCTTCATTCTCATCAAGCCCTAAACAAGGCTGATGAAGTGTCTGAAGAAAATACGGAGAATGATGAATCAGCATCAGAGCAGGATAAAGCCCTGAAACCGTCCACCAAAAAAGCGTATCAAGCATTGGTCGCAGGTATTATTTCAATCATCGTCGGCTTGATCATATCGCCGACACAGCCGTATTGGGTTCTACTTACGGCATTTGTTGTGCTGCTTGGGACGGAATCAATCGGACGAATCTATACAAAAGGCTACCAGCGTTCTTTAGGTACGATTATCGGTGCAGTAGTGGGATTTGCTCTTGCCAAACTCCTATCTGGTCAGACTGTAATAGAGGTTATCTTTCTTTTTGTGGTCGTTTTTTTAGCTTTTTATTTGTTAACCGTTTCTTATACGTTAATGAGTGTGTTTATCACAATGCTGATTGCTTTTATGTATGATCTTTTATTAGGTGGTATTACACTTACTCTGATTGGGGCGCGTGTGCTTGATACGATTGCAGGTGCTGCCATCGCATTAGGGGTTTCTTACATCATTTTTCCAAAGAAAACAAAGGACAAAGTTGCTGAATCCATCGGTGATTTTTTAGGTGAACTGTCCCCTTTTGTGACAGAGTATGTTAGAGGCTTTAGAGAAGATGTGAATGTGAAGGATCTTTCTGAAAGTGCGTTTCAGCTGGATCAAAAGCTTCAGGTGATAAGAGACGAAGCACAATCATTCCTGCAGCGTCGCGGATCACCAATCTATTCGGATATGGTTAGATGGATGACGATGCTTGCTGCGATCAACTATTATGCAAGGCATCTCGTTGCTTCGGCTTACCGAAAGGGATTTGAGTATCCAGACGAGCTCGTTGAGGTGTTTATACAAATTGAGAAAAAACTGAAAGAAAATATTGATTCGTTATCTGAACTCGTGAAAGGAAATGAAACAGATGGTGTTCTTCATTCATTAGAAGAAGAACGCGAAATGATCGAAAGACTTGCACCGAGCCGAAAACAGTCTAATCGTGATTTAGTCCATCACCTTTATTATGTATGGCGAATTAATCGATCCATTGTGGAGTTAGGTTATGAACTAGGAGGAGGGAATGAGTAGAAGATACTCCCGTCCTTTCGTTTTACCAATATGAAAGAAGATGGAAAGGAGTTGTCAAAATGAATAAAAAGCGTAATGTGATTTTATATATTGCGGCAAGTGTTGATGGATTTATAGCAAAAGAAAATGAGGATATTGACTGGTTATCAATGGTTGAACGTCCGGGTGAAGATTACGGATACGAAACATTTATTGAATCAGTGGACACGATTATTATGGGTCGGAAAACGTATGACAAAGTCTTATCCTTTGGAATTGAATTTCCTCACAAGGATAAGAAATGTTATGTAATTTCCAGAACAAAAACAGGACATGATGATAACGTTGAGTTTTATGGTGGAGATCTGAAAGAACTAATACAGAAACTAAAAAGCAGAGAAGGCAAGAACATTTTTATTGATGGAGGAGCAGAGGTTGTAAGAGAACTGAAATCACTAAATGTAATTGATGAATACGTAATATCCTTCATTCCGATCATGCTTGGAAAAGGTATACGATTGTTTAAAGAAACAGAAGCGGAAAGCAAGTTGGAGTTAGTTGAGAGCAGAGCGTTTGAGTCTGGGTTGGTACAAGTGACTTATAAAACCATTTAAAATGAGCAGCAACTTGTTAAGGGTTGCTGCTTTTGTTATGTATATAGAAATAATAGGAAGGAATGTTTACATCTGAAAAGAAATTAGTTTATTAAGAACTAGAATGAGAGGTGTTACAGTGAGTCAATTGAAGCAATTTGTCGTTCACAAAGCATCTTCTGATGATTATGAAGAAGTGATTAGTTTTTTAAAAGAACTGGCTCAATGGATGAAAGATAACGAAATTAATCAATGGAGTTATCTGCTTGAAGGCGGTGATGACGAAGAAATTAAGCGAGCCATCCAGCAAAAACATACTTATAAAGTTTTAAGTGATGACATGATGATAGCTACATTTACATTATCACCCGAGCAAAGTGAGTGGGATCAGCATATTTTCGGGAAGGAAGAAGCTTCTGATTCCCTGTATTTACATCGATTAGCAGTACGGCCGCAGTATATGAATCAGGGAATAGGCAAAGAAATTTTGCGCTGGATTCATGAAAATCTTGGGGACGGAAAGCAGTTTATTAAATTAGATTGTGTGGCAGATAACGTAAAGCTGAACCAATTTTATCGAGATCATGGTTTTGAATATTTAGGAGAAACCGATAATCATAGCAAATACATAAAGCATTTAAGTAGGAGGTAATATGTTAAGTTCTTTTCAGATATTTTATAAAGAATTTAAAGAAAGCTGGAGAAACTCATCTATTGCTGGAATTAAAGAAGTTCTATCGCTCGATTATCAAGCACGGGAAATTAGAGATCAGGATATTGTTGATTTTGAATATGCTGAATCCATTGAAGGATGGAGTCAAGCCTTTAATCAGTTGCAAGAGCAAAATGCACAGTGGATTCTAAAAGAGGTTGGAGTTATTCCTTTAAGAGAAAATGAAGTATTAGCGATTCTCTGGGCTTCCTTAATTATTGATGACAGACAACTAGAGACCGCAAACTTATTCTTTATAACATTTAGATGGAAAGATGGGAAATGGAAGTTGATCAGAAGCTATATTGAAGCGGGATTACCATCTGAAAAAATGGAATGTTTTGAACTAAACAGAATTTAAAGATTCATTGATTGGGGGAGGGTTTAACCTTTGAGGGTAATTATAAATAAACCCTTGACATAATTTTCTAAAAAACCTATGATAAGTAAAAGTTTTCCATGCATAGGATAAACGCTTTGATTAGGAGCAGTAAGGAAAAGTCTGTTGTTTAGAGAGCTGCTGAAATGGGTGAAAAGCAGTCAACGGAAATCCTGAACTCGCCTAGGAGCGGCCAGGCTGAGAGTTAAGTCTGGACGGTTCACCTCCGTAATAAGGTCTTGAGAAGGTTTGCTTTTTAATGTGCAGCAAACCAAGAAGAGTGGTACCACGTTAGGAACAGCCTATCGTCTCTTTACGAGATGATGGGCTTTTTATTTTTTTGGGGAGAGATGACCATGAGTGAGGATTGTTTTATTTGCAATAAGCATCAAGGAAGCATTGATACGGCTGGAATCAAGATTTATGAAGATGATCTAGTCTATGTAAGTCATATTGATAAAGGTGGAAGACCGTCTTACTTGGGACATATCATGATCGATCTTAAGCGTCACGCATCATCGATTGGGGACATGACACCTGATGAGGCGAGTGCATTCGGCCAGATCATGGCGAGGGTGAGTAAAGCGGTTAAGGAAACACAGGGTGCTGAACACATTTATGCGCTAGTTTCCGGAAATTCAGTTCCTCATCTGCACATGCATATTGTACCGCGTTATCCGAAAACACCTGCGGAATATTGGGGACCGAACGAAGTATACGACTGGCCGGATGCTCCGTTTGGGATGAACGAAGAGATCGTGCAAGTGTGCGAACAAGTTAAGAGGTTCTTGGAGGAGGATTCGTATGATGCATCATGAACTTAAATGGATTGGCAGTGAAAAGACTTTTGTGGATGAATTAGATGTGGTGAAGGTTGGTAGAGTTACACTTGGAAGGTTTGGCGGTAACACTGCTGCAGGTTCGTACAAGAACGAAGACGGATGCTTAGTTTGGACGAATGAAGAGGAGAACTGGGAATTCACCATGGTTCTCGATGGTCACAAGACTGCTCAAAGTGTTGAGTTAGTAGTTGGCCACTTTGAAAAGATGAAGAAAAACATTACGAGTGCTTTGGCCCAATCTGCTGGTCCAGCGCTAAAAAGGATGGACTGTCTCATACTCGACATTTTTCAAGAGCCAGAGTTTATGGAGGCATGCCGCAAAACAACTGGTGAAACCGCTTGTCTGATCGTGGTACGAAAAGAGAAATATTTGTGGTGGTTTTCCGTTGGAGATTGTATAGTCCATTTATTTCATCCAGAACTGATCGCGCTTGGAGAGAGACAGCTTGTACAGAGAAGTTTTTACGAATGGGTTGGTGAAGTGAACACGTTTGAACTTCCGGTTCCCTGTTATAGCACGGGTAAAAAAGAAATGAGACAGGGGTTGAACCACGTATTCATGACAACTGACGGCTTAACAGAATGTCCAGGTGTTCCTTTTGAGGATCCGGAGACTATACAGACAGTACTTTTTGAAAAGGGAATTGAAGTTGGGGTAGGAAAGCTTTTGTCTGAAGTAAAAGATAACGGTGTAAGAGACAGCACAACAATCATTGCGTGGTCTGTCGAAATAGAGGAAACAGCCAGTATGCCAAGTGATGTGTAAAGCTGTTCCCTCCGGTAAATCTCGTGCAGGGACCTATTTAATATTTAAGTAGTGTTGAAGTACTCTTGGCGGAAAATACTTGAGCGGCAGTGGACGTAAGGAAACGATGATTGTGTGAGGCATGATGAGGTCTTTTTGAGCTTGTTTGAGGCAGTTGTACATGTTTTTTCCGCCTACTGAATTGGCAGAGTGAATGGTGATGCGATTGGCAAACAGTTGTTCATCGACCATCATCTGAACGAGCATGAGACCATTTCTGGTATTGCTGAGCAGATCGTGATCAAGCGATAAATGTTCGATGTCCCGAGTTCTTAACAATTCCATACATTCATCTATCGTTTCGACGTAAACGTAACCTTCAGGCGGGCTACGGTAATCATCCATAAATACGCTGATTTTCTCCATTTCTTGCACTCCCTTCCATAAACGGAGGGTGACTAAGAAAAGTCGCGAGCCCTAAGTTATTTTAATATATTAATTATAACATACTATGGCTATTCTTGCTGTTCGCAGTGGAATAGTATCAAAAAAGTCAGTGATAGAGTATTTTAACAATTTTTGTAGAAAATAGTATTTTTCGTATTTAATTATTAAAGGATTAAATTCTTTATATAATCGCTTTTTCCTTCCGAACATACAAGGAAATTTTAAATAAATGTGTAAGTGTTAAGTGTGGATTTTAAAAAGGGGTGGCTTGATGGGAAACACTGATAAACGTAAACGGCTGGATGAAGAAGTTTTTACGTATCGCATAACGAAAAATAACACCGTTTTTATTGAATATCAAGGTAAACAGGTCATGGTTTTAAAAGGAAAAGAAGCGGAGAAAATAATCAATCGAATTGACCAAGCTTCAACCGAGAAAGACGTTCAACTAATTTTGGCCAAAGTAACAGGGAATTTTAAACGAGGGAACGAAAAAGATACCTCACCGAAAAAATGAGGTTGAGGAGCTGGAAAAATGACCGTTCATATTCTATTTGGAGAGTCTGCTGCTGGAGGGTTGAAATGGACGCTTAAGAAGAAGGGCAAAAACGATAAAGTGATTGGTTTTTCCGATCAGTTCGCAGTGGGTCCTGTTTTTCAGTTGGAGACGGAGGCGGGTTTAGTAGCCCGAGTGAACTGGTTTAAGAAACATATGCCAAAAGACGAATTTGATTTTATTACGATAGTAAATATGAAGAGCAGTTCAGAGAAACTCTTCGTGAAATTAACGAAATTCCCAATCATGCTGAAATTACCGTATGGACAGCGGACAATGCATCTGAACAGACTGGTATCAGGTTTGTGCTGAAGCTGCTTGAAAATCGGCCGAACCCTATCCTAGTGGTGAACACGAATGAGAGCTACGACAAATATTGCAAACATCCTGAAATCTATTATGTTTCCCAGCATACCGGCGAGATACCGCCAAAAGAGCTGCAAGTCATTTTAGAAAAAACGAGAAATGACGAACGGATCTCCTTCGTTTATAAGAAACAACTCGTAAAAGAATGGGAGTCTTTGAGCAATTCAAATGAAGTGTTGAGGCTGTGGGAGAACGGGGAAATCAGGAGTGTTAGTGTTAATCATCTAGACCCTTTTATCATCAATACGGCTAGACGTTTCGAATGGAAATATGATGATGAATTTAAGAAATCAGCACGCCTCATCGGGGATGTTATCGGACATCTTGAACAATATGTCGGTGATGAATTTATACAATATCGGTTATTGGAATTGATCAACCAAGGTATATATGAATATGAAGGAAATCTAGTGGGCATGAGGAATTATAGTGTGAGGCTAGCCAAAAAATAAAAGGGTAGAGATGTCGCTTTCTTTACATAGAAATGGAGAGAATTGAGTATGAATCAAAGTATGGAAACGAATGTTAAATTATCTAGCGAGAATATTTATATCAGGCCGCTGACAGTTGAGGACGCTGAGGCAATGGTAAGCCTTCAATTGGAAAACAGGGATTTTTTTAGTCAGTTTGCAATGGAACGCAGTGATGATTTTTATACCTTAAAAAACCAGCAGAAGCGTATACAGATGCTGGTGGAGAATGCAAAACAAGACTTAGATTACTATTTTGGTATTTTTACAACAGATGACGATCTACTCATTGGAACGATTAATCTGTTCGCGGTGATGCGTGGGTCCATCCAGAGTGCGTTTGTAGGTTACTTTTTGGATAAGAAGCATAATGGAAAAGGCTACACGACAGAAGCGGTTCGACTTATTGTGAAGTATGGGTTCGATGAGCTGAAGCTGCACCGAGTTGAGGCAGGTGTTATGCCACACAACATCGGTTCCATTCGCGTTTTGGAGAAAGCTGGTTTCGAAAAAGAGGGACTAGCACGCAAAAACGTGAAGATCAACGGCAAGTGGGAAGATCACCAGCAGATGGCGATCATTAATCCAGCTGACTGATGAAAAAATGGCTGGTCGTGCTCTTTCTTGTGATGAGTTTAGCTGGATGCAACGAGGATGAAAAGCTGGTCCGTGTTGATTATGAAATGGTTGAGATGCGACCAGGTGATGATGGAATAATAACAGATGAGAATCAGGTGAAATCGATTGGTGTGCTATTAGAAACAGTGAAGTGGGAAAACGCAAAAGTGGAGATGTCGCGAAAAGAAGATATGATGTTAACCTTGTTCTATCTGTATGATCCGAATATGCCTGAGAGATTGGAAGAATATAAAATTTGGTTTCATGATGATATGAATGCGGAAATTGTGGATTCTGTTAATCAATACGGAAAGTTGAATGCAGCAGATGGCCAAAAATTGAAAGCTTTGATTAAGTGATGAGAGAGTCAAGGTGGTAGGTTCTTCCTTTATTAGAGCCGTAAAACGGAATTTGAAGTGCTTTTAGCAAATATTGAGATTGTCTTGGACTTATGTTCAGATAAGATTGACATGACTTATTTGTAATTGTTGTAGAAACGAGTAGCGCATAATCTCTTAACGCGTGAATAAGAACTTCATTTGAAATCACACCGCACCTTTCACACCGCCATTTAGATAACTGTTTAATCACATACATCCCATCTTCACATTGAGGACAGATGACTCCGTTAATCAATTCATTTAATCCGATTCCATATCTCACACAAATATTTGGATCATAGGGTTCATGTAATTTATTTAATAATCTACTCATTTTTTTAACCTCTTTTACAGAAAAAAGTTCTTGTTTATATTTTGAGCTAAACTCAACAAATTTTTCTTCTAACTTTGAGCTCTTTATTACTCTTTTCATGGCTTCTTTATAGGTCGGAGAACACTCTATATATGCTTTCGGATGTGTAAACACAACCATTGTCTCAATCGGTATGCTCGGATATTTATGTTTATTTATGATTTTAGAAAGATGAAAAGCTTGTCTTTTAGCTTGAAGAAGGGGATCTTCGAAGATATCTCGTTTGTTGTTGAGCGTGCGAATGAGCTGGCCATGCTTCTCATCAAAGTATAGATGACCTGCATAATTTTTGATCTCAAGAAGTAGTAGAAACTTGTTAGTAAGTAAAAGTGTATCAACCTGAAAATAATAATCCATATGTGAAATTCTAATATGGTGTAAAAACCTAACTTTATCTTGAGGTAAATACCTATAAAAGTATTGTAAGGATCTCTCACCAGTGATACCTGACTTACTTTTGGCCAAATCCTCAGCTATTTTTACTCGATTAGGATGTGTAGGTGATACCCTCCTTAATAAAGCTTCTAATTTTTGTATAAAAATCGGCATATTAAGTTGGTTTTCGATGAAAAACACTCCTCTCAATTTAAAATGTATTATTAAACAAAAATTGAAGGACGTCAAAATAGGAAATGACTTAAAAACTAAGCACAAATAATACTATATCAACAAGATCAATAGGGATATCAACCAAAATGGCAACTATATCAACGTAAAATTGTGGAATATCAACACAAAATACAATTTTATCAACATTAACATTTTTCCCGCTAATGTAGTATAATTCAAATTACTGAATTTCATGGAGTGATAAGATGAGTAAAGCAAAAGGCAAGAAAAGTGGGGTTGGCCAGGGCACGGGGAAAAAGGGCTGGAACCGCTGGAAATCGAGCAGCAAGAAAAAGGGTCCAAAACCTTATGTAAGCAAGGGGAAAAATAAGCCTGAGAGCGAAAATGAAACGAAATAGATATCGCCGCTAATAATTGCGACGACAAACGAGCCGCCTTTCCACATGAAAAGGTGGCTTTTGTCATGGCATAATCCACTCACTCCCGCCATAAGATGAACTATCAATTCATAACAGGGGGACGAGCTGTGACGACTCAAAACTATACCATTTCAGAAGACCTGATCATCAAATACAACACTCTTAACGAAAAGAAGAAAGAGCTGGAAAAGGAACTGGATGAACTAAAAAAAGTGTTTCACATTTATTTTGACAACCTAGTCGGTCCCAATCAAAAAGGAGAAGTCTCTGTTAACAACTATAAGCTGCAAAGGCAGATTCGGAAATCTGAAAAACTTCACGATGAAAAGACGGTGCACCGGCTCACGGAACTGAACATGACCGACCTCATTCATCACGTACCCAAACCGGACGAGGAGAAGGTAAAGTCCGCCATCACGCTGGGCTTATTAAAAGAAGAAGATTTAGAAGGCTGTCTTATCAAAAGTGCGTCACAAGCAATCATTGTTAAAACACTAAAATAATATGATGGATGGAAAGCTCAACTAGCATAACGCCTGTTGAGCTTTTTCATTTTGAGGTATAGTCGAGTATAGAACACTATGTCATAATTGTTATTAAATTGAATTCCATACATAGTTTGGTATATAGATAGTTTGACTGAAAAGGGAGTGTTGAGCATCATCACATTTAGTTTCCTTAATCATTTTCCTGCTGTTCTAATGGACAGCATAGCCTATATCATTATTGGTATCCTAACGTTTCGTTTTTATAAAAAGCTAGAAGTTAAGCCTAAGATATGGAAAGTACTGCTCATTTTGTTCGTTGGCTTATTTTGTTTTTCATTTGATCTCACTCTTTTTTCTACTTTTGTCCAAATTCCAATCCTCCCATTAGGGGTATGTATTTTGTATTTTGTGTTTCGTAATAAAGTGGAGAAATGGGTAATGTATCGTCGGTTCGCATGGCTCGGTTTCTTCGCCAATTTCATTCTTCTCGCAGCTACTTTTGCTGCGATACCATTGGATCAAGCAATATATCCTGATAAGAAGCTGTCAACTTATATAGCAAAAACAGATCAAGCACGTCTTTTTCCACTTCACACCGGGGCAAAAGAAAGCACATTAGATCAAGAAGTGTTTAAACAACAGCTATCCAAAATGATTGCGAAACCAATCGACAGCCAAGGATGGTACAACGAGATCGTAAATATTGATGTGCCGCAACAAGAACGAAAGGAAAAGTTTCCGTATCAGATTGTAGGAACAGAACCGAAGTGGGGAAGCGGCTTACACACAACCCTTTTTGTTGAAAAAGATGGAAAAGGTCTTCTGTTGACTACACAGAAAAAACAGTATTATTTTCGCTCAGATGTTTCGTTTGTAGAAGGGTTGGAATAACGGATGAACAAAAAACTACTTTTCTTGCTGCTGATCACGATTCTGTTAATGGTTGGGGGATTTGTTTATTGGTATTATTATTCAGAGCCAAACACGACTCCGAGTCACGGGGAACTGATGAAGCAAATTGATAGAGCGTATGAAGAAGCAGAGATTGCTAAGGTTCAAGATGCGATTTTAGTAGACGAACGTCATCTGTTTGTTCCGTATATCTCTAAAGATAACGATTATGGTACGAGTTTTTTTGTTTGGAAAAAACGGAAATGGGAGCTAGAGGCTGTGAATTCAGTTGGCCAGCCTATCCTTTGGAAGATTGATAGTGATGATCCTTCATTCTATAAGATAGTTTGGAATTTTCATCCTGATGATCAATTTCAGTCTGCTCAATTCTACTTACTGCGTAATCGAGGATACGAGGTCACGCAGGGAATTGAGTATTATTATCCTAAAGTGCAGTTAATGAAAAAAGTAAAAGATTCACAAACGTCTTATGGAATTGATAAACTTCCAAAGGATTGGGTTTCAATCATCCATTTTGCCAACAGCGTACAAAAAACCGACAGCATGAGTGACATGTTCTTGGAAATGGACCCTAATCAACAATTTACCTTTGCATGGCAGCCTGTGTTTCAAAAAGAAACCGATGAAGACATCTTTTCAAAACGTTCTATTAATGGCGGTGGATTTTCCAGTGGAGGAAACTACGACCCCATTACATTGTTAGAGGAACAAGAACTAGAATCTAAAGAATAAAAAAAGGTGCAGCTCCCGCTAAGGGAAACCGCACCTTTTCTTTATTCTGCCTTCTGCAGGACACCGACTGCTTTGGAGTTTCTGATCTTTTGAAGAATTCCTTGAATGGATGTGTATTCATCATATAAAAAGACGAGTGTGTCGCCCGGCTCTGAACATTCCCATGCTTGAATCATCGCCTCTGCTTCTTTCGGGTACACCGAAACAGAAGTGGTGCCGTTCGCTTCCTTTACACCTGTATAAAGAAGATGAACGGTTTCCCCTGGAATGCGACCTCTCAAATTTACATCCTCTTTGATGATGAAGATATCTGAGTGAGTGCCGAAAATGCGGCCCATCTCTTGTATCGTATGGTCTTGTCTGTCACCAGCTGCCGATCCGACGGTTATCACACGACCACTCTTTAAATGGTCAACGGTTTCAAACAATGCTTTAAGACCAGCAGGATTATGTGCATAATCAATTACAATGGTACGGTCATGAATGTTGACCACATTAAAACGTCCCCGATTTTGATTTTCAGTCGAAAGGAACGTAATCACTTTGCTTCTTAACTCTGACAAAGGTCTTCCCAGAGAATGAGCAGCAGCGAGTGCACCTAGAACGTTTGCGATGTTGTGACGAGCAGCACCATTTATCGTGATCGGAATGTGAGAGACAGGAAGGAATCTTTCAGCTTTTCCATTCTCGCTGAACACGACCCAATCGTCCTCAAGGTACCAAACCTTCCGACCTTTTTTCAATTGATCCTGAATAACAGGATTCATCATTGTTAATGAGAAGAAGATTACTTCACCATTTGTGTGGTTCGCCATATCTACACATCGAGGATCGTCGGCATTCAATACACACGTGCCTTCAGGAAGAACAACTTCAGCTACAGTCTGCTTTAGTCGCTTCAAAGCATCTAGTGTTTCTACGCCATTCAATCCGAGGTGGTCTTCACTGACATTTGTTACAATTCCAACGTTGCAATAACGGAAAGCAAGTCCTTCGCGAAGCATGCCGCCTCGGGCTGTTTCCAACACGGCCACATCAACAGAAGGATGAGACAACACTTTGCGAGCACTTCTTGGTCCGCTGCAATCACCAGCGTCTAGCTGCTGGTCACCTACCCAAACACCATCTGAGCAGGTAAACCCGACTGTCACGTTTTCTTTTTGTAAAAGATGTGAAACGAGACGTGTTGTTGTTGTTTTTCCGTTTGTTCCCGTTACAGCAACAACGGGAATCGCAGCTTCTTCACGCGAAGAAAATAAATAGTCTACAATTGCTCCACCTGCGTCACGGCTTTTTCCTTGAGATGGGTAAAGATGCATACGGATGCCAGGAGCAGCGTTCACTTCAAGAATGGCAGCTTCACCTTCAACAAAAGGAACGGTAACATCTGTAGAAAGGATGTCGATGCCTGCAATATCCAATCCAATAGATGCCGCTGCTTCAATTGCCATCTTACGATAATCAGGATGAACTTCATCTGTTACATCAATGGCTGAGCCGCCTGTAGACAGGTTGGCGTTGCCAAGTACTTCAACGGACTCTCCTTTTTTCAGTACAGATTGAAGAGAGTATCCGCTTTTTTCTAGGTGGACGACTGTACGCTCATCCAGCGGAATCTTGCTCATGGCTTTTTCATGTCCTTCACCGCGAACTGGGTTCAGGTTTTCTTCATCAATCAGTTCACCAATCGTTTTATATCCATCTCCTATAACGAAAGGAGGCAGACGGAGACTAGCCGCAACGAGCTCGTTATTTACAACAAACAAGCGATAATCGTTCCCTGCATAATAACGCTCTAAAATATAGGAAGTGCCTTCACTGTACACACAGCGAAAAGCAGCAATTAAATCTGTGTCATTTTGTATATTTGTAACGATGTTTTGCCCTTGTCTGCCGTTAAGAGGTTTGATCACAAGCGGATAACCGATTTTCTCAGCAGACTGAAGCAGTTCATACTCATTAGACACGACATCTCCTGAAGGTACAGGGAGACCAGCACCTTTTACTAAAGTCTTGGTCATGTCTTTATCGCATGAATTCTCGACAGCGAGATAGGACGTTTGGGAAGAAATCGTTGCTTGAACGGATTTTTGCTTTTTACCCGTTCCAAGCCTTAAATAACTGTTTGTTCCAATGCGTTCTACTGGTATCTTGCGTTTTCGCGCAGCTTCATAGATCGCTTCTGTACTCGGACCAAGTTTATGCATATGGTAAAGGTCAGAAGTGTGCTTGACGTAAGGTTCCGCACTAATTTCATTTCCTTCTAAAATAGCGGTTACAATCTCAAGTGCAGCTTCGAATGCATAATAGCCAGACTTTGGTTCCACATAATCGTATGTTACAAAATAAATCCCTGTTCGTTCACTCGTAATGGTTTTGCCGCGCTTGACATAAATGCCTGCTAGATGCTGAATTTCAAGTGCGATGTGCTCTAAAATATGTCCAATCCACGTACCTTCATGAAGGCGTTCTACAAATCCGCCAGCATAGCCTCTCGAACATGTATGAGTATGGAGGGTAGGGATGACTTGTAATAATTTATCTGTAAAACCAGGTAACAGGTTTGATGGTTTTTCTTCAAATTCTTCTATATCAAGTTCAATCCAAATAGTTGGTTTGAAGCTGTAAAGATTTGGGCCCGTTAAGTAATTAACGCGATTGATTTTCATTAAGACGCTCGCTCCTTAAGTGATGATTAATTCTCGTTTGTGTAAATCGAAAACAGCACCCGCACCAAGTGTATGGAAGCGGATATCGGAAATGGTCATGTTTCCTTTGTTCTCAGCAACGTCTACATATGTTGATGTCTTGCCGTCAAAAATGCTCACGTTGTATTCGCCGATTACTTCAAACTGCTTGCCGTCGTTATGCACCCAGATTGCCGTGTTTTCATCGATACCGATGCCAATGATCTGAGGATTTAACGCAATAGCTCGCATGAGTCTGCTAAAACGGTCACGCTGAGAAAAGTGCTGGTCAATAATAACGTCTTCTAAAAAACCAAAGCCTGAACCCATTTCAAGGACTGAAACATCCTCTTTTTCAAATAGTTTGGAAGAGATGATCATTAATCTGCTCATGACAGCAGCACCGGCACTTGTTCCACCGATGGTCAATCCGCCTTTCCATTCTTGAAAGAGGTGTTTATAAAACGTTGTTCCACCCAAGATGCTAGTCAACCTTAACTGGTCGCCACCTGTCATAAACAGACCTGATAGGGAAGAGAGCTGTTCAGGTAATTCAGGGTCTTCCGCTTTTTCACGGGAATCTAAATGGAAAAGCAGTGGCTTAGTACCATGTAATGCTTGAAACAATTGATAATATTCACTGCCCACTTCTTCCGGATAGCCGGATGCTGTTGTCAAGATTCCAATCGGTCCTTGACGATTTTTACATAAGGCAGAGAATCGGGATAAGATTGTTTTCTTATCGTTTTTGTCCTCATTGCCACCAATGATCAATAGATCACCTTTTGCCATCTTTCATCAGCCTCTTATATTAAGTAGTAGGAAAAATTGGTCGAAATGATCGTCCATTTCGCCCTGTTATATATTCCACAATTCGCCAGCGTTCAAACCTATTTGAGGAATTAATTTATGAATTATTTAAATAGTTAAATTTTTTGTAAAAAAATATAGATAATTGTCGGAATAATTAGTATAATTTACCCATTGGAAGTATTTTACTTTCGGTATTTTGTGAAGAGGGAGGAGCTAGGGAATTATTTATAGATGAAAAGGGAGGATGTATTAATGGAAAAAACATTACTTCTTCGTTCTTACGAAATCAATACGAGTACGATGGCGCTTTTACCTTTTTACAATGAATATGGCGAAGTACAAACCGAAATCTTAGAAACTGAGAAAAACGAAAGAGTTTCGCTCAGTCCAATCAAAATTATTAATGAAAGCTGTTTGTTCTTTGGGTCGAGTTATGAAGGCCGGCGAGAAGCCGTTCGACGCTCGATGGGCTATGTGAGTTTATCCCCAATCATGATCAACCTCGAACTAGGCATTTTCTTTTTTCCTGTAGAATCTCCTAAAAATGAAACGTGTATCTGGTTATCCCAATCACATGTTCAAAGGATTGATTCAATAGATTCAGACACGTGCAGTGTCCATTTTAAAAACACCGCAAATCTGATATTACCCCAATCTAAATATGCATTAGAGGCAAAGCTTTTTCGAACCGCACAGTACCGATACATCCTTAGTGAAAGGGTCAGTGAACGAATTACGAGATATTAAGAGAGCAATAGAATAGCAGAAAAACGCCCGATGCAAATTTTTGCGCTCGGGCGTTTACCTTTTGTCAGTGATTTACATATGATAGATGATATGTAGGCCAGTAATTAAGGGGGGAATAAGAATGAAAAAGAACAGAAACCCGTTTGTTGTGCCGCAAAATTATTCCATGACTTCATCTTCTGATTCTGATCCTTCAAACGGCTTTCAATACCAACCCCCTGATAACACAGGTACAATACTCGGAATAATTGGCGGTATATTAACCGTTGTAGGGGATGGTCTAGCAACAATAGGTGCTGTCATTCAACTGAACCAGGATGTTCAGGATGATTATATTTCTCAAAAAGATGACTATGAAAAAGATCAAGAAACAGAAAAAATGCAGGAGCAGATTGAAGATTTGACGAAAAAAATCGAGCGGCTTGAGAAGTTATTAGATGCAAAGTAAAAAGCCGTTTTTTTAGTTCTCTTCTCTTTATTTATTGTTTTTCTACGAGCCGCAAGTACATAAGAGGAGGGAATGGAAAACATAAACGTTTCTTTAGGGACGCTAGTTTGTTTCAATGGTCCTTTATTGATCTTTCTTAATTTGTAGGTTTGATTTTTGCTTTGTCTCATTAATCTCCATTACTTTTTCAATAGACTTTTAATTTAAAAACGAATATAAAGCATCACAGTTGATTTTTTATATAAAAATGGCAACAATGGTTAATGAACTTCTTTAGAAGAACTTGAACAGGAGTGTGCCAGGGAATTGAAATTACGTTTTGGTCGTTTATCTTTATGGTTTTGTATAGCAGGTATTGTAGTAACAGCTTGGCCTTTTATTGTTCGTGATCAAGTCGCACAGCAGGTAGCGATTTTTCTATTCGGCGGCATAATGCTCTATTTTATTGGGGTAATTCTCAGTATTGTAGCCATTGTAAAAAAGGAAAGTGGAAAAGCTAAATTTTTCGGATTGTTTGTTATTTTATTAATGGCCGTTATCTCCATATTTGGATTATTACTCTTATCTCTAGGTATTGGTGGTAAATAACAGGCAATGGTAACTTTGCTTCCTCATTTATCGACTGTATAAAAAAGGAGGCAATTACATGAAAAGATTTACAGCTTTTTTAAGGTGGGTGATGGTCATAATATTGGCAGGTTGTTCAGATGGCAATACAACTAGTATGACAGGAAAACAACCACCGGCTGCTTTTGTTCACATTGGAGATAAAAAATACGAAACGAAACTTGGATCTTATTGCTGGAAATCAAATTCCTCAGCTGTGTGTGCAGATACAGCTGGTCCTGTTGATCTTGTAAGCGGGGAAGAGCCTATACAGGTAAAACCTGGAGAAGAGATCTCTGTTGAATTGAATTTCAGCCGTAAACCAAACGAGGTTCATATTTCACAGTTTAAAGATAATCAGGAAACTAAAGTAAAAATGAACAATAACCACTTTAAAGCCCCTTTAGAAGAAGGAACTTACATATACGGTTATAGTGTTTGGTGGATGTCTGAAAAAGAAAAAGATGTTTCTGATGGAGATGCACAGTATGCATTTGCTCTTGAAGTAAAATAAAAAGCCTTCCTGAGTGGAAGACTTTTTTATTTTGCGTGAATTGAGCTCCGGTGATACCGACTCGCGGAAATTATAACCAAAACTCGCGGGATTATAGTCCGATCTCGCGGGAATAAATCCAATATTTCCGGAATTAACCCGAAAGTTTCCGGAATTAATGGATATAATACCCTGCATGGTTTAAGTTGGGCCAACTTATGAAACTCAAAACGGCAATGATTTTGCTCTTTTACGCTTGTTTTCTCTCTTCTTCAACGTCTTCGTCTTCTGCATCCTCATCAAATGGTGTATCAAACTCAGAAGGAGAGGCAGTGAATAGAGAGATTCCCACTATACTTATCAGCCCTGCAGACATTCCGTAAAGAATTGGATTTGTAGCTGTTAGTCCTTCGAAAAATAAACCAGCCAAAACAACAATGGTTGAAATTAAGATGGCATAAAACCCAGAACTAGGTGTTGCACGTTTCCAAAAGAACGTCATAACAAGCGGGATAAATATCGCTCCAGAGAGAATCGCGTAAGCCACATCAAGTGCTACGAGAACATCCTGAATCCATATGGAAAAAGTAATCGCAATTAACCCGATCAAGAGTGTCGTGATTCTAGATGCTCTTATCATTTGTTTATCGGAAGGATTCTTTAAAAAATATTGCTTTAAAATGTCGTTCGTAATCAATGTTGAAGATGCAAGCAACGATCCAGAAGCTGTGGACATTAAAGCAGAACATACACTAGCCAATACGAGACCTAAGATTCCTGTTGGCAGAATAGTGAGAGCCATCTCTGCAAACGTGTTTTGCGGATTATCTAATGCTGGCAACACAAGAAACGCACACATTCCAATGATGCTTCCCGCAATCGCATAAGCAAAGCTATACACGCCTGCAAAGATTGAACCATTTCTTGCAATTTTACTAGACTTTGCAGTAAACACACGCTGCCAAATATCTTGCGAAACGACCATCCCAAGTGCAAACAGCAGGAAGTACTGAAAGATCTGCTGATAACCAATTCCAGTGAAATCTAAGTGAGATTGCGGCAGTTCAGATAATAGATTTCCTAAGCCATCTACTTTTGAAAGACTCATAGGAACCATGATGAAGAAGATCCCAATCGTCATTACAACAAATTGAATAATGTCTGTAACGGTAACACTCCACATTCCACCAAGAATGGTATAAAACAGTACGATGCCGCCACCAACAAGCATGGAGGTGGTGATGCCCCAGCCTAAAAGAACGTTAATAATGGTTCCCATCCCAATTACTTGAGTAACCGCGATCATGAGGGTGTAGATGGCTGCAACGATCGCACTTAAAAGGCGTGTTTCCGATTTGTATCGTTTTCCTAATAACTCACTAATTGTCGTAACTTTTAGTGAATCAATCTTTTTAATAAAAATAGTACCAAGAAGTATAATGCCTAAACCAATCATCGATACGAACCAGATTCCGGATATTCCGTACTGATACCCAAGCTTTGTTGTTCCAATCGTTGCTGCACCGCCTAGAATAACGGCAGACAAACAGCCAAGATACATGAACATACCGAGATTTCTTCCTGCAAGTGTAAAGTCCTCAGATGTTTTTGCTTTCGTTGAACCAATAATTCCCGCCCCAATCAATACAGCAAAATATAATAGGATAATAACCGTATCAAGTGTTTGCATGGTATAAAACCTCCTTTTTATTTAAGAAAATAGGCGATGCAGATTTAAGCATTTTGGAACTGTTCGCTCAATTGTGATGAAAGTTCAGCTTGATATTCATAAAGAGATTCTTCAAGGATAGCAAGTCCATGGTCAATTTGTTCTGAACTGACCGTAAGTGGAGGAATCATACGAATGACTTCTCCATGATTTCCGCATAGATAGAAAAGAACGCCTTTTTCTAAACACTTGTCCAAAATCGTCATGAGAGCATTTCCATCAGGCTTGCGAGTATTGGGGTCAACGATTTCGATGCCGATCATAAGACCAACTGCTCGGATGCTTCCGATCACAGGATGATCGTCCTTCAACTTCAGAAGTTTCTCATAAGCATAAGCTCCCATGTTCTTGGCGTTTTCTACAAGGCGTTCCTCTTTTAATACCTCTAACGTTGCGAGTGCGGCTTCACAGGCGATAGGGTTACCGCCAAATGTGGTTCCATGACTGCCAAGCGGCCATTGTTTCATCAATTCTTTAGAAGCAACAGTAGCACTTAAAGGAAGTCCAGACGCAATTCCTTTAGCAATTGCCATAATGTCAGGAGTCACACCAAAGGTTTGGGCTGCAAACCATTCTCCCGTTCGACCAAAACCTGTTTGCACTTCATCAAAAATAAGGAGAATGCCATGTTCGTCACATATTTCTCTAATTTTCTTCAACCAACCACTTGGAGGAACAATATAACCGCCTTCACCTAAAACAGGTTCTACGATCATACAAGCCACTTCTTCAGGCGTTACTTGATGATTAAAAAGTGATTCGAAATCGCGCTCAAGCTTCTCAATCACATAGGTTTCAGGGTCAACACCATCCGGCGCGCTCTTCACATCTGCATAAGGAACTTGATACGCAAGACCATTTGGCTGAAGGAACTTACGGTATTTGCTCTTAGATGTGGTAACGCTCAATGCCCCAAGAGAACGACCGTGAAAACAGCCCGTGAAAGAGATGACATAGGGTCTTTTTGTTACATGCTTTGCTAGTTTAAGAGCTCCTTCAATCGCTTCTGTGCCGCTGTTTGCAAAAAAGAAGCAATCTAAATTACCAGGCAGAACATTTGCTAATTCTTTTGACAGTTTCAGGATCGATTCATACATGATGACTCCTGAAGGACCGTGCATAAGATGGTCAGCTGCATTCTTTATGGCTTGAACCACTTTTGGGTGACGATGGCCAGTATTGGCCGTTGCGATACCAGAAGTAAAATCAAGATATTGCTTACCATCGAGTCCATAATAGTAGCAGCCTTCAGCTTTTACGACAGGCAAGTTTGGGTGATCTTTTGCCATACTTGGTGCTAATAGGTCAGGCATTTCGGTTACTAGGTTGCTCCAGTTGTTTGTTGACACAAGTATTAACCTCCTTGATATTCCATTCTCAGGTTGTATAAAAACTTTCTATACGGAATATCCATGCAAGTACTGTGCCAAAAAACTAAATAATCTGATATTTTTTCATTTTTCTCACAATAGAAGGCTGACTTGTGCCAAGTGCTTCTGCCATGCGTACAGTCGTTTTGTATTTTTTTCGGGCATTTAATAACACTTGTCGCTCCGTTTTCTCCATGATTTCTTTAAGCGTCTGAGCTTCATCTAAAGAGGGAGTGGGAGGAGATATCTCTTCTTTTAAATGATCAGGAAGCTGTTCAACCGTAATAAGAGTAGAAGGAGAGATTACGACTAATCGTTCCATAATATTAATCAATTCTCGTACATTTCCTCGCCATTCGTAATGAAGAAGATGATGGATGACAGCCTCATCCAACTTCTTGCTTCTGTTATATTTCTTCTCAAATTGCTCAAGCAGCATATGTATGAGCGGTACGATGTCCTCCGTTCTTGAGCGAAGAGGAGGAATGGTAACTGGAACAACGTTTAAGCGAAAATAAAGGTCTTCTCGGAACTGTTTATCTTGTATCGCTTTTTTGAGGTCTTTATTGGTAGCTGATATTAAACGAAAATCAACTTTTATCGGCTTCGTTCCACCTACACGATAGAACTGCTTTTCTTGAATGACTTTTAACACCTTTACTTGATGTGAAAGGGGGAGTTCTCCAATCTCGTCTAAAAAAAGTGTGCCTCCGTTTGAAAGTTCAATAAGTCCTACTTTCCCTTTTGTATGAGCTCCCGTAAAAGCACCAGCTTCATATCCGAATAATTCAGCTTCGAATAGTGAATCTGGAATAGCACCGCAGTTTACTTCAATAAACGGACCTTTAGCACGGTGGCTTTTATTATGTATAAATTTAGCTAATAGCGATTTTCCAACGCCAGATTCACCGAGGATTAACGCATTTACATCCACTTCCGATAATTGAAGTGCTGTGGAGACCACTTTTTTCATATCTTCGCTGTTGGCAATGATTCCAGCATCATGCAGCTGCTTGCTTCTTAAAAGACCGAGCTCTGTTTTTACTCGCTGCATTTCTTCTTCCATCGTAATCAAAAAATCTTTGTATTCAGCGAGTTCCGTAATATCGTGTGAGTAGCTGACAATTCTGTATAATTCGCCTTTTTCGTTATAAACGGGAATGCCAGTAACGAGCAGTTTCTTTCCTTTGTTTGTCGTTTGGACAAAGGTGATTTTCTTATTTTCTTTGACCACCATTGGAGTAAGGATAGGGGTAAACAAACCTTGTGCTTCAAGATCATAGACGGATTTTCCGATTAAACTTTCTGAGTCTACACCATAAATTTTACCGGTTACTTCACTAACCTTCAGGATTATTCCATCAACATTCGTTACTAAAATATCATCTTTTAAGGAATGAAGAATCTGTTCATTCTCGTTCCAAGTGTCAGTGGGGTTCATAATGATCAGTCCTTTTCAGTTATCTCTTAAAAATATCCATTTCTGAATAATTATTTATTTCTGAATAATTATATAATGAGATTTGAAAGTTGGATACTGGCTAAAGGAATTATTTTTAAAATAAATGTACTGGTTATAGGGAATGGACGTGACTCATTTGGGGAAATGAGCTGGCAAGGTCAAAGACAGAGGTAAATAAAAAAAGGACCATGTTACTGGTCCTTAGAGAGACTAAAACAATTCTGTTTTCAATTCGACATCAATATTTCCGCTTGTTGCTTTAGAATACGGACAAACACCGTGTGCAGTCTTCACTAGTTCTTCTGCTTCTTCCTGACTTACTCCATTAACCCCAACATTTAATACAACAGCTAGTTTAAATCCGCCATCAGTATCTTTCCCGATTGATACCTCTGCTGCCACTTTTGATTGAATTCGTTTTTTAGCTTGTCGGGCAACTAAGTTAAGGGCTGAATCAAAGCAAGCTGCATATCCTGCTGCAAATAGCTGTTCAGGGTTTGTTGCGTTCTCATTTCCAGATCCTCCAAGTGCTGTTGGCATTGCCAACTCGTGGTTTAACACACCATCGTCACTCTTTACCGTACCAGCTCTTCCACCCTCTGCCGTTGCTTTTGCTGTGTATAATGCTTCCATTTGTAACACTCCTTGTTTGTGTAAAATTTAATTGTGCACAATATAAATATTTCGTGATAATCATAACGCACACATAAATTGATGTCAAATGATTTAATTGCGCAAAATTAAATTGTGTTATAATAAATTAGATGATGTATGAGAAAGGAATTGTTATGAATAACGATCTACTAAAACTAGAGAATCAAATCTGTTTTAAGATTTATACAGCAGAACGAGAAATTACGAAACTGTATCGCGATCTACTTAAAGAATTAGACGTTACGTATCCTCAATATTTAGTATTGCTTCTATTATGGGAAAAACATTCGCTCACCGTAAAAGAATTAGGACAGCGCTTGTTTTTAGATTCTGGCACACTTACTCCGATGCTGAAACGAATGGAATCAAACGGATTAGTGGAAAGAAAGCGGTCAGCTGAAGATGAAAGAAGTGTCATTATCTCATTAACAGAAAAAGGGGAAACTTTAAAAGAAAAAGCGGAGTGTATTCCGAGTCAGCTTGTTGAAAATATCTCGATGAAAAGAGAAGAATTAACGCTTTTAAATAAAACACTCACATCAATGTTGGATCTGCTGCAAAATCAATCAAATTCAGAATAAAGAAAAGCGCTTAGAGAAACAAATCTAAGCGCTTTTCTTGTTCTTACATGAATACATTAAGAGTTACAAATGAACAATAAAGAAAAACTCACACAGAGGGATAAGTATGTTCAAAAAACGGCGAGAGAAAAAAGTTGAGGAAAAGAAGAACATCGAGGAACAACCTAAATCTAACCCTGAGAAGACCAATTGGGTGGAGGAACTTTCCACATCGAACGACTTTGTTAATGATCATACATCCTTTGAAAAAACAGAGCCATTTTGGATATCGTATTTTAGAACACTTGTTATGTCAGAAACGCTTCATAGAGATGTTGTTCCTTATCTATCAGTAAGTGATTCCTTAGAAAAAGTAAAAAATAATATACCCATTCAGCAAACAGTCGTAACATCAGACAAAAAATTAATAAAAGAAAAGTTATTGCAAGGTTTTGCCGCTATTCGGCTATCAGATCAAGATACAGAATGTTTATTGGTTAATGTTGCAAATAATAAGTTTAGAGATATTTCTTTTCCTATGATGGAAAGTACAGCACTCGGTCCTCAAGCTGGCTATGTAGAAGAAATGGATACAAACATTAACTTGATAAGAAAACATTTACCATCTTCAGATTTGCATGTTAAAGAACGGCAGATAGGTAAATTATCTTCAACAAAAGTGGCTGTCATCTATATGAACTCCATTGCGGACAAAGATAACGTTGATACAGTCTTACAACGAATAAATGATGTTCAATATGATCATATCTCAGATAGTTCTTACTTGGCATCTATGATTGAAGATAACACGAATTCTCTATTTCCGCAGATTATTCCAACAGAACGAACGGATAGAACCATTGCAGCACTCACAGAAGGCAAGATCGTAATCGTTGTTGATGGATCTCCAGATGTTTTAATCGCACCGATCACATTAGCAGAATCCGTTGTGGCTATGGAAGATTATTATGTACCTTGGTTAATTGCGAACTATTTGCGATTGGTTAGATTATTTGGTCTTTGTGTATCGATTGTGATTTCACCTCTTTACATAGCCGTTTTAACCTATCATTATGAGTTGATTCCGGCAAAGTTACTTGACTCATTAGTAGCTTCCAGAGCTGCAGTGCCGTTTCCACCAATAATAGAAGTTCTCATATTAGAAATAAGTGTTGAATTTATAAAAGAATCAAGTCTTCGTCTACCAACTAAAATTGGCACCACTCTAGGGATTGTAGGTGGGATTGTAATTGGACAGGCAATCGTAGAAGCCAAACTAACAAGCAGTATCTTAATCATTTTAATAGGCTTAAGCACGTTAGCTTCCTATACTTCAGCGATTTATAAGTTCAATAATTCTGTAAGGCTCGTAAAATATCCAATTATCGTAATGGCTCAATTCCTTGGATTAATCGGAATTGTCATCGGACTGAACTTCCTGCTTGCGCATTTATTACGGTTAACATCATTAGGACGGCCTTATATTGGATTTTATCCGTTTCGTAAAAACATGTTTAAGGATTTGTGGATACGCTTGCCGTTTTCTATGCAAAAAGAAAACCCCGATAATCTAAGACCACAAGTAAAACAAAGAGCTGTGTTCGATAGGAGGAGTCCAGGGCCGCCTTCTGATTTTGATGAATAACAGAAAGGAGGTTGAATGATCTTGCAAGTAAATATTAGGCACCAAGTATCACCCTATTTTTTGTTCTTTATCATAATAGGTGCACAAACAGGGGTAGGGATATTAGGGTTTCATCGAATTATTGCAAAAGATGCAGGCTATGACGCGTGGATCAGTGTTCTGATTGCTGGGGCAATCATTCAACTTATCATGGCCGTGATGATTCATCTTTTGTCTTCTGCAAATGGAGATATTGTGGATGTACATAACCATTTATACGGTAAATTATTTGGGTCGATTATGAGCGGAATCATTATGGTCTATTTCTGGTTGGCCGCTGTTAGTGTTCTCAGGGAGTATATTGAGATAATCCAAGTATGGATGTTCCCTACATTACCAACATGGGTACTCGCATTGCTGATTCTTTTATTATGCTATTACATTATATCTGGGGGTTTCCGTGTAGTGGCAGGCATATGTTTTGTAGCTGTCATATATACAATCCTTCTTTTCTTTAACCATTTTTACCTGCCTAGAAATTATATTCATATTGATAATCTGCTTCCTATATTGGATCATTCCTTAGTTGATCTATTACGATCTGCTAAAGAAACAAGTTATTCTATGGCAGGGTTTGAGATCATTTTAATGGTCTTTCCCTTTATAAAAAATGCTAGATCATCCCAAAAATTTGCTCATCTAGGCATCGCGTTTACGACTTTATTTTATACGGTAGGAGCTTTTACTACTTTTTTATTCATAAGTGAGAAACAAATACAGACTACCATTTGGGCAAGAATTAATATTAATACGTTAACAACCTTTTCGTTTATCCAAAGGATTGAGTATATTCTCACTTCGTTGTATCTAATTAAAATCGTGACGATCATAACGCTGATGCTATGGGCATCGAGCAGAGGCTTTAAAAAGATTTTTAAGAAAAAACAAAAAGCCCCTTTACTTGTCTTAATGGCTTTAAGTTTGGTGTTATGCCAGCTGCTGGATGACAGGTATATTCTTCATTCGTTCTTGGATATGATCTCAAGCATTTCACTAGCGTTATTTTATCTTTATATTCCTTTATTATGGCTTGTTTATATAGTGGTAAAAAAGAAAAAGAGGATATCGGGATGAAGTGCTTTTTCCTTTGCAATTCTATCGTATTAATCTTTGTGTTATCGGGCTGTCAAATCGTTCCCACACAAAATACAAATGAAATTAGTATTATTCAAGGTGTAGGATTCGATCTAACTTCTGATGAAAAATTATTGGGAACCATTGTGTACCCAGAATATAAGGTGGATGAAACTTCAACAATAGAAATATTAAAAGCTGAAGGGGAAACCGTTCAAGAAACCATCGATCGTTCTCAGAATGAAGTTCAATATCCCTTAGTCAGCGGCCAGCTTCGTATTGCATTGTTTGGTCAAAGCCTTGCAGAAAAAGGCTTGTTTCCATTTCTTGATACCATAAACCGCACACCCGAAATTGCAAGCACCATACAGCTCGCTATTATTGAAGGGGAAGCTTCGGAATTACTCTCGATAAAAAAATATGGAAAAGAAAACATTGCTTTGTATCTTTCGGATATGATTATCCAAAACGCCAAAATAGGAGAATTGCCTACTTCTGACCTTTCTATATTTTCTTACAACTACCATAATGACGGAAATGATCCATACTTGCCCCTCCTAAAAAAAGAAAAAGACAAAATTAAAATAAATGGGGTTGGCCTGTTTAAGGATGATCAATTAAAAACGACCTTGCCTATAAAGGATGTATTCACGCTAAAAATGTTGGTAGAACGTTTTAAAATGGGAACACATCAATACAAGATTGACGAAAATGAGTATGTTGTAATCAGCAATATCAAATCAACACCCCACTATAAGGTTAAAGTAATCAAAGGTATTCCTGAATTTAATATCAACATAAAAATGGATGCAAGAGTTCAAGAGTACAGAAGTATTGTTCGAAAGGCTACAGATAAAAAGAAAGTAAAAGAACTTCAAGTTCAAATAAAAAATAAGATTGAACAAGACGCTACAAGAATCATCAAGTTACTTCAAGAAAATGAGATTGATCCAATCGGTCTAGGTTCTAAATATGAAGCGCATTATCGTGATTTTGATTTAAAAAAGTGGAAAGAGCAATATCCAGATGTAAAAGTGAAAGTGAGTGCAGACTTAGAAATGATACACTCCGGTGTTGTTGAATAAAGGAAAAGGACTGCCCTGTAAAGGGCAGTCCTTCTTTCATTTGGTCAATTACTGTTATTCGCTTCATCGTCACGCATCAGCCAGCCTTCAAAGTGGCGCTTGACGTAATTTTCAGCATCTTGATAGCTATCGAACGATTCATCAACTGGATGTGTTTTATGTGTAATCAGCCATGTTTGATTATCTTCCGAATAGATCTTAGAAACTTCACGATGGTTGTTCACATACAAGCTGCCATCAGGATTTTCCTTCACGTTGTGTTCGTTCTTCGGTGCATCGATTCTTCTAGGCTGTTCATGGAATGCAGCAACAACAAACTTTTCAAACGCTTCAGAAGTCATGTTTCCACCTGAAGCTTTTGGATGTCCGCCGCCTCCGTACTGTTTCGCGTAGATCGAACAATCCACTTCATCATGTATCGTGCGTAATCCAATGCGCTTGTTCGCGATGTTTAAGATCACAATCAAGTCTAGATGAGGATTTTCACGATTGATCTCATTTCCAAGTTCTGAGTGATAGCGTTCTGCGTGAAGAATGCCAACCTTGTACGTTTTTTCTTCTGATCCTTCACCTAAAGACCAAGTATCCCAAATCTCAACCATCTGACGCTGTTTCTTTTTAATATAATCAGCGATGTTTTCTTCTTCTAAATCAAGAATAGTCGTTTCTGTTTCTGAGAACTGAAAAGAATCACCTTTCAAACGGTCCATGATCTGTTCCTCAAATTTATCAGGAGGCAGGATGAAGAATAAGTCGTTCAAACGTTTAGCTTCAACTTTCTGATCAAACCACTCCCATGTATCATATAAACGAACAAGCTCTACATACTCATCAAGAGCTCCTGTAGGTTTAAGTTTGCCGTTCTCAATCAAATATTCGTAGAAAAGGGAAGTGGCGCACGTTAAGCGTTCGTCATCGTAACGTACTTGAACATGTCCCCAGTCGAACCCATTGAAATGAAGAGCTGTAGCATGGTGGTCAATGAGCTTCACTTTTCCGCCAGCATTTGAGCGCTCATCAAGGCGCATCATCAAATCTTCGTTTACCGCGATATCTGTAATGATAATTTCTGTTTTTCTTTCTTTCGGATTATCAAGCAGCATCTCTACTCGGTCGTTGATCGTTCCATGAGAACAATACGAAATTTTGCAGTTGTCTCCAAAAGCCAGTTGTGCCAAGTAGCCGCACGATTTTCCGTCTAAATCATTGTGTGAAAATAAATGAATCATGTCAGTATCCTCTCTATTATGCTCTCTGTCTAGAGTATCGTCATAAAGCATAAAGTTCAACCTTAAAAAAATTTTCCTATAGAGATGCACTCATATATTTATCAGCAAGTTCGGCTGCTTTTTCATATTGAGAAGACTTCCTATAATAATGAAAGATTTCTTTTTCATAGATCATCAATAAAGATTCCTGTCCTGTTTCTTGCAAATGAGGAAGGAAAGTCGTTTCTAAATAGTGATAATAGGCCTCTGATTGAGAGTGGATAAGCATAATTTCGAGCAGGTGAAAAACAAGTAAGTATGTCTCGTTGTTTAATCTTTTTGCTAGTTTACGGCCTAACTGAATATGATTTCTCAGCACCGTTTTTTCAGTATCACCAAGGTGGATGGAACAATGCACAATGCCTCGTCTAGCACCTAGTTCAATGTGGGGAAGAGAATGCATAAGGCAGCCCTCTAATGCTTTTTCATATGCTACTCTGGCTTCTTCGTAAAGATGCTTTGCAGCAAAATCCACACCTAAGTTATGCCAGAGATTAACGACTTTCACATCTTCTTGGTACGTTTTGCAGCTTTTGATCAAAGCATGATAACGTTCTACTGTATCCTCAAAATGATAGACGTCATTGTATCCCATCTGAATCAACATGAGAGTCTCGGTATCAAGCATGCGTTTGAAATTATTTGTCGTTCTGAAATAGGAAAGTGCCAAGTTGCCATAATGATACGCTTTTACTTTAGCTTGAATCATATGGTAGGCAGAGGCGAGGTGATAATAAAATTCATGATTGTTATATTCAATCGGATTAATGTTAGTCAGATGCCGAATCGCTTCTTTTATTTTGCCGATATTTATGTAAAAGATGCCCAACGTATGCTCGAGTAAATGTTTTTCATAACGATCAAGCAGTCCTAACTGCTGCTGACAGCTATCTAATATTTCTTTTCCTTTCTGCATGTTGCCTTTTGTAAGAAGATAACGAGCAAGAAGAATACGATACGAGTTCTGAACCTCTGAAAGATGAATATAGGCATTGTTTTCAATCTCTTCTTTTAGTGTTTCTAATTCACCTAGCTGCTGCTTTACCATGACCTCTAACCACTCATGCAGTTTTTTTTCCAATAGCTCATATTGTTCCATTTCTTGATTTAAATCAATGTTTAACCTTCCGCAGATCAATGAAATTATCTCAGAGGAATATTGAGTAATACCTCTTTCAATCTTGCTAATATGAGTGACAGAGCAAATGCCTTCTCCAAGCTGTGTTTGTGTTAAACCAGCCCTTTCGCGATACAATTTGATGATTAAACCTTCCTTCATGTATCATCACTCCGTTTGTAGGTTGTTTTTCCTATAGTAGCACGATTTTTTATTCTAAAATAGGGGATTACGAGTGGTAGGATGTCCTTTCTCTTTCCTATTAAAACTTGATAAAAGCTAGAGGGAAAGTGTGATTTGGGTTAATGGAATTTTTAATTTTTTACATATTATCATTTTTGTTCCTTATTTTAAGTTTAAAAGTACTACGATTATGGAGTTGACTAAGAAAAGGTAGTAAAAAAGAATGTCGTTTTCTTCGTCATTCCCTTATCAATTACCCCAATTTACTTCTTGAATGTGACTCTCTAAGATAAAAAGTATGAATCTTTCGAATTTAATAGAATTAGAGGGTGAGTAGATGAGGGTTATGAAAAAAAAGGTATTACCAACATTTTTTGCAGGTGTTATTGCAGTTAGTACGTTTGGTTCATCGGTCAGTGCAGATTTTCAGTTTTCAAAACAAGATCCAAGACAGCTCCCGATGTCTGAAACACTAGAAAAACTTAAAAATTTTGAAATAACTAGAGAGCAAAACAATGATCCGCTTTATGGCACACAAAAGACCTCTTTCAACCCGAACGAAAAAGTAAGAATCATTGTAGAAGTTGAAGTGGACAAGCAGGCGAAAGCACTTCCTCAAGCCCAAGTGGATAAAGTGAAGAAGGCCATTACAGAAAAAAGAAGTTTTACAACAAAGGTAAGACACACTTATTCTAAAGGATTTTATGGATTTAGCGTAGAAACTACGCTTGGAGAAGCGCAAAAAGTGGCCAAACTTCATGGAGTAAAAGATGTTCGAGTAGCTAAGCAATATGAACATACTGTTGTAAACAGCAAAGAGCTAGTTGAAGCGATGAATACGTGGACAAAATATAACACACACGGAGAAGGTATGGTTGTTGCGATCGTTGATTCAGGCGTCGATCATCAGCATGAAGCGATGCAGCTTTCTGAAAAAGGAAAAGAGGCTGCCAAACTAACTCAACAAAACCTTCAAGATGCGTTTAATCAAACAGAAATCGAAGAAGTGTGGTTTACCGATAAAGTGCCAACTGGATACGATTGGGCAGACAACGATACGAACGTTATCCCAACAAAAAATTCACACGGGACACATGTTGCGGGTATCGTAGGTGCCTATGAAGAGACACACAAAAAAGCTGTTGGTGTAGCTCCTGATGTTCAGCTTTTAGCAGAAAAGGTATTTTCGGATAAAGGCGGTGGTGCCTACGATGATGATATCGCAGCAGGCATCTACCATGCTGTAGAAATGGGAGCTGACGTAATCAACCTAAGCTTAGGGTCAGAGGCAGGGAATGTAGATCCAAATGACCCGGTTCAGCGTGCAATTCAATATGCAACGGAACAAGGTGTTTTGGTTGTAGCAGCAGCAGGAAACGCAGCATATAGCACAAAGAATAATTTGCTTGCGAAATCTCAGCTGCCGTTAGCGAAAAATCCTGATATTGGTCTAGTAGGAGATCCAGGTGTAACTCCTCATGCTCTTCAAGTGGCTTCTTCAGAAAACGATATGATGACAGTAGATGGATTACGCTTGTCTGATGGCAGCTTATTCGGCTACCAAATCCAGCCAGGCATTAAGAAATTAATAGGTACGTTAGATCCAGCTAAAGAGTATGAGTTAGTATTTGTAGGTGAAGGAAGCTCAGCAGATTTTAAGAACCTTGATCTTCAAGGGAAAATCGCAGTCGCCCAGCCGTTGCAAAACTATTCAACGTTCACTCATATTCAAACTGGAGCAGGTGGAAAAGGAGCAGTAGCGGTTATGGTCGTGCCGCCACCACAAGTTCCAGCATACTCAAGTTTATTTTTCAGCCCTTACTTCATTCCAGCACTAACTTCGGATCAAGTAAACGGAAATCAGTTAGTAGAACGATTAAAGTCAGGGGAGAAAGTGACGGTTCAGCTGACGGATGAGGTATTGAAAGTTCAAAATACAGCAACAGAGCCAATGTCATCATTTTCATCATTCGGTTCGCCGACAGATCTTAGCTTTAAACCCGAAATTACAGCACCAGGAGGGAAAATCTTCTCTACTGTCATAAATAATCAGTACGAAACGATGAGCGGCACATCCATGGCAAGTCCGCATGTTGCAGGTGGTGGAGCATTACTTCTACAGCATTACTATCAAGAACTTGGACTTCCAAAAGAAATGGAAACGGTGTTAAAGGCGAAGAATGCTTTGATGAATACAACTGAATCGTTGACGAACCCAAAGCATAACAACGCACTATATTCTCCAAGAAGACAAGGCTCTGGAATGATGAAGATTGAACGAGCCCTGAAAACACCATATTTACTTGAACGTTCTGGTGTTCCTTTAGAACAGGCAGCTTCTGTTGCTCTCAAAGAAGTGGGACGAAACTTTGATTTCACATTAAATGTTAAAGCTTTAAAGCAAAACTTAGTAAAGCCTCAGCATCAGTATGAGATTCAGGTCGATCTCATTACGGATGAAACAACAAAAAAGACACATGCAGAAGTGGAAAGAGAATATTTAACGCTCCATTCTGTTCCAGTAACAGGTGCTGTCATTAAAATTAATGGGAAGACGTATGGTCCAACAGAACCATACACGTATAAACCGCAACGAGATGAAAAAGTGAAGATCTCTGTTACACTCCCTGAAGAGTTAAGTGAAGGACGTTTTATAGAAGGGTTTGTTCGCTTTGTGCCTAAAGGAAGTTCCGTTAAAGAATTAACAACTTTATCTGTACCACTTATGGGCTATTACGGTGACTGGGATAAGATTGCTAACGTGGATGAAAGTCCTGTAACAGGGGATGCGTTCTTAGGTTATACAGTGCTTTTTAACGATATTGATTCATTGCCACTCGGTTATAATGGGATGACTGGGACGTTTGATCAAGAAAAGATTGGCGTTTCGCCACGTTCAAGCAGCTCAGGAGCTTATCCTGGCTTTACGGCTCTTCGTAATTTAAAAGAGTTATCTTTAAGCATCCAAGATGAAAAGGGCAACATCATTAAAGATCTTGGTAATTTCAATGAGTTTACAGAAGATGGTAGCCCGTATAAGTTTAGAAAGAACATTATGAGTTATAGAGATTACTATTACAATTTGGAAGGATTCTTCTGGAATTCCACAGACAATGAGGGTAATACGGTTGAAGATGGGCAATATTATTATGTGTATACGAGCACATTAAACTATGAAGGCGCTAAACCACAAGTTACAAAGATTCCTGTAAAAGTAGATTCCGTTGCACCTAAAGTTGAAAACATACAAGTGTCAGAGTTAGAAGATGGGAAGTACCTTATCAATTGGGATGTAAAGGAAACAAGCACAGATCACCTAGGGAACATGCTATGGGTAAACGGCGTGTATCAAAGACTGCAGGGAGCATCGAATGAGTACATTTCTAAAGTTAAACCAGAGTTAGTTACTATTTCTGCAATTGATCATGCAAGAAATGTTGGAGTCTCCTATCAAGGTGACGAGAAATACCTAAACGCAGATCCGCTTATTAACTATATGGGGATTAATAACGCGACGAATGTAAATGAATCAAAACCTCTTCGAATGACCCTTTTTGGATATAAACGTCTAGATTGGCATCTGGAGATCACAGATGGAAAAGGAAACACGCTTGAAGAGGCGGACATTTACAATGAACACTCTATCTATAACTTACCGTGGGTACCTGACAGTGATTACCCAGACGGAGATTATTATGTGAAAATTAAGGTTAAAGATGAGACTGGTTTGACTTTAACTACCGTTCCAAGAAAGTTTACGGTAAAACGTTAATCAATAGTTTTTTAGAGCTTTATGGATTGTTTACATCCATAAAGTTCTTTTTTATTTTATATTATTTCTATTTGCAAACTTTGCTGTAATGGTAAGTGGATTTCCCATTCAGGTGCTCGTTTGCTTTACATTTTAACTTATAGATGCAAAAACTTGATAAGACAATTCACCTAAAAAAACATTTACAAAAGATGGAATTAGGTAGAAAATGGTAGTAGAACATTGTTACATTCAAAATTGGGGGTTATAAAATGAAGGATTTTCTGAAAATATTTCAGAACCGAAACTTCAGCAAGCTATTTTTAGCTGGGTTCACTTCAATGATGGGGAGCATCATCGGCGTTACAGCTTTTATGTTTTATTTGTTAGATAAGTTTGGTGAACAGCCATTTTATGCGACACTTGCTGAGTTGATGTATTCATTACCAACATTAGCAGTCTTTTTTATTGTAGGTGTGTTAGCAGATAGGATGGATCGTCAGAAGATCGCTTTATATTGTGACTGGATCTGTGCTGTTCTATGTTTGGCATTGATGGGTGCAATCTGGCTGGATTGGATGCCGTTAATCTTTGCGATTCTATTCTTGCGAAGTGCCGTCGGCAAGTTCTTCTTCCCAGCGGACCAAGCGATGGTGCAAGGGATTTTATCCAAAGATGAATACGCGATTGCTGCAGGATTGAATCAGATGGTTGGAAGCATGTTTATGCTTTTTGGAAACATGCTGGCGATTTTTATTTACTGGAGTGTCGGTATTCAAGGAGCTATCGTATTTGACCTTGTTACATATGTGGTTTCCGCATTATTGATCATGAGTATGAAAGTGAATGAAGAAGTGCGTTTGCCGAATGGAAAACATAAGTTTAAAGATATTAATATCGGAATGGTATGGAAAGACTTTGGTGCAGGCTTTGCCTATATAAAGAACTCTAAATTGCTGATGTCTTTAATTTTTGGTTTTTTCTTATTCGGTGTAGTCAATGGCGGGTTATCGGTCATGCCTGCATTTATCATGAAATACAAACTCGCTCCTGAAAATTATGAGCAAATGATGATGTGGATGGGTGTTGTGTTTGGTGTTTCAGTTCTGGCTGGTAGTGTGATTTGTTCGATGCTTGCTAAAAAGATAAAGCTATCAACGGCTATTATCATTGGTCTATTTGCAAGTGGAGTAGCAATTGGTTGTTGTGCTTTGGCTGAGAACATCTGGGTTTTCTTTATTTTCACTGCTCTAATGGGGCTTAGTATCCCGCTTGTAAACATTGGTTTAGGCGGATGGCTGCCAAAAATCGTGGATCCAAAAATGATGGGGCGAGTTCAAGGTGCAATCACACCGATTACTATGCTGTCACACACAGTCACACTTGCGTTGATCGCTGCGTTTTTTCCGAAGTTCATATCGGTTGAAGCGCTATTCTGGGTGGTAGGCGGAGCACTGTTCATTGTTGGTCTGTTCTATATGTTAACTTTGCCTAAATATGATGTTGAAGAAACAAGAGAAACAACTGATATGAACCTGAAAGAAAAAGTACCAGTGTAAAGCTGGTGAAAGTAACGAACCCCTTATATAATGAAAGGCGGAGGGGAAGTTATGGCATTATTTCAAAGTATTCTATTCTGGTTTTTTATAATATTGCCTATCGTTCTTTTTATCGTGGCCATCGCCAGAACATCGTGGGTGTTAATGCTCGTTAATTTGTTATTAACATTGCCGTTAGTTTGGTTCGTAGGCTGGATTACGGAAAGATATGGTGCAGTGTTTGTTGTAATCGCTATTCATCTCATCACAGGTGTTTGGCTGTGGGTGAAAAGGCAGCGGCTGGAATTTAGATATTAATATTAAGAAGGTTTCTGCAGAGTTCGTTATGCAGAGCCTTTTTTATTTTAAAAAAATGGACCGGCTGGGATGGCCGGTCTCACTGGTGGGGAGGTTAGTCGTTGGAATATCTAACCTATTTTCAGAATAACACGAACAAGTGTTCTTGTAAACTTTTTTAGTCTATTTTTTCCAAACGATTGAAAAAGTCGTTCCTCGTGGTGAACTTGACTTCAAGATGAGGTCTGCACCCAAAGCTTTTGCGAGCATTCGGCTAAAAGGCAACCCTAATCCAAGCCCTCTTATTTTTAACTTTTTCTTTTCGCCTCGAAAGAAACGTTCAAAAATATATGGCTGTTCTTCTTCAGGAATGCCTGATCCTGTATCAAAAACTTCGATTGCCTTTTTTGACAGAGATACCGAAATTGAGCCATCCTTTCCAAGTGCATGATAAGCATTATTTAAAAGGTTGATCAAAATCTGCTGTAATCGAAGGGGGTCTGTTTCTCTGGATACAATTTCTTCTGGTACGTCTACGTTGATATCAAAATCTTCATTCTGTGTGACTTTCCAGTGGTGCACAATTTCTCTCAGAAGTTCATTCATATTGGATTCTTCTAATCTAATTGAAAACGCTCCTGCTGAAAGGGAGTTGTAATCGAGGAGATCCTCAATCATTCTTTGTAATCGGTGAATTTCTTTCATTGTAATCTCTAAAAACTCATCCCGCTCATTACCAGAAACAATTCCATCTTTTACAGCCTGAACGAGGCCGCTAATTGAAGTAACTGGAGTTTTTAAGTCATGAGTAACACCTGCTAACAGTTCTGCTCGAAGAGTTTCGAGCTGAGTCAGCCGGTTCGTCATCTCTTCAAAAGATGCTAATAATTCATGAATTTCCTTTTCTTTAGCATCTTCCCTGTTTAAATGGATATCGTAGTTGCCATCTCTGATTTGAGAAGCAGCAAATGCCACATTCTGAATCGGTTTTAAAATTTTCTTAGTCAGTAAATAAATAACGATCCATCCGAGTAATCCCAACCCGATCAGTAAGATGATTGGCAAACGGTATTCTTGCTCAACATCTGTTAATTCTGAAGCGTTTTGCATAACGAAGACCCAGCCGGCTTGATTATTATCATAAACAATCGGTTTTTTTACTGCATATACACGTATTTCGTTTATTTGTAATTTTTGTACCGTTTTCTTATTTTCTAAAACATCAGAAGGAATCTTCTGGAGATTATGAAACTGATGGTCTTTTGGCAGCAGTCCTTTATGAAGAGGTTTTGAATTTAGGACATTGCCATCCATATCTGTTATAAAAAACTCGGGCGGTCTGTCCATTTGAAGGACCTTCGCTCTGTCATCGAGTTTTTTATTAAAAAGGTTGTAGTCTTTATTTCTGTCTGTAGATGCGATTCGGTCTGCGGTCTCAGCTGCGACATATTCCATGAGAGTTAACCGGTTCTCTAGTGTAGTATGTCTGATCCACCACAATGTAAAAACGCCAAGGATTAAAAGCCCGATGAAAAGGGTAAACAAATATCTCGTTGTCCAATATCTTAACAATGTAGTTCGTTTTTTATTTGCCATAAACACAGAATTGATACCCCAATCCTCTAAGTGTACGAATTTCTCCTTGTGAATCAGGCCAATTTACTAAGGCTTGTCTGATTCGTTTTATTGCTAAATCCACTGCTCGTTCACTGCCGTCGTAATCCAGTCCCCAAACTTGTTCAATTAAATTGTCTCTCGTAAATGTCCGATTCGGTCTAGCTGCTAAAAAGAAAAGAAGGGAAAGATCTTTCGGTGTGAGAACAACAGGTTCACCATATATTTTGACAACATGAGAATCAAAATTAAGGCCAAGGCTTCCATATTGTTTGGTGTTATCCGTTTCTAAAACATTTGCTGCACGGCGCAATACTGCGTTAACTCTTGCGATGACTTCTTCACCAATGAATGGTTTGGTTATGTAATCGTCAGCGCCTTGATTCAATCCTTTTAAACGGTAATCAATGTCTCCAAGAGCAGTCAGCATAATAACAGGGCATGAGCTGTTCTGCCTGATTTTCTGTAAAATACTCCAGCCATCGCGATCAGGGAGCATGACATCCAATAAAACGAGATTAGGAGATTGTTCAACAAAATAGGTTACTGCTTGTTGTCCATCAAATGCCTGAAGCACCTCATAGCCTTCGTGTTTTAAATAAACGGTCAGAACTCTTGAGATGGTTTCTTCATCTTCTACTAATAAAATCGTTTTCATGGCAGCCCCTCCAGTTACCTTTACTATACTTGAAAAATCCCCAGTTTTATAGACTGGGGACCGTGTGAAACTTTAAATGTCATTTCCGATTTCAGCTGGCATTTCTTCGTTCAATTGCGGCTGAACTTCACCGCCAGAAGGAGCGTCTGGACCAAATCGATTTCCGCCTTCATGGTGCTTTCCTTTACCATGATGCCCGCCAGGACCAAATCCGCCTTTACCGATTGGAAAGAAGTCATCACCGCGCAAAGCTTCAAGCTTATCCGCATCTTTTTCTTGGATGGCTTCAATTAATTCACGCATTGATTTGTCTTTTGTGGAGATGCCAAGCTCTTTAGCCAGGTTCTGTACTTTTTTCTTATGAACCTCCATCGCAATTTCAGGAATTGCTTTTCCATCGATCGTAATGTTCAGCTTTTTGGCTTCAGCTTTAACTTTTGCGGTCATTACTTCATGAGCTAGTTCTCTTATTTCCTTGCCGTCTGTCGAAATCCCTAATTCTTTTGCTTCTTTTTTGATTGATGCCGTCATCACTTCCTGTTGAAGAGTTTGAAGGTCTTTTCCGTCTGTTGAGATGCCGAGTTCCTTCGCTTTTTTGTTAAGAGAAGCTTGTCTGATATCCTGTCTTAATGATTCAGCATCCTTTCCATCAGTCGAAACACCAAGGTCTTTGGCTTCTTTTTTCAATTGTGCTAAGTGAATCGCTTCGTGCAGTTCTGCAGCGGTTTTATCACTTGTAGAGATTCCTAGATTCTTCGCCTTCTTCTGCAGCTTTGCCAACCGGACTTCTTCAGCCAATGTCTCGATGTCTTTTCCAGATGTCTTTATTCCTAATTCTTTCGCTTTCTTCTTGATTTGCTCTGTGCGGATTTCTTTCATCAACGTTTCTGCATCTTTACCGCTCGTGCTGATCCCAAGCTCTTTTGCTTTTTCAAGTAAATTCTCTGAGTTTCCTTTAAAGAATCCTCCTCCAAAATGGGCGTGTCCTTTCATTCTCATCTCCCATTTTTTCGGGGCAGATTCTGTTGAACTCGTTTGATCGTTGTCTGCTGCAAGGGAAGTAGTTGCATAGCTTCCAGCTAATAGTGCACCTGCGATCGTAAAACCGATTACTGATTTTTTCATTGATTGATTTCCTCCTAGATGGTGTGGGTAGTTTTTCAAAGGTTCGAAGCTTGTACAATTAATGTAACCAGTGAAGATGTCAGCACAATGTCAGGAGATAGAAAATTAAAAATATATTTGAACATTTATAAAAGGTAAAAATGAGGCATGAAATTTCTTTTAAATAAGGACTATTTCTTTAAAAGTATAAAGAAGAAATGTGTCAGGAAGATGTCAAAGGGGAATTATGGGTCATATACCTTGCCGATTTTTAAATAAAAGGCATACACTATAATTTAAAACGTAGTATTCTTATTTGTTAGGAAGGGATTGTCGTTTTGTGAGCTATTTATACGATGCATATATCAAAAATAAAACGCAGCAAAATTGGTTTAAGAACATAGATGCTTTGGCGGAAAAGTTTGCAGAGCGAGCTGATAAACATGATCGCGAAGGCAGTTTTCCCTTTGAGAACGTTAAGGAGCTTAAAGAAGCTGGTTATCTTTCGCTGACGATTCCGAAAGAGTATGGCGGAGAAGGGTTGAGTCTGTATGAGTTTGTTCTTCTGCAGGAAAGAATTGCTGCAGGAGATGCAGCAACTGCTTTGTGCCTCGGATGGCATATTGGCTGTTTTCTTGAACTAGCCGAAGAGCGGACGTGGAACGAAGAGGTGTTCCGTTCATTTTGTGAAAAAGTGGTGGGAGATCAAGCTCTTGTGAATCGTGCTGCATCTGAACCTGCAACTGGAAGTCCGACACGAGGGGGGATGCCGCAAACAAAAGCGGTGAAGCAAGGTGAACACTGGGTAATCAATGGCACGAAGACTTTCACATCTATGGCGCCAGCTTTGGATTATGCCATCGTTTCTGCCCAAATCGGGGATACAGGAAAAAAAGGAAACTTCTTAATTGATATGAAGCAAGATGGAGTTTCAATAGATGAGACGTGGGACACAGTCGCCATGAGGGGAACCCGAAGCGATGACCTTGTAATGAAGGATGTAAAAGTAAGCATTGAGGCTCTTGTTGAAGAAGAACGCGGAAAACTGGACCTTCCAAAAGCATGGCTACTTCATATTCCTGCCTGTTATCTTGGGGTAGCAGTGGCGGCGAGGAACGAAGCCGTTAATTTTGCTAAAAGTTATAAGCCGAATAGTTTGCCTGGAGCGATAGCTGAAGTTCCAGAAGTTCAACGCAAGATTGGTCAAATGGAACTGGAATTATTTAAAGCCCGAGAGCTTTTATATACAACCGCTGCAAAATGGGTGAATGAGCCAGAATCCAGAATAGAAATGGGACCTTCACTAATGGCAGTTAAGCATGTAGCAACGAACTCAGCTGCAAAAGTTGTTGATCTCGCAATGCGGATTGTGGGAGCAAGAAGCTTGGCCATGTCGAGTCCGTTGCAGCGTCATTACCGTGATGTCAGAGCAGGGCTTCATAATCCGCCGATGGATGACATCGTCATTAGTACGTTAGCGAAAAGAGCTTTGGAATAGAAGATTGAGACACCACATAATGATTTTGGTGTCTCTTTTTTAATTGGACAAAATGTATAGGAGATTGGACAGATTGATTGGTAGATTGGACAGATTATTTGGGAGATTCGACAAATTACTTTTGGAAATGGTCAGATTAAGTCAATTAGTCGACAGATTTTCGGATTCAATCAGTTCAACAAAACAAAGCCGGTTTCCGAATGGATCGCCAACTCTCACTTCTTTAAAACCATGAGCCTCTTCCAGTCCAGGTCTTGCAAATTTATACTTTTTTTCTGATAAAAAATGATGGTATGCTTCTATTCTTTCTATATGTATCCTCAATTGTACGCCAGGACTCGAATCGCCGTGATGTTCTGAAAGGTGCAAACAGCATTCACCGAGTGAAACCTGCATATATAAGGGATAATCCTCTTCATATCGATGCTCCCAATCTAATGAGAACCCTAAAAAGTGAAGATAAAACTCCTTTGCCTTTTCTACATCAAATATGCGAAGGATGGGGACCGTGCTTTTGACATGATATTGATTCATTTGCTCTCACTCTCCAGACGTCTATGTTCTACTAGTGTTTCTATTTTAAAGTAGCAGTTCCTTTGTTTTGCTGGAGGATTTTTTCTTCCCGAAAACGAATGTTTATATAAAATAAGTCAATGACTAGAGGAGGAGATAACCTTTGAACGAAAAACTAGTTCGTGTAGGTACAACTTATATACCTGTTCAGCATGTTGATGCCTCTGCCAAGTGGTACACTGAAAAGCTAGGTGCAACCCTTAACTATCAAGATGAGGATAAAGTGATCCTGAATCTTGCCAACCAAAGTTTTTTCCTTGTGAGATCACGAGAAAGTGAGAATGCCAATTTCACGGATTATACAGGAAAAAAACGGTTCTCTTTAACATTTGAAGTGGACGGACTTGGCAATCTTTATAAGCTGCATCAAGAGTTTAGAGAGCTTGGCATTCAGACAGGGGATATCGAAGATCGTGGTCACACAGGTGAGAATTTTGTGTTCTCTGACCCCGATGGTAATCAGTTTGACGTGTGGAGTGAATTAAGTCCCAATTACAAAAAAATGATGGCGCCTGTTGCTGAGGTAAAGAAATGAGATGGGTAACGGGCATCCTCTTTTCAGTGTTAGGTGTCCTTTTGTTAACACAAGGTCTTCATTTACGTTCAATGAGTTTAGAAGAAGTTGATGGTAATGGTATTGGCGTTTATTTCTTAGGAATGGAGATAAACGAGAAAGTAGCGACTGCCGATATCCAGTCCTATGCAAACGGCTTTTTAGGAACTGGAACCATTTTTCTGCTGCTCGCAGTGTGTTTATTTGTCATTTTACTAAAAGAAAAAAGCACATTAAAACCGATTCACAGAAAAAATCCTGCTTGAGCTTTAGTAAGAGGGGGAAATTTATAGCATAACGAGATAAGGCCATTGAGATTTTCTCTTTGGTTTTTCTTTATCGAAAGGTGTTTTCGCATTTCATTGTTGTTCTTGGAAGTGGTTGATTTCCGTTTCAAGCGCTCGCTTTCCGTGGGGCAGGCGGTAGCCACATTCGTACGTATTACGTATAAGTGTCTCACCTGCCAGCCTGTCCCGCAGGAGTCTCGCACCTTTTACTCCAATCAACTTTTCAATGAAGAACTTCAAAATCGCTATTTGGCAACAACTTGTTAGAAAAAAGCCTTATCACAAAAGTCCGATCGGAGGTGAGTGTATGAAAAAAGGGCTCGTACTGGTGATCATTTGCGGCTATTTAATGCTTGGGCCTTCCTCAATCGCACTGTCACCCACAACGTCTGATACCCTAGTTAATCTATCTCACTATACTCCAGTCAGTCCCCAACTTAGTGAATAAACATGAAACCCGCCTCATTGTGAAGGCGGGTTTGTTTTTATCTTATTTTCTGCCGCTAAGTCCGTACATCACAAACTCCACGATCTGGTCGATTTCCTTCTTATCATCCCATTCCATATCCGAAAAAAGAAGGAAGCGAGGAAGGATATAGCCAATGATGCTCGATGCAGTCATTCGCATGATGGTTTGGGGAGGCAACGCAATGATTTCCCCTTTTTCTTGAAAATGCTCAATTATTTTTTTGAACTTCTCATACACATGATCGGCAAAAAGCTGTTGAAAGGGTTCGCGTAGCTCATCGTGAAAGGCGATCTCCTGAATAAAAATCTTTAAGACAGGAAATTGTTTTCGGACGAATTCCAGCCGGTTTTTTGCGACCACTCTTAAAAAATCTTCATATCGTTCATACTCATTTTCAAATACTTCTTTTGCAAAGGTTTTTATAAAGAAGGGAGCTACAAACTTTGCCACCGTTGGCGTGACAATGGCGAGCAATAGTTCTTTTTTCGTTTTATAGTGGCGGAAGATCGTACCTTCAGCAACGCCTGCTTTTTTTGCGATCTCGCTTGTAGATGAGCCAGAATACCCTTTTTCAGAAAAGGTATCTATGGCAGCTTCTAGGATTTTACGCTGTTTGTCGCTCATGGTTGCGTGATCTGTATCGTTTATTAATTCGGTAATCCATTCTGAATCAGACATGAGTGTTTCTCCTTTAAATAACGTGCATTTACTTTATTATAGACACAATTTATATGACGGACAAACACCTTACAGTTTTCGGTGCTTTTTTAAAGCAAGCACATTTAAGGTCATAAATAATAGTGAGAAACCTGCCAGAACTAGGACTTCATCATAAATGTATCCCCAGCCGCCGCCTTGTATCATCACATCGCGAATCGCTTCACCGCCGTAAGTCAATGGCATGATATAGCTTAATGGCTTCAGCCAGTCAGCCATTGTTTCAATGTTGAATAGACCAGAGAAAAAAACTTGCGGAACAACGACAATTGGAATGAACTGAATCATCTGCAATTCGTTTTTAGCAAAAGCGGAAAGCAATGTTCCAAGTGAAAGGGCGGTAACTGCAAGCATCAGAGTAATGAGTATCACAAACCAAATGGAGCCAGCCATCATGATGTCTAGAACGTATATTGCGAACGCAACGATTATCGCTGATTGAATGACGGTAAATATCCCGAAACCTAGTACATAACCAACTACCATTTCCCATCGGCGCAAAGGGGTTGCCAGCAATCTTTCTAGCGTTCCAGTCGTTCGTTCTCGTAAGAATGAAACGCCAGCAATTAAGAATACGAAAAAGAAGATAAAGAAACCGATTAAAAATGGACCGATGTAATCAAAGGTTTCCATGTCAGGTGAACCGTGCAGATAGTTGATTTTTGGTTTTATAGAGGACTGTTCGCTAATATGCGTATTTAATGCCTTTAATGCTTTTTCAATGGTCATCATTGAAGCTTTGTTTGCTGTTGGGTTACTGCCTTCAAGTGTGATCTTGGTTGTTGGTGAATTAATTTCAATGTAAGCATCTAATTTTTCCTCTTTAAGATCATCAATAGCTGTTTTACTGCTGTTGTATCCAGTGAATGCCTTGTCAGTCGTCTCTAATTTTTTGATAATCATCGTCTGATCACTGACGACTGCTATTTTCGGTTCATAATCGTTGTTAGAAAAAACGAGATTCACGAGCGTAAGAATAAGAAGTGGAGCAATAAACATCATGGCAAGTGTTCGCTTGTCACGAATGAATTGCCTGATAATTCGTTTTACAAGAGCTCTAATTCTCATGACGAATACCTCCATAATAAAGAAAGGCATCTTCAATCGTTTCGCTGGATGTGCGTTCTTTAAGCTGTCTTGGAGAGCCAGAAGCTATTAATCTTCCATCCCGAAGCATCCCGAGCTGGCCGCATTTTTCTGCTTCATCCATAACGTGTGTGGTGACAAGGATTGTTGTTCCGTTTTCGCTTAACTTGTAAAGCTCACTCCAGATGGATTGGCGAAGAACAGGATCGATGCCGACAGTAGGTTCATCCAGAATAAGAATTTGTGGTTCGTGCAGAATAGCAGCTGCTAACGACAGACGTCTTTTCATACCACCAGAGTATTGATGAACGGGTTTTTTTAAGTATTCAGTCAGATTGACAAGCGAAGCGGCGTGCTCGATGCGCTCTTTTTGTTTCTGTCCTTTTAATCCGTAAATCGAAGCAAAGAATTCAAGATTTTCTTTGCCGCTTAATTCTCCATAAAGAGCATCAGATTGAGCCATGAAACCGATATGAGTCATGTTATGAAGGTTGGGCATGAGAGTATCTAGGACCTTAATGGTGCCATTTGTAGGTGTTTCAATTCCCGCAATCATTTTAATGAGAGTTGTTTTTCCGGTACCCGATGGACCGAGTAATCCATATATCTCATTCTTTTCAACCTGTAATGAAATGTCTTCTAAAACAAGGTGAGATCCAAAGTTCTTAGAAACATTTGAAACCTGTATAACCGTATTCATAGAGAACCTCCTTGATAATAAGACTTAAAGTGAGTACTCACTCACTTGTATGTTTATAGCATATGACGGATAACGAAAATGTGTCAAGTGAGTACTCACTCATTTTTTAATTTAAAAAATGATCCCCAGAAAGATGGGGACCTGTAAAGATTAATTGAAGGGGTATTCGTTATTGTTAGTCGTACTTTTGTGGTTGAGTTTAAATAATTTAGGTAAAATCCAGCGGTCAAGTCCGATCCACCGAGATGCGTTTCGCCCTGCAACGAGTATGAAGATCGTAAGTAAAAGCATTTGTGGGTTAGTGCTAACTGTACCTGAAAAGAGAAAAGCAAAATTCATAATTGCACCCATCAGAGCAGAAAAGGTAGTGAAGACTCCTAATAAAAGGGCAAGACCTACTAAAAGTTCTCCCCAGGAAACGATGAAGTTGAAGAAGTCTGCATTAGGTATCGCTACATGTGTAAGAAAATCTGCCCACCATGATTGGACCGCTGGGTGTTCACCCGTCGCTTTACTTACAGATCCATGTAAAAAACCAGTAGCATCAAATGATCCTGTTACTTTTTCAAAGCCTGCAATAGTCCAGGTATAGCCTAAATATAGACGGAAAATGGTAAGGATAATTGATGCAGACTTTTTCTCTCTAAGGAATTTAACAAACATCTTACACACCACCTTCTAATTTAGGCTGTAAATCAATCATTACTTAATGACAAGCACGGGGCATTCAGCTTTTTGAACAACGTAATGGCTGACACTTCCTAAGAACAGTTCTTTTACTCCGCTTAATCCACGGCTGCCGATAACGATTAAATCGATTCCGTTTAAGGATGCATAGTGAGTAAGTACGTTGCCTGGATGTCCTTCAATAGCCTTTGCAACGATCGGATGATCTGTTTTTAAACTGATTTCTGTTTTAACATTTTGAATGATCGCTTCGTTTTTTTCTTTTAATTCGTAGGACGCTTGTTCAACGGGATAATTTCCATACGTGTACGCCATCGTATAGACAGGCTGGTAAACAGTGACAAGGTGCAGTGCAACGTCTTTTCTTTCGTTTGCAAAATCCACTGAAAAATCTAATGCTTTTTGGCTTTCTTGTGATCCATCATAAGCAACAAGGATGGTTTGAATGTTAGTATTCATCATAAATCCTCCCTACACTTTTTATATTATGGAACTGATTTAAGCATAGGGTGTTTAAAGGGGGATGTATGTGATGTTTATCACAAGATGTTGAAATAATATTGACGAATATTTCAGAAAAAATCATAATTATTTTAATTGATAGAAATGAGGGATTAAAGATGTCAAAAAACAATAAACTGCAAGTTCAAATAATAATGGTGCGGAAGGGTTAAATATTTAAACCCTCCGTGTATACAAAACTAATGGGGGAATAACTGAATGTCTTTTAAAAATTATGGACCACTTTGCACGGAAGTTTATGATCTTACAAAAAAGGTTGGACAGTCATTTGGCGGTGATATCGAATATTACAAAGGCAGGCTGAAGGAGAACGGCGGACGTACTTTGGAAGCTATGGTCGGATCTGGCCGTGTGATTATTCCGCTTTTGGAAGCTGGTTTAGACGTAGATGGGATGGACTATTCAGGTGAGATGCTGGCTTCTTGTCAAGAAAGGCTGGATGAAAAAGGCTTAGTTGCAAATCTTTTTCAAAGTGATCTGCAAAATCTGGACCTGCCACAAAAATATAAAAATATTATCATACCAGGCGGTTCTTTTTTATTGATTGAAAAAAGAGAAGAGTCCAAGCAGGCGCTAAAGCAAATTTTTAACCATTTAGAAGAAGGCGGAAAGCTGATTTTAGATATCTTTTTACCAACAGATAACTTTGAAGCAGGCAAGGTGCTCCGAACGTTAACGGTAAATTGTCCAGATGGAGACATCATCACGATGGAAGATAAGCTAGTAGAGGTGAACTTCTTAGAACAATACAAAGTGTCGTATCTGAAATATGAAAAATGGCGCGAAGGAGATTTGATTCAAACAGAACTTCAACGCTTCGCCATTCGCTGGTATGGCATTGAAGAATTAAAGCTCATTATGGAAAGTGTGGGTTTTAAAGAAGTAACTGTGAGCGCTGACTTTGAATTCGGAAAGAAGCCTGCTCACGCAAGACAAAGCTTTGTGTTTGAAGCTAAAAAGTAGTTAAAGATAAGGTCATTTGTATTTATGCAAATGGTCTTGTTTTATATTGTGTAAATACGGTATGTCCAGTATAGTTGAAATATGTTCATACGCACATATCATTCTAAAAAATAGGGGAGAAGAAATGGCTAATTTAACGCAAGATCGAAGCATAGCTCTTTATGAATTTATTATCCAGCATTCTACTAATTTGACAGATTCCTGGCTTGCTTCTAGAGATGTAGGCGGCCATGGAATTTATTCAAAAAGAATGGGTGCTGAGGTTGAAAAAAGACTTCGTGAACAAAACCAGTTCTTTATTAAAATGATTGCATCCATATTTAATGAAAAAAATGAACTTCTAGAAGATATTGATGCATGGGCAAAAAGAGTGGCTGAGGATCGAGCGGGATCAAATACTCCCATTCATGAGACGATACAGCAGTTTAAGAGATTCAGAAACATTTTCTGGAATAAAATTAGAGAATTTATCGAGAATCCCTTAACCGAAGTAAGTCAAACGGAAATTTTAACATGGAGCAGTTTGCTGCATTCCACCTTTGATACCGTTATTGAGAGATTTGCTGAAGAATACAATTTTTTTACTTCAAGGCGTATTGAGGCTCAACAAGATATGATCTATCAGCTGAGTTCACCTGTTATTCCTTTATCTGACTTTGTCGGAATCTTGCCACTCGTTGGAGAAATTGATACACATCGAGCAAAGTGGATTATGGAATCGACGCTTCAGCAATGTACGGACACCAATATAACGCAGCTCTTTATTGATTTATCAGGCGTCGTTATGATTGATACGATGGTCGCTAACGAAATTTTCCAACTGGTAAACACACTGAAGTTAATCGGTGTGCAGTCCATCATCAGCGGGATTCGTCCTGAAGTTGCTCAGACGAGTGTACAGCTAGGGATAGATTTTAGCCAAATTCCAACGCAAAGCACTCTCAAACAAGCGTTGAAAAGCAATAGAATTATTATCGAAAAGATATCATTATAGATTAAAAGTGAAAGAACCATTCGCAAATTGTACGCAAATGGTTCTTTTTTGTGGTTAATTTTGATTGTGTGCTTTATGGTAACGGTATTGCTGCCATCTGAAGCGGATGAAACAGCCAACACAAAAGCCTAATATGGCGACGAAAGAAGCAGTTGCAACCATTATTGTAGCTGTTAAAGCAAGCGCGTTCCAATTTAACGTGTACCCAACAAACCCGAGAGCAAGCAGTGTGATAGCTATCAGTTGGTTAAAGTTCTGCTGTTCTTTATCTTCAGGTATATAAGCTGAAGGATTCTTTTGTAAGAATCGTTTCGCAAACTTCATAACAGGGTTGTAATCAAAAAACATACCCAGAAGTCCAGCAATAAGAGGGAGTAATAAAATCCAAGCTTGACCAGAGATCCATGTGGCTGCGATTGATAAAAAGATGAACCATTGATTTGTACGAACTAAAGGTCTAGGAATTGAAGATACGTTTTGTGACATTTTAAATCCGACCTTTCTTATAGGTTTAGTTATTATATTGTAATTGTATTCTCATGAAAAGTGAAGTGTTAAGCATTGTAAATTTATGAGAGGGGAAGGGATTAATCTGCTAAAAAAGAATGTTTTATAGCGAGGTGATTAAACATGAAGACAAAACGAGAAGATACAGATGTTCACTTTCAATATGCAGAGGAGATTCAGGAAAAGCTGAAGAGTGACACATTTGCTCAGTGGCTTGGTATTGAATTAACGGAGATTGGACCTGGAACAGCGGTCGCCGAAATGACCATTACGGAGAACATGCTGAATGCACACGGGACAGCACATGGAGCAGCGTTATTCGCTATTGCTGACTTCGTTTTTGCAGTAGCATGCAATTCATATGGAAAAACCTCTGTCGGGCTTTCTGTGAATGTTGGATATTTAGCTGCTTGTCAAAAAGGAGAAAAAATTACGGCGATCGCTTCGGAAATTAAGCGTAACCACCGTACTTCCTGGTATGAGGTGAGAGTGGAGAACGAAAAAGAGTTGGTTGCTCATGTAAGTGCCTTATCGTATCGTAAAAATGACTATTTTGTAGGCGGTGATGAATAGCAGCGGAGATATTCACATAAAAATTAGATCACATCACATAAAAAATGGGGATAATCATATAAAAAAACGGAGCACGGCTAATTTCAGCCGTTGCTCCGTTCTTCGTTTTATCTCAGCGTTTTCTTAATGTACTTAATCGTTTTTCTTAAATCTTCTGCAGTGGGTCTGCCAAATGGTCCAGTTTGAATATCGAAATAGACCACTCGTTTCTGATCATCCACTAAAAATAGTGCGGGTTCACCGTGCTCCCCATGATCATCATACAGCTTCCCGTTGTGATATTGAACACCATATGGTTCCCCAGCTGTGCGCTCTGGATCACTAAACACTGGGAATGAAAGTGAATGTTTCTCCTTCATTTTGGTAAGATTTTGTTCTTCATCTGTAGAGATGGCCAGTATATGAGTGTTTAATTCGTTAAAGGTGTCAATGTTTTGTTCAAACTCTTTTAACTGATCATTACAGACAGGACACCATTCGCCTCTAAAAAAGACAAGCAAGTGAAAGCGATCATCGTTATCTAAGTGATTGTGGAAAGAGAAAGACTCGCCAGTTTCTGATTTAAGTGTGAAGTCTGGTGCTGTGTCGCCTGTTTTTAACATTTGAACATCCCTCCAATAATAGGTTTCTTCATTAGGTATACCTCTTGTTGTGAATTTTAAACACGTTCCCTTTTTGACTGCTAAAAAATCACTGTTCGTAATAGGACAGGTCTGGGTCCAGATGAAGAAAGATTCAATAAAAATGAAAGTCCATTCATGACTTTTTCCCTATTTTAAGTTAAAACTTTTAAAAATTAGTAGTATCTATTTGTTTTTGCTAGAATAGTAAAATTTTTCTTTATTTTCTGTTAATTCCTCTCTATATTAGAAATTGTAGTTCGACACTAAATTAGAGGAGTGAAGCAAATGATTAAGAAGATTGCCACTATGGCAGCGGTTTTACCATTAGTAGTCTCTCTTGCATCACCAGCTGCAGCAGCAAAAAGTACAGAGGTAAAGGCGAACGTAGCACCCCAAGAAATTATCGTAAAATTTAAAGATAACGTTTCAGAATCAAAAGCAAAGTCATTCGCAGTGAAATCGAATGACGAAGTGAAAGAAAAAACTCCTAAGTTTCATGTTATCAAAGTAAAAGATGGAGATGTGGATGCTGCAATCGCTGAATATGAAGCTAACGGAGATGTAGAGTATGCAGAACCGAACTATACATACCATGCTTCTTGGACGCCAAACGATTATTATTTCAATAACGGCGTACAATACGCTCCGCAAAAAGTAAGCGCACAGTCGGCTTGGGATATCACACGCGGATCATCTTCTACAAAAATTGCTATTTTAGATACGGGGGTTGATTATAACCATCCAGACTTAGCAGGAAAAGTAATTAAAGGATATGACTACGTGGACCGTGATTGGGATCCGATGGACCGTCATGACCATGGAACACACGCAGCAGGTATCGCTGCAGCACAAACGAACAACTCATCAGGTATTGCAGGTATGGCACCAAACGTATCGATTTACGCTGTTCGAGTTCTTGACCAAAACGGAAGTGGATCTTTGAGCAACATTGCAAATGGAATCTACCATGCTGTAGATAACGGTGCAAAAGTAGTTTCACTTAGCCTTGGGGGACCAAGCGGATCTACGGCACTGCAAAACGCTGTAAACTATGCCGTATCTAATGGTGCAGTAGTAGTAGTAGCTGCAGGTAACGAAAATACATCTGCACCAAGCTACCCTGCATACTACTCGAACGCTATCGCTGTAGCTGCGACTGACCGTAATGATAACAGAGCTTCCTTCTCGAACTATGGATCATGGGTGGATGTTGCCGCTCCTGGTGTAGACATTGCTTCAACTGTACGTAACGGCGGATATGCTTACATGTCTGGAACATCTATGGCTTGTCCTCTCGTAGCAGGAATTGCAGGATTACTAGCTTCACAAGGCCGAAGCGGAGCAAACATCCGTGCTGCAATTGAAAACACAGCTGATTATGTGCCTGGAACAGGTTCCTACTACTCTAAAGGCCGCGTAAATGCAGCAGACGCTGTACGTTATTAATCTATAAATTCCAAACAAAACAACTCTCAAGGATGGGCATATGTCCAGTCTTGGGAGTTTCTTTATTAACTAGTGTTAAAAGACTAGAAAAAAGCGTCGAATTATGACGAAAGGTAAGAATAAGGACATATGTTCGTACTGCGTAAAATGTCGATGTAGACATAAAAGCTCATATTTAAAGTCAGGACTTGTGGCAACTTTTAACAGTTTGGTAGAATAGTATTATAACCCCCATCTAGAATCTTTATTTCTTATGAAACTCAAGCGATAAGAAAGGAGGTTCATTTTTCATATAGCCACACGAAAATCCACACTAAGCTCAAAATGATGAACCCTATTCTTTTAACTAAAAGGAGGTAAGAATCATGAGTGAAATTTGTTTAATTCCCTTTGTACTGGAAGAAGTAATTGAAGAATCAAAAGAGGAAATTCCATACGGAGTCGAGATGATTAACGCACCAGCTTTTTGGCGTGAAGGAGAAAAAGGCCAAAGTGTAGTTGTCGCTGTACTCGATACGGGATGTGACACAAGCCACCCTGAGTTAGCGAACCGCATTGCTGGAGGCCGCAATTTTGTAGACGGAGATGAAGATGATTATCGTGATGCGCATTATCACGGAACGCATGTTGCAGGTACGATCGCTGCCACTCTAAATAATGCTGGAGTAGCAGGCGTTGCGCCAGATGTGAAGCTCTTGATCTGCCGGGTTCTTGGTAAGGATGGAGGAGGAACGTATCAAGGTATCATTGATGCTATTGATTATTCCGTAAATTGGCGGGGAGAGAACGGTGAACGAGTGCGTGTCATCTCCATGTCGCTAGGTGGCCCAACTGATGTACCTGAACTTCACGAGGCGGTTCAACAAGCGGTACTAAATGATGTACTTGTCGTCTGTGCGGCTGGAAATGAGGGTGACGACAAAGAAGATACGAACGAGCATGCTTATCCTGGAGCGTATAAAGAAGTGGTACAAGTTGGTGCGGTTGATTCAAAAATGAAACTTGCTCCATTTTCAAACACAAATGATGAAATTGATCTCGTGGCCCCAGGAGTTGATGTGGTTTCAACATACCCTGGAAATAAGTACGCCAAGCTGTCTGGAACATCAATGGCAACTCCGCACGTTTCAGGTGCAGCGGCATTGCTTATTGAACGCGAGGAGAAATTGTTTGGCCGTGAGCTTTGTGAAGCAGAGGTGTACGCACAATTAGTGAAAAATACGTTAAGCATCGGATTGACGAAAAAAGCAGAAGGTAACGGATTGCTAGTTCTGAATGCACAAGAAAAAGCAGTGTGTGATAAGGAGACATTACGAGTAATGAGAACTCCTATTGAAACGGCTGCAGCTGAAGAGCCTGAATCATAAATTTAGCCCCGTTTCTTAGGAAGAAAGGGCGTGTTGGGGGATGGCGTATAAAATTATTGCCCTTCTGATCAGCTTCGCTACCCTGTGTGTCAGGATTTATGAAGAGATGAGAAGGCGTGCGAAAAACCAAGCAAAAAAAGCAGAGCTAGAAAAGAAAAAGAAGCGAAAGCGTAAGAAAACAGCAAAGAAAAAGGTAAAGGAAAGTGCTTAAATGAATAAGAAGAATGAAAGCTGATCTGTTTGGACGAGAGATTGTCTGAACAGATCAGTTTTTTTACTGTCGGTTTAACAGGCGCAATCCAAAGTCACAATTAAAGAGATCTCAACCTAAAAAGTTGCGAACAAGCAAACAGAAGGAGTAGTATATTTACACCATGTTACATAAGAGAGGAACATAAATGTGCTCGTTCTAAGTATCTTAATTGCTGTAATACTAGCAGTCATTTTATTTATCAGTTTACATCCCGCGTTTGGACAAAAGCCGTCAAAGAAAAAAATACAACATTACAATACATTCGATCATTATCATAACGGCTCATTCATTAATCAAATTCCAACTGAAATGGCGACAGATTTCCGTTCTATGCTGCCAGTGCTAAAAGAATTTCTAAAAGGAAATCCAAATAGACAGCCCAAACAAGCCATTCCAGTCAAACCGTTTCAATATCCTGCAAAGAACAATACCAAAGCCACTAATGTTACGTGGTTCGGTCATTCTGCTTTTTTAATAGAAATCGATGGAAAGCGTGTTCTTTTAGATCCGATGTTTGGCAAGGCACCATCACCCGTACCGTGGTTTGGAAACAAACGCTACAGCAAAGAATTGCCTTTTCGCGTTGAGGATTTGCCAGAAATCGATCTTGTTGTGTTTTCGCATGATCATTATGATCATCTAGATTACGGATCGATAAAAAAACTAAAACACAAAGTGAAACAGTTTGTAGTACCTCTTGGGGTTGCCGGACATCTAAAAAGATGGGGTGTTGAAAGAGAACAAATCAAAGAGTGCAACTGGTGGGATGAGGTAGAAATGGCGGGAATCGGTCTCGTTTGTACGCCTGCCAGACACTTTTCAGGAAGAAGCCTAACAGACCGAAATTCTACACTTTGGTGTTCGTGGGTTTTAAAAGGAAAAGATTCAAAAATCTACTTTAGCGGTGACAGCGGATATGGCCCACACTTTAGAGAGATCGGAGAAAAATACGGTCCATTTGATCTGACGTTAATGGAATGCGGTCAATATCATGAAAAGTGGGCTGCGATCCACATGATGCCTGAAGAAACTGTGCAGGCACACATTGATGTGAGAGGTAAGACAATGCTTCCGATTCATTGGGGTGCTTTTTCCTTATCACTGCATGATTGGGTCGATCCAGTTGAACGAGCTTTAAAAGCCGCAGATAAACAAGGTGTAGAGGTATTTACACCAATGATCGGAGAGACAGTAGCCGTCCATTCTGAAAATTTTCCAAAACAGAAGTGGTGGAGAGAACAAAATTATAAGAACATGTAAAAAAAGAGTGACCTTACGTAGGTCGCTCTTCGCTGTTTCTCCATTAACTTTTCCATAAATCCAACAAAGGACCGTCACTTCCGAAAAGAGGATCTGTATCAGGGAGGGGAACGAGCATGATATCATCTAACACTTTCGGTCGATCATCAGGCTCACCTTTTTTTAAGTCATGATTCATTCCGTCAGGATAAGCGCCTGCTACTTTAAAATCAGTGCTTGAACCGATTAATTTGTGTCCCGTTCCGGCAGGGAGAACGATAACATCACCCTTAGAAACTGTGACCGAAACCCCATCTTCACCGCCAAGCTGCAGCACAGCCTCACCGCTCATCACGCCAAGAACTTCATGTGTATTGCTATGATAATGGTGATAATCATACACACCATTTTTCCAGCCGTTGGTCCAGCCGTTCTTTTCAAATACATGCAAAGCATCCTGTGGTTCTTTTAGTTGACCGACATACAACAAAACAGGCCATGAAGGATGATTCGGGATCTTGCCATTGTCTGTAAAAAATAGTGTTTTCACATCTTCGCTAAGCATTTTCATATCCATAAGACTCCTCCCCCGTTTTTCGTAACATTTCCCTTATTTATATGAAAAGAAACCTGTCAATTTCCTGAATAATTAACAAAGAGAAAAGAAAATAAAAGCAAAACTGCGAAATAGCTCAATAAATGACGAAAACTTATGTGTTCAAAAAAGTTTTCTTTTGTGTGAAAAGAGGTAATAAGAGAATACATAGTTAAAATGTTAGCGAAAGGTGGAAATCAGTATGAAGTACAAAGCGAAGGACTGGCTCCGGTTAACGCCGAATGAGAGATACCTGCTTTTATTCGCTGTTTCCCAACTCCAGAAAAAACTTAGAGCAGGTTAAAAGAACCAAAAAAATAAATTTAAGACGTTTTCATTGCCACAACTCCCCCTTGTTTGGTTAAAATAAGAATACATGATAAACAGGGAGGAACACAGGATGACAGACCTCAATACATGGTTCGATAAAGGCATGACTCGCTATGCATATATAAACTCTATGAAAACACACAAGGAAAACCTGCTTACAATCTACAACTCATTCGTACTCCCAGATCCCATGAAAGATGCGTTGCAAGGTATGCAAAAAAGCCGGCTGCGAGCCATTGTGATTACCGAAGACTGGTGTGGTGATGCGATGCTGAATCTCCCTGTTTTTATGCGCATGGCTGATGAAGCCCTTATTGATGTTCGTTTTATCTTGCGCGACCAGCATCCTGAACTAATGGATCGGTACTTAACAGGCAAAGCGAAATCAATTCCAATCATCATATTTATCGATGAAAATGGAAAAGAGATTGTGAAATGGGGACCGCGTGCACCAAAACTCCAACAGATTGTTGAAGAACGAAAGAGAAAAATACCATCCAAAGATGATCCGCGATACGAAAAAGCATTTAAGCATTTTGCAGAGAAAATCTCCAGCTTATTTACCACTGACCATGCTCTTTGGGAAGAGGTAAGTTTGGATATTATAAAGAAACTTTTAGTTAAGTTAAACGTAAACAGCCTGTAATGGGCTGTTTTTTGCTTTGTGATAAAATAAAACAGATAATTCCTATTGAGCTTGAGGTGTACGATGAAAAAGAAAACAAATGTAATTATACTAGCCGGTTTCCTAGGCAGTGGAAAAACAACGTTGCTAAAGCAGCTGCTGGAATATGAAAAAGAGCACAATCATAGAACCGCTGTATTGATGAATGAACTTGGTACGGTGTCGATTGATTCCGATGCGGTTCCGGGCGATGTGCCTTTAAAAGAATTGTTAAATGGATGCATCTGTTGTTCTTTATCGGATCAGCTGGAAAAACAGCTTTGGTCACTATGTAAAGAAAACGAGCTAGATACATTGATCATTGAAGCAACTGGTGCGGCTCATCCGATTGATGTTCTTGATGCTTGTTTGTCACCGTATTTGTTAGATGACTTACATGTATCATGTATTATTTCTATAATGGATGCACCGAGATGGTTAGATCGAGACAAGATGAATGTTCAAGCGAAAATGCTAATGCTAGAACAAATAAAACATGCGGATTTTATTATTTGGAACAAAACAGTTAGTTTGTCAGAGACACAAAAGAGGCAGCTGGAAAGCGATGCAAAACGATTGAACGAAGGTACGCCATACATGTTAACAGACTATGCCAAAGTGGAATTGTCACAACTTTTTTCACTAACGGTAAAAAAACGGTCAGAGCATCACCCCGTAACAGCTGAAAAATTAAAGGTTAAAACGTGGATTTATTCGTTTCAAGGGTTTGTTAAGAAAGGTGTTTTTGAAAACTGGCTGCGCGAGGCACCGTCTTCCATTTATCGTATAAAAGGCTATATCAAAAACGAGGACCAGCAAATCTATCTCTTTCAATATTCCTACGGATTGCCATCATACGAAAAAGAACTAATGAAGATGCCGCTTAGACTCGTTTTTATCGGTGAAGATTTAGACGTGGAGAAATTAACAGAAGGATTGCAGGAAGTTGAGAGAATGAGTAAGTAAGATTATAAGAATTTCTGGAGATTATGAGCGGTTCCAGAGATTATGAGCGGTTCCAGAGATTTACGAGCGATTTCAGAGGTTTATGAGCGATTCCAGAGATTTACGAGCGATTTCAGAGGTTTATGAGGGATTTCAGAGTTTTATGAGCGGTTCCAGAGATTTACGAGCGATTTCAGAGGTTTATGAGCGATTCTAAAGATTTATGAGCGATTCCAGAGATTCACGAGCGATTCCAGAGATTTACGAGCGATTTCAGAGGTTTATGAGCGATTCTAGAGTTTTACGAGCGATTCCAGAGATTTACGAGCGATTTCAGAGGTTTATGAGCGATTCTAGAGTTTTACGAGCGATTCCAGAGATTTACGAGCGATTTCTGGACTGTTAAGACACTTGAGAATAGTTTTTATCAAGTGTCTTTTTATATTTTGTTTTTATTTTTCTAAGAGATGGAATTTGTTAAGAAGATCATCGCCGCCAAGTTGCTTGGAATGGAAGCTTTGTGCCTAATTTCTAAGAAGGTTCTCAAAAGGTACATCGGTAGCAACACCTTGTTGACACAGAATTCTTTAATATAAACAAACCTCATCCATATACAAGTCTTTATCCACCATTTCAGTTATTCCTGGTTTGCTTTCAGACACATCTATATAACTTTCAAACATTTTCCCTTCAGCAGATAGAATAACAGCTTCTATATACTCATTATTACAACTTTCCTTTAACCGGTATCGGTATTGTGTAATTTTCTTATCTTTATAACCATTAAAGTGTACGCTGGCAAGACTGTAGGTTTGAAGGGCCTCTGTATATTCAGGTACTGTGAATTTTTCTTTTTTCGGTATATAAAAAGCGGTATTCCAGCCTTTTTTTTGAATCCATTCTTCATGTTCATTCGGAGTGGTGATCTTCACATAGGAATGAAGCATTAAAAATATCGCAAGAAAGGAAAGGACAAACAAACCGCATCCATAAAACAGCTTTTTCTTCAAAAAAATCCCTCCTAGTGACCCAAGTTAAATAATTTATGTTAACCTAATATTATCATAATTTTCCAATTTTAGAAGAAGAGGTGTTTATGTGAAAACAAAAATAATAACTCATGATCACCGTAAAATTCATTCTGATATTTATAGAATGAAACCTGGTCCTGTTTCTGTTCGTAAAATACCAGCAATGAGTTATATTACACAAGAGATGAATACAGCTTATCGTATGGATTGGGCAGGTCGGCCTGAGCCTATTGATGAAGCTTGGTTGGTTTGGAAAGTTGTGAACCAGCTAAAAAACATAACAAAAAACACTTTGGATTATAAATTTACGCTAATGCCACATGAAATTCTTTGGCACGAAAAAAATGATGAGAGATCACTTGCAGTACAAATGATGCAAGTACCGGATTGTATTACAGAAGAGATGTTTGAGGAAGCAAAACTTCATGTAGCGAAAAACTTGAAAAGTGAACTGCCTCGAATGGAACTTATAAAATCGGAGTCGGTACTATGTGTGCAAAAGCTGCATATTGGCCATTATCGTGACACTAACGAAACGTTAAAAGAAATTTTTGGTTTTGCAGAACAAGAGGGTTATAAACTAGATAAAAGTTACAGAGAAATCTATTTAACACCTGCAATGATGTGCCATAAACCAGCAACGTGGAAAACGGTTGTGAGTGTAGGAATTCATAATTAGGAGCTTATCATGAGCAAAGACAAAGTGAAGTTTAAACTTGAAGTAAAAGAGGAAAATAGGGTTTTTTCATTTTTATTAATCGCCATTTTTGTAGGATTTATAATAAGTTCACTTTTTTTACTATTTGTGGGATCTGATTCAAATATAGAAGCCCAAATAACGGCTAGTGAATGGGGAGAGGCAGAATTACAAAATAATGAACCTATGAAATATCGTTTGTTATCAGACTCAGAAAAGGTTAAATACGTTGATGTAGTATCTGAGACGAATAAGAACGAACAGCCTGTCTACTCTTTTGAAAATATGGAGATGTTTCAATGGAAGATAAGCCGCAACGACTATGTCTATAAATTACACTATACGGGCTTAAAAACGTGTGCAGAGTGCCAAAAAGATGTTTGGGTAAGGGTGAAAAAAGAAGATATCGGATGGGTAGTCCCTCACATTCAGTTTTCTGAAACAATTGCAGAACCTTTGATACAAGGAATTGAAGCGGAGCAGGTTCCAACCTCAGAAGAACAAGAAAGAGAGTTGGAAGAGAAGAAGTCATTTATTACGAAACTCTTTAATTAGTAAGTAAAAACATTCTGGGAGTGTTAATCGTGCGAAATCGTTACCTGGGCATTACATTAGTTATACTTGGAGCACTAATTATGATTGGGTCATTAACCATAGAAACAGATTATGAAAGGTATATCCGAATTTTTGGAGGTAGTTTGTTCTTTATAGGCACGCTAATCATACCAGATTATTTCATTACCTCTAATAATAAAACAGAGAATAAATAAGAGCGGTCTTCATCTAGAAGGCCGCTTTGTTTCATGCTTTAAAAGTTCGGATAGATTGCTAAATTCAAAGTCAGGTTTTATACAAAGTAAATCCATCGGCAGTTTTGCGCGATTAATCCAAGCCGTTTTAAAACCATATGATGCTGCACCTGTTATGTCCCAAAAGTTAGAGCTCATAAATAGAATTTCATCACGGTTTACACCAAGCATTTCGTGAGCATAACTGTATGCAGCAGGAGCGGGTTTGTAATGTTTAACATCATCAACAGACAATACATCTAAAAATCTATCTAGTTTACGGTTCTTTACCAATGGTTTAAGCATGTCGTTCGTTCCGTTTGAGAATACGATTTGCTTAACTTCTCTCTGATAAAGTTTTTCCAGTGTTTCATGAACTTCATCGTATGTTTTAAGTTCTAAATAAGCCCCCATTAACTGATTCAGGGCATCTTCTTTGCAAGTAAGTGATAATTTTTTTAAAGTATATAAAAGAGCGTTGCGCGTTATTTCGGAAAAGGGGATATAACGCTGAGTGAGTTGGTGCAGCATAAAATACTCCACCTGTTTTTTACGCCATTCTTCACTGATCTCTTTTCCGTAACTTTTGAAAAGAGATTCTGCTTTTTCAGTAACGGAATGCACATCAAAAAGTGTTCCATACGCATCGTAAACATACGCTTTAATCGTCAAATGAAGCACCACCTTATAAAGAAGGATACCCGAAATCGCGATCGCTCAAATCGTTCAATAAAAAAATTCTTTCATTCAAGTGAATTTCCTGTAATTACGGGAATAGATAACAATGAGGTGATAATAATGAAAATGCAATTGTATCTGTTATTTGGTTTTATTTTTGCACTGATTATTGCAACATTTGCGGTTATTAATGTTGGTGATGTTGAGATCAACTATCTGTTTGGAACGGCTAACTGGCCTCTAGTGCTTGTCATTCTTGGTTCAGCCGTAATTGGTGGTCTCTCTGTAGGACTTTTCGGTTTAATAAAGGTCATACAGCTGCAGAGACAAGTGAAAAAGCTTCATCAGATTCATAATGAAAAAGAAACTTGGAATGCTGATCAAAAAAGAGAGATTGTAGAAGAAGAAAAAGGAGAACCCGCACAAGAAATTCCTCATGAACGAGCAGAAGACAGGTAAATATGAGTAAAGAAGCGCTCCTAAAAAGGGAGCGTTTTTTATTGAAAAAGATAAGCAAATAACCTGCTCCAAAGGCACAGGCAGCTAGTCCAAACATTTCATATTATGAAACAGGGTCTAATAATCCCTTAAGCTCTAAAACAAAGGAGGTGTAACAATGCCTATTATTAACCCTAGCTTTGAAACAGGGAACTTCACAGGCTGGACTGTTAATGTGCCTACAGGAGGGTCAGCAACTGTTGTTAATTCATTTACTACCCCATTCGCTCCGGTTGTTACTTTCTCTCCAGTTCAAGGTAATTTCTTTGCCGTACTTAAAACTGACGGCTCTGGTAATTTCACAAGTGTTTCGCAAACATTTTTTGCATGTGCGGGTGATCAAATTTCAGGATGGGCTTTTTTTCAGTCGCCTGAAGTGCCGCCGACTCAGTTTAATGATTTTGCAGAAGTACGAATCTTATCAGGAGCTACTTTAGTGGCTACCCCTTACTTTGCTTCTGTTAACTCAACAGGGGATACGGGCTGGAACAACTGGACTTATACATTTGTAACTTCAGGAACGTATACTTTAGAAGCTCGTGTAACGAATGTTGGACGAGCTGCTTTTGACTCTTATATGGGTCTTGATGCAATCAATCTGGAGACCGCTGAGCAACCTATTATCTGTCCACCAGATATCACAGTATCCAATGCTCCTGGTCAATGTGGTGCTGTAGTTGAATATCCAGATCCAACAGTCGGCTGTCCAGATTTAACGGCAACCTGCAGTCCTCCATCTGGAACATTCTTTTCTGTGGGAACGTCAACTGTAACTTGTACAGCGACCGATGCCACTGGTATTTTTGTTGGACAATGTAGTTTTACAGTAACAGTGATAGATACCGAACCACCAACAATTACGTGTCCTGATGACATAACTGTAATGAATGATCCAGGTGATTGCGGTGCTGTTGTTAACTATATTGGTCCAGCAGTTTTTGATAACTGTCCAGGTGTGATGAGTTCTTGTACACCTTCATCTGGATCATTCTTCCCAGTGGGTACAACCCTGGTAACCTGTACAGCGACCGATGCCTCTGGAAATATCGCTCAGTGCACATTTAATATAACAGTCATTGATACCGAGCCGCCGACAATCATCTGTCCTGCAGATTTCACGGTACCCAATACTATTGGGGAATGTGGTGCCATCGTAAATTATCCAGATCCAACCGTTTCCGATAATTGCCCTGGTGTCACAAGTTCATGTATACCTGTATCTGGATCTTTTTTTCCTGTTGGAACAACTCCAGTTACTTGTACAGCGACCGATGCTTCTGGAAATAAAGCCACCTGCACGTTTACTGTAACAGTGAATGATACCGAGCCGCCGACAATCAACTGTCCTGCAGATTTCACGGTACCCAATACTATTGGGGAATGTGGTGCCATCGTGAATTATCCAGATCCAACCGTTTCCGATAATTGCCCTGGTGTCACAAGTTCATGTAAACCTGTATCTGGATCTTTTTTCCCTGTTGGAACAACTCCGGTTACTTGTACAGCGACCGATGCTTCTGGAAATACAGCCACCTGCACGTTTACAGTAACAGTTAATGATACTGAACCGCCGATTATTGTCTGTTCACCTGACATCACAGTAATTGGTGACCCAGATATTGGTGGAGCAATTGTAAATTATCCTAATCCTCTCGTTTCCGATAATTGTCCAGGGACTGCAGCAGTTTGTTCTCCACCTCCAGGCTCCTTATTCCCATTCGGAACAACAACCGTAACTTGTACAGCAACTGACGCTGCAGGAAATTCAGCTACTTGTTCGTTTACAGTAACGGTAGTAGAACAAAGGTTCATACTATCGTCCAAAATGATTTTAGATCTAAGGCTGAAATTACTTCAAAACCAACAGATTCGGATAAAAACTGAAGAGAATGACTAACAAACCATTACTGCGGGACAGGCTGGCAGGTGAGACACTTAAGAGTGAAACGTACGGATGTGCTCACCGCCTGCTCTCGGAAAGTTTAGTGTTGGAGGTAAAATTAAAAATACCCTGAAGAAACCATTGACTGGTGTTCATCAGGTTTTTTTCTTTTATTGACTAATTGTGAAAACCTTTTTCTGAAATAGTTAAATTGTACTTGAAAGCGTGTTCAAAACACGTTAAGATAACAACTAATCATATCCGAAACGTTTTGGAGGATTTTATATGGCAACGATTAGAGATGTCGCAAAAAAAGCAGGTGTATCGGTTACAACGGTTTCTAGAGCGTTGAACGGCTACTCGGATGTAAATGAAAAAACTAGAGAACGGATTAAGCAGATTGCACAAGAGCTGAGCTACAGTCCAAATCTATTGGCGCGAAGCCTTGTGATGAAAAAGACAAAAACCATTGGACTTCTTGTGTCAGGGCTTCGTATTGAAGGTAGCAAAGATAACTTTACCTTTGAAGTGCTGTGCGGTGTTAATGATTGTGCGGGAGATCTTGGATATGAGCTCGTTTTAATCAGTACCGATTCAAAAAAACAGCAGGAAAAAACATACAACCAGCTTTGCAAAGAAAGAAAAGTGGAAGGTGTTATCCTGCAAGGAATCAAAACAGATGATCCGTACTTAGACGAAGTATTAAAAAGTGATATCCCATGTATCTTAATTGATATTCCGATGGAAAGTGAATCGGTAGGGTACGTGACAACTGATAATAAAATGGGGGCTCAAACCGCAGTAGAGCATCTGACAAAACTCGGACACCGCAACATAGGGATGGTCAACGGACATAGCCAGGCTTTTGTCAGTCAGGAACGATTAGAGGGATACCAAAAGGCGCTAGAAAAAAACGGCTTGGTCTTCAACGGAAATTATGTAGTGGACGGTGCTTTCTTAGAAGAAACAGCAGAACAAGTAACGGCAGATCTTCTCCAAGAACATCCTGAAATCACAGCGCTATTTTGTGCAAGTGATTTAATGGCGATGGGAGCTATACGTGCAGCGAAAAAGATGGGGAAAACCCTTCCCGATGATCTATCCATCGTTGGGTTTGATAACATCATCCTATCTGCTTACTGTACACCCTCACTATCAACAGTCGCACAAGATCGTTATCAGTTAGGTGTTGAAGCAACTATCCTTTTAACAAATATGCTGGAAGGAAACCTAGCGGAAAAAAATAAAGTGCTTCATACGGATTTTATAAAAAGAGAATCAACTACAGAAAACCACAGTTAGTGGTTTTTCATTAAGTCTTTACCGAAAACGTTTTGGAAAATCATTATACTTGAAAAAATGGAGAGAGCAGGGGGAAACAAACGATGAATTACCGCGTGATTAAAGAGAACGATTTATTTTTCTTAACAGACGATAAAGGCAATATCCCAAAAGAAAATGACTATGGATTGGGTTTATATACGAAAGACACTCGTTTTTTAAGCAAGTTCGATGTCAAGATCAATGGTCAGGACCCTATTCTTTTATCTTCTTCTGCAGATGAAAACTATATGGCAAAGATTTTGCTTACGAATCCTCATATGGAAGAAGACGGTGAACTGGTTTTATGGAGGGAATCAGTCGAAATTGAAAGAAAGCGCTTAATTTATGACGGCGTTTTGTATGAAACCCTTCAGGTGAAAAACTATTACCCAAAACCAGTTGATTTTGAAATAAGTGTTCATGTTGACGCTGACTTTACAGATATGTTTATCGTACGAGGCTTCCAATCAGGTGAAGTTGGAAATCGAACTGGGGAAGAAGTAACCAACAAATCTTTAGATTATTTTTATAAAGGTTCAGATGATGTTAAACGTGCAACAAAGATTCAATGGGATCGTGAAGCTGAATCGGTAAAGAAAGAAGGAGACATTGCTTTTCAGTTCCATTTGGATCATGGGGAAGCACAGTCTGTAACATTCTCTGTTTCTCCTGAAATCAACGGAGAATCTGGCGTCGTAATCAATCCAGAAAAAGCGCTTCAAAACTTGCATGCTTCATACGAAAAGTGGGAAGCAGAAACTACAAGAGTGGAGACGGATTACAAGCCGCTTCAACGCTTGATCGACCGTGGAATCATGGATCTTCGTGTTCTTTTAACAGATATCGGTCATGGCTCATTCCCTGTTGCAGGTCTGCCTTGGTTTGGCGTTCCGTTTGGCAGAGACAGCTTGATTGCAGCGCTTCAAATGCTTGCTTTTAATCCTGAGATTGCAAAAGGGACATTGTTAACGATGGCATCACAGCAAGGTACAAAAGTAGATCCTTGGCGTGATGAACAGCCAGGGAAAATCATGCATGAAATTCGTTACGGTGAACTCGCGGCGACCAACCAGATTCCGTTTACTCCTTATTACGGAACCATTGATGCAACACCGCTATTCTTGGTTCTTTTATCTGAATACACAAAGTGGACAGGTGACTTAACACTTGCAGAACAGCTGTTGCCAAATATAGAAGCTGCACTGAACTGGATCGACGAGTATGGAGACCGTGATGGTGATGGATTTGTGGAGTATCACCAAGAATCGAGAAAAGGAATCGCCAACCAAGGCTGGAAGGACTCAGGTGATTCGATCGTACACCGAAACGGTGATTATGCTGAAACACCAATCGCACTTTCAGAAGTTCAAGGCTACGTCTATCAGGCAAAGCTTGGTGTAGCGGCGATTTTTGAAGCAGAAGGAAAAAGAGAGGAAGCTAACAAACTTCGTGAACAAGCTGAGATATTGAAGAAATTGTATGACGAGCAATTTTGGATGGAGGATCAACAGTTCCATGCCATTGCGTTAGATAAAGATAAAAAGCAAGTCGGTACGTTAACGACTAATCCTGGCCATGTCCTGTTTGCTGAGATGCTTGAAGAAGATAGAGCGGAAAAAGTTATAGAAAAGCTTGTGGGTCCAGCCTTCTTCTCAGGATATGGAATTCGTACGATGGCAGAAGGAGAAGCAGGATACAATCCGATGAGTTATCACGATGGAAGCATCTGGCCGCATGATAACAGTATGATTCTGCTTGGGATGAGTAAGCTTGATCACCAGCATGAAGCCAACACAGTAATCAAGGGGTTGATTGAAGCGGCAAGTCATTTCGAATATGACAGACTGCCAGAGCTTTTCTGTGGATACGATTCTACGATCGGACGAGCTGTAAAATATCCCGTAGCGTGTTCGCCACAAGCTTGGGCTGCAGGAACTCCGCTCGTATTTGTTCAAACGATTCTCGGATTGTTTCCTGATAGTTTAAACAAAGTGATTCAACTCTCTCCTCAGCTGCTAGATAACATGAATGTCCTTAAAGTAGAGCGAATCAAGATCGGTGAAGGTTATCTTTCAGTGGAAGTTAAGAGAGATGGGTTGAAAACACTGGTAACCATTTTGGAAAATACAACGGGATATGAAGTTGTTCAATAATGGAGAGCCTCATTCACATTCGTTGAAGAAGGGAGCTAAAAAAATGAGATGTAAAAAGTGGCTGTCTGCAATTGGAATATCTTCACTGCTTTTAACAACGATTCTTACCGGTTGTGGAAATGAAGAGAAAAGTAATTCAGGTAAAACCGAAATCGTTTTAAGTGGATGGGGAGGAAATCCGACAGAGCAAAAGCTATTGAATGAAGTGCTAGCTGATTTTGAAAAAGAGCATCCCCATATCGACGTGAAGTTAAATACGATCAGTGATCAATACATGGATGTTTTGAAGACTCGGTTGATTGGAGGCACGGCAGCGGATGTATTTTATCTGGATGCATTTGAAGCTCCTGCCTTAATCGAAACGGGAGCTGTTGAACCACTTAATAAATATGTGAAAGAAGATTTTGATCTTGAAGATTTTGAAAAACCGATGCTTGATGCGTTTAAAGATGGCGAAGAGCTTTATGGTTTGCCAAAGGATTATTCAACTTTAGCCCTTTTTTATAATAAAAAAATGTTTAAGGAAGCAGGAATCACAGAACCTCCAAAAACGTGGGAAGAGATGGAGGACGTCGCAAAAAAGCTGACTGACCATGAAAAACAAGTGTACGGACTTGGCATGCTTCCGCAGATCGAGCGAATGTATTATATGGCTGAGTCTCTTGGTGGCGAAGTGATCACAGATGGACGTGCAACGTTTGCTGACGATAAAGTGGTCGACGCTATTCAGCCCGTTGTGGATATGCAAGTGAAGGACAAGACGGCAGCTTCACCTTCAGAAGTTGGTGCTGGACAATCCGCTGGTGAGATGTTCGGCCGAGGAAATGCTGCAATGGTCATGGAAGGGAACTGGAACATTCCTTTCCTAGAAGACACGTTTCCTGATTTAGACTATGGAACGGCTGAGCTGCCGACTGTAAATGGAGAAAAAAGGACGATGTCCTTTACGGTAGGCTACGCGATGAATGCAGAATCTGAGCACAAAAAAGAGTCTTGGGAACTGATACAATATCTGACTGGAAAAGAAGGCATGAAAAAATGGACAAGTAAGGGTTTTGCTCTTCCAACGAGAAAATCAGTTGCAGCAGAGTTAGGGTATGATCAGGACGAACTTCGCGGACCACTCGTCAGCGGCGCAGAATATGCAACCGTTTGGCAGGATGGACCGACGCTTCCGATCGTCATGAACAACTTTAACAATCAGTTTCTAAGTGCATACTTGGGTGACCGCCCCTTAAAGGAAGCGTTAAAAGATGCTGAAAAACAAGCGAACAGAGAAATAAAAGTTACGGAATAAAGCAAAGGAAAGAGGTGAACAACGTGAAGATGTTTTCCAAAAAAGAGAGAAGAGAAGCGGGGCAAGGCTATCTATTCCTGCTTCCTGCACTCCTCGTGTTAGGTGTCTTCGTCATAGCCCCAATCCTTTATGCAGTCTTCCTTTCGTTTCATAAAGTGGAGCTGATCGGCGGGGCGAGCTATGAATTTCGAGGGTTAGATAACTTTATGAAAGTAACATTCGATGACAGGGCAATTATTGCACTGAAGAATACAGCTATTTATGTGGCAATCGTTGTGCCAACACAGACATTCCTGGCGCTAGTTCTGGCATCATCCCTGAACGCTGGGCTAAAGGGTCAAAAGTTTTTCCGTATCGTTTACTTTTTGCCGACACTAACATCATCAGCTGTACTTACGCTGATCTTTATGTGGATGTACAATCAGAACGGTCTGATCAACTATGTGTTAAAGTTCTTGAACTTGCCGACCTATAACTGGATCGGTGACCCGGATGTCGCTCTGATTGCCATAATGATCATGAACATCTGGGCAACTGCGCCGTTTTTCATGGTTATTTATCTGGCAGCTCTTCAAGACATTCCAGACAGTCATTACGAAGCAGCAGAACTGGATGGAGCAGGTCCGATTCAAAAGTTTCTGCATATAACTGTACCAAACTTACGGCCCGTAACATCATTCGTTGTCATCATGGGACTGATAGGAACATTCCAGCTATTCGACCAATCGTATATATTCTCAGGCGGATCGGGTGGACCAAACAATTCGACCCTGACGGTTGTTCTCTTAATCTATCAGTATGCGTTCAAGACACTTGGTACGATGGGCTATGCAACAGCGATCGCATTCATGCTAGCCATTATTATCCTTGTCGCTACACTTTTACAGCGCAAATTTTCAAAAGAAGAATCACTTTATTAAGGAGGGGATACCATGAAAAAACGATCGGCTGGAAGAAAAGCTTTATATGTCATATTGATTGTATACGCGATCATCACCGTTATTCCGTTTTTATGGGCTCTGTCCTCTTCTTTTAAAACACTAGGTGAAATCGTAAGCGGATCGATCAATTTTATACCGAAAGACTTTACGCTTGATAACTATAAACAGATCTTTACGAGAGAACCTTTATTCGGAAGATGGCTGTTTAATAGTTTGTTCATTGCAACGATTGGAACACTGCTGAATTTACTTTTTAACTCCATGGCGGGGTACGCGCTCGCAAGACTAAGCTTTCCGGGAAAAAAGAGTATTTTCTTAATGATTTTGGCAGTATTGATGATTCCTTTTCAAGTAACGCTCATTCCGAACTTTTTAATTTTAAAAGAGCTAGGATGGTTGAACTCATATCAAGGAATGATTATACCAGGCGCGGTGAACGCGACATTCATCTTTATGATGAGACAGTTCTTTATCAATTTCCCGAAAGAAGTGGAAGAAGCCGCTGCAATCGATGGGCTAGGCCGATTCGGAACTTTTTTTCGAATCGTATTGCCGCTCGCAAAGCCTGCGCTTGCTGCTCAAACCATCTTTGTGTTCATGGCGTTCTGGAACGACTTTATGAGGCCGCTTATCATTTTGTCAGATCAAGACATGTTCACATTGCCGCTGGGCTTGAACTCGTTCAAAGGACAATTCATCTCGTTCTGGAATTACATCATGGCAGCATCCATGGTCTTTACACTCCCGATTCTCGTCCTTTACGCTTTCTTTAATCGTTATTTTGTGAAAGGAATCAAGTTCACAGGAGATAAGTAAATATAATGTGAAAAACTGGCTTTTGAGAGGGGGTTACACACTCCTAAAGCCAGTTTTTTTGCGCCTGAAATGAATAATTCCACGGTAATCCAATTTATATCCGCGGTAATCAGCATTTTATCCACGGTAAATCGAAATAATTCCGCGTATAAATGTATTTAAATGTTTTTCGCTAAAAATCGACAGTTTATACATCCGTAGATGCCTTAAATTTTGATCAAATTTTTATGTTAACTAAAAAATATATTAAGTTGACTCATTTGCGAACGTCCGTTATTCTAAAAACGAGTACAGTTCATACATATGGAGGTTCATAACAATGACATCACGAAGAAATGGGTTAAAGACGATTGACATTACACTGATTGGAATGTTTGTTGCCTTAATGGCAATTGGTGCAAACATCACGACCATCTTTCCGTTCATGGTCGTTGGAGGAGTACCGATAACTTTGCAAACTTTCTTCTGTATCCTTGCTGGTGCACTTTTAGGAAGCAGACTAGGTGCGATCGCGATGAGTGTCTACGTAGTGGTTGGTTTGGTCGGAGCACCGGTATTCGCTCAATTTAAAGGTGGGTTTGCGACAATAGTAAGTCCGACATTCGGATTTTTATTATCTTTTATTCTAGTAGCCTATGTAACTGGATTAATCATTGAAAAGAATGGCGGCAAGGTGTCTTATGTAGTCGCTACTCTTGTAGGAACTGCCATTAACTATGTAGTGGGAACAAACTTAATGTTCATGGCGTATAAAATGTGGGCAGATGCACCAGAGGGTTTCACATATTCTATGGCTTGGGCGTGGATGATGGTTCCGCTGCCAAAGGATATCATTCTTGGAGTTTGTGCTGGACTGCTTGCTCCACGTATTAACATTGCGCGTAAGAAGTCGATGTCACATCACACAAAACACGCTTCATAATAAGGAGGACACGCGATGATTTGGAATGTACTTGCTGAAAAAGTATTGAATGGGGAAGAACTCTCAAACGAAGAGGCTCTTTCAATTTTAGAATGTCCAGATGAAGATTTGCTCTTGCTGCTCCATGGCGCCTATCAAATTCGAAAACATTATTACGGAAATCTAGTAAAGCTCAATATGATTATCAATACAAAATCAGGTGCATGTCCAGAAAACTGTGGATATTGCTCGCAATCTATCGTTTCAACCGCTCCTATCGAGACGTATAAAATGATGGATAAAGACGAGATGGTTAAAGGCGCTGAAACAGCATACAACCTAAACGTCGGGACCTATTGTATCGTAGCAAGCGGGCGCGGACCAACAAACCGCGATGTCGATAAAGTAGTAGAGGCTGTCAAAGAAATCAAAGATACATATGGTTTAAAAGTTTGTGCATGCCTTGGCATCTTGAAGCCAGAGCAGGCAGCACGTTTAAAAGAAGCAGGTGTTGATCGCTACAATCATAATCTAAACACTTCTGCCCGAAATCACGAAAATATTACGACATCACATACATACGACGATCGAGTGAACACGGTTAACGTTGTAAAAGAAAGCGGTATCTCTCCATGTTCAGGTGTAATCGTCGGCATGAAAGAGACTAAGCAAGATGTCATTGATATGGCAAGAAGTCTTAAGGTGCTAGACGCGGATTCGATTCCAGTGAACTTTTTGCACGCGATCGATGGAACGCCTCTTGAGGGTACAGACGAGCTGGATCCTCGCTACTGCCTAAAGGTTCTGGCATTATTCCGTTATATTAATCCTTCTAAAGAGATTCGTATTTCAGGAGGACGAGAAGTGAACTTGAGAAGTCTGCAGCCGTTTGGACTTTATGCCGCAAACTCCATATTTGTAGGAGATTATCTTACGACTGCTGGTCAAGAATCAACACAAGATCATAAGATGCTGGAAGATATGGGCTTTAAAATCGACCGCACGCCTGTTATCGCGCCATAATTTTTCGTTAAAGATTGAAAAGACGCTCCAAGCTTTGTACAATAGATACTATTCTATTGTACATAGTGGGAGTGGTTTTTTTGGATAAATGGGGAAAATGGTTAGAAAAAATAAATTGGGCTGAGCTGATGCTATCAGTAGGGCTATGGGCAGCGAAGTTCTTATTAATTATCGTCATGTTCTTAGTTATTCGATCCATCGGCAGACGTGTAATCAACCGCATGTTTGATAAAGCGGCAGCACACCGGAAAATGTCTACGGGCCGTATTATTACGCTGCAAAAGCTTGTCGTAAACCTATTCTCTTACGTTCTGATCTTTGTCTTTGCAGGTATCCTGTTTAAGCAGTTCGGTTTAGAAATTGGAACATTGATCGCAGGTGCGGGGGTAGTTGGCCTAGCGATTGGCTTTGGAGCACAAGGACTAGTGAGTGATGTCGTAACAGGATTCTTTATTCTTCTTGAAAAACAGATGGAAGTTGGAGATTATGTAACCATTGGCGGTGTGGATGGAATCGTAGAGGAAGTGGGTTTAAGAACGACTCACATTCGTGCGTTTGACGGTACATTGAATTACATGCCAAACCGGGAGATCAGTACGATCGCGAATCATACAAGAGGTAACATGCGTGCACTCGTGGATATTGGGATTGCGTATGAGGAAAACATTGATAAAGCACTTGTCGTACTTCAGGACGCTTGTGATAAGGTAAAAGAAAAGAACCCAAGCATTATGGAAGGACCAAATGTTCTTGGTGTTCATATGCTCGGTTCATCAGACGTTGTGATCCGCGTTATTTCAAAAACAATAAACGGTGAACAGTGGGCAGTTGAGCGTGAATTGCGTAAAGCGCTAAAAGAAGCGCTCGATGCAAACGGTATAGAGATTCCATATCCGCACCAAGTACAAGTCGAAAAAGGTGCATAATGAAGAAAGAGCCGGGGATTGTTGTCCCCGGCTTTTTATGTAAACTTATTTGATTAAGTAATAAGTTAAGGTATCTTCTGAACTACAATCAATCGTTTTGCATCCCTGTCATTTCTTCATCTTCTTCATTGACTGTTGATTGGAGTGGAAGGTGCGAGACTCCTCGAAAATTAAACTTCGAATTTTCTTCGTGCGATGCGTCGCTGCTGTAGCCTTCCTTGTCCTGCGGGACAGGCTGGCAGGTGAGACACTTAAGAGTGAAACGCTCGAATGTGGCTCACCGCCTGCCCCGCGGAAAGCGAGCACCTGAAACGGAAATCAATTTCTTTCAAGCACATAACTATCACATCGAGCTTTTTTCAACGTTTTGTTCTGATAGGTAATCAGTTAGCTTCTTCAGCTTGTTTTTGTTTGCCATGATATACAGGATGTCGTGAGCATGGATCATTGTTTTACCAGTTGGTGTAATAAGTTCATCCCCTCTAATCATCGCACTAATAATAGATTCTTTTGGAAATGTAATCTCTTCAAGCGTCTGTCCAATAATCTTCGCGTTTTCTGGAACGAAGAATTCTACGATCTCCGCGTTTGCTTTCCCTATAGAAACAAGCTCCAAGACATGCGGTGAAGTTGGTTTTTCTTTTTCTGTTAATTTTAACTTTTGAGCTACCCATGGGATGGTAGAGCCTTGGATCAGGGCAGAAGTAAGAACCACGAAAAACACAAGATTAAACAATAATTGACTGTTCTCAACACCGGCGATTAAAGGGAACGTTGCAAGTACGATCGGAACCGCTCCACGCAGTCCTGACCAAGAGATAAAGAGCTTTTCTTTTGTTGTAAAAGAAGAAAAATACATACTTAAAAACACACTAAACGGTCGCGCGATAACAATTAGAACGATGGATATGATCAAGCCTTTTACCATAATGCCGACATGGAACAATTCACTAGGGAAAACAAGAAGACCTAGGATGGCAAACATCAGAATCTGCATCATCCACGCGAAGCCTTCGTTAAATCGTACGATAGAGTTCCGATACGTTAAATGGTTGTTTCCCATTAGAACTGCAGCTACATAGACTGCCAGCAATCCACTTGCACCTGCAAGCATTGTCACACCGTATGCAAGGATGGCAAAAGATAAGGCGAATACCGGGTAAAGTCCGCTTGATTCAAGCTGGATCCGATTGATTGCATATACAGCAAGTTTGCCAAAAAGATAACCAAAAACAATTCCCATCCCCATCTGCCAAAAGAAAGAGAAGATAAGTCCTGCGACTGAAGTTGTATCTTTTGTCAGTAGTTCAATGAACGTAATCGTTAAAAATACGGCCATCGGGTCATTGGAGCCAGATTCAGCTTCAAGAGTTGTGGCGAGTTTTTCTTTAACATTCTTTCCGGTTAAAACAGAGAATACGGCTGCTGCGTCTGTTGAACCTACGATAGATCCGAAAAGAAACGCTTCTAGCCAGTTCACATTTAGCAGAAATTTAACTGCTACCGCTACAACAGCTGTAGTCAGAAATACACCGAACGTGGCAAGAGAAAGGGAAGGGTACAAAATGGGTTTAACATTGCTCCATTTCGTCTGTAAACCACCTTCAAACAAAATAATAATAAGTGCAATAACACCGACCAGCTGGGTAAGGTGCGGGTCATCAAAATAAATAAAATTAAGACCATCACTTCCGACAAGCATTCCGATACCAATGAATAAAACAAGCGCGGGCAGGCCAAACCGAGAAGAGAACTTCGTGGTAATGACACCTAAAATCAGAAGGATCGCGAGTAATAAAATGAAATAATCTACGTTAAGACCACCTTCGAACATATCAGCTCTCCTTTACTTTGTAATGAATCCTGTCATCTTTCACCGTCGATTTTCACTACAGTATCGACGACAAATTATGTCTTGAAACAATTGACATTTTAACCAAAAGCGGGTAATGTTGACGTGAGATAAAAGTTAGTTATTTACATCACCTTACACACTTTAGAACATAAACTATTATTGAAAAGTTTTTTCTCCATCATTTACGGGTAAGTAGAATGTTGAAGAGATTTACAGGAGGGATTGAACGTGTCAGCGGACCATCAAAAAAGAGAAAATTTAATAGCTGATCTATTGCTACATAACATATATAAGACAGCAGATGGACGTCATCTATACGAGCTTTCTTTGCAGGATCTTGAACAACAATTCAAGGATTTACTTTCCCCGCCTGCACAAGAAGAAGCAACTTAATTTATGTATGTGATCCAACACAAACCGGCTGAAAAAGCCGGTTTTTTTGTTTAGTATTTTAATGAATATCGATGTTATTCAGATGTTCACATCATTTTGTGCCGAAATTTCGGACTAAAACTTAAAATCTATGAATTTATAACAGGTATTCCCCTACTGACATGTGTAGAAGCACTTTTTAATCCCGAGTAAAGCCTTTATTGTTTAGTGGTGCGTGAAAATCGACAGGATGTGTGACCGAATCATTCGTTTATGCGCGGAACTAAAGCTCAACTGCGCGTAAACTTCATTTGACTGCGCGCGTAAATGAAAGGGTGCTGCGCAAACGTGTAACAAATAAAAAGAACACGTACCATAACCACACAAACTGCACTAAAAACAGCGACTATGTAAACAGGAAGAGCTTGTGCGTTAAATGTATCCCTAGTAAATCTATACGGCAAATATTAAAAAAAGTTTCAAAAAAAGAAGACTCCAGAGTTGAGTCTTCTTTTTCATGCTTATTTGTTTTCGTCTGTATTTTCTCCCCATACTTCCGTATTAGTTAGTCCGATGCTGGACGGGCGGAAGATAGGATCTTTTCCTTCTTTCTTTTGCTTCAGGTAATCACCAAGTGCGTCAAAAGCAATTTTTCCGAGTAGTGAAATAGCAATTAAGTTAATGATGGCCATCAGACCCATAAACAAATCGGCTAAACTCCAAACGAAGTCCAGAGAGGCGATGGCACCATAACCAACCATTAAAACAACTGCTACGCGATAAAGTTGTAACCATACCTTATTCGTGCTGATAAACTCAATGTTGGACTCACCATAATAATAGTTCCCAACTACAGAACTAAAGGCAAACAGCAATACGATAATGGCAAGGAACGGACCAGCCCATGATCCTAACACCGTGTTTAAAGCTTCTTGAGTTAGAATGATTCCGTCTGCTTCTTTAGAATCATACATACCTGATAATAGGATGATAAAAGCTGTAGAAGAACAGATCAAAAGTGTATCAACAAAAACACCTAGTGATTGAATCAGTCCTTGCTTAACAGGGTGGCTGACATCTGCTGTTGCTGCAGCGTTTGGCGCACTACCCATACCGGCTTCATTCGAGAAAAGTCCGCGTTTAATTCCATTCATCATAGCAGCACCTAAAGCACCACCTGCTACTTCTTCTACTCCGAATGCACTTTTGAAAATCATGCTGATTACAGCTGGCAGTTCAGTAATATTTGTGATCACAACAAACAATGCGATTAAAATATAAAGTCCAGCCATGATCGGTACGATAACTTCAGAAACTTTAGCGATTCGCTTGATGCCGCCGAAAATAATGATTGCTGTTACAATCGCTAAGAAAAGACTCACGTATAAAGGCTTAATACCAAATGATTGTCCAAATGCACTGGCAATCGTGTTGGATTGAACAGAGTTAAAAGCAAGTCCGAAAGTTATCGAGATTAAGACTGCGAAAATAACACCCATCCAGCGTGCGTTTAATGCTTTTTCCATGTAGTACGCAGGACCGCCTCGGAAGGCAACTCCATCTCGCACTTTGTAAATTTGAGCTAGCGTACTTTCTACAAACGCTGATGCAGAACCAATTAAAGCAATCAGCCACATCCAGAACACAGCTCCAGGCCCTCCTGCAGTGATAGCTAGAGCCACACCTGCTAAGTTTCCTGTCCCAACACGAGAAGCAGTACTGATACAAAAAGCCTGGAACGAAGAAACACCCTTTTTATCCGCTTTTGCACCTTCTCCCAACAGGCGTATCATTTCGCCAAACATACGGAACTGAACGAAATTTGTTCGAACCGTAAAATAAAGTCCTAATCCTATTAGCATAACAATCAGAATATACGACCATAAGTAATTATTAACATTTCCTATAAGATTGCTAATCCAATCCATTTCATACACCTCATTTAATCTAATGTCTATCTCAGCTGTACACCGTTTTTTAATGTAACAAAACCTTACATGCTTTTCAATGAAAATTTTTTACCAAAAAAATGTACTGTGCAGGTGGTAAACTCCAAGGTCTCATATATTACTTTTAATTCCAATTATGAATATTCCCATTTAAAGTGCCATATAAACGAAATTTTTACCATAAATAGGCGGTCTTTTCGCCCAAAACCAACTCACCACTAATTATTTTTTGAATATTATAGATAAAGTCGATTGAAATAATCGGAATTAAAGTAGGTGTTGAGAATGGAAGGCGGAACCTCCCTTTTTATACAAAAATTCATACAGTCTCCCATGCAGATCGGAAGCCTTTTTCCAAGCTCTGTTGCCTTAGCAAAAAAAATGACTGACTCTTTAAGCTGGGAAAATATAAATGAAGCGGCTGAACTCGGTGCAGGTACAGGAGTGATAACCAAGGAAATCATTCGATCTATGCAGCCGGGAACAAAACTTCACGTATTCGAAAAAGACGAAGAGATGAGAAGAAAGCTCTACAGCCAATTTCCTGAAATCTCGGTATACGAAGATGCTCGTGACATTCTAAGAAGTATCAATAAGAGCGAAGGAACACTTGACGCAGTTTTCTCAGGTCTGCCTTTCGCCAATTTTACTAGCAATATGCGCCTAGAGATTGTTGAGGAAGTGTATCGGTCTCTCAGACCAGGGGGAGTGTTAATAGCATTTCAGTATACGACTCAAATGAAAAAGACTTTTCAGCACTATTTTAAAACGGTAGACATTTCATTTGTGCCAAAAAATTTCCCGCCAGCTTTTGTGTATATTTGCGAAAAATAAGATAAGAAAAACGTGATTACCTCGAGATTCGAGATAATCACGTTTTTTAGCGGTAAGAATGGTCAAGGTGGTCCGAGATTAAATGTTTATGAACCATCGCTTCCATTAGAGTGATTATAATAGCAACCAGCAATGCGCCCCATAAAGAAATACTGACTCCAGGCAAGATTAGACCTAAGAGGTATACAAGAACAAAAGTTGACGCAAAATCAACGGCTAGTTGTTTGTTATAAGAAATTCGCGGGACCATGATATATTCCAGCAACACACCTATAGGTGCCAATATGGCCGTTATCCAAATAAAGGGCTGAACGAATTGAAAATCAACGCTTTTAAAAAGGAAATTAGCTAGAATAAGAGCTAAAGGTATACCTAATATTTTGATCATTAAACTTTGCATGGTTACTCACTCCTTATAGATTATTGTTCTGCTGGCTGATTTCGCCTTCGTTTAAGTAAAGATTTGCGTTTTCAAGTGTTTGATGTTTATCCACTGATTCTCCGCGCACCTTGTTCTCTAGAGCAGATGCAGTTTTCTTTTCACGTTGTTTATCTTTACTCATCCAAAATCACTCCTTAAGAAATTCATTCATTTATCAGAATGAACGTAGGACAAGCGTTTTATACCTTTTATAAAAAGTTCTCGCTCGAAGTGTCATAAAAAGGAAGAGAAGAGGGTATTACTTCTGTAAGAAAGTATTTTAAGGAGGCGGGCGAGGTGGAATATTCGCTGTATAAGAAAGACGGAAAGTTTCCATGTGACGTTACTGTCGATTATGACAACATGGTCTTTACAGTCAGGGATAGCGACACAACAGGTGAAGTGTTTAACAGTGCGAGTGAAGTAGCTCAGTGGATAAAAGAGCATTGGTCGGTTGATCAGTTTCAAAGACCCGATGATTATTATGACTTAATGAAGCACCTTGAAAATTCATTGCAGAATGAAGTGAAATAGACTTTTAGTGATGGTCTGGTGATAAACACCGGACCTTTTCTTATGGTCAGTTATGGAAAAATGTGTAATAATGGTTGAAATACAGAGATAGGAGAAACAGTATGAAGACGAGTGATTTTGAGAAACTGATGCCGGAACTATTTGGGGAATGGCAAAAGGAATTTGAAGATGATGGGGAATATGGTTTTACATATATAGCAGAAAAAGAAATTGAGAAGGTTGCATATGCGACCAATCTAACGCCTGAAACCGTTGAAAAAGCTGCTAAAAGTGGTGCGGATCTATTAATTACGCATCATGATGCCTGGGATTTTGTGTTTGGTATGAGAGAAGTGTGCGTGGCGAAATTAAAGCAACATCAGATCTCACACTATTTCACCCACTCACCCCTTGATTTTGTAGAGTTTGGTACGAGTACGGCATTATTTGAAAAGCTAAAAATTGATGAGATTACAAATCTTTCAACATTTAAGAATGATAAAGAATACCCGGGTATCGGTATCTTTCACTCAGGTCTTTCATTTACTGAACTGCATAAGCGACTTGAAGTTATTCTGGATGAACCTGTTAAAGCATGGGAAAATCACGGCCAACCTGTAAAAAAAGTAGCAATTCTGACTGGAGCGGGCAACAACTCCGCGCTGATTCGATACGCTAAGGAACAAGGCTGTGACGCGTTTATTACAGGGGAACGAACACTTTACTCTGTTCAATATGCAAAATTTGCAGGCATTCATTTATACGTAGGAAGTCATACATATACTGAAATATTTGGTGTAGAAAACTTGGCAAAGAAGGTACAAGAAGCATATCCAGAAATAGATTTAATTATGATCCATGAAGATCATATGGAATCATTTTAAATTTAGTGAACCTCCTGATACAGGAGGTTTTTTTATTTTTCAAAATGTGTACATATTAATAAAGGTCTATTTACGAGCATATTCTTTTTAATGTTACATAATCGTCTGATACAATAGTATTAAGTAACATCATATAAGGTGGACTTTCAGATGGAATATGTTGAAGCTTTAAGAGATATTAAAGAGATTAACGCGATTAAGCGATACTTAAAGAAAAACTCTGAACGTGATTACGTTCTTTTTGTATTAGGTATTAACACAGGGTTGAAAGTGACAGAATTGCTTTCTATAAAAGTAGGCGATCTTATATCTGATCGTGCAGTGGTAAACGATTATTATTCACTGCCCGCAAAAGAAGGATTTAAGGAAGTTTTTTTGAATGATTCCGTAAAGAAGGTTTTGTTTCAATATATACACTGCACGAATCTTCAGAGTACGGATTACTTGTTTTTATCCAAAAAAACCAAGCTGCCAATCACGCGTCAGCAGGCTTATCGAGTTATTCATCAAGCTGCTGAGACTGTTGGTATAACCGGAAAGATCGGTACAAATTCCATGCGCAAAACGTTTGGATTTCATGCATACAAACGTGGAGTTGCCATATCTCTTTTACAAAGACACTTCAACCACTCAAGTCCTTCTGAAACACTAAAATATCTTGGGATTTCTAAAGATGACCCCATTAGAACACAGATTGATGTAAGACTATAAGGAAGCAGTAGTATGGGAGGACATTTTATGACAGAAGAAGCATTGACGGACACTCAAATCGCTGAGCAATTAAAAAAGCAGCATCGTAAACTTACAAAAGGAAAGCTCGCTGCCCGCGCGATCCTTATTACTTTCGGTGCCATCTTGATGGCCGTTGGACTGGAGATCTTCTTAGTACCGAATAACGTTATTGATGGTGGAATAGCGGGGATATCGATCATGCTATCCCACATTACAGGCTTTAAGCTTGGGCTCTTTCTATTCGCATTAAACTTACCTTTTATTTTTATTGGGTATAAGCAGATCGGAAAGACGTTTGCCTTGTCCACTTTATACGGAATTATTATTCTTTCTATCGCAACCACATTATTACATCCCGTACCACCATTTACAGATGATCTACTTTTAGCTACAGTATTTGGCGGAATCTTTATCGGTGTCGGAATCGGTATGGTGATAAGAAGCGGTGGGTCTCTTGATGGTACAGAGATATTAGCCATTCTTTCAAACAGTAAATTGCCGTTCTCTGTTGGCGAAATTATTATGTTTTTTAACATTTTTATTCTTGGAGCGGCAGGCTTTGTATTCACATGGGACAGAGCGATGTACTCGTTAATCGCCTATTTTATTGCGTACAAAACAATCGATCTTACTATAACTGGACTTGAAGAATCCAAATCAGCTTGGATTATTAGTGAGAATCATAAAGATATCGGGGAAGCCATTCTTCATAGACTCGGCCGCGGTGTTACTTATTTAAAAGGAGAAGGCGCATATACGGGTGACGAAAAAGGCGTTGTATTCTGTGTCATTACGAGACTAGAAGAAGCAAAACTTAAAGATATTGTAGATGAATTTGATTCAAGCGCATTTCTCGCGATTGCCGATATCGCTGAAGTTAAAGGCGGAAGGTTTAAAAAGAAGGGTATTCACTAATACTATGCAATCATTACTCATAAGGAAAAAGCCTCTGATGACAGGGGCTTTTTTATGTTTTTATCGAACTGTATTCTAATAACCAGGTTATCCCTTCTTTTAAAGTATCAGCTACAAAATCTGGCTGAATAACTAAACTTAAATGGTTATCTTCCCAGGCGGCTTTACCTGAACCAGTTCGTACAAGGATAGCCGTACAACTAGCTGCTTTGGCAGCAAGGATATCCGTCCACCGGTCACCAAATACAGCACATTTTGATAAATCCAGATTATGATCTCTTGAAGCTTTTTCTAACATGCCTGTTGCAGGTTTTCTGCAATGGCAGCCATGTGTATGATGATGTGGACAAAGGTAAACATCATCAAAACCAAAATTACTTAATTCGACTATAAAGTCGTTTTCCTCTGCTTCACCTCTGCTGATTCCTGGCTGATTTGTAAACGAAAAAACAAAAATATTATTTGATTTACACGTTTTAATTACTTCTTTTGTATATTGAAAAAGCTTGAACTCTCCAGGATATTCAATTTTATCCGAACCACCGATTGTTCCATCACGATCAAGAAAAACAGCTTGAATCCCATTATTCATCATGAACAGCTCCTAGTCATATTTTATATTTGCATTCGGACAACGCTCACTAAGCTCTCTTAAAAACGGATCTCTATTTTTGGGTGAGATAAGAGCCATGCCGAACTGATATGTAATGTTGATTCGCTTTAAGGATAACGCTGGACTTGATAACGGATTCCACGTCTTATGAGCAGAGGATATTTCACGGTAAGGGATTCTTTTGTTGATTGGCCCGCAACGAATGACTAACTCCTTTTCATCCAGTATGTAATAAGTCGTAAACCAAACCCAGCCGATGAAAAGAATTAAGAGTAGATTGATAAGCACCGTAATAATGATTCCGCTTACACTTGCATTCTCCGCAAATAGTGCCATAGTGCTAATGTATAGCCCATAACCGATTGAACCCCAAAGGATTAAGCCGAGCCATACATCTTTTTTTGATGGATATTTCATGTGAATTAACTCCCTATTATTAGATTAATCGTCACTACGAATAGTTGAAGAAGTAAAAATAGGCACATCGTTACGATTGCAGCATTTTTTCTTTTATAAGCATATTTAAAAAGATAGATCACGATTGATAGTGTAAGGATGTTTAAGCTAAAGAGGATTACGAAATGAGTTTGTTCTGGGAGGTAGCTGCGAACAAGTGCAGGAAGTAAAAAAGGAAAGAGTACAATAACGAGCAATGTGTAGCCGGTCCATCTATGAATCAATCAATTCACGTCCTTTTCAGCTTGAATTTATTCCAGTATATAACAAAATAGCGGTGTTGGGACTGATTTCATGAAAAAATCAGTTGTTTGTCCGTGGAAGAAATACATAAAACAGAAGATGTGTGTGTTAAATGGATGTGTGAAAAAGCTTATCACTTTTATTCACGTTACTTCTAATAATTTCACGTTAATTTCAACAATTTCACGTTAGTAAGGATATATTCACGTTAATCTCAATAATTTCACGATAGCCAAATTTTAACAGTTATTCGGCGTGTTATCGTACCCCGCATTCCAAACCAGCAAAATGCTCGCACAAAAAGCCTAGGAACTTTTTACATATTCAATCGTATTGCTTAATAGGGTAGAGAAGTAAACGATAAAAAAGGGGATAGCTTATGAACATCTTGTTGTTTTCCATCATAGTTGGGCTTGCGGCTGCTCTGGTGATCCTTCCGATTTCAAATACCGCGAAGCCATCTAAAAAAGAAAAGAAAAACAATATGACTGCGGCGATGATTGGGATCATCATCTGTACGGTTCCCGCTGTATTTGTTTTCTATTATATTACGAATCTAGACCGAAATTTTTCTTCGATTTGGATTTTGGCAATTATCATCACTGCGCTGGGTGCTTTCATTGCCAAGGGTAAAGAGCAGTTGATTAAAGCGGCGCTCTTTGTATTAAGTTTAATGATTGGTATTTATTTTTTATCAGCTGGTTTGTTTAATGCTGAAGAAAAATATCAGTCGTCAACAATGGCACAAAAGACAGAGATTGAATCTTTTGATGAAAAAGAGACGCCTGCAAGTGTTCCGCCTAAGTTTGCACGAAACAAAATGAGGAAGTCGTTTGGCCAAGTACCAAATACAAGCTTTTATGAACTAGGTAACCTTCAAATTCAGAAAGTGAACGGGGAATATGTGTATATTGCACCAGTTGAGTTCTCAGGACTTTTTAAATGGTGGAACGGTGATGTGACGCCTGGCTATTTCACTTTAAGTGCCACCGATTCAACAGCAAATCCGAAGTTCATAAAATCAGAAATGGCCTATACACCATCTTCGTACTTCAATAAAAACATTGAACGTCACATGCGCTCAAGCTTCCCGAAATACATTTTCTATGGAGATCCACAGCTTGAGATCGATGATGAGGGAAAACCTTTTTACATCCGTTCATACGGAGAATTTATTTCTGCTCGTAACGGGTTTAAAGTTGAAGGAATCGTTGTAACAGACCCGCAAAACGGAAAGACACAAGACTATCGTTTAAAAGACATTCCTGCATTTATTGATGGAGCCGTATCACCTGAAACCGTAAGTCTGCAGAACAGTTACTTTGGTAATTACGTACACGGGTTTCTGAACAGCATTTTTGGCAAAAAAGATGTGAAACTGCCTTCTGATGAAGGAACAGAAGCGAATGTAAGTCCAATTTTTGATGAAAATGGTGATATGTATTACTTTACTGATTTTACAAGCCCGAAAGAGGGAGTAGATTCTATGCTTGGTTACTCATTGACCAATGCAAGAAGCGGGAAAGCGACATATTACACTGGTAATCTTGAAGAATCATACATGGATTCAGAAGGTGCGCTAGAAATCATTGAGAAAAAGTTTATTGAAAAGAAATGGAACGGTGAAATGCCGATTCTCTACAACTTTTATGGTGAAGCAAGCTGGTTAACTCCAGTGCTAGATTCAAACGGATTTCTACAAAACTATTTTATTGTGTCAGCTGCGAATCCTGAAATATCAGTCTACGGCAATACACCTAATGCTGCTTTAAAACAGTACAAAACTGCATTGCAAAGAGGCGGCGGTTCAGTGGATGGAACTTCTGAGGCTGAAGAAAAGAAAGTTACTGGCACAGTGCTACGTGTGTATAAAGAAAAGTTTGGGGATTACACAACAGTATCGTTTCTATTGGATAATCGCCAAAGCTATATCGTTTCTTCTGAAAGCAATCCGCTTGCGATCTATTTAAAAGAAGAGGATAAAGTGAGCGTAACCTACCAAAATACAGGTGAAGCGTTTCTTCCAGTAACAGAAATAACAATTGAAGGATTGCAATAAACAAAAAAGCAGATCACGCTTCCATGTGTGATCTGCTTTTTGTATTCAACTATTGCTGTGGCAAGTAACGTCTTGCGCCTGAGAACTCAACTGCATAAGCAGGTGTAGAAATAGGGTCCAAACGTACGGTTGAGGCAGTGTTTGGCGAGTGAATCATCATCCCGTTTCCAGCGTACATGGCAACATGATGGACACGCCCTTTCCCTTCATCATAAGCAAAGAACATTAAATCCCCTGGCTGAAGCTTATCTTTATCCACAATCAATCCATCTCTCGACTGTGGACCTGAGTCTCTAGGAATTGTGATGCCGTTTGCTTTATGGACCGTGTGTGTAAATCCTGAGCAATCGAAACCAAATCCAGCTGCACCTGCCCAAAGATAAGGAAGGCCGATAAACTTTTTCGCTTCTTCCACAAGTGCTTCACCAGTTGGAACAGGAATATCACTTTCACTTGTATACACTTTTGCGTCTTTCGCATCAAGCCAGCGAACTTTTCCTTGAGGTGTTAAAACAGCTATCGTGTTTGAAAGTTCCTTTAAAACAGGAAGTCTCGTATTATAACTTAACTCAAGGTCATTCTTATGTCCGAAAGGTGCTTTTGAGAGCCAGGCTGTAGGACTTGTGATTAGGGCAAAAGGCTTTCCTTCTGCATGTTTAAATCGATCAGATGATGTCAATTGTGCAAGGGGCATCCAACCTGGATAACCTAGTGTGTTTCGCGGTGTTGGCTGGCCATAGACCGCTACTTTTACCCAATCGCCTTGCTGTTCTAAAACACGTACTTTTTGTCCGTAAAGTGCTTGTGTTTCAAGCTCACCGACTAACCATAGTTTTTCCTCATAAGACATTCCCGTCGTCCAGCTTCTTAGATCTACAGGGTTTGATAGGGATGGCTCATCTAAAGGTCTTGCAGCATTTGGTCCTACCCAGAGTGTTGCAGCAGCAACATCCACGTACAAATCTTGTCCAACAACATTAGCGTTCGTTCCTTCTTCAGCAGAAGCGGTGTTTGTGAACATTCCAAGTAACATCGCAAGTGAAAAGAGGATTTTTAGTACATTTCCCATTTCTTTAGTCGCTCCTTATTTTCTATTTTTCTTCACAATTCGTGCATTTTTTACAGTTTCCTGTTAAACGTCTTAAAGATAAGCCAAATATCACTCATGAAAAAAGCGGTTCTCTATCCAATGAACTAAAAAAGAAGAGAGCACAGGTCAAAAGGAGGGCATAAGAAAAACACCTCAAGTACGAGGTGTTAAGGCGTTAGCTTATTAAAAATCTGTTGGCATCCATAAGGTGGTTTCCGTATACAACAAATGCGGATAACACACCAGCTAATAATAAATACATGATCAGCACGACGATCTTCGTTTTTGTAGTAGAAACATAATAATTTTTTCTTTGGTCAAAGAGCTTTTCTGTTTTTGCTTTTTCCTCTAGCAAGCTTTTTTCATAAGCTTCAAAATAAGCAGTGTGGCTGAACATTGGAAGTTCAGGAATGCTGGCAACACCTTCAGGGTCTGCTTCACGATATGTTTCTAGCACATGATCTCTCTGGCGGCGATTGGTTTCATATTCCTCCTGCAATGTTTGTATGAAACGCTCACGATTGTTCAACATTTCAATCTCTACTAATGTACTATGCTTTTTAATCTTTTTCTTATCTTGTAAAACAGGGAACGCATATCCGGATGGGATATTTCGTTTTAGTCTGTCTTTTGCCACGCGTACATCTTCCAGGTAAGTACCGATAATATACCCGAAGTTCGGCATTTCACGATATTCATCCATCTCTTTTTGAATGTCCGCAAGCTTTCTTTGTTCAGCTTCAAATAATACGAGCGTCTCTTTTGTCTTGTTTTGCTCAAAGTCTTCACGAACCCGTTTCCACCATGTCAGAATGCCGAACAAGAAAATTAAGAAAATAATCGGATCAGGTGAGATGAATAAGTACGGTATAACGATTAGAAGACCAATAAACCAAATCTTCGTTGATAACACACCGACAATTCGGCCTCCATCTAGAGGTGAAACAGGGAATAAGTTAAATAAATTGATTAACGCCCCTAAAAAGATAACAAGTCCCCAGAACGGCTGTCCTGTAGTTTCATAAAGAAATACCGCTGGCAAGAACGATAGAAGTCCGAATAATGGTCCGGCATAAGCGATATAGGCTTCATCTTTAGCATTTTTAGGCATTTCTTTCATGCCGATAGCCGCACCCATAAATGGTATAAATATCGCAGGTGATGTTTTTATCCCTTTTTGCTTAGCGGCGACTAAATGGCCCATCTCATGAACAAAAATTAAATAAACGATGGCAACTGCAAATTTCCAGCCATAAAAAGCCGCATAGGCACCAAGTGATATAAACATCGAAATGAGTGTTGCAAACTTGCCTAATTTTAATAGACCGAACACCCATTTTAATTTACTCATTAAAAACAACCCAACACCCGCTAAGATGGTCCATATTCGGGATTGATTTTGTTTTTCTGCTTTTTGAGCCATGTGTGAATCCCCCAAGTAAAGTTTCTTATTTATATATTAAATTAAATACGTTTAAAGGGGAAAGAAGTTTCTCTTTTGCAGAATATTCCTTGCAGAGCGGTTTTTTGTATAAAAAATACGGGTAAACGACATTTAGTACCCCTCTATCGGTATTGAATAGATTCGAAAGTTGTATAGATGAAAAGGAGTGATGATTTTGGCTTTACAAAACCATCCATTTATAAGTGCAGAGGCATTTGTTATGAATAAATCAGAAGTGATATCGGCAGTGAAAGCTTATTTAAAACGTGAAGGATATGAAACAGGAAGAATGGGTGACATACCAGGCGTAGATTTAGCGGCAGCAAATGAATATCATACACTGTTAATTGCAGCTCAAGGCAACTTATCAGAGTTAGAAGAAGTTTCGAAAAGTGAAAATAGAGATGATTTTTGTTCGCAGTTTATAAACCTGCTGAGCAGTCACGAGAAAAATCCCGCCAAAACATTGGTGCTCGCAAACCCAGATACGCCGTTATACCGTGAAAAAGCGGAAAAAATTAAGCACGCGTTAGACGATTTAGGTATTGTACGTTTTTGGGTGAAAGTGGATGGATCGATAGAGTGGGAATAAGTTAAGATAGGAAAAGCACCGGAGAAGAAATCCGGTGCTATTTTACTTTTTCAATTGTTGAGTGACTTGCTTCATATAATTCAGGCAAAACATTCATCTCTTCAACATCTCGCTTTGTTTTTTCTGTACCTAACAAGTAGATGTATCTAAATAATTCATATACCAGTTTGCTGTCTTTTCCACGATGGTATTCAGCATGGGACTCGGAAAAATGCCGTTTTGGTGAGAAGATATCCAAGCCTTCCTGTTTATTGTTTGCATGCATCTGTGTGAACAGGTGCTCCAGCTGCTGCTTTTCGTCATAGGTTGCTTGTATTTCAAAATAGTGAACGTGATCATCAGTAGGCAGGGGCTGAATGTCGCCTTTTGCTGTTACAAAGAACGTTTCTTTTTGTTCCATGTGAAATACCTCCTTTTTCCTTTTCATACCTCTAGAATAGTATTTTGAAACATGAAGAGAGGAATAAAAAGAGAAGGGATTATCTTTGTAGGTGGAAGTGGTTGATCTCCGTTACAGGATGCTCGCTTTCCGGGGGGCGTGCGGTGAGCCACCTAGCGCTCTGCGCTGTTAGGTGTCTCACCTGTCCCGCTAATCCCCCAGGAGTCTCGCACCTTGCACTCCTATCAACTAACATGGAAGACTTTTTAAAGGGAATCACTCTAGCAAGTCAGCATTTAAAAATATGTATATGGAAGTGGTTGATCTCCGTTACAGGATGATCGCTTTCCTGGGGGGAGTGCGGTGAGCCACTTCATGGAAACCGTTCTATTGCTAAAACTAAAAATGTTTCTACATACATACGAAAACTGAATCTTAATAAATCCAGTTCTTGTATTAACGATCAGTTAGATAGTTGAGCGTTCTTCTTTAACAATGAATAGATGTACATATCATAAAATTGATCGCCCGCTCTTTGGTGCTCTTTTAAAAGCGCTTCTTCATGGAATCCGAGCTTTTTTACAAGTGCGCGGGAAGATGAATTTTCTGGTCTGATAACAGCTGCAATTCTGTTAAATTCCATCCCATTAAAGCCGTAATGCAGAATGGCCTTTAACGCTTCATTCATAAAGCCATTGTGCCAATACTTGCGGCCAAGTTCATATCCTAGTTCTGTTCGGCGGTCAGACTTGCTCCAATTATGAAAACCGCATGTGCCAATCAGTTTGTCTTCTTCTTTCCTTACAATACCCCAACGAATCGCGCTGCCCGTTGTAAATCCCTTTTCAAATGCTGCAATCAGCTCAAGTGCTTCATCTTCAGTCTTTAATGGTTCCATACCATAGTATTGAAGGGCATCCCCATCGGAGAACGTTTCAAAGATTTCCTTCGCATCAGACTCAAGAACAGGTCTGAGCCGAAGTCGTTCTGTTTCAATGAGGGGGAAATGATCGTATGAATTCAAGTTAAAACCTCCTGGCTAAGAAATCGATTTTAGCTTCATGTCTTCTACAAAGAGATGTGTTAAATAAGGATCCCACTGCGTTCCTTTTCCATCTTCCAAAATGGCTAACGCTTTTTCATGAGTCATTCCTTTGCGGTAAGGTCTGTCAGAAGTCATTGCATCATAAGCATCTGCAACCGCAATAATCCGTCCGAAGATTGGAATGTCTTCTCCGCTTAATTGTTCAGGATAGCCTTTGCCATCATAGCGTTCATGATGGTACCGCACCCCTGGTAATAATGGTTGCATCGCCTCATATGGCTGAACTTGAGCAAGAATATCTGCGCCTATTACAGGGTGTTTTTTAATGCGTTCGAATTCTTCTGGTGTTAATGTTTCCTCTTTTAACAATACTACGTCTGGGATGCCAATCTTTCCGATATCGTGAAGCAGTGCTGCTTTTCGCAGCTGTATTAACTGCTGAAATGGCAGTCCAGCCATCTGGCCGATTTTCATCGCATAATCAGCAACACGAAGGCTATGACCTGCTGTATAAGGATCGCGGGCGTCGAGGGTTGCTGCCATTGTAGCAAAAAAGCTTTCTAATAGCTGTTTATTTTCGTATTCACGTGATTGAATCGCTTGTGCCATATGGTTGAATCCTTTGATAAGCCTTGAAAATTCATCCGAATACAGGTCGGCAACTTTGGCATTTGAATTTCCTGTTCGGACCTCATACATTCCAGCTTGAAGTTCGTTCATAGGCTGCTGAATATCTTTAAATAAGAGATAAGCCCCATAGATCGCAAAGGAAATACCAATTAATAAAACAAAGAAAGCCCAAGTCCAATACGATTCATTTATAGGAGCAGTTTGATTATACAAACGAACCTGATTGGCAAGTGCAAACAATAGAAGCGGGAATGTTCCAATAAACAGCGTACTCCATTGAATCTTACGCTGAATAGATATGTGTCTGGAAGTTGCTAAAGAAAGGATCTTTCCATGATCTTTCAGTGTTCGTTCTTGAATGTTCCGCAAAACAGGCTGAACAGCTTTTGTTGTTAAAAAGAATTCAATAATTGCGTGCATGCCTGCTATTAAAATGGCTCCGAGTGAAGCGAGATATATGTAATAGTAGGGAAGCGATAAGTAATCAAAATAAATGGCTAAAGCTGTTAGGCAGATAGCAGGAACAGATAATCCGAATAAGTGCGGTCCAAGTATGCGTTTAACCGTTCTTATAGGAAAATGATGAGCATGAAAATATGCTTTCTCAGCAAGTTGCAACCCCGGATGTTTTTTAGAAAAATAATTTCGGAAAACGGAAATGTGTCTTCGGAAAAATACATATTCCAACGAGAACATTACGATGCTTGAAGAAACAAGTATTCCGCATAAGATAAAAAATTCATACGTTGAAAAACGGAGAGTAGTAAATAGAAAGACGCCTCCAACACCTAGAACGGCAGCGGTTGATCCGACTATATAGTTCTTTAATAAACGTCTTTCAAAATGATCACAAATTTTCATGTTCACCCGCCTTTCTTACTATTACTTTTAAAAACATACTAATAGCATACCTTACAAAAACTTGGAAAAAAAGCAATTTTTCAACACTTTTTTACATTTTTTGCTGAAAACTAGGTAGAAAGGATCAAGAGGTGGCTTTTTAAAAGTTATTCCATATCATTTTAGAAAAGAAAAAGACTTTATGAGGTTTATGAATGAGGGTTTTAAACGGGAGAGTTTATGTCTGTTTCTAAGTATAGCATGAGTAGGAATGGTGCAAAATACACGGGATGGATAATTATTAAGAAAAACGGGTATGAAATGGTATACGGATGTAGGAAGGGAGCTTAAAACATGTCATTAACTACACAAGAAATGGACCATTTTAAACAAATTTTATTATCACGAAAAGATGAAATAAAAGAAATGCGAGAAAGAAACGACTCTTTTGGAAACGATACAGAATTTCCGAAAGAATCAACAGGTGAACTGTCTAATTACGATAACCACCCAGGAGATTTAGGAACTGAGTTATTTGAAAAAGAAAAAGATATCGCTTTAAATGATCTGCATGAAAAAGAATTGGAAGACATCGATGCGGCGTTAAAGAGCATCGATGAAGGGGATTACGGAGTTTGTAAAACTTGTGGACAAGACATTATTAAAGAACGTTTAGAAGCCGTTCCTTCCACACTTTATTGTAAAGAGCACAGTCCTGGTCAAAAATCATCAGATGATCGACCTGTAGAAGAAGCTGTTTCTGGACCTGATTATAAAAGAAGAAGCAATGACGGTAAAGACGCTACTTTCTTTGATGCAGAAGATACATGGCAAGCTGTTGCAAAGTATGGAACAAGTGAAACACCATCAGATTTTACAGATCCTGATAAAAGGGATTACAACGAAATGTATGAAGACTCAGATGATGATGACGGTTATGTAGAAGAGTATGAAAGCTTTGTGGCTACAGACATTACTGGAAATGAAAGAAGTGTTATCCACAACCGAAATCACGAAGAATATGAAGAAGAGTTGGACCTTGAAGAAGAAAGACAGTTAGACAAAGACAAATACGATAAATAAGACGATTTCTTTAAAAGGCGCTGACTCTAGGATGTTAGCGCCTTTTGTTATGTCTAAGAAAGTAATTTATATATGAGGAAACCTGAAAACCCGATTAAGCCTGCGCCAGCAACACATGTAACCCATTTTATTGTGTTTTCATTGACAAGGGAACGGAAGAAGTGCACGGTAAAAGCGACGTTTAGGTTCCATAGGATAATGCCTGCTAATATACAAAAGCTTAGTCCTATCTTTACCAATTTTCCTGATGAAGAAGGGATGCTTTGAAGTGCGCCACCATACACACCAAACCAAAACATAAAATTATAAGGATTCATAAGAGCGATTATGAACCCTGTCCAAAAAGGATTTTTGTTACTAATATTGTTATTGATATGAGGCAAGACTTTTGCTGAAAAAGCGTTTTTCATGGTAGTGGTGCCGAGATAACTAAGCATCACAATGCCTATAGAAAGCATAGTCAGCTGAACCGGTTTATATTGCAGAAATGGAGAAAGGCCCAAAAAGACTACTAACATGAATATAAAATCAGCACTAACTGCTCCTAACCCAACAAGCCATGACGGCCAGAAACCTCCATTAAATCCCCGTCTGATCATCTCGAGTTTTATGGGTCCGATAGGCACTGCCAGACTGATGCCAAGTACGATGAAATGAATAATTGACAACATAAAATCACTCAAAAGGTCCCCTCCATTCGGATGGCTCGTCTATACTACTTCCAAAATATGAAAATCAATTCCTCAATATTACGGAAGGAAAATTAAAAACTTGATCGAAAAAGTAATTTAGTAAGAGAGCCTATATTGATTAAAGGAGTCTGTACCGTGAAAAAAGCGTGCTTGCTTATCATTGATGTTCAAAAGGGATTTGATGATGCTGATTTTTGGGGAGAGCGCAATAATCTAACTGCAGAAGGAAATATGCTTATTTTACTAGATGCATTCAGGAAGGCAAAACTACCTGTCATTCATGTGCAGCACCGATCGGAAAACGAGACGTCTCCACTTCATCCAACAAAATTAGGTTATCAGCTGAAAACAGGTTTTGAGACTAAAGAGAACGAACCACTTTTTATAAAAAGTGTGAACAGCGCTTTTATTGGAACAGATTTAAAAGAAGAATTAAAGAAGAAAGAAATTGAACAAGTGATTATTGTAGGTTTGACAACCAATCATTGTGTTTCTACTACGGCAAGAATGGCAGCGAACTATGGATTTGGTGTTTCTTTTATACATGATGCAACAGCTGCTTTTGCGACCGTTTCTTATAACGGGCGTAAATTTTCGGCTCAAGACGTTCATGAATCTGCCATTTCCCATCTTCATAATGAATTTGCAGAAATATTGAGTACAGAAGACGTTTTGACAAAATGGGTCAGTACCTCTCAATACATGCAATAACAGACATAGACAATATTCCCCAGGAAATGTCGGAAACTGCAAATGGTTTATAGGTTTTATTTTAGGGTAAAAATGAATATACAAAATTAAACAGCGTAAGCTAGAGGTGTCTTACAGATGAATAATGATCAGATAGACAAATTGATGAATAATCCTGAACAAGAATTAGAGTTTTGGAGAGAAGAAGATCAGCAGCGTGAAATGGTTAGAATGAGATATGTACCACAAGGTGAAAGTGGATATTTCCAGGTTACTTATTTAGATGAGGAAGAAGGAATTATAGGGTCGCAAGTTCTAGACGAAGTTGAAGATGCACTGCGTTTCTTAGAAAAGAATCAATCTGTTAAGTAAATAATAAAACTAGAGGGAGTATCTAACGAATTCTCTTTGGAGTACAAAACAGAAAAAAGTAATGTAAATAGCAAGCTAATTCGCATATGAATTAGCTTGCTTATTTTTGTTCTTTCATCAAGTTTATTGGATTTTCAGTTCCGTTGTAGCACCCCAATTCGCATAGGTTTTGCAAGATGACAATAGTTATTGTCACGCTGCAAAATGGTAAGTGAATTCCTTTAGACTTACCAATTTTGACGAAAAAGGATTAAAGGACGGTTAAACGAATTAATAATAAGGTGTAAAAATGTGCCTTATTCAACAAACGTAGCAAGATTGTGGAATAAATTACTTGTTTTAATGAGATGAACATACTTGCGGGAGGAGTAAGTGCTGATGAGAAAGACAGAAATACTTCCATGGACAGAAAAATGGGAAAAAATGTATTTAGAAGAAGAAAATAAACTCAAAGCAGTTTTTAAAGATGAGCTGATTGAGATTTATCATATAGGTAGTACATCAATACCTTCAGTAGGCTATGCAAAACCAATTATAGATATCTTAATCGTTGTGAAAGATATTGAAAAAGTAAATTTGTTCAATGATGAAATGTTGTGTTTAGGATATGAACCAAGGAATGAACACGGAATAACAGGAAGAAGATATTTTACAAAAGGTAAACTTAAAAGGTCTCATCACATTCATATCTTTCAACTTGGAAATAAAAACATTGACGCACATCTATCATTTAAAGATTATTTAAACAATAATCCAGAGGATGCAAAAAAATACGGAGATCTAAAAAAAGTATTGGCAAAGCAGTTTCCTGATGATACGCATAAATATCAAGAAATTAAAGAGAAGTTTGTAGATGAATTAATTAAGAATGCAGTCGATTGGAATGCAAACTAACATTTTTTATGGGCACAAAGCGGCAAAGGGCTCACCACTGCCCCGCGTAAAGCGAGCATCCTGGAGCGAAAATCAACCACTTTCAAGAGCAACAAATGTTACCAAAATATAAAAAACTAGAGGATACTGAGTCTCACCTGACGGCCTGTCCCGCAGGAGTCTCGCATCCTTCCGCTCCAATCAACTTCTAACAACCCTACATACTAAACAAACCTCTTCTCGCGATACCATTCCTCAGCGTGCTCTATGCATGTTTCGAGGTGTTCGAACTCTCCATTTTTATACTTTGAGATGATTTTTTGTGCTGTTTCATGCGCTAGTTTCATGTCCTTGTCATTGATATCGCCTTTGTCGAAAGCTTCCATCAATTCATTGTCATCAAGTAAAAAGAGCTCTTTGTCAGGAAGGATCACAATATCCAGGTAAAGATCATCAAACCACGGTATTCCATCTTCATTCACTCCATGATCCATGCACATGTCAATGTAAAATTGCACGACTTTACCGTAGGAATCCAGGACGGTTGTGATTGTATATTTTTCACCTTCAGGAAAATGTTGAAGCCAAGTGTATCCATTATCGGCAATACAAACATCATGATCTTTGTAATGAACAACAAGCGGTTCAGAAACTTGTTTAAGATGAATGACTGTTACTTTTCCTTTGAAACAAGAATTCTTTTTATGTGTAACTTCGAAATGACGATCTTTGACTCTTTTCCAGTTCGGTCGGTCAGCTGTTTTGTGTTCCATACGCACCTCCAGATTTTGTGAAAAGTATAGCAGTTTCTTATGCAAATAGAAAGGATATCAGAAAATAGAGTAGAATTTTGTAGAAGTGATGCTGTAAAACGGAGGAAACAAATTTATGATAAACATCCAAAAAGAGTTAGAGAAGTTTCAATTGAGAAAGGGCTGGGAGATCAGTCAGGAATGTGCAGACAAAAGCACAGAATCTCTTTTGCTGAATCATATGCTCTTAACGACCGAAATCGCTGAAATTGCTGAAGAACTTAGAAAAATGTTGAACACCGTTTATTCTTTGGTAGAGGACGGCGTGGAGAAAGAAGAAGCATTTGTAAGAGCTAAACATGAGATCGCAGAAGATATTGGAAAAGAGATTGCAGATAGCATTGCTTATTTGAGTAAATTCGCTACTTTTTTTGAACGAGACATGGAGAAAGATATAAGAAACAAATTGGTGGAAATCGACAAACGTGATAAACCAAATTTGCAGAGGCGCATGAAAGAGGAGATAAGGTAGGTGTTTAAGGCTGAAAAACACGTGTTAACCTCACAAGACGGAACAAAAATTACAGCTTATGATCACGGTGGAAGTGGTGAAACAATCGTATTTGTTCATTATTTAGGAGGTATCGCACAGGCGTGGGAACCTGTTATCAAGTACTTTACAGATAAATATAGGGTGCTGACGTATGATTTGAGGGGGCATGGGCAATCTGGACAACCAGATAATGGCTACACATTTGAAGACACAGCAAACGATTTAGAAAGTGTTATCAATCATTTTAGATTGGATAAAGTTCATCTTGTTGGAAGTTCGTATGGCTGTATGGTTGGTTTGTATTATGCAGCTATGCGCAGAGTACGAGTGCTATCACTGGTAAATATAGATGGCGCCATGATTAATGATACAGGTGAAGGTGGACTTTATGAAGAGTCACTGGAAGAACATCTTGCTAAATTTGAAGGTCAGTTTGATCCTGATTATGAATCGGTAGATGCTTTTAAGCAATATTACCGTAACAACTGGGAGCCTTGGAATGAGGCAAGAGCTAATTATGTAAACCATTTTGAACCGCGTGTAAAAGAAAACGGCACAGTTGGTGGGATTACAACAGAGAAAACAATCAAGAATATCATCTCTGAAATTTACTATGTTGATTTCTTAACTTGGTACGAAAAAACAGAATGCCCAGTCTTATTTTTGCCGGCTGAAAAAGAAAATCATCTAGAAAAGTCGATGCGCTTTATTGAGAAAGCGTCTAAAGGATTGCCGTACAGCAAAACAGTTCTGATTCCTAATACAACTCATTTAATGATGTATGATCATGGAAAAGAATTAGCAGAAGCCGTCCAAAAATTTTACGCTGAACTTCCCATTTCACAGAAAAGCAGCAGGTAATAGATAAGGGCCCTTTAACTAGATAAGGGGCCCTTATTTCTTTTATTGATTTGGACGTAATTTTTTTCTTTTGAAAAATTGTTCGAGTGCCATACATGTAAGCATACCCATTATCAGACCATTGCTCAAAAGGGTTACGATTATATTTGGCCATTCTTTTAAGGCGGCAGCTGGAATGAAGAGACTTCCGATTCCAACCATCAGTGAAGTACTGATAATAAATAAATTTGTTTCTGACTTTAATGCGTTCTTATATTCTTTAAACGCTAACCCGATCATGCTGGAAAAGGGGAGAAATATCGTTGCGTATCCCACTGGAGCCGGAATACCAGCAAAGAAAAAAGTGAGCGGGGGGAAAAAGCTGATTAAAATAATAAGTGCATTTCCCATAATAAACGCCAACCGGCTGAACATTTTAGTCGTTAATATAAATCCGGATGCACCTGAGATTGGTACACTTGCAACAGCTGAAAACAAGCCTGCTATCCATGTGTTAAGACCCATCATGATAGATGAACGGTTGTAATTGATGTGTTTGTAATCTTGATTTTCTGATTCATACGCCTTCTCAACAACATTAATGCTTGCCACCATGTTCGTAAGTAAGAGCATTCCGACGAAAAGTGAAGTCAGAACCGTTCCTGCTGATAACTGAGGTATACCCCATGCTAATAATTCTGGTAATGCAAAAATTTCGTTAGAATGCACGGTTTCCTTCGTTAAGTTTAATAGTTTGAAAAGTCCCCATCCAAGTATTAATGAAATAAGAATAGAATAACTTCTAAGCCATTTCACACGTGATTTTCCTAGAACGATAGACAATACTAAGATAAATAAAGAGGCAATGGCCACTTTGGCATCCGCGTTTTCCTGAAGATAGCCGATCCCTAGCATCCCTTTAATAAAAGAACCACTTAGCTGAGAGACAAGCAATATTAAGTAAGTTCCAGTAACTAAAGGAGTGAAAAGAGCTCTAATTGAGTTAATGATGCGAAACGCACCGAGTAAAAAGAACAGAACGCCGCTGATCAGCATGCCGGCAGTTAACTGCTGTAAACCGTCTGAAGCAGTTAATGCACCAGATGCCACAATACCTGCATAAACAGTAAATACTCCCCACCATAACCCTGCTGGTCCTTCGTTAATTGGTAATTTGTGGCCAAACAAGACTTGTAGAATAGCAGACACACCAATAATTAAAAAAGAGCGCTGCAGCAAATCCGCAGTTTCTGCCTGTGTCATTCCAAAAGCATCTCCAATGGCAATCGGGGCAACTAAACTGCCTGCAAGGATAAAAACCATCCACTGAAGCGAGGAAAACGTTATTTTCATGAAAACACCTACTGTTATGTATTTCTTCTATTCTATTATAGACCTTATACAAGATTCTAAGGAAGGAAAGATGTTTGAAAGGGAGAGTTGATAGGGAAGATTTCTATATCGGCTTCTTTATTACTTATAAAAAACACTTTTTGGTGAGTGGATTGAAGTGCAACTCCAGTGAGCCACTAGTGAAACAACACCTGTATTTTGAAAGTTCTTTTTCTCTTTTTACATGTATTGTTTTATATAATTTTTTATTATCCCCTTCACTGACAAGTTGATTGGAGTGTAGGATGCGAGACTCCTGCGGGACAGGCGGGCAGGTGAGACACTTAAGAGTGAAACGTACGAATGTGGCTCACCGCCTGCCCCGCGGAAAGGGAGCATCTGAAACGTAAATCAACCCTTTCAAGAGCTACAAAGATTGACTATTAAGAAAAAACATCAAGAGGTAAGAATTTTCTGTGAAATATTTTTCGGCTATACCCATAAAGAATAGGGCAGGTCCGAAATGTATAAGCACAGGTAAAGACGACCACAAACAAAGGACGATTCTATTGATGCAGAAACTTACAAATGATGATGTCATTCAATGGTTAGAGAAACATCTATTAGACTTTGAACAGTTTACGCCTTACTTGTTTACTTCACAGTGGATTCATTCTTTTTGTAAGGATAAAGAAAACGGAAATGAGTTCGAAGTAAAATGGGATACATCTGGCCAGGAGTTGTTTTGCAGATTGTTGGACAACCTGGATTATGATGATCAATGGAAATGGCTCGGTACGATTAATTTTGCAGAAGAGGTGAAATCATGAGAATTGATGGACAGCAACCCGTTCAACGAAAATATGATGTGAATAAGCCTTATCAGCAGCCTTCTGTTAAGCCACCATCATTTGCTAAAGACGAACTATACATATCTAATGAAGCTAAAGTGCTGCATGAAAATGCTCAGTTAAACATAAGAGAAAAGAAACTTTTAGATATAAAAAAGCGCATTGACGCTGGGGAGTACCAGATCAATGCACAAGAGATTGCTAAAAAGATCTCACAGTTTTATTCCAATTAATTTAATCATTTTTTGTTATTAGTGCCGCTTTTCTGTTTTAACAGAGAAACGGCATTTTTTATGAACGGCGGTATTGGAACATTCAACCTGCCTGCATTTTCAATCATAGACAACAATTCATTGGATAAATAAAAAAAGATGGTTGCGGACTGAATAAAGTAACCGCCTAGTAATTGGTCGAGCGAATGGGCGATTGCGACAATCGCGAAGATCATAATTTTTTTAAGAATACCTTTAAAGCCAACTTTGCTATTCAGCTTTCCTTCATATGCAGATGCAGCTATACCTGTTAAATAGTCTAATACGACAAAAAGAACAAGTGTTTTAAACAGCATATTCGGCGTTCCGAATAAATAACTGGAAATTGCTCCAATTGAAATGGCGCTCGAATGATAAAACATAGTCCATTTTACCACTGAAAAATCCCCCCTTACTCTTCATTAATGTAGTATATGCTCGTATAATAAAGCCCGAAATGGCAAATGCCCTAGCTTGTCCTCCTAATTATTTGAAGGTTTATTTCAAATGTGTTAAATAGTCAAAAAATTTAAAAAATAAGCAGTCAGACACGCACTATATCTGTTACAATGAAACAAATCCGGAAAGGGAGGAAAGAAATGCAATGAACAAAATTACGTTAGGCTTGCCTCCACATTGCCACAAAGTATCTTGTGACGGAAGAATGATCAAAATCAAAGACTCTGGTAACAACAAATGGGCGTTCCCGCTCTCTGGAACGGAGAATGCGGTAGTCGACCATGTTAACGAAGAAACAGGACTACTCACCATCCACGGAAAGGATAAGATACTGGCAACCCTTGAAATGCCAATTCGTTTTTGTGAAGTAGGCAGAGGCTGGCTCTTGGATAAGTTACCAAAGAAAAAACGCGTAAAAATAAAATAATAAAAATTGATAATAATCGCACAGCTGGTTCATTCCTGCTGTGCGTTTTCAATGTATATATCGATAATTTGGAGGAGAAAGAGCCATTGTTTTTAAATATAAGTCAAAGTAATAAAAACTCTTGGGTCAGGAAAATAATGTTATAATAAAAGTTGTAAACGTGTAGATGGGGTGAATGAATTGGGTAAACCACACCTGCCTGCACACTTAAATCACATCGCGTGGAACCGGAAAATATTAAATGTATTTTGGGTTGTTATCTTTGTGTCTGTGTGTGTAGAGGTTATCAATAGTTTTTTAACATTAAGGCCGATTAAGGAATTTTTAATATCCTATATTGTTCTGCCGACCGTGCTTTTAATACTTACAACTTTAATTGCGGAATGGAGTTTCAGAAAACAGACTAAATATGTAGATTACATCATCATCGGTGCAGCAAGTATGTTTTCTGCCATATTAATCAGTGTTCATTCGGAAATGTATGTGATGTACACGAGTTTGTTCTTTCCGATGCTGATTTCAACGATTTATTTTGAAAAGAAAAAAGTATGGCTGTCTTTCGTGTTCAGCTCGATGATCTATCTAGTTATTTCAACATATCACCCTGTTTCAAAGGAATTGAATGATCTTATGGATCAGCTTTCTATGATATGCATTTTGATTACGTCTACTGCGATTTGCATCGGTATTATGAGCAGTGGCTACGAAATTGCAAAATATTTAAACAAAGCACAAGCCGATCATCAAGATCTTATGGTGAAATCAACCATTATGGAAAAGCAAGTAAAAACGGATGCGCTGACTGGTCTCTACAATCACATGGCATTTTATGAATACATGGATGTCTTGTTGCTTCAGGCTGAAACCTACCATTATCCTGTGCACTTAGCCGTGATGGACATAGATAATTTTAAAAAGATCAATGATACGTATGGACACGGCATTGGTGATATCGTACTAAAGCGGATTGCCGCGGCAATTAAAGATAATGTTACAACCGACGATTTTACCGCACGATACGGCGGTGAAGAGTTTGTTGTCATATTAAATGATATCAATGAAGAGGACGCGTTCGCGTTGTTAGAAAAAGTAAGGCAAGTTGTACAGAATCTTGTGCATCCTGAAATCGAAGAAAAACATGTGACGATCAGTGTAGGACTGCAAACTTACAGAGCGGGTATGCACAAACAGGCGTTCTTTGAAGGAGCAGATAACAGTCTGTACGTAGCGAAAAGACAAGGGAAGAATCGGGTTATCATACAGGAATGCAACGGAGCGATGCAAATTTAATAAAAATGTAGAGCAGCAGGGGAAGATCCTTGCTGTTTTTTCTTTTCTTCTAAAATCCTTGTCCATGCATATGTTTGTAAAGATATGGCCATGGAGGTGAGGGTATGAGTGGACGGATGAAACAAATATTACAGATTGCCGCCACTTACATCGGCACGGTAGTAGGTGCTGGATTTGCTACGGGCAGAGAGATCGTAGAATTTTTTACGATACATGGCTCAGCAGGGTTTGCAGGTATTCTAATAAGCGGTTTCCTATTTATTTTCATCGGTACAAAGTTAATGATCATGGCGAAACGTCTCGGCGCATCGTCTTTTGATGAGATGAATCTGTATTTATTCGGACCAACTGTATCTAAAGTCGTAAACGTATTGATGCTCATTATGCTTTTTGGTGTAACAGGTGTCATGTTATCAGGTGCTGGAGCGCTGTTTTGGGAACAGCTGCACTTGCCGTTTCAAGCAGGAATTATTATGACTTTATGTATAACGTATTTGGTGATGAAGCGGGGAATAGAGGGTATTCTTTGGACAAATTCATTGATTGTGCCCGTAATGATCTTGTTTTCCGTAGGTCTATCTATTTCAATGATTGATTTTTCAGGTGGGAGACAGCTTTTCGTTGCAAGTGATTTTGTTGATCATTGGAAGTGGGTTGTTAGTCCCTTTGCTTATGCTGCCTTTAATTTAACGTTGGCCCAAGCTGTTCTTGTCCCGTTATCCCGAGAGGCCAAAGACGAATCGGTAATCAAGTGGGGAGGCTTCTTAGGCGGTTTAGGCTTAACGTTCATTCTATTAAACAGCCAATACGTGCTGTATTCCGTTCCCCGTGTTTTAAGTTATGAAATACCGATTGCCGAAATCGTTGGCGGTCTTGGAATAGCAGTACATTACATTTTTGTTTTTGTGATCTATGGTGAGATTTTCTCCACTTTAATAGGAAACATATTCGGACTGGCTGGAACTCTGCGTAAAAATGTAAGGTTATCCAATCAAGTCATCATCCTTGTTTTAATGGCTGGCAGCTATCTTTTGAGTCAAGTAGGCTATTCAGAGCTTCTTCATTATTTATATCCTGTGTTTGGAATGATCGCTCTTTTATTTTTAGTAGTAATTTCGGCTAAAAAACTAAAGGACTGAATATAGTTTTCTATAGGATGTATGTTCTACCGTTTGCTGTGAAATTGTTGGAAGGGAAAAGAGCCAATGGTGTATTACAATAAATTAGTTCGTGATAAAATACCTGAACTGCTCGAACAGGCGGGGAAGAAAGGCACCTTTCGAATTCTGGGAAATCAGGAGTTTGAGAGTGAATTGAAGAAAAAGCTTGCAGAAGGCGTGAAGGAGTATCGTGAGGCTGGTAATGAAGTGGATGCAGCTGAAGAGCTGGCAGAGCTGTTTGAGATCTTAATTGCGCTAACGAAAGTGCACGACCTCACATTACGCGAACTAGATGAGATTCGGCAGGAAAAAGCAAGAAAGCAAGGCCGCTTCCACGAGCGTTTGTTTCTGATTAAGGTGGAGGACTAATGCGGGGGTCTGACCCCAGACAAATACAAATTTATGAATTTGTATTTGTCAGAAAGACATAATGCAGTATTTTGAAAAATTATGTGATGGTAAGTTGTTTTTATGTGATTGCTTCGATTTTTTATGTGATTATGTTCATTTTTTATGTGATTATGTTCATTTTTTATGTGATTATTGTTGAAAATTATGTGATTGTTCATTTCAGCCGTTATGAATCTTTTAAACAAGCAAAAACCAGCGTGATCAACATGCTTGTTTTTGCTTGTTTAAATACAAAACAGGAAAAAACATGCAAAAAATATTTGACAAACAAGCATAATACCGCATATGATGAATGTACCACGTGGAAATAAGAGGTAATGGAGGAAATATATTATGTTTTCTGAAGAAAGAAGAGAAAAGATCTTAGAATTACTTAAAAATGAAGGCCGTGTGCTTGCAAAAGAGTTATCAGATGCCCTCCAAGTCTCAATCGATTCCATCCGCCGTGACCTGTCATCATTGGAAGACAATGGACTTTTAAAAAGAACGCATGGCGGCGCAATTCCTGTAACTGAAGTGAAAAAGGGTCCTGCATCCAACGAGGTACGCTTTGGTGAAGGATCAATGTATGAGAGAGCAATAGCAAGAGAAGCGGTAAAATACATTCATGAAAATGACACGATTTTTCTCAGCGGTGGCGGGATGCACCATGAGATTTTAAAACAATTGCCAGACTGCCGACTAACCATTGTGACAAACTCACTCGTAACAGCCGATGTACTCCGGGAAAAAGAGAATATTGAACTTTACGTAGTTGGAGGAAAAGTGAAGAAATCAGGGAACATGACTGACGCTTTAGTTACCAGTCTTATCAGTCAATATTCATTTGATTTGTCGTTCGCTACAGGCGGAGGTATTTCGGATCGCGGAATCAGCACGGCAAATCCAGAAGTTGCTGCTTTTATGAGCGCAGTGGGGAAAGTGTCACGCAAGCGAATCGGTGTTTTTCCGCATTACAAGATTGGTGTTAATGCGTTTGCGAATGTTGGACCTGCGTCTAATCTCGATTTGATTATTACGGATGATGAAGCACCAAGAGATCACCTTTCTGCTATCGAACAGCAAGGGGTTAAGATCATTATTGCCAGTTCAGATCAAGAAACACAATCAGAAGCAGAATAAAAATTTTATACTCCTCTAAACGAAGACCTCAACCCAAGAGGTCTTTTTCTTGTCCTCATCAAAAAGAGTGTCAGATTTACTTACAAACATCATGCTGAACCCGTTTGTTTTCATTATTCTTTATAAAAAGGCGTTTTCGCAAGTGAATAAGGAAATGAGGTGATTATAATACTTCATTCTTCTCATTTTACATCAGAAGAAAAACTTATGATTCGTGAACTGAAAAACAAAATCAGAAATGAATCAGACTCGCTAGCTAGAAAAGATCTCGAACGGCAGCTCAACAGCATGATTGAAAAAGCTTTTATAAAAAAGCAGCTGCTGAGGCGGAAAGAGCTTTAAACCTTTAAGCTCCTTAAAGAAAACCTTTGCAAAAAACTGAATTGGCTGTCTATTTTGGTAGGTAGTGACATTTTCAGCTTGTTTATGTTAAAGTGACAATAGTCTTTTTCAGATGGACAAACGTTTCTTATCGCATCTGAAAGTTAACTATAATTTTCATCGCATCAGCAAGTTTAGAGCCATGAAGGCTACGCTACACTAAGCGTCAGCCAGGTTTTCTTTAAGGAGTGGACACAGCATGAATCAAGAAGCAGCATTGAAAAAAGACATTGGGCTTTCAGTAGCCATGTCCATCGTTATAGGAACGGTAATTGGTTCGGGTATTTTCATGAAGCCAGGAAGTGTTCTTGAGTACACAGGTAACTCAAACCTTGCTCTTTTAGCTTGGGCACTAGGGGGATTGATCACATTAGCAGGCGGATTAACGATTGCTGAAGTGGCCACACAAATCCCTAAGACAGGTGGACTTTATGTGTATATGGAAGAAGTTTACGGCAAGCTATGGGGTTATCTTAGCGGCTGGGTGCAGACGGTTATTTATGGACCTGCAGTCATTGGTGCTCTTGGATTATACTTCGGTTCATTGATGGTAAATTTATTTTCATGGGAAAAGTCGTTTGGACCGTGGATCGGTATTGGAACGGTTCTTTTTCTTACGATTGTAAATAACTTTGGTACAAAGTACGGAGGTTTCGTCCAAAATCTGTTTACGTTAGGCAAACTTGTCCCGATTGCTTTAATAATTGTCTTCGGTATTTGGCAAGGGAATGAACAAATTTTAGATGCGTCAAGCGGAGCAGTAGTAGAAATCTCTATGGGTGCTGCCATTTTAGCTACTCTTTTTGCATATGATGGGTGGCTGATGGTAGGTTTTGTTGCAGGAGAGATGAAGGATCCTGGTAAAACGTTGCCGAAAGCAATCATCGGCGGCATATTAATCGTAATGGCAGCATACTTGCTCGTTAACATTGCATTGCTTCACATTTTGCCAGCTTCAGAGATCGTGAGGCTTGGCGAGAACTCAGCAGCATCAGCAGCAACCATTCTTTTCGGTCCATTAGGTGGAAAATTAATCGCTGTTGGTATTGCCGTATCCATCTTCGGATGCTTAAACGGAAAAATTTTAACGATTCCGCGAGTGCCGTTTGCGATGGCTGAGCGTAATCAGCTTCCACTGTCGCATGTTTTCAGCAAAGTAAGCGATAAGTACGGTACTCCGATTGTTGCTACTTATTTACAAGTGGTCATTGCAATCATTATGATGCTGCTCACAGATCCTGATTATCTTTCAGAGATGGCGATCTTCGCTGTTTATATCTTTTACATCTTCGCGTTTTATGCGGTGTTCAAATTGCGTAAACGACATAAAGACCAAAAAAGAGTATACAGTGTGCCGTTATTCCCTATTGTCCCAATTTTTGCGATTTTAGGCTCTGTATACATTGTTGGAGCAACGATATTGAACGATCCGTTCGACAGCTTAACAGCGATCTTCATTACAGTTGCAGGTTTACCCATTTACTATTGGCTGCAGCGCAATCAAAAACAAGACTCCTTATAAGAGGGGTCTTGTTTTTTTACATATAAAAACCCGCCAGGAATTCCTGACGGGTAATAAAAAGTATGATGGCTTATACGCTTAATAGTTCTTTCATTTCGCGATAACGTGATGAAAGGCTGGCAGGTGAAACGCCGTACTTTTTAGCTGTTTCAGCTTGAGTAGAAGCGATTCCCCTAATATCTTTTGATACGAGATAATCTAGCGCTGCTGCATAGATCTCTTCTTTTCGTATCGCTGGCTTGGACTCTGTGATATATTCACTCCAAAGTTTTTCAGCTTCTTCAATTACTTCTGTTTCAGCATTTGCTTTGACAAGGTCCGTTACAGCTGTGTATTTTTCTTCCTGTTGATCGGAAACTTCCACTGTTTTTTCATTCTCGTTAACAGCGGATTTTTTCTCTTCATCAGCAGGCTTATCCTCTTTAGGTTGAGGAACACCTTCAGAAATATCAATTAAAGAGAGCTGAAGAACAGCTGGGAACTCTTTTTGGAAAATTTCTTTAGCATCAGCTAGAGGGTGAAGTTTTTCCACGGCTGCTTTTAAAGGCGGCAGTTCGGACATTGGCATTTCTACATAACCAACATAAAATTCGTGGTTGATGCCGTTTGAAACGAGTGTTCCGAGTAGTGCACTCTCTTGTTTTGGTTTTTCAGCAGCATTGATGGTTACATCGAATACTTTCTCTGACCAAATATCCTGAACCGTAAAGATGAACCCTGTTTTTTGCTCCAAAACTTTATAAAGAGAAGGTGCTGCTGTTATCCAACCAGCCAGAATTTCTGCAACTTCCGGTTTAACCGTGCTCTTTACTTGTTCGACATAAAGTTCAACAGGCGTCTTTCCATCCTGAATTTTTGAGCAGAATATTTCCCAGCATACCGCGATATTTGCGTATGTTTGTTCTTGGTCTTTGGCAACAGGATACTTTTTAACATATTGTGATGTGCGTGCTGCTAAGTCCTGTTGAAAGTTCTCAAGCGCGAATTTAATGAGTCCTTCTTGGTGGAAGGATACTTCGCGTGTTTGCTCTTCTTTATGTAAGCAACATTTTTTATATTTTTTTCCGCTGCCACAATAGCACGGATCGTTTCTTCCTATCATTGACATGCTATTCCTCCAGTAAACCACTTACTTATCCTGTACATACTAGCATAAATCGGCTTTTTTTCATACTTCCATATCATCAGACAACATTTTATCATAAAACGAGATGAGAAAAAAACATTAAATAGGTAGGTTTTATGGGGGTTGAAACCTTTTTTTCTTTTAAAGCGTCTAAGGTGAAAAGGGGGAAATACGATATGTGGAAAAAATGGAAAGTGTGGGTATTTATCGCCGTGCTCCTCTTGAGCGCGTGCAGCAGCAATGATAAGTCTGAAAGCAAGATGGCTAGCGATCAAGATTTTGCCGGTGGCAGTTCAGATGCAAAGATGGAAAATGCTTCAGAAGAAGGAAAGTCGAAAGCTGATTCGGATACTAGTGGAGATAAAATGCAACAGATTAAAGATCAAAGAAAAGTCATCTATAACGCAGACATGCAGATTTCAGTTGATAAATTGCAGAATACGATGGAAATGGTTCGCAATATGGTTGAGAATAAGGGCGGCTATATCGTGGAATCGAATACAAGTGCAGGTGAGAAGGGGTATGAATCTGGCACGATGGTTGTCCGGGTTCCAATGGATGGTTTTCGAACGTTTTTAGGTGAGGTTCGAAAATTAAGTAAAGGAACACCACACGAAAATGTAAGGGGAGAAGATGTTACAGAAGAGTATGTAGATCTTTCTTCCCGCTTAAAAGCAAAACAGCAAGTAAGAGACCGATTGGAATCATTCATGAAGGATGCACAGAGAACAGAAGACTTATTAAAAATATCAGCTGACCTTGCTTCCGTTCAGGAAGAGATCGAACAGATTGAAGGACGATTAAACTTCTTGAAAAATCAAAGTGATTACTCTACAGTAACGATACAGTTTGAAGTGAAAAATTTAAAAGCAGAAAAGTTTCAGACAGAAGAATTGAATACGTGGGCAAAAACGAAGATGCTGTTTATGGAAACTGTGAATTTTTTGGTTTCAGCGGTCTCCTTTGTAGTCGTTGCGTTGGTTGGTCTAGCTCCTTTATGGCTAATTGTAATCGCGGTCCTATATTGGGTATGGTGGAAAAGGAAAAAAGCACAAAAGAAAAAGCCGGAATCCCCGACAACGTTGAATTGATTGATTGAGTTTTTAATAAGTGTCAGTTAACGGGCACGTCAGAAACACCCTCTGCAGCGCGGATATCGATCCGTTAGCTGAAAGGGTGTTTTGGCTTTCACGGCACCTTTTGATAAAAGGTGTACCGTTTAAGAAGCCTTAACCGAGAAACGCTTTGTATTCTGAGGTTAGTTTCATAAAGCGTTCTTTATCTTTTGTATCTAAGGCATTGTCGATTTCTCTTTCATAATACTCTTTGTAATAATTGTGAAGGGCCTCATCCAATACCATTTGAGCAATAAGGCTGAAGGCAAATGGGTCTCTTTTTTGTTGCTTGTACTGCACCATCTCATTTTGGTTTTTGTTAAAAGAAGTGTTTTTGTCTTTCATCCTGTTTCCCTCCTTATATTATCTCCCTATCCAATTAACCTTTTATGTTTCTAGGTTTCTACTAGTATACTGAGCAAGGTGCTCGATGACAACCATTTTATTTGAAAATTCTGAAAAAATTTTAAGAATCATTCCAATGTACCGCTTTTTCACCACCTTTTGGTAAATTTGTTAATGATTTGTCATGTTTATTTCTGTTAATTCTCCATTTTGTTACAAATGTTTTTGTTCTGTGTTTTTTATGTTGTTATTGTGTGTTAATTACTATTTCCCCGTAATTGAAGGTGCTTAAACACACTTGAAACACTTAAGTGAAAAAAACGTTGACATTTAGAACACTGTGTGGGTAGGATGGAATTAATTCAATATAGTCATTTCCGCTAGGGGTGCTTTTATAAAAAAGCTGAGAGAAGGTTGTAGCCTTCGACCCTTTGAACCTGATCCAGATCATACTGGCGTAGGGAAGCGGTGTGGATGATTACAAGCTTCTCTTTCATGCAAATGCTAATGAATCTGTAATGGCCACCCGCTAATAATCTTGCGGGTGGCTTTTTGTATGTAATAAGGAGGCGATATTGTGGCACAGCTGATAAAAGTAAGTAAAGCACTGACCATTGCAGGATCAGACAGCGGTGGAGGAGCAGGTATTCAAGCAGATCTGAAAACGTTCCAAGAGTTTGGAGTTTATGGAATGTCTGTTATTACAGCAGTAACGGCTCAGAACACGGTTGGCGTTCAAGGGGTGTTTCCTGTTTCGTTAGAGGGACTAGAGGCTCAGCTGCGTTCGATTGGAAGTGATTTGAAACCTCATGCTGTAAAGACAGGCATGTTGTTTTCCGGAGAGTACATCGAAAGAACTGCTTATTATATTGAAAAATTTGGATGGAACAACGTGGTTATCGATCCGGTCATGATCGCAAAAGGCGGTGCCACTCTCTTAGGAGAGGAAGCAATTCATGCGATGAAAACGTATATGCTGCCGATTGCAAAAGTCATCACCCCTAACATTCCTGAAGCAGAAGCTTTAACAGGGATCAAGATAGATTGTGAGGAAGCAAGAGCAGAAGCGGCAAAAGTGCTGTTTAATGGTGGTGCTGATTATGTCGTAATAAAAGGCGGTCACTTCGACAGCGGGGAGTATGTTTCTGATCTTCTGTATAACGGTGTTGAGAGGGTTGAACTTGTGGAAAAGCGTATTAACACGAAAAATACACACGGAACAGGATGTACCTTCTCTGCAGCCATTACAGCAGAGCTGGCTTACGGGAAGAAAGCTGAGAGTGCAATTGAGCATGCGAAGAAGTTTATTCAAAACGCAATAGCACATGGGATAGAAGTCGGTTCAGGTCATGGACCAGTTAATCATTTTGCTTATAGGAGGATTGCACATGAACAATACTAGAGTTCAAGAATGGAAGGCGTTTGTAGCTGACGTTAGAAAAGAAAAGCCGCTAGTACATCACATTACCAATAACGTTACAATGAATTTCCTTGCAAATGGTGTACTAGCAGCTGGAGGAAGCCCAATGATGGTTCATGACGCACGTGAAGTGGAAGAAGCTGTAGGGGTTGCAGATGCACTTGTCCTGAACATCGGGACGCTCGATGAACCAACTGCCAAGTCTATGATTCTAGCTTGTAGAAAAGCAATGCAGAGCGGAGTACCAGTAGTACTCGATCCAGTAGGAATAGGACTGTCCGCTTTCCGCCAAGAAGTGGTTAATGAGATATTATCAGAATATTCACAATTGAAGGGGGTCTGGCCCCGAACAATTCTGACAATTTGCGGAAACGCTGCAGAGATACAATTTCTTGCTAAAGGAGACTGGACAGGCAAGGGCGTTGATGGCGAAATTGGTGGACTCGGAAGCTCTGAAGAAGACTTGATCAAACTTGCTTCGGCGGCTGCGAAACAAACGGGGTGTCTCATCGCGATGACAGGAGAGAAAGATGTCATTTCTGATGGTGAGAAATCAATAATACTTTCTCATGGTGATCCCATGCTAGCTTTTGTTACTGGTACTGGCTGCTTTGCAACCTCCATGGTGGCTTTATATCAGGCGAATCGAAAAGAGGCACGCACCCAGACACTTTCCATTCTGAATCGGACTGCTTTAGCGATTCTCATGCTCACAAAAGCAGCTGAGGAAGCAGTAAAGACAGCAAAGGGACCGGGGAGCTTTCAGCAGAACCTTATTGATCAGCTGTTTGTATTAGAGAGCACGCCCGAAATCTGGCAAGGTTCAATCAACTGGAGAGATCACACTTTAACGGAGGAAGCAAGAATATGAGGACTTCTTTAAATGTAGAGATAAAACAGCAGCTTTCCCTTTATTTTGTGGCTGGAACGATGAACTGTAATTCGCCGGCAGCTTTTGAACGCATTCTTTTACAAGCGATTCGAGGTGGTATTACTGCATTTCAGTTTAGGGAAAAAGGAGCGAACTGTTTAAGTGGTGAAAAGCGTCTTGAAATAGCTATTCGTGCAAAAAAGGTTTGCAGAGAACACGGAGTGCTTTTTATCGTAAATGACGATTTGGAGTTAATGAAAACAGTCGATGCTGATGGACTTCATGTGGGACAGAAAGACGGAGACTTAAATACAATACGGCATGAAACAAAAGGTAAAATTCTTGGTGTTTCTGCTCATACACTGGCAGAAGCGGAAGATGCCGTTTCACATGGTGCAGATTATCTTGGGGTTGGTCCAATCTATCAAACTGCTTCAAAAGAGGATGCTGAAGAACCTGTAGGTGTAGAACTAATCAAGGAACTTCTCATGAATAATATCAACCTGCCTCTTGTTGGAATTGGTGGCATCACGATTGACAATGCAAATGAGGTGATTCAGGCTGGTGCTGATGGTGCCGCAGTTATTTCGGCAATAAGCGGTATGGATAACCCTGAAGAAGCATCAAGGAAAATGATTGATGTTATTCAGTCAGCGAAGAGAGGTGAGTAAGTGAAGATATCTGTTCAGAAACTTACTCTTATGGCGATGCTGGTAGCGATCGGTACATTGTCTTCTCATGTTTTTTGGATTCCTGCTGGTGTTGCAAAAGCTTTTCCAGTTCAGCATGCGATTAATGTTATTGCTGGTGTAACACTAGGACCGTTTCCAGCTATGGTGGTCGCGTTTAGCATAGGTTTACTGCGCAATTTGTTTGGTGTCGGTTCATTGCTTGCCTTTCCAGGGGGCATGATTGGAGCGTTAGCAGCGGGGTATTTTTATATGAAGGGAAGAAGATATTTTTTTGCTGCAATCGGAGAATGGATAGGGACGGGCATAATTGGAGCTCTAGTGGCAGTGCCTGTTGCTACATACTTATTAGGTTCCAAAACAGGAGCGTTCTTTTTTGTAGCACCTTTCCTTTTGAGTTCTGTAATTGGCGGACTGCTAGGATGGATCATACTGCGTGTCCTTCATAAAAATACACCATCAGGGAACTGGGTAAAGGAAAAACAAGGAAAACCTGTATAAAGATAAGCACCGAATAGGCCTCTGCACCGTACACTGTGTATTATCAACCGGTGAAAGGGGGCCTTTTGTTTGATGAAAAAACGACCAAAACACTGGGTGTATACGGAGATGGTGCTCATGTTCCTTGGACTGCTGCTCGCCATCTATAACGGAAAAACGTGGGAGAGCCCCACCGTATTGTTTTCGATCTTAACGGTTATCTTTTTATTTCGTGCGGTAGAACGAAAGATATTTAATCAAAAAACTGAATTTTGGTTAAATGCAGGAATGGCGGTAATCTTCTTGATACTAGGTGTAATACCGCTTTTATAGCGAAGAAAAGCAGGCTGGAAGTTACAGGACAGTCTGTTTTTTTATGTCCTTAATAGGCAAACGTATATTTTGCTAAATTCTTTGACATAATGAAGGGTGACGTAATAAAATGATTTTACGTAAAGAATAATTTTTATGTAAGAATAATATGGTTAAAGTGAGGTGATGAAAGTGAAGAGGAATCGAAGCATGCCTGAAACTTTTATCGTCACAGAGCCCGAACAAGCGGCTGCCCTTCTGCATCCAATCCGATCAGAAATCATAAGCTTGTTGAAGAATCCGCAATCTGCGACAGAGCTATCAAAGAAAATGAACGATTCCGCTCAAAAAGTGAACTACCATCTTAAGGCTTTGGAAAAAGTAGGGCTTGTTGTTCGTGCGGGAACAAGGAATGTAAGAAATCTTGTAGAAGTTCTATATGTAAGTGCCGGAAGGTCGTTTTTATTATCAGATTCATTAGGACTTTCTTCAGAAACGATCAAGAAACTTCAAGACCAAACCGCTCTCGCTCACGTATTATCACTCACAGAAAAAATAAAAAGGGATGCAGTTTCTCTTATGGAGCAGGTGGACGAAGAAGAAATCCCAAGTGCTGTAATGGAGATGGAGCTCTCACTTTCAGGTGTTAAAAATCGGAATGCTTTTCTGCAAGACTATACAGACATGCTGACTGCTCTGATTCAAAAGCATCACAGACCCAGTCAAGAAAATGCTAAAACGTATCATGTTTCAATGGCCATGTATCCAAAACCTGAAGGAGGCGGCACAACGTGAAGAAGGACAACAAAAAGACGGTTACACCAATTAAACAAGATGCAGCAGCTGGTGATGAGTCGAATGTATTGCCTATGAAAACGGAAGTACAGGTAGAAGGGGCGGAAAATCAGCAAGAGCCGGCTAAAATCATCTTTATCACATCAGGATTTGGAAAAATACATGTACCACATACATCAAACACAAGCCCGATGGCAGTCGCGGCATAACAAGGAGGAAATAATAATGAACTTAATACCTATGGTTGTTGAATCGACTAACCGCGGAGAGCGGTCTTACGATATATATTCAAGACTTTTGAAAGATCGCATCATCATGCTGGGAAGTGCAATTGATGATAACGTGGCAAATTCTATCGTTGCGCAGCTTTTATTCTTAGCAGCAGAAGATCCTGATAAAGATATTTCCATCTACATCAACTCTCCCGGTGGATCCGTTACTGCAGGTCTAGCAATCTATGACACGATGCAGTTTATAAAGCCCGATGTGTCAACGATCTGTATCGGTATGGCAGCTTCAATGGGAGCAGTCTTAATGGTAGCTGGCGCTAAGGGGAAACGTTATGCACTTCCGAACGCAGAAGTAATGATCCACCAGCCATTAGGAGGAACGCAAGGCCAGGCGTCCGATATGGCGATCCACGCGAAGCGTATCTTGCAGACGCGCGAGTTGTTAAATAAAATTATCTCCGATCGCTCAGGCCAGCCGATCGAAAAAGTAGAAAAAGACACGGACCGCGATTATTTCATGTCAGCAGAAGAAGCAACAAAATATGGAATCATTGACAAGGTGATCGAGAAGGTTTAAACCGAGGGATAAATGTATAAATGCAAGGATAGAAGCCAGCCCATTATTTTCAGGGCTGGCTTCTTGTTTAGGTCTGGGGGGTCTGGGGGTCAGTCCCCAAACAATTTATTTCCCACGCGATTTTAAGGATTTGTGCTAGGGTGTTTGCTCCATTATACGTGTCGAAATCCTGTATTTTAGTATTGGGTGCGTTGATTATGGTAATCTATTGTAAGTTACATAGATTTGTAGTTACTTAACGAGTAAGCTTATAGAAAGAAGGAATGCAGCATGGCAGCGCCAACAGAAGAAAAGACGCCAAGCTTAGCGGCTTCTCAGCAGAAAACCATTTATTCAATCCTCTTTGCCATCAGTTTTGTCCATCTGTTAAATGATTCAATGCAGGCAGTAATTCCAGCCATTTTTCCTATTTTAGAGAAATCCATGAACTTAACGTTCACTCAGCTAGGCTGGATTGCATTTACGCTAAACATCACCTCGTCTATCATGCAGCCTGTTATCGGCTGGTATACGGATCGTACGACATCACCTTATTTGCTGCCAATTGGAATGATGGCTAGCTTGATAGGTATGCTTGGCATTGCATTTGCGGATTCGTTTTACCTTATTATTATCTCCGTAATCGGTATTGGACTAGGAAGTGCTGTTTTCCATCCAGAAGGGTCGCGTGTGGCATATATGGCAGCAGGCAACCGCCGAGGATTAGCACAATCGATTTATCAAGTAGGCGGAAATACAGGGAGTTCACTCGCACCTGTTATGACTGCACTTGTTTTCGTTCCGCTCGGTCAGTTTGGGGCTGTGTGGTTTACCTCATTAGCGGCGATCGCCATTTTCGTGCTGTTTTATGTTTCAGGCTGGTACGCAAAGCAGCTTGTTCATTTTCCCCGTGTAAAGAAGCAGACGGGGGAGAAAAAGGCGATTGATCAGAAAAGAAAGAATCAAGTGATCGGAGCGATGGCACTCCTCGTCTTTTTAGTGTTTGCAAGGTCGTGGTATTTTTCGGGAATCGGCAACTATTATCAGTTTTACTTGATTCAGGATTACGGTTTATCAATCCGGCAAGCTCAAGTTTATTTATTCGTTTTTATGGCGTCAGGCGTACTTGGAACATTCTTTGGTGGACCGATTGCAGACCGATTAGGAAAACGAAACATGATCTTCTGGTCGATGGTGGGAACAGCGCCACTGGCACTTCTTTTGCCGCACGTAGGGCTATGGGCTGTAATACCGTTGTTCTTCGTCATCGGCTTTATCTTAAATACGAGCTTTTCGGTTACCGTTGTCTATGCTCAAGAACTCGTACCGGGAAGGATCGGGATGGTGTCAGGGCTAATTGTAGGACTAGCTTTTGGTATGGGTGCGCTCGGTTCTGTAGTACTCGGTAAAATTGCGGACATTACTAGTATCTCTAACACGATGTTCTTAATCAGCTTCTTGCCGTTATTAGGGCTGTTAACGGTCATGCTGCCAACAGATAAGACGCTTGAAAAGTGGTCGAAAGAATAAAGCAAAAAGGGGGTCTGACCCCAAACAAATACAAATTCATTAAATTTGTATTTGTCAGAAACACAAAAAATCCTTGTCTCTATTCAGAGACAAGGATTTTTCTACTTAACCGATACATAACCACTGTTTAACCGCTATTTAATCGCCTATACCTCGCGCTTGCAAACATAAATACTCCGTATGACACAAAGCCGAGAGAAACTATTGCGAGCAGTACAGGACCAAATGGCTGGGCTGAAAGTTCAAGCAGCGCTCCATCCAACCCTCGTGTCTCTTGAGGATCTGCCAGTACAGCAGTTCGCACAAGAAAGAACGCAATAATCATAAATACAATCCCCCGAGCCGCCATTCCAAACGTCCCTATATACCCGCTCCATTTCCATTCTTTTTTGTTCATCTCATTTTTCTTCAAATCACGCTTGAAACGGTGTGAAAAGGCACGGTGCAAAAATACAACTCCAATAATCCCAAACACGAGCCCTCCAATAGCAATTAACAACTGTCCAAATGGCTGCGAAAGCATCTCTGCAGAAAGAGTTTGATAGGTTTTATCTGAAGATTCAGCTCTGGCGCGAAATAAAATTCTTAATGAACTGATGCACATCGCGATATATACACCAGCAATGATTAAATAACTTAAGCGGCTAAACCATCTCTTCCAGCTATGATTGACACACTCTGGATCAAAAACAGCTTTAACGAGCTGCCAAAACGCATAGGCACTTAAGCCGATGGAGAGGACAATTAATAATACGGGTCCGAAAGGCTGCTGAGCGATCGTATAAAGAGCTCCATTTGAACTTGCTTCATTCGGGTGTTTTCCAGTGGACATGATCAAAGCAAGAATTCCGATTATGACATAAACAATTCCTTTGGAAAGGTAACCGACACGGGCAAAACGGTGCACCCATGGCCGGCATGATTCAAAACGATTCCATATTTTATCTTTTAGCGTAATATCCTTAACAAATGGCTGTTTCACGGTAGACACGTTTCTCCTTTCAGAGCAGATTGCTTCTCGACTCTGGTGGATTGTATAACAGATAGATGCGGTATAGATTGCTGATAATTGTTTTTGTAACGGCATAAGCCGGAATTGCTAAAAGTAAACCGATAAAACCGAACGCTGCACCAGCCATGAGCACGACTAAGATGATCGTAAGGGGATGGATGCGAAGCTGTTTTCCCATAATCTGCGGTGATAAGATGTTACCCTCCACTTGTTGAACAACAAGGGTAACGAGCGCTACTTTTATGGCCATGAAAGGGTCTTGAATCAACCCGACCAGAAGTGCAGGAAATACACCGATAAATGGACCTAAAAACGGTATAACATTCGTTAGTACGGCAAACAGAGCAAGAACCAGCGCGAACTTAAGTCCAATCAATAAGTAACCAGCATACATGAAAATACCTACGAAAAAAGCCACTAGTACTTGTCCCTTAATGTATGATGACAGCGTAGAGTCGATATCCTTTAATATCGCTGCAACATCATGTTCCATATGATGCGGCACAAGTCTCAAGAAGTAGTTAAAGAACTTTTTATCATCAAGCAATAAGTAAAATAGAATAAAAGGCACTACTAACAGCACGAGGGCAATATTTGTCAGCGTCGTGACGAGGGCTATAACATCTTTTGAAACAGAGCTCGTAAACTTTTCAAGGCGCTGTGTTGCTAACTTTGCGACTTGCGTACTGTCGATAAAAGATTTCTTTGACCCTGTGATCATCGTTCCTGTTTTTTCTGTAGCTTCTCCGATTTTTTTAGGGAAATCGTCCGTTATGTTTGTCAGCTGATCGGCAACAATAGGAACAGCAAGGGTTGCAATTCCTGAGATGGAAAAAATTAACCCGAGAAGTACACCCAAGATAGCAACAAACTTTGGTACCTTTTTCTTGATTAAATAACGAATTAGGGGTCGTAACAAATAATAAAGCAAACTCGCTATAAATACGGGAAAGAAGACACTTGAAATGACGAGATAAAGGAAGTCAAGCAGGTAATCGATTTTTCCTAGCAAAAAAAGAATAGTAAGTAATAGTACGGCTCCTGCGGCGTACTTGAAGAATGAGTGCTGATACCACATAAAAAAGTGACCTCCATTTCTTAATAGTATTCTTTTCCCTTTTTAAAAAACTGTAATCTTTTTTATGAATAAATAATTGACTTTTTTGCGAAGCGCTGATAGATTGTAAGTGTAAATGTAAACGTTTACGTAACAAGAAAGCAGGTAGATGTTTTGAATCCGACAATTAAAGATGTGGCAAAACATGCCAACGTTTCAATCGCTACTGTTTCTCGGATTGTAAACGGGCTGCCAGGCTATTCGGAGGAAACGAAGAAGAAAGTGCAGCAATCTATTGAGGCACTCGGCTATCAGCCTAACGCGATAGCACGCGGACTTATAAACAAGCGCACACAAACGATCGGCGTGTTGTTTCCCGAGGTGTCTGGAATGCTTTCCTCAGAAGTTCTTGAAGGTGTCGAGAACGCCGCACATGACGGAGGATTCAGCGTCATCGTGTGCAATACGACTTCGAGCGGAAAGCGAACCGTGAAATACCTCAGGCTTCTTCAGGAAAAAAGGGTAGATGGCATCATCTTCGCTTCAGAAGATGTGAAGGAAGAGTATTATAAAATCTTTCAAGAGATGCAGGTGCCAGTTGTACTTGTGTCAACGGCCTCAACTCATTATAAGCTGCCTTTTGTTCGGGTAAACGATTATGAAGGCGCTTATGAAGCCACTGAGTATTTAATTCAAAAAGGGCATACGGAGATTGGAATGATCGGCGGTAGTCATCACGACCCGATCGCGGGAGTTCCGAGAATGCAAGGATTTAAAGAAGCCCTTCAAAAGCATGGTCTTCCTTTTTCAGATAATCATGTGACAACGAATGAAGGATATCGTTTTCAGAACGGAAAAGAATCATTGCCGCTGCTGCTTAAAAAACTTCCCCAAATGACCGCGTTGTTTGCAGCGAGTGATGAGATGGCGATTGGCGCTATGTCAGCTGCTCATGAGCTGGGAATTAAGGTACCTCAAGAATTATCGATCATCGGATACGATAATTTGAAGATCGCTGAGATGTGTTATCCTGCATTAACAACGGTATCTCAGCCGCTAAAAGACATGGGGCAGACAGCAGGAGAAATATTAGTCAATTTGATTAAAGGTGAACAAAAAGAAGCAGAAAGCCGTTATATGCCTTTTTCGATAATCGAAAGGCAATCCGTCAGTGATTTAAATGACAAGTAAAAAACGGGTTATACAAAAGCTTCATTTTTATTTGAGAAATACGTAAACGTTTACGTAAAACGCTTACACATATATAGGAGGAATTCATAAATGGTTAAAGTTACAGTTTGGAATGAGAATCGTCACGAGCAAAAAAATCCGGTAGTTAAAGAAATTTATCCAAAGGGAATTCATGGTGCGATCCAAGAGTTATTGGAAAATGCAGGCCATGATGTAAATACAGCTACTCTTGATGAGGCAGAACACGGCTTAACAGAAGAAGTATTAAACAACACGGATGTTCTTGTTTGGTGGGGCCACTTAGCACACGACGAAGTGGAAGATGAAATCGTTAATAAAGTGTATCAGCGTGTACTTGACGGAATGGGATTGCTTGTATTGCACTCTGGCCACTTCTCTAAAATCTTTAAAAAGCTGATGGGTACTTCATGTGACTTGAAATGGCGTGAAGCTGATGAAAAAGAACGCATTTGGATTGTAAATCCGAGCCATCCAGTAGCAAACGGACTTGGTGAATACATCGAACTTGAAAAAGAAGAAATGTATGGCGAGCACTTTGATATCCCAGCTCCAGATGATCTTGTGTTTGTGAGCTGGTTTGAAGGCGGGGAAGTGTTCCGATCTGGAGCAGCTTACAACCGTGGAAAAGGGAAGGTATTCTATTTCCGTCCAGGACACGAAACGTATCCAACGTATTACAACGAAGACGTGCAAAAAGTGATCACGAATGCTGTTGCATTCTTAGCGCCGTCTGGCAGCGAAGCGCCAAAGTATGGGAACGCAAAGCCTCTTGAAGCGATTGGGGCTAAATAATATTAACTGAACCATGATGTCCTTGAGAGAGGTTGATTTACGCTCCAGGTGCTCGCTTTCCGCGGGGCAGGCGGTGAGCCCCTTGCCGCTTTGCGCCCTTAAGGGTCTCACCTGACCGCTTGTCCCGCAGGAGTCTCGCACCTTACACTCCAATCAACAAGCAATGGGCAGTTTAAGAAATGATTTAGTAGCAACAATCGTTTAGAAAAGTACCTTGTTTATTGTGTAACCTGTAAGTTGAATACTTAAGTAAGCATCCATGGTCCTGCAGTAGTCACACTTACGCGCCAATCTACATGAAATTGAAAGCAATTAAAAATGTCTGTAGAACAACAATCATTATGATGAGTTGCAAATAAAAACCATATAACACAAGGAGGAACTAAACATGACAGTTAAAGTTGGAATTATTGGATGCGGTAGTATTGCACAGCACCGCCACTTGCCAGAATATGCATCAAATCAGGATGTTGAAATTGTAGCCGTTTGTGACGTTGTTCAAGAACGTGCTGAGGCTGCACAAGCGGTGTATGGAGGAAAGATTTTTACGGATTACAATGAACTGCTTGCACTTGAAGAAGTAGAAGCTGTGAGTGTATGTACGCCAAACTACCTGCACGCACCGATTTCAATCGCTGCTCTAAATGCAGGGAAACACGTTTTATGTGAAAAACCGATGGCTACATCTCTTCAAGAAGCAGAAGAGATGATTGCAGCAGCTGAGAAAAGCGGCAAAACACTAATGATTGGTCATAACCAACGTTTCGTTCCAGCTCACCAAAAAGCGCGTGAGATCATTGCTGCGGGTGAGCTAGGCAAAATATACAGCTTCCGTACAGCATTTGGACATCCAGGACCTGAAGGCTGGAGTGTTGACGGTGCGAGCAGCTGGTTCTTCAAAAAAGATGAAGCGTTTATCGGTGCGATGGGTGATCTTGGCGTTCATAAAACAGACTTGATCCGCTACATTTTGGGTGAAGAGATTGCAGAAGTTGGTGCTTTTGTAGAAACGAGCGCAAAGGAGTTTGCATCTGTTGATGATACAGCGGTTTGTGTGCTGAAAACAGAGAGCGGCATCATTGGAACATTAGCGGCAAGCTGGTCTTATACCGCAAAAGAAGACAACTCTACAATCATTTATGGTGAAAAAGGAATTCTTCGTTTAGAAGATGATCCACAATATTCACTTGTTGCTCAATATACGAACGGATCGATCGTACGCTACGAACTTGGCGCGATTCAAACGAACGAGAATCAGTCCAATTCACATGTGGTTGACCACTTTATTGAAGCAGTTGAATCTGGTAAAGCACCGCTTATTACAGGAGAAGAAGGCAAGCGCTCATTAGCTGTCATTCTAGCTGCACTAGAGTCTAACGATAAGAAAACGATCGAAAAAGTTAAAACAGGAGTTCACGCATGAAACTAAGAGTTGGGATCATCGGGGCTGGCGGTATTGCACAAGGCCGTCATATCCCCGCTTTTCAAAAATTAAGTGATACAGCAGAAGTAACAGCCATTAGCGATGTTAACGTAGATGTCGCAAAAATGGCTGCGGAAAAATTTCACGTACCGAACTATTTTGCAAGCTATACAGAGATGTGGCCGCATGTTGATGCAGTTGTCATTTGTACCCCAAACAAGTTTCATAAAGAGATAACAGTTGCTGCACTAGATGCAGGCAAGCACGTTCTTTGTGAAAAACCGATGGCAATGACGGTTGAAGAATGCGCTGAGATGGTAGAAGCCCAAAAGCGTTCTGGTAAAGTGCTCTCGATTGCTTATCATTACCGCTACATGAAGGAAGCTCAAGCGGCAAAGCGTGTGATGGAAGCGGACGAAGTGGGTAATCCGCTTGTCGTTCGTGTACAAGCTTTGAGAAGACGCAAAGTGCCTGGCTGGGGAGTGTTCACAAACAAAGAGCTGCAAGGCGGCGGGAGTTTAATAGACTATGGCTGTCATTTGCTAGATTTGACACTTTGGCTGTTGGATAACCCTGCTGTAAGTGAAGTAACAGGTCAAACGTATAACACGGTTAGCCGTGAAGCAGAACAAGTGAACCAATGGGGTTCATTTGATGCCGAAACGTTTGAGGTTGATGATCATGTGACGGCTTACATTCGCTTAGCAAACGGCGGAACCATTCTGTTTGAAACATCTTGGGCTGCAAACATTCCTGATGATGCAGAATTGCTTCGTATCTCAGGCGACAAAGGGGGCCTTGATGTTTTCCCGTTTGCGGTGAATAAAGCAGTTAACGGAATGATGACAACAACAAAAGCTGACTGGATTCAAGGGGAAGATGACCCAGGTCTGCCACAAGCTCAGAATTTTGTGGATAGTTGTTTAGGAAAAGCAGAGCCTCTTGTGAAGGCTGAAGAAGCGATGAACACATCTCGTGTAATTGAAGCGATCTATGCAAGCAGCTTAATGGGTAAAGGTGTTCAGCTTCAGAATGAAAAAGGAGTGAAGTAGCATGAAACTAGGAGTATTTACCGTTCTCTTTTCACAAAAATCATTTACAGAAATGCTCGACTATGTAAAAGAAGCTGGTGTTCAAGCAGTCGAGATCGGCACAGGAAACTATCCTGGAAACGCGCACTGTCCACTTGACGAACTGCTTGAGAGTGAAGAAAAGCGTGCAGCGTATCTTCATGAAGTGGAGAAGCGCGGATTAACGATTTCAGCGTTCAGCTGTCATGGGAATCCATTATCTCCTGATGAAGCTTTTGCTAAAGAATCACATGAAACGTTTGTAAAGACAGTAGAACTTGCTGGATTGATGAACGTCCCTGTTGTGAACTGTTTCTCAGGTGTTCCGGGTGATTCAGAAAGCGCTAAATATCCGAACTGGCCGGTTTCCCCTTGGCCGAACGAGTACAGCGATGTGCTGAAGTGGCAATGGGAAGAAAAGCTCATTCCATATTGGCGCACGTGGGGTCAATTTGCTAAAGAGCATGGCGTGAAGATCGGATTAGAACTACACGGCGGTTTCTTAGTACACACTCCGTATACTTTGTTGAAACTTCGTGAGGAAACGTGTGACGCAATTGGTGCAAATCTTGATCCATCTCACCTTTGGTGGCAAGGAATTGATCCAGTAGCGGCAATCAAGATTCTAGGAAAAGCTGGAGCGATCCACCACTTCCACGCAAAAGACACGTATTTAGATCAAGATAACATCAACATGCACGGCTTAACAGACATGCAGCCATACGGCGCTGTTCAAAACCGTGCATGGAGCTTCCGTTCTGTTGGATGCGGACACTCCGTTCAAGACTGGTCTGACATGATGAGCGCCCTTCGTACGTATGGCTACGACTACGTTGTTAGTATCGAGCACGAAGATCCGATCATGTCGATCGAAGAAGGTTTCGCGCGTGCGGTGAAGAACCTGCAGTCAATCCTGATTGCGGAACAGCCTGCCGAAATGTGGTGGGTGTAGTACAAAAGTAGGGGTCTGACCCCAAACAAATACAATTCACCTTGATTTGTATTTGTGGGGTGCACACCCCTTTGATTAAAGAAAAGCCAGAAATCTGATTAGCAGATTTCTGGCTTTTTTGTTACAAGCGAAAGCTAAATCTTTCTTACCCGCATGCTATCTCGTATTACTGGCCAGTTTTGAGGGAAGGGAATACCGAGCACCCAAAAGCTTACTCCACGCAGGTTATAATCAATCGCTGTTTGATACTTCGCCTGCATACTTCTTGCATCTTCAAACCATACTTCATGTTCTTTGCCTTGATCGTCACGGTATTTAAACCAAGGGGAAGCATCACCTTCATCGAACTCAATGGAGGCATTCATTTTCGCTGCTAAATTAACAGCTGCAACAGGACTTAACGTTTTGGCTTGTGTTCCTTGAACAAAAGGAAGTGTCCAGTCACGCCCGTACGTTGGTACGCCCATCATGATTTTTTCGCGAGGGATTACCGTAACCGTATAATCCAATACTTTCTTCACTTCATCAAGTGGTGCGATGGCCATCGCACGGCCGCCTGACCATCCCCACTCATACGTCATGACAACAACAAAATCAACAATCTCACCATGTGCTTTATAGTCATGAGCTTCATACAATAACCCAGGTTGATCTTCTTTGTATTTGGGTGCCAAAGCAGAAGACACCGAATAGCCTAGTGGTTTGTATTTTGCTACCGCACGACGTAAAAAGTTATTATAGTCTTCTTTATTTTCAGGATAAACATATTCGAAATCAAAGTTAACTCCTCGATAACCTTTTGCTCGCATCGTATTCAATATGTTGTTAAGTACGGTTTCCTGAAGTGAATCACTATCTAAAATAGTTTTAATTAAATCGGAGTTAAACATATCTCCTTCTATATTAGAAACCCCCATAAGAGGGGCAACACGGTTGACTCTGGCTGCAGAGATAATACCTTCATCCTGCAGAGCTGTTAATCCGCCAGTACGTGTAACAGAATAGCTGAATGGTGTAATGTAGGTTAAATAGGAACCTACATTTCTAACTTCTGTCTGATTTGCCTCTCCCATGTTCGTCACATAGGAATTTACTTCTTTTACAGGTCGAATGTACGGTATGGAAAGTCTTGTACCCACGTAGACGAGGTTTGGGTTTGCAATGCGATTTTCTTTTTGCAGATCAGCAACAGATGTTCCGTATCGATTAGCAATCATATATAGTGACTCGCCTTGTTTGACAACATGGATCGGAATATCTATCAGTTGACCTACATAAATAACAGAAGCAAGAGGGATGTTGTTCCACCCTATTAAACTTTCAACAGATGTTCCGTAGCGACTAGCTATATCAAAGAGAGTGTCACCTGATTGAATTCTATAAGTAGGAAATTCGTTAGGAATTACAAGTGCCTGGCCAATGACAAGCACATTTTGATTTTCAATAGCATTTGTTCTTACTATTGATGTTATTGAAACGCCATAGCGCTGAGAAATCTTCCAAAGAGAATCACCTCGTTGAACTACATGAATATCCATAAAATTCGCCTCCTTATGCTCTGTAACTAATGTATTTAATCTTAAAGTGAAATATGAAAAGTAGAAGGGGGGTCAGACCCGGGTCTGACCCCCCTTCTACTTCAACGTTATACAGTAGGAAAGCACCAACGATCCCCCATATTAATAACCTAAAAATAATATTTGACAGTTCATGCCAATATCACATATAATTTCAAAAAAACATATCAACAGTGAAACATGGAAGAGGATTAGTACATTGATTTTGTCTTTTAAAGAGAGGGAACTGAATGGTGAAAAGTTCCTACTGACATCCAATCGAACCTGCCTCAGAGTTCTGGATCTTAAACGCTCTTAAACGCGATTAAGATAACAGCGGTTTAAAACCGTTATCATGAAAGAGTGTAAAGCTATGCTTTGAATTAGGGTGGTACCGCCAAATCTTTGGTCCCTAACGATAAGCATGGCTTTTTTGTTTCCTAAATAGGAAGGAGCATAAACAATGACTAAGGATTTTGTAAAAGACGTAACCAGCATGAAAGACGATTTTGCACAGTGGTATACCGATGTTGTAACAAAAGCGGAACTGATCGATTATTCTAGCGTGCGGGGGTCCATGATTCTCAGACCTTACGGCTATGCGATCTGGGAAAACATCCAAAAGGAGCTCGACAGTCAAATCAAACAAACAGGCCATGAGAATGTATACATGCCGCTTTTTATTCCGGAAAGCCTGCTTCAAAAGGAAAAAGATCATATAGAAGGGTTTGCACCTGAAGTTGCTTGGGTAACGCATGGCGGAGAAGAAAAGCTGACAGAACGCTTATGTGTCCGCCCAACATCAGAAGTCCTTTTTGCCGAGCATTTTAAAAACATTATCCATTCGTATCGTGATCTTCCAAAGCTATACAACCAGTGGTCAAACGTTGTGAGGTGGGAAAAGACAACAAGACCTTTCCTTCGAACACTCGAATTTCTCTGGCAAGAAGGTCATACGTGCCACGAAACAGATGAAGAGGCGCATGAAGAAACGGTACGCATGCTTAACGTATACGCTGAACTATGTGAAGAATATCTCGCCATTCCGGTCATCAAAGGTCAGAAGACAGAAAAAGAAAAGTTTGCTGGAGCAAAATATACGTACACGATCGAAAGTCTCATGCATGACGGAAAAGCGTTGCAGTCTGGAACTTCACATCATTTGGGAGACGGCTTTGCCAAGGCGTTTGGCATTGAATTCACGAACAGAGAAGGTAAGCTCCAAACCGTTCAGCAGACATCATGGGGCTTTACGACTCGAATTATCGGAGCAATAATCATGGTCCATGGAGACGATAGAGGGCTGGTCGTTCCTCCAAAAATTGCTCCAACTCAACTTATGATTGTACCAATTGCTCAGCATAAAGAAGGCGTCCTCGATTTTGCATACGACCTAAAAGATAAGCTTTCAAAAAACATCCGAACAGGAATCGATGTCAGTGATAAGAAACCAGGGTGGAAATTTAATGAGTACGAGATGAAAGGTATTCCGCTTCGTTTAGAAGTTGGACCACGGGACATTGAACAGCAGCAGGTTATTTTAGTTCGCCGTGATACGGGAGAAAAACAGACCGTATCTTTGCAAGATCTAGAAACTCAAGTTCAGCAGATTCTTAACGATATTCAAAACAGTTTGTTTGAAAAAGCAAAAACACATAGAGAAAATCAAACAACTTCAGTGACGTCATTTGATGATTTTAAAGATAGTCTTGCCCAAAAAGGTGGATTCATTAAAGCCATGTGGTGCGGAGATGAAGCTTGTGAAAACTATATTAAAGATGAAACAGGCGCAACATCGAGATGTATGCCATTTGAACAAGAGAAGGTCTCAGAAAAGTGTGTATGCTGTGAGCAAGAAGGCAAGCACCTCGTTTACTGGGCAAAAGCTTATTAAATTGTTTGGGGACAGACCCGGGGTCTGTCCCCAATCTTTTTTTGATTAAACTCTATGAAAAATATTTTTTCCGTATAAAATAGATAAAGTGGCTATGAATCTATTTAAGGAGAGAATGTAATATGAAAAATACGTGGAAAGCATACCGCTCGCCTATTATTTTGCTTTTGGCTATTATTGTCGGAAGCATTGTTGGTTCAACAATGGGCAAGGATGCAGCGGTTCTTAAGCCGTTTGGGGATTTATTTCTAAACGTAATGTTCATGATAGTTGTTCCACTCGTTTTCTTTTCTATCTCATCGAGTGTGGCAAACATGGCTGGAGCAAAACGATTTGGTAAAATCATTAGCTCTATGCTGATCGTCTTTTTGTTTACAGGTACGGTTGCAGCAATCATCAGTATGGCTGGAATTAAGATTTTTCCGCCTTCAGAAGGAGTTAACATCGACCTTGTAAAACCTGATGCATCAAGCGAACAAGTATCAATCGGTGATCAACTTGTAAGTACGGTAACGGTACCAGACTTCGTCGACCTTTTAAGTCGTGCAAATATGTTAGCACTTATTCTTTTTTCCGTTTTACTAGGACTTGCAACGTCAAAAGTCGGAGAGAAAGCAAAACCACTCGCAAACTTTTTATCTGCGGGAAGCGAAGTTACTCTGCAGATGGTGAAGTACGTCATGTACTATGCACCAATAGGGTTAGGTGCTTATTTCGCAGCACTAGTTGGAGAGTTTGGTCCAACATTGCTTGGTTCTTATTTTAAAGCGGTATTGTTCTACTATCCGTTCTCTATTCTGTATTTCTTTGGTTTCTTTACGCTTTATGCGTTTATGGCTCATGGAAAGCTTGGGATTCGTACATTCTGGAAAAACATGCTTTCGCCATCTGTTACAAGTCTTGCAACATGCAGTTCAGCTGCAAGCATCCCTGTTAACTTAGAAGCAACAAAGAAAATGGGAGTGCCAGATGATATCAGCGAAACGACGATCCCGCTTGGTGCAACACTTCACAAAGATGGTTCGGTTATCGGTGGAGTTCTAAAAATCACGTTCCTTTTTGGAATTTTCGGTATGGATTTCTCAGGTCTCAACACGTATCTGCTTGTTGGTGGTGTTGCTCTTTTAGTCGGGATGGTTATGGGAGCAATTCCTCAAGGTGGTTTAATCGCAGAAATGCTGATTTTGTCCCTGTTTGGTTTTCCTCCAGAAGCTCTTCCAATCATTGCCGCGATCTCAGCTATCATTGACCCGCCGGCCACATTGCTGAACGCAACAGGTGATAATGTAGCAAGTATGATGACAGCACGTTTAGTTGAAGGGAAGAACTGGCTCCTAAAAAAGACAGCTCCATTAACTCAGCAAAAAGGTGCATAAGTTCAAAACTCTCTAACTCCAGCCAGAGTTAGGGAGTTTTTTATTTAATCAACATTTCTTGAAACGTATTCTGATTCTTAACGTATAACATAAAGACATAAAGAAAGCCTGGGATGAGCCCCAGGCTTTGCTGATTATAGGAATAAATTTAAAACAAAATAAGATAAAGCGGCTAATAGAGCAGAGATCGGCAATGTAATACACCACGTGATCAACATTGTCTTTGCTGTACCCCATTTAACACCCTTTAGACGGTGAGATGCACCTACACCTAAAATAGAAGATGTAATTACGTGTGTTGTACTAACTGGGATTCCTAAAACAGACGCTCCAAGTATGACAGAAGCACCGGTTAAATCCGCAGAAACACCGTTAACAGGACGAATCTTCATTATCTTCCCGCCAACTGTTTTAATAATCTTCCATCCACCTACGGATGTTCCAAGCCCCATTGCAAGCGCACAGGAAACTTGTACCCATAATTGAATGTCCGTACTGTCTGTGTAGCCGTTTGCGATTAACGCCATAGTGATGATACCCATCGCTTTTTGCGCATCGTTCGTTCCATGTGAATAGGCTTGGAATGCGGCTGTAACAACTTGAACTTTACGGAAACCATTGTTTGTTTTTGTTAAGTTACTATTTTTGAACAACATCTTAATAATATTATAAAAGATAAATCCAACTGCAAATGCTAAAATCGGTGAAAGTAGTAAACCGTAAATAATTTTAAGAAATCCAGAATAATGCAAAGCCCCAAATCCTGCAGCTGCGATCGCAGCACCTGCGATAGAACCAATAATGGCATGTGATGAGGAACTTGGAATACCGTAGTACCACGTAATTAAGTTCCAGGCAATTGCTGCAATAAGAGCTGCTAGTATAACCACTGACCCGTTTTGAAGTGTAAAGGGATCCACGATATCTTTTGTGATTGTTTTGGCAACACCAGTAAACGTCATGGCTCCGACAAAGTTCATGACAGCAGCCAAAATGATGGCTTTTCTAGGTGTTAATGCTTTTGTTGAAACGGATGTAGCAATCGCATTCGCTGTATCATGAAATCCATTGATAAAATCAAATGCAAGTGCACCAATAACAACAAGAATGGTAATGAGTAATACTGTATCCATACCAGCCACCCGTTACGCGTTTTTCATGATGATAGATTCGATAGTATTCGCAACGTTCTGGCAGCTGTCGGCAATGCCTTCAAGCACTTCGTACATTTCTTTATACTTAATTACTTTAATTGGATCTGTTTGTGTAGCGAACAATTCACGTTGTGCTTCACGGTATAAATCGTCACACTTTGATTCGTAATCTTTAATTTTAATAGCATGTTCACGCATATCAAGAAGTTTTTTCTCAGATAAAAGGTTAACAGTCAGTAGTATTTCATCAGCGCTTAGCTTGATATACTCAACAAACTTAACCATGTATTGATCAGGATTTGTGATCGCATAAATGTCAAACAAAGCAGATGATTGCTCAATGCCATCTAAAATATCATCCATGCTCATTGCAAGTGACAAGATATCTTCTCTCTCTATAGGTGTAATAAATACTTTGTTCAGTTCCATAATTACCGTATGAACGTAAGTGTCACCTTTTGATTCGAGTTGTTTCAGATGATCTGCAAACTCACGCAAGTCATCACTGTTCTTGATTTTGAAATCGTGGAAGTAACCAGCAGATTCTTTTAAGTTGCTGGCAATATCCGTTAGCATGACCATGAACTTATCCTTTTTCTTTGTAAACATAGTACCCTCCAAAAGAAATGTCTTTAATCCTTTTTCTTTGTTTCTTTTTTATAATGGCAGCTTTTCTCTATGTAAGCTTTTTACCCATCCAAAACATTATATATAAAGTCGAAAAAAATTGATAGTTTTTGTCGAATTTGTAGGTTTTGTAATGAAAAATTTACAAACAATTTACAAAAGGGGTATTGCTAATTTTGCTGGAATATTCCTATTGAAAAGGTGGCTTTAAACTGCTTCCTCATTCGTTCAACAATGCAGAATCTAGCTAGCCAGAAAAAAAGAACGGAAATTAATGATCCGTTCTTAAATCTTTAATATGAAGTTGTAATAGTTAAGCGGTCTTTAACCATTTGTGCTCGTTTAATGCTTTCTCTTACGATAGGGCCGATAGAGGGGTGAGTAAAAATTTCTTCAGTTGTCAGCCAAAGTACATTCTCGACTTCATCTTTGCTTTTTGGATAAGCTTCCCCTGATTCGTATTTAGCCAGCATGACGATATCTACAACTTTTTTACCTGAGTTGGAGATAAATGAAGTGCTGTGGACGTACTGAAGATGATTAGATATCGTGACGCCCACTTCTTCATATACTTCTCGAATGGCTGTTCTCTCCAGAATGTCAGAAGAGTTTCCTTCATCTTCGACTTGACCGCCTACTAGAGAAAGTGCACCAGCGGCATGTTCTTCTTTTAAACTGCGTTGAATGATTAACCATTTATCCTCTTTGTAAACTGCGGCTTCTACATTAACAATAAACATGATTCATCTCCTTAACATGCCTGTTTATATGGTTGTTTCTTTAATCATTTTGGCATAGACAATCCATAGAAAAACATTTGAAAAATATCAGTGGCCAGCTTTTTACCGTTTTCGCCCGTAATCATTGAGATCAGCATATCGTTATTGAAAAGCTGAATATAAAGCATAATCGACTGCTCAGACAATTTCGGATTGATCTCTCCGTTCTGCTGCGCTTCTTTTATTAACCCTATAATTAACGGAATGGCATATTTGGCTTGAAATTCAGACAGGTAAGTTCTTAACTCTTCATCGTTTAACATCATCTCTTGAATGACTTCAGGATGGATGTTCAGCACCTCGTTTGTTTTATGAAGAATGCTAGCCTTCATTTTTTCTTGAAAGGAAAGGTCTTTATTAAATAGATTCTTATGGAACTCATATTGCTGTTCAGTAAAGTCTTTAACTACTTCCCGAAACAACGTTTCCTTGCTTCCGAAGTGATTATAGATGGTCACCTGTGATACACCGGCTTGCTTAGCGATGTCTTCGATTTTTATATCTTTAAAGCCTTGTTGCTGGAAGAGGGAAAAAGCAGCTTGTTTGATATCTGCTTTCTTTTGTTCCTTGCGACGTTCATATCCGTTCAATTTCCTTCACCTCTTTATTAGAATAAAACATATTTTGAAAAATAACAAATAAGATATTTCAAAAAGTATTGCTATAAAAAGAGAAAAGAGATATGATGATTTTGAAATATAAACGTATAAATATTTCAAAAAGAGGGTGGTACAATGATTAAAGTAGAGGGACTTACTAAGGCATTCACACCAGAAAAAGGATTGTTTGATCTCAATTTTGAAGTAAAAAAAGGTGAAGTTTTTGGATATATTGGGCCAAACGGTGCTGGGAAATCAACAACAATACGTCACTTGATGGGGTTTATGAAGCCAGATAGCGGTCATTCTTCAATTCATGGGATGGACTGCTGGAAGGATTCTGCCCGTATACAGGAACAAACAGGCTACCTTCCCGGAGAGATTGTGTTCTTAGAAGGAATGACAGGTTTGGGCTTTCTGACTCTTATCCAACAAATGAGAAAGCAGAAAGAAACAAAAAGAAGAGACGAACTGATTGAACGGTTTCAGTTGGATGTGAAAACCCCTATCCGTAAGATGTCTAAAGGGATGAAGCAAAAGGTAGGAATTATCGCTGCATTCTTGCATGAGCCTGAAGTGCTCATACTTGATGAACCTACTTCAGGGCTTGACCCCCTAATGCAACGTGTATTTATTGATTTGATTTTGGAAGAAAAAAATAAAAACAAAACGATTCTCATGTCATCACATAGTTTTCAGGAAATTGAACGTACATGTGATTCGGCAGGAATTATTAAGGATGGCAAATTAGTTGCGTTAGAAGACATGCATTCGCTAAGAACCGTTCAACGGAGAGTGTTTGAAGTGAAAGTTAAAACCGATGAGGATATAGAAAAAATGGTTCAATCCTCACTTTTAACGGAAGTAAGAGGGAACAGAACCGTTCACATCACCGTTCAAGGAAATGACCAGGAATTTATCCAATTGTTAAGTCGATGTGAAGTGCAGCATCTGGATACAAGGCCACAGGATTTGGAAGATATCTTTATGCATTATTATGACAGAAGGGAAGTGGCACAATGAGCTGGCCTCTATACCTTTCAATGATGAAGAGCCATTTGAAGATGCTTGGTGGTTTTATATATGGTGCCGTAGCATATATCGTACTTATTATATGGATCTATCCATCCATCGCAGATATGAAAGGATTTAACGATATGATTGCCGCATTGCCAGAGGGAATGCGAAAGCTGATCGGAATGGAGAATGGTATTAACTCTTTGTCTGACTATATAGCGGGTGAATTTTACGGCATGTTGTTCTTAATTATTTTGATGGTATATGTGATTTTAACTTCCACCCGATTAATGGCGCGCCTTGTAGATCAAGGATCTATGGCGTATTTACTCGCAACCCCAAATTCAAGGCTTAAGATTGCTGTAACACAAGCGGCTGTCATGATTACGGGTCTTGGCTTAATCGTGGCTTTTACTACTTTAAGCGGCATTGCAGCTAGCGAGTGGCTGATCAGCGGTTATGAACTGGACGTTGCGTCATTCATTAAACTAAATGTGTTAACCTTCCTCATTTTTTCCTGCATTGCAGCTTATTGCTTCCTTATTTCATCTGTATGTAACGATGAAAAGAGAGCACTCGGAATATCAGCAGGTATCACACTTGTTTTCTACATGTTTAACATGGCGGGCAAGTTAAGTGAGAAAACAGAATGGCTGTTAAACTTTTCAATCTTTAAGTTGTATGATCCCATTAAAATGATTAACAATGAAACAGATGCTTTACTGACGGGTTCCATCCTTACTGTAACTACGCTTCTTTTGTTTGCAATAAGCATCATTTTATTCAAGCGAAGAAATCTGCCGTTGTAAGTGATTCTAAATTCGTGAGGTTCCGTGTATAATAAAGTAATTAAATCGTGTCACATTCAAAAAAGTTAAACATACACTGTTAGAGCTAGGAACCGAATATTGGATAGTTTTCAGGCTGCTGTCGTAAAAGACGGCAGCATTTCTGCTTTTTAAGGGTACTTGAGGATGATAGTTATTATCAAATACACGGGAGGGATGTTCAGTGGAACTCTCTGCACGGACTCAACTTATTATGGCAACAACAGCTGGGGTATTCATACTTTCGGCCTGGATGATGGAAAAGTATACAGACTCCCCTTTTTATGTTCTTTTTTATCTGTTAGCTTTTGTCGTTGGCGGGTATGCAAAAGCGGTGGAGGGAATACAGGCAAGTCTCAAGGAAAAGCAGTTGAATGTAGAGCTTTTGATGATGTTTGCTGCAATCGGCTCGGCTGCAATTGGTTATTGGGGTGAAGGAGCTGTCCTTATTCTTATTTTTGCTTATTCTGGAGCGTTAGAGATGTACACTTTGCAAAAAAGTGACAGAGAGATTAGAGCACTTATTTCCCTACAGCCTGAAGAAGCTTGGCTCATATCTGGTGATAAAGAATTTAGGGTGAATGCTTCATCCTTAGAACCAGGCAATATCATAAAGGTTAAGCCTGGTGAACGCATAGCTGCAGATGGCATTGTTTTAAAAGGCAGCTCATTTGTTAATGAGTCAGCTCTGACAGGAGAACCGATTGCAAAAGAGGTTGGAATATCATCAGCAGTTCTTGCGGGAACTCTTAATCAATCGGGTCTTCTGGAGGTCCAGGTCACAAAACACATGAAAGATTCTATCTTTCAAAGAATGATAGACCTTGTGAATAAGGCGCAAAGTGAAGCGCCTCCCGTTCAAAGAAAAATAGAAGAATTTGAAACGAAATATGTTCTTTTTGTACTGTTAGCTGCGGCGTTAACCGTTTTAGTGCCTGGATCAACGGGGATATGGAGTTATTCGGAATCGTTATACCGAGCGTGTGTCCTTTTAGTTGTTGCGTCTCCTTGTGCACTAGTCGCGTCCACCATGCCTGCTCTTCTTGCCTCTTTATCAAATGCGGCTAAGCACGGAATTCTTTTTAAAAGTGGCGTTTTTCTAGAAAAGTTAAGCCTTGTTAACGTGGTCGCCTTTGACAAGACCGGGACATTAACAAAAGGCTGTCCTTCTGTAAAACTAGCTAAATATGTGCACGATGCATATAAAAGAGAAGACTTGATTTCTATCATATATGCCATCGAGAAAAATAGTACGCATCCGCTTGCAAAGGCAATTATGGAAAATCTTCAATCAGAGACAAAAGGGTCTCCACAGGAATTGGCTCTTTTCGAAGATTTTCCCGGGAATGGTGTAAGAGCTGTAGTTGAGAGAGTCACTTGGAGAATTGGCAGTCGAAGCTGGACCGGGATCTCTGAAAAACAAGAATGCAAGCTTTTGTCTGAAGTTGAAGAGGAAGAAGGGGAAGCGGGTCATACGGTTGTATATGTTACTGCAGACGATGAGCTTGCAGCCTATTTTTTAATTGGAGACACAATAAGGGAAGAAACAGTGGAAGCCATACAAGCTCTTCAGGAGAAACAGATTTTAACCCTTATGCTCACAGGAGATTCAAAACGGGGGGCAGAAGCAATTGGCAGGCTGGCAAAGGTAGATCAAGTCGGTTATTCTTGTATGCCTGAAGATAAAGTTAATACCGTGAAAAATTGGAAAGAGCGCCAAAATGTTGTAGCGATGATCGGTGATGGGGTAAATGATGCTCCAGCACTTGCTGTCGCTGATGTTGGTGTAGCGATGGGCATGGGGAGTGATGCAGCGATTGAAACGGCAGATGTGGTGTTAATGAAAAACGATCTAAGCAAACTGCTTTATGCAATGAAGCTATCAGAACGACTATCTAAAATTATTAAGCAAAATATTGCATTTTCGATTGGTGTCATTTTCGTACTGCTTTGTGCCAACTATCTAGAATTTCTTACCCTGCCGTTTGGAGTGATCGGACATGAAGGAAGTACAATTTTAGTCATTTTAAATGGTTTGAGGTTATTAAAGGGATAAGAAAAAAGCCGGACATCAAGTCGCGGCTTTTTTCTTGCTTGTTAAACGATTTAATATGAGTTTCTGTTAACATCACTTTGTTTCTTTTCGTAAGTCGAATCCGTTCCTGTTTTTTGCTGAGTATCGGTTGAATTCATCGTGCTTGGAGTTACGACAGCTTTTGTTTGTGTTTGTGAATTAGTTTGGAAGCTGTCTTTTTCCGCTTCTCTTTTTGCCTCATCAATTGCAGATTTTGTTTCACTTTTCGCTTCGTTTACCGTACTCTTCGCTTCTTGCAATTTTTGACGTGCAGAAAAAGAGAGGTTTCCGGATTTTTCTTTAATGGATGCAACCGTGTCTTTTGCGTCCATCTTTCCAAGTTGTGCTTTAAGCTTTGTTTCATCTCTTAATTGCTGAGTTCGTTCCTTTAGCTTAATAGATGAATCACGCAAGTCGTTTCTAAATTCATTTCCTTTTTTAGGAGCATATAAAAGTGCTGCAGCCGCTCCAACTAGACTCCCAACTACAAGTCCTGTAGTAAATCCAGAAGAATTCCCTTTCTTGCTAACGTTTGTATCGTAATTGTCACGTGTTTGGAAATCCGAGTGTGTAAAAACGGGCTCCGCAGTAGTCGTTGTTGTCGTTGTATCGTTACGCATAGTATCAAATCCTCCTTTTAGTCTGTATACAATTCGTACCCGGATGGAAGAAGAACTAAACCCTTTATTGTTAGCAGGTATAGCATTTCCAAGTATAAACATAGAAAAAGCCGGGCAAATTACACCCGGCTGATTTCTATTTATTTCATTAGCTTTTGAGTTCAGGAAGCATACGAATTTCCTCATTCATTGCTGATTGACAAATGGGGCATTGCGGTTCTTTTTGCAAAGAATAGTCAGCGCGCATCCAGCATGAGCAACCGTCACTCGTACATGCCCATACCTTTGTTTCTACGTCTGGAATCGGCTCTGCAGGTTGTTTTGAAAAAAAAGCCATAGATATCCCCCTTTTCTGTTCTACTTATAGTATACGCCTAAAAGAGGAAAAATATGTATCATTTTGATTACATATTTAAAATAGCTTTATTTTGAGCATGAATTTCTTTCGCCCACTGTGCATGAAGTTCTTTAATTTCCTTAGGGGAGTGAATGATGATATTCGTTTTTAAAGGCCACAAATATTCAGCTATTTTTTCTATGTATGTGACTAAAATATTCCCGGTAAGACCTTCAGTGTTTTCATTAATCTTATTTAAAAATTGATTCAAAATAGTGTGAGACTTGCAGTAAGGCAATCCGCCTGGAGCAATTTCAGCTTCTAGTTTTAAATAGCTTCTTGGTGAAATTGCGGAAGCCCAGTTGTGAATCGTCACATTTGAGAAGTCTTTTACTTCCATAGGCTCATAGTTAATTACCGCGTTTTGAATGTCTATAAGTTTGAAAATATGAAAATCCATTAGTGAGTAACAATAAGCAGGACAATACCATTCACCATTTTCGCTATAAATACCAATCAGCTGAATGTTGCAATACATCTTTTGGTCGTTCATCTTATAGAGTATCGTAACGATTTTTTGTTTAACAGCAGCTTCTAATAAAATGGGTGCAAGTGAATTTTGAGGAGGCAATGGAAGTTGAATGGAAAGTCGCTTATGGATCTGCTCCCAATTTTCCTTTGCATCGTCTGGCAGATAGTGATTTAATTTATTTTCAATGGATTTACTTTGCAGCTGAAACGGGAATGTTGTCTGTTTGTATGCTTGTAAGCTGTAGAGGATGGCTGATGCCTCCAATTCAGTAAATCCAATTGGTGGAAGGATCCGATCGTTTTCGATCCGATAACCGCCATGCGGACCGAACTCTGAAACAATAGGCAATCCCATTTCAATAAGGTTTAATAGATCACGCTGTATGGTTCTCGTGGATACTTGGAACTCTTCAGCTAATTCTTTTAATGTGAAATGCTTCTTTGAGTTTATGGAAAGTAAAAGTCTTTCCAACCTTTTTATCTTTGACATGTTTGACCCCTATTTTTTGTATTCGAACTTTAGTACTAGTCTTGTCTGTTATATCGTACATTTTTACTGAAATGTTAAGGTTTATCCAAATAAAGTCAAAAATAAATTGTATTGTTTTTTAAAGTATTCTTTTTGTTTCATTGATTTTGTTTTGGAGTGCAATTTACTGCCTGAACTCAGAAGTATTTTGGAGTTTCTAAATTTGTTTAGTTGCGAACCACAACAATTATGCTTCCTTGAATGTCTTTCTATTTAAGTTTTGAAAACAACAATCTTTATGAAATCCTCTTTTCTAAAAGATTGTTGCTTTCAAATGTTATCTTCTAAGATTGTTGATTGAAGTGTAAGATGCGAGACTCCTGCGGGACAGGCGGGCAGGTGAGACACTTAAAAGTGAAACGAACGAATGTGGCTCACCGCCTGCCCCGCGGAAAGCGAGCATCTGGAACGGAAATCAACCACTACCAAAAACAACAAAGCTTGCGAAAACAGCCTTTAGAAAAGAGCAATTAAAAAAACACGTTATTCTAAATAGAATACGTGTTAATTCTTAAGTATGAAAGGTAGTAAAACTAAGCTGCGTATATTGTTTTAGAGGGATTTTTTAAATTAGTTCTTAACGATTGAAGAAAGGTGTTCAATACAATGAACCATATCATCAAGCTGCTTTTGAGTCAGCTGTGACATGTACTTCAATAGTACTCCGTTTCTTTTTTCCTGAATCGCAGTAAATGCTACTAAACCGGTTTCATTTAGCTGCACATATACAATTCTTCGATCTAGATCTGAGCGATAACGATCGACTAATCCCCGTTTTACCAGACGGTCAATGATAACGGTAGTAGCACTTGCGCGTACTTTCATAGCATCAGCAATCTCAGAAACTGTCCATTTCTCGCGGGCGGAAAGTGTCTTTAGTATTTGGAATTGAGTGGAGGTAATCTCTTCTTCTTCCCAAATCTCAGGTTTTAACACATCCATGATTTCCACAAATGCTTTCTCTATGCGCTCTACATCCATTAATACATTTCTACTATCTGCTACCACTTTCACAGTACTGCCTCCTTAGCTTACATTACTCCTATTTTAATATAAATTTCCGATAAGTTCCATTAAATGTAGTATAAAGTATCTAGTTTTTAATGTGTACCCCTGTGCTAGTATTTAAACTATTGAAATATAGATTTAATTTAGAAATAAAAATATTTTTTTTAAGAGAAAAGAGGAATTTCTTTTCTTTCTATCTAATAAAAAATAGAGAGATAAAGGGGGATGCAAGATGGCACGTATTGCATGGGTTACGGATAGTACAAGCTGTATTACCCAAGAAGAAGCTAAGAAGTTAGGTATTCATATTATCCCGGTTTCAATTATTATGGAGAACAAAATTTACAAAGATGGTGTAGACATCACACCGGATGAGTTTTATTCAAAATTAGAAACCGTCACAGAATTGCCTAAAACAAGCCAGCCTACGGTGGGAGAGTTCTCCGATTTTTACGAAGTTCTTAAACAAGATTATGACTGCGCAATAGCCATACACGTTTCCGAGAAATTTAGCGGAACAATCAACGGCTCTAGACTTGGTGCGGAAATGGCCGATTTTCCAGTACACATTGTGGACTCTAAAATAATATCCGAATCAATGAAACAGCTTCTATTAAAAGGGATGAAGCTTGAGGAAGAAGGTTTAGAAGCAGAAGAAATAGCTTCAGTGCTTCGCGAAACAGCCAATCACGTTAAAGGCTATGTATGTATTGGAAGTCTTGAACAGTTAAGAAAGGGAGGAAGGTTATCAGGAGCAAGTTTCCTAGTAGGAAATCTTCTTCAGATCAAACCAATTCTTACATTTGATGACGGTTCACTCGTTCCTTTTGAAAAGATAAGAACACTTAAAAAGGCAGAGTCGCGTGTTCTGGCTCTGTTTGAAGAAGCTGCTGAACAAAACGGCGCTTATGGGGCAAGTGTGGTATACAGCGGATCTTCTGAGAAAGCAGAAGATTGGCTTCATCTATTAAATGAAAAATATCCAAACATCACATTTAATTTAGGGCAGCTGAGCCCGGCAGTCGGTGTGCATGTAGGAGCAGGAACGCTAGGCATTCTTTGGTTTGAAGAATAGGGGTCTGACCCCACACAAATACAAAAGCAGCAAAAATGTCCATTTCAAATGGACATTTTTGCTGCTTTCAAGCTCTTCTGCTTCCATACACTTTTGCCTCATCGTGCATTTCCCACCCATCCACTCATCAGATGTTACCGGTTTAAGAATTTTTATGTGCTATTAAGTTAAAAACTGAACTGAAATAATTGTTTTTTTGTTCATTTTTAGATAAGGTAATAGACAGTGTAACAAGTAGAGGTTAAGAGCCTTTATTTTGTGGAATAATACAAAACAGATATAAATACATAAAATGGAGTGATATGAGCAATGGAAATCGGTTTAATAGGCCTTGGTAAAATGGGCTTTAATATGGCGCTAAACATGAATGACAAAGGATATACAGTTTTTGCTACAGATGTTAACACAGACACAGTTAAAGAGATTTCTGAACAAGGTGTTAAAGGCGTACAATCAGTAGAAGAGCTAGCAAATTCATTCTCAGGAAGAAAAGCAGTAATTCTATTAGTACCAGCTGGTGAAATTGTTGATGGAGTTATCAATGAACTGAAACCGCATCTAACAGAAGGCGATATTATCGTAGATGCTGGTAACTCTATGTACAAGCATACACTTCGCCGCTACGAAGAGCTTAAAGCTTCAGGCATCCACTTTGTAGATGTAGGTACGAGCGGCGGAACAGACGGTGCTCGCTACGGTCTTTGTGCGATGATGGGCGGAGATGATGATGCAGTAAACTACCTTGCTCCTCTATACGAAAAGATTTGTGTGGAAAAAGGATTCCTAATCACAGGCCGTGCTGGATCTGGTCACTTCTTGAAGATGGTTCATAACGGAATTGAGTACGGTATGATGCAAGCGATCGGTGAAGGATTCGAGATTCTTGATAAAAGCGATTTTGATTATGACTATGAGGCTGTTTCAAGAGTATGGAACAACGGATCCGTTATCCGCAGCTGGCTGATTGAACTTATGGAAAATGCATTCAGCAAACAGCCAAAACTTGAAGATATCCGCGGTGTAATGAACTCTTCAGGAGAAGGAATCTGGACCGTTGAAGCAGCACTTGATTACCAAGCATCAGCACCAGTTATCGCTCTATCCCAATTCATGCGTTTCCGTTCTTTAGAAGACGATACGTTCCACGGAAAAGTAGTTGCGGCACTTCGTAACGAATTTGGCGGACACGCAGTAGTGAAAAAATAATAGCTGGCTCATTAAGACCTCTTTGCTTGCATTCCTAAGCGGAGGTCTTTCATTATTTTATTGTGTTCCAACATATACTAGAAAAAAGAGATACAGATAGGAGCTTTCATTATGGAACAAAAGTACGTTCGAGAATCTCGAACCGTAAAATCGTCTGTCGTGCTTCCACCGGATACAAATAATCATGGAACGCTGTTTGGCGGGAAACTGATGGCTTACATTGATGATGTCGCAGCGATATCAGCTATTCGTCATGCTCGGAAAAATGTTGTAACCGCCTCGACTGACTCTGTTGACTTTTTACAGCCGATTAAAGAGGGGCATTCCGTTTGTTTGGAGTCGTTTGTGACGTGGACAAAAACCACCTCAATGGAAGTATTCGTTAAGGTGATCGCAGAAAATTTATTGTCTGGAGAACGCAAAGTCTGTGCGGTTTCCTTCTTAACTTTTGTTGCATTAGATGAGGAAGGAAAGCCATCACCTGTGCCAAAAGCAATCCCGGAAACACCAGAAGAAAAATGGCTTAATGAACATGCTCCTGAACGTGCAGTTGCAAGAAAAAAACGGCGTGAAGAAAGCAAAAAACTAGCAAAAGAGTTTGGTGTCAAAAAGCCTTGGGACCCGATGTGAGTATAAAGATTTATTTTTAAAAAATTACAGATGTTAAGATTCGCATTTTGAAAATAAGATGCTATAATAAAACTAACCTTTTTCCAGCCAGGGATACAGAACCCTGGCAATTAAACTGTTATTTGTTAGAGCTCCAAATCGTTTTGATCGATGAAAACGATTTTGGAGCTTTTTTGCATTTTCCAGAGAGAAATTTACGACGTGGATACAAATTCAGAAAAAGTTTAACGCAGTGAAGACTGATACGAAAAACTAACTAGACCGCATTCAAGTTTTCCTTATGTTTATTACATAACCAATGAAAGTTCCGCAAATGCTATGAAAAGAATGGTAAAAAGGCGGTTGGTTATGAGGAACAGAAGAAAACGCCCTGTAATTAGAACATATAAGAAATTATCAGATATGGTTGCCGAAAAAAACCTTGGCGAAGCATCTTCTCTCCAAACAAAAACCCGTTCTGAAGGAACTCAGGTCCAAGAACAAAAAGCAGCAGAAAAAGAAGGAGAGCTCAGTCCCGTTTCACAAGTAACCGTTGACAGCGTAAAAAAGAGTCTCGGCAACCCGGTGGATTTAATCGTAAGAGAGTTTGAGTTTGAACTCGAAGATAAAGTTACAGCTACGCTTCTTTTCTTAGAAGAGATGAACGACTCGCAGCTTTTAAACGAATTTATACTAGCTCCATTAATGTCGTTAACTTCTGACAAACAATCATCGCCAGTGCCTGTTAATCATGCTCTGCATTATATCAAGCAAAATGCGGTTGCCTTAGGAAGAGTTTTGGATGTAGAGACAGAAGAGGAACTGTTAGAAGCCCTTCTTTCTGGCTTCAGTGTTTTACTAGTTGAAGGGAATACTAAAGGACTGAAGATGGGGACAAACGGCGGCAAGGTGAGAGGGATTGAAGAGCCTACATCAGAGGTCGTAATTCGGGGTCCCAAAGATTCTTTTACAGAGTCTTTGAAAACGAACATTTCTTTAATCAGAAGAAGAGTACGCTCTCCCGATTTAAGAATTGAAAAATTTAAAGTTGGAGATGTAACACATACGGATGTAGTTGTTGTTTACTTAGAGAATATCGTGAATCCTCTCTTAATAAAAGAAATAAAAGAGAGGATTAAAGAGGTGGAAACTGACGGGCTGCTAGAGTCTGGACAGCTCGAGGAATTCATACAAGATGAGACTGTTACCGTTTTTCCTCAGTTCATGAATACGGAAAGACCTGACGTCGTGATCGGCAACCTACTTGAAGGACGTGTAGGAATCATGGTTAACGGAACCCCGTTTTCGTTAATAGCACCTACACAATTCATTCAATTTTTTCAGTCATCTGAAGATTATTATATGAGATATGACATCAGTACCTTTCTGCGATTGTTAAGATTTTCGGTATTTATTATTTCTCTGATCGCACCATCTATCTATATTGCTCTTACAACATTCCATCAAGCCATGATTCCGACGACACTTCTTTTTGGTATCGCTGCTCAGCGCGAAGGTGTTCCATTTCCAGCAATAGCTGAGGCAATGGTCATGGAAATCACGTTTGAAATATTGCGTGAGGCTGGAATCAGGATGCCGCGTGCTGTTGGTGTTGCTGTTTCCATTGTGGGTGCACTTGTATTGGGACAAGCGGCCGTACAGGCAGGACTCGTTTCTCCTGCCATGGTCATTGTAGTAGGAATTACAGCAGTAGCCAGCTTTGCCATTCCATCTTTTGCAGTTGCCACTTCAGCCAGGTTATTGCGATTTCCGTTAATGATCATTTCTTCTGTATTTGGTTTTTATGGATTAACACTTGCCTTAATCGTTATTATCGCTCATTTAACAAGTTTAAGATCTTTTGGCTATCCATATTTGAGTCCATTTGCCCCTATACAAACACAAGATCTGAAAGACAGTCTCTTTCGGTTTCCTATTACAAAGCTTTTTAAACGGCCAGAAAAGCTGGCAAGGAAAAATCAAACCCGTACCCAGCCTTATCAAGTAAAGAAAAAAAGAGAGGGGGAGACAACAAGGTGAAACTTCTAAAGAGTTCTCTTCCTCTTATAATCTGCATTCTTTTTTTAACAGGATGTTGGGACCAGAATGAGCTTGATGAACTATCAATTGTTATGGGTATTGGAATTAATATTGATAAAAAAGGTGATCTTATCGTTACTTATCAAGTGGTGAATCCTACAGAAGTGGCTCCTGGTATTTCAGGGGGCGGTGGGGGGAAGCAGCCTGTTTTTACGGTATATGAGACGAAAGGACGTAACTTGATGGAAGCAACAAGAAAAGCAAGCAAGCAAACCTCAAGACGCTTGTTTTTTGCCCATGCAAGGATGCTCGTTTTCAGTGAAAAACTCGCAAAAGACAATATTTATCAAGCGCTGGACATGATCTCTCGAGATCCTGAAGTGCGTTCTACCATTCAAGTTCTGATTGCGAGGGGCACAACCCCGTCCAAAATTTTGCGTACGTTTACCGCGATCGATAAAGTGACTTCTGATGAGGTAGCAACCATCTTAAAGATCTCTGAAAAAAATTGGGGAGAAAACATGCAGCAAGACATTAATGAAGTTCTTCAATCCATTATTAATGAAGGCGGCGAGCCTCTTATAAATGGTATACGGTTAACGGGTGATAAAAAATTGGCGGTAACTGCTCAAAACTACGAGGTGGGAGATCCGGCTAGAATTCAATTATCAGGAATGGGAGTATTTAAAGACGGGAAGCTGAAAGGTTGGATTGATGGTCCAGAAGCAAGAGGCGTTCTATGGATTAAAGGTAAACTTGTCAGTTCTGCGATAACAGTACCTTGTAATGACGACAAAAAAGGATATTCAATCGAGGTTGTACGCTCAAACACTGAACTATCGGCAAACACAAAGAGCAATAATCCTACCATAACCATAACTGTGTTTCCAGAAGCAAATATCGCAGAGGCGAACTGTCCTGTTAATTTGGAAAAGCCTTCTGAAATTACTAAGATTGAGAGAAACCTCAATGCAGTTATCGAAAAAGAAATAAACAAAACAATTACAGCTGCTCAAAGCTTTGAAAGCGATGTATTAGGGTTTGGAGAATTATTATATCGAGAAGATTCGAAGAAATGGCGTCAAATTTATAAAAAAGAGTTTGCTGAAATTTTCCCTAAGCTAAAAGTGAGCGTACATGTAGATTCACGTATACGAAGGTCAGGAATGCGGACATCACCGTTTTTATTTGAAGAAAAGAAAGAGGCTCCAAAATGAAAACGTATAAGATAGATATTCAGCAATATTTTATTATCATCGTTTTGTTTGAACTAGGCAGTGCCATCCTTGTAGGTCTCGGAATGGATGCAGGACGAGATGCCTGGTTTGCCATCCTGCTCGGCATGCTATGCGGGATGGTCCTCTTCTTAGGTTATTTCTTTTTGTACAATCAATTTCCAGAGATGTCATTAACGCAATATCTTCAAGTCTTGTTCGGAAAGTATGTAGGAAAAATATTAGGCTTCTGTTATTTAATGTATTTTATGTACTTGGCTTCAAGGGTACTGCGTGACTTTGGGAGTCTGCTATTATCTGCCGTGTTTGTTCAGACACCGATCATAGTTGTAAATACATTAATGATAGCAACAATTGTATATGTCTTGAAACTAGGCTTTGAAGTACTTGTAAGAACAGGGGAAATTATTTTTTCTCTGGTGATCCTTTTAGGAGTGACATTGGCCATCCTCGTATTATCAGCAGATTTAATGGAATACAATTACTTGCTTCCGATCCTAGGAAAAGGCTTTATGCCAGTCTTAAAGGCCGCTTTTCCTGTAACACCTACGTTTCCTTTTGGAGAAATGGTTGTTTTTACGATGCTGTTTCCATATCTGAAAACAACAAAAAAAAGCAAGGCATTAACCGTAGGATTAGTGGCTATGGCGATTAGCGGAATAATATTAAGTGCGACAGTTGCGATGGATATTGCGATCCTCGGCGGACATGTTGCAACTCATGTCTATTTCCCGTTACTTGCAGCAGTAGCGAAAATAAATCTAGGAGAGTTTATTCAGAGGTTAGATGCATTGGTCGTGTTCACCTTAATTATTGGAGGTTTTTTTAAGATCTCAGTCTTTTTCTACGTAGCAGTCAAGGCGGCTCAAGATGTTTTTGGTGTGAAGGATGAAAAAAAGCTGATCGGGCCGATGGGGATTATTCTAATTCTTTCTTCCATCATTATTGCAGCAAACTATGTGGAGCATATTACTGAAGGGTTAAGAGTAGTGCCGCATTATATTCATGTACCTTTTCAAGTTGTCTTACCAGCCCTTTTCATACTTGTTTTCTTGATGAGAAGGAAGAAGCTTAAGCACTTTGCTTCTTCTCCATCCACTTCGACAAAATAAAGGTTAAGATTGGCAGAATAATCAATATCACAACAAGGGTATATTCCACTTTATCTACATAGCGAAAGAATGAGAAAATAGAAGTTCTGAGCACGTTGATCGGTGTCATGCCCATATACCAGTCGATGCTTAACATTAATGAGATCATGCTGAAAAGCAGTATAATGTAAATAATTACAGGATTTTTCAAAAAAAATCGCCTCCTGTTATTAGTTTTCACTGTATTGCATTCCTTATCCAATCATGAAATGAGGTGCTGGATTATGTGTGGTAGATATATGCTTTATTACGACAAAGATGTGATTATTGATGCTTTTAACTTAATGAATGAATTTGATTATGAAGAACGCTTTAACATTGCCCCAAGCCAAAATATTCTTGCGATCGTAAAAGCCAGTAACGGCAACCGGGCAGGGTACATGAAATGGGGCCTCGTTCCTAAATGGGCAGATGATCCGAAAATCGGTAATAAATTGATCAATGCTAGAAGTGAAACGGTTGATGAGAAACCAAGCTTTAAAGAATCTTTTTACAAAAGAAGATGCTTGATACCAGCAAGCGGGTTTTACGAATGGGTAAAAGAAGGAAATAAAAAACAGCCTTATCAGTTTTCTTTGGTACATAATAAGCCGTTCGCTTTTGCTGGTATATGGTCAAGGTGGGCTGGTGTGGTAGATGGAAAAGAAGAGGAAAGGATTACGTGTTCTATCCTTACGAAAACGTCCAATTCTTCTATGGAGAAATACCATAATCGTATGCCCGTTATTCTTGAGGCTGGTGAAGGAGATGTCTGGCTAGATCGCTGCGCGGAAAAAGATAACTTGCTATCCATTCTGCATAACAATAATCCTGAGCTATTTGTCGAACAAGTTTCATCAGAATTAAATCTGAATACAAGATAAGCCGACTCTTTTCAGTGGTTGACAATCCGCGAGAGGATGTTGGCTATTTTCTTATAATGTAAGTGGTAAATCAGAACTAGTTTGTAAATTTATTGTAAGTCTTTCTAACTGTTTTAACATAAAACTAACATTAACCTCGACAAAATTGTGTTATATTTTTCATGAATTGACGAAGTTTTACATACTAAAAGTTAGGTAGGTGGACCGATGTGTTCATGAAAATGACGAAAAAATTCACAAATATAGGTATCATGTTAGCGATGGTACTTAGCATGATTTTACCACTGCAGCAAACCGCTTCGGCAGCTGACGTGCTTACGGTTAGTGAGGCGATAGCTAACCAGAATCAAACTGGTCAGACTGTTGAAGGTTATATTGTTGGTACTGTAAAGGGTGGAAATGGCGCATCTATTTCTTACCAACTTACAAGTCCTTTTACGCAAGATACGAATTTAGCTATTGCAGATTCTCCTAACGAAACAGATAAAACTAAGATTTTGCCTGTTCAATTGCCCACAGCTGTAAGAGCAGCGTTGAATCTTAAAAGCAATCCCGATAACCTTGGGAAAAAAGTTCAAATAACAGGTGACTTATTAGAATACTACTCTGTACCTGGACATAAGAACGCTAAATCTTTTACATTTGTAGACGGAACTCCTCCTGAACCAAAAGTTGAAGATGTTACAACATCATTAAAAGGTGGAATTGTTTCAAAAGGAAGTAGTGTTTCTCTTTCAACTACAACACCAGATGCAGCAATCTATTACACAGTAGATGGATCAAACCCAACTACAGACAGCACACTATACACTGCTCCTATTACGATTAATGAAGATATAACGATAAAGGCGATTGCTGTAAAAGAAGGTCTTAAGAACAGCAGCATTGCTGAGTTTAAATATCAAGTAGCACTATCAGGACTTCGCATTCATGATATCCAAGGTGCTGGTCACAATTCACCTGTTGCAGATAAAGCAGTTGAAGGTATAGAGGGCATTGTAACAAAAGTGGTAGATGCCAGGAACTTCTACATGCAAGATTTGGAACCAGATAACGATTCTAATACATCTGAAGGAATCCTTGTATATAAGCCAAATCATGGACAAACGGAAGGCAATGTCGTTTCTGTAAATGGTCAAGTTAAGGAATGGGTCTTAGAAGGATACTCTGACAAACTAAATACAGATCTTGCAATGACTGAAATTAATGCTGATAAAAGTTTGGTAACAACAGTCGAAGAAGGACAAGAACTTCCTGAAACAACAGTTATCGGAATGTTCGGCCTACAACAGCCTACAAACGTAATTGATAACGATAAATTCACAGAATTCGATCCTAATGAAGATGGAATCGACTTTTATGAAAGCTTAGAAGGTATGCTTGTAGAAATCAATAACCCGGCTGTGATTGCACCTCAAAAATATGGTGAACTCGTTGTTCTTCCAGATCACGGAGAATACAGCAGACTTAATTCTGCTGGGGGATTAAACATTACTGAATTTGATTACAACCCTGAACGTATTTTCGTAGATATGGGTGATGAAGATTTCGTTGCTAAATCAGGTGACTATTTTGAAGGTGCTATTACTGGTGTTGTAAGCTATGGCTTTAGCAACTATAAAGTATTAACAGATGTGGAAGACCTTCCAGCGTTCGTTGAGGGTAATACAAAACCGGAAGTAACACGCATTCATGAAAAACATAAAGAGCTGACAATTGCGAGCTTTAACGTTGAGAATTTTACAGCAAATGAAAAGGGAACTTCAGATGAGAAAGTTAGCAGAATTGCAGACTCGATTGTTCACAACCTAAAGTCTCCTGATATCGTAGGTCTTGTAGAAATGCAAGATGGTAATGGTTCTATAAATGATGGGACTACTGACGCAAAAGAAAGCGCTGACCGCTTAATAGCTGAAATTACAGCTCAAGGCGGACCAGAATATGTTTATACAGATATTGCTCCAGAAAACAACCAAGACGGTGGACAGCCAGGTGGTAACATTCGTGTAGGATTCATCTACAACCCTGAGCGTGTATCGCTTGCTGAAGGTACAAAAGGGACTTCAACAGAAGCTGTAGATTACAAAGACGGCAAACTAACTCTTAACCCAGGGCGCATTGATCCAATGAATCCTGCTTTTGAAGACAGCCGTAAGCCTGTAGCAGCACAATTCGAGTTTAATGGAGAGAGTGTAATTGTTGTTGCAAACCACTTTAACTCAAAAGGCGGAGATCAGCCTCTATTCGGTAAGAACCAGCCTCCTTTCTTAGGAAGTGAAGTTCAGCGTAAAGAAATCGCAGAAATCGTAAACGGTTTTGTTAAAGATGTAAAAGAAGAGGACAAGAATGCAAAAGTAGTTCTTCTTGGAGACTTCAATGATTTTGAATTCACAGATTCACTTGAAATATTAAAAGGCAATGAGCTAACTAATATGATTGAGAAAGTACCGTTTAATGAGCGTTTCACATACTCTTATCAAGGTAACGCGCAAGTACTTGATCATATTTTAGTAACGAACAACATGGCTAAGAAAACTAAGGTAGATATCGTTCATATCAACTCACAGTTCATGGAAGAGCACGGACGTGCGAGCGACCATGATCCTGTTTTGATTCAAGTGAAGCTAGATAAAGTAAGATAAATATACAAGAAAGCTGGCTTGTAGGTTATGTGATTAGCGCATAACTAAGCCAGCTTTCTCTATATTAAGGCTTATCGTTACAATTAAGCTGTTTTTAATTGAAAGCAGCTTGTTTATCGGTGTAAATTGCAGGCTAACTGGTGAACGTGTAAAAAGTTCACGTACCGTAAATATCCTAAAATATGAAAAGGGCTGACTCCTAAGAGTTCAGCCCACATATAAAGAATTCCTGTTATTAGCGACGGTATCCGCCACCTAGTTGCTGTTCTGCCATTTGGACAAGACGTTTAGTGATTTCACCACCAACAGATCCATTCGCACGGGATGTTGTGTCAGGTCCTAGTTGTACACCAAACTCAGAAGCGATTTCATACTTCATTTGATCCAAAGCTGCTTGTGCTCCAGCTACTGATAATTCATTAGAATTGTTACGTGCCATATGTATCACCTCCTTGTATTACTAGTTTGGATATCTTTTACAAAATTATGCGAGTGCAGAAAAATATTTTTATAGATGAAGGATTTAGTAGGTATTCGCATATTTTTTGATAAACCGACACAAAAACACAGCCATGCCGTATGATAAATCATCCCCCTATTTTTATTTTCAAGAAAAGCATTGAGCTGGATTCCAGTTCAGTGCTTTTCTTATGTAAAGGCTTTTAAACTAGCGGATACATAAAAGATATAGGAATTGCTGAATTTCGTTTTATAATGAAGAAGGACTTTTATAGAAAAAAGAGAATATGCATGCACATAAGAGAGCGGGTGGTGTAATGGGAAATCAAGACAATAAAGATTTTTCCCGATGGAAAGGAATAGGACTGACATTAGCCGGTGCTTCGCTTTGGGGTTTCTCCGGTAACGCAGCAGAATGGATCTTCTCCCATTCAGCCGTAACAGCGACATGGCTAGTGTCTGTTCGAATGATGATGGCAGGTGCACTGCTTTTAATCCTTGTTTCACTTCATCATAATATTTTTGAAGTTTGGAGAAACAAAAGAGACAGAATCGATTTGATTATTTTTTCATTAACAGGAATGTTAGGCGCTCAGCTTACGTTCTTTTTAAGTATCGAGGCAGGTAACGCACCGACAGCAACTCTTCTTCAATTTCTAGGGCCAGTGTTCATCACAATCTATTTTGCTTTAAAATTTTTAAAATGGCCAAAACGAAAAGAATGGATTGCCGTACTCATGGCTCTTTCAGGAACCTTTTTGCTGTTAACAAACGGAAGTTTAGACGAGATCACGGTTTCAAAAGAAGCGATCTTCTGGGGTGTGTTGTCAGGGGTTTCTGTCGCTGTTTATACCGTTTATCCTGTTCGGCTGTTAAAGAGATACGCGTCTGCAACCATCGTAGGGTGGGCAATGCTATTGGGAGGATTGTCTGTTTCGATTTTTACGCAGCCGTGGCAGGCAGGTTTTATTGATTGGTCGTTGTCTTTATTCTGGATGCTTTCATTTGTTGTGGTATTCGGGACCCTGTTGCCGTTTTATCTATACTTAGACAGCTTAAAATACATTACATCAACAGAGACGAGTTTGCTTGGAAGTGCTGAACCATTAGTGGCAACCATCGTTTCGGTTGTTTGGTTGGGAACGGCTTTTGGGAACTTTCAAACAGCAGGAGGCATGCTCATCATTTTAACCGTCTTTTTACTCTCCATGCCTGAAAAAGGGATATTGAAAATTGGCGGAACTGTTAATAAGTAAACGCATGATTTGACATTTATACGGAATCGTACCACTATTGTAGGGTAGAACTTACAACAGGAGACGATGCGAAATGAATGACAAAATAGTGTTTTTTGATATAGATGGAACGCTTGTTAACGATGAGAAGAAAATTCCTGACAGCACGAAAGAGAGTATCAGACAGCTAAAGAAGAATGGAGTGCATGTTGCCATTGCGACAGGCCGCGGACCATTTATGTTTGAACCGATTCGTGAAGAATTAGAAGTAGATTCATTTGTAAGTTTTAACGGTTCTTACGTAGTATTTAAAGATGAAGTGATTCATAAAACGCCTTTATCAAGAGAATCGATACTAAAGATTGAAGCAGAAGCAGAACAAGCGGGTCATCCTCTTGTTTATTTGGATCATGAAAGAGCAACGAGTAATGCGGATAATCATGAGATCATTAAGAACTGCACGTTTAATCTAATGCCGAGCTATCCTGTTTATCATCCTGGTTTTTACAAAGAAAATGAAGTCTATCAAGTATTATTATTCTGCCAGGAACAACACGAACATGTATACCGTGATGGATACAAAGGAACGTTTGATTTTATCCGCTGGCACGAAAATGCATTAGATATCCTTCCAACAGGCGGTTCAAAAGCTAAAGGAATTGAAGCGTTCATGAAGCAAATGAACATGAAACCTGAGAATGTATACGCGTTTGGTGATGCGTTGAACGATATTGAGATGTTAACGGCAGCAGGAACCGGAATCGCGATGGGTAACGGTATGAAAGAAGCAAAAGAAGCAGCGAATTATGTAACAAAGTCAGTTGATGAGAACGGGATCTATCACGGATTGAAGCATTTTGGATTAATTTAAAACGATCTAGTATTTCTTGCTGTTTTTGAAAGAGTTGATCTCCGTTATAGATACTCGCTTTCCCCGGGGCATTTTGTAGCAAGCATAATATAAAGTTAAATTACCCTAGCCATTGGCTTAGGGTTTTTTGTTTGTCTAATTTTTAGGGAAAATGTTGAAAAAGTAATAAAAATAGGGAAATAAGGAAGGGTTTTGCTTTGTTATAGCGAAAAAGGTTTATGAAAGTTAGAGGATTGACGATATAAGATTTACAGGAAGTAAAGAACGTTCTAACAGGAGTTGAAACGGGTGAAAGTAAATCAGAAATTTTTTCAGATTTTCCTTATTGCGATCCTCATGATGGCTACGTATCACGTTAGTCCTGCATATGCAGAAACGAAAAGCGCTACAGTGAATGCAACAAGCTTAAATGTTCGCTCAGAACCTTCTACATCTGCCAAACAAATCGGCTCATTAAAAAAAGGTGCTGCTGTTAAGGTATTTAAGACTGAAAAAGGGTGGGCAAACATTGCGTTCAATGGTGGAAGAGCTTGGGTAAGTGCTGAGTTTTTGAACATAAGTAATGTTCCATCACGAAATGCTCAATCTCAAAACGGAACAAGTTTATCAAAGAATGCAAAAGTAACTGCGACTTCCTTATATGTTCGAAGTGGGGCTGGTACACAATATAAAGCGCTAGGTTCGCTTAAAAACGGAACCATTGTCACCGTTGTAAAAGAAGAGGGCAAGTGGTCGAACATTACATATGGTTCTTTAAAAGGGTGGGTTAGTAACGCTTACCTGTTGATTCAATCAGGACAAGCACCAGCTGTTCAAAATCCAAAACCTGCAGATCCAAAACCAGTGAATACAGGAAAATCAGGAACGGTTACCGCTACATATTTAAATTTCCGTACCTCAGGAAATTTGAACGCTCCTATTATTGGTTCTTTAAAGAATGGCACAACTGTTCGAATCATATCCGAATCTGGCAGCTGGATGTCCATTCAAACATCTGACGGAAAAAAAGGATGGGTATCGAGTCAATATATATCAATTATTAGCGGAAGCTCACCGGTAGTATCGAGTCCAAAACCTGAATCAAAACCACCAGCAGCACCTCCAGCATCTGTTTTGAAAAAGGTGGTTGTTATGGCGGATGGTGTGAATATCAGGCAAGGACCTTCAACGTCATATTTAATTGTTGGTCAAGTTAATCAAGGGGACGAATTTGCTTATATTCAATCTAAGAATGATTGGATACAGTTAAAGCTGCCAAACGGTAATAGTGCCTGGGTTGCTGGATGGTTAGTAGCTGTTCAGCAAACATCCTCTTCTCCTAATCAAAATCCCGTACCTAAACCTTCTTTTGGGGGATTAAAAGGAAAAAGGATTGTTATTGATCCCGGTCATGGCGGGTATGATCCCGGAGCTGTCGGAAAATCATCTAAAACATTAGAAGCTGATCTTACACTGATGAGTGCGAGATTGTTAGCAACAGAGCTAAGCAAGGCAGGTGCCGTCGTAATACTGACACGCAGTGACAGCAGCTATATCTCATTAAACAAACGTGTAGAGATTAGCCATTATCATTTTGCAGATGCATTTGTAAGTTTGCATTATAATTCGGCTGCAGATAAATCAGCAACAGGCCTTTTAACCTTTTATTACGGCCAAAAAGATATTAAATTAGCAGATTCTGTTCACACAGGGTTGCTTCAAGCGAACACAGGACTTAAAGGCGGAAATGTACGATTTGGAAATTTTCACGTTCTTCGTGAGAACAAACAGCCTGCCGTTTTGGTTGAATTAGGTTTTTTATCTAATCCATCCGACGAAATGACGATCAAGACCAATTCCTTTCAATCAAAAGCAGCTGCAGGAATAACGAGCGGACTGGCTAAATATTTTCAATAATGAAGCAGTGGCGGTATTTCAAAAGCGATGAACTTTTGAAATACCGCCTTTTTGCGGAAACGATATACTGCTGTTATTAGTCGTATTATTAGAGAGTAAAAAAGTAGAATCTGTCCTTATGATGCGGACTGCTAATAATAATTTCACGTTAGCTGTATTAGCGGTCTCTGCAATAAAAACACTTCACTGGATTTCCCACCCGCTTTTTACATATAATTAAAATCATAAATAGTAAAGTTAGTTAACAATAGGTGGTGCCAAATTTGGAGAACTCTGGACTTATTCTTGAAGGTGGAGGAATGCGTGGGGTATATACCGCGGGTGTACTTGATGTTTTCATGGAGAACAATCTTTACTTTCCATATGTAATAGGAGCTTCTGCAGGAGCCTGTAATGCTGTCTCTTATCTTTCCAGACAACATGGGAGAAATCGAACGGTTAACCTGGAATTCAGCTCACACCCAGAATACATTTCATATAAAAATTGGCTGTTTAAGAAAAAGGGATTGTTCGGTATGGATTTTATTTTTGATGAGCTTCCTAACCGGTTAGTACCTTTTGATTATCAAGCGTTTAAGCAGTCAGAAGAGCGTTTTGTTGTGGTTGTTACAGATGTTAGAACAGGAAAACCTGTATATTTAAGCAGGGAAGATTATGAAGAGATGGATATCTCTAAAGTTTTGCGTGCCTCGTCATCGATCCCATTTATTGCTCCTGTGGTTGAGCTTGCGGGTGGGCACATGATGGACGGTGGCATTGCAGATCCCATCCCTGTTCATAAAGCTTTAGATGACGGGGTGAAAAAAGGAGTAGTCGTACTCACGCAAAACCATGGATATCGCAAGAAGAAGCCGAAAATGACGTGGGTGACCAAGCGTTTTTACCCTGAGTATACTGGACTTGATGAAAGCTTACGAGGCCGTTATTTAAAATATAACGAAACTTTGGATTTTATAGAGGAAGAAGAGGAAAAGGGGAATCTATTCGTTCTGCGTCCGCTAGAGAAGATGAAAGTAAAACGAGTGGAGCGGGACCCAAAACGACTCGGAGTCCTTTATGAACAAGGCAGACTAGATGCACTAAACCAGCTTGAACAACTAAAAAATTGGCTAGCAAACTAAAGTTTTAATGAACGGACTAGATTGGACAGATTATCTTTTCAATCGGACAGATTAATGAATCAATCCGACAGATTATCTATTGAAACGGACAGATTATCTGCAGAATAATTTTCAAAAAGGGTGTTGCTTTCAACTTCATTATTATTTTCTACTGTGACCGTTGATTGGAGTGCAAGGTGGGAGACTCCTGCGGGACAGGCGGGCAGGTGAGACACTTATACGTGAAACGTACAAATGTGGCTCACCGTCTGCCCCGCGGAAAGCGAGCACCTGGAACGGAAATCAACCACTTTCAATAAATCAAAGTTTACAAAAACTGCCATATTAAAAACTTGCCGTAACGGACTCGTACAAATGGGTCAGTTGCAGCAAGCTTTTTTAAAGCTAGTAAATCTTTTGAATCACTTCCTCAATATCTGGCTCTTTCATCTGGATATCGACTGGTTCTCCCCATTTTGTTACGTTTTGAAGCAAAAGAGGGGAGGGGATGATCGAGCGGTCATAATCAATCACTAGCTTTTCTTCTTCCCACTTCATTTTTTCAATGCCGTTTAACGATATTTCCTTAATATTTGGCTTAACCCGATATTGGATCTCCATTACACTTGGCAATCCAATATTTTTTCGCAGGTCTTCTAATGTTCCATCAAGAACAAGTTGTCCGTGGTTAATCACGATCACCCTGCTGCAAAGCTGTTCAATATCATCCATATCATGTGTCGTTAACAGGATTGTTTTTTTCTCATTTTGGTTCAGTTCTTTCAAGAAAGCTCGAATACTTGTTTTGGCGTTTACATCGAGACCGATCGTAGGCTCATCTAAAAAAAGTACATCTGGGTCATGTATCATCGCCGCTGCAAGATCGCCGCGCATCCGCTGACCTAAAGACAGCTTGCGAACTGGAGTATCCATAAACTTTCCGATCTGAAGCATATCATCGTATAATTTTAAAAACTGCTCATACTTTCCGTCAGGTACTTTGTACATTTCTTTTAAAATATCAAAAGAGTCCCTTAAAGGAAGGTCCCACCAAAGCTGTGTACGCTGACCGAAGACGATCCCTATTTTCTTGGCAACTTCTTTTCTTCTTTTTTGCGGGCTCAGACCACCGACTTTAATTTCTCCGCTAGTAGGGTGAAGGATGCCAGACAGCATCTTAATCGTGGTAGATTTACCCGCACCGTTAGGCCCGATATAGCCCACAAATTCTCCTTCTTCAATTGAAAAAGAAATATCGTTTACTGCTTTTACAATGTGATGTTTAGTGGAAAGAAGAGAAGCAAATGATCCGATAAATCCCTTTTTTGTTTCATAGATTTTAAAATGCTTGTTGAGCTTGTGAGCTTCAATCATAAGTAGACCTCCTTAACTGCCTGTACTGTGGTAGTGCCGAATTCCAAAATGCCAGAATCGTAATGATAGAAATAGAAAAACGATAGCAACCGCCGGAGGCAATGCTAAGTTCCAAAGACTTCCGCCCTTATTCAACAGAAAAAGAATAGGGGTGTAATTCATAAATCCGACTGGAATAACTGTGAAAAAGATAATCTTCAGCCAGCCCGGATAGATGTTCATGGGATAGTTGGCTGCATTAAATGGTGCGTACAGCGTAAACGTTTGAAAATCTTTGATTCTCTGCGTCCAAAAGGCAATTGTTGCGGTCAAAAGACCAAGTGAAAAACAAATAATGACCCCTGCTAAAATTGATATAGGTAAATAAATCAATAGTAAAAATAATTCAACGTTCTCTAAATTCAGACCGATAATAGAAATAATAAGGATAAGTATGCCTTGTATAGTTCCGCCGATACGTGACAGATCTAAATTTTTCGTTAAGAGCAGCGATAAAGGAGAAACGGGTCTGATCAGAAGACTGTCAAATTCACCTTCGACCATGTATCGTTCAAAATTATGTACCTCAACACAAAATACTCGGTAGAGAGTAATTGCAACGGATGAGATTCCGTACAACAAGCCCACTTCAAAAAGATTCCAACCTTTTACATCATCAAAACGCTGCAGTATGGCAGCCAGTAAGACAAAATCAACAGCCATAATCAGTCCGTATGATAAGGAGGATACAAGAAAGTTCATTTTATATTGCATGCGAGATCGCAGGCTTCCCGAAATCAATTTTATATAAAGATTCATACCTTATCCTCCTTGTATTTCTAATTTGTGGCGTGCTTTTTCGGTGAGCCACAAATTCATGAGCGTTAATAAAACAGCCCAAAAAAGCTGTATGAATAAAACCTCGCTCGAAACTTTTTCAAGGAAAATCATTACCGGATAATAGATTGCTCCAGCAAAAGGTAAATAAGGTGTGATAAAAGACAGTGGGGCAGGAAGTAAATCGATGGGTACGAGCTGTCCGCCAAGACCTATTAGTAAGGTGAAGTTAACAAAATGTGCCCAGTCAATCTCAGTTGTCCAGCAAGCACTGATCCCAACCAAGTAGTGTAGATTGATAGATATGATTATAGCTAAAAAGATTGAAATACATAAAAATAGATAACTTGGTACGTGTTGAGGTACATAGAAACCAACTGTTAGTGCAAAAACAAGCCCAATCGGAATGGAACGAAAGAAAAAGTTATACAATAACCGGCCAGCTTCTTGTGAGGTAACATACAGAAAAAAATTGGTAGGTCTTACGAGTTCTAATGAAATGGCGCCATTTCTTACGCCGTTTTGAATGTTCAGTCCCGCTGTAAGAAATCCTGAGAGCCAAAGGATGCATTGAACCGCAGCAATGTAATACGTCATGTCAAGTGCACTGTAGGGACTTTCATTCTCTTTACCTTGTAATACACCGACCCATATCGCGATAAATACGAAGCCGAAGATGGCACTGGCCGCATTATTGATCAAATGGGCAACTTTATACTGCATATTTCGCATAAAGCTCTTTTGTAGAAGAATCCAATAAACCATAAGTCCCCCTTTATGTAGTAGTCATTTTTAAAGCGCAGAATTATAAAATAGCAAATTTTACAAAAGTTTGCAATTCTTTTTTGGAGGTTTTGTTATGTCATGTTCTCAGTGTCGACCATCAGGTGATTTCCCTATAGAAGGTTTCATTCATATCCGTACAGACCATCCTGTTCTTTTACAAAGTTTGGAGCAGCTTTTTACTGAGGTAGGCTTAGAGGTAATGGCATCATCGAATGCGGTATCTGCAAAATACAACAATCTTCCCTTACTCCAATCACTATGTGAAGGTCTTTCAAGCACATTTAATAACCAAGCTATACAATCGTTCTATTGTGCGCTTACTCTAACTTTCGAGGAAGCAAATGGCTTTATTACATGGATCCCGTTTCCTCACTTTAGGGAAAGAATAAAAAACAGAGATCTTTATGAAGTTATACAACAGCAATTGTTCACTACATACTCACAACCTATTATTTCATTGCAGACAGAAGAAATTTATGGTTACGAATTTTTACTTCGCCCATTGTCGGATCGTATTGAATTTAAACCTTACGAACTTTTTCAGTATGCTGAAAAATCAGGATTACAAGCCCTCTTGGATGGAAATGCACGAATCACCTCCATACAGAATAGTTCTGGAGCAGTGCCTAGAGGAGTGAAGCGTTTCATTAACTTCCTTCCGTCATCCATTTATGATCCAAAGCATTGTTTGGCTACAACATTTAGAGCAGCAGCCGAGGCAGGAGTTGATCCGAATGACTTGGTGTTTGAAGTTGTGGAAACAGAAGAAATTGCAGACATAGAACACTTGAAGAGCATCTTAAAGGCTTACCAAGATCAAGGAATGAAAGTAGCACTTGATGACTTAGGTGCCGGTCATTCAACTCTTGCAGTATTAAAAGAACTGAAACCTAACTATGTAAAAATTGACCGCAAAATTATTTCTTTCTGTGATGAAGACGAATCTAAAAAAGAAATGATTCTGCAGATTGTAAAAGTAGCAAGGGAAATAAATGCGGTCGTATTGGCAGAGGGCATAGAAAGAAAAGAGGAAGCAGAGGTCGTTTTAAACTGTGGTGTTGAGCTCGCGCAAGGCTACTATTACGGAAGACCTGTACCTACAAAAAGCCTTACTGCAGCAGCCCTCTAAACGCCGTAAAACCTTATCAAAAAAAGATAAGGTTTTTTTTGATGAATATCTTGGAATTGTGGACAACTTCTAGTAATCTATAGATAGAAGCTTTTGTAATATAATTGTAAAATTAACGGGAAAATTTCCAAAAGGAGCGGAATGATGGTAACGAAAGCGGATCCGGAAAGAAAGAGGAAGAAAACACAAGTACCCTTTCGTTTAAATGTCTTGTTTTTGGTCGTCTTTTTTCTATTCTCTGTCCTAATTTTAAGGTTAGGAGTTCTCCAGATCGTAAATGGAGAGGAAAAACGTATAGAGTCAGAAGCAGTTGAAGAAGTGATCGCAAGGAAAGAAGCACCGCGTGGAAAGCTGCTGGACAGCAACTTCCGCGAAGTGGTTGGAAACAAACCTTTCTTTTCTTTAACATATACAAAAACAGTAGATACAAAAGCAGAAGACACGATGCGGATTGCAAAATGGCTGGCTGAACGCCTTGGCGTGACAGAAGATCAAGAAAAGAAGATTACAGTACGCGATAAGAAAGACTATTTCATTGCAAAACATGATGTAACTGAACTAATAGAAGAACGACTCAGCAAGAAAGAAAAGAAGCTGAGCGACAAGGATCAATATAAAGCGCTTGTTGATAAGATTACCGAGGAAGAGATCAAAAGCCTAACAGATGAAGACATTAAGATTCTTGCATACAAACGTGCGATGGAAACAGGGTATGCGTATTCAGCACAGCGCATTAAAACGAATTTAGACAATCAAGAAGTTTCCATTATCTCTGAAAATCTTGGCGACCTGCCAGGGATTGATATAATGGCGGATTCAAAACGTATATACCCATTTGGTGAATCCTCAATTTTTGGGCAGGTAAAACAAATTCCTAAATCAAGAACCGACTATTTTATGAGTATGGGTTATGACCGAAGTGACCAAGTAGGTGTAAGTGGTCTTGAAGATCAATATGAACAAGTGCTTAGAGGAACGAAAGAAAAATCTGTATATCTAACGAATCCTAAAACCGGGGCAACAATCGGTGAGCCGAAAACCATCCCCGGGCAGCGTGGAAAAGATATCGTACTAACATTAGATATGGAGCTTCAATTCCACCTGGAAAAGATTCTAGAAGAAGAGATCTTAAAAGCAAAACCGCTTGGCGGAAATGACCTGCTTAAATCAGCATACATCGTAATGATGAATCCTAAAACAGGTGAGATTAAAGGGATTGCAGGAAAAACATACAAAGATGGAGAGTTCCACAACGATTCATATGGTGCACTATACAACTCTTATGAAATGGGTTCAACGGTAAAAGGAGCAACGGTACTTACAGGTCTTCAAAAAGGGCTAGTAGGTATGGGAGAAGTCATATATGATGCACCTTTTACTAAGAACGGCATGGATAAATCCTCATGGAAGAACATGGGATATATTAATGATCTAGATGCCCTTCGTATGTCATCTAACGTATACATGTTTAATATTATGGACCGCATGATCGGTCCTGAGCATTGGACAGAGACATATGCAGAAGCACGTTATTCATACAGTCAGTTTGGTCTAGGAGTTAAAACAGGTATTGATTTTCCAAATGAAGCAACTGGATACGAAGGAAAGCCACCTGAAGGAGAGTCTGCTACTCTGTATGACTTAGGTATAGGGCAATTTGATACGTATACTACGATGCAGCTGGTTCAGTATGTATCAACAATTGCGAATGATGGATATCGAGTTAAACCTCAATTGGTACGTGAAATTCGTGAACCTGCTCCGAATGAAGAGGCACAAGGGAAATTGTTGAAGCGCTTTGAACCAGAGATTTTAAACAAAATTGACATTGATCAAAAATACATTGAACGCGTGCAACAAGGATTTTGGCAAGTTATGCATTCACCTGGTGGCACAGCAAAAAGTTATTTTGATGACCCTGAAAAGTATCACAATCCAGCAGGGAAAACAGGAACTGCCCAGCGTATTATTAGGCATCCAAGTACAGGGAACTTGGTTGAAAAGCATAACTTGACACTTGTCGGATATGCACCATTTGAAAACCCTGAAATTGCATTCGCAGTTGTGGTTCCAGAAGGTACACCGCAAAACGGAAATCAAAAAATCAATAAATACATCGGACAGCGTGCACTTGAAGCGTATTGGAACTTAAAAGAAAAGTACGGTGAAAACGCAGAGACGGTTAATGGTAATTTAGAAAAAGATAAAGAAGCGGCAGAGAACTCAGCACAATGATGCTGAGTTCTTTTCTTTATGCATTGCTTTTTTCCAAAAGATTATTTTTTTAATCAGTTTTTTTCGTAAAGGCTTCATTGACAAGTTGTTTGTAGCGCAAGGTGCGAGACTCCTGCGGGACAGGCGGGCAGGTGAGACACTTAAGAGTGGAACGTTCGAATGTGGCTCACCGCCTGCTCCGCGGAAAGCGAGCACCTGGAGCGGAAATCAACCATTTTCAAGAGCAACAAAGTATACGAAAACAGCCTTATGTAAAAAAGAAAAAACCGGCCTAAGCCGGTTTTCTCCTTTCACGCTATTCATTATTAGCAGAAGCAAGCTGCCCCAACAATAATCAATAGAATAAATAACACTACTACCAATGCAAAAGAATTGCCATAAGAATAACCCATCGATTTTTCCTCCTTTAATTCTTGCAATTGTTAATTCCATATATCCTATGCCTGTTTTCGTTTTCGAAGTGGGCAGGAGCCTAGATTCCAGTAAAATAGGCGTAAAATGTATGTTTGACCACAAAAGTGTCAAGTATTTGTAAAGACTGAATACTTGTGAGGAATGCCTTTTCTTTGTTTTAATGAAGGGAGAAAGAAAATATGGTACAGGGAGTCAAGTTATGAAAAAAATGCTCTTATCCTTACTTTTATTGATGATGATGGTTATACAATTGCCTTTATCCGCGTTTGCTCATTCCAAACTTGAATCATCAACACCTGCTGAAGGAGAAAAGGTTACAACAGATCTTGAAGCAGTCGTCTTAACTTTTTCAACAAAGATTGAATCGCTAAGTACGATGACTTTAAAAAACGGTGATAAAGAAATTCCTCTCCAGATCAGTATTGAAGATGACCAAATGACTGGTGCGATCAACACCCCCTTGGAGAATGGCAATTATACTGTATCCTACAAAATTATTGGTGCTGACAGTCATGTGATTGAAGGAAACTATACATTTTCGGTAGATCGTCCTGAACAAGAACAAGCACAAGAAGAAAATCCAGAAGACAAGAAAGACGACAATGCTGAGCAAGCATTGCCAGATACAGAGAAAAAAGATCAGCCGAAAAATCCAAGCTATTTTGCACCGCTTACGATTGGACTCGTGATAGTAATTGCCATCGTATCGTTCTTTGCATTCAGAAGAAAACGTTAATGTAAGAAGTCTCGAATATATCGAGGCTTTTTTTAGTACGATAGGAGAGGGGGTGACTTGTTTAACAAAGTTGATATTTTATTTTGTGTTTTATAAATAAAATAAGCAAAATTATAGTTTTTTCTAACTATTCTGTTATATGATGTATATTGTCTTTTATTTTTTAATAGGGGAGGGTGATCGATCTGGATACATTCAGAAGATTAAAAGACTTTTATTGGCCTTATAAAAAGTACTTTTATTTGTCGATTCTTACGTTGTTTCTTGTTTCAGGAATTACCGTTGTTTATCCAATGGTCCTGCAATTTACCATTGATGAGATCATTATTAAAGGGGAATATTCATTCGTCCCTTACGTAGCAATCGGTTTTATCATACTCATGGCCATTAAAGGGGCTGCTACATATAGTCACCAGTTTTATGGAGACCTGTTTGGCATTAGTTCCGTCTACCAGCTTCGGGAATCATTGTATGAAAAACTGCAGTTTCTTCCATTTGATTATTACGATAACGCGAAAACGGGTGATCTCATGTCCCGACTCACGGCAGATGTGGAAGGGTTCCGCTTCTTTCTGTCGTTTGGATTTTCTCAGCTTATTAACTTTGTTCTAATCGTTGGCTTCAGTCTTTCTGTTATGTTCTTCTATTCCATTCCTTTGGCCATCATTACACTATGCATGATGCCTTTCCTCGCAATCGTCGTTTACAAGTTTGATAAAGAAGTTCATCCCGCTTTTAGAGGAATTCGAAAATCCATGGCTAACCTCAACACGAAGGTTCAGGAAAATATTAGCGGTATCAATACAGTAAAGTCACTATCCCGTGAAGATTTTGAGATAAATAAATTTGATAAATCGAATGAGGACTATAAATCACAATTTCTAACAACCTCCCAAATATGGGCAAGATACTTTCCAATCATGGAATTGATCGGAAACCTTTCTGTCGTCCTGCTGCTTGCTTATGGGGGTTATCTTGTTATTCAAGGGAATCTGACAGCAGGGGAGCTCGTTGCTTTCTTTAGTCTCGTTTGGTACATTATGGGGCCGATTATGAATCTAGGGTTTATCATGAATACTTTTTCTCAATCCAAAGCTTCAGGAGAACGATTGTTAGAGATCTTAGACGAACCTCTTGAGATGGATGGGGAAGACAGGGAACTTGAAAGGGTTCGCTTTGATGGAGAAGTAATCTTTGAAGACATAACGCATCGCTATAAAAATGAGAAAAAAGATGCTCTTAAAAATGTAACGTTTACAGCTAAACCTGGACAGACGATTGGACTGATCGGGGCAACAGGCTCAGGCAAAACATCCATTACACAGCTTCTGTCAAGATTCTATCAGCCAGAGAAAGGTTCCATTCTTATCGATGGGAAGCCACTTGAAAGGTATTCGCTTAGAACGATTCGAAAGAACATAGGTACCGTGCTGCAAGAGTCTTTTTTGTTTTCGTCAACGATCAAAGACAACATTTCATACGGTAACCCTGATGCGGATATGGATGATATTGTGGATGCCGCCAAACGGGCACAAGCACATGACTTTATTATGGAGCTCCCTGACGGATACGACACAGTTTTAGGAGAGAGGGGACTCGGACTTTCTGGTGGGCAAAAGCAGAGAATCTCGATTGCAAGAGCCATACTGATTGACCCGACCATCTTAATTCTTGACGACGCCACAAGTGCGGTAGATATGGAAACTGAATTTAGAATACAAAAAGCTTTAAAAGAAGTGATGAACGACCGGACGACATTTATTATCGCTCACCGAATTTCTTCACTAAAACATGCTGATGAGATTCTTGTTCTTCATGAGGGAGAAGTGATTGAACGCGGAACACATGAAGAGCTCATTAGCGAAGAATCAGGAGCTTACCGCAGAATTTATGACATTCAATACCAAGACAAAGATAAAGTGTTTCAAATGACAGGGCGGGGGGTGTAATGGTGAAAGAAACAAATAAGAGAACACGGTTTCGATATTCATCTGAACAAGTCATCGACAAGCCGTTCAACTGGGGACAGATCATTCGCTTGTTTCAATACATGAAACCTTACAGCAAGAACTTATTGCCAAAAGCGATTTTAGCTATGATTGTTTCAACCGCTGTTAGACTTGTCGTACCTGTGTTCATTGGGGTTCTGACATTCGACCATGCGATCAAGAACAAAGATACAAACCTGCTAATAAAATTAATTATTGCGATTGCAGGGCTTTACTTGCTTTCCTGGGGAGCCAATACACTTCGCATAAAATGGATGAACTATCTTGGCCAGTATGTGATTTATGACATACGGAAGCATCTGTTTAAACATATTCAGCGTCTGTCACATCGATTTTTCGATCAGCGTTCTGCTGGGTCCATACTAGTTCGAATCATCAACGACGTGAACTCATTGCAGGATTTGTTCACGAATGGGGTTATCAATGTCCTCATGGATATCATCTTGCTGTTAGGGATTATCGTGATCATGTTTGTTTATAGCCCGGAGCTCACTTTGGCGATTATGGTCATTCTTCCACTGATGTTCTTTATTTCAACCAGTCTTAGAAAAAAAATCAGACGTTCTTGGCAGGTTGTTCGAATCAAACAAGCCAAGTTGAACTCACATCTAAACGAGAGCATTCAAGGAATTCGGGTTACGAAATCATATACTCAAGAAAAAGAGAACATGAACTTTTTTAACGGAGTGAACAACGAAACGTATGACAGCTGGAGAACGGCTACACAGCAAAATGCGTTGTTCCGCCCATTCGTTGAAATGTCAAACGCGATCGGTACAGCCATTCTGCTTTGGTTTGGTTCCTACTTGATTCAAGGTGAAGCGTTGGAAATCGGGGTTTTTGTTACATTTGCCTTTTACCTCGGCATGTTTTGGGAGCCGATCTCAAGGCTAGGCCAAGTGTATAATCAGCTTTTAGTAGGAATGGCATCTTCAGAAAGAATTTTTGAGTTTCTAGATGAAAAGCCGAATGTGCATGAAAAAGAAAATGCGTATTCCTTCTCACAGATCAAAGGAAACATTGAGTTTAAAGAGGTTGAGTTTTCGTATAACGCTGACCGAAAAGCGTTAAAAGGAATCGACCTTTCTATACAAGGTGGTCAGACAGTAGCTCTAGTGGGTCATACGGGTTCAGGTAAGACTACAATCGCAAACTTAGTGAGCAGATTTTATGATCCAACCGCAGGTGAAGTCTTGATCGACGGTAAGAATTTAAAAGACGTGAACTTGGCAAGCTTACGTGAAAAAGTGAGTGTGGTTCTTCAAGACACGTTTATCTTTTCTGGTACGATTAAGGATAACATTCGTTTCGGAAGACCAGATGCATCTGATGAAGAAGTAAGAAGTGCTGCTAAAGCTGTTGGTGCTCATGCGTTTATTGAGAGGCTATCAAATGGATATGAAACAGAAGTAGAAGAACGAGGAAACGTTTTATCCGTCGGTGAGAGGCAGCTTCTTTCTTTTGCTAGAGCCCTTCTCGCTGATCCAGATATTTTGATTCTGGATGAAGCGACAGCAAGCATTGATACAGAGTCTGAACAAAAGATACAAAAAGCATTAAAGACCTTGTTAAAGGACAGAACGGCTATTATCATTGCTCATAGACTTTCTACCATAAGGGAAGCTGACAATATTGTTGTTCTTGACCATGGAGAAATTATGGAACAAGGTAACCATGCAGAGCTTATGAACGCTGAAGGAATTTATTATCACCTAGTAGTTTCTCAATTTAAAATGCTTGATGCCATATAAAAAACGCCGGGGAATTTTCCCCTGGCGTTTTTGCTTATTGTAAGGCTTTAGAAAGAGTAGAAATGTTATCTTTCATAATCGTTAGGTAGTCACGGTCATTTTGGATATCTTTTTTCGTTCTTGTTTCTAAGTTGTGAAGAGTCATCGTCTCTGCGCCGACTTCTTTTTTAATCATCGCAGCTACCTTATTGTTCACGTTTTCTTCAAATAAGATATAATTCGTTTTTTCTTTTTTTGCGTTTTCAATAATGGTTTGAATCTGCTGCTGACTTGGCTCATGTGATGGAGAAAGTCCGCTGATTGCAATTTGTTCTAAGCCGTATCGCTCAGCCCAATATCCGTAAGCTGCATGAGACACAATGAAAGAATCCTTAGGAGCGTTTTCAACACTTGATTTAAAAGATGAATCTAGCTCTTTTAAATCTGAAATCAAAGCTTCATGATTTTTTTGGAACGTCTCTTTCGCTTCTGGTTTTAATTTAACAAGTCCGTTATATATATTATCTGCCATTTGTTGAGCTAAAACTGGATCAAGCCAGATATGCGGGTCAAGAGAACCATGTTCGTGATGAGATTCTTCTTCATGCCCTTTTTCCTCACCTTCATGGCTATCATGTTCATCGGTATGTTCATCTGCATGTTCATCTGATTCATGATACGTAATATCTTTCGCGCCATCGATAATCGGCATATCTTCTTCTTTTAAAGTATCTGCCACAGAAGAGGAGAATTCGTCTGATTCTAGTTTGTTATAAACAAATGCATCTCCTTCAGTGATTTCCACCATCTTTTTTGTAGAAGGTTCATATGTGTGTGCGTCAGCACCAGGAGGTATAATAGAAGATACTTCCACATGCTTGCCGCCAATTCTTTCTGTGAAATATTCTAATGGATACATAGTTGTGTAGATCTTCAATGTACCTTCTTTTTTATCAGATGCGTTGTTATTTCCGCATGCTGCTGATATGAATAATAGTATTATTGCGCTAAGTAAACCAAGTTTTCGCATGTATTGATGTCTCCTTTCAAACAATCCTTACTCATTATAAACGGAATGATTACGATTTGTAAAATATTATTTATTATGAAGGTCCATTTTTTTATTTTGTTTGTTTAATGTAACTACAAAAATTGCGTAATGAGTCTAAAAAAGGTTGTTAAATGATCTTAAAGGGAAATAGTATGTGTAGTATTTTATAAAGCAGACATATGTTCTTTTTGTTATAATAAAGAAGGTGTTTATAAAAGCGTTTAAATAAGCGTGAATCATGCTTAAAAAGGAGAGCGCGTACTAACATGAATATTGCTTTTTATTTGTTGCCTAAAGATGAAGTGAAGTACTTGAACCCTGAAGCAACGATGAGACAGGCACTTGAAAAGTTATCTTATCACAAGTATACTTCTGTGCCTCTCGTATCTGAAGAAGGCCGGTACATAGGAACGTTAACGGAGGGCGACCTGTTATGGAAGCTTAGGGAAGCCTTTGACAAAGGGTATGATGAAGTATTGAAAACAAAGCTGGTAGATGTTCCGCAGCGAATCAATAATATTTCTGTTTCCATAAATTCAAATATGGAAGACCTTATTACTTTGTCTACGGATCAAAACTTTATACCCGTTACAGACGATGACGGTCATTTTATTGGAATTATAAGAAGGCGGGACATTATCAAGTATTGTGCAAATTTAATTTGGAACAAGGAAGTTACAAAAGATTAAGGCTGTTGTCTTAATCTTTTTGTAATACAGCAAGGATGAATTTTGATTTCCTTTGGGAACATTATATGTAAAAGTTAGTGAAAGCAGCGGGTTTGTGTGGTTTGCACACGTAACCCAAAACAAGTTCCTTTAAGTAAAAGAAATACGGAAAAACGGTCTATTTTTTATCTTTTTTACATACACATTAGGACGGATTGTAATTTGGACAGGTTTTATTTTCTCTGTAAATCTATAAAGTTGTTGTGAAAACAATTAAATCTAAAAACGTTAAGGAGATATAATGAAAGAATTAGTGATTTCCCTTTTAGAGTGGATTATGAGTTTAGGTCATTTAGGCATTGCGCTGGGATTGATGGTTGAAGTCATTCCGAGCGAACTCGTTCTGTCTTATGGTGGTTATATGGTATCTCAAGGGCATTTGAACTTCACGCTAAGTGTTATTGCAGGCACGATTGGAGGAACGCTTGCTCAGCTCTTTTTATATTGGATGGGGTACTACGGAGGCCGTCCATTTCTTGAAAAGTACGGGAAATATATTCTGATCTCCAAAAAACAAATTGACCTGTCGGAGAAATGGTTTAATAAATATGGAACAGGAGTAATCTTTTTTGCACGTTTCATTCCTGTTGTCAGACATGCGATCAGTATTCCAGCTGGTATTGCGAAAATGTCTTTTGCTAAGTTTACACTGTTCACCACACTAGCTGTTATTCCATGGTCAATTTTCTTTATTGAATTAGGAAGCAGACTTGGAGCTAACTGGGAAGACATCAAAACAATTGCAGCTCCGTATACAAGGGGCATCATGATTGCAGCAGTGGTGATTATTTTCTTATTTATTTTGTACAAAGTAAAAAAGAAATAAGTTGATAGTTCGATTCTAATTCTATAATTATGAAAGCCTGGTGTACTCGTCAGGCTTTTTATTATTGTCTTGAAGTGGCGGGACAAATTCTAAAAAAGAATGTCCAAAACATATATATGGCTACTGCAAAAAAATGAAAAAATGGGAGGGATGGTGAATGGAAGCATTCATTAAAAACTATCATGAAACGTACAACGCAGCGAAAGTAAATGAGTTGTTGCTGCGCATCAAAGCTCATAACGAAAAGGAAAGCATGGCAGCGAAAGTGTCGGAAGCAATGGAAATATGCGGCTTCAGCCCTGGTGACATCGAGCAGGTTCTTAAGCAGCTGAGAGGGGGGGACAGACCCTAGACAATTACACTTTCACCGTTTTTGTGCATCTATGGAGGACAAAAACGGTATTCTTTTCATCACACAAACAGCCATTTCTTAGACTAGACCGCTACATTTACGTTATACTACTTAGTAAGAGGTGATGGTTTTGGAAATTACGCTAAGTGCAAAAAAATATATTGAAGAAGTGCTTGAGATGAACAACGCCGACGGAATTCGAGTATATTTTGCAGGCATGGGCTGAGGCGGTCCTAAGCTAGGCCTGGCTCTGGATGAGCCGGAAAACACAGATGTAATTGAAGAGATTAATGGAATTAGAGTGGCATTTGACACAAGAATTAAAGACCAGACAGCAACCCTTAAGCTAGACTTTGAAGATTCAAAGCATGGCGCAGGTCTTGTGATGCTCGGTCAAGATGAATGCTGTTAAGAAGTTAAAAAACCGCTAATGACTTGGCTAACTCAAGTCATTAGCGGTTTTTTATTGTTGAGACTTTCTGAATCCAGCCTCAATCGCTTCGTTTTCAGAGCAAAACCATTTTTCTGGCTTCGTTATTTTATAATATCTGCCGCTTTCCACATGATAGATCTTATCTCCGGAGGAATTAATATTTCCCTTGATCTTGCATTCATCACTGGTATCACTGCCGCTTTCATCATCAGGAGCTCCTGGTTCACTAGAAACATAGCCCTCTTCTTGTACATAGTTCTCTAAACTCCAAATACCAACACCATCTTTTTGAGCCTGCTTTTGAATGCTTTCGTACTCATCAACATACTTGGTGTTAGGCTCAAATACATAAGCGACCCGAGCTAAGCCTTTTTCCAGTAAACTTTCCTGCACGCTTTGTCCGTCTGCATAAACATAAGCTAAAAGGCGTCCATACTTATCTCTTTCTCCAATGCCGAGTTCTAGCTCAACTTTTGCACTGTTTATTAGTTCTTGTGTGTAGTTGCTTGCTTCTTTACTAAAAGGCTGTACAGGCTTTGAAGGATGAACGCTCTCAGGTGTATCAACAAGCAAAAAACGAACCGTTTCCGTTTTTCCGCCAACCTGAACTTTTATCGTGTCTCCATCAACAACATCAACTACTTTTACAGCTATGCGGTCTCCATCATTAGAATTAAAATAACTGCATCCTGCTATAAAAATTATGGTGCTTAAAAGAACCATTCTTATAACTCTTAATTTCATATATATCCTCTCTCAATCAAAATATTGTATAGGGCACGCTTCTTTCAATTATAATAAATGATAGATAAAATAGCTTATATATTATCATACATGAGGAGTTTGTATGTATAGAAAGGAGGATATTGTGAAAAAGATACATAAAATATTTGCCGTTTGTTTAGCTGTTCTTCTTACGCTTGTTGCAGCAGGTTGTGGAAATGACTCAAAAGTAAAAGAAGCAAAATTAGAGAATCAGAATGGCGAGCCTGTTGCTGTCTTTCCGTCCGACAAGCCATCCTTAATTTTTCTATTCACAACTGCTGGCTGAGGACTCTGTCAAACTCAGCTGGTTCAGCTGAAAGAGAATGTAGAAAAGTTTGACGATATGGATGTAAACATTTATGCAGTAAGTTCAGATACGGTTGAACATTTGTCCGTTTTACATCAAGAGATGAAACCTCCGTATCCGTTTTTATCAGATCCCGAATTTAAGCTGATCGATCACCTTGATATGAAGGGTGAAGGTGTAGCTAAACGGGGATACGCTTTAATTGATAGAAAGGGAAAGGTAATTTTTACAGAAGTAAATGACCATTGGGGAGAACAGATTGACCAAACTTCAAAACAAATACACAACGAATACAAGAAACTAGAAAAATAGTCCGGATATCCCGGACTGTTTTTTGTATGTGACAACTGTCACAGATTCTCCATACTAGTTGGTTTAAAATGGGGTTATAATGAAATCAGAAAGACTGAAGGAGGCAAATCATATGTTAAAAAAATCATTTTGGCTTGCAGCAATCGCAGTTCTTGCCATTGGAATCTTGGCTGCTTGTGGTGGCGGTAAAGATAAAGAAGAAAGCACAAAAAATGCAGAAGAAACAATCACGATTGAAGCGAGTAATTTTAAGTTTGATAAAGAAGAATACAAAATTCCTGCCAACAAAGACGTTGCCCTTAAATTGGAAAATGTTGATGGGAATCACGGATTAATGATTGAAGGCGAAAAAGTAAACATTGCTGGCGGTTCATCAGATGTTGTAAACCTTAAGCCAGGTGAATACACGCTTCGATGCAGCGTTCCTTGTGGTAACGGGCATGCAGATATGGTTTCAAAATTAGTAGTTGAATAAGAAGTAAGCCCCCGAGCATTCTAGCCGGGGGCTTATTTTATGTGGTTAGCATAATTTCTGAATTTGCAGCAGTTCCTTGTTGTAAGGAATATCTTTCATGGTCGATGCCCAGAGATTTCCGAGCAAGCGAGGCATCATCTGATCAGACGGAATTGTACCGTTATGCTGGAGAAAGTACTGAAAATACAATAAATATAGCCACGAAGAAACGGGGAATAAAATTTCATCTGCAAATTCTCGACTCTCTGTTATCGTTGTAAAAGAATGCGATTCCCACCCCGAAATAAAACGAGAACGTTTACCAGCAAGTTTCGATTCTATGTAGTGAAGAGAATGAGCAACTTGCGGATCATCATCACCATCAGCATGGGCTAACCGCGATTGTAATTCCAAGGGTATTGAATCGAGATTTTCAACCTCAGCTATGACATGACATAACCCTTTATCATAATGGGAATTTAGCGGTTTCAATTCGTAACTCTCCAGCATCTCAACAAAGGATAACTGCTCTGAAGGAATTTCTGCATAAGGCGGGGCATATGTTTGCCTGCCATATTTTATTTCGTAAAGTGTCTTTTTTTCAAAGGAAGAGCAGACATACCACGTATCGTTTTCATCTTTAAACAAACGTTCGCCCGTTTCAAGGGAATAACCGACAAATAACCCTCTCTTCGAAAACTCGTAGTGAGGTAGGTCTTGCTCTATTAACTTACTCATTGTTTGTTCATTTGGCGTTTCAACCGCTGTCATTACAAAGATTGTAATCCGCAAGATCGTCACATTCCTCTAGTTTTTGATTTTTTGAAAGGTATCTTTTAACCCTGTAAATCCCTCTTTAACTGCTGTAAAACTATTTTTCTTTTGATAAATGTCATAACGCAGATAATCTTTTTTTTCTTGAAGAAGCTGCTGCTGTGTTTTCACATCGTTCATTCGTGCTGTGATGCTGTCACCGGTACTCTTCATTTTTTGAACCGTTCCCATTGATTCTTTTACAGCTTTAATGCCAGGAATGAGAATAAATAGTGCCGCAGCAGCACATAAAGCTAAGAAAATCCATAACCAAATCATTACCATCGCCTCCAATCAGTCTATCTATACTAAAATACCCGGAAATGTAGTAGAAAAAACTAAAAAAATCGAGGAAAGTAATCCTCGATTTTATCGTTTTGGACAAGTTGAACAACAAGTCCCGTTTTCAGTTTTGTAATAAAGGCAGCATGTTTTTCGAGTCTTTGTTGGTCCACATCCAATGGGAGCTTTGAAACGTTGAAACGGGTTTTTGGTTACTCCAAAATGGAATGGTGCTGCATCCATAAAGAATGCATAATCATCTTGAATGCGCTGTTTTACTTCAGGTGGATGATCTTCACTTAACCAAGTTTCATAAACCCAGCGTATGTATATCCACGCATTTTCCCAAAGTGTAGCTTTTGAGATGCGCGCAGAGCTTGCCACATGGTTTAGCGTAATAGAGATATTCTCTTTAAAAAGGGTTTCAATAACACTTGAACGCCAATCTTCTCTTGATTCAGTAGATATACGAGCTGATGCATCTTTTAAGGTAAAGGATGGCAGCCACATGCTCTCAGAGTTATGGTCGATGAGATATACGTTTTTAATGTTCATATCAAACGATTTATTGAGCATAGTCATGCCATACAAACATGACGTTAAGCTGCAATAAGCATATCTTTTAAAGAATAATGATGCTGTTACGGCACGTTTATTAGATCCGATACGAGGCCCTGTTTGATCTAAAAAATGGAGCAAGTTTTCTTGATTCAGCAATTGTTCAGCAGAAACCACCACTTCATTCTCATATGGAGCCTGGAAAGAGAAGCGATAGTTTGAACTGATATGATTTTTTTCATCAGCGGTCCAACCGTATGATTTAGGCGTACTGAGGAGTATTGACATGTCGCACGACTCGCCCCTTTCCAAATGGAATACACATTGGTGTGCCGAAAACTGGATCTGGAATCACAGTGCTCGACATTTGAAAAACATCTTCTACTAATTGTTCATTCATGATTTCTTCAGGAGCACCTTGAGCGTAAACCGTTTTATCCTGAATGGCAACGATATGATGTGCATAGCGGCAAGCCAGGTTTAAATCATGAAGTACCATAACTATTGTTCGCTTTTCTTTTTCATTTAACTCAAACAAAAGATCGAGTATTTCAACCTGGTGTGTCATGTCTAAGTAAGTAGTTGGTTCATCAAGTAAAATCGTATCTGTTCCTTGGGCGAGTGTCATCGCAATCCATGCACGCTGGCGCTGCCCGCCTGAAAGGGAGTCGACTGGTGTTTCCATAAATGAAATCAGGTTCGTTGCACGCAAAGCATTCATGACAGCTTTTTCGTCTTCACGTGACCATTGCTGAAGCCAAGATTGATAGGGAAAGCGTCCTTGCTTCACTAGCTGCAGCACAGTCAAGCCTTCAGGAGCTATAGGACCTTGTGGCAGAATGGCTAACTCTTTAGCTACTTGTTTTGTAGAGCGCTTCGCAATATCTTTTCCATTTAATAAAACATGACCGTTTTTAGGAGATAACAGCCGTGCCATTGAACGTAACAGAGTGGATTTGCCGCATCCGTTGCTTCCGATCAAGACGGTGATTTTACCTTTAGGAATCTGTAAATCCAGCTCGTCAATGATCGGTTCTTTTCCATAAGCTAACGTTAGGTTTGAGGTTGTTAAAACAGCCATCTGTCATCCACTCCTGTTATTGGTTTTTAAATAAAAGATAGATAAAGTACGGTGCGCCGATTGCTGCTGTAAAAACCCCAGCTGGCACTTCTAAAGGTGAGAAAAGTGTTCGTCCTGCTAGATCAGCCAGAACGACCATGATGCCGCCGATCAAAGCTGATGCAGGAAACAAACCGCCAAATGATGACCCCGTAATTCTTCTTGCAATATGAGGTCCGATCAGACCAACAAACCCCATTGCTCCTGCAAAAGCGACCGCTGAACCTGCTAGAGCCGTACATACCATTAAAAGCATGAATCGTTCACGGTGAACAGAAATTCCTGCTCCTTTTGTCAGGTCATCACCAAATCCTTGAATGTTCAATCGTCTAACAAGAAGGACCAGTATGGGCATCAACCCTAGAAACCATGGCAATAGTGCTTTTACTTCGTTCCATGAAGTGCCATACACCGTTCCTGTCAGCCAAATCGTCGCTTGACTCGCTCTATAAATCGGTCCGATCAACATCATTAGAGTTGTTAATGCTTGTAATAAAGCCATAAGTCCAATGCCGATTAAGATCAGCCTTATGGGGGTTACACCGTCTTTCCATGCAAGACCGTAGATTAAAAAAGCAACGATCGTCGCACCTGCAAATGCAAACAGCGGCAAATAATTAATGCTTAACAAAAGGTTGTTGGCATCATCACTGAACATTGTTAGGAAAGCTACTGCAGCAAAGCCAGCGCCGCCTGTAATCCCGATCATATCGGGTGATGCGAGCGGATTGCGTATGATTCCTTGCAATATAGCACCTGAAAGAGCTAGAGATGCACCTGCAATGAAGGCTACTAGAACTCTTGGAAGCCGAAATTCCGTGATAATCAGCTGGTTTATATCAAGTCCTGTACCGATCAATGCATGAAAGACATCCCATGGTGCGATGTACATGTCGCCAACACCGATGCTTATAAGCATTGCAAGAAGTGCAGCAATCGATAAGACAAGAATGCCAATTGCCGTTTTTTTATCAACTAAAAAAGAAAATGATTTACGCTGTATAATCCAGTACTTTCTCATTTTTGAAAAATTCCTTTTCGAACAATGTAGATGAAGAAAGGTGTCCCAATCAGTGCCGTAACGACTCCCACAGGTGCTTCTTCTGGCATGATAATGTAACGTGCACCAATATCTGCTGCAACAAGCATGATTCCGCCGATCACAGCAGAATACGGGACAATCCAGCGATGATCACTTCCTACTAGGTATCTTGCAAAATGCGGCACAACAATTCCTATGAAACTAATGGGTCCAGCAATTGCAACCGATCCTCCAGCTAGCAAGACTACCATTAAAGCGGCAGCTAATTTAAAGACGACTGTTTTTTGTCCTAAACTAACCGCGACATCTTCACCAAGTGCGAATGCATTTAACTGGCGTGATAAGAGGAGTGAGATGATCCAAGCCACTGCAAGAGCAGGCAAAACTGCAGCAAGCATGGAAAGTTTTCTTCCTTCTACTGAACCAGCCAGCCAAAATAAAACTTCATCAAGTGCTTTTTCATTTGTGACGAGCATTCCTTGTGTAAGAGAAGCGAAAAGAGCAGCCATTACAGCACCTGCTAACGTTAACTTAACAGGTGTAAGTCCGCCTTTACCGGCAGATCCAAGTGCGTAAGCCATCCCTGCTGCCACCGCAGCTCCTAGAAAGCCAATCCACATAAACTGTTGAATGGATGAGATTCCTAGAAAAGTAACACCAAACACTATAAAAAATCCCGCCCCAGCATTTACTCCAAAAATATCTGGTGATGCGATTGGATTACGAGTTAGCGCTTGCATGAGAACGCCGGCAATTCCTAATGAGATGCCGACTGCCATACCTACAAGAGAGCGAGGCACTCTAGATAGTTGAATGATTAAATGCTCGTTCGAGCCGTTAAAGGCGGTATAAGCTTCAATGGCTTGTTTTAATGAGGTGTTTGTGTAACCAAGCACAACACTCAGCACCATTACAATGAGCGCTAAAATCACACCCAGAATCAAGCCAGCAGCTTTTCTTTTATTTCCATATAATATTCCGTTCATGTGATCCTCTTTTTTATAATGAAAAATATTCTCAATTACCAGTTTAAGAGCAAAGCAGGAATCTGTCAATGACTTTGAAAATCATTATCATTTAGTTATTGACAACGGATTCAGAACATATTATGATACGAGTTGTAATTGATTATCATTATCATTTGCGTAAACATAAAAAGGGGAGAGAAAATAGAATGAAAAAGAATACATACAAATGGCTTGCGTTTGCAGCTGTCCTAACGCTTATGCTTGCTTTAGCAGCTTGCGGCGGAAAAGATAAAGCGAAAGAAGAAGAGAAATCAGAAGGAGCTTCAGCTTCTTATAAAGTAGAGCACGCGATGGGTACTACAGAAGTAAAAGAAAACAAACGCGTTGTCGTTTTAACAAACGAAGGAACTGAAGCAGTACTTGCTCTAGGTGTAAAACCAGTTGGTGCGGTTAAATCTTGGTTAGGTGATCCTTGGTATGACCACATTAAAGGTGACATGAAAGACGTAGAAGTTGTAGGTGACGAGAGTGCGGTTAACGTTGAGAAAATCGCAGCACTAAAGCCAGACCTAATCATCGGTAACAAACAGCGTCAAGAGAAGCAATATGATGAACTAAGCAAGATTGCACCGACTGTATTCTCAGAAGAGCTGCGCGGTGATTGGAAAATCAATTTCGAATTATATGCAAAAGCGTTAAATAAAGAAGAAAAAGGGAAAGAAGTTTTAGCGGCATTTGACCAACGTATTGAAGACATGAAGAAAGAAGTGGCTGACCAGCTGAAAACAGAAGTATCAGTAGTACGATTCCTGCCTGGAACATCTCGTATTTACCACAAAGATTCATTCTCTGGTGTAATCCTTGATCAACTTGGTTTTGCTCGTCCTGGCGACCAAAACAAATCTGACTTTGCTGAAGAAGTAACACAAGAGCGTATCCCTGATATGAACGGTGACATCCTGTTCTACTTCACATATGAAGCTGGAGACGGGAAAGCGACTGAAACAGAAAAAGAATGGACGAACAATCCGCTTTGGAAAAACCTTGAAGTTGTGAAAGCTGGAAATGCTCACAAAGTAGACGATGCGATCTGGAATACAGCTGGCGGTGTTAAAGCGGCGAACATGATGCTTGATGACTTAGAGAAGTATTTCTTAGAAAAATAATAGTTGTTTATGAAGGAGGGAAGCGAGCAGTCGCTTCCTTTCTTTTTATAATGACCTACTTGCTTATGCATTGGTGTGATAGAAAGTGGTTGATCTCCGTTCCAGGTTGCTCGCTTTCCGCGGGGCAGGCGGTGAGCCACATTCGTACGTTTCACTCTTAAGTGTCTCCCCTGCCCGCCTGTCCCGCAGGAGTCTCGCTACCTTACACTCCAATCAACTTTTCAATGAAGAGAAGGAACATTTGAAAGCGGTAAGGTGCTATATAAAAACAAACCTTTCTATTAGCTGTTTATTACACATCCGCGCAGTGATAAGCTTTATGCGCGCAATATACTCCGATTCTCAAGCGCGTTTTTCTTCATCGCGCGCACGTTTGTTTAATTCACGCGCATCTAAAGCATTTTTAAGAGCACCACATCCTTCGTCAAGGGGTTTCTTAATGTCAGCTTTTACCGAATATACATAACGGACCTGTAATCTCTCTAAAATCCTTCAATTAGTGATCGTTTTTGCCATTAAACTTCCTTATAATGAATGTAAAAAGATAAAAATTATAGGGATGAAAACATTATGAAGTTATCTGGGGAGATTTTTCGCAATAAAAGCTTTCTTTACTTTTGGTTAAGCTCGATATTAACGGCAATGGGCGACAGTATTTTTATGATTACCCTGATGTGGCTGCTCGTTCAGTTATCTGGGTCACCTGTTATTGTAGGGACATACATATTACTTGTGACATTAACAAAGTTTTCTTTTATTCTTTTTGGTGGAGCAGTTGTTGATCGGTTTTCAGTAAGAAAACTTCTAATCGGTTCTGCTATAGGGAGAGGTGCTATCTTACTTCTTCTTTTTCTTGTCACCGCAAACGCACAGCCGCCGATCTACTTTTTTTACATAACAGGTGTCCTATTTGGACTTATTGATGCGATAAGTGAACCAGCGGGCATCACCTTTAGAACACGTCTCGTGCCTGAAAAGCATTACACACAATCGATGAGCCTTCTTATGATGGCAGGACAGGCATCTGGAGTAACTGGGCCGATTTTAGGAGCTATGCTTTACGCCCTTTATGGTGCTAAAATGGCTTTTCTAATTAATGGAGTAGCCTTCTTCGTCGCTGCGGGTTTGTTTCTTTTTATACAAGTTAAAGAGGAAGACGACAAGGAAGGGCATACATCTTTCTTTTCGGGGATTAAAGAAGGATTCACGTTTTTCATAAATGCTCCTGTACTTGCGACTATGGCAGTATTTGCGTTCTTTGCAAATGCGGCGGTTGGAGCTGTAATGGTCAGCTTGCCTTTCCTTATGAAAGATTTAGACTTTGGCATTAAAGGGTATGGTTGGGCGCAAACGTCACTTGCAGTCGGAAGTGTGATAGCTGCTATCGTATTTTCTTTATTCGTCATCCAGAAACCAAAACCGTATATGACGCTATTAACATGTTTTCTGCAAGGTGCCAGCATTGTATTAATAGGATTCTTTTCTAGGGAACTAGCTGTTTTGTTATTGCTTCTTTCGTTTGTAGGCTTTTTTGAAGCAGCTGTTAATGTTATTGCTCCGAGTGTAAACCATGCGCTTATCCCACCAAAACTCTTTGGGCGCGTAATCGGAATTATGGTAATCATTATGGGGATTTCCGAACCGATTGCAGCAGGAACGGCAGGGCTTCTTATTGAAAAAATAGGAGCCGCAGATGTTTTTGTTTGGGGTGGATCAATGGAGATGATAGTGGCTTTAATCGTGTTTTCACTTCCATTCATACGCAACTTTAAACCAGAAGATAAGCGTTCTTAATATGTACACATTTTGTCTACAGAACTGCCATATTTTTTCCAAGGGGATAAAGGAAATAAACATAATGTATAAGTAAGAAATAAATTTATTCCTGGAGGTTTTTACAATGAATAAAAAACCGTCATTTGAAAAGGAAATACAAAAACGAGAAATCTTAATGAAGGACGAGCAAACGAATGCCTGGTTTTACGAAGATCATATAACAGCAATCGTGAACCGAGCGAAAAAAGAGGGAGCTTTTGATCATCTCGAAGGGTTTGGTAAACCTCTCAATATTGATGAAGATCTTGTGTACAATCCGGAAAAGCGTCTTCATAAGATTATGAAAGATAATCATATACTACCCAGTTGGGTGAAACTTGGCCAAGAGATAGACGTATTAAAAGAAGAACTCAAAACGTATACGGTTGAATATAACATCAAAAAAACAGTAGAAACCATTAACCAAAAAGTGTTTCAGCATAACTTAACATGTCCGCCAACTGCACAGCGGATGAAAGTAAATCTGGAGGACATTTTGAAGAAATAATCGGAGGGTGTATGTCGAAAATAAGTACGTTAAATGCAGAACATTACCAATGGGGAGATGCATGTGATGGCTGGCACCTTCTTAAGCAAGATGATTTAAGCATCATTCATGAAAAAATGCCTCCTCAATCAGCTGAAGTAAGGCATTATCATGTGTTTTCGCACCAGTTTTTCTTTTTATTAAACGGTGAACTTCTTATTGAAAAAGATGGAGAGGAAATAATACTTGGTGCTCATCAAGGAATAGAGATACCCGCAGGAACTACTCATCAAGTCCGTAACGAATCAGCTCATCCTGCTGAGTTTCTTGTTACATCTCAGCCACCTGCTCATGGAGACAGAGTGGTTGTGAAAAAAGTAAAAAGCATCAGCACGGTGACCCTTTAATAGCAAAAGGGTCTTTTTTCTATCTGAAATCTTTAGACATGACTGTTCAGTATCTGGGAAAGATAGTAAAAAAAGTAATTGGAGCAAAAAGATGCTTAAATACTCAAAAGCCACAAATAAAACAGAGAGAATTGAACATTTTGAAATGCCTAAAGAGAGTAATACCCTTTGGATGTTCTATCAGTCTCCTCAAGAATTGCAGAGCGACAGCGTTTTGCAGCAATTACAGCTTCATCCATTAGCCGAAGCTGCTTTCACAAGCTTTTCAGAACATCCACAAATAAATGTTTATGCTAACCATGCTGTTGTTTCCACTTTTTATTTAGAGACAAAGAAATTAGAGCCCATTCGGATTAACCTATTAATTGGTGAGCAGTATTTGATTGTATTGGCCGAACGGGAGATTCCTTTCAGGGAACAGCTCGTAAAAGATTTCACGGACAATCCGGAGCATATGAAACATGTGAGCTACATGCTGTATTATTTCATGAAAGATATTGTTAGCTCATATTTAGAGGTCATTGATCAGCTGTCAGATGAGTTCCTAGAGCTTGAAAAAAGTGTGTTCATTGATCCGCAAAAGCGGGAGATCGGGCGAGACGTATACCGATGGAAAAGCCGACTGCATAAGCTTAGACAATATGTTGAAGCAGAAGAGAGCATCATTCAAAAGATGGGGCACGATGACTTTGAGTACGCGAATGAAGAGTCTGGTTTTTACTTTAAAGATCTGCTTTCCTCTTTCTCCAGAGTAACAGCAGCCTTTGACAGTTTTAAGGAAAATTTGCAAGGTATTTTAGATCTGCAGATGTCTTTAAAATCTGATCATATGAACACCATTATGAAAACACTGACGCTCGTTAGCGCGGTCTTTATTCCACTCACCTTTTTAGCAGGATTATACGGAATGAACTTTGAGTATATGCCTGAACTGAAATGGCATTACGGGTATTTTTCGATGTTATCACTATGCGTAGTAATGTCTATACTCATCATCGGCTATTTTAAGAAAAAAAGATGGTGGTAGTGTTACATATGACTCTGTTCTTATAGGGCTGTTGCTTTCAAAGCTTATTTTTATCCTCTTCTGTGGACAGTTGATTGGAGTGCATGGTGCTTGCCTATCCCCTGAGAAATTTCTATCAAAGCAAGCAACGAGGAATTCTACATCGGTAGGGTTTACTTATAGACGCACGAGCAAGGATACTTCCTTAAAGCAGGCAGGTGAGACACTTTAGAGTGGAACGTACTAATGTGGCTCCCGGTCTGCCCCGCGGAAAGCGAGTACCTTGAACGTAAATCAACCACTCCCAATAAAAACAAATTTTACGAAAACAGCCCACATAAAAAACAGTAAGAGGCGGAAAATAAGGAAAAGGAGGCGGCACGCTTGGAAAAACGGCCTTACTATATAAACGTGGAATCCGGTGAAATTCTGCCAATTAAAACGGCTTCGACTTTTCAGTTTGAAATATCAGCATCAGATGAAGACGTAAGAAAGCTTGCAAAAATGTTTGATGAAATGGAGAGTACGGCAAATGATACATTCGTTCGTACACATCTTCCTTATGTACCCTATTCCAATGATCGCGATAACGACCGGTATGATGTGAAGTTAAGAGAAGTTTATCAGCTAATACATGATTTAGGGCAGGAAGAAACGCGGAATTTCATAGAGACCATGAGTAATTGGGATCAAGTAAAAAGGCCAGAGACTGAGTAATCTCTTGGCCTTTACTTTTAATAAACGAAAAATGCGATGTAGATGATGATAATTACGACTGCTGTAAAGCCGATATACGTCAAAAATATAGGGTTAAGAACTGCTGTATGTCTCGTAACTGCAGCATTTACTTTATCTTGTGTATACGTTTTTTGCTTTCTTCCAAGTTGAATCGTCCACCAAAGTCCACCAGCCAAAATTAGAACAGACAATATTAGGATTAGTGTAAACAAACGTTTTCACTCCTTACATCTTGTTTATTCTAGCTTTTGTGAAATCAGCGGGTTTCATGCATCAAGACGGAAGGTTCATTTAATGAATCAAGGCGGTGAAGTTCTTTTTTCACGAGCGTTAAAATTCGTTCTTGATCTGTTTCATCAAAAATATTGTATTGATCACTTTCGATTCTCAATACCGCTGTTTTGTCGTAAGCGGAAATCCAATCTTTATATTTAGCGTGAAGGGTTTTGTAATACGCCAGTAATTCAGGATTCTCATCCACTTGTTCATAAGAACGGCCTCTTTGTCGGATGCGGTTCAATACCGTGTCAAAATCACTGTCCAAATAGATGAGTAAATCAGGACGTGATTTTGGGGTTTTGTCGATCTCGTTCATCATCGTTTCCAGTAGATCCTTGTAAGTGTCAAATTCAAGCTGAGTCATATTGCCAGAATCAAAGTTAAGTTCGGCAAAGATCAAGTCTTCATAAAGACTTCGATCCAGAACATTATCTGGACTCGTTCTCGCTTGGCGAATGGTTTTGAATCGTGTATTTAGGAAATAAATTTGAAGCGGAAAAGCCCATCGCTTCGGGTTTTTGTAATAATCGGGTAAAATAGGGTTGTCAACAACGCTCTCGTAAAAAATCTCGCTGCCAAGCTGATCACTAAGAAACTCAGCATATGTGGACTTACCCGTACCGATCATACCTGCCATTAAAATCACGGTATATCCTCCGTTTCAATTCGTTACTTATGTAAGAAATAAAAATGAATAATCTATATGTGGTATGTAGGGCTTTAGAGCCTTTCTAAATATATCATGTAATAGAAAAGGTGAACAGAGGTTGTTTGCTGATCACAAAAATATATGGGGGAATTTTCATGCAAGAGTACACAGTATGTTTTATACAACGTAACCAGCAACTTCTGCTTTTGAACCGTATAAGAGCTCCTCTCATGGGTTTGTGGAACGGTGTAGGAGGAAAGATTGAAAACCAAGAAACGATAGAGGAAAGTGTGTTGCGTGAAGTTGCAGAAGAAACAGGGATAGAAGCTAAACAAGCAGATTATAAAGGAGAGGTGATCTGTGAGGGAACTTGGGGGAAGCTGCATCTCCATTTTTTCTGGATCAATCTACCTGATAAATTTATATACCAAACTCCAGTCGGAACGGATGAAGGGCTTTTAGACTGGAAAGACATTCAATGGATTCTGCATCCTGATAACTTAGGCATCGTAAATAACCTCCCTGTTTTGATTCCTGATATGATGAAATCGGACAATCCGCAAACATATCACTTGAATTATGACGATATGGGAAAGATAATTAGCGTCTCAATCAATTCAGCTATTCATAAAATAGAGGCGTAAGTAAGGGGAATAAAAATGACGATTAAAATAAAAGTTTACTCGGATTTTGTTTGTCCGTATTGCTATTTAGCAGAAACACCACTACTTGAAGCAACGAAAGATAAAGATGTTGATATCGAATGGATGCCGTACGAACTGCGTCCATATCCGCAAGAAACATTGAAACCAGAAGGCGACTATTTACAAAGATCGTGGCAGGAATCCGTTCAGCCTCTTTCAAAAAAAATGGGTGTTCAAATGATCCTGCCAGATGTCTCGCCTCAGCCGCATACACATTTTGCTCATGAAGGTCTTCTTTTTGCAAAAAGGCATGGTAAGGAAAAGGAATATTCTCATCAAGTTTTCAAGTCTTTCTATCAAGAAGGAAAAAATATTGGAGAGGTTAGGGTGCTTCGAGAAATTGCCGAAGAGGTTGGTCTTGATGGTGAAATATTTCAACAAGCATTAGAGTCCCGTGAATTTAAAATGGAAAGAGAAATGTATTTGCAGCAAGCGAATGAAGAACTGCAAATTAAAGCTGTTCCTACCATCTTTATCGGTGACCGGGTATTAAAAGGACTCCATCCTCAGGCAAATATTGAACGAGCCTTAAGAGGTGCCATCCGAGATGCGAAATTCGAGTTTTGTGAAGGTGACGAATGTGAATAGAATGTTGTTCTTAAAAGTGGTTGATTTCCGCTTTAGGTGCTTCGCTTTCCGCGGGGTGTGCGGTGAGCGTCCTAGCGCTTTGCACTTTTAGGAGGCTCACCTGACCCACTGTTGGAGTCTTGCACCTTGCTCTTCAATCAACTTATAAGAGAAGAGATTCGAACATAATACCTCTTAAGCATCAATAATTTAAAGAGAAAAGAGCCTTTTAAAAGGGATTAAAAAAGAGCGCTTCGAAGGATTTCCTTCTTAGCGCTCTTTTTCGTTCTTAACAATGAAAAAAGGGGGTTGTTGATAGGGATGTCTATAATATAGCAAGACAAAAAAGAAAATGGACGAATATGTGATTTTTTTGATAAACGTTATCACTTTGTGACAAAGTCGCGCTGACGGACTAAAGAATGCCAAACACAAAAGAAAAAAGCCCATTAGGGGAGGGCTTTTTTCGGGAAAGGGGGGTACACCATTATAAGACGTATGAGATGGTAGAAAGTTTCAAAGAATGCGAATTTTCTTTTCTATTTTTTTGAAAAAAGTGATAAAGTAGAAAAACAGAACGGAAGAGAGAAGGAATAGATAGATGAGGGGTTTTCTAACGAAGTGGCATCCTGCTGTTCTAGTGATTGTAGCAGGCACCCTTTTTACAAGAGCGGCATTTTTTATGACAATGCCCTTTCTAGCGATTTATTTGTATAGTGTAAAAGGAATTGAGCCTGCTACAGTAGGTTTGATTATTGGCATCAGTGCCCTTACTGGAACATTTGGCGGTTTTTTTGGAGGCTATCTTTCTGATCGTATCGGGCGGCTGCCTGTAATGACAGTCGCTATTTTTACATGGAGTGCTGTGTTTGTTGGGTTTGCTATCGCAGATCAAGTGTGGCATTTCTTTTTGTTAAATATGTTGAACGGACTATGCCGATCTTGGTTTGAACCAATATCCAGGGCTTTGCTTGCAGATGTCACAACAAAGGAAAACCGTCTGCGCGTATTTAACGCTCGATATTTTGCTATCAATGTCGGTGCAGCAATCGGTCCTGTTGTTGGAACACAGCTAGGAACAACTTCCTCGACAAAAGCCTTCTATATCACGGCAATCGCTTATCTTTTATATGCTTTGGTCATCGTGATCACATTAAAAGGACATTCGTCCGAATTACAAGCTGGAGAAGAAAGAAAGTTCTCCATGAAGTCAGCTATCCTTGTACTATCAAAAGACAAAGTGCTTGCATTTTTTCTGATTGGGAACACAATTGTAATGATGGCACAGTCACAAATGGATACTACACTAGCGCAATATATAGGTAATGCGCCGCAATTTGAAAACGGCGTTAAGCTTTTTGCTTATCTGGTCGTAACAAATGCTGTAACTGTCTTGCTTCTGCAGTTTCCTGTCACAAACTATGTCAAACGATTTCAACCGATGAACGCACTTAGGTTTGGAAGTTTTGCATTCAGCCTTGCGCTACTGGGTTTCGGTTTGTCGACGAGCTGGATTTTTCTTGTTATCTCTATGGTTTTTTTAACGGTTGGAGAAATTATAGTCTTTGTGATGAGTGATGTGCTTCTCGACGACTTAGCGCCGGAGCATATGAGGGGTACATATTTTGGAGCGATGTCATTTCGTTCTATAGGGTTTAGTGCAGGGCCTTGGATTGGCGGATTGCTACTAAGCACGTTTGGATTTGAACATGGATTTTACGTGTTTGGCTGCTTAACTCTTATTTCACTTCTGTCTTTACCGTTTTTTCAGTATGGAGAAGGTATTCGTAAATCACTTGCAGAGCAACAATCTGTTTCAACTTAAGAGAGGGGAATTTTAATAATGATTACAGGAATTGAACACACAGGTATTATGGTATCTAACATGGATGAATCAATCGAATTTTACACCAAGATACTTGGTCTCAAACTTTTAGATCGCTTTGACCACACGAGTGTTCCAGTAGAGTTAGCCTTTTTGGGAGTAAATGAAAAAGTACTCGTGGAATTGATCGCTGGTTATACTGGTGAAGTTACGAACGAAGGGAAAGTCCATCACATCGCGTTTTCTGTAACGAACATCGAAGAGAAGTATGAACAATTAATAGAAAAAGGTGTTGCGATGAAAGATAAAGAAATTACAGAACTTCCAAATGGAAAATACTTTTTCTTTTATGGTCCTGACGAAGAGTCGCTTGAGTTTTTTGAAAGTAAATAGAAAGAAAGACTGCAGAGATTTTCTTTGCAGTCTTTTTTGCGTTTTGTAAAGTTTGTTTAAAAGAAAAGGGTTATGAAATCGCCATAAAGAAATCCATGAACATACCTAGATTCCAGGGAGCGTTTCTTTTAAATACTGATTAGAGCAATATTCAACACCATATTTATAGCGATGTTCTCTTACATTGCGTGCTTTATTTGGATCAATATGAATTCGCTTGATCTCTGGATAGGTTTCCATGATTTTTAATGCGATTTTATCACCGGGCTCATCAGGGTCTGTTAATACATAAACTTCATCACAAAGGATTAATGCTTCTTCAATTGCTCTTCTCTCTTTAATACGAAACGATATCCCGTTTAAAATGACAAAATGGGCATGGGGATGAACACTTTGCACTTTCAGTTGATCACTTTTGCCTTCAACGATGTATCCGGTCATAGCGCCTCCTGTAAAACTAAGATTCATTATAATTTTATGGAGAGCATATCGATAATAGTACAACTTCTACGGATTTATTTGGACAAAGAAAAGGAAGTGTATGTATTTGAAGAAGCTGATATTCATCTTAATAATAATGATTTATAGCTTCTTTTGGCCCCTGCTTATATATGGCTTGTTTTTGATGCTAAATGATATAAAAGGTTTATTAATAGGTGTTCTCATATTAATCCTTTGTTTCATCGTATTTTGTTTAGGGTTTATCGATTTGATGAAAGGAAACTCATCAACTGAAGTCAAACTTAAAAGGCGTGCCTCATTCTTTATTATTATTCTAATCGCGATATCAACCGTCTTCTTTTCTGTAACGAATTATGTGTTAGATACCTCATTATCTCAATCACTATCAGCTAGAGTGAAAAATCAATATTATCTGGAAGCGCTGCTTGTTGAAAAAGATAGGATCTTTGAAAAGATTTCGTTTTTAAAGACATTGGAAAATAAATCAGATCCTGCGTCATTTGTCTTTTATGAAAAACCTGATGACAACTTTGCGCTGGCAGCGCTTGTGCATATTCGAAAAGTGCAAGCTTACCTTAATAAAGTGATTGACATTCACCAACCTGTTCCAGTCACGATTATTTTATATCGAAATCCTTTAATTTTTCAAAAGTACTTACCTTTCCATTCCTATGAAAATTTGCAAGCACTGTATGTTCCGTCTGAAGAAACGATCCACCTGCTCGTTACAAAACAAATGGACGGCGACCGAGAACGATTTCTAGAATTAATTGGTCATGAGTATACGCACCATTGGATTGTAAGTTATCTATCTGAAAATGGAATGGATAATCGGCACTTGCCAAGGTGGTTTGAAGAAGGAATTGCTGAATATGCGGGTAAACAAAGTGTTAGAAAAGTGCCGAACTTTTCACCGCTTAACTTAATACCATTTTCTCGCTTAGATTCTGTAGAAGAATGGGCATATGAAAACCGCCGTAATTCACCCCATCTACCGTATCGTCAAAGTTATTATGCGATTGATCAGCTAGTTCGTGACGGTAAAGAAGCAAAAATAAAAAATCTTTTGCTCAGCAATCAAGAAAACTTTTATAAATTGTTTCAAAAAGAAACAGGGATGTCCGTCATCGAGTTTGAGGTTCGTTTTCTTCGTGATGAAATGCGTCTATACAGAGAAATTAGAGGGGATTGAAAAAATAAATATTGAACCCAGCTAATAAAAAAAATTGACCCCGTTAAAAGGGTCAATTTCTTTATCTGCTTTTTAATTTACGTTTTATGATAGGCAGCAGCCTCTTTTTTCCTTGTTTTAATAAATAGGCGAAAGCCATGCCTTTAATTCCTTTGCTTATTCGTCCCATCTTTTCATCCTCCTTTTTAAAAACATAGGTGTTTCAAGTAATATACCCGAATTCTACCTGCTGCAATCCTTTTATTTCATTACGGGATACTTGTCTATACGTTTCAAAGATTAATGAATAAAGTAGAGGGAATACAATTTTTCAGGAGTTGAATTGATTGAATAATAGAAGTTTTCCTTTCTTTCCTGGCCAAGGCGGACCAGGAGGCGGGCAAGGATTTGGCCCTCCAGGTGGCCCGCCAGGCGGACCTCCGGGTGGACCACCAGGAGGCGGAATGGCTCCAACATCAGCACCACCTTCATTCACACCATCCCAAACACAAGGATATAGCTTGCAAGGTGGCGGTGGAGGCCAAGTAGGAGTTTATGCAGTTGATCCAGGTGCCATCCGGCCTTGTTTGTACCAATACGTTTATATTTGGCCGACATGGGGACCTGGTTTCTGGGCTTGGCTTACGTTTGCTGGACGCCGATCTGTTGCGGGATTCCGCTGGATTGGTTACCGCTGGGTTTACTTCGGCATGGATACACGCCGAATCAGCTCATTTTATTGCTATTAAAAATAACCGCCAAAGGGCGGTTGTTTTTATGATTTTGGATATAGTGTTTGTCCCAGCACATCCCAAGAATAATACGTCTTCCTTTTAGTGGGTAAACTTTTTGATGATACATATTGAACGGCTTCCCATACGAGAGGGGAACACCAATCTTCTATTAATTCCTGAGGTTCAATCCACTGAATGCCGATTGAATCTTGAAGAGGTATGTCTGCAATAGGTAATTTGTAATCTGCATCAATTGTACATACATAATAAACAGCAGTATGTCGTGACAGATTCCACTGCTTGTATTTCCACGGAAGTTCGTAGCAGCGTTCTCCCAGTTTCACGCCACTCAATACGTGATATCCTGTTTCTTCTAAAACTTCACGGACGACAGTCTCGTATTCTGATTCGTTTTCTTCAGGTGTACCGCCAGGAAGGTCAAATCGATTTTTATAAGGACCGCCATTTTTTTCGATCACAAGCAGGTGTCCCGTTTCATTTAAACATATACAATAAATGCCCCTATGTGTATGGATACGTTACCCCTCCTTCATCAAAAACACCTTTTCACTTTCACATGAAAAGGCATTTAACAGGTTATTCTTTTACAAGATTATTCAGTTCTGAGGTTAGGGCCTCGAACTGATTGAAGCTTTCAACTACTTCTTCCACACATCGATGTTGTTCTTCAACAGATGCTAGAACTTCTTCAACAGATCCACTTGATGTTTCTGCTATTCCTGAAACAGATTGGATTTCTCCAACAATATAACCGGTAGACTCGTACAATTGATTGATCAATTCTTGGACTTGTGAAGATTGTACGGCAACTTGATCGGTATTCAAAAGAATTTGGCTAAAGTTATCAGCGGTTTTCTGTGTTGCTTCAAGACTTGAAGTAACAACGCCTTGTGAACCGTTCACAAATTGAGCAGCCTGTTGAGCTTTACTGCGAATTTCTCCAAGGATACTAGCAATCTGTTTCGTAGAATTTTGTGAATCCTCAGCTAGACGGCGAACTTCATCGGCAACAACTGCAAACCCTCTGCCTTGGTCGCCAGCACGTGCTGCTTCAATAGCTGCATTTAAAGCGAGCAGGTTTGTTTGTGAGGAGATTTCTTCTATCGTCGTTAAAATGCCTTCGATCGATTCACTCTGTGCATTCAATTCGTGCATCAACGTATTCGTTTGATTCATAAGTTCGTTTGCTTTCTTCATTTTTGAAGTGAGCTCGGATACTTGGTTTTCTCCAGCTTTTGTAATAGCTGCCGTTTGTTCAGATAGTTGTTTCATATCGTTAGAGTGCTGAAACAGTCCCTTTGCTACATCGTTTGTACTAGTTACCGATTGACTCATTCCGCCGACACTAACTGCCTGTGATTCTACGCCTTTTGCAACTTCGGTAAAAGCGTATGTGATGTTGCTTGAGATCTCTCCAGTTCTTGAAACGTTCTCTTTTACCGATTGGCTAAATCTATGCAGATTCTCTGATGCATCTTGGATTTTTGCTAATAAATGCTGAAGCTTCTTTTTGTCGTTTTCTGCTTGTTTTTCAGCGCTTAAAATATTCTCTTGCATTCGCTGACCCATTTTTGCTTGAGCGACAAGCGCCGCAGTAATAACGATTAGAAACACGTTTAATGATATGATTATTTTAGGGTCTTGTCCCGCAAACATTGTGTCTTTGTATTGAAAAAAGAAAAAATTCGTTAACAATAAACCGCAAATACCCGATAGTAAGATAGAAATGTAATTGTGATATAACGTGATAACAGCTAAGCAAACATAAGTCATGAGGTAAGTGGAGATCTTTGGATTAGAGTCTGCCATAATAATAGTCAGCAAAGTAAGACCAATAACAACATAATATTGAACAGCGTGGGGAGCCCATTTTCGATACGTCCATAGGGTAAGTGAGAGAAGGATAACCAATCCGGCTATACCGTAGAACATAACACTATCGATGGTCTTCGTACTAGCATAAGTACTTCCTAGTCCTAGAAAATACATTCCCCATAACATTTTTGTAACAAGCTTGTTGGTTTGTAAATTTGAGGCAAATGAAGGATTCAAATTTAGTCATCTCCGTTTTAGAATGTATAAGTGCTGTTCATAATATCGACAATTTAGTAACAGAATTAAAGCCGATTTTTTCAAGAACGTAACAATTTTTTTCTATTTTCGTCTAATTTTATGAGGTGATTGTAATGACAAAAAAGACATGGACAATGATTTTGATAGCATTGATAGTAGTTATGCTCTCAGCATGTAACAGTGAATCGAATAAAACTGAAACGAAAGAACCCGTTTCTAAGACAGCTGAGCCAACACAAAAAGAAAGTAAGGAAGAAACAAAAGATGAACCAGCTTCAGAACCCGTATCTTCTATTGATGAAGAGGGTACGTACATTGGTCAGATCGATAATAATTCAATTGAAGTGGAAGCTGCAGGTGAGATTCTCGTTCTTCGTTTATCGGAAGAGGTAAGGGATTCGGTAGCGAATTTAAAAGAAGGATCAAAAGTACTCATTACGTATAAGAAGAATGAGAATGATCAGTGGTTGCTTGAGAAAATAACACCATCGGAAACAAGTTCAGATGAAGAGGAAGAAACAAAAATGCTAACTTACTCTGTAAACGGTACTTCCGTGGAAGAGGAAGCAGCACTTACAAAGAGTGAGCAGCTGGACTATCATTTTTATAAACTAGGAGACTTTGAGTTTACAGCGGAAGAACCGCGAAAAGATTTACTTTTTGCAACGGCTTTTGCTGAGACTTTCGTACGAATCGAGCCTCTCTCAGAAGATGCATCTATTGATGATCTGAAAGAATGGGCAAACGATGAACTGAAAGCGGTTGGTGAGGTAAAAGAAGTGAACGGGAGTGAGATAGCAGGGCCAGCGTTTGAATCTACTTTACTATTTATTACAGCTTCAAAAGATTCATTCAAGAAATACATTGTGATCCAGACCCTAAGTAATGGGGATAAGGTGAAATACACGGTGAATTTACCACATCATAAGAATAAAGAAAAATGGGAGCAAGCGATCTGGGCGATGCTTTCTACGCTTCAAACGAAATAAAGTGTTTCACCAACTTGGTTGCTCTTGGAAGTAGTTGATTTCCGTTCCGGGTTCTTCGCTTTCCGCGGGGCGATCGGTGAGCCCCCTGCCGCTTTGCGCCTTTAGTGGTCTCACCTGCCCGCTCGTCCCGCAGGAGTCTCGAACCTTCCACTCCAATCAACTAGCCAATGAAAGAATAAAGGACCATGCAAATGAATCACCATTATGTTAAAAGACAAATAAGAATCATAACTGTAGCATGTGGCATATAATATTTACAAAGGTTAAAAAAGTTTCCTTTAGGAAAGATAGGTGATCGCCATGTGGTACAAAGAGAGTTCATTATTTAAACTTCAGCAGTACACATTGATTCTTCACAAATTAGGAATATTCTCGCAGGAAGATAAGACAGACATACTAGGTAAAATAGATAACTATAAAATGAAAATTGGAATAAAAGATTAGGGCTTCCTTTAAGGGAGCCTCTTCATTTACAGATAAAGCATTACATAGAAAAAAACCCGGCAATCGCTGCCGGGTTTTTTATATATGGTTTAGGCTTATTTTTTAGTTACGTTAGCTGCTTGAGGTCCGCGAGCTCCGTCAACGATTTCGAATTCTACTTCTTGACCTTCGTCAAGTGATTTGAATCCTTCAGATTGAATAGCAGAAAAGTGTACGAATACGTCGTCTCCACCTTCAACCTCGATGAATCCAAAACCTTTTTCTGCGTTAAACCATTTTACTTTACCTGTTTGCATGTGAATGCCTCCTAGAACGTTTGCACATTTGTGCCGGAATTACCATACTACTTTCAAACTCTTAAATAAGACGAAATCCAGTACTGAATGGTTGTCACAAATATATCACAATTGGTAATGCTATCGCAAGGAACTTTTCTGAAAAATAGGAATAAAGAGACAGGAGTTAATCGGCCAAACAAAAACCATCTTCCTTCTACTCAGTAGCAGGAGATGGTTTTAATTCGTGTGAAGGACGTGTTGCTACGATGCCAGTTGCTTTTACGATCTGATTTAGAATATTAACCCTTGATTGGTCATCGAAGTTTTGTGCTTTTACAAAAGCATAGCCATCTTCATTTGACACATAGCGGGGAGGCAAATTATTGAGAGTAATGGCAAATACATCTGCTTTACAAATCTCACATTTGCATGGAAGTTGAAGTTGTCCCCAATAATTTTTTAGTGCTTCGTCTACTAGGATTTCCATTGCATTTTTTACATTCATGGGCTTTTTACCCCTTTTACACAATCTATATGAATAGAATAGCTTATTCTTACTACATATGTAAACTTATACTACATTCAACAAGACTATTTGACTATAATTATTTTCGTTTTTATTATAAACCGCTACCATCTTACTAAATTAACTATAATATATGATTTTTCTGAAAATATACTTGAAATCATATATGATTTGAGATTAACATAGAAATATGAAGACTCGAAATAAACCAAACAAACAGCAATATGCTTACCAAGTCATCCGTTCTCGTATTTTAGATGGCAGGTATCCGCCTGGTCACAAACTTGTAATCGACCAACTAGCAAGGGAACTTCAAACGAGTGCCATACCTGTTCGTGAAGCGATCAGATTGCTTGAAGCGGATTCCTTAATTTCATTTAAACCTTATTCGGGAGCGATTGTAACCCCGTTCGATGAACAAGCATATTTAGAAACACTATCCGTTTTAGCCGTATTGGAAGGTTTTGCGACTGCAGAATCATCTATCTACTTTCCTCATGAAAAGCTTAAAGATTTAAGAGCGTATACAAGACTTATGGAAGATGCCCTTGATGATCTTGATTTTTCTCTCTTCTCCAACTACAACAAAGAATTTCACAAACTTACTTACCGTTATTGCACCAATCAATTTTTAATGGAACAGATTCATTCAACATGGGAAAGATTAGGGACAGTCCGAAAACAAGGAACAACGATGAAACCATCAAGAATGAAGCGTTCCATTGCTGAACATTATCAACTGATTGAGATGCTCGAAAATAGAGAAGACCCAAAGAAGATTGAGACTTTTACAAGGAATCATAAATTGAATACGCTAAAAGCATTTCTCGAGGATGAATCTCAAAATAATCTTAAGGAGATGAAAAAATGAACGTAGAAGAAGCAAAAAAATCATTGAGAGGATCCATTGCACCCATCATCACCCCTTTTCATGATGATGAGTCATTGGATCTCGATACACTCAAAAGTTTGATAGACTGGCACATTCAGTCTGGCAGCCACGGAATCTCTGTAACTGGTACAACTGGTGAGCCATCATCATTAACATTAAAAGAACGTGAGCTTGTTATGGAAACAGCGATAAAGGCCGTAAACAAACGTGTGCCAATCGTACCTGGAACAGGATCAACCAACCACCAAGAATCTCTTCACTTAACAAAACTCGCACAAGAAATGGGTGCAGATGCCGCTATGGTAATCGTCCCATACTACAACAAGCCTTCTCAGCATGCTCTATACAAACACTTTAAACTGATCGCTGACTCAGTAGACATTCCACTAATCATCTATAACATCCCAGGAAGAACAGCAGTTAATTTAGAAGTAAAAACACTGGCACGCCTTAACGAAGACTGTCCGAACATTATAGGTGTAAAAGAATCCAATAAAGACTTTGAACACATTAACCGTGTGTTATTAAACTGCGGTCGTGACTTTTTGCTGTATTCAGGCATTGAACTTCTTTGCTACCCGATGCTTGCGATTGGCGGAGCAGGGTACATATCAGCAACAGCAAATGTATTGCCTTCTAAAGTAGCAGAAGTGTATAACGCATGGGATTCTGGAAATGTAGAAGAAGCATTGAAGCTTCATTATGACTTAATGCCATTAAACGATGTTCTCTTTAAAGATACGAATCCAGCGCCGTTAAAAGCAGCACTGGGAATGATGGGCAGAATCAATCCGAAATTAAGACTGCCAATGGACCTGCCAACGGAGTCTCTGCAAAAAGAGATCAGAAGCGTACTTGCTGATTACGGATTAGTAGAAAAAATAGGGAGTGAAGTATAAATGAAACATGCACGCGTGATATTTGAAGGAAGAGAACAAAAAGGAACAATTGTTGATGATGTGATTACGTTCTCATCTGGTAAAACGGCAAAAGTAAGTGAGATCGACACATGGCTGCCTCCTTTTCAGCCGAACAAAATGATCGGCCTCGCACTAAATTATGCAGATCATGCTGATGAACTAGGACTTGAAAAGCCGGCAGAACCTGTTCTGTTTATCAAACCAAACTCGTCACTTGTAGGACACAAAGGAAAAGTGTTCTATCCAGATGGTGCAACTTACATGCACTATGAAAATGAACTTGCCGTTGTTATTGGTAAAGAGGGAAGAAACATTAAAGCTGAAAATGCGATGGAATTTGTAAGCGGTTACACCATTGCAAACGACGTAACTGTGCGTGACTTTGTAAATAACTGGTACCGTCCGCCTGTCCGTGCAAAAGGGCACGACACGTTTGGTCCGATGGGTCCTTTTTATGTAGATGCTGCTGATATTCCGGATGTTACAAACCTTGAACTGCGCACGTATGTAAACGGGGAACTTAGACAGCAAGGGAACACAAAAGACTTGATGTATTCAATCCCTGAAATCATTGAATTTGTGTCATCATTCATGACGCTTGAACCAAATGATGTGATCTGGACGGGTACACCAAAAGGAATTTCTCACGTTCACCCTGGTGATGTTGTAAGACTTGAGATTGATTATCTTGGGTCACTTGAAAACACGATTGTTGATGGACGCACAGAAAAGGTGCCAACTGGAGGGAAGGATCATGAAGCCGGAAATTAAAGAGATGATTCAGCACTATATTGACGGGCAGTTTGTTTCAGGGCATAAAGGAGACTTTTTCGTTAATGTCAATCCATATACGAACGAAAAGATCAACACGGTAAGTGAAGGTACGAAAGAAGACATTAATCTAGCAGCTAAAGCGGCAAAAGAAGCCTTTAAGCAAGGACCTTGGGGCAAGATGAAGCAGGAAAAGCGTCTTCAATATATTTATAAGATTGCCGAGCTGATCGACCGTGACATTGAAGAGATTGCTTTGCTGGAATCATACGATACAGGACTTCCGATTGCTCAAACGAGAAAAATGGTAGGTCGTGCAGCAGATAACTTTAGATTTTATGCTGAAATGGTAAAAAACCGTATGTCGGGTGAAGCGTATCACGTAGATGACGAGTTCATGAACTATACGATCCAAAAGCCTGTAGGCGTAGCAGGGCTAATCACACCGTGGAATGCACCTTTCATGCTAGAAACATGGAAGATTGCCCCGGCTCTTGCGACAGGAAACACCGTCATCTTAAAACCTGCAGAATGGTCACCATTGACGGCTAACAAACTAGCAGAACTTGTTGATGAAGCAGGGCTGCCTCATGGGGTATTTAACGTCGTGCATGGTTTTGGTGAAACAGCTGGTGCGTCCCTTGTTGCTCACGAAGATGTGCAGCTGATCTCGTTTACAGGAGAGACAAAGACGGGTTCAGAGATTATGAGAAACGGAGCCGCCTCGCTTAAGCGCTTTTCTATGGAGCTTGGAGGAAAGTCACCGATTATCGTATTTGATGATTGTGATTTTGAACGCGCGCTTGACGCTTGTGTATGGGGAATCTTTTCTTTTAATGGGGAAAGATGTACAGCGAATTCCCGATTATTTGTTCATGAATCGATTAAGAATGAGTTTGTTGCCCGCTTAAAGGAGAGGGTGGATAACATTATCGTTGGTGATCCATCTGATCCAGAAACAGAAGTCGGACCTCTCATCCATACAGAACACTATGAAAATGTGAAGCGTTACCTGCAGATCGCTGCAAATGAGGGGGCTGAAGTATACAGCCAGACTCTCTCTGAATCTCACAAAAAAGGAAACTTTGTCGCGCCAACTCTTCTGTTGAACGTGAAAAACGATATGACAGTCGCACAAGAAGAAATCTTTGGACCTGTTTTGTCTGTTATGACGTTTAAAGACGAAGCAGAAGTGATTGATTACGCAAATGATATCAAGTATGGCCTCGCTGGTTATGTGTGGACGAACGATATGAAAAAAGGTCTTCGCGTTGCTAACGCTGTTGAAGCCGGCATGCTGTGGGTGAATTCGCAAAACGTTCGTGACCTTCGTATTCCGTTCGGTGGATCCAAGAATTCTGGAATCGGTCGTGAAGGCGGCCATTACGCGTTTGAGTTTTACACAGAGATGAAAGTGGTGCATGTTGCACTCGCAGATCATCACATTCAGCAATTTGGAAAGAAAAAACAAACGCTTCAGACGGAAGCGAAACATTAAGGAGGGATTTCTTTGCCTGCACGCACGGGGGAACAATATATTCAAGGAATTTCAAAGGCTAAGAATAATGTTTGGATTCATGGTGAGAAAGTAGAAGATGTACCTTCTCATCCCGCATTTCGAAACATCGTAAGATCCATTGCCAACTTGTATGACCTCCAGCACGAAAAAGCAGACAAGATGCTATACACCTCTGAACAAACGGGTGATAAAGTTGGACTTTCCTTTATTGCCCCTAAAACGGTAGACGATCTGATCCGCCGCCGTGAAATGATTTCTGAGTGGGCGGGCTACACGGGTGGCATGATGGGGCGTACACCTGATTATTTGAATACGAGCGTCATGGCATTTGGTACGTCTGGTAACTTCTTTGCACAAAATGATCCGATGTTTGCGGAGAACGCCAGAAAGTATTACGACTATTGCCGAGAAAATGACATCAGCTTAACGCATACACTCATTCATCCTCAGACAAATCGTTCGAAAAAGCAGTCTGAGCAAAAAGATCCATATTTATCAGCTCGCATCGTTGAAAAAAATAAAGATGGAATTGTAGTGAAAGGTGCTAGATTGTTAGCAACACTCGGTGGGGTAACGGATGAGATCGTCGTTTTCCCATCTACATTGAATAAAGCATCTTCTGAAGACGATCCTTATGCAATGGCTTTTGCGATTCCGAACAACACGGAAGGATTGAAGTTCCTTTGCCGAGAATCGTTCGATACGGGCCGAAGCCAATGGGATCATCCACTAAGCTCGCGATTTGAGGAAAGTGATGCAATCGTTGTTTTTGATAATGTGCTAGTACCGTGGGAGCGCGTTTTTGTAAGCGGAAGCTCGGATATTTGTAACCGTACGTACGTGGAAACAAACGCAATCGTTCATATGGCGCATCAAGTTATTGCTAAAAATACGGTAAAAACGGAATTTGTGTTAGGCGTCATCTTAAATATGATGGAATCCATCGGCATCGATGTATTTCCGCATGTTAAAGAGAAAGCATCTGAAGTCATGCTGATTCTCGAAACGATGCGTTCTCACCTTTACCGTGCAGAACACAACGCTTCTATTGATAAATACGGGAACATGACGCCAGACTTTGCACCGCTGAATGCAGCGCGTAACTGGTACCCGAAAATGTATCAGCGCATCGTTGAAATCGTGAAAATCCTCGGAGCTTCAGGTTTGATGGGGATTCCGACAGAAGCAGACTTTAACGCAGACGATATCGGTGAACTCGTGCATCGCTATACACAAGGCGCAAACATTGATGGTTACGAGCGCACGCAATTGTTCCGCTTGGCATGGGACATCTCCATCAGTACGTTCGGTGGCCGTCAAGCGCTGTATGAGTACTACTTCTTTGGAGATCCGGCGCGTATGTCGAACATTTATTATGATCAATTTAACAAAGAGCCTTACAAAGCGATGGTGAAGGATTTTCTCCAGCGTGTGAATTCCAAAAGCCATAACTACACGAGAGTATAGGAGGTAACGTCATGGATTTTAACATTATACGAATTGCGCGTGTTGTCATGAACGTAACTGACCTCCATGCTTCCCGTGATTTTTATGTGAATGCTCTGGGATTTATCGAAACGGCCGCTACCTCAGAGTGGATGGCATTACGAGGATTGGAAGAACACTCGCATCACAGTCTTCTGTTAAAAAAAGCGGATAAGCCTGGTGTTCATGTAGTGAGCTACAAAGTATGGGAAGACAGCCACTTGAATGAGCTAGAATCCTTTTTTAAAGGAAAAGGCGCCAAAGTGCTGTGGAAAGATGCAGACTCTAAAGTTGGAATCGGTAAAACCTTATGCGTAGAAGACCCTTCTGGCATACCGCTAGAATTTTTTGTTGAGATGGAGAGTGTTGAACGGTGCATCCAAAAGTATGATCTGTACCGAGGTGCACGTGTTCAGCGTATCGATCACATCAACTGTATGGTTCCGGATGTGGAAGCGGCTGTTCAATTCTATACAGATGAACTCGGATTTAGAGTCTCGGAATATACGGCAACAGAAGACGATCGAACATGGGCAGCGTGGCTTCACCGCAAGCCGACTGTTCATGACGTTGCCTTTATGAACGGAGAAGGGCCTCGTCTTCATCACGTAGGCTTTTGGCTTTCTGATCCAATGAGTCTGATTCATTGCTGTGATGTGATGGCGAGCATGGGATATGCAGACAATATCGAGCGCGGGCCTGGACGTCATGGTTTATCGAACGCATTTTTCTTATACGTTCGCGATCCTGATGGAAATCGAATCGAGCTATATAACGGGGATTATCTGACGAGTGATCCTGACTTTAAACCGATCAAGTGGGACATTAACGACCCGAGACGTCAAACGTTCTGGGGCCACAAAGCTCCTGACAGCTGGTTTAACGAGGCGACTTCTTTCTTGAATCTTGAAAAAGGAGAGCCTGTAGAGCTGAAAAGTCCTACTTTGGCGCAGCGTAAACCAGATTTTGTGACTTGATCTATTATGTATAGAAGATAAAAGCTGACTTACTTAGTGAAGTCAGCTTTTTGTGCGTCCAGCGGCAGATTATGCAAGCTGGACGAGCGATTCTAGAGATTTACGAGCGATTCTAAAGTTTTATAATTGCACCCTGAAAATAACATCCTACTACCATAAAAAAACCTCTCACGCCAATTCATTCTTAATATAAACAAGCCCGCTCTCGGTCAGCCTTGTTCCTTTTCGCCCTTTTGCTTTCACGATAAACCCTTTCCGCTCCAAGAGGTCTAAGCGCAATCTGACTTGAGCTTCCGATAGTTTTACGCCTTTTAATTCTAAATCCATCAATAAGCTTTTCCGGCTGGATGGTTTACCAGAACAGTGGTTTTGATAGATGCAGTTCAAAATCGCAGCTTCTTCATTTGGCGCTATAAGCGGCAATTCATCAGAGGTCACAGCAGTCTCTTTCATAACTTCTGCCTCTAGAGTCCTCTCCAAACTTCTTATTCTCATCACTTCTTGAGGCAGATCCTGAACAGTAATCTTTTCTCCTTCACACACTGCAAGCATATAATCAATGGCATTCTTTAACTCTCTAATATTACCCGACCAAGTTCGATTCATAAGGTGGCGTACCACTTCGCTTTCCACGGTCATCTTTTTGGTAGAACGCATCGCTAAAAAATGATTCAGTAAAAGCGGAATGTCTCCTTTGCGTTCTCGGAGCGCTGGAATCTTTAAATAGAGAACATTCAGCCGATGATACAGATCTTCACGAAATAGTCCGTTCTTTATATCAGTCGCCAAATCCTTGTTGGTAGCAGAAATGACCCTTACATCTATAGGGAGGACGCGTGTTCCTCCGACTCTGCGCAACTCTTTTTCCTGCAGAACGCGTAGGAGGCGTGTTTGGAGTTTAACGCTAATGTCGCCAATTTCGTCCAGAAAAATAGTTCCGCCTTCTGCTTGTTCGAAGAGACCCTGTTTTCCGCCTTTTTTTGCTCCTGTAAATGCTCCTTCTTCATAACCGAAAAGTTCACTTTCTAATAAATCTTCTGAAAGCGCAGAACAATTTACTGCTAAGAATGGTCCGTTTCTTCTGCTTGATTCATTATGAATGGAGCTCGCAAAGAGTTCTTTGCCTGTTCCGCTTTCGCCTTGAATAAGAAGAGAAAGGTCTGTTGCCGCCAGCTTCTTTGCAATATTTTTTGTTAAGACGATCTGATCGGAGCCGCCAATTATATCATTGAAAAAATACTTTCCGATATATCCTTTTCGCTTTAGTTCGTGTCTTGCGGCTTTCTCCATCGAGATTGTCGTGCTCGTGTTCTTAAATGTCGCGATCATCGTATTTTCAGCTGGTAATGTAAAGCGGTGAACCATGACATTTGTATCGTTGATTGTGAAAAACTGGTCAGATTGTTCGTTTTCAGTATCTGATAAAAAGTCTAGCAGTTCTTTGTCTTTAATAATTTGTTTAATATGCTTTCCGACAGCTTGTTTGGAAGCAGTTGAAAATATGTTCTCCAGTTCTTCGTTAAATACGGTAATTTTTCCTGAATGATCAAATGACAAAATACCATCATTTACACCATTTAATACTTTGTCTAGGTGTTCGTTAAGTTGAAGAGCTTTTTGATTAGCAAGTGCAAGTTTCTTGGACAGCTGAATAATTTTTTTGGTAAACCGTTCAGAAATACCTGTCGCCCTGTCATCCAATACACCGAGTTCGCTCAAAATCTCTGTTATAGTAGTTATGTCGATTAAGCGTACGCCGATATTAATAATTCTCTTAACCTCTCTTGGCACTAGATGCATCTCCCCAGGTGTCACAGCGATCTCTGAGTATTGATAGTGAGGAATGCCAGGATAATAGGGAAGGTAATTTAAGTGATCGATGCCGAGATGTACGAGAGTTTGTACGGACTGTTCGACTGTTTGAGGGAAGTCGTTAACGTACATAACATCTGTACCTTCAGGCAGCTGAAGAAGCTGATCCATATATTCATAATTTACGGTGCGTCTTGCCGTGATGACTTTACAAGATTCACTTAAACAGTGAGCTACCTCACGTCTTATAAGATAAGAGGATAAAATAACAATTTCGTTCTGAAGCTGTGAAGGCAGCATCTCTTCGGAAGAATAGCTTCTAATATGAAAAAAATCGCCTAAAATTGATTGAAGCTGATGAGACAGTGCAATACGTGTTTCTTTTGTACCTGCTAATAGAACAATCTGTTTTTGGGGCTCCATCCTATACACCTTCTTTAAATGGTCTTTTTTAGGTTGTTAATTGGTTATGAAACTATTATCTAATAAACACCCAATTAAGGAAACAAAAACTTAAGAAACCTTTACAAAGGGAGGCGGAATGTTGGCACAATTCTTGCAATTAGATAAGGTGATTAAGAAAAGGGGGAATAAACGTGGATAAGAAAAAAGGAATTACAATGCCGGATACGTTTGTTATCGTGTTTTTTGTTGTTGCACTAATGGCATTATTAACGTATATCATTCCGGCAGGTCAATTTGAGACAAAAGAAACAACCTTTATGCAGGGCGGTGAAGAGCAGACAAAAACAGTGCTTGTACCTGATAGTTTTTCATATGTAAAAGGGAAAGACGGTGAGCCTGCTACTCAAGGTGTAAGCCTTTTTGAAGAAGGCGGCGGCGCTGGGTTTTTGAACTATATCTTTGAAGGACTTGTTTCTGGAGATAAATGGGGATCAGCTGTTGGTGTTGTTGCCTTTATCCTAATTATTGGTGGCGCGTTCGGTATCATTATGAAAACACGTGCGATTGAAGACAGTATTTTAAAAATGATCGACCATACGAAAGGCAGAGAAGCACTTATTATTCCGCTTATGTTCTTATTGTTTTCTCTAGGCGGCGCTGTTTTTGGAATGGGCGAGGAAGCGATTGCCTTTGCCATGATCCTTGTCCCCGTTGTTGTAGCTCTTGGCTATGATGCTATAACAGCGATTATGATTACGTACGTTGCAACGCAGATTGGTTTTGCAACATCTTGGATGAACCCGTTCGGTGTAGCAATTGCACAAGGAGTCGCTGGAATTCCAGTGCTTTCCGGGGCGCCATTCCGAATCGGTATGTGGGCTTTCTTTACATTAGTAGGTATTGTTTATACATGGATTTACGCGTCAAGAATTAGAAAAGATCCGAAGCGTTCCTTATCTTATGATTCAGATGCATACTTCCGTGACGATTTTAAACATACAGATATTAAGTCAAACTTTGGAACAGGACATATCCTCATTCTTCTTACGATTTTAGCAGGAGTTGCTTGGATCGTTTGGGGAGTTGTGGAAAGAGCATATTATATTCCAGAAATCGCTACTCAATTTTTTACGATTGGTTTGGTTGCGGGTATAATTGGTATTATCTTCAAGATGAACAACATGACGGTGAACGGAATCGCTGATGGCTTTAAAGAAGGTGCAAAAGATCTTCTCCCAGCAGCACTTATCGTTGGTATGGCGAAAGGAATCGTTATTATACTTGGTGGAGACAACCCTGCTGAAGCATCAGTTTTGAACACGATTCTTCATGCAGCTGGTGGCATTGTTGAAGATGTTCCTGCTGCACTTTCTGCATGGATCATGTATGTGTTTCAATCTGTATTTAACTTTTTTGTTGTATCTGGTTCAGGTCAAGCGGCACTTACAATGCCTTTAATGTCACCGCTTGCTGATCTTGCAGGTGTAACAAGGCAAGTAGCGGTTCTTGCTTTCCAGCTGGGTGACGGTTTTACAAACATGATCGTACCAACTTCTGCGGCTCTTATGGGAACACTAGGAGTTGCACGACTGGATTGGGGAAAATGGTTTAAGTTCCAAATTAAGTTCCAGGCCGTACTGTTTACATTTGCCTCAATCATAATTGTTATAGCTGTATTAATAGGTTTTAAATAATTTATCTTCAAAAAATAAAGGACTGATTTACATGTTTACACTTATAAAAGGCGGTGAGGTATACGCGCCTCATTATCTCGGTAAAAAGGATATTCTTTTAGCTGCCGGGAAGATTGCCAGCATCTCAGAAAATATTGATTGGCCGGCACCAGCACTTGATATCCATGTTATTGATGCAACAGAAAAAATGGTGGTACCAGGCTTTATCGATGCACATGTTCATATTACTGGCGGCGGAGGAGAAGGCGGATATAAAACGAGGACTCCTGAGATCTATTTGTCTGATGTTACTAAAGCAGGTGTGACAACGATTGTTGGTGTGATTGGTACAGACGGAACAGCCCGAACGATGACCAACCTAATCGCAAAAGCAAAAGCCTTAAAAGAAGAAGGAATCTCATGTTTTGTGCACACTGGAAGCTATCAAGTTCCTGTTAAAACGTTGACGGGGAATATTGAAACAGACATTATGATGATTGATGAAATCATTGGTGTAGGTGAGATCGCTATCGCTGACCATCGTTCCAGCCAGCCGAATGCTCACGAACTGGCAAGACTCGCTTCACAAGCAAGAGTTGGGGGCATGCTTTCAGGAAAAGCAGGTGTTGTGAACATCCACCTTGGCGACAGCAAACGCATGTTATCTTTAATTGAAGAAGTTGTGGAGACGACAGATCTGCCTATTTCTCAATTTTACCCGACTCATATTAACCGAAATTCCTATTTGTTTGAAGCGGGAATTCAATATGCGAAAAAAGGCGGTATCGTAGATTTTACAACAAGTACAACGAAGCAATTTTTAGAAGAAGGCGAAGTCAAATGCAGCATCGGACTAAAAAGAATGCTCGATGCAGGAGTATTGATTGAGCAAATAACGTTCACATCAGACGCACAGGGAAGTTTGCCTGCATTTAATGAATTTGGTGAATTTACAGGACTTCGTATTGGCAAGGTAAACTCGTTATATGGTGAAGTGCGGGATGCCATCCTGACTGAAGGTGTTCCACTTCAAACAGCATTGCAGACAATTACTTCTAATCCTGCCCGAGTTTTAAAGCTCAAAGAAAAAGGAAGACTGCAGGAAGGTCTGGATGCTGATCTAGTTCTGCTTAACCAAGACCTAAACATTGATTCTGTTATTGCTTTAGGGCAAGTAATGGTACGAGATGGAGAAGCCGTGATCAAGGGAACATTTGAAGAGTAAAGGAAGCTGATTTTCAGCTTCCTTTTCACTTTTAAGTTAAGAAATATATGGTAAAATAAGAAGCATACATATAAATCATTCGAAGGTGGCGATCATATGGCGAAACAGGAAACACCAACAACGTTAAGTCCTGAATTGTTTGAACACCTGCAAGGCGAGCAACTCGTATTACTAGGAACAGTTGACGCAGAAACGAAAGCTCCATCCGTAAACGCGATTTCCTGGGTGAAAAGTTTGTCAGAAGGTAAGATTAGATTTACCGTTACAAACAACTCCCGCATCGTAACGAACATCCAGGATAATCCGAATGTCGTTCTTACGGTTGTTGGACTTGAGACTGTGTATTCGATTAACGGAAAAGCAAATATACTCCAACTTGCAATGGAAGGCGTGCCTTTAAAGCTTGCAAAGATTGAAGTGGATATCGAGCATGTATTTGAGAGCATGTTCTGGGGCGCAAAGATCGTTCAAGAACCCGTATACGAAAAAACGTATAATGAAAAGAAAGCAAAAGAGCTGGACGAGCAAGTCTATGCTGCTCTGATGAATTAGAACCAGCTTCTAACAACGAAGAAAACCGCAGAATACTAGCTTAAACCGTCAAAACATCCTGTTATGACGGTTTTTATTTATCGCTTAATTCGAAAAAAGTATAGGAGGATCTGCAATGTCATTAACATGGCGCTTATTGCTTTTTTCTGGCCTTATTTCCTTATTCATTGGCATTTTGAATATAACCAGTTTACTAGAGGAAAAATCTAAAGGGCTGAATGTTTGGGGTTACCTTCTGCTTTTCTGGGGAATTGCTGCACTCATGATTGGACTTAACCGATTCAAATACACTTGGATAATTAAATTCTTAGCAGCTTTAGGGATATTGCTTCACGGTTCACAGGGAATCTACTCGCTTCTTTTCCCTGGAAATCCGGATGCAAATGGGATGAACGTCGGTAGTGCATATTATGGAATAGCCTCATTCGCAGCAGCTTCTTGCTGCATTATCATTATCGGGAAAAGGCTCGAAAATCCCCCTTCAAAATCAGTCAGTAAATAGTACCCTTTTCTTTCTTTATGATAAAATTAGAGAACTAACTCCTTGTTTTTCCTAAAGTCGGTTTTAAACAAGTTTTCTGTGGCAACGATGAGGGTATGAGGAAGAAAAGGGTGAACGATAGATGGACTGGAGAAACTGGGAACGCTATTTTACTGAAAAAAATATTCTGCAGCTGCTTGATCAATACAAAGATCTTGGTTTCTTGCCAGGGGTTTTGCTGCCTATGCTAGAATCTTTCCTGCCAATCCTGCCTCTATTTATTTTTGTTGCAGGAAATGCAGCAGCATATGGATTTTGGTTAGGATTTCTTTATTCGTGGATTGGGGTATGTGCGGGGTCAATCATCGTTTTTATGCTTGTCAGAAAATATGGGCAAAAAAAATTCCTGGATTTTTTGAACAGACACACAAACACAACTCGGATGCTAAATTGGGTGGAACGGCACGGTTTTGGCATGCTGTTTCTTATTTATTGTTTTCCATTTACTCCATCTGCATTAGTAAACGTTGTTGGCGGCCTTTCGAGAATTAATACGAAAACATTTTTGCTGGCTCTAGCTCTCGGTAAATTAGTGATGATTGCGATTGTTTCTTTTATCGGCTATGACTTTATTGACGTATTAAAAAGCCCCCTTAAATTAGGGTTGATTGCATTTGGCATATTCGTGCTATGGTTAGGCGGCAAAGTGGTAGAATCTAGACTTAAGCAATCAGAGCATCGGGCGTAGGTACAATCGCTCGATGCTTTTTTCATTTAACCCGCTTCACGAACCTCTTTAGACTGGAATATAGTTAAAAAAGAGGAAGGGGAGAGTTCGGGTTGATTAAGCTTAAATCACAAAAGCAGATTGAGAAAATGAGAGAAGCAGGCAAGCTTCTAGCTTCCTGTCATCAAGCATTGAGAAAGTTGGTAAAACCAGGAATCACCACTTTAGAACTGGATCAGTTTGTAGAGAGCTTTCTGTTGGAGCGCGGCGCAAAACCTGCTCAAAAAGGCTACATGGGCTATCCATTTGCAACTTGTGCCTCTGTTAATCATGAGGTATGTCATGGACTTCCTAATAAAAACGTGTTGAAAAATGGAGATATCATCACCATAGACTTTGTTGTGAATCTAAATGGCTGGCTCGCAGATTCAGCTTGGTCATATGGAGTTGGAACCATTTCGCAAGAATCTCAACGTTTGATGGATGCGACAAAAAAAGCCTTGTATAAAGGAATTGAACAAGCGCAAGTCGGCAATAGATTGGGGGATATAGGCTATGCTATCCAGTCTTATGCTGAGAAAAAGGGATACTCTATCGTAAAAGAATTTATTGGACACGGTATTGGACGTAACATTCATGAAGATCCTCAAGTCCATCATGTTGGAGAACGAAATACTGGAACAACGCTCAAAGAAGGTATGGTTATTACGATAGAGCCAATATTCAACAAAGGTATGCCTTATATAACTATGAAATCAGATGGATGGACCGCGGTTACGTTTGACCGAAGTTTATCCGCTCAATATGAACATACAATTGCGATCACAAAAGAGGGACCAATAATTTTAACTGAACAGTTTTAAAAGTTTTGTTACCGCATATTCTCTAATAAGAAGGCGGTAAATTTTTTTGCTTATAAAATTATTTTTTTAAAGTAACTTGACATATACAAGTTACTAATTGTAATATACTAACATAAAGTGAGTAAAACAAAATTTAATTGAAGAGAGGGAATTATTAAATGTTATCATTAGGATTGCTTATTATCCGATTAGTGGTTGGTCTTGCACTGGCAGCACATGGTGCTCAAAAGTTATTTGGCTGGTTTGGTGGTTATGGCTTAAAAGGAACGGGTGGATGGATGGAGTCGATAGGCATTAAGCCTGGCTACACGATGGCATTATTAGCAGGTCTTGCTGAATTTGCGGGAGGATTGTTATTTGCCGCAGGACTGTTTACTGAAATTGGAGCTATTTTGATTGCTGGAACGATGCTCGTTGCGATATTAAAAGTGCACTTGCAAAATGGATTTTGGGTAACAGCAAACGGCTATGAGTTCAACTTGATTTTAATCGCCGTAGTTGTCGGTGTAGCCTTAACTGGTGCAGGGGAATATTCATTGGATTACCTCTGGCTGAAGTAGGGAATAGAATAGAGATCTTACGTGAAGAAACCACTTTTGATAAGTGGTTTTTTATTTGTGAAATACCATATCCTAAGAACAGAGCGAACACAGCATAGTTCAGCCGCGAAACAATAGTCACATATAAATAAATAATTTATAATAGTGAAGTACTTTATAAGGAGGTGACGTTCCTTGTTTAAAGAGATGTCAGAAAATCAGATTTTATTATACGTAATTAAAAATTTAAAAGAGCTGCGCAAGAAAGAATTTCAGCTTTTAATTGATGAACTGCACCCTTATGATATAGCTAACGTGTATAAGAACCTGCCGGAAAAACACAGGCATAAGTTCGTCACCTTTTTAACAACTAGACAGATTGCTTCATTAATTCAAGAACTTGAAAGCGATCTGCAAATGGAGATTCTGCATAAACTGGGCATAGAACGATCATCTCATATCATGAACTTAATGGAAAACGATGACCTTGCCGATCTTCTTGGCAACTTGGACGTTAATGAGATTCAGGATTTCTTATCATCGATGAAAGCAGATGAATCCAAAACAGTTCAAAGCCTGATGCAATATGATTCAGATACTGCTGGTGGAATTATGACGAACCGTTTTGTTTGGATTCCGCAAGTGTACACCGTTCGCGATGCGGTTGAAAAACTTAAAACGTTCGCAGGATTTGCTGAGAACATCTATTACCTATATGTGATCGACGATGATAAAAAACTCGTTGGTGTAGTTTCTTATCGTGACCTCCTATTAGCTGAGATGCACGAAAAGATAGAAGATATTATGTACAACAGGGTCATCTCCGTGCCTGCAGAAACCGATCAGGAAGAAGTAGCCCGAACGATAGAGCGTTACGACTTTATCGCAGTTCCTGTAACAGATGAACAAGATCGATTAATAGGAATTGTCACGGTCGATGATGTGCTAGACGTATTAATTGAAGAAGCAAATGAAGATATTGAGAAATTATCAGCGACTGGTAAATCAATTGATTTCCAGACGAGTGCACTTATCGCTTCATATCGAAGACTTCCTTGGCTGATTTTACTCCTCTTTATCGGAATTCTGTCAGGAAGCATTATCAGTACATTTGAAGGAACGATTGAAAAAGCAGTAGCTCTCACATACTTTATGCCAATGATTGCGGGTATGACTGGAAATACCGGAACACAGTCTCTTGCCGTTGTAGTGCGCGGACTCGTGTCACACGACATTGACCGCCAGACAATTATTAAATTAATCATGCGTGAATTTGGTGTTGGTTTTATTATAGGTGTTACATGTGGTATCTTAATTTCGATCGTGGCTTATCTATGGAAAGGTAATCTGATTTTAGGTTTAGTAGTTGGAAGCTCTTTATTTTTCACTTTAATTATTGGAACCTTAGCAGGTACACTGATTCCATTGCTGCTTTACAGACTTAAGATTGACCCGGCTGTAGCGTCAGGGCCGCTCATTACAACATTGAATGATATTTTTTCGCTTTTAGTTTATTTTGGTACAGCTACAATGTTCTTATCTCATTTATTATAGTTTATCAGGTTAGATATTTCGTACTATGAAATCTACATCTTTTGCTCAATAGAACACACTCTTTTAACATGCGATAATGAAATAAAACATTAGTTTTTTCCGAAATTGGTCAGCGGCATATGCCATTCGACTAATTTCGGTTTTTTTACGGCTGAATAAAGCGGTTGAAACCCTATGATATAATAGAATAAATTGACAGATTATTTAGACAGGTTTTTTATAAGAGGCATTTAAATAAAGCAGGTGAGAAAAATGGGGATAAACCGGGATAAAGCAGCTAGTTCATTTGTTTCGCTTATTATTGCAGCAGGTATGGTCATTTTGATTCTAAGTCTGTTTTCGATTTCCAAAACACCAGATCTTCTCGTATTCTTAACGCTATTGATCTTTCTCTTTATAACAGAGTATTATCCGATTCCAATCTGGAAAGGTATAAGTGCACTGAGCTTTCCTTTGCTGTACACGATTGAGCTTCTTTACGGATGGGGGATAGCGGTTTTTGTTTTTGGGTGCATGGTTTGTTTAGTTAACGCTTTGAATCAGCGCCCATTGCGTATCGTACTATTCAATCCTTCTCAGCTAATGATCAGCTTTTTTGGTGCTGTTCATCTGACAGACTTTTTATTATCAACTTTTACGGCACAATGGAGTCTGTTTTGGTCCGCTGAAATACGGATGATTGGAATAGCGATTCTTTATTATCTTTTCAATAATTTAATAGTCGATATCGTGCTTTTTTTACGGCCGCAAGTTTATCATTTTCAATTTTGGAAAACAAAAACGATCTCAGAAACACTTGTAACGCTCTTTTCTGTTCTCTACATTACGTTAATGTTTTTATTGGGCAGCCAAAACCGTGGTGTGGTAGATGCTTTTTCCTATATCTTTTTCTTCTCTCCCTTGGTCGCAATTGCACTTATATGTTCCTTTATAGCAAGGCTGCGTCAGGAGCAAAACAGGTTAAAAGCACTTTATGATATCAGTACTACGTTTAATGCTCAATTACCTTCAAAGAATTGGTTAAAGCAAGTTGAACTTCCTTTTTTAGAGTTTCTTGGCACGGATGCTGTGCTTCTTTATCTCTTTGATGGAACGACATGGAAACTAGCGTACGAAAATGGCGGTCTTTCCACAAGCAAAGATCTTTCAGAGAATTTGCTCCAGCATATTGAGGCTAACTCTAAAATGGTTTTGTTTAATAAAAAGAGTGAAGATAACGAATGGGTGTTTCATTATTTTCAAAGCAGTATAAAGTCGATCATGATCGCACCACTTACCATTGAGGATGAAGTTACAGGTGTACTTCTTACAGGAAGAACCAGAACACATTCATTTTCCTCTGTCGATGAGCAGTCAATGGCAACGCTTGTTAATCAGCTGGCGGTTGCTTGGAAATCCAAACTGCTGATCTCCGAACGTGAAAAACGGGTGCTGTTAGAAGAAAGGAACAGAATTGCCCGTGAAATTCACGATGGCATTGCACAAACATTAGCCGGATCTGTTATGCAGCTTGAAACTGCTCAGCGCGTATTTGAACAAAAGCCTGAAAGAACAAAACAGCTTGTAGCGGTAAGTACTGAAAAATTAAGAGGAAGTTTAAAGGACTTGCGAGAATCTATCTACGCTTTGCGCCCATATCCAACCGAACGAATAGGACTTCATCAAGCCATTCAATCCAAAGTGAAGGCTGTAAAAGATGAAGGTCATAACATACAATTTCGCTTCCAAGAGCGCGGCACTAGATATCCGCTTAGTACAATGGTAGAGAAAGTCATTTTTGATATTTTTCAAGAAAGTCTTCATAACACGCTAAAGCATGCGGATGCAAGCAAAGTCGAAATTCTTTTAAGCTACTCTAAAGAACAAGTCATTTTTAAGATAAAAGATGATGGCAAAGGATTTTCGCTATTTGAATCGATGATCAAAGCTAGGCAAGAGCCTCATTATGGCATACTGAACATGAACGAATTATCCGAGAGTCTAGGTGCATCCCTTCATATTGATTCTGCAAAAGGAAAGGGAACCGAAATTAAATTACACATTCCTCAAATAGAATCCAAGGAGGCTTTTTAATATGATTTCTATATTACTTGTAGATGACCATGCTATTTTACGAGATGGATTAAAGAACATCTTATCATTTGAAGACGATATAAAAGTTGTCGGTGAATCAATATCAGGTGAAGAAGCGTTAACGGCCGCTCAAGAATTGATGCCAGATGTTATTATTATGGATATTAACTTGCCAGGAATGAACGGTGTGGAAACGACATCGGTTATAAAAGCAAAACATCCGAACATCCGTATCCTCGTTCTGACTATGTACACGCATGACGAATATTTACTATCTGCATTAAAAGCCGGTGCAGATGGCTACTTGTTAAAAGATGCACCATCCGAACATGTGGTAGATGCCATACATGCGGTTTATAGAGGGGAATCAATGATTACCCCAAGAATGACAAAGAAACTAGTAAACATCCACCTTCAGCAGACGCAAATAAAACAAGATGAAACGAACCTGACTGAACGTGAGCAGGAAGTGTTGATCGGGTTAGTTGAAGGTTTGAGCAATAAAGAAATTGCAGATAAACTCTTTATCAGTGATAAGACAGTAAAAATTCATGTAAGTAAAATATTTAAGAAGCTTGAAGTGAAAAGCCGCTCACAAGCTGTCATCTATGCCGTACAAAACCAGCTCGTACCGATGTAAACCAGTCTATATGGCTGGTTTTTTTGTTGTGCCAAAATGAAATAATTAATACTCATTAAACTGAAAAAATGTTGCATTTTTCCATTTTACAGCTAAAATATATACAACATAAGGGAGGAGAAGTGCAGATGATTATTAAGACTGATCAAACTTGGCATGAAAAAGTAATGGACTATTTAAGTGCAGAACCTGCTTTGAATTTATTTATTATTGCAGACATTGAAAACTTTGGATATGAAACAGAATTTCAGGAAATCTGGGCTGATGTGGGTGAAGACGGCGCAATAACAGGTATTCTTCTCCGTTACATGGGTAACTATCTGCCTTATGCAAAAGGAACGATAAATGCCGAAGCATTCTCAGAGATTATCAATAAAGATCACAATTATGAAATGCTTTCCGGCAAAAAGGAAATAACCGAACAGTTTCGACCATATGTAGCTTTTGAGCGAACGAAAGAAACCTATTTTGCTGAACTAAGAGATGCTCAATTCTTAAACAAAAGCAGTTCTCGAGAAAATATTAGGCAAGCTGAACTATCAGATGTTGATAGCATTATGGACTTAAGGCACCTGATAAAAGAGTTTGATATTCGGCCTACAGCTAAACAAAGCTTGGAACAAGCATTAACTACTAAAACAGGCCGTACGTATTTTATCAAGGATATTGATAAGATGGTTTCTTGTGCATCTTCAACCGCTGAAAATTCTTTATCAGCTATGATTGTAGGTGTTTGTTCACATCCAGATAAAAGAAATCAAGGTCTTGCATCTCTATGCATGGAAGCACTGTGTCAGGACATCCTGGCTGAGGGGAAAGCGGTTTGTCTTTTTTACGATAATCCGAAAGCAGGATCCATCTATAAGCGGTTAGGATTTAAAGATATCGGCTTTTGGAGCATGAACTATCCTGTGCGCCATGTATCTGCAGAACAGCAAACAACGCTTGTGAAATAAAAAGTCTGTGTTTTCTAAGAGGTGGTTGAACTGCGAGGGTTAATATGCTCGCCAGGGAAGATTTATGCTCGTTCATGAAAATTTGTGCTCGTTCAGCGGCATTTATGCTCGCTGAACGAGCGATTCCCAAGATTTACGAGCGATTCCCAAGATTTACGAGCGATTCCCAAGATTTACGAGCGATTCCCAAGATTTACGAGCGATTCCCAAGATTTACGAGCGATTCCCAAGATTTACGAGCGATTCCCAAGATTTACGAGCGATTCCCAAGATTTACGAGCGATTCCCAAGATTTACGAGCGACCTGAAACGCAACCAACCACGCCCAAAACCAATAAAAATTACAAAATGGCTAACAAAAAAGACGGCTGGGAAACGAATCAATCATTCGCCCCTGCCGTCTTTTGCTTTATGCTTTAACTACCCCAGCTTTCGCTCAGCTGCTTGTTCATTCGATTCGGTTTTCTCTTCATTAGACGTTCGTAGCGGAATTTCTTTTAAGAAAAAGAAGGTGAGCAAGAACGCTGATCCAATCACGATAGCGCCAGTTAAGAAAACGCCGTTTAATGCATAGCTTAGTGACTCACGCAATATTCCTAAGACTTGTTTAATAAGGCCGAGTGACTCAGGTGGCAACGCGCTAAACTTTTCTAGTACCGCACCTTGATTTAACAGAACCTGTGGATTTGCCAGCTCTTTTATCTGCTCACCCATCTGAGGTGTAATGTTAGGTGTAGATACCATTAGTTTTTGAGATTCTTTGTTAAAATGGTCAGCTAGTGAATTGTTCATAACACTTCCCATGATCGAAACACCAATTGTACCGCCTAATTGTCTGAATAGCTGTACGGATGAAGTTGCAACACCTAAGTATTTATGTTCGATCGCATTTTGTACAGTCAGTGTAAAGATAGGGAAAGCGATACCTAGTCCTGAACCAACTAAGATCATGTTAAGGATGGCTGTTGTATTTGTCGTCTCGGTATCCATAAAATGCATGCTCGTCATACCGCTTACCATAATGAACAGCCCAAGCATCGCAAGTTTTTTGTACTTTCCAGTCTTCGTTACAATCTGTCCGCTTATCGTACTTCCAGCAACCATGGCAAGCGTAAGAGGCATCATCACAAATCCGGATTTTGTTGCAGATGTACCCATTACGCCTTGAATGAAGAAAGGCATATACATAATCGATCCAAACATACCTGCTCCTAAAAAGAAGCCGATAATGTTAGAAACTGTAAACACTTTATTCTTAAACATATCAAGAGGAAGAACAGGGCTAGAGACTCGTTTTTCTGTACGGATAAACAAGAAGAAAGCCACAATGGTTACTGAAAATAATCCGATGATCTCAGGGGATATCCAGTCGTATTGATTGCCTGCCCAAGTAAAAGAAAGCAGAAGGGGGACCATCGTAAGTGTTAATAGAAGAGACCCTGTGTAATCAATGGACTCTTTTTCTTTTCTTTGTACAGACGGAAATAAAAAATAGATAGCTGCAAAAGCAACTAGACCGAACGGAAGGAAAATCCAGAACACCCAATGCCAATGAAAGTGATCAACAATATATCCTCCTAATGTGGGCCCGAACACACTCGCTAATCCGAACACGCTGCTCATGATTCCTTGCCATTTGCCTCGTTCGCGAGGAGGGAACAGGTCACCAACAGCTGTAAAAGCGGTTGACATGATCATTCCGCCGCCAAGCCCTTGTATACCTCGATATGCAATAAGCTCAAGAATGCTTCTAGATACTCCACATAACAGCGATCCAATTGTAAAAACACCAATTCCTAAAAGGATAAAAGGCTTTCTGCCATATATGTCAGACAGTTTTCCGACGAGGATGGCCGTAATGCTGGAAGTGAGCATGAAAATTGTAAATACCCAGCTGTAGTATTCAATTCCGCCAAGATCAGCAATGATTTTAGGCAAGGACGTTCCAACAATTGTTTGGTTTAAAGCAGCAAACAGCATAGCCGCCATGATGGAAAGCATAATAATGACTTTCCGTCGCATTTCTAGATGTTCCATTTATATTCCTCCTATTCATGTGATAAATAGTTAATAAAGTGAAGTAATTTCAAAAAGCAAAACTGCTTTAATTAATCCAGCAGTTTTGTTGAAGAAGCTATCATGCGTTTCATGTCTTCATCAGTCAGGTTAGCAAACTTTTTTTCTAAATACTTATTTTTAATTTCATCCATTTTTTTAGCGATTTCTTTACCGTCTTCTGTAATTTCCAGATATACGATTCTGCGGTCTGAATCTGAACGAACACGCTGAATATAGTTTTTTACAACAAGGCGGTCTGTAACTGCGGTAATATGGCTTGACGATACCTTTAATTCATTGGCAATTTCAGATGCCATTAAAGGACTCTGGTTATATAGAGTCTGCAGTACAGCAAATTCGTTGCTTGGAATATAATCCGAATACACTTCGTTCAGACCTTTTCGTAACGTACGGAAAAGTCTTCGTAAACTCATTTCAAGTTCGCGTTCTAATTCATTTCTTCCTTGGGATTGCCCTCTATTCTCCATTTTAACACCCTTGCTTTTTGTTTCTTCTATTAGTATATGATAATTTATATTTAATAAGAAAGAAAGTAAAAGGTTTGAGGGGAAGTTTATGATGAAGAATTCAACGTTGTTTTTTGTGCTTTTAGGATTTGGTTTCTTAATCGGAGCTGCATATTGGGTTTGGGCGATCACAACGCAATCACCACCTGGAGGAATGTAAAAAGTTGTTTTATCTTACGCTGTGCTTTTGAAAGTGGTGGGTTTCCGCTCTAGGTGACTTCTCTTCATGGGGCGGGTGAGCCTCGTACGGTAGGACTTTCGCCACCTTGCGCATTTTACAACTTTTCAATGGTGAAAGCTACAGATGTAAAAGTCTTTTGGAAACGCTCTTTTCTAAAAGATTGTTGCTTTCAAATGTTATCTTCTATGATTGTTGATTGAAGTGTAAGATGCGAGACTCCTGCGGGACAGGCGGGCAGGTGAGACACTTAAAAGTGAAACGAACGAATGTGGCTCACCGCCCAGTGGAAAATAACCAAAAAATAACGAGCCGCTTATGGCTCTTTTTTTGTGTTTAAAAACATTTATAAAGTAGGTGTAAAATTTCTGGAGGTGTAAAGATGAAAGAAAAATACAAAATTACTAATCAATTTATTAAAAATGAATGGAAGCAGCGTCCAGGCGGGAATCGCATTCCTAAATATGCTGTAGCTCATGATACAGGTAACGCTGGTTCAACAGCTCGGCAAAACTATAACTATTTCAATAGCAAGCACTTAGAAGCATCTGCCCATGTTTTCATTGATGATAAACAAATTCTTGTAATCATTCCGTTGAATGAAAAAGCATGGCACGTACGTTCTGATGTCTCTGATGCAAACGAATGGGGAATAGGGGTCGAACTTTGCTACGGTGGTGCTATTCAATTTCAAGAAGCATACAAACGGTATGTTTGGTTTTTTGCTTATTTATGCGAAATGTATCAATGGGACCCAGATCGTCATATTAAAGGCCACTTTCAACTGGACCCAAAACGGCGAACAGATCCGTTGAATTGTTTTCATCAATATAGTAAGACGTTTCCTTTCTTTATTGAGGATATAAAATATGAACAAAAGAAACGAACCGTCAATACAGAAGCATTTAATGAGACCATAACATCATCTGGAAAGCTTTTTAAAGTGCAGATCGGGGCATTCTCTTCTCGGGAAAACGCAGAAAAGCTTGCATTGAAAGCGAAAGCAGCGGGGTTTGCTGTTCATATTGATTACATTTAAACCACTATTTTCTCTTTTTTCCACGTATAGTACACAAGTGCGATTCCGATCAAAACAAACAGAGGTTCAAGAAGATTTGCTTCAGGACCGCTGGTAATACGATGTAATTGAAACACCCAGTGAAACAAGATGTTATCTACCGTTAAAAACAAGCCGATCGCAGCTAAAAATCCATGAAAAAATGATGTGCTGTAGCGTTTGAAGATATACAACAGAATCAGAAATAAAATGAAAACTCCTAAAAATACTGCTCCAATTCGTTCGCCTGCTGTCACAGCTTTAAGCTCCCAGGCAAAAGCTCTAATTGACCAGTGAGACATAACAAATAGACCGAATAAAAAGCCGAACCAAATCTTCATAGTAGCTCCTTCCTAAACTATCAACAATTTACGACATGTTTTTTGTGAAAATAGGTTTTATATCCATTTAATAATGGTATATAAGTAGGAGGTATGCAATAATTTTTTGTTTATATAGGGGGATATAGATAAAATGGAGCGCCAATTGAAAGAATTGGGGAAAAAGATCATTGAAAGTAAATATGATCTGGCGAAGAAGATTGATGAGGTTCGAGTACAGCATGGTGAAAATCCGCCCGTTCTAACAGATTTTGTGAAAGAACTTCGTGGAGAATTATTCACATATTTTGGAGAAGCACTATATGAAGATTTTAAAACCAGCGAAGAACGGTTTATCAAGTGGGGAAGGAAGAATGGCGAACTTGCGGTTGAGTATGAAGTGCCTTTAGATACCGCACTAAACAGTACGAGATTTTATCGGATCGTGCTGTGGGACTTTATCCGAAACGAGATTAACAATGAAAAGTTTTCAGCCGATACTGTTTTAAAAGCAGCGTCAATCATTGATCCGTTTTTAGATGAAACCGTTCATGCTTTTAGTGTAGCTTATGTAGAAAACAATAACAGAGTACTCGGATTGGCCCGAGAAGCCATTGAAGAACTCTCTGTTCCAGTAGTTAGACTGACGAGATCCGTCGCTGTTCTTCCTCTTGTTGGAACGATTGATACTCACCGATCTAAGTTAATTATGGAAACATCACTTCAGAAATGTATGGAACTAGAAGTTGAGCATCTGTTTATCGATCTGTCTGGAGTACCAGTCATCGATACGATGGTAGCTCATAACTTATTTAAAGTGATTAATTCACTTAAGCTCCTCGGTGTAAAAGTTACGTTAAGCGGTATGCGGCCTGAATTAGCGCAGACGGTAGTATCATTGGGGATCAGTTTCGAAGGGTTTTCCATTGCGGGTAACTTGTATCAAGAGCTAGAGGCAATGGGAATCGGTCTTCAAACCAAATAAAAATCTAAAATACCTATCTTTTATTAGATAGGTATTTTTTTCTTGTATAAAAAGAACGTTTGTTCGCATATAATAAATAAAAAAGGAGGTTGCTTCATGACTAGCATGTTTTTAAGATGCATCCAGGAAAGGACTGCGGTGGAGATGATTTACCTTTCGCGAAAAGGGAATATTTCTCACCGAATGATCATTCCATACTCACTTCACGGAGACATAATTAAGGGCTACTGTTCAGTTAGAAAAGAAATCCGAACTTTTCACATAAGAAATATATTATCTGTACAATTTCGTTTTTCGCCTTCTTAAGATTGGAGGAATTGTCGTGCAATACGGAAGCGAAGAAGAGCGTTCGCTCATTGAGAAATTTGTGATGTATCCGATTTTACTCACAGTGTTTAATCGGGACCTGCAAATTATTAACGGCTCTCCATTAAAGTTGAGGCAGCCATATGTCGCATTAATCGAACAGATTATGAATCAAATTAGTAAAGATCTATATGATGTTAGAGTTGAACTCCGAAAAAGAAGAATAAAGGTGATGGATGGCAGGCGTGAAGCAGATATTACTGAATACGAGATCTTCATTAGAGGGTACCGTGAAATTATGCGATTCCCGAACGTTCATTTGAAGAACAAAGCCGAAACGCTTATGCTCTCCTACCTTCATGTAACAGCGGAATAAGCCAGAACACATTCAGGTTTCCTTTTTCATGCCAACTGTATACAATGAATGCAGAAACATATGATGATAGTAGACCATTAGAAATTGAGGATCCGAATGGAACATTTTATTCAGCTTGCCAGACAATTGAACAGTGAAATCATGATTGAGAGCCAAAGTCCGTTTGATCCGGTATGTCCGGTAAATACACCACATCCTTGGCAGATGCTAGGCTGCGGTAATTACGCGGCTGTTTTTTTACATCCAGAATATCCCGATTATGTCGTGAAAATTTATGGCAGGGACGAACACGGTCTGCTGGATGAGAAGAAAGTATACGAACGTTTAGGCGATCATCCCGGGTTTTCTGTTTGTTATTACACGGAAAGTAGGTTCTTGATTTTAAAACGAATCCAAGGTATTACGCTTTATGACTGTGTGCATAAAGGAATTAAAATACCTGAACATGTGATTTTTGATATTGATCAAGCCTTAAGTTATGCAACGGAAAAGGGATTGCAGCCTAGCGATGTACATGGGAAGAATGTGATGATTTCGGGTAATAGAGGAATTATTGTGGATGTATCTGATTTTTATAAAAAGGAAGATTGCCGCAAATGGAAAGACTTGCGTAAAGCGTATTTTAAGTTTTACAAAAAGACACTTTACCATTTCCCTGTAAAAATTCCTTATTTTGTTTTAAATGTTGTACGGGTAGGGTATAGGTACTATAGGATGTTAAAAATTTCTAAAGACTACAAATAATAGGATGAAATACCCATATAAAACACTGGCTAAAATTACCTATATAGTATATAATATCTATAAATCAATAGAAACCTTTGTTATTAAGGGCAAACCAGTTGAAAAGCTGGGACGCAAAGCTATGGGCCTAAAGTATGGTGAGACATGCAATGGCAGCCGGTTGCCAAAGGGAAGCGGACTAATGTTTCGATAGCTGTTGGATCTGGGAGGTATATTCTTAAGAGATGTGTATTTATTGTAAATACATGACCACTTAGGAACAAAACTGACAAAGAGATTCAATGTCTATCAACATTGTATTAATGCTTGAGAGGCAAGAAGGTCGAGGAAGTGAAGTTCAGAGGAGCGGAATGTATACGAATACATGAGCACCGGATGAACAAAACTGACAAAGAGATTCGATGCCTATCAACTTTAATTAAAGCCATTCCCTTTTTGGGTAATGGCTTTTTGTATGTAATTTTTCAGGATTTGAGGGGTTGCAGAAATGGAAAACTTCCAACTAGACTTGCGCACACTCAAAAGAAACTTGTTTTCAAAATTTATGGAGTCTATTCCAACCATGATACATACTCACAAAGAGCATCTCGGACAATATGATGACTTTCATACGTTTCTGAACGGTTTTGTTGAGCAATACGAAAAAATATTAGTGAAGTTTTTACGGGGTATCGTTCATGCGGTTTTTTTGCCGGAAAAACGTTTTGAATTATTTTTAAAACAAGCTGAACAAAAGGCTTTTCGGTCTGGTATTCATTTTTTAAGACATCAGCGTATTCCGCATCAGACACTTGCTTGCTTTACTAATAGCGTCAGTGAATCTGTTCTGCAGCAAGTAAAAAAAGAAGCAAAAAATGAATCGCATGTTGTTCAACTTTTCATGTTGGACAGATGGAACCGTATATCACATCGGTCAGTTACTGGATTCTTAAGCGGTTTTTCAGCAGAGCAATTTAAAGATTTGAAAGAAATAAGTATTCGTGACCCGTTGACCAACCTTTATAACCGTCGCTACTTCTATGACTGTTTGGAAAAAGAGCTAAAGAAAGCGCACAAACTTAAACTGCCGTTAACACTCGTTATGTTTGATATTAATAACTTTAAACTGATAAACGATGAGTATGGGCATCTTGCTGGAGATGAGATCCTTCAACAGATCGCTGAGCTTTCAAAACGCTTAAAATTGTTTTCCGGATTTAGATTTGGAGGAGATGAATTTGTATTTCTTCTACCGGGAATTTCAGAAGCGGAAGCGTATATCCTTGTTGAAAAGATAGAGAGTCAATTGATGAGTTGGAACAATTCTATTTCACTCGCTTACGGTGCAATAGAACTTCTTGCAGATGCATGTGAAAACATTGATTATTATCTTCAACTGGCTGACGAACGAATGTATACGAACAAACGAGAAGTGAAAACGTGCGAAACGTAAGAAAAATATGATGAAAATTGATTTATGTAAAATACAGGAACCGTGTGCTATAATTTCCTAATATAGCATAGCGTGAAGGAAGATGACTACATGAGAGAATGGTTTGTAATAACGGAACACCGGTCTGAAAACATATCTTCTTTATTGCGGTGGTTCTTTTTAGTTCTTTGCATCCCTATATTTTACTATCCTCCTATTTCAAATGTATTGAACTATGAAACAGATACGTTTCCATTGCTATTGGCGATCGGAATACTATATATGACCTCAACGCAAATCGTATTACATAAATGCCATGAAAAATCCGTGTACTACCGATTTTTTACAAGGGGTGGCATTGTTTTTGACTATATAGCTTATGCTTGGCTCATGCAGCTGTCTGGAGGAGCAGAAAGTCCGTTTGTTTCAGTCGGTTATTTAATTGTCATTCATGCAGCTCTTTATTGGAGATTGAAGGGAGCTTTCCTTTTAGGAGCAGCAATTTTTAGTACCCTGATGTTCTTTTTTATAACAGACAGTGGCTATCAGGACACTATGGCTTCCTTTGAATTTTTTATGAAGAGTTGTTTCTTGTGGCTGATTGCATTATATGGCGGTATCATCGCATCTAAAGAAAGACAGCACTATCTTGAGAAAAACATGTATCAGCTTCAATCCGAACAAGACTATTTAACAGGGTTGCTTAACCACAGAAAGTTTCAAGAAGATGTATTAGAAAAAACAAAACAAAATAAGCCTTTCACTCTTGTCCTTTGTGACATTGACCGATTCAAAAATTTTAACGATCAGCATGGCCACTTGATTGGAGATGAAGTGCTAAAGCTCGTGGGAGCAACCTTTAAACGGTATATCTCTATTAAAGACGGTGAAGCTTATCGGTATGGCGGTGAAGAATTTGCGTGGATTTTGCATACAGCTAGCCAACATGAAGTGAAAAAGATGATTGAATCCATCAATAGTCACTTAAAGCGATTTCCTTATACCATCGGAAACGAACCGTTACCAGTAACATTGAGTTATGGTATAGCTATTTATAAAACGGGTGAAAAGCCTGCCGAAATGATCCAAAGAGCCGATATGCTTTTATATGAAGCAAAGTCATCAGGAAGAAACACGTTAAAACTGGATACCATCAAAATGGAGGAAAATCAGCTAATGATGTAGCGGTTTTCCTTTTTTATTTTGGCTCATTTTAAAGGGTTAGTACTATGAAATAAAGCCAAGAAGCAGTTGATTTCCGTTTCAGGTGCTCGCTTTCCGCGGGGCAGGCGGTGAGCCACATTCGTATGTTTCACATTAAGTGTCTCACCTGCCTACCTGTCCCGCAGGAGTCTCGCACCTTCCACTACAATCAACTTTTCAACGAAGCAACAATCGTTTAGAAAAGGCTAGAAAGTAATTATTCGCATGTACCTCAGAGTGTTCATATTAAAGAATTCATTGTTACTTTTGAAAGTTGATCTCCGTTTCAGGTGCTCGCTTTCCGCGAAGCAGAGGGTGAGCCACATTCGTATGTTTTCACTCTCGAGTGTCTGACCTGTCTAGTTGCAGTGGCTTACCCCTCCAGGTCAAAAGTTAAATGGTCCGTCATGAGCAAAGTGCGCTTTGCTAGCCCATCCACCTTTTGCTCATCATCACTTAAAACTTTATATGTATGATTTTGCTGGATGGCCCGCTTGTCGGCGCTGAACTTTTTGAACTGTCTGTTTGTCCCGTAGAAGTCGGCAATATTAAGCTACAACCAACTTATGAACTTCCAACTAGCAACAATCCTAAAATATTGTTGCTTAAGACATCACTGACAAGTTGATTGTAGTGTAAGACGCGAGACTCCTGGGGGATCAGTGTGACAGGTGAGACACCTAAGGGCGCATAGCGCCGAGGTGGCTCACCGCGCACCTCCCGGAAAGCGAGCGTCTGAAACGGAGATCAACCACTTCCAGAGCAACTATGTAGTCACACAAAAACATTTCTTTTAAGAAAGCTATCCTTTAAATACCAGCTGTAAGTACTCGTTTTTGAGGATAGGAGCCTTTGCCGTCCTACTAGATTATGAGATAATAGAAACAGAATATATGTACGGAACAGGGGATGAACAAAATGAGTTTGCAATATATCTTGGGACGATCCGGCAGCGGAAAGTCCCACTCTGTCTTTATGGAGATTCAAAGAAAACTTAAAGAGAATCCATCCGGAAATCCAATCATCTATCTAGTTCCAGATCAGATGACCTTTCAATCAGAATACAAGCTTGCATCCACCCATGGATTATCTGGTATGATGCGTGCGCAAGTGTTTAGTTTTTCGAGACTTGCTTGGCGTGTTCTTGGTGAGACCGGGGGCATGACAAGAATGCATATCACCTCAACAGGCATAAGAATGATGCTTCGGAAAATTATTGAACACAAAAGAGAAGAACTGAAAATATTTAAAAAAGCATCAGAACAAAGCGGATTTTACGAACTGCTTGAGCTCATGACAACAGAGCTGAAACGTTATTGTGTGAGTTCAGAAGACCTTACGTGGAACGCGGAAACGCTCACTGCCTTAGGTCAAAAAGAGAATAACAAGAAGGTGCTTCAAGACAAACTTTCAGATCTCAGCATCATCTCAGGTGCACTTGAACAAGCACTCGCTGGCAAATATCTTGATTCTGAAGATTATTTAAGACTGCTTCAAGAGAAGCTGCCTTATGCTGAGAGTATTAAGAATAGCGAGATTTACATAGATGGATTCCATTCTTTTACACCTCAAGAGCTCGAAGTTGTGGCAGGTTTAATGGCACATGCAAAAAAAGTCACGATTGCACTTACAACAGATGAAACCATTCAACTAGATACAGATCCGCATGAACTAGACACATTTCACATGACAAAAAAGACGATTGGAGTTCTCACTGAGCAAGCGAAAGAACTAAATGTGGAATTGGAAGAACCGATCTTCCTTCGCGAAAATCCTAAATTCTCTTCTCGGGCGATTGCTCACATTGAAGAGCAATATGACAGGAGACCTGCTGTTCAATCATCGGACTTTGATGGGATTCATGTTGCAGCTGCTGTAAATGTAAGATCAGAAGTGGAGGGTGCAGCAAGAAAGATTGTGGAGCTTGTAAGGGATCATGGATATAGATACCGTGATGTAGCCGTTACAGTCCGAAACGCTGGAAGCTATCAGACACTTATTGAGACTGTTTTTTCAGACTATGGAATTCCTGTTTTCCTGGATCAAAAAAAGTCCATGCTTCATCATCCGCTCATTGAACTCATTCGTTCCTCTTTAGATGTTGTTTTAAAGAATTGGCGGTATGAAGCCGTTTTTCGTGCGGTTAAAACAGATATGCTCTATCCGCTTGATGAGATCAGAAAAACAACCTCTGAGATGAGAAGGTGTATGGACGAACTCGAAAACTATGTATTAGCGCTCGGCATTCAAGGCAAGAGATGGACAGATCCTAAGCCTTGGAAATATAAAAGATTTAGAGGGTTTGAGTCAGAAGACTTCGGTAAAACAAGCCGCGACGACGAAAAAGAACAACTGATCAATGATTTGAGGGACATGATTGTGTCTCCTCTAAGTCGTCTATCAAAAGGCCTTTCAAACAGCAGAAGTGTTATAGATTATTGTAAAACCCTTTATCAGTATTTAGAAGATCTTCATGTCCCGATGAAACTTGAGCGCTTAAGACTGCAAGCGGAGTCTTCAGGGAAACTGAGGGCAGCATCTGAACATGGCCAGGTTTGGAACGCAGTGTTAGGTCTGCTTGATGAAATGGTAGAACTTACGGGTGAAGAAGAACTGTCAAAAGATACATGGATGCAGATGCTTGAAACGGGGCTTGAAAGCATGAAGTTTGCCCTTGTTCCGCCATCATTAGATCAAGTTTTAGTTGGAACGATGGAGAGATCAAGATTTACCGACGTAAAAGTTAATTTCGTGCTTGGTGTAAACGATGGTGTGATTCCTCTTAAGCCAAAGGATGATGGTTTGTTATCAGAAGACGAACGAGAAGCGCTTGAACGAAATGGAGTTGTTCTTGCGCCGACATCACGAAGGAAACTGCTCGATGAACAATTTATGATTTATCTTGCGTTAACAAATGCTAGTGATCATGTGTTTGTTTCGTATGCACTAGCAGATGAGGAAGGCAAGACACTTCAGCCATCAATGGTTATTCAGCGGCTGCGTGATCTTTTTCCGAAGTTAAAGGAAGAGCTTTATCAAAATGAACCAGTTCTTGACGAGGATATTGATTTTGTGCAGCATCCTGTAAAGAGCATCTCCTTTTTAAGCACACAGCTGAGAGAATGGAAAAAAGGGTATCCGATCTCAACCGTTTGGTGGGATGTTTACAACTGGGTTATTACAAATGACCAATACGGCCATTATGCGAAAAGGGCTTTATCAAGTCTGTTTTATTTTAACCGTGAAGCACCATTAAGCTCTTCAGTATCACAGGATCTGTATGGTGAAAAGATCTTGACGAGTATATCTAGGATGGAGCTTTTCCAGTCTTGTCCGTTTTCACAGTTTATGTCGTATGGATTAAAACTGAGAGAACGTCAAATGTACAAACTCGAAGCACCAGATATTGGGCAACTGTTTCATGCTGCGTTAAAACAGATGAATGATGCCCTTCAGCAAAGAAGAGTTTCTTGGGGAGATCTTTCAAAAGGTGATTGTTACAGGCTGGCAGGAGATATTGTAGAACTGCTCGCACCGCAGCTTCAGCATGAGATTCTTTTAAGTTCGAACCGTCATCTTTATATAAAAAAGAAGTTGAAAGAAGTAGTTGGAAAGGCTTCACACATTTTAAGCCAGCATGCAAAAGCGAGTGGATTTACTCCTGCTGGTCTTGAACTGGCATTCGGAGCTGGCGGAACATTGCCGCCGCTGATCTATAAGTTACCGAACGGAACAACGATGGAAGTGATTGGACGCATTGACCGTGTCGACACAGCAAAAAGCTCTAAAGGACTTCTTATGCGTGTTATTGATTACAAATCGAGTTCAACAGGACTGAACTTAGCTGAGTTGTATCATGGAATCGCACTGCAGATGTTAACATATCTCGATGTAGCTGTAACACATTCGCAAAATTGGCTTGGCGAAGAATCCGTGCCGGCAGGTGTTTTGTACTTCCATGTTCATAATCCGATCCTAAATGAAAAGAAGCTTCTTAGTGTGGAAGAGATTGAAAAAGAAGTGCTGAAGAAATTTAAGATGAAAGGTCTTGTACTTGCAGAGCAAGAAGCCGTTCACCTTATGGACAGTACGATGGAGGACCGATCTTCCATCATCCCTGTAGCTTTAACACAAAAAGGATTTCACAAATCGCATTCTTCCGTTGCTACAGCCGACCATTTTCATACGATGAGAAAGCATGCCAGGAAAATGGCAGTGAATAGCGGCGCAGGCATCACAAGCGGTGTTATTGATATCTCGCCATATGAAATGAAGAAAAAAACACCTTGTAAATTTTGTTCGTATAAACCTGTCTGTCAGTTTGATCAGACGCTTGAAGAAAATCAATATAGAGAGCTTCGACCTGAAAAAGATGAAGTTATCTTAGAAAAAATGCAAGAGGAAGGAGGAAACCTCAATTGAAAACATTAATTCCTAAACCTGAAGGTGCCACGTGGACGGATGAACAGTGGCAAGCGATTCAAGCAAGAGGCGAAAATGTACTTGTTGCTGCAGCGGCAGGGTCTGGTAAAACAGCAGTTCTCGTAGAACGCATCATTACGATGATCCGCGAAAAGACCGCAGATGTTGACAGACTGCTTATTGTTACGTTTACTAACGCGGCAGCAGCTGAAATGAGAAAACGGATAGGGGAAGCGATCGATAAAGAATTGTCGCAAAACCCTTCTTCTCTTCATTTAAGAAGACAGCTGAATCTGATAAACAAAGCTTCTATTTCTACACTTCACTCATTTTGTATTGAGGTGCTACGCAAGCATTATTATGAAACCGATCTTGACCCGGGTTTTCGTGTTGCAGAAGAAACGGAAGCAGAACTTATTCGTCAAGAAGTGATTGAAGATCTTTTTGAAGAAGAGTACAGCAAGGGAGAAGAACATATTTTTTATGAAGTGGTTGATGCGTACAGTTCTGACAGAAATGATATGGAACTTCAAAAGCTTGTGCTGTCTCTTTATGATTTTGCAAGAAGTCATCCTGATCCTGACGGATGGCTCGATCAGATGGCCGAAACGTACCAAGTGCAAGCATCTTCTATTGATGAACTTCCTTGGACGCAAGAATTACTGGCTGATATTTCGATCCAGGTAGAAGGGCTGCGTGCGTTGGCGCAAAGAGCACTTGAATTCGCTCAAGCCCCAGGAGGTCCTCTTGCTTATGCAGAAACGCTGCAAGAAGATCTAGCTTTTATTAACAGAATATATGGGGCAAAGAATAGTTGGAATCAGCTTTACGAAGAATTTCAAACCTATGCTTCGCCTAAGTTAAAAGCTGTTCGCGGAAAAGATGTAGATGAAGAATTAAAGAATAAAGTTAAATCGATGAGAGACACCATTAAGAAACGAACTAGCGCTCTAAAAGAAGATTACTTCGACAGACACCCTGATTCTTATATTGTTCACATTGAAGAGATGGCGCCGATCGTCAAGGAGCTCTCTTCTTTAGTAAAAACGTTTGGACAAAGATATCGCGAAGCAAAGCGGGAAAAGTCGCTTGTAGACTTTGGTGATCTGGAGCATTATTGCCTTCACGTGTTAAAAGGTGAAGGATCAACGATGAATGATCCTGTTCCTTCAGATGCAGCATTAGAGTACCGTAATCGATTCGTAGAAGTATTAGTTGATGAATATCAAGATACAAACTTTGTGCAAGAATCCATTGTTCGTTTAGTGTCTAAAGATGGACACACAGGAAACATGTTCATGGTTGGAGATGTGAAACAGTCGATTTATCGGTTTCGCCTTGCTGAACCTCTTCTGTTTTTATCTAAGTACAAGCAGTTTTCAAAAGAAGGCGGAAGTGGCTTGCGAATTGATCTAGCCAAAAACTTTAGAAGCCGAAATGGCATTCTGCAAGCTACCAACTATTTGTTCAGACAAATCATGAACGAAACGGTTGGAGAGATCGAATATAGTGAGGATGCTGAACTGAAGCTTGGTGCGAGCTATTATCCAGAACAAGATGGCAATGAGCCTGAGCTGATCCTTATTAATAAAAGCCAGCATGTTGTTGATGAAGAAGGCCTAGAGAGCGGTGAAGTGGAAAAATCAGAGCTTGAAACCGTTCAGCTTGAGGCAAGAGTGATCGCAGAAAAAATTAAACAGATTGTGGGGACAACAGGAAACTCTCCTCATCTTGTTTTTGATAAAAATACGAAATCAATGCGTCCAGCTAAATATAAAGACATTGTCATGCTGTTCCGGGCAACGTCTGTGTGGGCGCCTGTCATTTTAGAAGAATTTAAACAGCAAGGCATACCAGCTTATGCTGAACTTTCGACTGGCTATTTTGACGCTACCGAGATTCATGTCATGATGTCACTGTTGAAAGTAATTGATAACCCTTTACAAGACATACCGCTGGCAGCTGTTCTTCGTTCACCGCTAGTTGGCATGACCGGTGAAGAGCTTGCTGTCGTAAGGTTGAAGCAGAAGCAAGACAATTACCTTGGTGCCGTCGAACTATATGCGGCAGAAGGAGAAAATCCTGAAATTCGCGGGAAAGTTTCACGGTTTTTGCAGCAGCTGGAATTGTGGCGTCATCAAGCACGTCAAGGATCTCTAGCTGATCTTATATGGGACATCTACCGCGAAACAGGTTATTTTGATTATGTTGGGGGACTGACTGGAGGAAAACAGCGTCAAGCCAACTTGAGAGCACTATACGATCGTGCAAAAATGTATGAAAGTACATCTTTTCGGGGTCTGTTCCGCTTTCTTCGCTTTATTGAGAGAATGCAGGAACGCGGGAAGGACCTTGGAGCAGCAAGAGCTCTTGGTGAGCAAGAAGATGTAGTTAGGGTGATGACCATTCATAAAAGTAAGGGTCTCGAGTTCCCTATCGTTTTCGTAGGAGGAATTAACAAACAGTTCAATACGAGAGATCTGAACGAGAAAGTTCTTCTTCATAAAGAGCTTGGTCTTGGAACTCAATATATCAATCCCGAATATCGCGTTGCCTATCCAACACTTCCGAAGCTGGCAATTGCGGGCAGAAAGAAAATGGAGCTGATCGCAGAAGAAATGCGTGTGCTGTACGTAGCACTTACACGTGCTAAGGAAAAATTATACTTAGTCGGCACAGTTAATGACATTGAAAAATCTGCTAATGCCTGGAGTGATTCTCTTTACGAAGAAAATTGGATGCTGCCTGACTTTGAACGTGCCGGAGTAAAAAGTTATCTAGACTGGATTGGAAGAGCGGTCATACGCCATAAAAATGCTGATCCTCTTCTTTCTGTTCTTGGAACAGGGGAAAGAGGCAGAGGCGAAGTTTATATGGATGATACCGATTGGAAGATTACGATTCTTCCAGCTAGTGAATACGAAGAGTTAGAGATGGAAGAAAAGCAGAAACAAGAAGAGTTATTAGCAAACCTTGAAAACAACGAACCAGTAGATTCTGTTAGTGAACATTTTACTGAAATCAAGCGACGATTAGAATGGGAATATACACATAAACTCTCAACGTTTACACGTTCGAAGCAATCTGTAACTGAAATCAAAAAACAATATCAAGCAGATGAGTACAGCTCGACGGATTTAGTTAAAGCCGCTCAGCAAGTGATTCATGAACGCCCGAGATTCATGCAAGAAACTCAGTTAAATGCTGCTGAAGTAGGTACGGCCATGCATATGGTCATGCAGCACGTTGATTTTACAAAAGCTTCCTCAATAGAAGAGCTTCAGGAACAGCTTGCTGAAATGGAAGCGAAAGAACTTCTTACAGCAGAACAAGCTGAATACATTCAGCTTTCTCAAATTCAACAGTTCATTGAAGGGCCGCTTGGAAAAAGAATCATAGAGAACGGTGATTTTAAGAGAGAGATCCCGTTCAGCATGGCGCTTCCATTGTCTGAGATTCAAAGAAACTGGGATGGAGAAGAAGAGCATGTGCTTGTTCAAGGGGTGATTGACGGCCTGCTTGAAGAGGAAGATGGTTTCATATTAATAGATTATAAAACGGATAAGATCACAAACCGTTTTACAGATGGCTTTTCTGGAGCAAAAGAAACGCTTTTAAATCGTTACGAAATGCAGCTTACGCTTTATTCAAAAGCGATAGAAAGAATTTTAAAGAAGCCTGTCAAAGAACGCTACCTATACTTTTTTGACGGTGGACACATTCTACAAGTGAAATAATAAGGGGGGATTACAATGCGATTGCTTCATACCGCAGACTGGCATCTCGGGCGTTCATTGGAAGGCAGAAGCAGGCTGGCTGAACAGCAAGCTTTTTTGGACGAACTGGTAGAAATCGTGAAAAGCGAAAAGATTGATGCCGTACTAATGGCTGGAGATGTGTTCGATACGGTGAACCCTCCTGCTGCTGCAGAGCAAATGTTTTTTGATGCAATAGCAAGAATCAGCAGAAAGGGAGAGTGTCCCTTTATTGCGATAGCAGGAAACCACGATCATCCAGACAGATTGGCTGCCTCGTTTCCGCTTTCAAGGGAACTTGGAATTACGCTGGTTGGACTGCCAACATTAGAATTGCAGCGGATTCCGATTCAAAAATCAGGACAGATGCTTGAGATCGCAGCACTTCCCTACCCTTCTGAATCACGCCTGAAAATGCTGTTAAGTGAATCGTCAGAAGAGCTGGATGTTCGAACGCAATATGATGATTGGGTCGATTCATATTTTAAAAAAATCACATCTAACTTTCAGCCAGGAAACGTGCATGTCGCGATGAGTCATCTTTATGTAGCAGGAAGCAAAGAAACGGATTCAGAGCGTCCTGTTCATATTGGAGGTGCGTATACAGTAGCGGCTGAAAGTCTTCCGAAATCCGCTCAATACGTAGCGCTCGGACACCTTCACCGACCACAAATCATTAAACGTGCAAAAACAGAAGCACGTTATTCAGGTTCACCCCTTTCTTACAGCTTTTCTGAAAGTGGTCAAGCCAAATCGGTCTCCATAGTTGATGTTGAACCGAACGGTAAAGCAAAAGTGGAAGAGATTTATCTAGCTTCTGGTAAGCCGCTTGTCACTTGGGAAGCGAAAAATGGGGTTTCAGAAGTATTCAAGGGAATTGAAGAGGGAATGCATCACAATTGCTGGATTGATTTATCTATTCATGTAGAAGATGCACTCTCGATGGAGGAAATCCAGAGACTTCGTAAAGCACATGAAGGAATTGTTCATATTAAACCTGTTTTTAAAGAAGGACTTGGTGAACAGGTATCTGTTTCTGCACAAAAATTGCCTGTAGATGAACTGTTTACAACGTTTTATAAAAGGCAGACAGGCGGAGCTGTTCCCGATGAACAATTAGTATCCCTTTTCTTAGATCTTGTTGGTGAAGAGGACACAGAAGGAGAGGAAGCTGGATGAGACCGATATCTTTGACTGTTTCAGGATTGCAGAGTTTTCGGGAAGCACAATCTGTTCCGTTTCATGAGCTATGTTCTGGTGGTGTCTTCGGTATTTTCGGACCGACTGGAAGCGGGAAATCCACGATTCTTGATGCAGTTACATTAGCACTGTATGGAAAAGTAGAACGTGCAGCGGGCGGTACACATGGCATTATGAATCAGGCTGAAGACAAGCTTTCTGTTTCTTTTTCGTTTCAATTAGGAGAGGGTGTTCAGCAAAAGGAATATACAGTAGAACGTTCTTTTAAAAGAAGTGGAGAACATACGATTCGAACGAGTACATGCAGACTGATCGAAACAGTGAGTGAGGAATCTGTCGTTCATGCAGATAAAGAAAGAGATGTTACTCGTCTTGTCCAAGAGCTGATCGGACTTACGATTGATGATTTTACTCGTGCAGTCGTATTGCCTCAAGGTAAATTTGCTGAATTTTTATCATTAAAAGGTGCCGATCGAAGACAGATGCTGCAGCGGCTGTTTCAGCTTGAAAAATATGGTGATGTATTAAATCACAAATTAAAGAAAAGATCAGATGAACAAAGAAACCGAAGTAATGAGATTACAGCTGAGCAGGCTGGTTTAGGTGACGCTTCTTCTGAATCATTAGAGAGCGCTGCTATTGCTTTAAAAGAAAAAGCTGAAAAACTGAAGAAGATCTCAGAGCGGATGCAACAAGAAGATGAGAACGTGAAATCATTGGAATTGTTCTGGGAAGCTCAAGTTCAGCATGAAAAACTGATGAAAGAACAGAGCGAATTAAAAAGTCAGCAAACGGACATGGAGCTTCTGCAGGTTCAATTAAAACGTGCTGTTCATGCGGATAAAATCTATCCTTATGCCAATGAGTGGAACGCTTCGGTTTCTACAGAAAGAAAGATCTCTGATGAACATGAAGAGCTTAAAAAACGTACAGAGAGCCTAAAGGTATTATTTTCAGAGTCAGAAGAAAAGTACGAAGCTGCTAAGAAGAAAAGAAATCATCAAGAACCGATTCTTATTGAAAAACGGAGCAGTTTAAAAGAAGCGTTTGACTGGGAAAAAGAGCTTGATGATAAGAGCCGGGCATTAAAAAGAGAAGCAGAAAAACATGATGCATTCGTTAAAGCATATAAAGAAAGTGAAAAAGCAGAGACCGATGCGTCTGATGTTCTAAAACGAGGAAAAGACAAACAGACAGCCTTAAAAACGGAGTTATCCAAAATTGAGGTTACACAAAAAGATCGAAGCATTTATCAGCAAGCCATCCTCTTATCACAACGTTTAAAAGATGTTGAGGCAGAACACCAAAAGCTTTTAGGTGAATTGACCGCAACAGAAAGCGAACTGAAAGAAGTTGAACAAACGAAAGAAAGTATTCAAAAAGCTCTTTCAGAAACCTTCGATAAAGGGAAAAAATTAACCAACAGCATTCAGCGGTTATATGATGAAATTTGGAACAGTGTGCGCAGAAATGAGCAGTTGACCACTTCTCTTCAAAATGAACTTAAAGAGCGAAAAAGCAAGCAGGAGCAAATACGTATCCATCATTTGGCCGCACAGCTTTCCGCTGAACTAAAAGAGAACGAACCTTGTTCTGTCTGCGGTTCGACGGTGCATCCTTCGCCTATACAATATATGAAGGATACAGAAAATCATGAAGAAGAAATCCAAGAGTTAGAAACTGCCTATGAAGTGTTGAAGAGGCTCGATTATGATCTGAAGCATAATAGTGAAGTGCTTGAAAAATCATCTCAAAAAGTGTGGAACAGACTCGATTTCGCAGCAGCAGAAACAGCAGCTTCAAATCAGAGTATGACGATTGATGAAATAGAAAAGTCAGTTGCGTTTTCGTTTCTTGAATTTGAAAACCACACTGCAAAAGTGAAAGGTATCCAACAAGACAGAATCCAGATAGAAGAACAAGTAGATTCTTGGTTAAACCAACTAGATGATGAGCAAAAAAAATCGGAGCGTCTTTCTTCAACGATTGATAACAGCTTAAATCAAAAAGAAAAATTAGGAAACCAAATTTCATCCTTAACTGAAAAGAATGAAGAGCTTCTGTCAGAATGGAAACAATCGGACATTCCTTTTGAACCAGACATGCTTACAGATGAACAGAATCAATTTCAAATCAGGGAAAACCGGCAAGCTGATATATTAAAAAGTTTAACTGTAGCTGAAGAATTTTTGGAACAGCAAGCAAAAAAACTGGAGTCGGCGAAAGAAGAAAAATCGAGATTGCATAGCGAGATGAACGTCTCTTCCAGTCAACAAGAGATGCTAAAACAAGATGTTCAGGCTATAAAGGATAAGATATATAAAAGAGTCGGCGAACAGACCGTTCAAGTCGCATTTGAAGAAATAGAAAAACAACTGAACGATCTGAAAAGTAAATATTCGCTTGCAGAACAAGGTTATGAAAAGGCAAACCATCAGTATGTAGAATGTGATAAAGCTTATCATTCTGTTGTTCAGCAGCTAAAAGATGCTCAAATAAGAAAAGAAAAAGCTGAGCAAGAATGGAACAAGCATTTGAGCTCATCAGATTTCCGTTCCTATGAAGAATTTGAAAGCTGTTTAAAAAACGAAGAGGTTCAAATCAAATGGGAGCATCAAATTACTCAATATCAAGATCAATGTAAAACAAATGCTTCTGCACTTGATGAAATCAAAGGAAAACTGCCATCTGAGCTGCTTTCCATTGAGCAGGTACAGTCTGCAAAAGAACAGCTACTTACGTTAATTCAAGAAACAAATGATACACGTGAAGCAGTAGGAGAAGCTAGACAAATCTTCATAACGATTGAGAATAACCATAAACGATACAATGAACTTCAAGAGGAGAAGGATAAAGTATCTCATCTATTGGAGCAATTGGGCAAACTTCAAAGTGTGTTTCGTGGTAATGCCTTTGTGGAGTTTATGGCAGAAGAGCAGCTTCATCTAGTAACACGTGATGCATCCAGCAGATTGTCGAAGCTTACGAGAGGACGATACGCCATTGAAGTTGATTCCAGTGGTGGTTTCGTTATTCGAGATGATGCAAATGGAGGGATCAAGCGACCTGTTACTTCCTTGTCTGGCGGTGAAACGTTCTTGACATCACTTTCACTTGCACTTTCGCTGTCAGCCCAAATTCAGTTAAGAGGGAAGTTTCCGCTGCAATTTTTCTTCTTAGATGAAGGGTTTGGTACTCTTGATCAAGAGTTGCTCGATACGGTAGTAACAGCACTCGAAAAAGTACAGATGGAAAACTTCTCTATTGGAGTCATTTCGCACATACCCGAATTAAAAGCACGATTAACAAAACGATTAATCGTAGAACCAGCCGAGCACTCAGGCAGAGGAACAAGGGTCCGTCTTGATCAAGTTTAAAAAAACAACAACGATAATGATAAAAAGGCTTAAGGAGAAATCCCTAAGCCTTTTTATTCTAGGCTTTTTTCTAAAAGAATGTTGCTTGAAAACCTCATTTGTATTTTCTTCTCTGACAGTTAATTGTAGTGCAAGGTGCGAGACTCCTGCGGGACAGGCGGGCAGTCCGAAAAGTGGAAGTGGCTCGTTCAGCCCCGACCAGCAAAAGGTGAATGGGCTAGAAAGGCGCACTTTGCTTATTGGACCATTTAGCTTTTGACCTCGAGGGGCTAGCCACTGCAACTAGACAGGTGAGACACTTAAGAGTGAAACGTTAAGAATGTGGCTCACCGCCTGCCCCGCGGAAAGCGAGCATCTAGAACGGAAATTAACCACTTCCAAGAGCAACAAAGCTTACGCAAAACAGCCTTATTCTATAATCCCGCTTCCAACTACATCTACCTCAATGGAAGCTTTAAATTTGATCTTAGGATACTCTTCTTCCCAATTCAATTTTTCCCATGTCGGATAGTGAAACCCTATTAATTTTCTTCCAACTCCATATGGATCACTGTTCATTTTCTGCAGTCTTTTGATGACTTCTTGAGCATCCTTTGAGAGTTTTTTTGATAACAATTTTTCTATTTCTTTTATTTCAGGAGGTTTTGATAAGTTATCTTGTGGATATTCTGAAATCACTACTTTTGTCTTTAATTTGATTTCAGCAGATATTTCTCCTGTTGGAGAGACCAAGACATTAAAATGCCGTTTATTTTTTTTAACTTTAATGGTGGCGAAGTTTAACGTATCCTCATCTTTTTTATGCCATATTTTTTTTGTAGTAGACATTTGGATAGTAGCGGCTTCACCTGTTAACATCGTATAAACGACAGATAATGGTTCAGGAATACTTCCTACCATCTTGTGACCTCGAAAAAGTGCTACTCCCTTTACATTAACTGCTTTTCCCTTTCCTCCGACAGGTTCTAAATAAGGAAGGGCAAAATCTTGACCTGGATCAAACATAACAGGACAGACCGTCTGTATGTTTTCCTTTGGAATGGTTGCACCTTCTTCAGCACTTCGGATTAAATCCCTTAAATATTCTCCAACACCCGTCGATTGTTTAGTCTCTTCAAAATCAGTACTAATTATCTCTGAAGCTTTTCCTGAAGAAACCGCTAATTTTGCATTCAATGCCGATTTTGGGTCTCGATAAAAAACATCCAATAAGTGATAGATATCTTTTTTTGCAGCATCTTCACCAAATACAATAATTTGATTCTTAGATGCTTCCAGTCTTTCTGAAACCTTGCGATCTAATCGAAGTCTGCTTTGACGCGCGGTAAAACCTGATGCAGAAAAAATTTGGTTCATAATATTTCCTTGTCCAGCTTCAGTTGCTACAGCTTGTGGCACAGCTGCCGTTGTGACTACTTTTCCGTTCTTTGTATAATCAAATCCTCCTGCTGTTATAAGCTTTGTTTGATTGAGCATGCTTTGATCCCAGCAACCCGTTAAAAGACTAAGAATAGGAACAAGATACAAGACTTTTTTCATGATGACGCCGTTCCTTTCTCTCTTTTTTTTCTAATAACAGCAATCAGCAACAGAAAGATCGGTGCTATCCCTGAAAAAAGGAGAGAGGTTATACTGATGTATTTATTCCATGTTAAAATCTCTAGTTTTTCGTTCGGAATGATCGCGATCAAAAAACAAAATAACGCTATAAATGGTGCTGCAGATTCGTGTTTTTTCAGTTTGAAGAGAGTTTGAACACCCTTTGACGCAACGAATAAATAGCTGATAAAGGATGTTGCAACTGAAATGATCCATACAGATAAAAATACTAAATCTGTTCTTTCAATAACTGTGAATGAAAATGCTTTTAGCATGTACAACACAGGTTCTGGAACAATTACAATTTCCAAGGGGTTAAAAAATATAAATGTCGTTACTACTATGAAAAAGTAAATCAATGTTACGCACAGGGATGCAAATGAAATGACTTTTAATTTTTTGTTTGGCACTCCAGATGTATAAGCTAAAAATACGAGGGCGACATCAAATCCCAACAATGAGACCATCGCATCGGATGAACTATTAATGATGCTAGATAAACCCACTTCACCTACAGGGAAGATGTACAACAAATGAACATCCGTATATGCATATAAAATCAGTCCTAATAAAATCAACAGCAATGGAGTTACAATCGTAAAAAATCTAGCCATTTCCCTTGGGGTGCTCGTAATGAAATAAGCACCTGTAAAAGCCATGATAAAAATAATGACCCAGTGGGGTGTATCAAATAAAATCCATTTGCCGACTACATTGTTATATAAAGCTAAAATCAATATCGAGATAAAAGCAAAGTGCATTGTGTATATAAAGTTAAACACAAAGCCAAGGTGTTTCCCCATAATTTTTGGAAGAATATCAAAAATTGTGCTTCGCGGAAATCTGTCACATAATTTCCAGATGGCTAATATGGAGCACTGTATGAATATTCCTGCCAGCAAAAGTGCGATCCATCCATCAGTTTTTGCTTTAGAAAACAGTGAATAAGGTAAAGATAGGACGCCAACCCCTATTTGCGACTGAATGATCAAAAAGAACAGTTGTCTATGTGTAATGCTATGACTGCTCATGATTTATCCCACTTTCGAGTTTGGTTGTCGAGGCTGCTTTGTTTCGTGTGCAAATCTTGTGGTCGCCGGTTCATCATCCAAAACGGGACTCGAATGATGGCATCTTTAAAGTCTTTCCATCGAAATGGTGCAATTGGTGCGAAATAAGGTGCACCAAACGTATATAATCGGCAAAGGTGAAACAGCAAGATCATAACACCGAATATAATACCCAAAAATCCCATTGTTGCAGCAGCGATCATAAATGGAAAGCGCAGAATTCGGACAGCGGCACTCATTTCATTAGATGGAACGATATAAGCAGCAATCGCAGTTATAGCAACAACAATAATCATAAGATTTGAAACAAGCCCTGCTTTAACAACGGCATCCCCGATTACGAGACCGCCGACAATGGCAATCGTAGAACCAATCCGAGTAGGAAGCCGAATAGATGCTTCCCGGATTAATTCAATTGTGAGTTCCATCAACAGTGCCTCAAAAAGAGGCGGATAAGGAATATCTTCTAATGAGCTCTTGATTAAAAGAATTAATCCAAAAGGAATAACTTCAAAGTGAAACGAAACGATGGCGATATAAACTGCAGGCAGCCCCATCGCTATAAAAAAGCTAAAAAGCCGAATCGATCGGAAAAACGAGCCGATAACCCATCGCTTATTATAGTCATCTACAGATTGATAGAACGTAAAAAAGTTAACGGGCATGACATGTGCTGTAGGAGATGTATCGTAAACAAGAGCAACTCGGCCTTCCATTAAATTGGCTGCAACACGGTCAGGGCGCTCTGTGCTCAACAACTGTGGAAAAAAACTAAACGGTTTGTCTTCGATACTTTCTTCGATATTACCTGGTGTATAAACGGCATCTGCTTCAATGGATTTAATTCTTCTCTCTACTTCTTTTACATAATCAGGATTTGCAACGTTATCCACATATAGAAGTGCGATCGTAGTATGCGTTTCATTTCCGACTCTAAGGTATTTTATCGTTAATTTAGGCGTTTTTAAACGCTTGCGAATCAGCGCGAGATTGATGGATAAGCTTTCTATGAAACCATCGTGTGCGCCTCGTATGATTGTTTCATTGTCAGGTTCGGTAATATCCCTTTCTGTTTTTACGGGAGTAGCTAATGAATAAAAGCAAGTAGTGTCTTCTGTAAAAACAAGGGTATTTGACTGTAAGAGCAAGGATTGTGCTTTTGTAAAATCTGTCTGCTTTTTTAAGGCGAGATGCGCCATTTTATTAAATGATTCATAAAGGTTGTCTTCAGAAATCTCAAATAGCGGGTTGATTATTTGATTTTGAACAAGTTTTTTATCAATAATCGATTCAATATAAAGAAATGCAATTTGTGATTGATCAGCAGGAAGCTCAATCATCTGCGTGACTAAGTCTTCAGTAGAACCGAACGGTTTTTTAACCTGTGATAAAACATCATCGATTGTTTTCTTTACTTCTGTTTTGTTTTCCTCAGCTTTATTTTTTTCATCTTTTCCTTCAATGGGCGCAGACGGTGCTTCTTGTTTTAACTTTTTTGGCTTTTTAAAAAAAGTCATGATGAATATCATCCCGATTCGCAATAATTTGGATTAGTTTTTGCTACCTAAATGTATTTATGCGAATATGCTAATATTTTTTATTAAATGAGTCAGAATTTGTCATTATGAGTAAAAAATTGTGATAACATAGACTGATAAAGAGAGAGAAGGGGGAGGCCTCATGACAGGAAGAGCACAGTTAATTCCTGCTTTAACAAAGCCTAATACATATTTTGCGTTTTATAACGAGTGGAAAGATAAAGAGGGATTTTGGATAAGGTTTTTTGCGATCTTAGCCGTGAGTGGATTGCTTCATGCATTATCTTTTTTTGCAGCGTTTCCTTCGTTTAAAACCATATCCTTCGTGGAAGCAGCAAAACTTTCTGGAGCGGAAGAAGAGCTTCTTAGATATTTACTAGCATTAGCAGGGGGAGCATGGGGAGTAATCGTCCCGTTGCTTGTAATACAATCAGGGACGTTATTTTTATACTTTTTCTTCCGTGACATTGGCTACAAAGCACTTTTTTACGTAATGAGCGTTGTTTATATTCTTTTTTTAGCCGGATTGCTTTTTGAACTACCATTGCAGTTTGTAACCGGAGCTGAGGAAGTTGTTCAGCCGCTAGGTTTCGGCTTAGTTGGAGTTCTGTTCTTTAAACATGGTTTTTGGCAAGAACTTCTGAACTTAATCAATGTGTTTACAATATGGGGTTCGGTAGTTGTCTATATTGCTCTTAGACAACTATCCTTTAAAGAGAAAAAGTACTGTTTAGCTGTAACCATTGGATTTTCAGTATTTTTTATTCTGATGTTTTCGCTATATGCTGCGTTAGTCAGCGGACAGCTGATATAAGGGGGAGAACAGCTAATGAACAAAATGAAATGGATTGCCGCAGCTTTAATGGTTCTTCTCCTGATCGTAATGAACGTGATGATTTTTGATAAACAAGAATCTGCAGCTGTTGAAGCACCAAGGCTAGAGACGGGCCTTTCAAAGCAAAAAGACTTTACGAAAAAGCATGAAGTAACAGGTGTTGCTCTGTCAAAAAACACGTTTGACATCTATGAAAATTCTTCTCTCGGTACGATAAAAGAAATCTCAGCGGTAAAAGGGGAGGCCGTTACTTCAGGTCAAACGCTGATTACATATGAGAATGCAGAGATCGAAAAGGAAATTCGTAGCTTAAAAAGAGATAAAGAAGCTGCTGATGTTCGAAGCGATCATTATTCAAGTGAAGTAAGCAGATGGGGAAATGAACTTTCAAATTTTGATGAAGAAAAAGACAGTGCAGATGCTAAAGTCATTCTGCAAAAAGAATTAGCTGAAGCCGAATTGCAAGGCGATCTTGCTGAAAACGAAAGTTCAGTGCTTTCAGATGAAATTTCAGATTTAGAACAACAGCTTGATGAACTTTCAGTAAAAAGTCCTGCAGATGGTGTAGTTTCAGAAGTGAATGGAATTGGCAGTGATGGACCGCTTCTAACCATCGTTGGACAAGGAAACTTTGAACTAGTAGCAGAAATTGATCAAGATATGGCAGCTATTGTGAAAACAGGCGATTCAGTACAAATCATGTCTACAGATAACAAAAAGTTGAACGGTACCATTCAAACTTTATTACCTGTTGATCAAAGTAAAAGCTTTAAAATGACAGTTCTAGTAGAAGAGGAAGCTGCATGGGTAGAAGGCCAGACAGCTAAAATGATCATAACTGAAAAATTAGCTGAAAACGCAGTTAGTGTTCCAAAAAAAGCCATCTTGAAAGACGATGGAAAAACATATGTGTTGACCATCGTGAAGGATAAGCTGTACAAATTAAAGATTTCAACTGGTCTCGAACAAAAAGGTGTTGTGCAGATTACAAAAGGACTTAAAAAAGGCAAAGTAATCGTTTTGAATCCCTCACCAGTTTACGTTTCAGGGCAGCCTGTATTTAAAAAATAGGATGTACCTTGTGCCTTTTGGAAGCGGTTGACTTCCGTTTCAGGTGCTTCGCTTTCCGCGGGGCAGGCGGTGAGCCACATTCGTACGTTCAACTCTTAAGTGTCTCACCTGCCGGCCTGTCCTAGCCGAGAGTCTCGCACCTTCCACTCCAGTCAACTTGTCCAAGAAGAGAATTAGAAAAACTCATGACCTAAAACAAAAAATGTTGGGGTAAATCTTTCTAAAAGATTTGTTGTAGCAGCTGGACACGTGAAATTCCTTAGTCTTTACTAGTTTACTCAGAAAAAGGATCAAATCACCTCGTAACTGGAGTTGATTTGATCCTTTCTTTTTGGTTTATAATGCAAACATGTAGTGATTGGAGCGGAAGGGTACTGACTACGGCTAGGACGAGTGGAACAGGTGAGACCACTAAGGCGCGTAGTGGCAGGGGGCTCACCGCCCGCCCCGCGGAAAGCATGTACCCTGGAGCGGAAATCACCGCACCAAACCTATTGTTTAGGGACTTTTTCAGTGAACCTCGTGATTTACGCGTCCCTTTTTACTTGCAGTGATTCTTTTGAAGTGCTAAATATTCTAGTGCTTTGCTGCTTAGGATCAAACAAAGCGATAAGCAAAAAGTTTTCATCTTTCGCCTGCAGCTCTTGTGACAACGGATCAACTGTTGTTTCTGTAACAAAAGCGTGCTTATGCAAATCTTTTTCAGAAAGGGCAGGAAATCCTTTGATTAGTTCTGGACTTTGAGCCAGCACAGATAAAATCTTAGATGTGTCTTCCTTGTTTTGTGTGTTTTCCCACCAAGGCTTACGCGGCTTAAACTGCTGACGCTCTAAGTAATCGAGCTTCATCAAACTTTCGGCAACAGGCAACGCATATGGTGCAGCTTCCTTTAGAAAAGCGATTAAACGATTAAACAGGTCTTCCAGCTGATGACCGATTCTCGACCAGCCCCGTGTTTCCCAATACGTTCCGAACTCTTGGAAGAAGTCAAACGGTGACTCAAACACGTTATGAATCAAGTATTTTACCGTATGATCCATTCTGTGATCGTTCCAATATTTCTCCAGCACATCCTCAACTTGTTTGATGCGGATGATCTCATCGAACGTTAACACGTTATTTCCTAATATCTCATATGGAGAATGATCCATATACACATAATCATGCTTTTTAGCTGTAAGTCGAAGCCCTGTTCCTCGTAACATTTTTAAGAAGCCTAACTGCACTTCTTCAATTCCAAACGCAAACACATCGTTAAATGTTTTACGAAACGAGTTATAATCTTCTTCAGGCAATCCAGCGATTAAGTCCAAATGCTGAACAATTTTTCCGCCGTCGCGCACAGTTGTTACCGTACGAGTAAGCTTCTCAAAGTTTTGCCGGCGCTGAACGAGTTCGTTTACTGCATCATTCGTAGATTGAACGCCGATCTCAAAACGGAACAATCCTTTTGGAGCATGTTCATTCAAGTACTCAATCACTTCAGGTCTCATGATATCGGCTGTAATCTCAAACTGAAAAACGACGCCTGGCCTTCTGTTTTCAATTAAGAAAGAAAACATATCAAGTGCATAGTCTCTGCGAATGTTGAAGGTTCTGTCAACGAACTTAATAATCTTCGCACCGTTATCCATCAAAAAGATCAAATCGTCTTTCACAAGTTTTGGATCAAAATAACGTACGCCTACTTCGATCGATGATAAACAAAAAGCACAAGAGTAAGGACAGCCTCGGCTCGTTTCAAAATAAGTAATACGTTTTGAGAGAGACTGAATATCTTCTTCAAAGCGGAAAGGAGATGGAACAGTCTTTAAGTCGAGTTTTTCTCTCGGTCCATTGATCTTAGGTTTCCCGTCTTTTCGGTAAGCAAGACCAGCAACGGTTTCAAAGCCAGCATCGTTTTGAATTTGAGTTAACAGATGCTTGAATGTTTCCTCACCTTCATTTACAACGATAAAATCTACTTCAGGGATGCTTTCGAGCCAATGCGCGACATCATAAGAAACTTCAGGTCCACCTAAGACGATTTTCGTTTCAGGCTTAATCTTCTTAAACATCTGGATGACTTTTATCGTCTCTTCAATATTCCAGATGTAGCAGCTAAATCCGAGAACATCAGGATCTTGACTGTAAAGATCGGTGACGATGTTAAGAGAAGGGTCTTTAATTGTAAATTCACGAATCGTTACAGGAAATTCAGGCTCGCTATATGATTTTAAATAGCGAAGCGCAAGACACGTGTGTATATATTTAGCATTTAGCGTACTTAGTACAGTTTTCATATTAATAACCTCATTATTGTAACCCAAGATAAGGGCGTTTTAGATGACATACTATTTTATCATATTTTATAACGAATCAAAAACCTGATTTGGCCCGTTTCATACAGCAAATTTCTTTACGGTTCAGAGGCTGGCACTATATAGTAGAACTAATTACGGTGTAAGCGTTTTAGAGGAGGAAATATTGACCATGAAATTTGTGACAGCAATACGTAATGAGCAGCACTTTATCGGTTTAGCTAAAGAGGATCAGGTTATCGATCTATCAAGTCTTGCAAGCATCAAGAATGTGGACCTTCCGGCAACTTTACGTGAAGCGATCTCTCTAGGTGATGGTTTTTTAGAAAAAGCAGAGAAATTGGACAGCATGGAGGAAGCGGTAAAACATACATACTTATTGAGCGATATAAAACTACTAGCTCCTATTCCGCGTCCTAGTAAAAATGTTTTTTGCATCGGGAAAAATTACCGAGATCACGCAATTGAAATGGGAAGCGAAGCAGATATTCCCGAAGATATCATGGTTTTTTCTAAAGCTCCAACCTCTGTAATTGGTCACGATGAAGGAATACCGAGTCATTCTTCCATTACAGATCAACTTGATTATGAAGGAGAACTTGCGATAATTATTGGGAAAACGGGTACAGGTATTACGAAGAATGACGCGATGAACCATGTGTTTGGCTATACGATTATTAACGATATAACAGCACGTGATCTTCAGCAAAGACATAAGCAATTTTTACTTGGAAAAAGTTTAAACGGGACATGTCCGATGGGGCCATGGATTGTACATCACTCTGCAGTCCCAAGTCCTGAGAATCTTAGTATTGTTACAAAAGTAAATGGGGAAGTAAGACAGAACGGGAACACGTCTGATTTTATTTTCGATATTCCAACCATGATTGAGGAACTTTCAAAAGGGATGACGCTCGAAGCAGGAGATATTATCGCCACAGGTACACCTGCAGGAGTTGGAAAGGGAATAAAGCCGCCCGTATTTTTGAAAGTGGGAGATTCAATAGAAATTACAATAGAAGGAATCGGGACGCTTCGTAATGAAATAGTAGAATGAAGTCGAATTAACTAGTTACATAGAGGAGGAATTCACATGGAAAAGCTGCTTTATATTAACGGTTCATGGACAGGAAACTCACTTGAAAAAATAGAGGTATATAACCCTGCAAACGGTGAAGTGGTGGGAACAGTACCATCTGGTGGAAAAGAAGAAACAGATGCAGCGATTGATGCGGCACACGATGCATTTCCTCGCTGGTCCAAATTAACTGCGTATGAACGAGCTGAATACCTCATGAAACTGCATGATTTGATGATTGAACAAAAGGAAGAACTAGCAGAACTGATGACGCTTGAAATGGGTAAACCCTTAAAAGAATCTGTTGGTGAAGTGATGTATGCCGCTTCCTTTATCAAATGGTACGCAGAAGAAGGAAAGCGTGTGTACGGCCGAACGATTCCTTCAAGTGCTGAAAATAAACGAATGCAAGTGTTAAGGCAGCCTGTTGGAGTTGTTGCAGCGATCACACCATGGAACTTCCCGGCTGCGATGATCACAAGAAAGTTAGGCCCTGCACTCGCTGCAGGCTGCACATTTATCGTGAAGCCGCCAAAAGAAACGCCGCTAACAGCTATCAAGCTAGTAGAACTTGCCGATCAAGCTGGCTTTCCAAAAGGCGTTATCAATCTTGTAACTGGATCATCGTCTGTGATCGGAAAAGCGATTATGGATTCTGAAAAAGTTAGAAAAGTAACGTTCACTGGTTCAACTGAGATTGGAAAAAAATTAATCGAACAGAGTGCAGCAACGGTTAAGAACGTATCAATGGAATTAGGCGGTCATGCACCTGCAGTTGTGCTGGAAGATGCAGATCTCAAAAAAGCAGTCGCAGGAATTGTAGCTTCCAAGTTTCGTAACGCTGGTCAAACCTGTATTTGTATTAACCGCGTATATGTTCAAGAAAACGTATACGATGAGTTTGTAGAACTTGTTGCGGCTGAAGCTAAGAAACTAAAAGTGGGTAACGGTCTTGAAGAAGGTACGGACATCGGACCAATCATCAATAAAGATGGCTTTGAAAAAATTTCTGAACATGTGGAAAACGCTGTTTCAAATGGTGCAGAGTGTGTTACAGGCGGTAAAGGCAGAGCAGAAAAAGGTGCGTATTATTATGAACCAACTGTTCTTAAAAACGTTACACAAGATATGCTCATTATGAATGAAGAGACGTTTGGACCAGTTATTCCAATCCATAAGATCAGTTCTGTCGAAGAAGGCATCAAGCTCGCAAACACAAGTCCTTTTGGATTAGCCGCATACGTATATACAGAAAGCATGTCCAAAGGAACACAAGTCGTTGAAGGACTTGATTATGGAATCATTGGCTGGAATGATGGTGTTCCATCTGCTGCACAAGCACCGTTCGGCGGTATGAAAGAGAGCGGTCTTGGCCGAGAAGGCGGAGTAGAAGGTATGGAAGCGTACTTGGAGACAAAATACGTAAGCTACGTATTATAAAAACTATTTAAGAAATTGGGTGATGACCAAATGGATTTGGGGTTAAAAGGAAAAAATGTATTAGTTCTTGCTTCTAGTAAAGGGCTTGGAAAAGCGTGTGCATTGCAGTTTGCAAAAGAAGGCGCAAACGTGATGTTGACAAGCCGTGATGCAGAGCAGCTTTCTAAGACTGCAGAAGAGATCAAAAGTGAAACAGGTTCTGTCGTTCATTTTAAAGTTTGCGATATCACGCAGCGTAATGAGATTGATGAATTAGTGGCAGAGACGGTAGATAAGCTAGGCAGTATCGATGTGCTGTTAAACAATGCCGGAGGACCTCCAGCAGGCACGTTTAATGATTTTGAAGATGAGCATTGGCAGGGTGCATTCGAATTAACGCTGTTGAGTCTAATTAGATCTGTTCGTGCGGTAACGCCGAACATGAGAAAAAATGGTGGTGGACGCATTGTGAACATCGCGTCTTCTTCCTTTAAGCAACCGATCGATGGACTTATCTTATCAAACACATTCCGTACAGCGATTAACGGACTATCAAAAAGTCTCTCTCAAGAGCTGGGCAAAGACGGCATTCTAATCAACACGATCGGTCCAGGACGAATTGGAACAGATCGCGTCGGTGAATTAGATCAGATGGTTGCCGAGAAAAAAGGCGTTTCCGCAGAAGAGGTGAAAGCTGCCTTGGAAAGCAGCATTCCGCTTGGGCGTTATGGTGAGCCAGAAGAATTTGCGAAGATGGTCGTGTTTTTATGCTCTGGAGCGAACACGTACATCACCGGTCAGTCACTGTTGATTGACGGCGGAATGGTGAAAGCTCTATAGGTGAATTTAAAAAAGAAGCAGCTGCGGCTGCTTCTTTTTGTATATAGAGGGGTATTTGGCAGTGCACGTTTTGTCGAGGATTGTAGACTCGTGGATAAACCACAAAAACTTTTTGATTGGAGGCCAAAACTCGTGGATTGACATCCAAAACTCGTGGATTGGATCCTGTTTTTTGTGGAGTCAACATCTCTGATACTGCATAATACCCCATGTGGTATCGGCTGGAAACAGTTTCGCCGTCCGAAACTGAACTTTAATTATGTATTTTAAGCTAAAAAAGAAAGGCTGACTCCAACAAAGAGTCAGCCCCCTATAAAATTACACAGAAAGTACGTTTTTAATGCGCTCGATCGCCCAATCAAGATCTTCTTCAGAAATAATGAGAGGAGGAGCAAAACGAATTACGTTTTCGTGTGTTTCTTTACATAACAATCCTTGCTCTTTTAAACGTTCGCAATATGAGCGAGCAGGTTCGTTCAATTCAACTCCGATGAACAAGCCTTTTCCGCGTACTTCTTTAATGACTGGGTTGTCGATTTTCTTCAACTCGCCTAAGAAGTACTCCCCAAGCTTAAAGGAACGCTCAACTAAGTTCTCTTCTACAAGCACGTCTACTGAAGCGACAGATACCGCACAAGATAATGGGTTTCCACCGAACGTAGATCCGTGAGAACCAGGGTTGAATACGCCAAGTACTTCGCGGTTAGCGGCTACACAAGAGATCGGCATAACGCCTCCGCCAAGTGCTTTTCCTAGGATGTACATGTCAGGCTCGATTTCTTCCCAGTCACAAGCAAACATTTTACCAGAACGGCCTAATCCAGATTGAATTTCATCTGCTACAAAAAGAACGTTCTCGGCTTTACATACGTCAAGCGCTTCTTTTAGGAATCCTTCGCGTGGAATAACGATTCCAGCTTCACCTTGGATCGGCTCTAGAATGAATGCAGCTGTGTTTGGTGTGATCGCTGCTTTTAATGCATCAAGATCACCATAAGGGATAAGCTTGATACCAGGAAGCATTGGACCAAATCCACGCTGATAGTCAGGATCAGATGACATAGAAACCGCAGTCATCGTACGTCCGTGGAAGTTACCTTCACAAACGATGATTTCTGCTTGGTTGTCAGCAACACCTTTTACATCATAAGCCCAGCGGCGAACAGCTTTAATTGCTGTTTCTACAGCTTCAGCACCTGTGTTCATCGGAAGAACCATGTCTTTTTTCGTTAAGTTTGATACTTTTTCATAAAAATCACCAAGTTGGTCATTGTGGAAAGCTCGTGAAGTAAGCGTTACTTTGTCCGCTTGGTCTTTTAATGCTTGAATGATTTTAGGGTGACGGTGACCTTGGTTAACCGCAGAGTACGCACTAAGCATGTCCATGTAACGGTTACCTTCAGGATCTGTTACCCATACACCTTCAGCTTTCGAAATTACGATTGGAAGCGGATGATAGTTTTGTGCACCATATTGTTCCGTCTTAGAAATTACAGTTTCCGTATTTTTCGTTTCTGTCTGTTTCAAAGGAAACACCTCTATTCTGCAAGATTTCTCACATTGCTATTATAGCAATGAAAGTGCTTACTTTACAGGGGTAACTCTTTATATTGCCTAGTTCTATGGAGTTCGTGTTATAGTTATATGGAGAATTATACATAGGAGGATATATTTATGATTCATGTTCATGTTACATCATGGTTTCTGGCGTTAATTTTGTTCTTTGTAACGTATATGCTATACAAAAAAAATGCCGAAAAAAAATCAAAAATTTTTCACATGATTCTGCGAGTTTTGTACTTAGCCGTCCTTGCAACAGGTGGACACATACTCGCCAGCTACTTAACGGACCCAGGAATTGTTAATAAAGGGCCGCTAATTATTAAAGGTACCCTTGGACTTGTACTGATTGGTTTAATGGAAATCATCCTTGTACAAAGAAAACGCGGTGAAGGCCGTATGTTGAACTGGGTGTTCTTCTGGGTGTCTTTAATATTAGTATTATTCTATGGTTACGCTGTTATTGGATAGGAAATCAAATCGCCTGCATTAGTGGGCGATTTTTTTATTGGATAAATTAACCAGCATGTATTTTTGTTAACAAAGCGGAATGTACACCGATATTAAAGGGGATTAGTATAACTTTTCATAAAATGCGTTTTCCTGACAGATGAGGTGTAAGCATGCAAACCCATAATTATTTATTTAAAAGTGAAATGGATCTACAAAAGTGGATCGTTAAAAATAAACTTAAAAAACATGAAAACATCTTAATTCAAGTTTTTACAGGCAGGGTTGATAAGCAGTGGATCAATGATCTGCGTAAGCAACTGTTGTTTAGTTTACCTCAGGCTAAGATAATCGGTGTTACAACAGATGGTGAGATATTAAGCGGCCGTGTCACAACAGGGGAAACGGTTATTTCTGTTTCTGTTTTTAATAAGTCTGTTCCGAGAACGTTCTATATTCCACTAGAGCAAAACAAGAACAGCAGAGACTTAGGGATAAGTTTAGCTAAAGAAGTCATTCAGAATTCAACAAAACTTGTATTTGCTTTCGGTGATGGTATGCACATGGAAAGCTCTTCGTTTCTGCAAGCATTTCATGAGACAGCTCCAAATGTCTATATCGCTGGTGGAAACGGGGGAGATAACGGACAATATGAAAATGTTGTTCTATTTACAGAGACAGGTGTTTTTGATAAAGGGGTAGTCGCAGCTGCTATTGATAGTGAAGACCTCTATCTTCATACACATTCTTACACAGAATGGAAACCAGCGGGTAAAGTATTCACGGTAACAGATGTATCTCTTGATGGAGAATTGGAGATTGAAGGAAGATCGATCTATGATCTTTATAAACAATATATGGGTAAGGAAATTGCAGATAAATTGCCTGCTTCCGCCTTAGAATATCCATTAATTATAAAAAAAGGTAAAACCTATCATCCGTTATCCATAAAATCATCGAATCCTGGAGAACCTATTCAGTTTCATCAGAAAATAAATTTAGGCACTAAGATTCAAATCGGCTATAGAGATGCAGCACTCTCTTTAAAAAGTATTGATTTTGTAACGAAAGAGATTCAGGATAAGCCGGCTGAAGCTATATTCCTTTATTCATGCATGGCGAGAAGACGATTTTTAAACAGTACATTAGAAGAAGAATTTCTAGTGATTGATCAGTTTGTCCCAACTGTTGGGTTCTTTACGTACGGAGAATACTTTCATGATGGCACCACCTTACAGATGCTGTCACACGCATTAACGATACTTGCTGTGAGTGAATCGAATGATGCGACACTGCAAAAAAAGTTTGATTCGACCATTCCTGAACAGTCAAAAGAAATAGATGACTTGCTCGCACTCTCTCATTTGATCCAATCGAGCACAAAAGAGATGGAAGAGCTGAATGATAACCTGCTAGAATCTGAACAGCGCTACAAATCATTGTTTGATCATAATCCAGATATGATCTATTCCATGGATTTGACTGGTTTCATTACGAGTGTAAATCACGCACTCGTTCAGTCTTTAGGATTCTCACAAGAAGAGATGCTTCAATCTCACGCCCTTAATTTCGTAAGTGAAGAAGATCATAAGCGTGTTGTGGAACATTTCAGGCTCGCTGTGCATGATAAGCCACAAACGTTTGTTGCGAGCATCAAGAAAAAAGACGGCAGTCATATTTTAAGCAGCATTACAAACATTCCAATTGTAGTCAATCAGCAGGTAGTAGGGGTGTATGGTATCGGAAAAAATATTACATGGCAGAAAAAAGCAGAGGAAGAGATTGAACAGTTAGCATTTCATGATTCTCTTACGGGACTGCCAAACCGCGGGTTGTTTGAAAAAAGACTTCGCGAGCTTGTTTCAGAGAGTGATTATTCGCGCGACAAACTTGCAGTAATGTTTATTGATATTGATCATTTTAAAATCATTAATGAAAGCTTGGGGCATCATATCGGAGACGTTGTGTTAAAACATGTAAGTAAACAGCTAAGGCAAGTCATCAATAGCCAAGATCTTTTATGCCGATTTGCAGGTGATTTATTTACGCTCGTTTTAACATCAATGAATAAACCAGCTGACATCATTGATACGGCAAACCGCATTGTGGAAGCACTTAAGGTGCCTATCTATTTAGATGGACAAGAGTATACAGTGAGTACATCAATCGGTATCAGCGTCTATCCAAATGATAGTACAAGTGCTGATGTGCTTATAAAAAATGCAGATACTGCGCTTCATAAAGCAAAAGAAAAAGGGCGCGGGAAGAGAGAGTTTTTTACAGATGAGATGAATGCTTTTACACTTGAACGGCTAAAGCTGGAAGGCTTTTTGCGAAAAGCGGTGCAAAAAGGAGAACTTGAACCGTATTTTCAGCCGCAATATTGCTTGAAGACTGACAAGGTCATAGGATTTGAAGCTCTTGTAAGATGGAACCATCCGGAACTTGGTCTAATATCTCCTATGCAATTTATACCGTTAGCAGAAGAGATAGGGCTCATTGATGAAATTGGCCGTTTTGTTCTGATGGAATCTTGTAAACAGTTAAAACGATGGCATGATGGTGGAGCGCATCATTTATCAATCTCTGTAAACGTATCAGGCAGGCAGTTTCAAAGATTATCTTTTGTTTATGAAGTTAAAGAAGCGCTTGAAACTGCAGGGGTTTCTGCAGAATATCTTCATTTAGAGTTAACAGAGAGTACAATGATTCAAAATGTACAATACAGCATTAGCATTATGGAAGAATTAAGAGAACTGGGTGTTCGGTTATCTATTGATGATTTTGGTACAGGTTATAGCTCTCTTAGCTATTTAAAGGATTTTCCGGTTGATTACTTAAAGATCGATCAAAGTTTTATCAGACATTTAAGCGATGATTACTTCAACACAAGTGACGCTGCCATCATTAAGGCTATTATTATGATGTGTGAAGGGCTCTCGCTTTCAACGGTAGCAGAAGGTGTTGAAACATACGAGCAAATGAAGCTGCTCCGTGAATACGGGTGTCATACAGCACAAGGATATATCATCAGTAAGCCGATGCGAGCATGTGAAGCCGAACAATTTTTAGAAGAATATATGACATCAAAAAACAGCACATCCTATGAACTGCCCCCCAATTGTTAGACACCACTAACAATTGGAGGTGCAGTTTTTTTCATGTCTAAGTATTCATTTGAGTTGAAATTACAGTCTGTCCTTGCTTACCTTGAAGGAAAGGCTTCATTGAGGGAGATCGCCTCTCAGTTCAATACAAGTCTCTTCTCTCTCCGTAACTGGGTAAACCAATATAGGGCAAACGGAGAACAAGGACTTCTAACCAACTATACAAATTACGATATTCAATTTAAAATGGACGTACTTCAATACATGAACGACAATGGAGCGTCCCTTATGCAAACGGCAGCTGTTTTTAAGATTCCTTCGCCACAAAACATCCTCTCATGGAAAAGGAAGGTGGAGGAGGAAGGGCCGGACGCTCTCAAACCAAAGAAAAAGGGGCGTCCGACTATGAAAAAGAAACCACAAGAACCAAAGAATTCAGCACCACCTGAGGGGTCTGAACAGGCATTGAAGGCTGAGAATGAGCGTCTGCGTGCGGAAAATGCCTACTTAAAAAAGTTACAAGCCTTAATTCAAGAAAGAGAAAAATCACCGAACAGGACAAAGCGCAAATAATCCATGAGTTAAGGCAAGAGCATAAGGTGAGGGATCTAATAAGAGCAGCTGGGATGCCACGCAGCACGTATTACTACTGGGTCAAACAAATGGACCGGCCGGATAAATACAAGGAGATCAAAGAGGTCATCGCGGAAATCTACCACGAGCACAAAGGGCGTTACGGGTATCGCCGCATCACCCTCGAGCTGCGCAACAGGGGGATCGGCATTAATCACAAAACGGTCCGCCGCATCATGGGGCAGCTCGGATTAAAAAGCCTCGTACGGCTGAAGAAATACCGTTCCTACCGTGGGCAGGCAGGCCGTATTGCATCTGATAAGATTAAGCGCAATTTCTTCGCCTCAAGTCCTAATGAGAAATGGGCAACGGATGTGACGGAGATCCACTTACACGGTGAAAAGCTTTACTTTTCACCGGTACTTGATTTATACAACGGCGAAATTATCGCCTACAATATGGAACACCGCCCTGTATATTCCCTGGTTTCAAAAATGCTCGATAAAGCCTTTGAACGATTGAACGAAGAAGAATCCCCCATCCTTCATTCCGACCAGGGGTGGCATTACCAGATGAAGGAATACCAGCAGGCACTGAAAGAGCACGGGATTACCCCAAGTATGTCCCGCAAGGGGAACTGCCTGGATAACGCAGCCATGGAGAGCTTCTTTGGCTTATTGAAATCTGAATTGCTTTATCTAAACGAGTTTGAGAGTATGGAACATTTTAAGATTGAACTGGAGAATTACATTCAATACTATAACCACAAACGGATTAAGGCAAAATTAAAAGGCATGAGCCCGGTTCAATACCGAACTCATACCTCAGAGGCTGCCTAAAATCCTAGTGTCTAACTTTTTGGGTTCAGATCACTAATGGGTGTGCTGTTTTTAAAGCAAGGCTATTGGGTGTTAATTTCCGTTACAGGTGCTCGCTTTCCGGGGGGCGTGCGGTGAGCCACCTCGGCGCTTCGCTCTTAGGTGTCTCACCTGTCCCGCTGATCCCCCAGGAGTCTCGCACCTTACACTCCAATCAACTGTTCAGGAGGTTTTCTTTTGAAAGTCAGCGATGGAACAGCCTTAAGAATACAGCTTCTAAAAGCAATTGAATTACGATGCATGCTTTCATTGTGAACCGTTTTATTCTTCGTGCTTTTGATGAATAAACAAAGTTTTCAAGTAAGCCTTATTTTTTCTTCTCGTAATACATAAACGCTAAAGCGCCGATAAGAATAGATCCTTTCACGATATCTTGTGCATAATATGGCACGTTCAGCATGGTTAGACCATTTAGTAGAATTCCTATAAGAACAGCTCCGATAAAAGTACCAATCACGTTTGGTTTTCCTGCTCCAAATACCGAGAAACCAATAAAGGCAGCAGCAACACCATCCATTAACAGAGGAGCTCCTGCAGACACCTGACCCGTACCGATTCGGGATGCCAATAAGATACCTGCTAGCGTGGCAAAGAACGCAGATAAAAGATAGGCATACATTTTATAGCGTTGAACAGGAACACCGGATAATCGTGCAGCTTCTTCATTTCCACCTGTAATGTATAATAATCTGCCAAAACGGGTCTGCTGAAGAATCACGTGAACAACAATAACGGCGATCAGCATGATAATAACAGGTACTGGAACTGATAAAATCTCCCCCTGTCCAATGAAAAGGAACGAAGGAAGAAAGACACCAGGAGCTGTTCCACCCTCTGTTAGGGGCATGTTGTTATAGATAGAAAAACCTTTTGTGAACGTCAAATGCAAGCCGTTGATGATATACATCACGGCAAGTGTTGCCAGAAGATCTGGAAGCCTTACCTTAACAACGAAGAACGAGTTTAATAGACCTACTAAAAGTCCGATAACAATTGGGATTAGAATGGCGATAATCGTTTCCTGGCGATACAGTACAAGAGCAGCGGCACTCGTAACGGTCGCAAGGCTAGCAGTTGAACCTACTGAAAGGTCGAAGCCTCCGACAATAAGAGAAATCGTTACACCGATCGCTAGCAATGTAATGATAGAAACGGAACGCAGAATATCAGTAAAGTTTTGATAGCTTAAGAACTTGTCATTCGCAAGACTAAAGCCAATTACTGTTAATAAAATAACAAGAAGTGTTCCGTATCGATAGAGAAAGGGAAATATCTTCTCTTGAAATGTGTATTTCGTTCTGTTTATGTCATTCTCTACATGTTCTTTATGAACGTACTGTGCCATAATGACCTCCTGTTGCATAGTGCATTATTTTTTCGGTTGTAGCCTCTTTCTTGCTCAGTTCTCCAGCAATTTTTCCATCGTACATAACGAGGATCCGGTCACAAAAAGCGAGCAGCTCCTGAATTTCACTCGTGAAGTAGAGGATGCCTTTTTTGTTTTGCGCTAAATTCTTAATGCATTGAAACACATCTTGCTTTGCTCCTACATCAATTCCTTTTGTTGGCTCATCAAAAATGAAAACCTCTCCGTCATTTAATAGCCACTTTCCAATAGCAGCTTTCTGCTGATTACCTCCGCTTAAGTGATTAAGAAGCAGAGATGACTTTTGTGTCTTAATGCCAAGCTGTTTGATCCATTTTTCAGCTTCAGCTTTTTCTTGTTTTTTTTGAATAAAACCAAACTTCGTAAACTGTTTTAATACAGGCAGAGTTAAATTCTCAACAACGTTAAAATCAACGAGTATGCCCTCTTTACGGCGTTCTTCTGGAACAAATCCAATGCCTGAAGAGATGGCTTTTAGAGGGTTCGTAATTCTTATCTTTTTACCTTTAATAGATAGATAGTCACCTGACGGATCAGCGCCGAATAGAGCTCTTGCTGTTTCTGTTTTTCCTGCACCAACAAGGCCAGCTACGCCAACGATCTCTCCTTCTCGTACTGACAATGAAATACGTTCACTTGTAGCAGGGACGTTAAAATTCTTAACTTCTAACAGGTTATCTCCCAAAACGCGGTCTTCATCGTCATTTAAAAGTTCAACCAGTTCGTTTCCTAACATTGCCCGCACGATTTCTTCCGATGTACATTTAGAAGTTTCATTTTTAAGCGTGACGTAGCCATCTTTTAAGACCGTAACTTGAGTTGAAAGCTCCATTACTTCGGGTAATCGGTGGGAAATATAGATAATTCCGACGCCTTGATTTTGAAGTTCGCGAAGTACGCTAAAAAGGTGTTTAGCTTCTTTCGTGCTAAGGGCAGCTGTAGGTTCATCGAGAATAATAAATGATATTTCACGAGATAGAGCTTTTGCAATAAGAACTAACTGTTTTTCAGCTAATGAACAATGAGAAAGGGGAAGGGAAGGGTCAAGGTCCAAACCAACTCTTCTTAAAAGTTCCTTAGCCCGTTTATGCCGTTTTCTCCACGAAAAGAATGCCGGTCCCGTGATGAAAGCATTCATCGTAACGTTTTCTGCAATGCTTAAGGAAGGAACAAGAGCTGTATCAACCTCTTGCACAACCATTTCAATGCCAGCTTCCTTAGCATCGGCAGGAGTTTTAAAGTGCTGTTTCTTTTCATCTATCGTGATGATGCCCCCGTCTCGTTCATAATCACCGGATAAAATTTTCATTAATGTACTTTTTCCTGCACCATTTGCTCCTAAAAGAGCATGGACCTCACCGCTAGCTACGGTAAAGTCCACTCCTTTTAGTACAGTTTGATCACCAAACGACTTTTGTATAGAAGTTAATGAGAGTATAGTCATTATTGATTCGCCTTCTTTAAGTTTTCCATCCAAGGTGAAGTGCCAGCTTCTGATTTACCCCAGCCTTCCACGTACTTACTGATCTCATCCATGGATACTTTAGAATTTGGAAGATCTTCTTTTTCAACAAGATGCGGCTGAACGCTATAGATTTGAGGAGTTTCTTCTCCAGCTACCTTCTGGTACAGGAAGCGAACCTGCAGCTTCCCGACATCCGCAGGGTCAGTTGCTGCTGTAGACACCCATGGGCTGTTTTCTTCTTGCATCAATTGAAGATCTTCATCACTTAAATCGATTCCGTACACTTTAATCTCATCGCGGCCCGCTTGCTGAATCGCACGAGTCACACCTTTAGCAAATTCATCCCATGGAGCAAATACGGCATCAATATCACCTTTGTTCGGATATTTTTGAAGAAGGGCTTCCATTTGAGATTGTGTATCAAGAGCTGTGTTCTGCGTCGCCGTACCAAAACGTGCGATCTCTTTTATAGATGGATAACGTTTCTTAAATGCCTCATACATCACGTTTCTTCTTTCCATCGGTGTAAAACCGCCAACCCACACATAGACGATCTCACCTTTACCATTTAGATCTTGAGCCATCGATCTAAGAGCGTTCCAAGAGAGGCTATAGTCATCCTGGTCGATTACGGTAACACCTGGAATGTTGATGTCACTATCAAACGCGACAACTGGAATGCCGGCTTTAACCGCTTTCTTAACACTCGGAGCAATCGCATCAGCCCGGCCATGGTCGATTAAGATGCCATCCACTTGCTGGTTAACGGCGGTTTCTACGTAAGCAGCCATTTTTGAAAGGTCGTTATCGGCGTTGTAGATTTGAACCTCACCACCAAATTCTTCAACCTGTTTCTTCACACCGCTAATATATTGGGAAGAGAATGTGCCGATCGAAAATTGATTGATGGATGCGATCTTTAATGGTTTTTGAAGCTGTTTTGGAACTTCACTCGATGCTGCTGCAGACTTCGTTTCTTTAGATTTTGATTCAGTTGCTGATGCTGGTTTTGTTTCCGTTTTATTGTTAAGTGCATCTTGTTCACTTGTGCAGCCTGTTAAAAGCAGAGAAGCTGTTAAGAATGCTGTTGCTAATACTTTATATGGTTTCACTTTTGTTCCTCCTTAAGTGTTGACAGTGCCTCACTGTAATTACCTCTGATGATGCCTTTTTCCGTAATGATTGCTGAAATGTATTCCGCTGGCGTTACGTCAAAAGCGGGGTTGAATACTTTTATCCCTTCAGGAGCGATACGGACACCGTTTAAATGTGTAACTTCTTCTTCCGGACGCTCTTCGATTGGAATGTCGTCACCGCTTGCTGTTCCTAGATCTAAGGTAGAGAGGGGACAGGCAACATAAAAGGGAATGTTAAGAGCTTTCGCTTGAAGAGCAAGCCCGAACGTACCAATTTTATTTGCCGTATCTCCATTTGCCGCCACACGATCACAGCCTACAATTACAGCTTTAATGTTTTTTGTTTTCAAAGTATGTGCCGCCATGTTATCGGTAATTAGCGTCACATCAATATCATTTGCTTGAAGTTCCCAAGCCGTTAAACGAGCTCCCTGCAGAACAGGTCGCGTTTCGTTAGCGTAGACAGATAAATCCCATCCTTTTTCCTTAGCAAGATGAAACGGAGCTAAAGCTGTACCGTATTTACTTGTAGCGATAGCGCCAGCATTACAAATCGTCATTACTGCATCTCCGTTTTGCAGAAGGGACAAGGCGTATTCACCGATTTTGCGGCACGTATTTTCATCTTCCTCTTGAATAGAGAGGGCTTCTGTTTCAATTCTCTTCTTCGCCTCTGTAACTGTGGATGCCTCTTGAGCTGAAGCGACGACACGATTGATCGCCCAAAATAAATTAACAGCAGTTGGACGGGAAGAGGCAAGATAGTCTCTTTGTGATAGCAGTTTCGGTAAAAACTGCTGAAGGTCATTTTCTTTTTCTGTATTGCTCCATAGCGCAAGACCGAAAGCGGCAGCTATACCTATCGCGGGAGCTCCGCGAACTTTTAGCTTTGAAATTGCATCCCATACATGTTCGATCGTCGTTACATTCAAGTAAACGGTGTGGTGGGGAAGTTGTTGTTGATCCAATATAAGCAGATGATCGCCTCTGTAACGAACAGAAGGAACCCATTTTTCAGCTACAGTCATTTCTTAAGCACCTCTAATCCAGTCAGTCAATTCTGTGATGTTTGTAATTTTACTTTGGTTTTTAATAAGAGCACTTCCAAGCTCTAATGCTTTTTTCTTATAAAACAGCTCCACTTCTTTTTGCGGAATGGTGTCAAGGTCAGCAACATGGGCAAGACCGATTGTTCTACGTATGATTTCACAGCCTGCATAACCGATTGCTTCTTGGAACGTTTTTTGTAAGAAGTTCTCTAAAACGCCTTCTGTCTTAGCAAAAGGATCCGTCGCTTTCTCGTTCCACAGCTGTGTAAATGTTTCGCTGTACGTATTCCACGTCTTTTCGATGGTTTGTAAAAGGTAAGACTGTAAAGATTCACGATTGAACGGCTCTTTCGCATGTGCGTTCTGTGACAGGTGGTTAAGAGCAAGGTTCGCTATAAAGTGAGCGATGTCAAAACCAGCAGGTCCGTAGAAAGCAAACTCAGGATCGATCACTTTAGTAGAATTATTTTTAACGAAGATACTGCCTGAATGAAGATCACCGTGAAGCAGGATCTCAGCTTTTGTTAAAAACGAAAATCGCAGTTGAGCTACTTCTTTAAGCAGTTCTTTGTCATTCCAAATTTTTTCGACTTCATTTTGAAGTTCATCAGGGAAATCGTTCGTATCATGATTAAAGAACGGATCTGTAAAAACTAAGTCTTCGGTAATCTTGCAAAGTTCAGGGTTTGAAAAACGTCCGACTTGTTCTTTTTTCTCAAATGGATGCAGATAAAAGTCACTGGAATAAAAAGCTGTTTTAGCAGCAAATGTTCCAATATCCTCAGCCAAAGTTGGGTATGTTTGACCTTCGATGAGTCCTTTACGAAGGATTACATGATCTGACAGATCTTCCATGACGGTAACAGCTAATGTTGAATCTGAATAATAAACTTTGGGAACGAGGTGTGGAACCGATTCAGCTTCTTTTAAGAGAGCTTCACTTTCAATTCTTGCTCGGTCAAGAGTAAGAGGCCAGCTTTCACCAACCACTTTTGCATAGGGAAGTGCTTGTTTAACGATTAATGCTTTTTTTGAATCTGGGTTTTCGATATGAAAGACTAAATTGAGGTTGCCATCACCGATTTCTTTAACAGACAAGCTGTTTTGTTCAGCTTCATCAAAGAAATCTAGAGGTTTCACGACTTCAAGGACTGTTAGTTCGTTTAACGGTTCATATGTAGGTTTTACTTGTACGCTCATTTTTTGTTCCCCCCGGAATGTTTTGGAATAAAAGCTGTTTTTGTGTACATTGTTGCTCTGAAAGTAGTTGATTTCCGCTCCAGCTTGCTCGCTTTCCACGGGGCGTACGGTGAGCCTCCTGCCGCTTTGCGCCATTAGGAGTCTCCACATGACCGCTCGTCCCGTAGGAGTCGGCAACCTTGCGCTACAACCAACTTGCAATGAAGAGAGAAAACAATTCAAAAGCAGCAATCCATTATAATTTAGAAAAGATTGTAAATAAAAAGAGCCTCTTTTCGTATAAGAAAAGAGGCTCGGAATGTTAGTTCTCCCGCGCCTCTTATCTTAGCAAAACATGTTGTTTTGCCGGAATTAGCACCGTGCCATACGCTGAAATCATATCAGCGGCTCCCCGTATAATGCGGGCGCCCCATCTCACAATGGTATTACGGTCGGTTGCTGGGTTTCATCGGGCCATATCCCTCCACCTGCTCTTGATAAGAGACCAAAATATTCGTTTTTTAATGCGTGTTAATATTCGCACAATTCATAATCGTTATACTACAACGTGATAGTAAGTTCTGTCAACAACAAATTTTAAAAAAAATTAATAAAGATCGGTTCGTCGATCGTTAAATACTGGAACCTTCAAACGGACCTCGTCTACTAAACTCGGAGAAATATCTGCTGTCAGAATCTCCTCACTATGGGTAGAAGCTTCAGCAATGATATCTCCCCAAGGATCAATAATCATGGATTGACCAGCAAACGTGTTGTTTGGATCTTTCCCGACACGATTACACGCGACAACATAGCATTGATTCTCAATAGCACGCGCGATAAGAAGTGCCCTCCAGTGTGTCTGTCTTTGGATCGGCCACTGTGCCGGAACGAACAAAATTTTTGCTCCATTAACAAACGGTGCACGAATCCATTCTGGAAAACGAATGTCATAACAGATTGCAGCAGAAGAAAGATTGCCGTCAATTGTAAACAGACTGCTGTTTTTTCCAGGTGAGATGTATTTCTCTTCTTCCATTAGCGTAATCAGGTGAGCCTTTGAATAAGTGCCGATATGCTCTCCGTTTCGGTTAAAAGTAAGGGATGTATTGTATACAGAGTTGCCGTCCCGAAACGCGACAGATCCACCGACAATATTAATATTAAGCTCTTTTGATAGTTTGCTTAGCCAGTTTTTAGCACGCTCTCCATAGTGATCACTAATCTGATCTAAGCGAGTTAAGTCATATCCTGTATCCCAAAGTTCTGGCAGAATAATCGTATCAGGATGATGCGCATTTACCGTCTCACGTATTTTAGTGTCAATGTGTTCATAGTTTTTATCAGGATTGCCATACTGGACATCTACTTGTATACAGGCAATTTTCATAATTGGACCCCCATCGTGTAAAAAAGTCTTTACAGAATTTCCTTAAGCGTATAACATAACTGATTAGAATTTCAAGAACATTCAAATTAGACTGGAAGTGATCGATGTGAAACGTTTTGAACAGGCCGAAGTAATGGGGAAGCTGCCAGAGCAATTTTTCGCCAAGCTTGTAAAAAAAGTATCTCACTATGTAGAACAAGGCTATGACGTTATTAATCTTGGACAAGGAAATCCAGATCAGCCAACGCCTCAGCATATTGTTGAAGCTCTAAAAGAGGGGGCTGACAGACCTGATTATCATAAATACTCACCGTTTCGCGGACATGGATTTTTGAAGCAGGCAGCTGCAGATTTTTATAAACGAGAATATGGTGTGTCACTCGATCCAGAGAAAGAAGTTGCCGTACTCTTTGGTGGAAAAGTGGGTTTAGTAGAGTTATCACAGTGCTATTTAAATCCAGGGGATGTTGCGCTCGTTCCGGACCCAGGATATCCGGACTATTGGTCAGGTGTAGCGATGGCAGGAGCGAAAATGGAGACGATGCCGCTTCGGCAAGAAAACGATTTTTTGCCGCGTTATGATGAACTTTCACATTCGGTGCTTGATGCAGCAAAACTTATGTTTTTAAACTATCCGAATAACCCGACAGCTGGAGTAGCCAGTGAAGCATTTTTTGAAGAGACCATCGAGCTTGCTAAAAAGCATGATATTTTAGTTTGTCATGACTTCGCGTATGGTGCGATCGGATTTGATGGGGAAAAACCTATTAGCTTTTTACAAGCTGAAGGAGCAAAGGACGTAGGAATTGAAATTTATACGCTTTCTAAAACGTACAACATGGCAGGATGGCGCGTTGGGTTTGCTGTCGGCAACGCATCTGTTATCGAATCTATTAATCTGCTGCAAGATCATTTTTATGTGAGCTTGTTTGGAGCGGTGCAGTATGCAGCAGCAGAAGCACTGAACGGTTCACAGGAATGTGTGGATGAATTGGTCGAGACTTATGAAAGACGACGTGATGCGTTCATCGGGCGTTTGAATGAAAACGGATGGAACGTGGAAGCTCCAAAAGGATCCTTCTTCTGCTGGCTTCCTGTACCAGAAGGATACACATCTGAAACATTCGCAGACTATTTGCTGGAGAAAGCCCACGTTGTAGTTGCACCAGGAATTGGGTTCGGAAGTGAAGGCGACAACTATGTCCGCGCTGGCCTTTTGACATCTGAAGAACGATTGATTGAAGCTGCTGACAGAATTACTAGGCTGTTTTAGAAGGCTATTTTAAAAGTTCCTTCATGGACAGTTGATTGAAGTGGAAGATGCGAGACTCCTGCGGGACGAGCGGGCAGTACGAAAAGTGGAAGTGGCTCGTTCAGCCCCGACAAGCAAAAGGTGAATGGGCTAGGAAGGCGCTCTTTGCCTTCTGGACCATTTAGCTTTTGACCTCGAGGGGCTAGCCACTGCAACTAGACAAGTGAGACACTTAAAAGTGAAACGTAACGAATGTGGCTCACCGCCTGCCCCGCGGAAAGGGAGCACCTGGAACGGAAATCAACCACTCTCAAGAGCAACAAAGTATATCTTAAAAGCAACTTCTAGAAAAAAATTGGTTGACAGATTCTTCATGCCCTGTCATAATCACAATTAAAATTATATTCTAACAATTTGCACTCTTATTAAGAGCAGGTGGAGGGACTAGCCCGATGAAACCCGGCAACCATTCAGCTTTTTTATTTAGCTGAAAACGGTGCTAATTCTTGCAGCCTTACGAAATCAGGCTGAGAGATAAGAGGAAGCGGAACTGTCACTATTATGACGCCCCTTCCTCGTGAAGGGGCTTTTTGCGCGTTTGAAAGGAGTTAAACCAACATGAGTAAAATTACAGCGACGTACTTAGTACATGACAAAAAAGAAAACTTAGAGAAAAAAGCAGAAGGAATTGCACTCGGTCTGACCGTCGGTTCCTGGACAGATCTTCCTCAGCTCGAGCAGGATCAACTTTTAAAACATAAAGGAATCGTTGAAGAAGTGATTGAACTTCCTGGAGATGTAGCTGCTGATCAGTATCTAGGCAGCAAAAGAACTAGAGGTTTGCTAAAGATTTCATATCCTTCAGCCAACTTTTCTAACGATCTCCCGGCCATCCTTACTACAGTTTTCGGAAAGCTTTCTTTAGATGGAGAGATCAAGCTGATAGATTTAGAATTTGATAAACAGTTAGAACAAAGTTTTCCAGGTCCAAAATACGGTATTTCCGGAATACGAGATATTCTTGGTGTTCAAGATCGCCCTCTTGTAATGAGCATCTTTAAAGGAGTTCTTGGTAAAGACCTTTCATTCTTTAAACAGCAGCTTTATGAACAGGCATTAGGCGGCGTGGACCTTGTAAAAGATGACGAAATTTTGTTTGACAATCCGCTTACTCCTTTTGAAGAACGAATTAAGACGGCAAAAGAAGTGTTGGATTCCGTTCAGAATCGTACAGGTGAAAAGACACTTTATGCGGTGAACCTGACAGGCAGAACAAGTGAGCTTCGTGATAAAGCAAGACGCGCAGCAGAATTAGGTGCGAATGCATTATTGTTCAACGTTCTGTCCTATGGGCCAGATGTGCTGCAAGAATTGGCAGAGGACAAAGAGATTCCGCTGCCAATCATGGCGCATCCGGCATTATCGGGAGCGATTGGCTCATCTTCCCTTTACGGAATCGGGTATTCAGTTTTGCTAGGAAAACTGCTTCGCTATGCTGGAGCTGACCTTGTGTTGTTCCCGTCTCCATATGGAAGTGTGGCGCTCGATCGCAATGAAACATTAAGCATAGCTGATTCATTAACGACAGACGTTATTTCACTGAAAAAGTCATTCCCGGTACCGTCAGCAGGTATCCACCCAGGTTTAACTCCCGTTTTATATAACGATTTTGGCGTAGATAGCGTCATTAATGCAGGTGGCGGAATTCATGGGCATCCTGATGGAGCAGCAGGCGGTGCAAGAGCGTTCCGTCAGGCTGTAGATGCGGTTGTGAAAGGTGAAGACTTTGAACAATACGCAGAGAAACACGCTGAACTTCAAAAAGCCCTTGAGCTATGGGGAGGGGTGCCGGTTAAATGACGAGAAATGGATCTGTAATCTTTTGCGATTTTGACGGCACAGTTACCGAAAAGGATAACATTGTCGCGATCATGGAGGAGTTTTCGCCTGATGGCTGGCAACCAATCGTGAAAGATATATTGAATGAAACCATCTCCATCCGTGAAGGGGTTGGAAGGATGTTTTCAAGAATATCTTCAGATAAAAAGCAAGAAATTATCGAATTCGTATTAACCCGTTCTAAGATTAGAGACGGCTTTCAGGAGTTTATTGATTTTACCAAAGCTGAAAAAATACCGCTTTATATCGTAAGCGGGGGAATTGATTTTTTTGTCAATCCTGTCCTGGAAAACAAAATTATGCCTGAGCACATTATCTGCAATGCTAGTGACTTTTCAGGTGACACGATAAAAATTCTATGGCCGAACGCATGTGATGATTTGTGTACGAACGATTGCGGCTGCTGCAAGCCCTCTGTCATTCGTCGATTGGATCATCAGTACAGAGATGCAGAAAAAATTGTAATCGGCGATTCAATCACCGATTTGCAAGCTTCCAAATTAGCTGACTTCGTTTTTGCAAGAGACTACCTGATTGAAAAATGTGAGGAAAACCAAATTTCTTACACACCTTTTGAAACGTTTCATGACATTATTCATGCATTAGAGAAAAGAGGTGTACGAAGTTGAGTAAACAACAGCGCTGGAATGAGCTTGCTGATGTAAAAGATGAACTCGCTGCACGAGATTGGTTTCCAGGCACAAGCGGGAATGTTTCTATAAAAGTCAGTGAATCACCGCTTGCCTTTTATGTATCAGCAAGCGGAAAGGATAAAACGAAACGTACTTCTGAAGACTTTCTTCTAGTTGATGAGTATGGCAGACCAGTTGAAGAAACTCAACTTAAAGCTTCAGCAGAAACAGGCATTCATTGTGAAGTCTATCGCTTAACAGATGCTGGCTGCTGTTTGCACGTTCATACGGTTGAGAACAACTTGATCTCAGAGTTGTATGGAGATCAAGGGGAAATTACTTTCCAAGGTCAGGAGCTGATTAAAGCATTCGGAATTTGGGAAGAAGACGGCAGAATAACTGTTCCTATCGTGGAAAATTATGCAGATTTAATAAAGCTTTCTGAAGCCGTTGGTGCAGTAATAAAGCCTGACACGAAAGCAGTACTTATTCGAAATCACGGTATCACTGTATGGGGCAGAAACGCATTTGAAGCGAAGAAGCACCTAGAAGCTTTTGAGTTTTTATTTTCTTACCACTTAAAATTGCAAACTCTATCTTTTTTTAATAAAAATAACTCATTTGGAGGCGTTAAAAATGGCACAACTACGATTTCATGATAACAACGAAAGAATTGAAAACCAAAGTGAAGTAGAAGCTTATTTAAACTCACAGGAAGTTATTTACGAAAAATGGGACATTGAAAAGCTTCCGGCACATCTTCGCGAGAACTACGCGTTAAGTGATGAAGATAAAGCAGAAGTGATTCAAACTTTCCGCAGCGAGATCGACGATATTTCTGAGCGCAGAGGATATGTTACTGAAGATGTAATTTCTCTCTCTGACGCAACACCGAACTTAGATGAACTTCTGAAAAATTTTTTAGCAGAACACCACCACACAGATGACGAAGTTCGCTTTATCGTTTCAGGACACGGGATTTTTGCCATTGAAGGGCCAAACGGAAGGTTTTTTGATGTAGAACTAGAGCCAGGAGACTTGATCTCGGTTCCAGAAAACTTCCGTCATTACTTCACACTGCAAGCAGACCGCAAAGTAGTAGCGGTACGAATTTTCAAATCAAAAGAAGGCTGGGTTCCGATCTACGATAAAGAGCCACAAGAAGCTAAATAATGTTAAGGAAGCATACCTTTTTTTTTTGAAAGGTGTGCTTTTTTATAGAATGAACCCTATTTCTATAAATCTAGATGACGTCGGAAGCTCGTTCAGCGGCATTTATGCTCGCTGAACGAGCGCAAAATGAGATTTACGAGCGCAAAATGAGATTTACGAGCGCAAAATGAGATTTACGAGCGCAAAATGAGATTTACGAGCGCAAAATGAGATTTACGAGCGCAAAATGAGATTTACGAGCGCAAAATGAGATTTACGAGCGCAAAAATTTTACAATCCCAATCCACACAAAAAAGCACCGGTACTACAGCCGGTGCTTTCTCCTATTCTTACTTATCCTATAATTCTTTCGTTCTTCGTAAATTAATTAATCTGTAAGTATGCAACGCAATAACCTTCAATACAGCATATACAGGAACAGCTAGGATCAAACCGAGTAATCCGCCAAGACTTCCAGCTACAAGCAAGATTGAAATAATTGTCAGGGGGTGGATGTCGAGCTTTTTACCCATCACTTGAGGTGAGATGACATTCCCTTCAATTTGCTGAGCTATAACCATCACGACAAGTACTTTGATGACCATAGCTGGAGAATCTACGATTGCTACGATAAGTGCTGGCACAACTCCGATAATGGGACCGAGGAACGGAATTACATTCGTGAACATGGCGATGATAGCGAGGATTAGAGAGTACTCAATCCCGATCACCAGGTATCCAATGTACAGCATTGTTCCAACGCAAACACTGACTAAGATTTGACCTTGAATATATGAGCTAAGCGCGATATCCATGTCTTTTAAAATTTTTGTTCCATTATTACGCTGTCTTTCAGGCAACGTTTGCAGCACCATTTGTGGTGCTTTTTCGCCTTCTTTTAACATGTAATAAAGAATGAACGGAACCGTGACAAAAATCATAACAATGTTGGTAATGATTCCGATAAAGTTTGCGATGTTCGTTCCAATGGTTTGAGCACTGTTGGAAAGATAAGCTGACACTTTATCCGAAATCTCTTTTACATCAAACTGTTCACTTTCCTGGAAACGATTTACCCATTCGTTTTGCTGCAGATCATTCAGTTTTGAACGAATAGCGTCAATCAAAGCTGGGGTATTTTCTACTAAATTACTTACCTGTCTCTGCAGTACTGGACCAATGGAATAGAACAATAGTACAAAAAGTCCGATTGCAAGCAGATAAATGAGCAGGATGGATAATACCTTAGGAACGTTTCGTTTATGTAAAAACTGAACAACGGGACGGAACAAATAGTATAGAACACCGCCTAGCAAAAACGGGAAGAATAACGTTTGTACAAGAACGACGATGGGTCTGAAAATAAAATCAATCTTTGTTCCGACTAAAATAATAAGAAAAATGAGGAGCAAACCGTAACCAATACGAAAAAACTTCGACTGTGGCATCCAATAATCACCTTTATCTTCTGAAATATGTATTCATTATATACAAATTGGTAGATTATGCACAAATATTTTCCGAAACACCCATACAGGGGTAAAAGCATATGCTGAGTAATGGGCATACGTACTAGAAATGGAGTTTGTATAGAAAGGATGAAACCAATGTGCGGAATAACGGGTTGGGCAGATTGGAATCGTAACCTCATTAAAGAAAAAAATATTTTAATTAAAATGGCGACACCTTTATCTAAAAGAGGGCCAGATGCACTTAATGTCTGGAGCACCACACATGCAGGCTTTGGTCACGCTAGATTAGCCGTTGTTGATATTGAAGGCGGCGTTCAGCCAATGACAAGGTCAAAGAACAAAACAAACTATACCCTTTGCTACAACGGTGAATTGTACAATACAGAAGATCTCCGGAAAGAGCTTTTACAACTAGGCTATCGTTTCGAGGGGCACTCTGACACCGAAGTTCTGCTATTTTCCTATATAGAATGGGGAGAAAGCTGTATTGAAAAATTTAACGGAATCTTTGCGTTTGGCATCTGGGACGAAGAGAAGCAAAGCTTATTTGTTGCCCGAGACCGTTTAGGAGTAAAACCTTTTTTTTACACAGAACAAGGCGGCATGTTCCTATTTGGTTCAGAAATAAAATCAATATTAGCTCATCCTGACATTAAGGCTGAAGTTGACCGGGAAGGTTTGCAGGAAGTATTTGGCCTTGGACCATCTCGAACACCAGGTAACGGGGTTTATAAAGGCATAAAAGAACTGCGTCCTGCACATGCAGCCACGTATACGAAAAATGGGTTAAAGATTTGGCGCTATTGGAACGTTGAGAGCAAACCTCACCAAGATTCGCTCCATGATACGATTGAAAATGTACGATATCTTGTAAATGATGCAGTTACTCGGCAATTAGTAGCAGATGTACCTGTTTGTACTTTTCTTTCAGGGGGACTGGATTCCAGTGCAATAACCGCAATCGCGGCAAATTATTTTAAAGAAGAAAATAAAGGTGAACTTCACACGTTCAGCATCGACTATGTAGACAATGATAAATATTTTAAAGCAAGCGACTACCAGCCGAATTCAGATGCGTACTGGATCAATCAAATGGTGGAAGCGACAGGTTCTGTTCATCATAGCTGTGTAATCGACAATGAGCTATTAATCAATCATTTGAGAGAAGCAGTAACAGTTCGTGATCTCCCAGGAATGGCTGATGTAGATTCTTCATTATTATGGTTCTGCCGGCAAATTAAACCCCAGTCTACTGTTGCATTGTCAGGTGAATGTGCAGACGAGATCTTTGGCGGATATCCATGGTTTCATAAAGAAGAGCTTTTAAACCGTCCGATGTTTCCTTGGATGCGTTCAACAGAAGCCCGTCAAAATTTGCTGCAAGATTCTTGGTCTAAAAAACTGAATCTAGCATCTTATGTTCAGCAAAGATACGGAGAAACGGTGAATGAGACACCAGCACTGGATGGAGAGACAAAGTTAGAAGCTAGACGCCGCGAAATTTTTTATCTCAATATGATTTGGTTTATGACAACTCTCTTAGATAGAAAAGACCGTATGAGTATGGGAGCTTCATTAGAGGTAAGGGTACCGTTTGCCGATCATAGAATTGTAGAATACGCATGGAACATTCCCTGGGACATGAAGATGTTAGACGGAAGAGAGAAGGGGATCCTGAGAAAAGCATTAACAGGAGTTCTTCCGAAAGATGTATTGTACCGCAAGAAGAGCCCATATCCTAAAACGTTCCATCCGGATTATACGAATGGAGTTAAAGACTGGCTGCAATCTATCGTTTCGAAAAAGGATTCACCACTTTTTGAAGTGCTAAACCGCAAAAAAGTGCAAGAGATCATTGATACGAACGGGGAAACTTTTAAAGAGCCATGGTTTGGCCAACTGATGACAGGACCACAGCTAATGGCGCATCTTGCGCAAATAGATAGCTGGTTAACTGATTATAATATTAATATAGTTGATTAATTAAAAAACCGGAAAACGTCATGTTTTCCGGTTTTTACCTATCTAAGCAGTAGCTTCTCTTTGTATGATATGCTGCTTTTGCCATTTTCTCTTTCGCCACCTCGAAAGCATGAACAACCCTCGAAGCCATTCGTCTGCTGTAAACGCAAGCCAAATCCCAACTAAGCCTAAATCAAACGTAATGCCTAAAAGGTAGGCTAGAGGTACACTTACACCCCACATGGAAATGACGCCCATTACAACTGGAAACTTAACATCACCAGCCGCACGTAAACTTGAAATAATAACAAGGTTAAAAGAACGACCTGGTTCAAGTAACAATGTTAAGTACAACAACAAGGTACCTTCTCTAATAATCTCAGGGTTATCTGTAAATATGGAAAGAAGCGGTTTTGCAAACAGAGAAGCAATCCCAGCCATCAAAAAGCTAATGATCATGGCGTACGTCTGGCTTTTCAAACACATTTTATACGCAGAATCATACGATTTAGCACCAATTAAATGACCGATTAAAATCTGTGTACCTTGCCCAATCGCAACCGCAAACAGGAAGATAAACATCATGATATTAAATGTATAAACCTTCGTTGTCAGCGCAGTTGTTCCGATCAGCGTAATAAAAAACGTAATCAGCATTTGAGATCCGCTGTACGAAAGATGCTCGCCAGCAGAAGGCAATCCGATTTTTAAGACGCTCTTAATGTGCAGAGGGAACAATTTAATAGAGCTTGAAAAGGGAAGAGGAATAGAAGATCGCTTAAATAATAGATAAAGGATCACCACTAAACCTAGAAAACGGCTGACAGAAGTCGATATTGCTACACCTTCAACTCCTAAAACAGGGAAACCGAACGCTCCAAAAATAAATAAATAGTTACCAAAAACGTTTAAGATGTTCATGCCGATCGTGACATACATTGCATCTTTCGTAAATCCATAACTTCTGATAGCAGCTCCTATCGTCATAATGACAGATTGAATAAATGAGAATCCTCCAACAATCAAAAGGTAGCTGGATGCTTCAGCCATTAACTCAGGTGGTGTGTTCATCCATCTTAAAAACACATCTCCCCAGATTACTAATATGGCACTTAATATCAATCCAAAAAGCAAGTTTCCCATTATCGCAACAACTGCAACTTCAGCTGCGGTTCTCTGCAGTTTAGCTCCAATCGCTTGTGCGATGACGACACTTGCACCTGTAGCCACAAAACCAAACATGACGATTACGATCGATAACAGCTGGTTGGTAAGGCCAACTGCAGCTACTGAATGGTCCGAATATTGACTAAGCATAAGTGTATCCGCGTTACCCATTAACATATGAAGCATAATTTCTATAAAAATCGGCCACGTAATGGCAAAAAGGGAAAGCTTTGCGGCTTTGTTTCCTTTCATGTACATCCCTCTCCATCGTGTTGATTGAATATTTTCCTATTGTAGCAGGAAAGTTAAGTAACTGAAATAAAATCCCCTTACTTTTTACGGTAAGGGGAGGTTGTATGGGCTGTGTAGTATTTGAATGCGGTTGCTTTCCGTTTCAGATGCTCGCTTTCTGCAGGGGGTCCGGTGAGCCTCCTGCCGCTTTGCGCCTTTAGGAGTCTCCGCCTGACCACTCGTCCTGCAGGAGTCTCGCATCTTTCACTCCAAGCAACTTTTTCAACGAGGCAAGTCTTAAAAATTAAAAACAAAAGTCTTTTATTAAGAACAATTACTATGCAAAAGTTACTATATTTTTCTGTATATACTTAAGCCATATGCAGGCAACGATTTTGTAAAGGCAGAGCCAAAAAGGTGGACGTAACCTTTAGGAATTTCAAATGAGAGCTCATTATCTTTATCACTAGCATTCAAAAGAATCAGCACACTTTCTTCATCAGTGGATCGCTCGTATACAAGAGTTTTGCCTTTTGCAGATATGAACTTTATTTCACCATCGTTAGCTAAAACTTTATGTTCTTTACGAAGCGACAGCAGAGATTGGATATGGCCGAAAAGATCTAAGTCTTGTTTCGTTTCGTCCCATTCCATGCATTTTCTGCAGCCAGGATCATTACCGCCAGTCATGCCGATCTCATCACCGTAATAGATGCAAGGCGTTCCTTTAGACGTTAGCATTAAAAGGAAAAGCAGCTTCATCTTATCTTTATTTTCTTCACAGAATGTTAGAACACGCTTCGTATCATGAGAGCCTAACAGGTTGAAAGCAGCTTCATTTATGTTCTCAGGATACATATGCAGCACAGAAGTCATTTTCTCAGCAAAGACTTTTGCATCGATTGTTTCTTTCGCTACAAAATCAAGTGCTGCATTTGTAAATGGATAGTTCATAACGGCATCGAACTGATCGCCTTGCAGCCAGCTCATCGAATCATGCCAGATTTCTCCTAAGATATAAGCTTCAGGTTTTATTGATTTAACAGCTGTTCTGAATTCTCTCCAGAAGGAGTGGTCCACTTCATTGGCTACATCAAGTCTCCATCCATCAATGTCAAACTCCTCAATCCAATATCGGGCAACCTTTAGCAAATAATCTCGGACCTCAGGATGTTCTGTATTTAATTTTGGCATAGATTTTTCAAAAGCAAAAGTATCGTAATTTGGACGTGGTTCTGTTTGAATAGGAAACTCTCTTAAATGAAACCAGTTCTTATAATTAGAATTCTCTTGATTTCTTAATACATCTTGAAACGGTTCAAAATAGTATCCGCTATGATTGAACACAGCATCTAGCATTACTTTTATACCGTTCTCGTGGCAAATCTTTACCAATTGCTTAAACGTTTCTTTATCACCAAACTGAGGATCGATTTCTAAGTAATCAATCGTATCATATTTGTGGTTAGATTTTGCCTTGAAGATAGGAGTGAAGTAGATTCCTGTCACGCCAAGTTTGACGAGGTGGTCAATATGATCGATCACACCTTGAAAATCTCCACCGAAGAAGTTGTTAAACTTCGGTTCTTCACTTGCCCATGGAAGAGAACCTTCAGGATCGTTGCTCTTGTCACCATTTGCAAAACGTTCAGGGAAAATCTGGTACCAAACGGTGTCTTTTACCCATGAAGGAGCACGAAACACATCAATACCATTTAAGAATGGAAAGCAGAAATAATAAGCCGTGTCATCAAATGGCGCTTCCTTATAAAAGCCTTTTTCTGTATAGATCAGGGTTTCGTCACCGCTTTTTAGTTCAAATCCATAACGCAAGCGGCGGTAAGGGGGCTCTATCGCAATAAAGTAATAATCAAAATACTCATCTGTACCGCTTAATGTCATGGGAGCCTGTGATGTTTGCCAGCCTTCCTTTGTCCAGTCATATGGATCACCATGGATTAAAGAAACTGAATCAGCGTCTCCTTTTTTGGTGCGCAGACGGATGTGAAGTGTCTTCTCATCATAAGCATACGCGTAGTTGTTTCCTGCTCTGTGATAGATTGCTTCTTTTAACATATTTAAATCTCCCTTCATTATCCTAGAAAATAAAAATAGGGCACAACCTATAGACTTCCTAGGTTGTACCCGCATAAGGATCGTACATTGCCTTCAACTTGTAATGATGATAGTATAAACCGCTTACATAAAATAAATCAAGAAAAATGAAAGCGAAAACAAAAATAATTAAAAAAGTATTGTAAAAATTCAAAGCATAGGTATAATGAAATTGAGCACGTAATGCAATCGTTTTCATAAACAGCGAAAAACTTCAAAAAAGACAGAAAATCATTTTTTTTTGCTAATCTGTGCAAACGTTTGTATGCTTCGAATTTCCAATTACAATAGGGGGTACAATTGATGAAAAAGTTATTAGCATTACCATTAACTTTTGCTCTAGCTGCAAGTGCTCTAGCTGCTTGCGGACCGCAAGATGACAGCTCATCTACTGGCGGTAAGAAAGAAAAGGCGGCAGACAAGCCTGAAAAATTAGTGATCTGGGAAGACCAAGAAAAAGGTTCTGGTACTCAAGACGCTATCAAAAAGTTTGAAGAGAAATACGGTATCAAAGTTGAGATGAAAGAAATCCCAATGCTTGACCAGCAAGAAAAGCTTCGTCTTGATGGACCAGCTAAAAAAGGACCAGACGTTATCACAACTCCTCATGACCGTATTGGACCTTTAGCAATTGAAGGACTAATCGCACCAATCGAAGTTTCTGATGATGTTACAAAGCTTTACACTGAATCTTCAATTAACGCATTAACATATGATGGAAACCTTTATGGTCTTCCAAAGTCAACTGAAACACCAGTTTTCATCTATAACAAAAAGCAAATGCCAGAAGCACCAGAATCTTTAGACGATGTACTTGCTTTCTCTAAGGGTGACAAAGGTGGAGCACAATACGGATTCCTTGCAAACTGGACTGACTTCTACTTTGCAAACGGTGTTCTTTCTGGATACGGAAGCTATGTATTTAAAGACGACAACGGTACTCTAGATCCACAAGACCTTGGCCTTGCTAATGAAGGTGCTGTTGAAGGATTAAGTTACATCACTAGCTGGTACAAGGATGGATTATTCCCTAAAGGTATCATTGGTGAAAAAGCTGGACAAACAATTGACGGACTTTTCCAAGAAGGTAAAGTTGCTTCTGTAATGAACGGTCCTTGGTCATTCCAAGGCTACAAAGATGCTGGCATCGATATCGGTGTTGCGCCAATGCCTAAGCTTCCAAACGGTGAGTATGTAAAAACGTTCATCGGAGTTAAAGGTTACAATGTAAGCCAATTCTCTGAAAACAAAGAGTGGGCTTCAAAGCTTGTTGAGTTTATCACGAACGAAGAGAGTGCTAAAACTCGTTTCGAGAAAACAGCAGAAATCCCTCCAGTTGTATCTCTAATGGAGGACCCAATCATTGCAGACAACGAAGCAGCTAAAGCTGTAGCTGTTCAATCAGAACGTGGAGTTCCAATGCCTAACATTCCTGAAATGGCAGAAGTTTGGGCTCCAGCTGCAAACGCACTTCAATTATCTGCAACTGGTAAGTCTGAGCCAAAAGCTGCTCTAGACAGTGCAGTAAAGACAATTGGACAAAACATTAAAGCAAACCACAGCAAGTAATAAATAATTAGAGGAAAGCGGTACCCAAAAGTCGCGGGTACTGCTTTCTCTAACTATTGTGTTTGTTGGAAAGATTTTGCTTGTGAATGGGTCCTAAGATCTTTCGAACAAAACACAAAAAAGTTAGTGGGCAAAAGAAAGGGGAACCCTGTAATGACACATCGTAAGACGGCAGCTCTGCTGTCCATCATTCCAGGAATGGGGCAATTTTATAACAAACAATTTGTTAAAGGTTTCGCATTCTTAATTTTAGCAGCATGTTATTTTATTGCGTTTCTGGATTTTCTAAATATCGGACTTTGGGGAATTGTTACACTTGGTACTGAAGTGCCTCGAGATCACTCCATATTCTTGTTAGTAAACGGGGTTATATCGATACTTGTAGTAGGGATCGGATTAGGTTTTTACTCTTTTAACATTTATGATGCTTTCCAGAATGGGAAAAAGCGTGATAATGGCTTGAAATTAAGCTCGCTAAAAGAGCAATACCACAATGTAGTCGATAAAGGATTCCCATACTTAATGGTTGGTCCTGGATTCCTATTATTAATCTTTGTAGTCATTTTTCCGATTATTTTCATGTTGCTTCTTGCTTTTACGAACTATAACTTATATAACTCTCCACCAGCAAAACTAGTGGATTGGGTAGGATTTAAAAACTTTATTGAAATATTCTCATTAGATATTTGGCGTGAAACATTCATCTCTGTATTTGCTTGGACGATCATCTGGACTTTCACTGCAACAACGCTTCAAGTTTCAGTTGGTATTTTCTTAGCGGTGGTTTTAAACCAAAAGGAAATCAAATTTAAAGGTCTTATTCGAACACTTTTGATCTTGCCATGGGCAGTACCAGCATTTGTATCCATTTTAATTTTCTCAGGATTGTTTAATGACACATTTGGGGCGATTAACCAATCAATTTTAGCACCACTTGGAATCGATTCCATACCTTGGATGACAGATCCTTTTTACACGAAGATTGCTTTAATCTTTATTCAATCATGGCTCGGTTTCCCGTTCATCATGGCGATGACGACTGGTGTACTTCAATCAATTCCTGGTGAATTGTATGAAGCAGCGACAGTAGATGGAGCATCAAACTTGGATAAGTTCCGTAAAATTACACTTCCAATGATTCTATTTACAACAGCACCAATCTTGATTACACAATACACGTTTAACTTTAATAACTTTAACGTTATCTATCTCTTTAACAACGGTGGTCCTGCAGTAGCTGATCAAAATGCAGGAGGAACAGATATCCTCATCTCATGGATCTATAACTTAACGATGACTTCAGCTCAATATAGCAAGGCTGCAGCTGTAACCGTATTACTATCGTTAATTATCGTTTCTCTTGCCCTGTGGCAGTTTAGAAAAACGAAATCATTTAAGGACGAAGGAATGATTTAATATGAGTATAAAAACAGCAAGAAGAATTCGTTTAACTCTGTCCTATCTAGTTTTATTGTCGGCTATTGCTATTGTTATCTATCCGATTCTCTGGGTTATTGGATCTTCCTTCAACCCAGGTAACACTTTATCGAGCTCAACGATTATACCTGAGAATGCAACATTGACTCATTATAAAAAGCTTTTCGCTGAAACAGATTACTTGATTTGGTACTGGAACACGCTGAAAATTTGCTTTATTACAATGGTGCTTTCTGTTATCTTTATCGGCCTTACAGCTTATGCATTTTCAAGATACAAGTTTGTTGGACGTAAGAACGGATTGCTTCTTTTCTTAATCTTGCAGATGATTCCGCAATTCGTAGCAATCTTGGCAATCTATATCCTTGCATACCAAGTAGGTTTGCTTGATACACACTTTGCGTTAATTCTTGTTTACGTGGGTGGATTAATTCCGATGAACACGTACTTAGCGAAGAACTATTATGATACGATTCCAAAAGAACTAGATGAATCTGCACGTATTGATGGTGCTGGACACTTCCGTATTTTTTGGCAGATCATTCTTCCGCTATCAAAGCCAATTCTTGCGGTAATCGCACTATTTAGTTTCATTTCACCGTTCGCTGATTTTATCTTAGCTTCTATTCTAATCAGCTCAGATGAAAAGATGACACTTGCGGTTGGTTTGTTTAACATGATTAAGAATGAATTTGGAAACAGCTTTACACTTTTTGCAGCAGGTTCTGTTTTAGTAGCAATTCCGATTGGTCTGCTTTTCTTATCACTGCAGCGTTACTTCATCTCCGGACTAACTGCCGGTGGTACAAAAGGTTAAAAACAGCAACGCACTTTAGGAGGAACGGCGATGGGCAAAAGAATGATGTTCTTGGCTATGTCGTTTCTTCTTTTTTTATCTGTTCAAAATAAAGCGCTTGCAGAAAAAAAGGAAGAGCGATCATGGAGAGACGAAACCATCTACTTTATTATGGTAGACAGGTTTCATAATGGTGATAAAAGCAATGACTTTGAAGTAGACCTGAATGATCCTGCCGCTTATCACGGCGGAGATTTTAAAGGAATTACAGAAAAGCTTGATTATTTAAATGACCTTGGTGTAACAGCAATTTGGCTGACACCTGTCGTTAAAAACGAGACAAAAGGGTACCACGGTTATTGGACTGAGGACTTTTACGAAACTGAAGAGCATTTTGGCTCTAAGGAAGATTTAAAGAAGCTTGTGAAAAAAGCTCATGATCGTGACATCAAAGTTATTTTAGATTTAGTGGTGAACCACACAGGCTATCAGCACCCTTGGTTAAATGACGCAGAAAAAAATAACTGGTTTCATCCACAGATGGAGATCGGAAACTGGGATAACCAACAAGAAGTAGAAAACGGATGGCTAGCAGGGTTGCCTGATCTCAATACTGAAAATCCAGAAACACGAAATTATCTTTTGGATATGGCGGAGTATTGGATAAAAGAAACGGATATTGACGGATATCGTTTAGATACGGTAAAACACGTTCCGAAAGATTTTTGGAAGGAATTCTCTGAAAGGGTTAAGCAAACGAAGCCTGGCTTTTATTTGATTGGAGAAGTGTGGCACAACGATCCAAGGTACATCGCAGATTACAACAAAGCAGGAATTGAATCTTTTGTTGATTATCCTTTGTTTAATGATATGGTTCGTATATTTAGACAAAGCGGACAATCACTTTCAGAATTGAATTCAGTATGGGAAAGAAACAAGTTTTATTATGAAGACCCTTTTACACTAGGTAACTTTATTGATAATCACGACAACATTCGTTTCGTGCGTGAAGTGTTGTTGAAGCAAGAAAATCCAGAGAAAAGACTGAAGATGGCATTAACCTATCTATACACGGCTCCTGGAATTCCAATCCTCTACCAAGGAACAGAACACATGATGGATGGTGCCAAGGATCCTGACAATCGCCGTATGATGGATTTTTCGCAAAATAAGAATATGGAGGCTTTCTCAGCCAAGTTAGGAAAGCTTAGACAAAACCATCCTGCTCTTCGCCGAGGAGATTATTCCATGATGGTAGATAAAGGCGGAACTGCTGTCTTTAAGCGTTCTTATAAAGATGAAACCCTCTATATCGTTTACAACAACGATAAAAAACAACATACTATTTCATTTTCAGATGAAGATCTACAAGATAAAAAGCTAGTAAGTCTGTTATCAGATGAAGAGATTAAGGTGAAGAAGAATGCAGTGGACCTGACTTTAGACGGAGAAAAAGCGCAGATTTATGCTGTGCAAAAGGCCGACTCTCAATGGATGACTTATCTCATTGTTGCCGCTGCACTTATAGCTTCAGTAGGGATTATCCTATATCTAGTAAAAAGAAATAAACGTTCTTAAAATGGTCTTTTTGCTTTAGGATTGTTAATTTTGAATTCTTTCATCCTTGCCAAGTTGATTGGAGTGAAAGGTGCGAGACTCCTGGGGGACTAGTGTGACAGGTGAGACACTTTAGTGCGAAGCACAAAGTGGCTCACCGCACGCCCCCCCGGAAAGCGAGCACCTGTAACGGAGATCAACCACTTACAAGAACAATGCATAAATAATATTTCTTTTTTACTACAAATTTTATACAATTATGTAGGATTAAGAAAGCGTATACACTAAGCCAAATAGTCTGAAAGGAGGACTATAACATGTCAGTTACAATAAAAGATGTAGCAAAATTAGCAGATGTTGCTCCATCTACCGTATCGAGGGTAATCGCGAACAACCCTCGCATATCAGAAAAAACAAAACGAAAAGTAAAAGAAGCAATGGACTATCTTGGCTATCATCCAAACTTCAATGCTAGAAGTTTAGCAAACCGAAGCACACAGGCTATAGGACTCGTTATGCCAAGCTCAGCCGATAAAGCATTCCAAAACCCCTTTTTTCCTGAAGTAATCAGAGGGATCAGTACAATTGCTCACGAACAAGAATATGCTCTATATATGTCAACGGGAAATACGGAAGATGAAATATTTGAAGGGGTAGTCCGTATGGTGCAAGGACGCCGTGTTGATGGGATCGTGATGTTATATTCCCGTGTGGATGACCGAATCATGTGCTATTTGCAAGAACAGAAATTTCCGTTTACCGTAATCGGTAAGCCGTTTAAGAACGCGGAAAACATTACTCATATAGACAATGATAACTTTAAGGCAGCACAAGAAATGACGGAATATCTGATTTCACTCGGACATGAACGAATTGGTTTTGTAGGTGGAAATCTTAATTTAGTAGTAACCATTGACCGGTTATTGGGTTACGAAAAAGCCATTAGAAACGCAGGGCTTCCTTACAAAGACGAATATATTGTGCATGAGGAGTTCCTAAAAGAAGGAGGGCAGGAAGCGGTTAAAGAGCTTCTCGCTTTAAAAGAGCCTCCATCCGCACTCTTGGTAATTGATGATGTTATGTCATTTGGCGTACTAAGTACACTAAATGAACTAGGAGTAAGTGTTCCTGGAGATATATCATTATTGAGCTTCAATAATGTTATGTTGTCCGAACTCTCATCACCTTCATTAACTTCTGTAGATATTAATATATTTAAACTCGGTTATGAAGCTGCTAAAGGATTGCTAGAATGCATTAACTCACCTGATAAACCAGCAAAGCGAGTTGTCGTACCATTTGAATTAGTGAAACGACAGACTTGCAGCAGTGTTAAATAAAGGCTGTTTTCTAAAATGTGGCTCACCGCCTGCCCCACGGAAAGCGAGCATCCTGTTCGGAGAATCGATCACTTCTAAAGCAACAAAGTTTGCAAAAACAGAAATAAAAAGCTGTGTTCAGAAGGATAGTTGCTTTCGTTTTTTTCTTCTGTGACAGTTGATTGGAGTGCAAGGGGCGAGACTCCTGCGGGACAGGCGGGCAGGTGAGACACTTATACGTGAAACGTACGAATGTGGCTCGCCGCCTGCCCCGCGGAAAGCGAGCACCTGGAACGGAAATCAACCACTTCCACTAACAACTTTACGAAAACAGGCAAATAAAAAAACAAAGCCTCAAGAAGATAGATTCTCTTATCTTCTTAGAGGCTTTTTTCTTTGAGTGCTTTTATGACAGGCAGGATCGGCTGATTACTTTTGGCATTAAAGAAGTCTTTAAATGGATCGCCAACTTCTTTCAATCGATCATGTATTACGTTTAAAGGGAACATTTCGGGTTTTAAAGTCTGATTCACTTCATGCCAGTATAATGGTGTTGCAATAAGTGCGCCCTCATTACCTCTTACAGAATAAGGAGCAATAATGGTTTTACCTTCCGCATGCTGAATATAGTCTACATAACATCTGTTTCCTCGGTTTTTTTTCAATCGTTCAATCGTAAACCATTTAGGCTCTTGCTGAATCAGATAATAAGCAAGGAACTCTGTAAATAGGCGGGATTCGTCAAAAGTCACCCGATCCTCTGGTAGCGGTATGTATATTTGCATACCTTTATTTCCGCTAGTTTTAATGAACGAAGTAAGGTTTAACTTGTCGCAAATTTCTTTAATCATAATAGCTGCTTCAACAGATAGATGAAACTCATTTCTGGAAGGAGGGTCTAGATCCATAACGATTTCTGACGGATAACTCGTACTTGCTGTTCGATAAGGTATGTGAAACTCAAAGGCTAGCTGATTTCCGAGCCACAATAAAGTCGGCAAGTTGTTGCACACGATATAATTGATGTCATCTTCCTTCACGGTGTTCACAAAGATTGGAGCATAATCCGGGCAATTTTTTTGATAAAATCGCTCATCACCAACGCCATGAGGATACCTAATAACGGTTAAAGCTCGGTCTCTTAAAAAAGGGAGCATATAGGGAGCGATTTGAGTCAAATAATTAATATATTCTACCTTCACAATACCGAGTTCTGGCCAAAGTGGCTTATCAGGGCTAGTCAAAGTAACAACTTCACCGTTAACGTTTAGGTTTAATTGTTCTTTTGCAGGCTTTCCCATGTGCATTCCTCCCAATTTACATCAAATCGGAAAGATACAAACCTAGGCTGTCTTAGTTGGTTCTTATACAGCTCCAAATAGGAAATGTCTACGCATATTGAAGGTTCTATCAAAATGAGAGAACCCGATTTTCCGTTTTGATTTTTTTTCACAATCTGAATCAATGCTTCTTTCTCTTCAGGAGACATTCCATGAGAAAACAATCCTGTAGAGAAAATGGAATGATCTTTTATAACACCTACATGGAAAAAGCCGTTCTCCGTATCATAGCCAAGGACGAAAAATGTATTTATTATAAGGTTTTTCACTTTAATCCATTTATTAGCCCTTACTCCGGGTGACCATTTGTTACTAATATCCTTTGCCACAATCCCTTCACTTTTGTATGTTTGAACCGTCTTTTTCAGCATTATTATGTCAGAAGTAAAAGGAACATAATTCATACGGCTTGTAAGTGAAACTTCATTTACTGAAACATCAAGCATTTGAAGGAGATGCTGCAGCTTTTCTTTTCTTTCTAAAAAGGGCTGCTGATATATATACTTGCCTTCCATCGCAAGTAGGTCAAACCCACAAAATGATGAAGGGAAGAGTTCAGATGCCTGTTTAATTTTATCACTTTGTTTGAGTCTTCCTCTTTTTTGAATCTGTTCAAAGCTCGCTTTAAAAGGATTTTCAAGTATGCAAAGCTCTCCATCGATTAAAAGGGGAAAAAGGTGTTTAATGTCTCCCTCAAAATGCTTTAAGCGATTAGGGATCTCTGGGAAAATAGTGTGAAGGTTGTGACCGTTTCTAGAAGTCATGATGATGGAGGATTCGTCCCAATATAAAAGACATCTGAACCCGTCATATTTCACTTCATATACCCAATTCTCACCTTTAGGTAAATCGTTTGAGAGAGAAGGGAGCATGGGTTTTAAAAACGTACTGATCATGAACTAGCTTTCTTTTTTGCGGATGATTTTTTCTTTTTTGGTTTTGTTTCATCAGAACTTTTCTTAGAAGACGCTTCTTTCGTTTTCTTTCCTTTATCTTCTGAATCTTTCCCTTTACTTTCATTGATGGATGCTTGAAGTGCTTCCATAAGATCCACAACATTAGTTTTTGGTTTTTCTTTAGCTACTTTTACTTCATCACCAGAAATCTTGCTGTTGATTAATTCTAGAACGGCTTCACGGTATTCATCTTCATATTTTTCTGGTTCAAACGGAGACGTTAATTGTTCAATCAGCTGTTTTGCCATTTCAACTTCTTTATCATTTAGTGAAACATCGTCTGTTAAACCAGGTACATGGTCAACATTTCTAACTTCGTCTGGATAAAAAATCGTCTCCAAAACAAGACCATTCTTAAAAACACGAACTGCAGCAAGATGTTCCTTTGACCTTAAAGTGAATTTAGCTAGACCAATTTTCCCCGTGTCTTCCATTGCTTTTTTAAGAAGAGCAAATGATTTTGTACCATTTTCTCCAGGGCCGATGAAATAGGAACGATTATAAAAAATGGGATCGATCTCTTCTAACTGGATAAAATCAATGATTTCAATGGATTTATCAGATACACCTGCAAGCTCGTCTAATTCTTCCTTTTCTACTACGACAAATTTCCCTGGTTCGTATTCATACCCTTTAACAATTTCCTTTGAATCTACAGTTTCTTCACAAACAGGACAGATCTTTTCATATTGAACAGGGCTATGGCACTTTTCGTGAAGATACCTCATTTTTATATCTTTATTTTCAGTAGCAGCAAACAGCTTAATCGGAATGTTTACTAGACCGAAGCTGATTGCACCTTTCCACATCGTATGCATGGAAACCATCCTTTCAAACTCATTTATGAGATAGTTTCTCCATACTGTAGTACATCATGTATATTTTTCCATAGATTATACAGATTTCGACAATGCATTGTAGAAATATGCAATATCATTCATAATGGGGAGAGAATTCGTTTTACTTAAAGGGTGATTATATTGGATAGCAGTACAAACACAAAAACAAATACAGAACTCGCTCATTTTTTAAGCGAACAAAAATCAAGCATTGTAGAAAAATGGCTGGAAAGAGTACTGTTGCCTCAAAATGACCCTTTCTATGAAGAAGTAAAAAAGAACGGACATCAAACCATTGTAGAACTGATCAACTTTTTGGAAACAGGGTCACTTGAAAGATTGCATGCATTAACAAGCAAAATTGCAAAAGAGCGGATTGAAGCTAAAGCGAACGTAGGGGACTTTGTCCACAACATCAATGTGGGACGGAGCATCGTATATGAGCTATTAATGTGTTCATTGTTAAATGACCAGGCAAAAGGCGATGGTGTCTTAAAGATGCAGCGCTATTTTGATCAGCTTGTATTTTTAAGCGTGAAAGAATACACAGCTCTCAAGGATTCCATTATCGACCGAAAAAATCAGTTCATTCAAGAGATGCATCATGATCGATTGACCATGCTTGGTCAGATTGCAGCTAGCTTTGCACATGAATTCCGTAATCCGCTAACATCTGTAAAGGGTTTCATTTACCTGTTGCAAAAAGAGCTGGAAAAAACAGATCAATCACAGTATTACTTCGATATCATTCAAAATGAGATGAAAAGTCTTGAAGAAAAAATCACTCAGTTTCTTTATTTATCAAAAATGAGAGGCTTAGAAGATAAGCTTGAAAAAATTCCGCTAACATCGCTGCTGAAGGAAATGATGGAGTTCATGTATCCTCGGTTTACGGAAGCGAATATTGTTACGAGCTTAGAAATAGGTGATAAAGCTCTGATTGAAGGGGATAGCGCACAAATCAAGCAAGTGTTATTAAATATCCTTGTTAACGCTGTCGAAGAGCTTAGCGGCTGGAATGGTGAAAGAAAGATCAAAGTTTCATTAAAAAGAAGCGAAAATCAAACAGTTGAACTGGCGATCTGCAACAACGGTAATCCCATTCCTGAATATTTGCTTGATAACGTGTTTGAACCGTTTGTTACAACGAAGTCTCTTGGGACGGGTCTTGGTCTCTCTGTTTGTAAACAGATCGTTGAAAAACACAACGGGTCAATTGATGTAAGTTCAGGAGAAGACTTCACGTGTTTTACTATTCATTTTCCTTTGATATAAATGAAGTGTTTTCAAAAGAAAAAAGCTCCCTGATAAGGGGGCTTTTTTCTTTTGCTTTTTATAGACGATCAGGCTCTTTAGAAAAGGGCTGTTTGCCTTTTTGCTTTATTTCAAGTTCTGCTTCATTTTTCAATTGATTCATCGCCTGATTATCTTCAGGGCGTTTATTGTTGTCTTTTGTGTTACGATGTGTCATGAATATCCCTCCTGTCACTAACATCTGTCAGAAGGTAGTCGTTTATTCATAATGTTTTAAGAAACTTTTTTAGGTGTATTTAAAAAGAATAACGCGATTGTACCCGGACCGGCATGTGCGCCGATTGCGCAGCCAATCATCGTAATTAAGATGTTTTTGTTTCCGGTCTCTTCAATAATAAGTTCTTTTAATGCTTGAGCCGTTTCGGTATCATCCGCATGACTGATTCCAATTGTAATGTCATTAAGTGATGTAGCGCGTTCTTTCATAATTTCTACCATGCGACCAAGAACTTTTTTCTTTCCGCGCAGTTTTTCTAAAGGAAACAGCTTGCCATCTTCCATATGTAAAACGGGTTTAATTTTCAACAGTGTACCCATTACTGCTTCGGTTTTGCTGACTCGTCCGCCTCGCAATAAATATTCAAGGTCATCAACGGTAAAAATATGTTCAAGATGATCACGGTAATGTTGAAGCGTATGTATGATTTCATCGAAAGACTTTCCGTCTTTAGCTTCTTTGGCTGCTTCATAAACCATTAAGCCATACCCCAATGATGCCGATTGACTATCAAAGACCTCAATTTGAGCGTCTGGATATTCTTCAAGCACTTCGTTTTTCATAAGTACAGCAGTCTGATAGGTGCCGCTAATGCCGGAAGACAGTGTTACATAGATGGCAGGTTGTCTATTTCGAGCAAATGAGGCTAAAGTTTCTTTAATTATAGATGGAGGAACTTGTGCTGTTTTTGGAACTGAGCCATCCTTCATGTATGTATATAGCTGCTTTGGTTCAATATTCGATCGATCGAGAAACTCTTCATTATTTACCTGTACAACTAAAGGGAGCATCGTAATTTCGTACTCATCTAAAATCTGTTTAGGTAAATCTGAACCTGTATCGGTAATTATCGTAGTCATTATTATTTCACCTGCTTGGCTTTTTTCTATAGTTTAACTTGTGATGGAATGAAAAGGCAATGTTCATGTATAAAAAATAGCTCATTTGGCTATTGACGGGGTATATCCTTTTCTGTTAAAAATGAATCTTGGATTAAGAAAGGAGGGACCCTCACACATGACAGAACGTTTTCGCTTAAGCGATCTTGGTACAACAGAATTAAAGAAAATCTTTTTTATTATTGTTGGCTCTCTATTGAATGCCGTTTCACTGAACATGTTTTTAATTCCAGCTAAAGTTTATGCGAGCGGATTTACAGGGGTTTCACAATTGATATCATCTTTGCTCGTCAATACTGCTTTTCCAATTAGTACTGGTATTCTGTACTTATTATTTAATATTCCGGTTACGATCTTAGGTTGGATGAAAGTAGGAAAGTCATTTACGATATACAGCTTCTTAAGTGTTATCATGATTACGGCATTCCTTGAAATCATTCCAATAACCGTTGTCTCAACGGATATTTTGCTGAATGCTGTGTTTGGAGGAGTAATTGCAGCATTAGGTGTAGGGATTACATTAAAGTATGGGGCATCTACTGGAGGATTAGATATCATAGCGATGATTCTCTCTAGAATGAAAAACAAACCAATCGGCGGTTACTTTTTCGTCCTTAATGGATTAATCATTCTTGCTGCTGGATTTCTTTTCGGATGGGAAAAGGCGCTGTACACACTTGTTGCGCTTTACGTATCTTCCCGTGTAATCGACGCTGTACATACGCGTCACGAAAAGCTGACCGCTATGATTGTTACGAAAAAAGGAAAAGAGATACAAGAAGCAATCCACGGTAAAATGGTTCGTGGAATCACAATCGTTCCTGCTAGAGGTGCATTTTCTAAGCAAGATAAAGAAATGCTTATCATCGTCATTACTCGTTATGAATTATATGACCTGGAACAAGTGCTAAAAGAAGTAGACCCGAATGCCTTTACGAACATCGTTCACACCACAGGCATCTACGGCTTCTTCAGAAATGACTAAGGGGGTCTGACCCCACACAAATACAAAATCTTCAAAAATGTACACACGGTATGGATAAGGTCCATACCGTGTTTTTATTTATGAATCTTTTCAATAAATTCACCATATAAAGGTAAAAATGTAATTGAGGTGATCATCACTATGAAGCAATTGACAAAGTCCTTATTCGCCATCTTCTTATCAATTGTTGTTACAACATCCATTCTTTCTGCCTGCACCAAAGAAGAAAAGAAACCTGAAAGTAAAACGGGTAATGTAAGCTCTCAGCTAAAGCCTGTCATTTCCATTCAGCAAAGAAATGATGGAATAGACTTTTTGGCTGTGATTGAAAACCAAAGCAATCACACGGTAACACTGAGTTTCAAAAGTTCTAAAATGTTCGATGTAACCGTTTCAGATTCATCGAACAAAGAAGTGTTTAGACATTCAAAGGGTAAAACATATGAGCAGAAACAAGAGAACGTTCAGATCAAAGCGGGTGAGAGTCATATTTGGAAAACGAAGTGGAGGGTTCCAGCAGAAGAAAGAAAAGCAGGAATCTATAAAGTGAAAGCGGCTTTCACCCCAAGCAAGATCTCACCTGGAGCTCTTAAGACAGAAAATTTAACAGTGGAAGAAACGCTAACCTTACAAGCCGGCTTAGGTGACGTAAAGAACAATTCATTTCGGAACATCCATTTTTCCGGTAAAGATGGTGTTTACAAGGTTTCTGGAGAGGCTAGAGTGTTTGAGGCATCTTTTGCTTATACGGTATCAGATGGACATACCGTTTTCCTAGAGAAGCATGAGCAAACGAGTGAAGCTGCACCAGCATGGGCACCATTTTCTTTTGCGATCAAAATTCCAGAGGAAGACCTTCCGATTAACGGTACGCTCATGCTAGAACTTTTCTATTTCAGTCCAAAAGATGGTGAGAGGACTGATATACTTGCTGTGCCATTACAAAGATTTAAGTAATCCCAATATCGCCTCAATTTAAAAAACCAGCCTGAATTAAAAAAAGGCTGGTTTCCAACGATAAATTAAATTTTAAGCATTCTCTTCTAACGCTTTTTGAATTTCTGGCATTAATTCGTTCCAGTCACTGTCGTTCGTCTTATTAACCGTAATAAAGTTCTCAAAACCAAAAATTGATTCTACACCGTCAATGGATAATAACGCTTTAGCAAGAGCTGAATCTGATTCATCCCCAACTCGTGCAGAAAGTCTGCCTTCTAAAAATTTCTCTGAACCATCAAATTTAATTGCGTTTGGGTTTGGTGTAGGTTGGATCGAAAATTCGATTGCCATGTTTGAACACTCCTTCATATTTTAGAATTAAAAGTGAAATGCATATCTTTTAGAGATGATATCATGAAAATCCAGTGAGTTATACAAATGCTTCGTTACAGAATTGTTTATTCCTGTTTCGAGTTCAATGGATTTGATACCATCACGTTCAGCCCAATAGATTAAATGAAGCAAAAGTTTCCGTGCGATTCCTTTGTTTCGGTGTTCTTCGTGTACATAAAGCTCGTTTAACCATAAATAAGGTCCACCGATGCGAAGACTTACTCCCAAATTGAAAAAGGCGATACCAATCACAGAATTTTCTTCTTCAGCAATAATGATCCCGCTTTTATCAGGATTATCAAGTGCCATCTTAATACCCGCAAGCGTTCTGGATTGTTCTTCAGGCTCACCATCCATCGTTCGCTGCTGCAGAAATAAGTGTGCAATTTCTTCGATGATATGTGATTCAGCTTCATTCGTTACACGATATATTTTCATACAATGCCCCCAAAATTACTCTAAAACGTTCGATGTCTCTTTCACATAACACATTATAACAAATTTATTGAGTGTTTGACGTTTGATAAATGGAAATTTCTTTCGAATAGTTTAATAATAGGTATCGAAAGGGAGATGAGTAAGAATGAAGACTCTTGTTTGTTTTGGAGACAGCATCACTTCAAAAGAAAAGAGTAAAGATGGCTCGCTAAGATTAACTTCCCGTTTGAGGCAAGAGCTAACAGAGTGGGTGGTCATGAATGCTGGTATCCCTGCAGAAACGACAAGGGCTGCTCTAGTCAGACTGCAAGACGATGTATTACGTCATCAGCCTGATTTTGTGACGATTCTTTTTGGAGCGAACGATTCAAGTGATCATAGGCTCATTCCTTTAAAAGAATACGAAAAAAACCTCACATACATGGTGAATAAGATTGGTGCAGAAAAAGTGATCTTAATAAGTCCAGCACCAGTTTACGAAGAACAGCAAAAAGCTCGGACAAATGAAAGAATGAAAAAATACGCTCAGATCGTAAAAAAGGTCGCAAAACACGAGGGAACCTCATATGTCCCTTTGTTCGAAACCCTCGTTGAAAGAAACATTCAAAAATATGTAATTGACGATGGGCTCCATTTTAATAAGTTTGGCTATGAGGAGTTAGCTGAGCTGGTACTAAGAAAAATCAACATGTTAACAGCGATAACTTTTCCAAAAAAACAGCTTTCTCCATAAAAGAGAAAGCTGTTTATTATTTATTTTTTTACTTTAAAGAATCTGGATTTTCTTCCAATAGGCTCTGTGCGTCTTCTAAACTTAAGCCAGTCGCTTGAGAGAAAGATTGAGGCTGCCCAGACTCTGAGTGGCCGGGTTCAGCATGTCCAGAAGTAACATGTTCAGAAAGTGTATTTTGGGATGCTCCAGAATGAGAATGTGCATCAAGTTCCTTTTGAAATTCAGCAAGTTGCGCACGCTCTGCATCTGATGAATTAGCCATCGCAGAAGAAAGAGCATTTTGTGCAACTTCCATATCATGACCAGAAAGTTCAGCATGAGCGGAATGTTGACTGTTTGAAATATTGTTATTCAGCTCATGTGTTGAATTTTGCACCTTGCCAACAGCCTGCTGAACGGCATTTTTAGCGATTTGAAATAATTTGTTTGCCATCGTTATATGCCTCCTAATGAATTTCTCTCTTCTTTTTCGCGTTTACGATCTTCTTGTTCATCTTTACTGAAAGCCATTGTTGTTTCTTGGCTAACCATATCTGCACCTTGCTTGATGGTGCGTTTTGATCGGCTCTTTTTGCTCATTGGAATACCTCCTTTTCTCCCGTAGGTTTAGTTTTTACCGTAGTTAGTACAATATGTAGTCATAAAAACATTCCATAATAAAAACAAATGGAAAAACAAAAATCTCCAGCTTATTTTCAGCTGAAGATCTTAAATAAACAGGTAATTGCTTTAAATTCTTTGTCTTCATTGACAAATTGATTGGAGTGAAAGGCGCGAGACTTCTGGGGGATTAGTGTGACAGGTGAGACACAGCAGGTGCAAAGCGTCAAGGTGGCTCACCGCACACCCCCCGGAAAGCGAGCGGCTGTAACGGAAATCAATACTTCCAAAGGTTTACTTAAAAAAAATCAAACCAATTTCAAAACATTTTTTAAATAATGAGCAATTCCTTCTTCTTGGTTTGTTAATGTTACATAATTTGCACGTTCTTTCAATTCATCAATAGCATTTCCCATTGCCACACCATGGCCTGCATATTCAATCATCTCAAAATCATTGTCTTCATCGCCAAAAGCAATAATGCGTTCTTGCGGAATATTATAATATTCGGCGATTTTTTTAAGCCCTGTTGCTTTGCTGATTCCAGAGCGGATAACCTCAATAATATTCCAAGGCGCTGCCCAGACTCTTTGATCAACCACTTCAGCATGTTCTTTTTCAAGCATCGCTCTTAATTCTGCAATATGATGATCTTCTGGATGAACTAAAATCGCCGTGGGATCTTCTTTAAGCGTTTTATGCAGATCACCAATTTGAAGAGGATTCTCATTCATGATGAAGGTGTTAACAATTACTTCATCGGGTCTTTTTAAATAGACGTCGTCCAAAACTTCTACCATAATATTTTTTACTTTAAACGTTTCACAGGCTGTAATAATCCTCTTGGCTACATCCAGTTCAAGTGGTGAATGGTGAATACCAAATTCAGCGTCATGCGGATGGTGTACGAATGCTCCATTAAAATTAACGATGGGAGTTTTCAACTCAAGTTCTTCGTAATACATGTTAGATGAACGGTACGGTCTGCCAGTAGAAATGCAAACATGATGTCCTAGATCGATCAGCTTAAAAAGTATTTCTTTAGTTTTACGGGGAATCTTTTTTT